>JANQQJ010000015.1 GCA_028284945.1 Alphaproteobacteria bacterium | reverse complement strand
ATCATCATCTGTTGAGTTGGAAGCGGACGGCGCTCCAGCTCAACAGATAAAGATGATCTAATCTATTGGTTTCTAGAGCAAATTTACCAGCTTAGTTGGAGCTCAGCGATTCCAACTAAGCTGGTTTTGCTCTAGTGCAGGTGCTTCGGCAGGTCCCTGATCGACTCTTCGACAAGTTCACCGGCTTTTTCAGGGGCCAGTCCTTCGGCGATGAGCTTGCGGGCGACTTCGGTCGCGACATCGACCGCTACAGCCTGCACATCTTTGACAGCCGCTGCTTCTGCCTGCGCAATCTTATCGCGGGCCAGTTGTTCGCGCCGGGCGATACTGGCCTCAAGAGCCTGTTCGGCATCGGCTGCTGTCCGTTTGGCCTCTGCTTCGGCCGCGGCAACGATGTCCTGCGCTTCAGCCTCTGCATCGCGCTGCTTGCGCTGATATTGGGCCAAAAGGGTCTGCGCCTCTTCACGCAGCTTGCGGGCTTCGTCCAGTTGGTTGGCGATGTCTTCAGAACGCTTGTCGAGCGCCTTTGCCGCCATCGCTGGCAGTTTGTAAAACAGCACGACGCCAATAAAGGCGAAGAACGAAACGGCGACCCAGAAGGTGGGGTCGGCATAGAAAGGCTCGGCGTGGGCAGCTTCGTCCTCGAAGACGTGCTCGGTACTTTCGATCAGTTCGTTGCCGGACTCTTCAGCCATTATTTGATCCCCCGGCTGTCGAGTTCGCTACGGACGTTGCCGGAAACGCTTGTGTCATCAGGACTATTGCCGAGGAGCCGTGAGACGATCGCGGTTGCTGCGGCTGTTGCGATTTCGGCGACATTGCCCATGGCTTCGGCCCGGGCTTCGGCGATCCGGCTTTCGGCCTCTGCCGCTTGTGCGCTCAGCTTGACCTCGGCTTCAGCCTGACGGCTTTCCGTCTCACCTTTGACGCGGGCGCGGGTTTCCGCGGCAATCTCGTTAGCCTTGCTTCGCGCATCGGCCAGACCCTTTTCATAGGCTGAAAGGGCCTCGTCGGCTTCCCGGTTGAGGTTTTCCGCGCGATCGAGATCGTCGGCGATCCGCTCTTCGCGGGTGCGCAGAATATCGCCCACACGGGGGAGGGCGATCTTGGACATGATCAGATAGAGAAGCCCGAAGGTGACCGCCAGCCAGAACAGCTGGGTGGACCAGTCAGCCGGGTCGAGCTGGGGCATGCCGCCACTGCTCTCCGCCGCCTGGCCGGATGCCATGCTGAGCGACCAAAACAGGTCGCTGATCACCGTGAATATCTCGATCTGAGGCATGTCAGGGCCTCCCTGTCCGGCTTAGCCGAACAGGATGATCATTGAGACGACGAAGCCGAACAGGCCCGTCGCTTCGCAGAGCGCGAAGCCGATATACATGTTCGTCGTCTGGCTCGCGGCAGCGGCCGGATTGCGAAGGGCGCCGGCCAGGTAATTGCCGAACACCAGGCCAATACCGATACCGGCCCCGATCAGGGCGGTCGCGGCGATGCCTGCGCCTACGAATTTTGCTGCTTCAGCTTCCATGATGAATTCCCTCGTGGTGGGTTTTGAATGATTGGGTTTAGTGAAGGTGGATCGCGTCGTTCAGATAAATGCAGGCCAGCACGGAAAAGATGTAGGCCTGCAGAATGGCGATGATGACCTCAAGCCCGGTCAACGCGATCATGAATGCAAAGGGGACGAAGCCGAACGCACCTAAGGATACGACAAAACCGGCGAATACCTTCAGCATGGTGTGACCAGCCATCATATTCGCGAACAGACGTACCGACAGGCTGATCGGCCGGATGAAGTAGGAGATGATCTCGATCGGAATCAGGATGATCAAAATAACTAGCGATGCGCCTTCCGGCGCAAAAAGCCGCAGATAGCCCAGCCCATGCTGGACGAAGCCGATGATCGTCACACCGACGAAGATGACGGCTGCCAATGCAAAGGTGACGATGATGTGGCTGGTCGCTGTAAAGCTGTAGGGGATCATTCCCAACAGGTTACAGACCAAAATGAACATGAAGAGGGTGAAGACGAACGGGAAATAGCGCTTGGCCTCGGGGCCAACGGTATCCCGTATCATCCCGGCGACAAGCTCGTAGCTCATCTCCACCATGCTTTGCCAACGGCCGGGCACCAGCGCACGCTGGCGGGCGCCGAACAGCATAAAGATCGTGATCACGGCGACGGCTGCGACCATGAAGGTCGCTGAATTCGTGAACGAAATGTCGATGCCGCCTGCTTCCAGGGGCACGGTGCGTTCAATGCGGAACTGGTCGAGTGGATTACTGGCCACGGGCGTTCCCTAGTCTTCGGTCCCGGGTTTATGGTTTTCCCGGGTCCTTTTACTCTCCAATTCGGCCGTCCGGATGACGTTCCTGATGCCAGCGCCAAATCCCAGGATCATCATCACAATCAACAGCCAGGGTGCGGTTCCCAGCCATCGATCGAGCAAAATCCCGGAAACAACACCAAAGAGCACACCTGCAAACAGATCGATCCCAACCCTGATGCCGACGGATTTGGCGGTCACATCGCCTTTGTCGCCGGTGTTGGTTTTGGCTCGAGCCTTTTCTATGCGGGCTTTAATCTCCGACGCTGACGCGTGCTGGTCTCGATCGTCCAAACGACTCTCCTTCAAGAAGCCGCGAATCGGCCCCCAAAGGCGGGTGCACCATAGGCGCAGCCCCATACCCTGTCAAGCGAAGGCGAAACGGGGGTAAGTCACTGATTTTATGGGTAAAATAGTTCTTCTTGCGTCTGTGTGGGAGCCGTCATGCACAGGCGTCTGGAGGGCAGTGCCAACAGCCAGTACAGCCTACTCCGCCGCGATCATCTGTTCGGCCTGCCCAAGGTCAACCGAGACGAGCTGTGAGATGCCCTGTTCGCCCATCGTGACGCCAAACAGCCGGTGGAGATTGGCCATGGTGATCGGGTGGTGCGTGACCACCAGAAAACGCGTTTTCGTCTGCTGAGAAATCTCGTGCAACAGGTTGCAGAACCGCTCGACATTGGCGTCATCCAGTGGCGCATCGACCTCATCAAGCACGCAGATGGGCGCCGGATTGGTCAGGAACACCGCGAAAATCAGCGATAGCGCGGTCAGCGCCTGTTCCCCGCCGGACAACAGGGACATGTTCTGCAGGCGTTTGCCAGGCGGGCTGGCGTAGATCTCCAACCCTGCCTCAAGCGGGTCGTCAGACTCGGTGAGTTCCAGGTAAGCGCGCCCGCCGCCGAACAGTTTGGTGAACAGTTCGGTGAAGTGCTCATTCACATCGGTGAAGGCGGTTTTTAAGCGCTCACGGCCCTCGCGGTTCAACTGAGCGATGGCCTGGCGCAGCTTGGCGATGGCCGCTTCTAAATCTTCCTGTTCCGCCAGCATCGTATCCAGGTTTTCCTGGATTTCGGACGCCTCTTCTTCGGCGCGCAAGTTGACTGGCCCCATGGTGTCGCGCTCGCGGCGAAGCCGTTCCAGCCGCCGGTTCACATCGTCCATTTCCGGCAAGGGTTTATTGGTATTGTGGCCGGAAACCTCGAGGGTTTGTTCCGGCTGGCACTCCAGATCTTCAGCGATACGCGCTTTGACGCCGGCAAGTCGTTCTTCGGCGTGTTCGAGGTCGGCTTGTGCGCGTCCGCGCTGTTCACGAACTTCTGACAGGCCCTGTTCGGCGGTCCGCAACGCCGTATCGCGTTCCGAGAGGATGGACTCCGCTTCGGCAAGCGCCGCTGTCGCGACGCGGCGCTTTTCCGTGGCTGTTGCAATCTCCGCTGCCAGGTTGTTGCGTTTTTCTTCCAATGCCGCGGGCTGGTCCTTGAGCGCTTCGAACTCAGACTCCGCATCGCGGCGGCGGGTTCCCAGCAGCAACAGTTGTTCCGCTGCGCTCTTGGCGCGTTGTTGCCAGGTCTCAGTCTCCGACGTGATGGCGCGCAGCCGGTTTTCCCGGAAGCTGGCTTCCCGGGTCAGGCCGTCGCGGGTTGCCTTGGCATCAGCCAAGGCGTTTCTGGCCTCCACGACCTGTTCTCTTGCCTCTGAAAGCGGCGCTGCAAACGCATCGCTGTCGGGCAGCTCTTCAAGGCTGAGCCTTGATTCAGCAAGCCGAAGGTCTGTATCCGTCAGGTCTTCAGTCAGGCGGGCTGCGGTCTCCGCGAGCGCGCCGACACGGCTGTTCTGGTCGGCAAAGGCCTGCGCAGCTTGGGCTTCAGCATTGCGGGCATCAATGAGAGCCTCTTCGGCGGCGCGCAATGCGTGCAGCGCCGATTGAGCGTCAGCAGACGCACCGTCGAGACGATCAAGCGCTTCGTTGAGCGATGTCTGGGCCTCCTCCAGGCTTGGCTGAAGCCCATCGATCTCGTCACGCACGGCGTCAAGCCTGTTGCGCTGTTCAAGACGAACCGCTGCCGCGCTTTTTGCGCCGGAACGCACAGTCTTGCCATCCCATCGCCAGGCGTCACCCTCGGTGCTAACCAGGACTTGTCCCGGTGCCAGACCCGCTTGCAGGGCTGCGCCGTCGGCTGCATCGACGATACCGATCTGCGCCAGGGCGCGGGCCAGTTCAGAGGGGCCTTTGACCTTGCCTGCAAGTGATTCTGCACCACCGGGTAGCGGTGCGCCCTTCGCTTCCGGCAGTGATTGCCAGAACGCCGGCGCGGCCATATCGGTCGGCAGGTCAAGATCGTCACCCAGCGCCGCGGCCAAGGCGGTCTCGTAGCCCGGCTCTACCTGGAGGTCGTCAAGAATCGGCGCATATTGTTCGCTGTCATCGCTGCCCGTGATAGCGCTCAGGGCGGCGCGTTCGGCCTCAAGCTGCTGCAGCTCGCTCTTGATGTCGCCCAGCGCATCGCGCTCTTTTTCTTCTGTAGATTTTGCGTCGCCCTCCGCTGATTGGGCGTCTTGGGCGGCTGCTTTTGCATCCTCCAGAGCGTCCCGGGCATTGCTGACACGCTGCGCCGCATCGCGCTGTGCGGGATTGTCTGCGAGTTGTTCGGCCAGGGCCTTTTGTTCCCGGTCGACGGCTTCCAGTTTTTCGTTCAGTTCGGCGGAACGCCGGGACAGCGACTCAACCTGGCCGTTCAGCCCGGCACGCCGCGCCGCCGCGGATGCCGCCTGTTGGTTGAGCTGATCCAGAGCATCTTCGGCCTCGACCGTTGTTTCTGCCAAGCGTTCAACCGTTTCGCGCGCGGCTTCCAAGCGCTGGGTCTGGTCCTGCTCATCTTTCAGAAGGGTTTCCCGCTCCGTACTCAGACGCTCGAGGTGTTCGGCAGCGTCTTTGGCCATCGCACTTTCGCGTTCGCCATCCCGGTCGACCTGTTCGATGCGGGTGGTCAGCGCAAGGATAGCCTCGTTCAGGCGTTCTGCTTCGGCATCAAGATTTTCCTGAGCCACCTCCAGGCGGTGCGCTGCTGCTGCAGCCTGTGCCTCGGTTTCTCTAAGCGGCGGCAATTTTGCGGCTGCTTCAGCCTGCGCACTGCTGGCGACGGCCGTTGTCCGCGTCCGTTCGTCGACGGATTTTTCGATATCCTGTAACGACACTTTAGCAGTCTCGAGCGCGCCGGTGGCGTGAAGCCAGCGAAGGTGCAGCATCATCGCTTCGGCCGCGCGCAGCCTGTCATTCAAGGTCCGGTAGCGCGACGCCTGCCGTGCCTGCCGTTTAAGGCTGGCGAGTTGGGCCTCGATCTGAGTCATCAGATCAGACAGCCGCTCCAGATTCTTCTGCGCGGCCTTCAGCCGAAGTTCTGCCTCATGGCGCCGTGAGTGCAAGCCACTGGTGCCGGCTGCTTCTTCCAGGATCGCCCGTCGGTCGCGGGGCTTGGCGTTGATCAGCGTGCCGATGCGCCCTTGTGAAACCAGTGAAGGCGAATGGGCGCCGGTCGCCAGATCGGCAAACATCAGTTGTACGTCACGGGCGCGGGCCTCGCGCCCATTCATCCGATAGACCGATCCTGCCTCGCGCTCAATGCGCCGGGACAGCTCAATCTGATCGGCATCGTTGAATGCTGCAGGGGCGGTGCGCGTTGTGTTGTCGAGTAACAGGGTGACTTCGGCCAGATTGCGGGCTGGCCGCATCGCAGTGCCGGCAAAGATTACATCGTCCATGCCATCGCCGCGAATATTCTTCGGGCGGGTTTCACCCATCACCCAGCGCAGGGCTTCAAGCAGGTTCGATTTGCCGCAGCCATTGGGACCGACCACCCCGGTCAGCCCCTCTTCGATGTAAAGTTCCGTCGGATCGACGAAGGACTTAAATCCGGTCAGTCTTAGACGATTGAACTGCAAGCAGCGGCTCCGATGTTCAGCTACTCAGCCGGTAGCAAATCGTTGATGAATTTCGACATGGCGGTAAAGGCGCGAGAGCCTTCGTATTTTTCGCCGTTAATCACGATGGTGGGCGTCGCGGCAACGTCATAGCGGTTCCGGCCCTCTTCGATGCGGGCGAGCAGCCGGTCTTCAAGCGTCTTGTTTGCCATGCAGGCCTTGTAGGCTTGTTCGGAGACGCCGAACTCCTCGCCATAATCGCCTAGCAGGCCGCGAACGCGTGAAATCTCCGCAGCACCACTGGCCCGCGGTAACCACCGCTCCTGTTCATCGAACAGCTTGTCGACCATGGCGAAATAGTTGTCTTCGCCAACGCAGCGCGCCAGCACGGCAGCTTCATAGGCGAGGCGGTCGAGCGGGAATTCGCGCAGGATGAACCGGATTTTGCCGGTATCGACATATTCCCGCTTCAGCCGCTTATAGGTCGCTTCATGAAAGCTGGCGCAGTGATTGCAGGTGAACGAGGCATATTCGATCACCGTCACCGGCGCATCGACCGGGCCAACGGCCATGTCGCCCAGTGCGATTTCCGGGGCGCCTTCTGGAGACTCGATTGGCGCCGCATCCGTCTCACCGGAAGCAGTCCCGGCGGTGGGCACGCTCATATCGGTGGGTTCAGCATCGCCATCACCGCACGCAGTGACGGAAAAGCCCAGCGCAACGGCAAAGGCAAGCCGGGCCAGAACTGGCGAAACAGGTTTATTTTGAGGTTGGTTCATGGCTATCCACAACATGTAGTGGGAGTATAGGGGGTTCAGCAAACCGTCACAATAGGCCTTATCACCTGATTATGAGCGGGGTTTTGGGGCGTTTCCCAACAGTCTCTGACCCAAGCGATTCAACGAGTCGCGGGTCGGGCCGGGCTTCATTTCGGCCAAAGTTTCTTCCAAATCCGTCTTCATCTCCGAAGTCAATTTCGCCTGTTTTCGGGGCTTCGATCCGGGCGGGCGGGGAATCGGTCCCTGCCGGATCGCTAGCTTTTCAACGGCGCCGTATCCGTAATAGGTATTGACCCTATCCAGGACCTGAGGTGTCAGATGCTGGAATTCCAGTGCAAAGGCCGAATCAACCCGCACGGTAAGCGTGCCGCCCTTGCGGCTGCCACGGGGAAAGTGAAGGCGCTCTGGGACGGAGCGGCCACCCAATAACGGGCCGACAATATCCCGCCAACGGGTGACGATCTCGTGTTGGGCAAAGCCCTGTTTGCGCAACGCCGGTGTCAGAAGTGGCCGGGCAACATCGCCAAGGCGTCTGATACCCCGTTTTTTGGCTTTTTCAGAAGGTGACCGATCCGCTGCCATGACGGATGTTTTGACAGTGGCAAATTCAGGTGGCAACGATTTTCCGATGGATATGGAACCGTGACCGAAACCGCCCCGAAAATGCTGCAAAAGGCGCTGCTGGCCTGGTATGACGCGCACCGGCGTGATTTGCCATGGCGCGCCAAGCCTGGCGAATCGGCGGACCCGTACAGCGTCTGGCTCAGCGAGATCATGCTGCAGCAGACAACGGTTGCCACAGTGAAAGGATATTACGACCGTTTTTTGAGCAAGTGGCCGACGGTCGACGCGCTTGCAACGGCCCCGCTCGATGATGTGCTGACAGAGTGGGCCGGGCTTGGCTATTACGCGCGGGCGCGAAACCTGCATAAGTGCGCGCAGGCTGTCGTTGAGGTGTTTGGCGGGGTCTTCCCCGCCTCGGATCAGCAACTCCAGAAACTACCGGGTATCGGTCGCTATACCGGCGCGGCGATTGCGGCGATTGCCTTCGATCAACCGGCAACCGTGGTCGATGGCAATGTCGACCGGGTGATCAGCCGGTTGTTCGCGATCGAGGTACCGCTTCCCGATTCCAAGACCGAAATCTACGCCAGGGCCGAGGCGCTAACCCCATCCAAGCGGTCCGGTGACTACGCCCAGGCGATGATGGATTTGGGGGCAACGGTCTGTACGCCCAAGTCGCCCAAATGTTTGTTGTGCCCGCTGGTGGATGCGTGTGCAGCCAAGGCCGCTGGGCTGGAACTCGAGCTGCCCCGCAAGAAGCCAAAGAAGCAACGACCGACAAGATATGGCACCGCGTTCTGGCTTGAGCGGGAAGGGGATAGCGGACGTGAGGTGCTATTGCGCCGCCGCCCGGAAAGCGGCCTTCTGGGCGGTATGATGGAGGTGCCCTCTAGTCCCTGGACAGAACAGGCGGGAAACCCTTTCGGCCATGCGCCTGCCGATGTCTCCTGGCAGGAGATCGACGGCACCGTTGTGCACATTTTCACGCATTTTCGGTTGGAACTGGATGTCGTGCGGGGCGTCGCTGGAGAGGACGTCCAAGGGGCCGATGGTCAATGGGTCGCCATGGACGACCTTGGCACTCAAGCGTTGCCGACCGTCATGAAGAAAGTGGTGAAAGTGGCGTTGGGTTAGAAGCACAGGGCCGATCTGTTTCTCGATACAACGGTCGCTTTTCGCGCCCGCCACTCGAAACGAACGGCCCTTAGCCCTTCGTTCGTGTCGAGTGCCGTTGCGGAGCAACGGTGTATCGAGACATGAACGGCGTTAGGCTGCGCCTGACATCTCCGCGCGGATTTGCTGCCGCAGAACGTCGATTGAAACCAGTGAACCGCGATGTTCGTAGTGCCAGAAGGTCCAGCCGTTGCAGGCGCTGGCGCCTTGGACATGCGCGCCGATCCGGTGAATCGAGCCTGTCGCGTCTGCTGCAACAATTGATCCGTCTGCCCTGACCTTGGCCCGGTGTCGCCGCTTGGGGTCGTAAAGGAGTGTGCCGGGTTTGAGCAATCCGCGCTCCACAACCGATCCGAACGGCACACGCGGCTGTGACCGTTTGGATTGGGTGACGGCGATGCTGTCGTCGTCGAGGCGGCGAACTTTGGCGATCCGTTTGCGGGCCACGTCGATATAGCGGCGCTCCCGCTCGATGCCGATATAGTGCCGTCCCAGTTTCTTGGCGATGGCACCGGTGGTGCCCGATCCGAAAAATGGATCGAGCACCACGTCGCCTGGATTGGAGGTTGCCAGGATAACCCTGTGCAATAGTGCCTCCGGCTTTTGAGTGGCATGTGCCTTTTGCCCATCTGACTTCAGGCGCTCCCGGCCTGAGCAGATCGGCAACAGCCAATCCGACCGCATTTGCAGGTCGTCATTGGCCACCTTCATCGCATCGTAATTGAAGGTGTACTTCTTCTGGCTTTCAGACTTGGCGCACCAGATCAGCGTCTCATGCGCATTTGTAAATCTGGTGCCTCTGAAATTCGGCATGGGATTGGTCTTGCGCCAAACCACGTCGTTCAGAATCCAAAAACCAAGGTCCTGCAGGGCGGAGCCGATGCGAAAGATGTTGTGATAGGTCCCAATGACCCAAAGCGCGCCATCGTCTTTCAGGACACGTTGGGCCTCTGTCAGCCAACCGCGTGTGAAGGCGTCATAGTCAGCGAAGCCTTCGAATTTATCCCAATCGTCATTGACGGCGTCGACTTTGGAGTCGTTGGGCCTGCGCAGCTCGTTCTTGAGCTGCAGGTTGTAAGGCGGGTCCGCGAAAATCAGGTCGACGGACTTGTCCGGCAGGCTGCGCATCACATCGATGCACTCCCCCTGCATGATGGAATCCAGCCGGAAGCCCCCGCTGCGGCCGGTACCTTCGGTCTGTCGCGATTTCCCACCCATGCGGCGCATCCTGAGTCAGGAGGCGACTCGCGTCAACACTTTAAATTCGATTCAATTCATAGAATCAATTAGTTGTAGAAGACTCTTGAGTTATGAGTCGATGAATTGGAGCAAAGCTCTTGCGATGATGGGGACTCACGCCCACAAGGTCTAGTGCGTCTCTATGTTGGGCCGTACCATATCCTGCGTTTTGCGCCCAACCATAGGCCGGGAACGCCTCACCCAATTCCGACATAATCCGGTCCCGGGCGACCTTGGCGACGACGGACGCCGCAGCAATGGAAAGGCTTTTACCATCACCTTTGATCACTGCTGTGGCCGGGCAGGGCAGGTTTTGTGGTAATTTGTTACCGTCTATCAGCAGGTGTTCAGGGATTTCCGGGAGCGCTGAAACAGCCCGCTGCATGGCCAGGAAAGAGGCCTGCAGGATGTTGATGCTGTCGATTTCGTCAACACTGGCCTCGCCGATGCCGATCAGCGCACAGTCAGATAACAGGGGCAGCAACGCCTCACGGCGTTTCTTGCTGAGCTTTTTGGAATCGTTAAGGCCGTCGGGAATGTTCGCCGGGTCAAGGATAACAGCCGCGGCGATAACCGGGCCCGCCCATGGCCCCCGGCCCACCTCGTCAACACCGGCAACGCGGCATTCCAATTCTGTTTCGAGCGTGAAGTCAGGCATGCGCGTTGACAATAGCGCCAATTCGTCATTCCGGCGAAGGCCGGAATCCAGATCAACTGTTGCTTTGGACCCCGGCCTCCGCCGGGGTGGCACTGTACTAAAGGTCAAACAACCCCAGCTGCGGGCCAACGTTATTGGGCACTCTGAAATTCGAGCTGTCGATCGCATGCTCAGCGGCATTCAGCCCCAGCCTTTTGCACGCCGCCAGAAACCGGTTTTCGATCAGGTCGGCATAGGGGCCGGTGCCGCGCATCCGCTCCCCGAAACAGGGGTTATAGTCGCGGCCCCCGCGCATCGACCGGATCAGGTTGATCACTTTCTTGGCTCGGTCCGGATAGTGTTCGGCCAGCCACTCCCGGAACAGGGCTTTGATTTCAAGCGGCAGGCGCAGCAGCACATAGCCCGCCCGGGTCGCGCCGGCCTCGGCCGCCGCTGTCATGACCGCATCGATTTCATGATCATTAAGGCCGGGGATCACCGGCGCCATTAGGACGGTGACGGGCACGCCAACGTCGCTGAGTGCTTGGATCGTGTCGACCCGGCGGGCAGGGGTCGCCGCGCGGGGCTCCATCCGGCGCGCCAGGGTGCGGTCCAACGTCGTCAGCGATATGGCGACAGTCACCAGGTCACGCGATGCCATGTCGCCCAGGATATCCAGGTCGCGCTGAATCAATTGTGATTTGGTGACGATACCCACGGGGTGATTGAACGCACGAAGTACGTCCAAAACCCCTCGTGTAATTTTGTGCTCGCGTTCGATGGGCTGGTAGCAATCTGTATTGACGCCCAACGCGATCACCTCGGGCTTGTATCGCGGCCGCGAGAGCTCCTTTTCAAGAAGCGCCGGCGCATCGAACTTGGCGAACAGGCGGCTTTCGAAGTCGAGCCCTGGCGAAAACCCCAAATAGGCGTGTGTCGGCCTGGCGAAACAATAGACGCAGCCATGCTCGCAGCCGCGATAGGGATTGATCGACCGGTCGAACCCTACATCCGGTGACGTATTTTTGTTGATGATGGATTTCGACTTGTCCGGCAGTACGTCGGTGCGCAGTGGCGGCGGGTCTTCATCGGCTGTGCCCCAACCATCGTCGAACGCCTCGACCGCATAGCGCTCGAACCGCCCGGTCGCGCGGCTGATGCTGCCGCGCCCGCGCCGGCCTGCCTCCGAAACGACGGCAGGCGCCCGTTCTTCCGACCCTGATCCCATGGAGAAAGCTTAGCGTACGAATGAGAACATAACAAGAACATATATTGCGTTACCCGAGCACCTGTGGCAGCATCAGCGCGGGATTTCAGGAGTTTTGATTTGCGTATGTTGAAAAACGGACTGATGGGGTCGGCCGCGTTAGCGCTGCTTGTGGCATGTGGGGAGGTGGAGGAAACCAGCCCGGAGGTCACGGAATCGACATTGGAGACCGAACCGTTACCTGAAGAGTGGCGCCAGAAAATTGAGATCGCAAACGCCCTGCAGGCGGACGATTGTGAAAGTGTCGGAGCGATATTGGAAAACGCATCGCCATCGGAATTCAAGTTCCAGCGCGCGGTCCTGAAGATCGAAGGGCGCTGTGCAGATCCCGATCCGGCTGCTGCTGCCGACCTGCTGTCCGGCGAGCTTTCTCGGAGTCTATACCGTTATCTGGTCGCTGCACGTTTGGGGGCGCTATACGAGACGGGGGCTGGGGTGCAGAAGGACGCTGCTAAGGCAACGGAGCTTTACCGGTTGGCAATAGCAGAGATGGGCTACGAGTTCCTGTTCTTGGAGTGGTCGCGTGTTGCCGATGCTGAGGAGGCCGCGCAGCGTGAGGAGCTGGATGCGATTTGTGCCGGATCTGACCGTGAGTTTTGGTGTGACGATTATGAGCGTTCGCCGCAGCCCGTGTCCGGCGGTCCTCCTATTGACGCTGATTTTGCCCAAATCTGGGGACTTGCGTCCCAAGACATGTTGCTGGGATTTGTTGATGCGGCTACCGGGCCATGGAGCCTGCCTCCGCAGTTAAGCGCTGAAGTAGATTGGCTTCAAGATGTTGAGCTTCGGGGTGGGCAGGCAATTCTCGACGCTGCCAGGCTTATCAAGAATGGCGACAAGGGATTCCAGAAAGATCCGGAACTCGCGCTCCGCTGGCTCCATTTTTCAGCGGATGCGGGCCATATCCCGGCTGTTAAAGAGCAGATTCGCTGGGTCTATGAGCCGGGTGTCTGCGATGCCGGTGAGCCCGCTTGTCAGGCCGCCAAGATGCATGCTCAGTTCGATCTGACGCGGCTAGCGCGCGAGGGCGATAGAGAAGCGCTACAGAGTGTAATCCGGTGCCTGCCCCAGGTTGACCCTTCGTTGCAGTTTCGAGAACTTCACCTGTCGTGGTACTTGCGCGCTCAGAGGCTCGGGCTCGACGTTGATGAAGATCAGGTAAAGAAGGCGCGATCAGGGCTAACGCTCGAAGAACAGGCAGTCGCCGCTGAAATAGCCGCTGGCGATGGCGAGCTTTCACCGGTCATTTTGGGGGATACCGCCTGCCCCTTGATCGCAGACGCTTGAGCTCAGCTTTAAGACGGTCAATTTCACGGTTGAGTTGGATCAGGTCTGCTTGCCACTGCAGTATGAGTTTTTCGGCCAGTTCGATCTTGTGCATTTCCTCGCGGATAAGCGCTTTCAAGTGATCGACCCTCCGGGAAGATTCACCATGTTCCCTTATCGCGTCCGAAGCGCTTGTAAGACCGTCTATTAGTTCTCGGATCGCTCGATAGCCCTTGGTCACAAGTCTGACTGCCCTGGCTAAGGGAAAGATCGTTTCAGCCAGGTTCTCGACCTGGCGGACGTCCGAACGGCGAAGCTCGGCTCCTGCTGCCAGTCCAAGTTCATTTATTCGCTGACGTGCGGCACGGATTGTTTTTCGACTCTGTTCAATTTGGGCATCCCTGGCCCTTACTGTTGAGAGCTTTGTTTCTATCGTTTCGCGTAAGCGCCCTTCATCTGAGCGATCCATAACAGACATTCCGTAAGTCCCTTCAAAAAACAAATTAAATTGTATATTGCGGAATGAATTTGTCAATTAAAATTGTATTTTGCGTATTCGCGCGTAGCTTCAACTCCCGCTAAACTCACGCCATGCTGTCGGTTGTGATTCCCACATTGAATGCGGCGGAGCGGCTGCCCGCGCTGATCACGACGCTGAAAAGTGTCGCGGACGAGGTGGTGGTTGCCGATGGCGGGTCGACCGATGGCACGCGCAATCTGGCGCAGCACGAGGGCGCGGTGGTGATTAACTCGGCGCCCGGCCGGGGTGGCCAGCTAGCGGCGGGCGCAAAGGCCGCGCATGGTGACTGGCTGATGTTCCTGCATGCGGATTCGACCATGGGCCAGGGATGGCAGGATGCGGTGCGCGGTCTGATCGATGATCCATTTGGGGAGCACTGGGCCGGATATTTCCGGCTCGCCTTTGACGATGAAAGCCATCAGGCCCGACGCCTCGAACAACTCGTTGCCTGGCGAAGCCGGGCCCTCGGCCTACCCTATGGCGATCAGGGCCTGTTGCTGCACCGCTCACTTTATGACCGCGTTGGCGGCTATGCGGATATGGAGCTGATGGAAGACGTCGCGCTGGTGCGCAAGATCGGCAGGCGCTGGTTAAAACCGCTCGACGCGGCCATCATCACTTCTGCAGAGCGCTATCGCAGGGACGGTTGGCTGCGGCGGTCCTCACGCAACATGGTTTGCCTTGCGCTCCATTTCGTCAATGCGCCGAACCGCTGGATTTCTAAGATCTACTACTCATGAGCCTGCCCAACCATCTGGTCATCTTAGCCAAGGCGCCGCGCTTTGGCACGGTCAAAACCCGGCTCGCCGCCGATATCGGCAAGACCGCCGCGCTTCGGTTCTACCGAAATAATCTGACGCAACTGGTGCGCAGGCTCAGCCGGGATCCGCGCTGGATAACCTGGCTGGCCGTCACACCCGACCAGAGTGCCGGCGTGGACGGGTTCTGGCCTGCTGGTGTGCCGCGCCTGCGCCAGGGCCCGGGGGATTTGGGCGATCGGCTGCAACGGGTGATGAACCTGATGCCTGGCGGGCCCGTTTGCATTCTGGGTAGCGATATCCCGGGCATCAGACGCCGTCATGTTGCCGATGGGTTTAAGGCCCTGGACTCAAAACAGGCGGTGCTGGGCCCTACGCCTGATGGTGGTTACTGGCTGGTCGGCCTCAAACGCCGGCCGACGGTGCCGCAGATCTTCGATGGCGTGCGTTGGTCCAGCGGTCATGAGTTTGATGACACGGTGTCCAACATGGACGGACGCTATGCACTGGTCGAAACTTTGACGGACGTCGATACGGCTGAAGACCTCTAGCCCTTGCCCCGCCCATCAATATGTTCCTGCAGGCGCGGCATCAGCTCAACGAAGTTGCAGGGCCTGAACCGATAGTCGAGTTGGTCCTTCAGGATGCCATCCCAGCCGTCCTTGCAGGCGCCGGGAGAGCCGGGCAGGGCAAACAGGTAGGTGCCGCCGGCTACGCCGCCGGTGGCGCGTGACTGCATGGTCGAGGTGCCGATCAGGTCGTAACTGATCATGCGGAAGACTTCGCCGAAGCCTTCGATCTTCTTCTCATAAAGCGCTTCGAATGCCTCAGGCGTCACATCGCGCCCGGTCAGGCCGGTACCACCTGTCGAGATCACCACATCAATGTCCGGGTCGTCGATCCAGGCGCGCAGCTGAGCGGTGATGTCCGCGACCTCGTCTTTGACGATGGCGCGTGCCCCGAGCACATGCCCGGCGTCTGTCAGCTTATCGATCAGTACTTGCCCTGATTTATCGTCGGCTTCGGTGCGCGTATCAGAGACCGTCATCACCGCGATATTGACTGCAATGAAGGGCTTGCTTTTGTCGATCCGGTTCATTGTGCGCCGGGCCCGGCGCTGGCGGTACGGATATCGACCGGGTCATAGCGTGGCCACATGCCGCCCGCCATCTGATCCAGCGTTGGCGCCGGTTGCCCCAGCCGGGCACGGTAGACCCAGAGATTGGCCATCACCCGTTCCACATAATTGCGGGTTTCGTGCACCGGGATCGATTCCATATAGAGCAGCCAGTCGTCACCGTGATTGGTCCGCCGCAGCCATTTCGCGACATTGCCGGGCCCGGCGTTATAGGCCGAGATCACCAGCAGCAGATTGCCGCGGGTGGTTTCCTTCTTCATCAGATAGTTGATGTATTTCTGGCCGAGCATGATGTTGAACTCGGGCTGGTAGAGCCTGGTCTTTCCCGACCCGCGCAGCGACCTGTCGCGGTGAATGTAGCTTGCTGTCGCGGGCATCAACTGCATAAGGCCGCGGGCCCCGGCGTGGCTGGTGGCCCAACTGGTGAAGTTCGATTCCTGACGCATGAAGGCAAAAAGCAATGCCCGGTCAAGCTGAAACCCATCTTCCGGCGCCCAATCCGGCACCGGATAAAGCGCGGATTGGAAGAACATGCCGCGTCCGCGCCGGGCCTTGCGCGCCATGGTGATCTGCGACGATGTCAGATCCATATGCGCCGCTACCTTCAACATATGCTCGTATTCGGCGCCGGGCGGCAGGCGGCGGATCAGCAAATGTACCTCTTCGTCGGCGCGCATCTTGTCGCCGATCTCCGCCAGGGCAATGGCCCGCTTCATTTCGCCATGTCCCATGGCCTCGTTGAATTCCGCCTGGGTCAGATGTGGCGGCGCCCAGTCATAGGTGTGCGGCTGATCGAGGTGACGGGTCGCCAGCACACCGTAGAAGGTCATGGGGTACGCGGCTGCGGCCTCCAACATCGGCACGACCATATCCGGTTGACGCGCCTTGATGTGCGACCGCGCGGCCCAATAGGCACCGGCTGCGCTGAGCCAATCGCCGGCGTCATGGGATTCCGGCACTTTGGCGAAATGTCTGGCCGCGTCTTCAAAGCGGCCCATGCGCCAGGCGGCGAGCCCGGCAAACCAGCTTGCCTCCGGGACTTCGGGTCCAGATCGCTTCTCGGCCTTGGCGCCCAGCGCCAGCGCCTTTTGGATATTGCCTTTGAAGTAATGCGCCTTGCCGACACGCGACATTTGCGAGTCGAACTCTACGTCGGTAAACACGCCGGACTTTTCAGCAGCCCACAGATGTTTTTCCGCCTCTTCCGGTTTACCCTTCCGCACGTTTTTTGAAATCGCCGACCGATGTTTCTGTTCCGTGCGTTTTCGGGCGCGTTCCTTTTTGCTCATCCGCGGCGGCGCGACGGAGTCGTCTTTTGGTTTTTCATATCGCGACGGGACGGGTTCCACCGGGGCGCGCGCCTTGGCGGGCTTGCGCCGCATTGCCAGCCGATAGATTTTCTGTGCCTTGGGATGGTCGGCATAGAGCGCCATCCAATCGCGTAGCTCGGTGAATTTCGAACGGTACTTGGTCGGGTGCATATAGCGCTGATAAAGCACATGGCCCATCAATGTCCGGTCGCTTAACTTGGCAATCAGCCGGTCCGCCTGTTTCCAGTCGCCCGGTTCCTGCACCGCAAAGATCTGCTGATAGAGCGCAATGTCTTCTTGGGAGAGAATTTTCGGTGTCACGGCCGCATGCGGGCTCGGCGTAGTTTCGCCGTCCTGCGCGAGCACAGCCACAGACCAGACCAGGCACATGGTCAGCGTCATCCAAACTGCGAAACGCTTTCCATTTACATGTGCGGTCACGGTGTTTCCTTAATGGGTCAAAGGCTTAGGGTGTCATCCTAACCGATTTTTCAGCGCCAGAAAATCCCGCCATGCATCACGTTTCAGTGCGGGCTGCCGCAACAGATAGGCCGGGTGATAGGTCGGCAAAACGGGGATGTTAAGGCCGCCCTTGGTGTAGTCACCCCATTTGCCCCGCAACCGCGTGATCCCGACCGTGGTTTCCAGAACGGCGCTGGCTGCCGACCCCCCCAGCAGCACGATGACTTTTGGGCTCACCAGCTCGATATGCCGCTCCAGGAACGGCAGGCAAAGTTCGGATTCGAAGGTGGTCGGTTTGCGGTTACCCGGCGGGCGCCAGAAAATCGTG
>JANQQJ010000014.1 GCA_028284945.1 Alphaproteobacteria bacterium | reverse complement strand
AGGGCCGTGCGCTGCTATGCGCGCCGTTTCTGGCCAGCCCCGTTATGGCCGGCTACGCAATCCTGCTGGCAGGGACCGATAAACAGAAGGCCGATCTGTTGCCCGGTATCGCCGACGGGTCGACCGTCGCGGCACTGGCCGTTGCAGAATCCACCGGACTTTGGCGCGACGACGACATCAACCTAACCGCCACGCCCTCTGATGACGGATACCAACTGACCGGCACTAAGCGTTTTGTCGTCGACGGGCAGAACGCCGGTCTGCTGATCGTCGCCGGACGGACGGATGCAGGCCTTTCGCTCTTTGCGGTGGATGCCAGCGCCGCTGGTGTCGCTGTGACCGCAGCGGCACCGATGGACCCCACGCGCAAACTCGCTGATATCAGCTTCACCGATACGCCGGCGACCCTTCTAGGGAACGAGGGTAACGCGCCTTTGTCGGAGATATTTGACGCGGTGCTGATCGCCTTTGCGAACGAGGTGATTGGCGGTGCGCAGGCGCTTTTAGACTCCGCTGTCGAATACACCAAATTGCGGGTTCAGTTTGGCCGCCCGATCGGCCAGTTTCAGGCGATCAAGCACCGGCTGGCGGACCTGCTGGTCGATCTTGAGTTGGCCAAGACCGCGGCCTATCAGGCCGCGCAGCAATTGGCCGATGGTGAAGACGCGTCAGCGACGGCCAGTATGGCCAAGGCGATGGCGTGTGACGTTTATCTTCACGCCGCCAAGGAGACGGTCCAGTTTCATGGCGGGATCGGTTTTACCTGGGAAAACGACACGCACCTTTGGTTCAAACGGGCCAAGAGCTCGGAAGTATTTCTGGGAACACCCGCCGAACACCGTGAGCGCATGCTTCAGGCGATGGGAGTCTAGTGATGGATATCAATATCGATGAGATTCGTGCCGACGTCCGGGGCTGGCTGGAAGAAAACTGGGACCCTGAGCGGCCCCTGATCGAATGGCGCAACATGCTGGTTGACGCGAGATGGGCGGCACCAGACTGGCCGACCGCCTTTCACGGCCGTGACCTGCCCCCATCGGCGGTGATTGCCATTAACGAGGAATTTGAAGCCGTCGGCGCCATCGGCGCAGCCAAATCAGGCGTTCGCAACCTGGCGGCCGCGACGCTTCTGGAACACGGTAATGACGCACAAAAAAGCCAATTCCTTCGTGGGATCCTGACCGGCGAGGAAGCCTGGTGCCAATTGTTCAGCGAGCCGGGCAGCGGGTCTGATCTGGCAGGCGCGACAACCCGGGCCGACCGCAAAGGCAACCAGTGGATCATCAACGGCCAGAAAGTCTGGAACACCAGCGCGCACCATGCGGAATGGGGCCTGCTGGTGGCGCGCACCGACTGGGATCAGCCCAAGCATAAGGGCCTGACCTACTTCATTATCGATATGCGGCAACCCGGCGTTGAAGTCCGCCAGTTGCGCCAGATGAACGGACATGCGTCGTTCAACGAGGTGTTCTTCACAGACGCCGTGGTGCTGCCCGAACACATGATCAGCGAGGAAAACAACGGCTGGCCGGTGGCGGTGACGACGCTGGCGCATGAACGGGCCGGGTTCAACCGGTTCGGTGGGCGCGACGAAGCCGGCGCCAGCGAAGGCCGGATCTATGACGAGTTCCGCGAAGAGGTCGCGGTCGCAAACGAACCCTATATCTGGTATCCGCAGCGCGCGGGACGCGTCGACCTGATTGTTAAACGCGCCAAGGAAACCGGCGCAATCAACGACCCTGTCACCCGGCAGCAAATCGCCCGGGTGCTGAGCCTGCACCAAGCCTCGCAGTGGTATGCAGAGCGCCTGAAAGAAGATCAAAAAGCCGGGCGGGCCCGCGGGCCTGAGGGCTCCATCACCAAAGTCGCCGCCACCAAGGTTGCACGCCAGGCATCTGATACACACACCGCGATCACCGGAATAGACGCCATGCTGACCGGACCGGAAAGCCCGGAAGATGGCATTATCGCCGAGATTTTGGTCTCGGTTCCCGCAGTATCAATTGCCGGCGGCACCGACGAAATCCAGCTGAACATTATCTCCGAGCGGCTGCTCGATATGCCGAAGGAGCCGCGCTTCGATACCGGGCCGTTCAAGGACGTGAAGCGCAACTGACCTTCCGGGGAACACGGCTGAACTTGTAAAATTATCAACAGGAAATGCCAGGCACCGCGGTCAACACAACGATATACTGGATGGTGAGCATCCTGATCTATCTGCGCCATCCGCGGACAATCGTGGCGTTCCGGCGCATCGTTGGATATTTTCCCAATGTTGCCGTGCCAAAGCGCTACAACGAAAAAAAAGCCCGCACCCAACAAGCCGCACGTCCCTCTAGAAGATGATTTTCTGATGCCGGAGACAGCGCCATGACCGAAAAAGATTACGTCGAAAAATTCGAAGACATGAGTGATTTTACACTGTCGGACGATCAGGAGGCGACCCTGCTCGCCAAGCAGACTGAATGCACATTCATGTGGACCAATGCCCAGCATGAGCCAGTGGGCGTGATCATGAACTACGTCTGGCGCCAAGGTAAATTCTGGCTGACCGCGACACGAAGCCGTGCGCGAGTCCCTGCGATCGAAGCCCGACCCCGCGTTGCCATCACCCTATCCAGCCGTGGAACCAGTATCCCGCTTTGCCAGGCGCTAACCTTCAAAGGCACCGCAACCGTGCACGAAGACAATGAAACCAAAGAGTGGTTCTATCGCGAGCTGTCCAACGCGCTCAGGCCCAATAGCGCAGAACAGGCGGCCGCCTTTGTCGACGGCCTTGCAAAAACAGACGGCCGCGTCGTCATCAAGGTCGTTCCTGATATGAAAATCAGCTTCGATACGGAAAAGATGTTCAGAAACTCACCAGCCGGACTGTCATACTCATATCTCGGGTGACCCCAACACAGCGACACTGCTGCCGCTACCCAATGGGCGGCGGTGGTGGTGCGGCGGCCTGCAAAGCCGCAAACAGCTCGGCGGCAAAATCCGGATCGAGTGACAACATCACCGCATTGGGATAGGTCGCCGGATCGAGCATTCTCAAAGCATGCTGGAAAGGGAGGCAATCTTCCAAGCCCACAATGTAGACCACCTCATCGGTGATCGTCCCCTCGGCATGGAGTGAACCTGCGGGCAGTAGGAGCTTGTCACCGGCTGACAGGTCCACACGCTCGTTGTTTCCGTCGAGGATGTAGGTTTCGCCCTTCACCAGATAGCCCTGAATATTGGTGTCATGCCAGTGGACCGGCAGTTCCGGTGACGGCGTGGAAATATAGGTCGTCGGCCACAGCCCCTGGCTGGTGATCTGTGCCAAAGCCTCCTGCATGGTGCCGAACGCACCCCGTTCGACACTGAGAACAGCCTGTTCCGTCATTGTTTTTCCCCCTTCCGCCGGGACGTTACTCCGGCCCCTGCTTGTAGCGTGTCACGTCATAACCATAGGACACCGTCGGCTCGAAGAACTGCTCGACCGCCGGCGCAATCTCAGCCATAGCGAGCGACAAGTTCATCAGCATTTCCGATTGCGCATCCATTGTATCGAGCGGTGTCGCTGCAAGGTGCTCAAGCACCGCGTCCAGCCTCGGCAGCATGGCGTCATAGAATGCCTCGATCTCCTCCATACTGGAATTGATCCGCCGGTCACTGCGCTCTGTCATGTTCGCGCGCGCCCAATCGCACCAAGGGGCCAGATCTTCAAACCCGGGCGGCAACAGCGGCTCGCTCACGGGGCGCCTCGATATTTTTCGATCATCTGATCCGCTTGCCAGAGGCCCTGGCGGATGAACAGTTCTTCGTCTTTCAGAATGAACTCATTCTTCGCCCCGGACTTGATCATGGACTGGGTTTCTTCGATCTGGCGGCCGTCTTCCAGCATGATATCGCGGAACATCACCCGGCTGTATTCCTGGCTGAATCGTTCGGCCGCTGTCTTTGGCGCGGGATAACAGGTGGTTGAAAACCAGTGCGTCTTGTCGACGGCGATGGGAATGAACTGATGGGTGAAATAGCTACCATTGGTCACGGCGACAAAGAATGACGGGAAGAAGACACTCAGCTCAAACGACCACTCGGCGCTGCCGGTCGGATTGACCAGGGGTGGCGCCAGCGCCGGTGCAACTTCTTCCCCATCGACCATGGAGGCGCCCGCGATGGTCGAACCATAGCCATAGGCGCGGCTGGCCACCGGGCTGGGCTGGTGTTCGACATTACCGAACAGTGACGCGCGGGCGTGATAGCCATGCACCTGCATATCGATCAGCCGCGTGTGGGGGTTGGCCTCATTAATATAGGCATCGGGCAATGAGCGATTGTGCTGATAAGGCGTATGACAGGTTTCCTGGAACGCGTCCTTAACCAACTTCCAGTTCGCGTTGACCACGGTTTCAAACGTAAACACCTGTCCCGAGGTTTCGGCAAACGGATAGTCCGCCAGCCCTGCCCCCAATTCCCCCATATATTCCTGGAGGGTCTCTGCCGGATTGGGATCGACATTGACGAAAATGAATCCGCCCCATTCATCGACATGTACCGGCGTCAACCCAAGGCAGGACTTGTCGAGGTCGAAATAGTTTTCTTCGTCGGGCACATCCTGAAGATTGCCGTCAAGGTCATAAGTCCAGCCATGAAACCGGCAATAAAAGCTGGGGTTATGCCCATCCGGGTCATAGGCAATCTTGTTGCCACGGTGCGAGCACATGTTGTGAAACGCGTTCAGGCCACCATTGGGCGCACGCACCACGATCACCGACGTGTCGCAGACCGGCAGATCCTTGACGATGAAGTCGCCAGGCGTTTGTAGCGCTTCAACCCGGCCAGCATTCAACCAGACCTTCTTGAAGAGATACTCTTTCTCAAGCTGAAAGTACGCTTCGGAATAGTATGGTTCGGTCGATACCGGACCCGACCCCATCTCCGGGTAATCGTCGTGATATCGCCTGTTTCCGGCATATGGATTGGCTTCAACGGCCGACATAAAACTCTCCCCAAACATCGCCCAACCGCATGGTTGGTTTTCTTATCCTGACATAGGCCTCACAGACGGGCAAGCAAGGTGGTCCTCTGAACTAGGCAGGCACTTTAGTACTTAATGGCGACGTGTCGGCCAGGCTTTTGGCACCGATCAGAAAACAGGCCGCCGCTGTCAGGCCGAAGAAGACGAAGAGCACGGCCATGGAATGGCCGATCAGCATCAGGTCCTCGAAGACATAATCCGTGAGCACACCAATCATGGTTGGCCCCAAGCCAAGGCCCAGGACGTTGGTTGCGATGACGGTGACAGCCGACGCCCGGCCCCGAAAGAAATTGGGCGTCACGAGCTGCAACGTCGTTGTATTGAGCGGCAGCGGGACGGTGACCAGAAAGCTCAAGATAACGAGCAGGGGCAGAACCGTATTTTCGTCCGCGAATGGAATCATGAAGCCAAATGGTGCAATCAGAATACCGCAACCGGCTGAAATGGTCAGCGCGTGGTCCCGGCCGGTCCGTTTCAAAATCCATCGATGAAAAACCGGTGCGCTCAGGACGCTGGTCGTCCCCGCCAAAAGGACGATGATCCCATAGCGGTATCCCGCTTCGCCGATCTCCCAACCATGGGCACGCACGAGATAGGTCGGTGTTGCGGCCTGAATGCCGTAGAGCAGGACAACGTAGAGACCCATCCCCAGCCACATGCCAGCGTAGATCTTCCAATGGCTTTTCAAAAACGCGAGGAAGTCGCGGAAACTGCGCTTCTCAACCTTTTCGTGGCTTGCAAGCTGTCTGTCCGGATCCCTTACGACGAGGAAAACCAGTCCCAGCAAAAGACCCGGCGCGGCAACCAGGATGAAAACCATCTGCCAGTTCGCCAGCTCCAGGCCGCCGAAATGCGTGACTTCTGGTACCAGGCCGAGCACGACGGCGCCGAAAATCAGCGCCAGACTGCCACCGATATAAGGGCCGGCAAGGTAAATACTGACCGGTGTGGCCCGTTTCTCCGTAGGAAAACTATCTGCAAGGATCGACCATGCGGCCGGAACGATGGCTGCCTCGCCCGCGCCCACACCAGCGCGCGCGATGCCAAGTTGCCAGGCATTGCGCGCAAAGCCGCAGGCCATCGTTGCCAATGTCCAGAAGAACGCACCGAAGGCAAGCAGGCGCATGCGGTTCATGGAGTCGCTCAGCCAGCCGAGCGGAAAGCTGAACAACACATAGGTCGCGGCAAAAGCAGGGCCTTGTAGCAGCCCGACCTGTGTGTCGGTCAGGTCAAGATCGGCCTTGATGGCTGGCGCTAGAAGATTAAGAACCTGCCTGTCGATGAAGCCCAGTACATAGGCCGTAAGCAGCAGGATCATGATCAACCAAGCCCGGCGCGGCGACGGCCATGACGGTTCTGCGGGAACTGTGCTCACGCGTAAGACCACCGGCTGGGCGTCAGCACAATCCCGTGCATCCGCGGATGCCATTCGCCCTGTTTCAATGCCGTCCCCCCTCTATACTTTGCGGCAATGGACTGCCGTTCTTGGCTGTCCGAGAAATTCAGATGGTTCCCCAACCGGCTGGTTGGTTATAAGATCATTACATGGCCGATTGAACTCGGCAACATAGGAAGGTTTCGATAAGCGCGATATTGATGGCAAGATGCAAGGACTTAGCATATGCGCCGGCGTATTAGGGGGAGTTAAGCGGTGAGTGAAGATACCGAAAAGCCGACAAGTGTGGGCCGCACCACGGCCAAAGAGGGCACGATTACAAAGGAAGAGATTCAGTCCACCTTGGAACGGCGCGGACATGTTGTCACGTCATGGGATGCGATCGGCGGCATTGAGCTACCATCCACCGCCATCGGGTCAATGTACAAAGTCGGCCTGCCTGACAATGAAGCCGCGCCCACTGTTTTCAAAATGTGGTTCCCGCCCGGTTGCACCATCGAGGTTCACACTCATGACTGCGACTACACCGAGTTCATCCTGGAAGGGTCGCAAAAGGTGGGAAACAAATGGCTTTATCCCGGCGACATCCGC
Organism: Alphaproteobacteria bacterium; assembly: GCA_028284945.1. Lineage (GTDB taxonomy): Bacteria > Pseudomonadota > Alphaproteobacteria > SMXS01 > SMXS01 > JANQQJ01. Next base: position 22,895 of record JANQQJ010000014.1, on the reverse strand, counting down.
ATCGGCTTGGCCAATAAGGGCTATGGGCCGCTGGTCGCCGGGCCCGAAGGCGCCAGCGTTCTGGTTATCTTTGCGACCGGTGCCTGGCGGGGTATTCCGCTGGGCAAAGGTGACGGCGGTACGCTGGGGACAGACGAGCTTAGCAATCGGTTCGAAACCGTGTGATCGCGCTGGAGGAAGATCGCCCCGTTAACCGCGCGAGATCACCCTGGGTGACCACGGCGACACGCGATGCCATAAGGCACTTCGCCTGGGGCATCGGCGACAACAATCCGTTATGGCTCGATCCGGACTATGCGCGCCAGTCCCCGTGGGGCGGGTTAATCGCGCCCCCCTGTTTTCTCTATGCCGTGGACGAGACCAGCATGGCCAACGGGCATCCCGGCCGGCGGATTGTCTACCGGGCCGTGGACTGGACCTTCTTCGATATGATCCGGCAGGGGCAGACAATTTCAGCGACAGCCTATTCAACCGGCGAAACTGACATTGATGGGATACCCGAACAATCCGGCCGGGTTGAGTTTCGCACCAATAGCGGCATGCTTCTTGCCCGGGCTGAGACCATTTGCGCCCGGCCAAAGGACCCGCTGACCGATATCGATGACCGGCCAGAGGTCCGATATTCCGGCGACGAGCTGGACGCTATCGAACGCACCATTCTGGCTGAACAGCGCCGCGGCAACACGCGACGCAATCATGAAGAAACAGCCGTTGGCGATACGCTTGGACCTTTGATCAAGGGACCGCTAAGCATCATGGACGTGGTCGCCTGGTGTGCCGCGACAAGCGGTGTCGTTCCCGAAGATGCGGGCTTCAGCGAAGGCGGGTTGCATGACCAGATGGCAACCGGGCCCGAACTGGTTTCATGGATCGCGCAATTGGTCACCGACTGGATGGGGGATGATGCCTTTCTTCATCGGCTTTGTGTCAACATAGACGCCTGTCCAACCCTGGGCGCGACCACAACAATTACCGGCAACGTGACGTCAGTTGATGATCTTGAAGGCCGCACGTCGGCGAGCATCGACCTCATGGCATCCGATCAGGATGGCAGGACAACAGCGCAAGGAACGGCCCTGGTTCTCCAGCCCTCAACCAAGCATGGACCGGTTGTCCTGCCCATCGAGGAATGACACGATAATCAAATGTTGCGATTTTTCCTATCGCAAGCAATAAACCAACCATATAGTTGGTTAATGAAATTGCCCCACCGGGACGAGAAGACAGGAATGGAAGGTAACCGGCGTGTCCACTGAAAGTCTGCCGCTCAGCGGCCTGCGCGTGATCGAATTCTGCTGGGTCTGGTCTGGCCCAATGATGGGCCAGCACCTGGCTGATCTGGGGGCCGAGGTCATCAAAGTCGAGTGGTTCAAGCGTTACGACCTTTATAGAACGCGCGGTGTGGAGCGGCTTCGCGGCAAAATCCCGGAGGATGTACGGCGGGAATCTTCCTATTCGTTTCAAAGCCTGAACCGCAACAAGCTCGGCTTTGCCGCAGACATGAAGCGCGATGAGGGCCTCGACCTCGTCAAGGACATCGTTCGCCACTCCGACATCCTGCTGGAGAACTTTACGGTCGGCACGCTCGACCGGTTGGGGCTGGATTCTGCTGAGCTTGAGCGCCTGAACGAAAAACTCGTCGTCATTTCGCTCAGCGCGACCGGTCGCGGCAGCTCGATTGAATCTCTACGCTCCTATGGGCTGATGCTGTCGGCCCTGGGCGGCTATGAGGATCAGATCAGAGACACGAAGGGAAAATTCCTGGGCTCACCCACATTCGTGATGAGTGACCCCAATGCTGCGCTGTTCGGGGTATTCGCCGCACTAGCAGGGACGCTGCATGCGCGTGAAACCGGCAGGGGCGCCACCTATGAATGTTCCCAGGTCGAGGGCGTTGCGAGCCTTATGAACACGCCGCCGAGAGACCAAGGCCCTGCCCCGGCACTGCAGGGCATTTTCGCCACATCAGATGGAGACTTTGCCGCTGTCACTCAGCCGGCGAACGCGACATCCCTCGCCTATCCGCTGGAACCCGATGCATTCGCGGCCTGGGCCGCAGACCATCCATTGGAAAACGTTCTGAACCTAGTACGCGCAGACGGCGGCATTGCAACCAAAGTCACAAGCCTGGCGGATACCGAAACGTCAGAAGAATTTGCTGGCACGGATGTACGCCAACCCATAGACCACCCGATTTCGGGGCCCCGTGATCTTGTCGCCACGCCATGGCTGATTGATGGACAAAGACCGCCACTGCGCAGCCCGGCGCCTCTTCTGGGCGGTGACACAGATGACGTGATGCAACGAGTGCTCGGCTACGACGATGCTCGAATATCCGCCATTCACGAAGCCGGTATCGTCGACGAGCCTGCCTAGATCTCGATCGGTTTCGGTAGGTTCGCCTAAACCGATAAACATGATCTAGATTGAACAAGTTAGAGTGGGAAACTCACGATTCCAGCCAAGCCGGTTTTGCTCTAGGTCTTCGGCGCTTTTAGCCCATTGGTCACCATCGCCATGGCGGAGTCGCGTATCTGCTCTGCCTCAAAGCGGGTGCGCTTGGGGTGGTACCATTCGACCAGCCAGGCCACCATGCCCATGGTCAAACGCGCCAATAGCAAGGGATGCAAGTCGCTGCGAATTGTGCCCGCCTTTTGGTCTTTTTCGATCAGCTTCGACAAACGCCGATCATAGGCACGGCGGCGCGCCACGACAGCATCGCCCGCAGGCGTGCCCGGCTTTTGGCGCAGGACCAGGCTGACACGGCCGACATCACTCAGTGTCTGATCAATTGCCAGGCCGACAGCGGTCAAAAATCCATTCTCGGGCTGGCTCTCAGCGAGTTCCAGATCCTTCTCCGCGATTTCCTGCGCCGCACCGGTCAGCTGTTCCAGCAGCTCTTCCTTGCCGCCGACATAGTGATAAAGGCTCGACTTGTGCAGGCCCAGCCGATCGGCCAGCTGTTGCATTGTCGCCGCATCATAGCCCTCCGTCAGGAACAGCTCCGCGGCGGTATCCAGCACCCGCTCAAGATTCTTTGGGTCGGTTTTACGCGGCATCACGTATCTGCCTTGTTGTCGGGCGCATCGCGGTCCCAGGCGTCACCGATACCCCGGTCGCGGAGATCATGCCGCTCGATTTCCTGTTTCGTGATCGTTCTGGGGAAATCATCAACGAACTCAATGAAGCGCGGGACCTTGAAATAGGCCAGGCTCTCCGCACAGAAATCCACAAGGTCTCGCGGATTGACCGACCCACCATCGGCGAGTTGTACATAAGCTTTAATATCTTCTTCCCCCAACTCACCCGGTACACCGACGACGGCACAATCCTTAACAGCATCATGTGCTGTCAGCACCTTTTCCACCTCGAATGCCGATACATTTTCACCCCGAACCCGGACCCAATGCGCCTGTCTGCCGACAAAGTGCAGATAGCCGCCTTCATCCAGATAACCAATATCGCCGGAGTGATACCAAAGGTTTCGCCACGCCGCGATGGTTTCCTTGGGCTTGTTGATATATTCGAGCATGAAGCAGTTGGTGGCGGCGGGCCGAAGCAGAATCTGGCCTTGTTGCCCCGCCGGGACCGGCATTTCATTCTCATCCACAATGCAGATTTCGGCCCAGCCATAGGTCTTGCCGCAGGTGTCCTTGGTCTTATCGTGCAGCCGTTCGCTGCAGAGCAAGGTCCCGACTTCGGTCATGGCGTAGACCTCGAGCAACGGGACGCCGAAGCGCTCTTCAAAATCGCTCCTGAACGTCGACCGGACCTGGCCGGACGCGATGCCAATCCCGACACGGACTTTGTGGTTCTTATCCTCATCCGATGGCTCGCGAGTGAGCAACGCCGAAATCATCGTACCAATCGGATCAATGATGGTGGCCCCGGTCTCACGCGCGATCCGCCAATAGTTGGAGACGCTGAACCATTTGGTCATGACCCCGGTCGTGCCGCAATAGAGCGGCCCCATCAGCCCGAATTGCTGACCGCCAACATGGAAGAAATGTGAATTAGCGAAATGCACGTCATCCGGCCTGGACTGGGTGATTTCCTTATAGCGCTCGGCGGCGGCAATATAGTGCATGTGTGGCGCCAAGACGCCTTTGGGCATACTGGTACTGCCGCCGGTATAAATAATCGACATGGGATCATTGGGTGCCAGCGTGACATCTGGCAACACATTGTCGCCCTCCAGCAACGCCGGAAACGGCACAAATCCTTCTATTTTTTCCGGACCGCGCCACAGAACTTCAATCGGCGACGAAGCAAAGTCAGGACGCGCCTGCTGATAGGTGTCGATCAGATCATGGTCGACCACAATCAGCTTCGCACTGGTGTCGCCCAGGCTGTAGACCAGCTCATTCGGTGCCAAAGAGACATTCAGGGACGCAAAAATCGCCCCCAGTTTGATGCAGGCGAGCCAGATCGTGGCATGATCGACGGAGTTGTACATGAACGTCGCCACCACATCGCCCTTGCCGATCCCATAGGCGGCGAGAGAACTTGCGATCCGGTTGGAGGCTTCGTCGGCGCGCGCATAGGTCAGCGTTTCACCATCGCAAATCAGCAGCGGTTTGTCGCCGAGAGACGCCCGGGCGAGGAACACGTCGCGCATATTGGTGTATTCGAGTTCGATGCCGTTCAGTTGCACGCGCCGTACCTTACTTGCCTAGTCCGACTCTTCCGGTGGGGATGTCCACCGGGCAGGGTCACCACCGAAAAGCGGCAGCGTGACGGGACCATTGGCCTGAGACGGCAAGGCTATCACGGCATGGCCGGTGGTTGTCACCCTGTCCTTTTGATTACGGCCTTCGATTGACAGTCGCACAAAGGCGTTACCGTCAATCCAGCAGCCGGTCACCTCACCCGAGACATAGGTGATGTCGCCGACAAGATTGGGGGCGACGACATCAATATCGACCTCAGCCAAATGACTGTCGTCACCCATCCAGTCGGTGAGGAACGAAATCACCCAGGCAATACGCTGCAGGCCCACATCATAGGTGCCGCCCATGCCGACATCCTTACCTTCCTTAGAAGAGAAGTGGCCGCGGGCGGCGGAATCCTTCGCGCCGGTCTTGGCGTTAATCTCAAAATCGTCATGACGCCGGCGATACCTGACGCTGTCGCCATGGGCGCCACCATAATGCAGCGCGCCCTGGGCGCCGGTATACCAGGCAAAGATGCGGTCCAATGTCAGCGGAAACGCGACCGGGCCGATTCCGTCACCAACCTTTATGCTGTCCCAAATCCGGCACTCAGCGCCGCGGCGGCTGTCAGTCGCAAGAACCGGATCGTAGGTTCGGGGAGGCTCAGGCGGCTTGGCAACTTTGGCAGACGCGTCCCCATCCTTCTTCTTGGACCGCTGCCGTCGCGGCGTTCGCGCCGTGCGGCCCTCTGCAACACAGACCAGCCCACCATCGCCTCGCCGAAACACCAGTTCGCCTTTTTGAAGGACCCAAAGGCCAAACCGGCGGCCCTGTTTTTCTTCCATCTCGGTCAGGCGAACGTCTACATCAAATGCGTCGTCAACCCGTATCACGTCGTACCAGCGCCACCTGGTGCCCGCATAGATCCACTGCACGCCCGGCAGCTTGGGGGCCACAATGGTGGCATCGATGGCATAGAGAAAAGAAGGCGGCGCCAGCAGCCCGCCCCACCGGGTCGCCTTCGCGTAGTCTTCATCATGCCAGAGCGGGTTATCGTCGCCGACGCCTTCGGCAAACTGCCGGATACCATCGCGCGTCGCTGCCTCGTTCCAGCGCATTCGGTCACGCCGGAGCGGCACGCCGATCAAAGCGCGCGCTTCAGCAATCGAGGCTTCGTCTATGACACCCCAGCGAGGGTCGGTCTTCACCATCAGCGAAATTTTGGAATCACTTCGTCGGCAAACATGCGCAGCACCCGCTTGTTCTGTTCACGGGTATTATAGGGGGGGAAATGGAGAATGAGCGAGGTCGCGCCGGTCAGCTCCTCCATATATTTGATCTTGTCGGTGACCGTCTTGGGCGACCCGTAGATGATCGTGTCCTCACACAAGTCCTCGTAGCCCGCCATCTGATACTTGTCTTTGTTTTCCTTTGAGATCGTCCCGAGATAGCCGGACGTCGCCCCGCCGGTGAAAGAGTGGACATGACGGACAACGGCCTCACCGGCCTCTTCCTTGGCTTGCTCGTCCGTCTCGGCAACATAGACCATTCGGCCAATGCCGACCGACCCATGACCGGGATTTGCGTTATAGGGCGCCTCGGTCTCAGCACACTTGTCGAAATAGAACTTTGATTTGGGCGCAAGCTGCTGGAGCGGCGTCAGCGTCGACATCAAGAGACCCAATCCATAGCGCGCGCAAAGGGCAATCGATTCTTCTGAGGCCGCCCCCATATACATAGGCGGATGCGGTTCCTGCACCGGATGCGGCAGGATTTCGTATTCGCCGGTGATCTTGATGTCGGGCAGATGAACGCCTTTGTGGTTTACCTGTTTGTTGTGAAACAAGCTCATCATCACATCGAGCGCTTCAGCCTGATAAGCGCGGCGGTTTTCGAAGTCGGAGCCCAGTGCCTCAAACTCATGCTCGCGATAGCCAGAGCCGATTCCGAAGGCGATACGGCCATTGCTTAGAATATCGACGAAGGAAATGTTCTCCACCAGCCGCACCACATTATGCAGCGGGACCACCATCACACCACTGCAAAGGGTTATGCGTTCGGTCTGGCTGGCCAGATAGGCAATATAGGTCAGCGGGTCCGGGAGAATGCCATAGCCGGTGCTGGCATGGTGTTCAGCAATCCAGACATAGTCATACCCGGCCTTGTCCGCCTCGATGATCTCCTTGGTCACCCGTTCGTGAATCTCACGGTACGGATACTGTTCGACTTCCTTGTCGGGCTGAGACAACTCAATAATACCGAACTTCATGATGCGATTTCCCCTGTCTCTTCTTTGTGACCTGTTGCGCCCTGTCCAGCGCGTTGAACGATATCGAATGGAAGATTGGTCGACCCGTCATCGCCCAGAAACCCGTGGCGGACGACATCCCGGTCGACCAGTTCTTCGGTTGCATAGACCGGGGCCAGCGGCGCACCGTGTTTGATCGCCCGCTGCAGTAGGTCGTCCCTGTCAAATTCGGCCAGCGCCTTTGACAGCAGTTCATCTGCCTCGGCAGAGTCACGCGCCAACACCAACGGATCGTCGAAGCGCTCTTCATTGCTCCAGGCCGGCCGGCCAATCACATCGCGAATGGCTGCCCAATCACCGCGCGACCGGCCGACCAGTCCAACATGACCGTCGCGGCAGGCGTAGTACCCTTGCGGAAAAATACCGCCATGCTCTACTGCGGTACTGCCGTTCCGGCGCCACCCACTATCAATCTCGGCATGGTTGCCCGAGTTCTGATCCGCAAAGGACCGCAGCGTATCGGCAGCAGACACATCAACGCGGCGCGCCCTCACGTGACCTTTCAGGTTGGCTTCCAGCAACGCACTCAGGGCCAGATTGGCACCGATCAGCCCGCACCATTTTTCCGGAACGTCAACCGGCAATGCCAGGGGCGGAGCATCGGCATGGCCGATGACCCAGGACACGCCCGCCGCGGCAGCCGCATGCAGACCGTTACCATCACGGCCCATTTGAAAATCCCAAAGATGGATCCGGGTAACATTCTCTTTTTCACCGCCGAGGCCACCACCCGCGACAATCTCGACGGACAGGTTATCCAATTCATTGACGTTCTTCGTTGCCAGTCCGATCTTGTCGAGCCAATATTGCGCATAGAATGTCGACGCGTTGGCGCCACTGACGCCAATACGGGGGCCGCCTGCAAAGTGCAATGTGCGCATATGGTTCCGGCCCCTTTCGCGTTGCTTAACATCCCGTTTGAAATGCTAAGATTATTAACCGTCCAACTGGTTGGTTTATAAATCTTGCACAGTTTTTTACCCTATGCAATGCTTCTTCAGCGGTCACGGAAACAGGCGTCAAACGGCGCGCCGGGGGAATGGCTGCGCTCATTTCCGGCCGGGGAAAAACCGCCGGCCAACGATCGAAACCTTTGGCTCTGGGGATAACGGGGAACGGTTCAATGGCACAATATGAAGAACTGACGCTCACGGATCCGGCGGTTCACGAGAACCCGTACGATTTCTACGAATACATGCGCAACGAGTGTCCGGTATTCCGGATGCCGGAGAATGGGTTCTACATCATCAGCCGGTACGAAGATCTGCAGATGGTCCTGCGCGATACGAAGCGATTCTCAAACGAGTTGGTGGAAACCCGCAAGGAGATCAGGGAAGAACATAATTCCCCGATCACCGAGATGTACAAGAACGAGGGCTGGGAACCCGTCTCGACCCTGCACCACACCGACCCACCGCTGCATACCCGCTATCGCCGCCCGATCGAACGGACCTTTACAGCATCGCGTGTGCGCGAAATGACCCCCTATATCGATCAGGTCGTCGGCGAGTTGCTCAACGAAATCATTGGCGACAAGACAGTGATTGAGACCGACTTCGTCCACAGCTTTGCCGTTCCGCTGCCATGCCGGGTAATTGCCGATCAATTCGGCGTCCCACGCGAGGATGTATCGAAGCTGAAAGAATGGTCAGAGGCGCAGATGGACGCCTATGGCATGATGATGTCGCCGGAGCGCGAAAAAGAAGTCGCAGGCCAGCTATTGGAAGCCCAGCGTTACTTCGCCGCCGCCTTCGAAGAGCGCATGCATACCCCAGGTTCCGACATGCTGACCGACATGGTCACGGCGCTGCCCGGCGAAACGCCGATGACCATGAACGAACTGCTCGACATGATGATGCAGTTGCTGACCGGCGGGAACGACACCACAACCGGCGCAATCTCTGAAGGCATGTTGCTGCTGATCAAACACCCGGACCAATTGGCCGCGCTTCGAGACGACCCATCGCTGATCAAGAACTTCGTCGAGGAAATGCTACGCATGGAGTCACCGGTTCAAGGTCTGCTGCGCATGACCACCGAAGATGTTGAACTCAGCGGCACCACGATTCCAAAGGGATCGATCGTGATTGCCCGTTATGCGTCGGCAAATCGGGATGAAGAAAAATTCAGCTGTCCACACCAAATGGATGTGAAACGGCGTGATGTCGGTGCACATCTGGGCTTTGGCGCGGGTGCCCATTTCTGCCCCGGCGCCATGCTGGCCCGTCAGGAACTGTTCAGCGCGTTCACACAGATTCTGCAGCGGTTTGAGGATTGGGAATTGATGGTGCCATTAGACTCGCTAGAGCATTTCCCCAGCCTGCTGCACCGGCGGCTAACGAGCCTGCCGCTGCGCCTGACCGTTCGGGATTAGAACCGAGGCTCAGGCCCAATCAAAGTCGGCCAGCCCGCCGATGCCGATCACGATTAGATCGGCGCCATCGGCGCCCGCCATCATCGCGCCGGACGTCTGACCTGCATCAAGCCAGCGGACATCTTCGGCATCGAAGGCGTCGTCTCCCTCAACCTGCATTGAGCCGCTGCGGACCAGATAAAGCGCACCCACCTTGTGGCTATAGGCCGGCAGCGTTGCGCCGGGCGCGATCCTTACACGCTGCACAAAAGGGTCATCGCTGTTGAGCGTCTGTACCTGACATCCCGGCGCCAGTTCCTTCGCAGAAACATCCTCCACATGGACGCGCCCCCAAACAGCCGGCAGCGTCTCCAGGCGCTTCGCAAGCGGTTCTGGCGTTTCATAGAGGTCCGCCCAGTTGAGACCAATTTCGTCGCCAAAAGCCATCAGGAAGAAGCGAACACCATTGGGGCCGGAAACCTCGGGCCCATAGTGATGGCCGGCCTTGATCCAGCGTACATCACCGGGTTCGAAATTGCCTTCCGGGCCAATGGTCATGTTGCCGTCCATGATGATGTACAGCGTATCGAACGGATGCCAATGATGGCCGATCTCAAAATTCGGCTCGAACTTTGTTTCCAGGAACGACGGCCCGTCTGTCTTCAACATCCGCACTGGAGTCGTCGGCCGTCCATGCGGGTCGTGGAACAACTCCCACTCAACGTCCGATGGGCGAATCCGTGTCGTCGCTCTTTCTGTAACCTGATCCATCTTCATTCTCCCCGGATCGAAACCGCCCGGCCAATCTTACACCAAAAAAAGGGGTACCGACCCGATAAGGACCGGCACCCCAGCCTACGAGGACCCCTTCCCTTAGTAACGGACCGTAATCTGGAACGCGACGGAACGCGGCCGATTTGGCGTCGTCCGTTGATCGCCGCGCACGCCGCCTTCAAATCCAGGCGCCGTACCCGATGACGGTGAATCAATTGTGTTGAGCTGAAGGTACTTATTGGTCAGGTTCTTACCGATAATCGCGAATTCCCACATATCGTCGCCACCCGCCAACCGGATCGCGGCATTCAGGATCGCACTAGCCTTTTGGAAGCCGTCGGGGTGTCCAAAAGCACTGGTGCTGTACCGTGAACGGAACTGGGTGTTGAACGAGAACCCGATACTCATGCCATTGCCGATGCTGCGGTCATAATCGAAGCCCAGATTGAAGATCCACTTCGGCGCCAGGTTGCGCTTGAATCCGGCCAGGTTCTGCTTCGGCACTTCACCCGGATTGAAGATCACGCACCCTTCTGATGGCGCCTGTCCCGCCCAACATGGCGCGATGAACTCGCTGTACCGGCCGTTATTATAGGCCAGCGACCCGTTGATCCGCAGGCCTTGAACCTGCTCTGGCGCCCAGCGGAACTGAATTTCACCGCCGGTCGTCTTGGCGCCACCGGCATTTTCCGTGATCAGCGCGAACACCGCCGAGTTGAAGAAATCGATCTGCAGGTCGCTGAATTTGTAGTGATAAAGCTCCATTTCGAGCTGCAGGGTATTGTCGAACAATGACGCCTTGATACCCCCTTCGAACCCTTCGACTGATTCCGGATCGAACAGGAAGTCGCGGGACGTCCCGGAAATCACACCCAGAATGCCGCTGATCGAAAACCCGCCTGCTTTCCACGCTTCCTTATAGGCGACATAGGCTGTCAGGTTGTCGTTGATGTTCCACGTCAGGGTGACTTCAGGCGAGATATCGTTCCACACTTGGCGCTCGTCCAGACGGCCTTCCGAGAACAGCGCGACAAAGAGCGGATTCACATAGGTCTGGGCAAAGAATGACGTCTTCTTTTCGTGGTGATAGCGTCCACCGGCCGTCAGCTCGATGTCCTGAGTGATATTCCAGATCAACTGCGCATAGATTGAATAGGTCGCCCCATCAGTCGCGCTGGTCTTCTCATAAGCCGTGAACATATCCGTCGGATCGAGCGCTGCCGGATTATACGCACCGGCGAAAATAACGTCTTGATCGAAGATCCGCGTGGTCGACTGATGATAAGCGCCGATCATGATATTGAAGCTGCTGTCAAAGGTCGTCAGACCTCGGATTTCCGCAGAAAACGCCTTATAGGTGCCGCGTTCTGCAGCATAAACACCCGGCACACCGGACGTATCAAAGTCACCCCCCCAGGCATTGCGAAGATGCTGATAGTTGATGATGCTGCTGATGGTCATGACATCGGTCACATATTCCGCGTCAGCCGTAATGCCGTAGGACACATAGTCGTCGAAAAGGTCCCCATTGGCCTTGTTGGCCAGCGGATTGGACTCAGCCAATTCCGTCGGGAACGGGTTTTCAATCACCCGCCAGTCGGCCGTACACGGCACATCAGGCTGGAACTGCGAAAAGCCCGGTTCCGCGCCCAGCCCACCGTTACAGGTGACCAGCTCGTTCACGCCCGACGTCGAGGCGGACGAATATTCGTTGTACTGGCCCTTTAACCTTATGGTCAGGCTATCTGTCGGCTCGAACAACACGGTCAACCGTGTGATGAGGTCCTTGCCCTGTGGCCAGCTGGATTTTTGCGGCGCTGGCACCAGCAGATCTCTTTGAATCAACTCACCGCGGTTCAGTAACGCATCAGCATCGGTAACCGTATAGATCGCCGGCCCCGCGTCGTTCTTGCTGTAGCCACCGAACTGATTGGCATAACGCGCCGCCAACCGGATACCGACCTTATCGTTAATCGGCCCAGAGGCGATGGCCTCGAACATCAGTTCTTCATTGTCGATTTCATAGCCGACACGGCCTAAAAACTCGTATTCGCTACCCGGATCGTTGGTGCGGATATTGATCGCACCGGCTGTCGCATTCTTGCCGAAGAACACGGCCTGCGGCCCCTTCAGGATTTCAATTTGCGAGGCATCAAACAGGCCTTCGTTGATGACCCGGCCCTGGCCGTAATAAACGCCATCAAGGATGACCGCGACAGACTGTTCAACGCCGATACTGGTCGTCATCGGCCCGATACCGCGAATATTGATTGAGGCGGCGTTACCGGCCGAGCTGCGGAAAATCGTCAGCGCCGGCGTCATCTCCGCCACTGAGTTCAGGTCCCTGAGATTGTAGTTATCCATTTGCACGGCGGTGACATAGGTCACAGCCACGGGAATCTCGCGAACACTCTCCTCACGTTTACGCGCCGTTGACATAATCGTCTCAAGGCCGCTTCGGAGAACGATAGCCCCGGTCAGTATTCCAGACGACCCCAAGGTCGCGGTGCCGGACTGGGTCTGGCTACCAACAACAACGGAGTAGTCAAGCCGGGTGCCTTGGGCAAGGGGCGCATCGGTGCGAATAAAGTACGCTGCTCCCTCACAGGTTTCGCCGCCTTGCTTCTGCGCCTCGCATTGAGACTGTGAAATCACCGGCGCCGACTGACCGTCCGGAAGTGTTACGGACCCGCTCTGCATATCTTCTGGCGGCACGCCCGGGTCAAACGCTGTCATATGCGCAGACGCGGGTGCAATCCCGATCGCCAAAAGCGACCAGGCCAACGCACCAAGCACAAGTAGCGGTTTTTTCAACGCAATTGGCGCCATCTGACGCCTTGAACGGTTTCTCCCCACCGTACCCCTCCCCATTTACACATACACCGCGGAGCGCCGGTTACTCGGCGTCACCCTTTGGTAGACCAACCAGACGGTCGGATAATTAGACGTCGCTGTCAAGCCGCGAATGCGAAACTCAAGGTCATTAAAGGCCGTTGACCGGTCTTACGACGGGAGGAATTTCCTTGTTATGAGCGCCAATAGGGCCGGCGGACGATACTGACTGAACACCCGGCGCGCGGACAGCGTCACGCTTATTGTCACCATGGATGTATGGCTGAACCCAGCTAGGGCTGCATCGTCAGGATGATTTTGCCAACATGGACACCACTCTCCAGCCGCCGGTGAGCATCGGCCACTTGATTGAGGTGGAACGTGGAATCGACGACAGGTTTGATGGTGCTCTCGCTGAGCAGGGGCCAAACTTTTTCTTCCAGCGCGGCGAGAATTTCGCGTTTTTCCGCCGGTGAACGCGACCGAAGGGTCGAGCCGGTCAGCGTGATGCGCTTGACCAGCATGGGTGCGACACTGAAGCTGGTGTCCCAACCGCCTTGCGTGCCGACACAGATCAGCCTCCCTTCCATGCGCAAAATTTCCAGATCACGGGCAAAATAGGACCCCGCCACCATGTCGAGGACGACATCGACCCCTTCGCCATCCGTCGCTGCATTGATTTCCTCAACGAAGTCGCGCGTCCGGTAATTGATCGCGCGGACAGCGCCCATGTCCTCACAGCGCGCGCATTTTTCATCCGTCCCTGCCGTGGCATAGACCTCGGCACCCCAGGCGTTTGCCAGGCAAATCGCTGTCGAGCCGATGCCCGATGTGCCACCGTGAATGAGAATCCGTTCGCCAGCGGCTAACCGGCCTCTATCGATCATATTGGTCCACACGGTGCAATAGGCCTCGGGCAGGGCCGCGGCGTCCACCATGCTCAGGCCCGACGGCACCGGCAGAACCTGCAGTTCCGGAACGACACAATAGTCCGCGTAGCCGCCCCCGGACAGCAGGGCGCAAACCGGGTCACCGATGTCAAACCGCGACGCACCTGAACCGACCGCCGCAACCGTTCCCGCCACCTCAAGTCCCATCACGCTCGTCGGCTGCGGTGCCCATCCGGGGTAGTCTCCGCTACGCTCCAGCAGGTCAGCATAATTCAGCGCGGCCGCATCCACTTTGATCAGCACCTCACCGGCGGCAGGCTCGGGCGTCTCTATGTCTATAATCTGAAATGCGTCTGGCCCCCCAGGCTCCGGCACCACGGCCGCGCGCATCTGTGTTGGAATCATCATAGACATTTACCCTCTTCTGCCCAATCGCTCAGATCGACCCTAATGGTTACATTGAGCGCCAGTCTTTGGATTGTTCGAACGCGTGAGCGGCCCGGTAGATTGTCGGCTCGTCGAAGTGCCGCCCGACCAGCATCAGGCCGACGGGCAGGCCATCACGAAAACCACAGGGAATGCTCATCGCGGGATGATGCGTGATGTCCGCCGCAGCCGTGTTGGCGAACATCTCCATTGCACGGTCGACTTTCTCCACCGTGCCCGCGGTTTCATCCGGCAGTCGCGTGGCTTTGATCGGCAGCGTGGGCATGACGATCAAGTCATACTCTGTCAACACCTTGTCATAATCTGCGCGCAGCCGGCGGCTGACATTGACCGCCTTACCGTAATGACGCATGCCGTGGCGTTCGGTCACATAGGTACCCATCAGCGCCCACAGCTTGGCATTGTCGGAGAACTCATTCACCCGGTCGCGCCAACCGCGCTGATAGTCCATCAGACTGGTGACATAGAGGTCGTTTCGACCACCGCCAAAGCCGCCGCCTTCCAGCATGGTCTGAACGATACCGAAATTGAGAATCGGCATTGCAAGCGCCTGAGCGTTCATATGCATCGGGATCGAGACGTCGTCCGCCGAGGCGCCAAGAGCCTGCAAATGGGCGACAGCGGACCGGACGCAATCATCAACATCAGCCTGCGAATTTGCGTGCCCGAAGCCTTCTTTGAGCACAGCGATCTTCATGCCCTTGATGTCGCCGCCCAGCGCATCAGAATAGGCGTGTGCTTCGACAATCCGCTGGCGCGGATCATAGTCATCCCGGCCCGCGATCACCTCAAGCAACGTGGCATTGTCCTCGACGGTATTGGTCATTGGACCGACATGATCGACGAAGACTTCCAGCGGCATCACACCGGTATAGGGAACCAGCCCATAGGTCGGCTTCATGCCGTAGACACCGCAGAACGAGGCGGGAATGCGGATCGAGCCGCCTTGGTCGCCGCCAATCGCCATATCGACCTCACCGCCACCCACCAAGGCCCCACTGCCGGACGACGATCCGCCCGCTGAGTAGCCGTATTTGTGGGGATTGTGGACAGGGCCCGTCGAATTGGTATGGCTGCCGCCCGACAGACAGAAAAACTCACAATGGGCCTTACCGGCAATCTCGCCACCTGCGTCTAGAATGCGTTCGACCACTGTTGCATCGACCTCGGGCACATAGCCTTCCAGCGTGGCGGAACCACACATCATCGGCACATTCGCCAGCATGATATTGTCCTTAAGCGCGACTGTCCTGCCTTTGAGTTTGCCGTCGTCTGCGCCTTTCACACTGGTTTTGACGTACCAGCCATTCAACGGATTTTCATCGGCGCCTGGCCGATATCCAGCGTCACGGGGATATCTGACCGGCGGCAATTCGTCCGGCATCGCCTCCACATCATTAAGCGCGCCAATGCTGCCTTCCATGAGGCCCTGAAACGCTTCGACGTCCCCATCCTTCAGGTCCAGGCCGATCTGTTCGGCGATTTTTTCTACCTGTGCAAGCGTCGGCAATTCGACGGTCATGGTCTCTCCCCCCTCAATTCCGAAAAGAGGTTAACCCATTTGGGGCTCGGTTTATCAATACCCGCAATCGTGTTGACGGCGACGGCGCCACACGATGAAGTAGCCTCAAAGGGCCCTTGTGCCTAAGATAGGCAAGTCAATTTGGGGAAGACAATGAATCTGGTATTGCGAAACGGCGTCATCATTGACGGGACGGGCCGACCGACGTTCCAGGGCGACGTGCTGATCAAGGATGGCAAAATCGACAGCGTCGGCACAGTCGATGCAGATGGCGTTGAGGAGCTCGATGTCGCGGGCGCGACGATCGCGCCGGGCTTCATCGATGTTCATACGCATTTTGACGCGCAAGCCTTCTGGGACCCGTTATTGACCCCGTCGATCTTCCATGGCGTCACGACTGCAATTGCCGGCAATTGCGGCTTTACCCTGGCCCCACTCTCCGGCAAGCCGAAGGATGCCGACTACCTGCTGCGGATGCTGGCGCGGGTCGAGGGAATGCCGCTGTCAACGCTGCGCGCATCGGTAAAGCCGGACTGGCGCACCTTTGGTGAATATCTGGACAAGGTCGACGGTACCCTGGCGCTGAACACCATTTATATGGTCGGCCACAGCGCGATGCGGCGGACAGTGATGGGCGACCGCGCCGTCGGTGAAGCGGCGACCGAAGAAGATATCGAGAAGATGTGTGCGCTTCTTGACCGGTCGCTGTCAGAAGGCGGCGCTGGATTTTCCACCACGGTCTCTGTCGCGCATAGCGACTATGAAGGGCAACCGGTACCATCCCGGTCCGCCAGCCGGGACGAAATCATGCGCCTGTGTGCAGTGCTGCGGGACCATCCGGGAACCTGGCTCGAAATCGTCAACGGCAAGTTTGATTTCACAGACGAGGACTGCGCGCTGTTGTCTGATATGTCGCTCGCCGCACAACGCCCCCTCAACTGGAACCTGATCACGATCTTCTCCGAATCGAAGCACCAGCGGGAATCGCAGCTCCGCGCCAGCGACTATGCCCGTGAACGCGGCGCCCTGGTCTATGGCCTCGTGCCGTCGGTGTCGCCCAAAGTGATTCTCAACTTTGTCAGCGGGTTTGTCTTGGACGTCATTCCCGAATGGGCGCCGGTTCTGGCTTTGCCGCATGAAGAAAAGCGCGCCGCGCTTGCCGATCCGGCAGTGCGGGAAAGATTGAAAGACGGCACCACCAGAATGCAGGCGGAGTTTTTGCACAAGCTGTTCGCCGACTGGCGGCTGCTTGAAATCAACGCCGTCGAGTCGGAAAAGAACCAGGAATGGGTCGACAGTCTGCTTGGCGACTACGCCGACGCGCATGGCAAGGATCCGCTTGATGCGCTCTTCGATCTGGCCGTCGAAGAAGACCTGAATTTTTCCTTCTCGCCGCCACCGGGAGGTGAAGACGAGGAATCCTGGCAACTACGCGCCGACACCTGGCGCGACGACCGGGCCATCATCGGCGCCTCTGATGCGGGTGCGCATCTGGACATGATCAATACGTTTGCGTTTTCGACCCAGCTGCTGGGCAATGGCGTTCGTGATCGCAAGCTGATCGATCTGGAAGAGGCCATCCGCCAGATCACGTCGGTTCCAGCCGAACGGTTTGGCATCAAGGACCGGGGCAGAATCGAACCCGGCATGATTGCGGACATTACCGTGTTTAGGCCCGACACCATCGACTGCGGCCCGATCAGCATGCGCAACGACCTGCCGGAAGGTGAATCGCGGCTTTATGCCGACGCGGTCGGTGTTGATCATGTCATCATCAATGGGCAGGTCGTGATCAAATCAGGCGAGCCGACCGGTGCCATTCCCGGCAGGGTCCTGCGCTCTGGTAAAGACACCGAAAGCGTTCCGATTGTCTAAACCAGCCGGCCAGCAATCACTCAAAGTGATTGCATTCTCTACCTATGATTGCCCATGGTTGAGCATTTCATCACGCGATCTTTAGCTGTTGGCTTTGATCAAGCGATGGCTCCATTGCCTCCCATTCCAGCCCGCCCGCATAACGCCATGCCATGGCGCCGCTTTCATCAAGCGCGAACAGATGCAGCCAGCCATTGTCAAACAGGTCACGCACCCCATCGTGCCGCTTCAAAATATCGATCATCGCGTCTCTTGGGGCCTCGATACAAACTGACAAGCGCAGCGGTTCGTGGATGTAGTTTTCACCGTCATGCACGGACTGCCATGGCAACCCGGCGCGCATGGTGCCGCCATTGCCTTCAACCACGCCGACGCCGCCGGTCACATTGTGTAATAGCTTGTTGCCCGAACCGAACAGCTGGGGCGCCACGGTCGAGCCGTAATATTGCAGGCTGATCCAACTGGCGACGACAACCGGTGCAGTCATGATCAACTCAAGCACCGAAAACCCGTCATCCTGCTGCCAATTGTAGTCGTGCAGGAAGGCCCGGCCTTCCAGACTTTTACCAGCGGTCCGGTGGCGCGGCGCGGCGACAAATACCTTGCAGCCCGCCAGCGCCCATTCGGGCCGCACCTCGGCCCAGTCCCGGCTCCGCCCATTGATATCGCCGGCCCCGGCTGCCCGCGGCAACCGAAGGGCACGTTCGCCCCGGGTAACCTTGCCTGCAGCCTTGAGCCACTTGGCAGCCTGTTTCAAATCCTCTTCATGGTCTGGCGAGGCCTGATCGCCCTTGTAGAGTGTCACCCGATCCGTCGTCGTATCGTGTAAGGCGCCAACGAACAGCGTGTCAGCCGGGATGTCGACCCCCCTTCCGGCGAGACCCTTGCGGACATCGGCATCGTTCAACAACGCGGCGAGCAATCTGGCATTCACCTCGCCGGAATAGCCGCCGCAGGCACCGCAATGCAGGCCACTGGCATGCGGGTTGTTGACCACGTTGGCGCCGTGGCCAGCCAGCAGCACCAGCCGGGCAAAATTACCCGTCAGAGACATGGCACGCAGCACCGTCTCTGCAGCGCCGATGCGGGCATCAAGGTCGAGCGCAGGATCAAGCCGCGGGGCCGGGTCGTTGGGCGCGGTGCTGGAAACCAGCCCGAGCGCGTCCTTAATTAGTTTTCCCGCATAGACCGGGCCGGTCGCCTCAACAAAGGCAAAGGACGAAACAGCGGCCAGCTTGAACCGGCCCCAGGCCCGGCTGGCCCGTGCCTTGAAGCGCGCGAGCTGATCGGCCTCGGCATCGTCCGGCCCACCGGCCACGGTTGTAACGCCTGGATTGAGTAGCACCGGCAAGCGGCGTTCTTCAACGTCTGAAGCAAAGCCCCGATGCGCGGCTGTGAGCCCGAAAAAGCCGGCAAACCCAAGCGTCTGGATACCGGGATTGACTGCCTCAAAGGCACGCCGGAAGACCTCTGAGCGGACGTCGATGCAGAATGCGGCCTGCAATGCAGGGCGGCTGCTCGATGCAACAGGGGACGGCGCGGCAAAGGTCTCTGCCAGCTGCCGTTGCGCGGCGCGTTCGGCGGCTTCCTGCAGGATCGTGTCAACGACCAAATCGGCTGGAACGGCCAAGGGTTCAGCATGCGCTGCCCGAGTGGTGTCCCACTGGCCTGCAATCTGATCTTCGTATTGTACAAAGAGCGCCTCTTCCCAAAGCAGCCGAATGGCCAGGAAGTCGGTGATGGTGTTGTCCGTCCCGTCCGCCAATTCAGCTTGCCAAAGCCGGTAGCGGGCATATTGCGCCCAACCGCCCAGGCTCAGTAGCAATTGGTGGAGGTAGGTCTCCAGCGCGGCTTCCTCCAGGTTGAGCCGGCCAACCGCATGCGCGAGCGCGTCTTCTGCATGTTCCGGTGCATCCGCGACATAGGCCGCGAAACCATCAAGGCCCGCAATCTCCGGGCTCAAGTCATGGGTGGCAACATCGCGCCACAGGGTATAGGCGCCCTTCGCACGCGGCGCCGCCCAAAGCGCCTGTCCTTCATCGAAGTAGCTGGCCGCCCAAGCGCCAAAGCGCTCCGTAATAATGCCGGGCCAGTCAATGCCGGATGCTTCGGCTGCCAGGTCCGCGACGGTCGGCAAGGTGGATGCCGCCGCATCATCGCCTTCCATCGCGGTCTTCAACGCGGCAACATCCTGGGGCCGCGCGTCTTGCGGGGCGTTGGCCAGGGCTGCGGCAAGATCCTCATCATTGATATCGCCCTCGGCAATCTGATCCCGGTACCACGCCCGAGGCATGGTGACCGATGTCCCCGCCACCCGGGCGAGCCGCGCACCGGCTTGGGCCAGGGTTTCACCTGTCTGTCCCAGAAAGGGATTGACCGCGACGGATGAAGCCAGCGGCCAGACCGGCGGGATGGCCCGCGCCGCGGTGTCCGCAGCACCCAACAGGGTCTCAGCAGAAAACATGGTTTTTTGCATCTGATATTGACATGGAAATTCTCCTCTTGAGGCTCTCAGGACACGCGGCGATTGGACCAGCCGCCGATCAGCCGGTTGAACACAGCGTTGGCATAAAGCCCATTGGACAGGTGGACGCGCAGGCCCGCAGCCGCCGGGTGATAGGCCCAGAGCGGGAACATGGCCTGCGCCACGGCGACCAGGCCAAAGCTCAATACAGCCAGGACGATGAGCGCCCATTCGAGCGGGCCAGGAGCCGGGGTTGCTGGCAGAGTGCCAGCCATTAGCCATTCGGCGCCGGTCTGCAGCCCAAAGTAACCGGCGGCGGCGGCAAAGGAATAGATAGCGGTACGTTGCGTCAGCACCTTGGGTGCGGCATCAGCCAGCCCCTGGGCCAGAAGATAAGCGACGCCGAAGATCAGGATTGCACCCAGCGCGATCGCCTGGGGCGACTTGTCCTCAAATCCAAAGGCAAGCCCCACAACGGCATAGATGGCCAGAGCGATCAAAAAAGCGCGGCCGACGGCCACCCGGTTCGGGATCGCCACTGGTCCTGGCCGCCGGATCGCGGCGACGCTGTCAACCGCGTTGCCCGATGCCAGAAAGGCGTGAGCCTTGTAAAGCGAATGGGCAACGATATGCAGCAGCGCCAGCGGGAAAAGCGCCAACCCGCACTGCAGGATCATGAAGCCCATCTGCGCCACGGTCGACCAGGCAAGCGAGGTTTTGATGGCTGGCTGCGTCAGCATGACGAGACCGCCAAACAGGGCGGTGAAGCCACCGATCATAACCAGAACCGCCAGCACGCCGGGCGACAGCAGCATGACGTCGGCAAAACGGATCAGCAGGAAACCGCCTGCATTGATCACACCAGCATGCAGCAGCGCAGACACCGGGGTCGGGGTCTCCATCACCTCGGTCAGCCAGCCATGGGCGGGGAATTGCGCAGACTTCAAGAGGGCAGCCAGCGCCAGCAGCGCGGCAACCCAGGGCGCGATGGCCGCCCCTTCACCGAGCTTGGCCTGCGCCAGAATGGAAGCGATATCGCCAGTGCCGTAGCCAACAAGCATCAGAATCGCCGCGCCGATCAAAGCAGCATCGCCGATCCGCGCGGTAATGAACTTCTTCCGTGCTGCCCGTTGCGCAGCAACCCGCTCGGGATAGTGCAGAAGCAACCGATGGAGAGACAGGCTGGTCGCGATCCAGGCTGCGATCAGTTGCAACAGGCTGCCGGCCATGACCAGCAGCAGAACCGACGCGAGGGTGGCGCACAGCCACCCCGTAAAGGCGCCCTGCCGTTCCTCACCATCCATGTAGCTGCGGGCATAGCGCACCACCACCCAGCCGACGAAGGTTACGAGGACCAGCATGACGGCGCTGAGCGCGTCCAGCCGCACCAGCAAACCCATGCCGGCGACGCCGATCAACCAGCTATTGCCAGCACCCTGAGACATCAACAACGCAGCCGAGGCCAGCGAGACGACAAAGGCAGCGAGAGCGGCCATTTCAGCCAGCGCTGGAACATTTTTCGGCCGGATACCGGGCGTGCGGAACGCATATATGGCGGCTGCAATAAGGATCAGCGGGGCGAGGAGCGGCAATAGATATGAAAACACGGGGGCTCTCCTGTGGGCGTCGTCATCAAGGTGTGGAGAGCAAGTAGCAATTCCGAGAACTCAATAAAAATACATTGTTTAGTAATTTTCATTCTATAAAATAGAACGATATGGCGGACATGAATTATCGGCACCTGCGCTATTTCTGGGCGGTCGCCCATGATGGCAACCTTACGCGCACGGCAGAGCGGTTGAACCTGTCCCAGTCCGCCTTGTCCGTACAAATCCGCAAGTTGGAAGAGCGGTTAGGCCATGCCTTGTTTGAGCGCCGGGGCAGGCAACTCCATTTGACCGAGGCCGGGCGGATCGCGCTGGATCATGCCGATACGATCTTTGCCGCGGGCGACGAACTCATCGGTACTTTGCGCGAAGCAGGCATGGCACGGCAGGCGGTTCGGGTGGGCGCGCTGGCCACCTTGTCGCGAAACTTCCAGATCGGATTTTTGCGCCCCATTCTGAGTCGCATTGACGTTGAGGTCGTGCTTCGATCAGGTAGCCCGGCGGACCTGTTGCGGGGGCTGGAAACACTGAATCTAGACGTGGTTTTGACCAATCAGCCACCCGCGCGTGACGGGGTGACACCGTTCGTATCCCATCGTCTGGCAGAGCAACCCGTGAGCCTGGTCGGCCGGCCGGCTCTACTGGCCAAGGGCGCATCGCTTGCTGATCTTCTTGGGTCTCAGCCGGTAATCCTGCCAACCGCCGAAACCGGGGTGCGCATCGGTTTCGATGCCCTGACAGACCGGATCGGGATTTCACCTCAAATTGCCGCCGAAGTGGACGATATGGCGATGATGCGCCTGTTGGCGCGCGAGGGTATCGGCCTTGCCGTCCTGCCGCCCATTGTCGTGAAGGACGAACTTGAGACTGGCCTATTGGTCGAAGCCGACAGGTTACCCGGCATCAGCGAGACGTTCTATGCGGTCACCATCGAAAGGCGTTTTCCCAACCCAATAATGCGCGCCCTGTTGGACGCTAATGCCGGCGCCGACATCCCGGCCCAATAATCGATAGAGGCTGCTCTTCGCCGTTGCTGACTAGAGCAAAACCAGCTTAGTTGGAATCGCTGAGCCCAACTAAGCTGGTAAATTTGCTCTAGAAACCAATAGATTAGATCATCTTTATCTGTTGAGCTGGAGCGCCGTCCGCTTCCAACTCAACAGATGATGAT
>JANQQJ010000008.1 GCA_028284945.1 Alphaproteobacteria bacterium | reverse complement strand
CTCGGCGATGGCGGCGCGCCCCTGATATTCACCCCAATAGTGGCCGATACCGTCTTCGGCGAAACACGCCGCGGCGCCTTCCGGATCGTTGGCGTCGATCCGTTCGGCATAGCGTATCATCAGCTTCTTGATGGCGTAGTGCTCGGCCATTTCGGCGACGATGTCATCCTGGGTCATGATCTGTAACTCTTTGAGTGTTAGCGCGACGTTGATCTTATCCTGCCGTACTGGGTGTTAGGCCCAGCCGCCAGCGAAGGGCAGCACATTGCCGGTGATGAAATCGCTCTTGTCCGATGCATAGAAAGCGATCACGGCTGAGATTTCCTCCGGTTTGCCAAGCCGTCCGAGCGGGATGTTTTTGGTCATCTTGGCATAGGCGGCCTCGTCGGCCAGCAGTTCCGGCGGAAAGTAATCCGGATTCTCGACGTAGTTCGGCGCGATCGCGTTAACCTGGATGTTGTCGCGGGCCAGTTCTTTCGCCAGCGATTGGGCCAATCCATTGGTGGCTGCGCGTGCCGCCACATACATCGAATAGTTCGGTAGCCCGTTGAAGGGCGCGGCCGACGTCAGAAAGATGATCTTGCCGGCCTGCCGCTGCTTGAAGTGCGGCACGATGGCGCCGGTGCGGATAAACGGGGCCGTGACCATGGCTTCCAGCCCGTCGCGCATATCTTGCGGGTCGGCGTCTTCCACCTTGGCACGGATTGCCGGGAAGGCATCATTGTTGATTAACACGTCCACATGGCCGGCGCGGTCAATGGCGTCCGCGACAAGCGGATCCGCCTCCTGTGCAGACAGGGCGGTGGCGCCTGTATCACCCTCAAAAGCAGAGCGGGTTTCATCGTTCGCGAAGCTCTCGTCGTGGCACAACATCGTCGCGCCTTGCTCAACCATGTATTTGGTTGCAGCAATCCCGGCGAAGTGGGTCACATTGGTGATCAGTATTTTTCGTCCATCGAGCATTCATCTGTCCTCTTGTTTGGGAGGCAGCCTAGATCATCATCTGTTGAGTTGGAAGCGGATGGCGCTCCAGCTCAACAGATGAAGATGATCTAATCTATTGGTTTCTAGAGCAAATTTACCAGCTTAGTTGGATCTCAGCGATTCCAACTAAGCTGGTTTTGCTCTAGCCGGTTGACGCGCGCACCAAAAGCACGTGCATTTGGGGTACGCAAAAATTTGGAGTTCTCCATGTCGTTCAACGTCGATCTTTTTTGGTCTTTCCGCAGCCCCTATTCCTATCTAGCCATTGGGCGGCTAGTCGCGTTGCGCCGCGACTATGATGTCGAGATCACGTTCCGGCCGGTCTACCCCATTGCCGTGCGGATTGATGGGTTCTTCCAAAACGCATCACCGCTTTGGGTGCCCTATTTGTTAAGGGACTGCGCGCGCGAGGCCGAGATGATGGGGGTACCGTTCCGCTGGCCGCGTCCCGACCCGGTTGTCCAGGACCGAGTGACGCGCGAGGTGGCAGAGCACCAGCCATATATTCACCGGCTGACGCGGCTTGGCCAATTGGCCCAGGAAATCGGTGACGGTCTCGCCTTTGCAGACGCGGTTTCGGGCCTGCTTTGGGGAGGGATTGCCGGCTGGGATGAAGGCGAGCACCTTGCAAAAGCTGTTGCGACAGCGGGCTTTGATCTTGCGGCAATGGATGCTGCCATTGAAGCCGATCCCGAGAAATATGACGCTGGCATCAAGGCCAACGAAGCGGCCCATGAAAAGGCGGGACACTGGGGCGTTCCGACGATGGCATTCGAGGGCGAGCCGTTCTTCGGCCAGGACAGGATTGATACGTTGATTTGGCGGCTTAAGGAGAAGGGGCTTCAGCGGCGTTCAGCCTGACGAAGTCGCGCATGGCCTGCTTCGCGGCATTCTCTCGAAGCAGATAGGAGTGCGCCGCATTGGGCAGGGCGATGAATGTCTTGGGCTCAATGGCAGCCTCAAAGAGTTCGCGGCCCAATTCGATGGGAATGGTCGTGTCCCGCTTCCCGTGCAGAATCAGCAGCGGTGCTTCGATCCTGTCGATCCGGTTCAGGCTGTCATACCGGTCCCGGGCGAGCCACTTTGCCGGTAGATAGGGATAGTGATATTGCGCAGTCTCGGCGATTGAGGTGTAGGGGGCTTCTAGAATGACCCCGGCAACGGGCGTGCCCAACGTTGCCTGCTCGGCAGCCATCGCGGTGGCGACACCGCTGCCGAGAGACGCGCCATAAAGAACGATGTCGTTAGGTTGAACGCCGCGCTCAGAAAGCCAGGCGATGGCAGACCGGGCATCGGCGTAAAGACCCTGTTCAGTGGGCTTGCCTGGATTGCCGCCAAAGCCCCGATATTCGGTCAAAAATGCACCGACGCCGAAATCTTCAAGCGATGCAAACTTTTCAAGTCGAAGGCCGATATTGCCGGCATTGCCGTGGAACAGCAGCATGGTCGGGCTGCCGTCGGCTGCGGGGCGGTAAAAGTGGTTCAGGGTCAGGCCGTCCGCCGTCTCGGTTGAAACGCGCTGCCATTCGGAGCCGATCTCAATTTCGCTGAGCGGTGACGGGTCGGGGAAGTAGAGGAAACTGCGTTGCAGGACGAACATGATCACGCACACCAGCACATAGATGCTGACAATCAGGATGAACGCCGTTTTGAGCCAGGTCATACGCTACTCCAGGCAAGGACTTGCTTGTTACGCAGGTGCAGCCTCAACAGATGAAGCGCGCCGTCCGTCCAGCGACAGCACATCCCAGTCGCGCACGCTATAGAGCAGCCATAAGGCGGCCAGCACGGGCACACCCGTCATGAACAACATGTTCCAACCTTCAAACCCCCAAGGCAGGAAGATGTGCTTCGCCGTGCTGACGGTCGAAACACCGTGGATCAGAAACGCGATCAAATAGCTAATGCCGCGCTTGAACCCTAGGATGAGCGCGATGCACAACAGCCCCTGCAGGCCGCCCAGAATATAGGCGCCCAGGTGCGGTAGGCCTTCAATGAAGTAGAAGTGTCCAAAGACCGCGGCGGCATGTTCGGGCGCAACAAATTTGTCCACCGCCCACAGCAGCAGAAACAGGCCCAGCGTTACCCGCAGGATCAGCAGTGGCACGGCAATCTTCGATTCAAGTGTTGATGAGCTCATGGCTTTCTCCCCGGAAAAGTGGCGGGACACTATCACGCAGATATAGCTAACTCTCATCAACAGACCGTGAGGTGTGGGGCTTATCTGAATCCTCGTCATTGCGAGGAGCCGGAGCGGAGCGACGAGCGACGCGGCAATCCAAATGCCGGTATGTCACGGGTCGCCGATGCCTGGATTGCTTCGTCGGCTGTAACTCCTCGCAATGACGGCTAAATTGTGAAAGGCACTGGGAAGTGGACAATGTTTTGCGTGAGGTGCAGGGCCCCTTCGGCTTGCGGGCAACCGGTCATATCTCTATATGGATGGACACGTTTTCTTCACGCAAGGCAGAACCATGTTCCGCGGCTCATTCCCCGCTCTGATCACGCCGTTCAAGGACGGCGCTGTCGACGAGGCGGGATTTCAGGCATTCATCGACTGGCAGATCGATGAGGGCTCGCACGGTCTCGTACCGGCGGGGACCACGGGTGAATCCCCGACCCTGAGCCATGATGAGCACAAACGGGTGGTGGAGCTGTGCATCGAAGCGTCGGGCGGCCGGGTTCCGGTGATTGCCGGTGCAGGCTCCAATAGCACTGCAGAGGCGGTCGATTTCACGCGCCATGCGGCTGCCGCCGGGGCGGATGCCGCACTGCATGTTACGCCCTATTACAATAAGCCGACCCAGGAAGGTCTCTATCAACACTTTAAGGCAGTCGCCGAATGCGCTGATATTCCTGTCTTTATCTATAATATTCCCGGCCGCAGTGTGATCAACATGTCGGTCGAGATTATGGCGCGGCTGGCCAAGCTGACGAATATTGTCGGCGTCAAAGATGCGACCGGGGATCTAACCCGGGTGAGCCTGCAGCGCCAGGAAGCAGGCGCGGATTTCATTCAGCTTTCCGGCGAAGACGGCACTGCATTGGGCTTCAACGCACATGGCGGCCAGGGCTGTATTTCGGTCACCGCCAATATAGCACCGAAGCTGTGTGCCCAGTTCCAGGATGCGACGCTGAACGGTGATTACGCCGGTGCGCTTGCCATTCAGGACAGGCTGATGCCGCTGCACTCCACACTGTTTATGGAAACCAGCCCCGCACCGGTGAAGTATGCGGCCAGTCTGCTGGGCAAGTGCCGGAACGAACTGCGCCTGCCGCTGGTACCGGTCACCGAGACGACCCAAAGGGCGGTAAGTGACGCGATGCAGCATGCCGGATTGGTCTAATGGCCAGCTCAAAAAAGGCGTCACCGACGCGGCAGCGGATTGCTGAAAACCGCAAGGCGCGGTTCGACTATTTCATCGACGATACGCTCGAGGCCGGGATCATGCTGGAAGGCCCTGAGGTGAAATCACTACGCGAGGGACAGGCCAACATCACCGACGCCTATGCCGAGGCAAAGGATGGTGAGATGTTCCTGATCAACGCCTATATCCCGGAATACAACAAGGCCAACAACTATGCCCATGTCAGCCGCCGACCGCGCAAATTGCTGCTCCACCGGCGCGAAATCGAAAAACTCGATGGCGCGATCCGCCGCAAGGGGACGACCGTTGTGCCGCTGGAGCTCTATTTCAACGACCGCGGCATCGCCAAGGTGATGCTGGGGCTGGCGCACGGCAAGAAACAGCACGATAAGCGCCAGACGGAAAAGGACCGCGACTGGCAGCGCCAGAAGGGACGGTTGTTGCGGGATAGGGGTTAAATCCACTCTTCGTCATTGCGAGGAGCGCTTCAGCGCAACGCAGCAATCCATCAGAGAGTTTTGCCACCCCTGGATTGCTTCGCTCCGGCCGTGCAATCGCTTGCACGGCAGGGCGCTCGCAATGACAGGAGAGCACCTGATTCGCGTCCATTTCGCATCCGTGATATAATTTGACTCTGCAACAGGGAGATGCCTTCAGTGGCCGTGTACAAGGTACCGGCTGACAGGTGGTGCAGGCAGTGGCTTACGGTCTGCGGACTCGCGGTGGGCCTGCTGTTCAACTTTCCTATTCAAGCACAGGATCAGGATGCGCCGCTTCAGTTGATCGAGGCGGTGCCCAGTCAGTTTGCGCCCTATGACGACGTGCCCGAGACCTTCCGCCTGGTGGGTCGGGTTAGCGATCAGTTCGGCAAGCCTGTTGTAGGGGTAATGGTCGGCGTTGGTGGTGAGGGCGCCGCTACTACAGCCGGCAAGGGTTGGTTCGTTTTGCCATCACCCGTCGCTGCTGGCGACCGCATCGGCTTCCGGCATCGCGACACCGTCTCGGCCAGCTATGCCGCGCGCGAACTCTATTCGGGCGAGGGCGGCAAGGCGGTTGTAACGCTGGCGCGCTATGGTGAGACCTTCAACATCGGGCCCGAAGGCGGTGTCTATGAGGGCGGCTTTGTCACCATGGTGGTGCCCAAGGGCGCTGTTGCGGAAGATGTGACCGTCCGTGCAGCGACACTGCCGCTCGACCAGACCTACAACAACGATGATGGGGTGGAAGCCACCCGGTTTGCGGGCGTGGCATTCGCGCCTGAGGGATTGAAATTCGCTGAGCCGGTGACTGTACGCGTCGAAAACCGGTACGGCATGCCGGATATGAGCGACGCGATTGCGCTTACCCAGGATCCTGAAACCGGGCAGTGGGTCGAGGCGCCGGATGTTGACTTGAAGGTCGAAGGTATGTTGTCGATCTTCACGCTCAGGCATTTCAGCAAATATGCCTCTGGCAGCCCGTCCGAGGGTATGACCCGCGCGATGGTCAAATGGACCACCGACGTCAACGGTGACGGCCAGACCACGACCGAGGATGCTGAGTTTGTGGTCATTTTGTCTGGCGGTGAGCATGAGGCTGAATATGTCAAAACCACCGGCAGTTCGGCGGCGGTGTTCAAGACCAGGTCGACCACGACGTCGTCCAGTTCTTCCTCCAGCGCAACGGTCAGCGGCGGTGTGTCGTTTGGTGGTGTTGGCGTCGACGCGAGTGCGACCCAAAGCAAATCTGAAACCGAAGAGAAGATGGCGAGTGCCGGTTTTGGCGCCTCCAGCAGCAAGATGGAGTCGATCTCGTTTCGGATGTACGCCCCGGAATATGAGACGGAGTGCTCTTACTTCCTGCGCTGGTACCAATATTGGCGCATCCGCAAATACAAGAAGATCACGGTCAATGCCCGCGAGGCGCAGAACCTGATCAACGCCTATAAGGGCCGGTCGGACAAGAGCGCCAAATGGGGTTACTTCAAGGTCGAAGGGCCGACCGCTATCACCGTCGGCAGAACGCTCTATGAGGGTATGCGGATCGCGGTGCGGGAGACTGACCAGGGCCACGAGTTCTATGCCCAGACGGACGAATATCTCGTGCGCGTGCCTAAGGGAGGTACGCCAGTCGACTGTTCCACCGGCTCGCTGTCGAACATGGTCAACAGCGGCAAAAAGCGCAGTGTTTCGTTCTTCGGCGGCGGTGAATCCATGGCCGATGCCGACTCCTCGCCGACCGCTGACGGCATGCAGACCCGGCGCTATGCGGGGTGGGGGGTGCTGCCGGATACGCTGCCCGAACTGCACTACAATTATGAATGTCTGCGCGAGACCAGCGGCACCGTCACCATCAGCAAAGAGATTGAGGAGAGCTCTGAAGAGTCGCAAAAGAAATCCGAGACCAGCGGCACGTCAGCATCTGTGTCTGCTTCCGGTTCGTTCCCCTTGCCCGGTGGTGCATCGGGGTCAGTCGGTGCGAGCGCCGAGACAGCGAGTGAGGCCACAAAGGAGCAGGCGACCTCCAAAAACAAGACGATGCTGAATTCGGTATCGACCGAGATCAAATGGTCGATTATCGACCCGCACAAACCGCGCAAGGTCCATTACTCGGACCATGAGCTTTACAAACTGCATCTGCTGGTTGAGACACGCGACTGGAAAAAGGGCGCTGACGGCTCCTACACCGGTGGTGCGGCGGTTGTGCAGCAAAAAGAGATTGGTTTCCTGCTGCTGCGTGTGGCGGAACGGCCGTGCCCCGGAATGCCTGTAACCACCCCGGCGCCAGAGACCGATCCGCCGAAGCCGACAGAGACGGCGCCCAAGCCACGTGGGGACTCAACACAGCCCACGGGGCCATCCGGCCCGACACCGCCGCGCTCGACGGGTCCGGTGATTACACCGACACCCAATGTTACACCGCCGGCGCCGGATCGGCCGCCGATTACGCCCGTTCCGCCGGACCCCACGCCGGTGCCGCCGCAACCGATGCCGACACCACCCCCGGCGACCACGGCGCCGCCGCCCCAAACCCCGGTCGCCCCAGGGCCGATTGGCCCGGAGCCGGTGCCGCAACCTGTTACCCCGGGGACAATCGGTCCTGAACCCGTTCCTCAACCCCCGCCGCCAGGGCCACCGCCCGTTCCGACTGGGCCTATGTAGGAGACTGGCTGCTTTCACTGTCTCGCTTTAGGATGCCTGCCACGTCAATAGGGAGCCGGCATGGCAGACGACGACATAGAAATCCACGGATCGATTAAGGAAAAGCTGATCCGCCGCAAGCAGGAATGGGCGCGGGACGGTAGGTTGCTAACCGGTACGCAAAAGATGGAGGACCGATCTTCGAGGCTGCCGCCGGGTCAGCGCGAGGTGAAGGATTGGCCGGTGCTCGATCTGGGCTTGCAGCCTGATGTGCCGTTGGAAAAATGGTCTTTGCTGATCAACGGGCTGGTCGAAAACCCGGTCGAATGGTCCTGGAAGGATTTTATCTCGCAGCCGGTCTTTGAGGATGTGTCTGACATACACTGCGTCACCTCCTGGTCCCGCTATGACAATTACTGGGAAGGGGTCAGCACGGCGCATGTGCTGGAAACCGTCCGGCCCCATGAGGCGGCGAAGCACGTGATCCTGCATGCGCATGACGGCTATACAACGAATGTGACGCTTGAGGCTTTTTCCGCGCCCGATGCGCTGCTCGCCCACCGCTGGGAGGGGCAGCCGCTGACCCGGCAGCATGGCGGCCCCGTGCGGCTGGTGATCCCGCAATACTATTTCTGGAAAAGCGCCAAGTGGATCAAACGGATTGAGTTCTCAGCGCTCGACAAGCGCGGTTTCTGGGAAACCCGCGGCTACCACAATGAAGGCGACCCCTGGACCGAAGAACGGTATGGCTAGTTGGCTAGCGTCCTATTCTTCCCGTAGGGCTGCAATTTAGTTCAGAACACGGACCGATGGTGTGGTGGGAAGGTCCTCCGCTGATCGGTGCAGGTTCAGCATCTGTTGAATTAGGCTGAGCACTTGCGAGCTGCGCCCCGCGGTCGCATTCAGCCACTTACCCGAAGACGGTACCCCGTAGGTAACACCCTTATATTTGACTTTTACAAACAGGTCCTCGGAAGTGTCTTCAGTATCCTCGAGGACTTTTAGAATAGGAACGAGGATGTCTTGACAACGATGTGCCGGATTTGAGCAGTCTGAAGCGGTCACTGAGGGAACACTATAACTTTCACTGCTATCATTTCTTATGTATTCCCCAAGATAATACATTACGCTCTCAATTGAGCGGATTGATATTTCAACTACCACATCACTTCCAGTGTATCCGTCAGGAAGGCAATCTATAAAGTAACGATCGTCCAAAGAAAATGATGGGGCATCACTGTTTTGTGCTTCATCAAAATTTCCTGATATGGAACGCTCGTAAGATCCAGAAGAAACAGCTATTTTTCCAGAGCGTGGACTATATGTACCTACCTGTTGTGTATTAGTATGTTCTATATTTTGAGGCGATCCTGGCTTATTTTCTTCTGAAGTAGGGTTATTGCAACTCGACTTCATATCGCTATTTCCAAATAGTATTGATCTTCTTGCGTCACATATTTTATAATTGTCCATATTTTTATTTATGCACTTGCTAATTGATGCATTAAAGTCGACTTTTTTATCGCCATCAGTGTCAAGGTTTATATCATCTTGAATATCCTTTAGTTTGACGGCAAATCTATGGTGAAGTGTGTTTCTCAGCCGCTGACACGTATTTTTTTTCGGTGCATCAGATAGGGCTATTTTGTAGGTTTTTCCGCGAGTCAAATCCACAGAGTATGCTGCTCCAATAACTGCACTGGTTGAGTCTACGCGATTAATCATGGATTCAGTGATGCCTGAAAGTTCACTTAGGTGATAAATGTTCAGTTTCTTCTCGGGATAGGATGACAACTCGTAGTCCAATGTCCTACATCCTACCGCTTCCATAAAATATATTGAATTTTTCTTGTCATCCGGTGAATTTTTTATTGGTTCAAGGTCAATTTTTATTTTCCTATTCGTGCTTTTTTCGGTTATTGTTGTAGAGTATCTAATGTCTCTTATAAAAAGATTCGTTAATAATTCTTTGTTCCAGCCCTGACGCATGTAGTGTACTAAGGTCGATGTCGAAACGGGGTTTAGTATGCCCCTATAAAAATCTTCGTTCGCGTTAATGCCGATATCAAAATTTGTGCCTGTCTTTATGTTTACTGAAACCGTGGGTTTATAATTTCCGGTGCCGATAGTGATCTCGTTCGAGACGCCTCCATCAGCGGCAGTGGTTTCTTTAGTTCCTTTTCCGCCGATACTACTTTCAAAACTCGCTTTTGTATCAACAATGGCGGTCCCGGCAATCTTCGAAAAGCTGGTGAAGTGCATCGGCTCCCGGTCGCGGGCCCTGAGAATATTGATGACGGTCTGTTGATTGGTCGCGTCTGCCACAAACTTGTTGTAATCGACCGCCATACCCGTGACTTGTGGCTTGAATGCACATCCCGCGACAAGACAAGCCGCGACAACGATTCCGGATTTTGCCGATACCAGCATAATAGACCCCTCAAATAAAATTTGCCCGGACACAATTAGGGGTCGTGTTGCTTCCGTGAGTCAATTGAAAAATGCAACGTCAGGATGTATGTGCGGTGTAGATCGTGTCTCGTGGCGTGTTCTGTGCGGTGCTCTAGGGAAGCGGGTCGTTCAGCGCCCAATCACGCGCGTCACGCATGGCGGTTTCGAACATCGCTTCGGTTAATCGGCCGGTATTGGTGTTGTAGCGGGAGCAGTGATAGCTGTCATAAAGCCTAAGATCTTTGCCAAGATCATGTGCGGCGCCATGGGCGAATTTGTGATCGGCGAGCCGTAGGCCGAAACCCCGCAAAATGCTCTCATGGGCAATGCGCCCCAGCGCCAACAACGCGCGCAGGTTGGGCAGTGCATCAATCTGGGCCATCAGAAACGGACGGCAATTGTTGATTTCTGCCCCGACTGGTTTGTTTGCGGGCGGCAGGCACCGCACGGCGTTGGTGATCATGCAGTCTTTGAGCACGAGCCCGTCGTCGGGGCGGGATTGGAACTGGCCCTCGGACAGACCGAGTTTGGCAATGGTGGCGTATAGCAGGTCCCCGGCATAATCCCCTGTAAAGGGGCGGCCGGTCCGGTTGGCGCCATTGAGGCCGGGCGCCAGACCCACAATCAACAGGCGTGCGTCGGGATCCCCGAAAGAGGGCACCGGTGCATTGAACCAGTCTGGATGTTCTTGGCGAAGGTCCCGGCGCAGTTCGACCAGGCGTGGGCACTGCGGACAGTCCCCCGGTGGGTCGGCCAGATCTGTTGTCACAGTGGACTAGGCGTCGACGTCTTCTTCTTCTTCGAAGTCGACATCTTCGCGGGGTTCAATCCCCATGGCCGCTTCACGGGCGACACGATTGGCCTGCGACTGGGCGCGGGCGGCAGGATCCCGGGCAATCACTTGTGCCAGATCCGACAGTTCGATGAAGTTATCTGCCTGGCGGCGCAGTTCATCGGCCACCATGGCCGGCTGAGTCTGCAGTGAACTGACGATGGTGACGCGTTTGCCGCGGCGCTGAACGGCTTCGATAAGGCGGCGGAAATCGCCATCGCCGGAGAACAGAACAATGTGATCCAATTGTTCAGACAGGCTCATAATATCGACGGCAATCTCGATATCCATATTGCCTTTGACTTTCCGGCGGCCTGCCGAGTCGACATATTCCTTGGCGGGTTTCGTGATAACGGTGAAACCGTTGTAGTCCAGCCAATCGACCAGAGGCCGGAGCGGGGAAAAATCTTGGTCTTCAAGGATCGCTGTGTAGTAAAGCGCTCGAACGAGAATACCTTTGCTGGAGAATTCTTCGAGAAGGGCGCGGTAGTCGATGTCAAAACCGAGGGTTCTTGCTGCGGCGAAGAGATTGGAACCGTCGATGAAAAGAGCCAGGCGCTCCGAAGGATAGAAAATCATGTTAAATGCCTATTGCGATGCATGGTGATAAAGGCGTGTTGATCACGTTCTCGTTACAGCCTCAGGCCGAGAATAGAAAGGCTCGACCCTGTAGGAAAGTGCAATTTTTAGGATAACTGTAACATGAATGAAATATTTTCCCGAGTGGTTATCGCTTTTGGCTCGAATTTGCCATTTGGGGAAAATTCTTCGCGAGACATCGTGAGTCGAGCCCTGGTCCGGCTGAAAAATCATGAGATTCGGATACTCGAACAGTCCCGATGGTACCGTAGCGCGCCGGTTCCACGGTCGAATCAGCCTGATTTTATCAATGGTGCCGTGCTCGCCGAATCGCCCTGTGGTCCTGCTCAGCTGTTGGCGATTCTGCATGATGTAGAGGACGATTTTGGCCGTATCCGGCGCACACGCAACGAAGCGCGTACATTAGATCTCGACCTGATCGATTTTGCCGGATTGGTAAATGAGGACGGGGGCCGCGGGCCGATTTTACCGCATCCCCGAATGCGTGACCGTGCGTTCGTTCTCTTGCCGTTGCGTGATGTCGTGCCGGATTGGCGTCATCCAGTCACTGGTGAGAGCGTGGATGAAATGATCGCTGCGCTGCCCGAGCCCATGCATGTTGAGCCGCTGTAGCCCTTGCCTTTGGTGGCTCGAACCCTTATTTAACCAGTCCCTCGTGACAACCGGTTGGTTTAGGAGTTGGCAGCATGGCCCGCGTTACCGTTGAAGATTGCGTCGATAAGGTCGACAGCCGTTTTGATCTTGTCTTGCTCGCGGCGCAGCGCGCCCGCGAAATTTCATCGGGCGGCTTGCTGACGGTCGATAGGGACAATGATAAGGACCCCGTCGTCGCGCTGCGCGAAATCGCTGATGAGACGCTGAAACCCGAAGACCTGCGTGAAGCCCGGATCAAGACGCTTCAACGCTATGTCGAACGGGACGAACCGGAAGAAGACGACGTCACCTTTGAAGAGGCGGGCGAGCAACTTGCCGCTGCCAATGAAGACATCACGCCGGAGAATCTGCAGAAGGTTCTGTCCGACATGATAGGCTCTGAAGTTGAGAGCGAAATGAATGTCGAGACCGCGGACGATGCGTCAAATGCCGAGGATAACAGCGGCGCGTAACGTCATGCGCCCGGCTTCCCTGAATGGGGAGGGGGCGCTGTGATCCGTCAGTATGAATTGGTGGAACGGGTTCGCGCCTACAACGCGAATGCGGACGAGTCGCTGCTTGACCGAGCCTATGTGTTTTCGCTCAGGGCCCATGGGTCGCAGACGCGTGCGTCGGGTGATCCGTATTTCTCGCATCCGCTGGAAGTTGCCGGCATCTTGACCGACATGCATCTCGACGACGCCACCATCGTCACCGGTCTTCTGCACGATACGATTGAAGACACTGTCGCTACGCATGACGAGATCAAGGATCACTTCGGTGAGGAAGTAGCGCAGCTCGTCGACGGGGTGACCAAATTATCCCAGCTTGAGCTCTCTTCGGAAGGCGCCAAACAGGCAGAAAACTTCCGCAAATTTGTCGTTGCGATGTCGAATGACATTCGTGTGCTGTTGGTCAAGCTGGCGGACCGGTTGCACAATATGCGTACGCTGCACCACATCAAGAAAGCGGATAAACGCCGACGGATCGCGCTTGAGACCATGGAGATTTATGCGCCGCTGGCCGAGCGCATCGGTATCCAGTGGATGAAGACCGAGCTTGAGGATCTGTCGTTCCTGCATCTCAATCCGGATGCCCGTGAGTCCATTCAGGCGCGCCTGGACTTCCTCAATGAACAGACCGGCAGTCTGGAACCGCGGGTGACGGCGGAAATCAAACGGGCGCTGGAGGCCAAGGGGATTGAGGCCGAGGTTTTCGGGCGGCAGAAGCAACCCTATTCGATCTGGCGCAAGATGCAGCGCGATCACGTCAGTTTTGAACAGCTGAGTGATGTGATGGCGTTCCGCATCATCGTTGACGATGTTGAAACCTGCTATCGCGCGCTCGGTGTCGTTCATGGGGAGTGGCGCGGACTGCCGGGTCGGTTCAAGGATTACATCTCCAATCCAAAGCCGAACTCATATCAATCGCTGCATACGACCGTCCTGGGGCCGGAAAACCAGCGGATTGAAATTCAGATCCGCACCACGGAAATGCACCAGATTGCCAATTATGGCGTGGCGGCCCATTGGCAGTACAAACAGGGTGCCGGACAGGTCGATGGTAAGCAGTTCCGCTGGCTGCGTCAGATGATCGAGGTGCTGGAAAACGCCGAAAGCCCGGAGGAATTTCTCGAACATACCAAGATCGATCTCTACACCGATCAGGTGTTCAGTTTCACGCCCAAGGGCGACCTGATTACGCTGCCGCGTGGTGCCACGCCGGTCGACTTTGCCTATGCGGTCCACACCGACGTCGGCAACACCTGCGTGGGGGCGAAGGTGAATGGGTCGATGGTGCCGTTGACCGCGCGGTTGCGAAATGGCGATCAGGTAGAGATTGTCCGGTCCAAAGCGCAGACTCCCAGGCGGGCTTGGGAATCCAGCGTCGTAACCGGCCGCGCGCGCGGCGCGATCCGCCGCTTTTTGCGGTATCAGGGCCAGGCTGAATATATCGAGTTGGGCCGCAAGCTCGTCGAGCGGACGTTCGGCCGGGCCGGCTATAACTGGGAAGATCAGCGTCTCGAACCGGTCGCGAAGAGCCTGAAACAGGCCTCGCTCGATCATCTCTACGCGGAAGTGGGCCGCGGCAATCTGGCTGCCAGGACCGTGTTGGAAACGGCGTTTCCCGGTGAAAAGAACGGTCAGGCAAGGCTGGAGCGGTTGACGCCTGATGCCTTTGCCGGCGGCGATTATTCGATCCCGGTGAAGGGCGTTAATCCAGGCGTCGCGATGACCTTGGGCGAGTGCTGCCATCCGCTACCGGGTGACCGCATTGTCGGCGTGGTAACACCGGGTGAAGGCGTCGTGATCCATACCATTGATTGCGACGCGCTGGGGGCGGTGACGGAAGACCCCGATGCCTGGGTCGATGTGTCATGGGAACCCGATGCAGACAGGCAGGGCTATCATCTGGCATCGATCGACCTCCGCGCGGCCAACGAACCCGGTGCGTTAGGCAAGATTTCGACGATTGTGGGTAAGAGCCACGGCAACATTACAAATCTGAAGCTGACGGAACGCAATTTGCAGTTCTTTTCCATGCTGATCGACATTGAAGTTCAGGATGTGCGGCACTTGACCGATATTATCGCCGCGCTGCGAACACTGAATGTCGTAGAGGCTGTGGAACGCGTCCGCGGATAACTAAAGGGATAATCGGCCATGGATCAGGAAACCGTCCTGCAACATTTTCGTGACGCGGGCGCCTTGCTTGAAGGGCATTTCATTCTGTCCTCGGGTAAACACAGCAGCCGCTACCTGCAATGTGCCCGGGTGATGATGGATGCCCAGCGTGCCGCCGTTCTGTGCGGGGCCCTGGCGGACAATGTCCGGACCGAAGTCGGTGATGATTTTGATTGGGTTGTGTCTCCGGCGATGGGCGGGGTGATCGTCGGCTATGAAATGGGCCGTCAGTTGGGCATCCCGTCCATGTTTGTTGAGCGCGTCGATGGCGAGTTCACGTTGCGGCGCGGATTTGGCTTTGCCCAGGGGGCGCGCATTCTGGTCGTTGAAGACATTGTGACCACCGGGCTGTCCTCCCGCGAATGTATCGATACGTTGAAGGGGATTGGTGGGAATGTCGTCGCAGAGGCGTGTCTGATCGACCGGTCGGGCGGTACGGCTGACATTGGCGTACCGTTGGTGCCGCTGACGAAGCTCGACCTGCCAACCTATGACGCTGATGATCTGCCGCCAGAGCTGTCCGCTATTCCAGCAGAAAAGCCCGGCAGCCGCGGGCTGACCTGATCCAGCATGGAACATCTAAGGCTCGGTCTCAATATCGACCATGTTGCAACCGTGCGTAACGCGCGCGGCGGCACGCATCCCGACCCCGTTGCTGCAGCGAAGCTTGCTGCAAAAGCCGGTGTTGATGGAATTACAGCGCATCTTCGTGAAGACCGTCGGCATATCCGCGACGCTGACATTTATCGCCTGAAGCACGAGGTCGGGTTGCCGCTCAACTTTGAGATGGCTGCCACCGACGAAATGGCGGAGATCGCGATCGACGTCCTGCCCAATGCGTGCTGCCTGGTGCCGGAGAGCCGCGAGGAGTTGACGACTGAGGGCGGATTGGTCGTGCATGGCAGCCAGAATCGGCTTGTGCCCTTTATTTCCAGGCTTCAGGACGTTGGTATCCGCGTGTCGCTCTTTGTCGATCCTGATCCGATTCAGATCGAGGCGGCCAAAGCGGTCGGTGCCGACATCATCGAACTCCATGCCGGGCCTTATGTAGAGGCGCAAGGTGCAGCAAGGGCAGCGGAACTGACGAGGATACAACACGGCGCAGAACTGGCCGCCCGTTTGGGCCTGGAATGCCATGTCGGCCACGGTCTGAACTACGAGACGGTCGAAGATGTGGCCGCAATACCCCATATTGTAGAGGCCAACATTGGACACTTCATTGTCGGTGAAAGCATTATGGTAGGGCTGGAACAGGCAGTTCGCCAGATGCGGACGTTGATGGATGCGGGAAGGGAGCGCGCCACGTGCACGTCATAGGATTGGGCAATGACCTGATCGACATCAGGCGTATCGAACGCTCGTTGGAGCGGTTTGGCGATCGCTTTGTTCAGCGAGTGTTTACCGAAATCGAGCAGAAGAAGTCGGACCGGCGCGCCAACCGCGCGGCCAGCTATGCCAAGCGCTTCGCGGCCAAGGAGGCCTGCTCGAAGGCCTTGGGGACCGGAATCAGGCGTGGCGTTCACTGGCGGACCATGGGCGTGATCAATTTGCCGTCGGGAAAACCCACGATGGACTTGACCGATGGTGCAGCGGTGCGCCTTGAAGAAATGACGCCGGATGGCATGGTGGCGCAGGTGCACTTGACGATTACCGACGATTTTCCATTGGCACAGGCCATTGTGCTGATTACTGCTATTCCGGCTGAACTCGCAGAGAGCTTGACCTAGGCCAGGTTATTCGGACCCGGTACCAACAAGGCAATCGATGACTGAACCATTGACCGATAAAGACAGGAAAGTTGCCGGCAAGGCCGGCAAGTCATCCGAAAAGGAAAAGTCTGCCTTTGGAGAGTTCGTGACGACGATCCTGGTCGCGGTCGCGATTGCTGTCGGGTTTCGCACGGTCGCCTATGAGCCGTTCAATATTCCCTCCGGGTCTATGTATCCGACCTTGCTTTATGGGGATTATCTACTGGTCTCGAAGTTCTCCTATGGCTATAGCCGCCATTCCTTTCCTTGGAGTGCCGGGCCTTTCAGCGGCCGGATTCTGAGTTCACCGATCGAGCGCGGTGATGTCGCGGTCTTCAAGTGGCCAGGCGACAACCGGACCGACTACATCAAGCGCATTGTCGGGCTGCCCGGCGACACCGTCGAAACCATCGGCGGCGCGCTTTACATCAATGGTGAACCGGTAGAACGCGAGCAGGTGGACGACTTTATCCATCCGGATACCGGTGATCGTTATAAGAGCTATCAAGAGACGCTCCCCAATGGGGTCACCTATCGAACGCTCGATTGCCGGGTGCAAAGTGCCCAGCAATCCTGTTTCGATGGTGTCGGCGACAACCGCGGTCCGTTCGTCGTTCCCGAAGGGCATTTCTTTGCCATGGGCGACAACCGGGACGGTTCACAAGATAGCCGTTACCCGCTTCGCCGCGACCGAATGGGCCGCGTTAATGGTGTGGGTTACATTCCCATTGAAAACCTGGTCGGGCGTGCGGACGTGCTGTTCTTTTCGACCTGCGGTGCTGAATGTAACGCGCCTTTGTGGAAGCCCTGGAACTGGCCCGGCGCGATGCGTTTTGACCGGTTCTTCGACGTCATTGACTGATGGCAGACGCCATTGATGTCGAGGCCTTGAGCGAGATTGTCGGTCACCGCTTTTCCAACGCGACCCTGGTCGAACAAGCCATGACCCATCCGTCCTGCGACGGCCCTGTTAACTATCAGCGGCTGGAATTTCTCGGCGACCGGGTGCTGGGGGCCTCGATCGCGGACCGCCTGTTGAATGAGTATCCGGACTTTTCAGAAGGCGAACTGGCAATCCGCTACAACGAACTGGTCCGCCGTGAGACATTGGCGAAGATCGCACGTCGATTGGGCCTCGACGCGCACATCCGATTGTCTCCGGGTGAAGAGGATTCAGGTGGCCGGGAAAAACCGGCAATCCTCGCCGACGTTTGTGAGGCGCTGATCGGCGCGCTCTACTTGGACGGCGGTTTCGGTGTTGCAAAGGGCTTCGTCGACCGGGTCTGGCAGGATCTGGTCGAATCCGTTGTGGACAAGGGCAAGGACGCCAAGACACGGTTGCAGGAGTGGGCACAAGGACGCGGCCACGGAGCGCCTCTCTACACTGAAACGGCGCGGTCGGGACCGGCGCACGAACCCGAATTCACGGTCTCCGTTGTAATCGGCAAATCCTACCAATCGACCGGCAAGGGTGGGTCGAAACGTGCGGCCGAACAAAATGCCGCGCGCGCTTTGCTCGAAGAGATCGGGGGCAAGGCCTGATGGTGGAAGAGGCTGGAACAAGGTGCGGTTTTGTTGCGCTACTGGGTGCGCCTAATGCCGGCAAATCGACGCTGCTGAACGCGCTGGTCGGCCAGAAGGTCTCCATCGTCACCCAAAAGGTTCAGACCACCCGAACCCGTATTCGTGGCATTGCCATCGAAGGTGAATCGCAGATCATCTATGTCGATACGCCGGGGATTTTCACCCCTAAACGGCGGCTCGACCGGGCGATGGTCGCGGCTGCCTGGGGTGGCGCGGCCGATGCCGATATGGTCTGCCTGTTGGTCGATGCGAACAAAGGTGTGGATGGAGACACCTCGCAAATTCTTGAAGGGCTCAAGGAGTCGCACAGGTCTTGTGTGCTCATTCTGACCAAGATTGACCTCGTGCCCCGGACCTCATTGCTGGCGCTGACGGAAGAATTGAACGCGACCGGGCTGTTTTCGGATCTGTTCATGGTGTCTGCCGTTCGAAATGACGGCATCGACGATCTGCGTACGTTTTTCGCGGGCGAGATGAAGCCGGGCCCCTGGCTTTACCCCGAAGACCAGCTAAGTGATTTGCCGCAGCGGCTTATGGCGGCGGAAATCACCCGGGAAAAACTGTTCCTTCGGGTGCATCAGGAACTTCCCTATGCAACGACAGTCGAAACCGAGAATTGGGAAATGCGCAAGGACGGCAGCGTGCGCATCGACCAGATCATCTTCGTCGAACGCGGGAGCCAGAAGCCGATTATTATCGGCAAAGGCGGTCGCACCATCAAGGAAATGGGCGAAACTTCGCGCCAGGAACTAGAGGAGATATTCGGTTGCCGGGTGCATCTGTTCCTCAGGGTCAAGGTGCGCAAAAATTGGGCTGATGAGCGCGAACGCTATCGCGAAATGGGCCTGGATTTTTCGGATTGATGGCTGTTTTTGCAAATCAGCAAATAACAGAGATTGTCATCCCCGAAGAGCCGCAAAGCGGCGAAAGCGGGGATCCATGCCGGAGATCTGCTCGATGTTTAGGTGGATCCCCGGTCGCGCGGCGTTATCGCCGCTTGGCGGGGATGACAAATGGGGAGGGGCCGTAGCACGCTTCTGCGATAGCTGTCTGCTAAGGTTACTGAATGCAATGGACTGATGATGCCCTGCTGCTTTCCATCGCCAAGCATGGCGAGTCGTCGGCTATTGCCGATCTGCTGACGCGTCAGCATGGCCGTTACAAGGGGCTGATCCGGGGGGCGTCGGCGCCAAGATTGCGCGGGGTATTGCAGCCGGGCAATCAATTGACCGCGACATGGAAGGCCCGGCTGCCGGAGCATCTGGGCACGGTGACTGTTGAGCTCGCGGCCGCCAATGCCGCGCATTTGATGTCTAAACGGGATCAATTGGCGGCGCTGTCATGTCTCTGCGCGGTTGCATCAATCTGTTTGCCGGAACGGGAACCGGCGGGTTCGGCCTATGACGCAGCCAATGCCGTATTGGCTTTGCTGCAGCAGGACGACGTGGGACTGGCTGAAATTGGTCTGGCGCTGGTGCATTGGGAACTCGGGCTGCTGCAATCGCTCGGTTACGGACTTGATCTTTCAGTCTGTGCGGTCACCGGTGAGGTCGACAATCTTGCCTTCGTGTCTCCGAAGACGGGGCGCGCCGTTAGCAGGGAGGGTGCCGGCGACTATGTTGAGCGGCTTTTGCCGCTGCCGGCATTGTCTGGAACGCCGTCTGCGGCCGATGTGCTGGCCGGACTGCAGCTGACGGGCCATTTTCTGGATCGAAACCTGCTCGTTCCCAACCGCTTAAGGGTGCCGCCGGCGCGGGACCGATTTGTCGAGCAAATTCGTGTTTTGGCCACAACATCTGGTGTCGATTAGTCTCAGTCCTGCTATATTCGGGGCATGAACGAGTCCACACCCCCGAGCGATAACATCCAGGACGTGCTGTTTGGAGACGCGCTGTCAGAGCGGTATCTGTCCTATGCGCTCTCGACCATCATGTCGCGGTCCTTGCCGGATGTTCGAGATGGCCTGAAGCCGGTGCATCGCCGGTTGTTGTTTGCCATGCGTCAACTCCGGCTCGACCCGGATTCCGGCTACAAGAAGTGCGCGCGCGTTGTCGGCGATGTGATCGGTAAGTTCCATCCGCACGGCGACCAGGCGGTTTATGACGCGCTGGTCCGCTTGGCGCAGGATTTCGCGGTCCGCTATCCGCTGATCGATGGTCAGGGCAACTTCGGCAATATCGACGGCGATAATGCGGCTGCTATGCGGTACACGGAATCGCGGATGACCGCCGTGGCCGAAGCGCTTCTGGCCGGCATCGACGAAAACGCCGTCGATTTTCGTGAAACCTATGATGGGGACGACAGTGAGCCGGTGGTGTTGCCGGCCGGGTTCCCCAATCTGTTGGCCAATGGGTCACAGGGTATTGCGGTCGGTATGGCGACCAGTATTCCACCGCACAATGTCAGCGAACTGTGCGATGCGCTGCTGCATCTCAACAGCAATCCCAAGGCAACGACGGAAGAGCTTGTGGCGCTGGTGCCCGGTCCAGACTTTCCAACAGGCGGTACGCTTGTTGAACCGGCCGACAGCATCATCAATGCCTATGAGACCGGTCGGGGCGGTTTCCGTCTGCGCGCCAAGTGGGCGATTGAAGAGCAGGGGCGTGGCCAGTATGTCGTCGTGGTCAGTGAAATCCCCTATCAGGTCCAGAAATCCAAGCTGATCGAGAAGATCGCCGACCTGATTAACTCGCGTAAGGTCGCGGGACTGCTGGACGACGTGCGCGACGAATCGACCGACGAAGTGCGGGTCGTCCTCGAACCCAAATCGCGCACCGTCGAC
Source organism: Alphaproteobacteria bacterium (assembly GCA_028284945.1). Taxonomy (GTDB): domain Bacteria; phylum Pseudomonadota; class Alphaproteobacteria; order SMXS01; family SMXS01; genus JANQQJ01. The sequence continues at coordinate 1,133 of JANQQJ010000008.1, read as the reverse complement.
GCCGACGTGTTGATGGAAAGCCTGTTTAAGTTGACCGATCTGGAAGTGCGCATCCCGCTCAACATGAATGTGCTCGACGGCGGGCAGACGCCCGGCGTGATGTCGCTTAAAGAGGTGTTGAGCGCCTTTCTCGCGCACCGGATCGAGGTTCTGGTCCGCCGGTCGCAGTTCCGATTGGAGCGGATCGAGCGCCGGCTCGAGGTCCTGTCCGGCTATTTGATCGTCTTTCTCAATCTGGATGAGGTCATTGCCATTATCCGCGAGGAGGACGAGCCAAAGCCGATCTTGATGAAGCGGTTCGACCTGTCGGAAGTCCAGGCTGAAGCCATTCTCAACATGCGTCTACGATCGCTGCGACGGCTGGAAGAAGAGGGGTTGCGCAAGGAGTTCGATAGCCTGGAGGAAGAGCGCGACGGTCTAAACACGCTCCTGGGCAGCAAGGCACGTCAGAAAACCGCCGTGGGCAAGGAAATCAAGGCGCTGCAGAAGGAGTTTGGTCTCGATACCGACCTAGGTAAGCGGCGCACTGATTTTGCTGAGGCGCCCGCCGATCAGCCGGTGCCGATGGAAGCCATGATCGAGAAGGAACCCATCACCGTCGTGCTCTCCAAGATGGGCTGGATTCGCGCCATGAAGGGTCACCTGGAAAAGGACGCCGAGGTTAAGTTCAAGGAAGGCGACGGCCCCGGGTTCCAGCTTCCAGCGCAGACAACTGACCGGATCCTCGTGGTAGGGTCAAACGGGCGCTTCTATACGCTGGCCGGCGACAAACTACCCGGCGGTCGTGGCCATGGAGAGCCGGTTAGGTTGATGATCGATCTACCGGCAGAATCTGATGTGGTGGCGGTCTTCGTCTATCGGCCCGGTGAAAAACTGCTCGTTGCAAGTTCGGACGGTCGTGGGTTTATTGCTGACGCTGACGCAGCGGTCGCCCAAACCAAGAACGGCAAACAGGTGCTGAATGTCAAAGGCATGGTGACGGCAAAAGTCTGTGTGCCTGCAGAGGGCGATTCAGTGGCTGTGATTGGTGAAAACCGCAAGCTGCTGATCTTCCCGCGGGATGAACTGCCCGAGATGGGCCGGGGCCGTGGCGTTGTTCTGCAGCGCTATAAGGATGGCGGGCTCAGCGACGC
>JANQQJ010000011.1 GCA_028284945.1 Alphaproteobacteria bacterium | reverse complement strand
GGCGTCCAGCCCTGCTTCAGCAAACCATTGTTCAGGCAGGTATATCCGGCCAGTTCTGGCATCCTCGCCGACATCGCGGGCGATATTGCTAAGCTGCATCGCAACGCCCAGATCGCAGGCTCTGGCCAGCGCCTCCGGCGACCGGCGGCCCATCAAAACGGCCATCATCACCCCGACCGTGCCGGCAACCCGTGCTGCATATTCATACAGGTCCGACAGCGTCTTGTACCGGCGGCCTTCAACATCCCAGGCAAGACCTTCCAATAGCGCCTCCGGAATCGCACGTGGCATATCGAAATGCGCGACGACATCCGCAAAGGCTCTATCCACTGGCGTATCGACGGGTCTGCCCGCATAGGCGCGGTCCAACCGTTTTTGAAGGCGGGCCACCGCAGCGATCTGCCCGCCATCGACGTCGACGGCATCATCCGCAATCCGGCAAAATGCATAAAGCGCCGTCGCCGGCTCATGCACCCGGCGGGGCAACACACGCGCCGCTGCGAGGAATGTCCGAGACCCATCGCTTAAAAGCGCCCGGCACGCCGCAAGGTCATCCGGGTTGGTGAAACACTTATTGGACAAGGTCGACGGCATTGGGCACCACTGAATCAAGGACACGGGCAGAGGATAACACACCGGGCAGCCCCGCACCCGGATGGGTGCCGGCACCGACCAGATATAATCGGTCAACTTCTTCGCTTTTGTTGTGCGGGCGGAACCACGCGCTTTGCATGAATACCGGTTCCAGGCCGAATGCGGCCCCGCGGAAGGACAGAAGCCGGCTTTCAAAATCATCAGGCGTCGTCATCCGTGATGTAACGATCTCATCCTCGAGGCCCGGTAGAACCGTTTCGCTCAGCCGCTGGGCGATTGCTGACCGATAGGGTTCGGCAGCCAGCGACCAGTCTGTTCCGCTTTCAAGATGGGGCACCGGCGACAGCACATAAAACGCGTCGCAGCCATCGGGCGCGAGCGACGGGTCCGTCGCGGTCGGGCGATGGAGATAGAGGCTGAAATCGTCAGCCAGCACCTTTTGTTCAAAGATATCGTCGAGCAGTTCGCGATAGCGCGGGCCGAGCAGGATCGAGTGGTGCGGCACATCGGCATATTGTTTCTTGGTGCCGAAATACCAGACAAACAGGCTCATGGACGACCGGGACCTTTCGATCCTTCTATCGGTCCAACGGCGGCGGTTTATGGACGGCAGCAGGTTCTTATAGGTCCAGGCAGAGTCGGCGTTGGAGACGACGATATCCGCCTCGATGGTCTCACCATCTTCCAGCCGGACGCCCCGCGCCTGCCCACCCGTGACGGTGATTTCATCCACCTGCGCATTGTATCGAATGGTACTTCCCTGGCTTTCGATCAGATTGACCAGGCCGTTCACCAGGCTGCCCGTCCCCCCCATCGCTGAATGGACGCCCCATCGGCGTTCCAGAAACGAGATCAGCGCATAGACCGACGTGGTCGTGAACGGGTTGCCGCCGATCAGCAGCGGGTGGAAGCTGAACGCGATCCTGAGCCGGGGGTCGCGGATATAGCTGGAAACCAGACCATAAACCGTCCGGTAGCTCTTCAGCTTGAACAGGTCCGGCACGACCTTGGCCATGTCCGTCAGGCTTGAAAACGGCACATGGCCAAGCTGCTCGAACCCGACCTGATAGATCGCCTCGCTTGACTTCATAAAGCGTTCGTAGCCGTCGACATCAGAGGGTGAGAAGCGCGCGACTTCGGCCCGCATGGCCTCGGCATCATCGCTGCAATGGAAGCACTCCCCGTCGTCGAACCGGATTTGATAGAACGGCGTCATTGCTTTCAGTTCGACATCATCGGACATACGCCGGCCGCAAAGCTGCCAGAGTTCTTCAAAGAGAAACGGCGCGGTGATGATCGTTGGGCCCGCGTCGAACGTAAATCCGTCCTGACGGTGGACATAGGCGCGGCCGCCTGGCGCGTCCAATTTCTCAACTATCGTGACACGGTAGCCCCGCGCACCAAGCCGGACCGCAGCAGCCAGCCCACCAAACCCGCTACCGATAATGACCGCATGCGGCGGGCGTTTTCCCGTCATCTGGTCAATCGGTTGTGGCGGCTTGCTGGCATACATGCCTCAAACTGTAACAGCGACTAGACAGATTCAGCAAGAAATTGGGTTTACACATTCTTTTTCGCTTCCTGTGCCATGCGCCGAACATGGCGCACACCCATCGCCGCCAGGATCGCGACCACGGGAATACTCAACCCGATCGCAACGTCGGAATTGACCGGCAAACCCAGGGCTTTCAGGCCCTTTGCCCCATAACCGACCAGACCAACGACATAATAGGTGATGGCCGCCACCGACAGTCCCTCGACCGTCTGCTGCAGCCGCAGCTGAAGCTTGGCGCGCCGGTCCATGGATTCGAGCAACGCCTGATTCTGCCGCTCGCTCGTGATGTCGACCCGAGTCGATAGAAGCTGGGTGGCCCGCGCCATGCGTTCTGAAAGTCCTTCATGCCGGGCACGAACCGCTTCACATGTGTTCATCGCCGGCTCAAGGCGGCGCTGGGTGAACTCCCGAAATGTCTGCAGGCCCTGCAGGCGGGTTTCACGCAACTCATCAATTCGGTTTTGAACCAGCGCATAATAAGCTGTCGCAGCGCTGAACCGGAAATGGCTCGCCGAATAGCGATGCTCAATCTCTGCGGCTAATCGGGTCAACCGGTCGAGCAGCACCGGTTCATCCTTTTCTCGGGCGCTGGCCATCGCCGTGGTGATCTGTTCCAGCTCATGCTCGCAGGTCTGCAAGAAAGGCCGCTGCTGCTGCGCGACCGGAAGCGCCATGAGCGCCAGGATTCTGTATGTGTCAATTTCCAGAATACGCTGCACATACCGTCCCGCCTGGCGGCTGGTCATGCTGCGATCTTCGATGAGCAACCGGGTGAAGCCGTCGGCACGGACCCGGAAGTCCGTCAACGCGAGCCCCGCATCGCCGCCGATCAGCGCCCCGACCAGTGTGTTACCGTCAAAATAATCCTGCGCGATACCATCAAAATCGAGCTTTCTCGACCGGGCCGGACGGATGACGCCATGAGTCGCCTGAACCAGTTGCCCCGGCAGGCCGGAAATCCAGGCCTCAGGCAAGAGCTCAAGCGCCGGTGACTCAAAGGGTGCGCTGCCGTCATCCGGTGCAACGATTGTATAGCGGGCGAACTCGGCATGGCGTTCCCAGGTGAGCTGAAACGGCCCGAGGTCGATTCGGCAATGATTGGCGAATTTGGTGGGCAGGCTTTTACCGAATTGGTGCGCGAGGTCACGCACCCCGCGCCATTCGACATCGCCGAAACTGGGGTCCGACAGCATCGCCAGATAGGACAACCGTTGCGGCGGCCGCAACGCCATCGGGGGGCGGGCATGAACCTCATCATTCAATAGCAGCCGTTGCGGATGGCTCTGCGGCAGTTTCATATTGCCTCGATTTCTAAGTAAAGGCGCAAAGTCCTGATACGCAGCGCGCACCGCAAGAGATCAACGCACCCCCGCAGCCTTCATCGTTTTGCCACCGCTTGCGGCTGGAATGATGATTTCCGCCACTTTTTCCGGGGCCTCTTCATGCGCCAAATGGCCCAACCCCGGCAGTGAGGCGATCTTGGCGCCGGGCACTTGTGCGGCCGCCCGCCGCGCATCCCTTGGCAGAATGGTTCTGTCATTCTCACCGATGATAAAGTGGACCGGCGTCTTAAGGCGACGCAGTTCGGGTTGCAGAGAATGCAGGTCCCAATTGGCCATCATACCCAACGTGGCTGAGACGTGCCCGGATGCCGCAGCCAAGCGGCGATACAGTTCAACACCTTCATCATCAATGGCCGACCCGGTTTCACGCACCATGCGTTCGATCACCGACTGCTGCCCGGCCTGCCTGGCAAAGAGCCGCGGCGCAATAGAGGTGGAGGCAAGGACCTTCGCCATTGGCGAGAATATCTGGCCTGCCAGCCCCCGCCAGGGCAGCAGGGCACCATTAATGCTGGTTATCGAATCCGGGCTGGCCTGACGGCCCACAGCCATTTGAATGGCGACCGCCGCGCCGGCTGAATGCCCCGCAATTTGCACCGGATTGGCATCAAGCTTCTGAAGCAGATCGCCAACGGCACGAGCCATGCCGGGCAGCGAAAGAAGCGTCGACGACGCCGGAGACGTAAAGCCATGCCCTGGCAGATCAGGCGCAATCACCCGAAACTGCGATGCGAGCAGCGGCATCAATCCGCGCCAGGAATGGGTTGAGGCGCCTGTCCCGTGCAGCAAAAGAAGCACAGGCCCCTGCCCCATTTGCTGGACATGCCAGCGCAGGCGACCGGCCTCAACAAAGTCACTATAATCCCGGTTGGGCCAGTCCGTGCCATCCCGGTCCCAATCGAGATGGCGCATTATGCCGCACCTGCCAGCCGTGGCCCGTCGGTCGCGGCCCTGACCGCCTCAGAAAGCGCACGCGCGTCGGCATGCGGTAGAGGGTGGTATTGCGCCCCCATGTCATCGGCGACCTGTTTGGCCTTTTGGCTGGGCCGTTGCGAAACGTCAATCAGCAGGGACGACCACCCCTGGGACCGGAGACCCTTCGCCGCAGTGGTAACATCCTGGCCCGCCTGTTCACGGCCGGGTTGGCCATCACGCGTGACATTGGCCTTACCATCCGTCAGCAGGACGATCACTGGGGTGTCGCCCTGCCGCGCCACGGATTCCGCAAGCATATGCGCTGCATCAATGCCTGAGGCCAATGGCGTTCCGCCGCCCCCCGGAAGTGCAGCCAAGCTTCGCTTGGCGCGAACCAGCGACCGCGTCGGCGGCAGCAGGATTTCCGCTGTTTGGCCCCGAAATGCGATTACCGCCACACGGTCCCGCCGGACATAACTTTCAGCCAACAACAATTCGACTGCACCCTTGGCTTCAGCGAGCCGGTGCAGCGCGGCCGATCCAGATGCGTCGACGACAAAGATCGTGGTGGTCTGGGTCCGGCGCTTGAAACGGTTGATCCGGAAATCATCACGGTCGACCAGAACCCGCTTTTCACCAGCATCCCCCTGCCCGCGCCGCCGCACAGGTTGCCACGGGGCCGCGGCCCGCAGCGTCTCCACCACATTGAGCCGTGCACCCGATTTCAATTCTCCAGGCCGCGTCCCCGCCGGTCTGCCACGCTGTGTGGAGGCCTGAATGGCGCCGGCCCGGCCGGAGTCTTTGTCGGGCCCCCGTTGACGGACGCCTGACCGCAATTGGGACAGCAACCCTGGCGGAATGGCGGCCAGTGCGGCCTGCAACACCATGTCTTCCAATTGCTGATCTTCCGAGAGTGACTCGTCCCTGTCGTCGTCCGTGGACTCCTGCGGTTCTTCTGGCGGCGGCTGGTCGTCCTCCGGCGCCTCGGGTTGGGGCAGCATGGTGGCCCGCGGCGCCAGCACCAGGCGCGCTGCCACAACTATATCCTCCTCCGACACTGTCTCGCGGCCCTCAAGCGCGGCTGATGCACATGCCGCACGGAGAGCCAGATAGGGCGCGCGCAGCGATGCGATGCCGAATACCGCCGCGGTTCCGCAAAGTACGCGAAGCACATCGTCATCTGCCGTTACCGTGTGAAGGCGGCCCCCCGCCTGCGCGATTTCTTCAGGTGAGTAACCTTCGATTTCGGTCTCGCCCAGCGCAATGGCGCCAAGGTCCAGATGAAACGCCAACCGGTCACATAGAGCCGTTGGCGGGCGTTCGTCGTCAGCCAACCCTTCATCCAGAGCAACGATCCCAATCCGCGCTGGTAGCCTTTGGCTGAACCCATCACGCTCCACCGCGATCTCGCCGGCGTCCAGCGCCGCACTGAGATGCACCGCAACCGCCGGCGGCAAGCGTTCAGCCATGGCGGCCATGAGGACCCCACCATCGGCCTCGGACAGAACCCCCTTCTGCGCGATCGGCCGGCCAGCCTGAAGCGTCGCGGTCAGATCAAGGCCGCCGAGCAAGCGGTCATCTGAAGTGTGCAGAGGCAACCGGCGAAGCGGCGCTGACGGCCCCAAACCCCGCCTTAGCAGCTGGGTCCAGCGGTCACGGACCGGACCCGGCATCGCCCGCAACGAAACGCCATTCAGCCCAGACGGATCGACGGCAAAAAGTTGCATGGACAACACGGCATCTGCCCAGACTTCAGCACCATCGATGCCAGGGTCCCCTGTCACGCAAACATCTCGTCGATGGCGCGCTGCACCCGGACAGTGGACCCCGCATCATCAAGCGGGTCACGCCGCAACCGGTGACGCAACGCCAGCGGCGCAACACGGCGCAAATGACCGTCACCAATTTCCTCATCTGCCTCAAACGCGGCCAGCGCCCGCGCTGCCTTGATCAGGGTGAGTTCACCACGCAGGCCGTCAGTGCCCAGGCTCATACAGAGGGTTGCGGCCCGCTCCAGCGTTGCGACCGGCACGTCTAGCCCATCAAGCCGTTCACGCGCCCGCTTGATCTTGCCCCGCAAGGTGCTGTCGCGGCGCTTCCATTTCTTGGCGAAGCCAGCCGGATCGCGTTCAAACGCGTCGCGGCGGCGGACGACTTCAATCCGTGTTTCCAGGTCTGTCGGCGTCGTCACCTCGACCGAAAGCCCGAAGCGGTCCAGCAATTGGGGCCGAAGCTCGCCTTCCTCCGGATTGCCGCTGCCGATGAGCACAAACCGCGCGGGATGGCGGATACTCAGCCCTTCCCGTTCGACGACATTTTCGCCGGAGGCCGCCACATCAAGCAGCAGATCGACAAGATGATCGTCAAGCAGATTGACCTCGTCGATATAGAGAAAGCCGCGGTGGGCGCGCGCCAAAAGGCCGGGTTCAAAGGCTTTTTCACCGCTCGAGAGCGCCCGCTCCAGATCGAGCGCTCCGACCACCCGGTCTTCCGTCGCACCCAGTGGTAAATCGACGACCGGCACAGCCATTTTACGGGTCTTCGGCACCCCGTCCTTCAGCGGTGGATCACACTCTTCCAGACAAAAGGCCATATCGCGGTCAGGGTCGCAATTGTAGCGGGCACCGGCGACCACCTGCATCGGTGGCAACAGGGCGGCCAGTCCGCGCACCGCCGTCGATTTGCCGGTGCCTCGATCACCGAAGACCAGGACGCCCCCAATGGTCTGATCGACGGCCGAGACGATCATCGCCAGCTTCATTTCATCCTGACCGACAATGGCTGAGAAGGGGAACGGATCACTCATCACGCCAGCCCGCAATCAAGGTTTCGACTTTTCATGCTGTTCCCCATCGTCTTGCCCGCCTTGGACGGCGATCAATTTGCACCAAGATTGTCGAATGCCCGCAACGGCGTAAAGCCCATTTCTCTTATCGCACACCGCAAAAAGCCATTGGTGACGGTCAGGCGTTCTGCGTTGCCGCATTTTGGCGATTAAGGCGCCAAATGCGAAAGTTGAGCGCGCCAGCGAAGGTTGCCCAGCACGCATAAGGCACGAGCAGATAAGCAGCCATTCGGCTGATTGGCCAGAACATGACTATGGTGGCCAGGATAGACGACCATAACAGCACAATTTCGGCAAAGGCCAAATCCGGCCGCCGCAGTCCGAAAAAGATGCCGGACCAAAGCGCGTTCAAGACCAATTGAACCGCATATACAGCGAGGGCCAGTGACAAACCTGCTTCACGCCAGACCATCCAGCCGGCGACGGCGATCATGATGTAAAGCACCAGCCAAACCGGACCGAACAACCAATCGGGCGGCCGCCAGCTTGGCTTGGCGAGGTTTTGGTACCATGCGCCCGGCCTGAAATAGATGCCTGTTGACGCGGCCGCGGCACAGGCCAACAGAAAAGGAAGCAACGATAAGAAATTAGATTCAGAAGCCATGCTCAATGGTACGCGCACACAGCACCAAAAGCGACCATATCGGCTGCCGGGCCCCTTCAATCATTTTGGCTGTACATTGTCTTGGCAGAGCGTTGGACCAGAGCGGAAGAGGCCGAACCGGTTCGCCTACGTCTAGCCTTCGGCGGTCACTCCTTCGCCCAAGATGCGTTTTCGGGTGGCTTGCCACCAGAAGCCCGCAGGGCGAAGGGTGGTGGGCCCGGCAGGACTCGAACCTGCAACCAGACCGTTATGAGCGGCCGGCTCTAACCAATTGAGCTACGGGCCCCCAAAATTGCCAAGGTGGGGGCGAAGCGCCTGAGGTAGCAGATCACCCGCCCATCGACAATGACTTGCGCGCCCTCTTGAGTTCGGTTGCGTGGCCTGATCCGAACGATTAGCTTGGCAGCAAGAATTCGGGCCGAACAAAACGCCCGCCCCGCAGGGAAATCAAACGGAGACAGATGATGAAACCCATCAAGCTCGGCATGATGCTCGGCTATTCAGGCCCGCAACTGAAACTTCCTATCGAACGGATCAAGCTGGCCGAAAAGCTCGGCTATGACTCCGTTTGGACGGCAGAAGCCTATGGCTCGGATGCGATTACGCCGCTGGCCTATATCGCGGCCCACACAAGCCGCATCCGCCTGGGTACCGCGATCATGCAGATGGCGGGCCGGACGCCTGCCATGGCTGCGATGCAGGCTGCCACCGTCGACGCTCTTGCGGGCGGCAACCGGGTGATCGCCGGGCTCGGCATGTCCGGCCCACAAATTGTGGAAGGTTGGTACGGCATGCCCTGGGGCAAGCCCTATCACTGGATGAAAGACTACATCACCATCATGCGGGCAATCTTCAAGCGCGAAGAGCCGGTCAGCCATCCCGGCAAGCAATGGCCGCTTCCCCTGCCCGGCGACCGTGAAGGCGCCATGGGCATCGGCAAGCCGTTGCGGTCGATCCTGCACCCCAATCCCGACATTCCGATCTGGACCGGCTCGGGCACGGAACTCATGGTCAAACTGACCGCCGAGCTGGCCGATGGCTGGCTGCCCCTGGGCTGGACCCCGCGCGGCATGGACATGTATGGCGACTGGTTGAAAGCGGGTTTCGAAAAGGCCGGTAACGGCAAGAGCTTTGATGATTTCGAAATCCAGGCCGGTATCGGCGTCGTCATCACTGACGACGTGCAGGCGGGCATCGACAGCTTCAAGCCGGTCACTGCGCTCTACGCTGGCGGCATGGGCCACAAGAACAAGAACTTCCACAAAGACCGTATGATCAAGTTCGGTTATGGCGAAGCCGCTGAAAAAATTCAGGAGCTTTATCTGGCTGGCCGCAAGGAAGAAGCGATTGCGGCGGTGCCGGACGAATATGTCGATGAACAGAACCTGATCGGCCCGGTCAACCGCATCCGCCAGAACTGGGCGGGCTGGGCCGATTCCGGTGCGACCGGCCTTAACATCTCCACCAAGCAGGACGAAGCCATCGAACTGATGGCCGACCTTGCCGACACGCGGGGACAGTTGGCCGACGCCGGTTAAACCTGCATCCCGTCATTGCGACCCCGGCGCCAAGCCGGGGTAAGCAATCCAGTCTGGGCCAAACAGGTTGCACGATCTGGATTGCTTCGTCGCCCCGCTCCTCGCAATGACGATAGAATTCTAAGGCACTTACAAAAGAAAAGGCCCCGCTTTGGCGGGGCCTTTTTATTTGATTAGGTCTGGCTCTAAGTATCCAGGAAGCTGCGCAATTTCCGGCTGCGGCTGGGATGCTTCAGCTTGCGGAGCGCCTTGGCTTCGATCTGCCGAATACGCTCGCGGGTGACGCTGAACTGCTGGCCAACCTCTTCAAGCGTATGGTCGGTGTTCATGCCGATGCCGAAGCGCATGCGCAGCACGCGTTCTTCGCGCGCCGTCAGTGACGCGAGCACCCGGGTCGTGGTCGAGCGCAGATTCTCCTGAATGGCGGCATCGAGCGGTTGCACCGCGTTCTTGTCTTCGATGAAATCACCCAGATGGCTGTCTTCCTCGTCCCCGATCGGGGTTTCGAGGCTGATCGGCTCCTTGGCGATCTTCATCACCTTGCGGACCTTTTCGAGCGGCATGGAGAGTTTCTCCGCGAGCTCTTCCGGCGTCGGCTCGCGGCCGATTTCATGCAGCATTTGGCGCGAGGTGCGCACCAGCTTGTTGATCGTCTCGATCATGTGCACCGGAATGCGGATGGTGCGCGCCTGATCAGCAATCGACCGGGTGATCGCCTGACGGATCCACCAGGTTGCATAGGTGGAGAACTTGTAGCCGCGGCGGTATTCGAACTTATCGACCGCCTTCATCAGGCCGATATTGCCTTCCTGAATCAGGTCGAGGAATTGCAGGCCACGATTGGTGTATTTCTTGGCGATGGAGATCACCAGCCGGAGATTGGCTTCCACCATCTCCTTCTTGGCGATCCGGGCTTCCTTTTCACCCTTCTGAACCGTATGCACGACGCGGCGGAATTCCCCGACCGGCAGGCCGGCCACATGACTGATTTCTGCGATCCCGTTGCGGATCTCCTGAATCTTGTCAGAGTCCTTCTCTGCAAACGTCTTCCAGCCCTTGCCCGGCAGCTTAGCGACATTCTTCAGCCAGTCCGGATCAAGTTCGTGGCCTTTATAGTGTTCCAGGAAGGAGGCACGGTCCACCTTGCGAGACTCAGCAAGGCGCAGCAACTGCCCTTCCATACCCATCAACGCCTTATTGAGGGCATAGAGTTCCTCGACCAGCGTCTCAACGCGAAGGTTATTCAGGTGAACGCTGTCGACCAGCGCGATAATTTCGGCCTTCAGCGTCTTGTAGCGGCGTTCCTGTGCAGCAGAAAACGATCCCAGGCCAAGCCGTGCCTCGAGCCGAAGCCGTTGCAACCGCTCCAGCTTCTTGTACGTGCCGGAAATTTTTTCGAGCTTCTTGATGACTTGCGGCTTCAACCGCTCTTCCATCACGGAGAGCGAGACGGCTGCTTCATCATCCTCGTCATTGTCCGAATTGTCGCCGTCGGTCTTTTCGCCGTCTGCCCCCGTCCGTGGCTGATTGTCGTTGGCGACCTTGTTCTTCGCCGGGGCGACAACGGCACCGGGGATCGTTGCGGCATTTGCCGCGGTTGCCACCGTGACAGTCTTGGCGCCCGGACCGGCGCCGTAGGTGGCGTCCAGATCAATAATGTCACGCAGCAAAATCTGTTCGTCGATCAGGAAGTCATGCCATTCGGTCATGGCGGCGAATGTCAGCGGGCTTTCGCACAGACCGTCGATCATCGCGTTACGGCCGGCCTCAATCCGCTTGGCGATCGCAATCTCACCCTGGCGCGACAACAGTTCGACACTGCCCATCTCACGCAGATACATGCGGACCGGATCATCGGTACGGTCAACTTCATCGGCCTTGGTCTTGGCAGCGGGCGCGGCGTTATCGTCAGAGGAGTCTTCCGACTCTTCATTTTCGACAACGTTGATGCCCATTTCCGACATCATCGCCATGATGTCTTCGATCTGTTCCGACGAAAGCTGATCCTGCGGCAAAACCGTATTCAACTCGTCATAGGTGACATAGCCGCGTTCCTTCGCGGCGGCGATCATCTTTTTAACCGCCTCTGTCGAGGAGTCGACAAGCGGGCTGTCGCTGATGGGTTCGGCTTCGTCGCGTTCCTTGACGGCTGCGTTCGATTCTTTGGCCATAGACGTCCTAATCCTCCAAAGCGCGGCCAGACCGGTTTACTCCGGTACGAGAGGCCTGTTTTTTCCAAATAGTCCTGAATCGACAACATCCAAGCGCCGAATCAGTTTCTCCCTCAGAGCGTTCCTTCAGCCGGCACGCGCGCCAGCGCCTGTTTCTGCTTCGCCCGTGACCAGCCGTTCAATCTGGCTTCTCAGGTCCTGGGCCCGGTTTGCGCCCCTAAGCGCTTCTTCCGGATCGTCTGACATCGCGTCGACTTCGGCTGTTTCCAACTCCAGCCGAAGTAATTCTAACTGGCTGGACTGCAACAAGGATCGCAGCCCCTGATCGGCGATTTCATTCTCGGCATCCGTGCGCGCGAACGAATCTCCAACCAGCCCTTTATCGCCTTCCAGACGTGCCACGGCTTTGTCCAATCCTTCTTCGTGTAGGTGGTTCTTCAGGACCGTACTGTCAAGCGGCATACCCGCCGAATGGCACGAAGCCGCAATTCGTAGGATTGCCTCACGTAACTTGTCAAGTTCCGGGCTCGCCAGGTCGACGCTCAGCAACTCCTCTTCATGGCGCTCCAACAGCGCCGGATGGTTAAGAACAGTCAGTAGAATCAGCCGTTCGCGGCGGTGATTTGTGAAGTCCTGGCCACGCGCCAAAGGCGTATTCAGCAACTCACGGCTGACCGGAATGGGCGCGCCTCTTTGAAAGCCTCGTGACGGCTGGCCGCCGCGGCGGCGACCGGGACCGGGGGGCACCGCCTGCCAAAGCCGCTGCAGCCTGTTGCCCAGCTCATCCCTATAAAAGCGGTGAACATCCGGGTTTTTGATTTCCTTCAACCGGGCCTGAAGCCGCGCCTTGAAGCCCGCCCGGCGTTCCGGTGTATCCACCGGCTGGCGCTCCAGCTCAACCCGCCAAAGCAGGTCCACCAGGGGCTGTGCGCTTTCCAGCACAGACTGCATCGCCGCCGCCCCCTGCCCGGCGACAAGGCTGTCCGGATCCTCCCCCGGCGGTAGGGTGGCAAAGCGCAGCGACTGCCCCGCTGACAGGTTGGGCAGCGCGCGTTCGATGGCGCGTTCGGCAGCCCGCATGCCCGCATTGTCCCCGTCAAAACAAAGGATCGGTTCAGGACACAGCCGCCACGCTTCCAGAAGCTGCTGTTCAGTAAGCGCGGTACCCAGTGGCGCAACCGCGTCTTTGAAGCCACCGCGCGCCAGCCCGATTACATCCATATAGCCTTCAACGACGATCAGGCGGTCCGCCGCTTTCGAGGCCGCGCGCGCGGTTGCCAGATTGTAAAGCAGCGCGCCTTTGTGAAAGAGCTCGGTCTCTGGCGAGTTCAGATACTTCGCCCGGGCCTCACCCAGCGCCCGCCCGCCGAACGCCACGACCTTGCCGCGCCTGTCGGTGATCGGGAACATCACCCGGTTGCGAAACCGGTCATAGGGCTCCCCGCCGTCTTCCGGCGCAATCACCAGACCGGTATCAACCAGTTGCTGGTCAGTACAGCCGCGCGCCTTGAGTGCGTCGCGCAGAAGGGTGCGGCTGTCCGGCGCAAAGCCAAGGCGAAACGCACCGATGATGTTCTGATCCAGCCCCCGGTCCTGCAAATAGGCGAGCGCCCCCTGACCGATACCCGATTTCAATTGAGTTTCAAACCAGCCCGCCGCCATTTCGGTGACGTCGTAAAGTGTTTTGCGCCGGTCATCGCGCTCCCGGTCGCCGTCGCTATAGGCCGGCAGCTGCAGTCCGGCCTCACCCGCCAATCGTTCAATCGCTTCGGGGAAGGCCAGCGCCTCGGTTTCCATCACGAACTTGATCACGTCGCCATGCGCGCCGCAGCCGAAGCAATGATAGAAGCCCTTGGCCTCATTAACCGTGAAAGAGGGCGTCTTTTCATTATGGAACGGGCACAGGCCTGTGTGCTCTTTGCCGCGCCGGGTCAGCTTGACCTTGCGGCCCACCACATCGGCGATGGGCATTCGCAGCCGCAGCTCGTCCAAAAAGTCAGGTGAAAAGCGCATGAGACTATACTAGGTCGTGACGCCCTAAACCGGCAATGCGCCGTATGCAGGAAATCAGTCTATACCGTCATTGCGAGCAGCGCGAAGCAATCCAGAAAAGGTGCCGCTTAACAGATTGATCTGGATTGCCGCGTCGCCCCTTGCTCACGCCGGGCTCCTCGCAATGACAAGGGAAAGGTCCCCGTGACTCAGCAGAGCCGTTCCTTGGCAAAGCTCGACGCCTTGCCGAAATCCATCTGCCCGGCATGGCGTTCGCGCAACAGCGCCATGATCCGGCCCATATCTTTAAGGCCAGAGCAGCCAAGCTCTTCCACGACCGCTGCGACCGCTGCTTCGACTTCCGCATCGTTCATCTGCTGCGGCAGGAACGCTTCGATGATCTCGATCTCCTCACCCTCCTGCTCGGCGAGTTCGAGCCGGCCGGCCGATTCATAAGTGCTGATCGACTCGCGGCGCTGCTTTACCATCTTCTGCAGGATCTGAAGGATCTCGTCATCGCTGACGCCATCGCGGTTACCGCCTTCGCGGCCGGCAATGTCGCGGTCTTTGATGGCCGCCAAAATCAGGCGGAGCGTGCTTGTCTTACGCTTTTCCTTTGCGCGCACAGCGTCTTTCAGTGCATCGCCAAGTTCTTCACGCAGCATGGGTCACCTCGTCAGCTCGTCAATCGACGGTTTGTAGCCTCGTCTGGCACAATTACGAGATCGCAGACTCTATCTTATCGCGATTTCGATAGCAAACACCGTATATAGTGATAACCCATTGAAATATATATATTTTATTGAACGCCGTTTCGCTTGACCCATCAGGTCCCTTTGCTTATGGTCCCCCGCAATTTGCGTCCCCCCAAGCAGTGATTCTGCTGCACGGAGGCCCCGGAGACCCGAATGCCCGACGCCGTCCAGTTGCCCGATGCCCCGCCCCAATCTGGGATGACGGCGGCACTGGTTCTTGCGGACGGTTCAGTATTTTGGGGATATGGCGCAGGTGCGGCGGGCGCGGCCGTCGGCGAAGTCTGCTTCAACACATCGATGACCGGCTATCAGGAAATTCTGACCGACCCGTCCTATGCCGCCCAGATCATCACCTTCACCTTTCCGCATATCGGCAATGTCGGCGCGAACTTCGAAGATGTCGAAGCGCAAAACGCCGCCGCGCGTGGGCTGGTACTGCGCGACCCGATCACCGAGCCCTCGAACTTTCGCGCCGTCAGCCATCTGCATGACTGGCTGGCCTCGCACAATCTGATCGCGGTCACGGGCGTGGACACACGCAGACTGACAAGACGCATCCGGTTGGGCGGCGCGCCCAACGGCGTTGTCTGCCACGCGCCCGATGGCCAGTTTGATATTCCCGCACTCTATGAACAAGCCAAGGCCTGGCCGGGACTGGAAGGCATGGACCTGGCCAAGGATGTGAGCTGTACGCAGACCTATAGTTGGGATCAGACCCGCTGGTCGCTGGGCGAAGGCTATGGCCGGCAGGACGCCACCAGCCCCCACATCGTCGCTATCGACTATGGGCTGAAGCACAATATTGCCCGTAGCCTGGCCACCGAAGGCGCACGCGTCACCGTCGTGCCCGCCACCGCAACCGCTGAAGACGTGATGGCGCATAAGCCCGACGGCATTTTCCTGTCGAATGGTCCCGGCGACCCGGCGGCGACCGGCGTGTACGCCGTGCCCGTTATCCAGGAGCTGCTGGGGACCGGGCTCCCGCTGTTCGGCATTTGCCTGGGCCACCAGATGCTGGCGCTGGCACTGGGCGCCAAGACGTCGAAGATGCATCAGGGCCACCGCGGTGCGAACCATCCCGTGAAAGACCTGCGCACCGGCAAGGTCGAGATCACCTCGATGAACCACGGCTTTACCGTCGATCTGGACAGCCTGCCCGGCGGCGTCGAGGCGACGCATATTTCATTGTTCGACGGCACTTTGTGCGGGCTGGAACTGAAAGACCGGCCGGTGTTTTCCGTCCAACACCACCCGGAAGCCTCCCCCGGCCCGCAGGACAGTCATTACCTCTTCACCCGGTTTTTGGAGATGGTGAAGTCCAATGCCTAAACGCACCGACATTGAGAGCATTCTGATCATCGGGGCCGGGCCGATCATTATCGGCCAGGCCTGCGAGTTCGACTATTCGGGCACCCAGGCCTGCCGGGCGCTGAAGTCAGAGGGCTACCGGATCATTCTGGTGAATTCGAACCCGGCAACGATCATGACCGACCCGGAGGTGGCCGATGCCACCTATGTCGAGCCGATCACGCCGGAATTCGTCCGCAAGATCATTGAGGCCGAACGGCCCGATGCGCTGCTGCCGACCATGGGTGGTCAGACCGCGCTCAACGCGGCCATGGCGCTGGTCGAAGACGGCACGCTGAAAGAGCTGGGCGTGCAACTGATCGGGGCGGATAAGCAAGCCATCGAAAAAGCCGAGGACCGGCAATTGTTCCGCGAGGCGATGGACCGGATCGGGCTGGAAAACCCGCGCGCTGCCATCGCGTCTTCCCCCGAAATTCGCGACGAGGATGGCAAGCTGCGCGGCTATGACCGCAATATGGGCTTTGCCGAGGCGATGGACGCGCTGGAAGATATCGGCCTGCCCGCCATTATTCGCCCGGCCTTTACCATGGGCGGCACCGGCGGTGGCATCGCCTATAACCGCGAAGAATATGAGCAGATCTGCCGGTCCGGACTGGAAGCCTCCCCCGTCGGGCAAATTCTGATCGATGAAAGCCTGCTGGGCTGGAAGGAATATGAGATGGAGGTCGTCCGCGACAAGGCGGACAACTGCATCATCATCTGCTCAATTGAAAATGTCGACCCGATGGGTGTGCACACCGGCGACTCGATCACCGTCGCCCCGGCGCTGACGCTGACCGACAAAGAATATCAAATCATGCGCAATGCCTCGATCGCGTGCCTGCGCGAAATCGGGGTGGAGACCGGCGGATCGAATGTGCAATTCGCGGTGAACCCCGCCGATGGCCGCCTGGTGGTGATCGAGATGAACCCAAGGGTCTCACGCTCCTCGGCACTGGCGTCGAAAGCGACCGGCTTTCCCATCGCCAAGGTCGCGGCAAAACTGGCCGTCGGCTACACGCTCGACGAACTCGATAACGACATCACAGGCGTCACGCCCGCCTCGTTCGAGCCGACCATCGACTATGTGGTTACCAAAATTCCACGCTTTGCGTTTGAGAAATTCGCCAACAGCGAGCCGACCCTGACAACAGCCATGAAATCCGTCGGGGAAGCCATGGCAATTGGCCGGTCCTTCCCTGAGAGCCTGCAAAAAGCGCTGTGCTCGCTGGAAACCGACTTGACCGGGCTCAATGAAGTCGAGGCACCGGGCTATGACCCGGATGATCCGGATAAAGAGGCGGTGTTGGCCGCCGTGTCGAAACCAACGCCGGACCGCATTCTCTATGTTGCACAAGCGTTCCGCGAAGGCCTGAGCCAGGACCAGATCCGCGCCGCGACGCAATACGACCCCTGGTTCCTAGATCAGATCGAAAAGCTGGTCGCGACCGAAGAAAAGCTGCGCGAGACCCGCCTGCCCGCCACGGCGGACGAGATGGTCTATCTGAAATCGCTCGGCTTTTCCGACGCCCGCATCGCTGAATTGAGCGGCGTCGAAGAAGAAGACGTCATGGAACAACGCGTCGCGCTCGGTGTGCATCCCTCATTCAAGCGGATCGATACCTGCGCGGCCGAGTTCGAGGCGAAGACGCCCTATATGTATTCCGCCTATGAGCGCGGATTCGGCGCCGGGGAATGCGAGAGCAATCCAACCGGACGCGACAAGGTCATCATTCTGGGCGGTGGCCCAAACCGCATCGGCCAGGGCATTGAATTCGATTATTGCTGCGTCCATGCGGTCTATGCGCTTTCGGATGCGGGCTATGAGACCATTATGGTCAACTGTAACCCTGAAACAGTGTCGACCGACTATGACACGGCCGACCGGCTCTATTTCGAGCCACTGTCGGAGGAAAACGTCCTCGAGCTGATCCGCACTGAACAAAAAACCGGCAACCTGAAAGGCGTGATCGTCCAGTTCGGTGGCCAGACCCCTCTTAAACTGGCCAGCGCCCTGGAAGCCGCAGGCGTGCCGATCCTGGGCACATCGCCCGACGCGATTGACCTGGCTGAAGACCGCGAGCGGTTTCAGGCCCTGCTGCAGGACCTGAACCTGCGGCAGCCGCCGAACGGCATCGCCACCTCGACCGAGCAGGCCCGTGAGATTGTGAGCCAGATCGGCTTTCCCGTTGTGATCCGCCCGTCCTATGTGCTGGGCGGCCGGGCAATGGAAATCGTCCACGATTCAGCACAGCTTGAACGCTACATGACAGAGGCGGTTCGGGTATCGGGCGACAGCCCGGTGTTGATCGACGGCTATCTGCGCCAGGCCACTGAAGTCGATGTCGATGCGCTGGCCGACGGCGAAACCGTCGTGGTGGCCGGGATCATGGAACATATCGAAGAAGCGGGCGTTCATTCCGGCGACTCGGCCTGTTCGCTGCCGCCCTATTCACTGGCGGACCATGTTATTGCGGAAATCGAGCGGCAAACAGAGGCACTGGCCAAAGCGTTGAATGTTGTCGGGCTGATGAATGTGCAATTCGCGGTCCAGGGCGAAGACATTTTTATCCTTGAGGTCAATCCGCGCGCCAGCCGCACGGTACCCTTCGTTGCCAAAGCAGTAGGGTCACCCATCGCCAAGATCGCCGCCCGCGTCATGGCGGGCGAAAAACTGGCCGATCTTGCACCGGAAAAACGCGCGCTGGACCATATCGCGGTGAAAGAAGCGGTGTTCCCGTTCGCGCGATTCCCCGGTGTCGATACGATTCTGGGGCCGGAAATGCGCTCCACCGGCGAGGTGATGGGGCTGGATGCGAGCTTCGAAAAAGCCTTTGCCAAGTCACAGATCGCGGGCGGCACCCTGCTGCCTCATGAAGGCACGGTCTTCGTTTCGGTCAAGGACGCGGATAAGGACGGCATTCTGGAACCTGCACGCCGGCTGATCGCCATGGGATTTGACATCGTCGCCACCAAGGGCACCGCGAATTTCCTTGCCGAACAGGGGCTTAAGGTTGAACGCGTCAATAAGGTGCTGGAAGGCCGGCCGCATATTGTCGATGCGATGAAGAATGGCGACGTTCAACTGGTATTCAACACGACAGAGGGCGCGCAGGCCATCGCCGACAGTTTCTCCATCCGGCGCACGGCGCTGTTGGACCGGGTCCCCTACTACACCACCGTTGCCGGCGCGATGGCGGCCGTTTTAGCCATCGAAACAACCAAATCCGGCAGCCTTGAAGTCGCCAGCCTGCAATCCTATTCTAATTAATCCTGTAAGGGCCGGGCGGGGCGGCACCCCACTCGGTTCTTTGTTCTTCTACGTCTGGGATACAAGGACGCATAAATGGAAAAGATTCCGATGACGGCGTCGGGCCTCGAGCGGCTCGAAAGCGATTTGCGCCGTTTCAAACATGATGAGCGGCCCGCGGTTATCCGTGCCATCGCCGAAGCGCGTGAGCATGGTGACCTGTCGGAGAACGCTGAATATCACGCCGCCAAAGAACGCCAGTCCTTCATCGAAGGCCAGATTGTCGAGCTGGAAGCGACGATCTCGCTGGCCGACGTGATCGACGTGTCAAAATTGTCCGGCGATACGGTGATGTTCGGCGCGACTGTAACGCTCGTGGATATCGAGACCGACGAGGAAAAGACCTATCAGATCGTCGGTGAAGTGGAATCCGACATCGCGAACGGCTTGTTGTCCATCAGCTCACCCTTGGCGCGGGCGCTGATCGGCAAATCCGAAGGCGACGAGGTCGATTTCGCGGCCCCCGGCGGCCAGCGCGCCTATGAGATTCTGGAAGTGAAGTACGTCTGAAAATTTGGGGAATACTGTTCCCCTAAATCAAAATCCTACAACTCAAACGGCACACCGGGTTCGGTCTTGGCGCTGCGGATGGTGAGCGCGGTTTTGACGCTTGCCACATTGGGTGCCGGCGTCAGCTCCGACGTCAAAAACGCCTGAAACTCGTTTAGGTCGTGGGCTACGATCTTCAGGATGAAGTCGATTTCCCCGTTGAGCATGTGGCACTCGCGAACCATCGGCCAGCTGATCACCAGTCCCTCGAACGCTTTCAGGTCGGCTTCCGCCTGCGAGTGCAGCCCGACCATCGCAAAGACCGTGATCCCGAACCCCAATTCGGTGGCATTGACCGCCGCGTGATAACCTTCGATATAGCCGTTTTTTTCCAGCGCGCGGACACGCCGAAGGCAGGGCGGCGCCGAAATACCGACCTGCCGCGACAACTCAACATTGGTCATCCGGCCATTTTCCTGCAGCAACCGCAAGATCTTGCGGTCAATGTCGTCCAGTTTCATCGGGTCCTCGAGATGTGAAGCGGGAAATCCGCGTAATTAAATTACAAAAATTGAGAACATTTGGAAACGAAATCTATTCGGCATATGACCGGTGCCGGTCTGCCTTGCCGGGGGGCAGACCTGCTTTTAGAGTGTCCTTGCGTTTGCATATAACAAGACTAAATGAAGGGGCCATTGAAGCCCTTTCCGGGAGTGACGTCATGACAGAACGGGTCGAGACAAAGGTTCTGATAATCGGATCAGGGCCGGCGGGATATACTGCCGCCATCTATGCGGCACGCGCTGCGCTGAACCCGGTCATTGTCCAGGGTATTCAACCCGGGGGCCAGCTGACCATCACCACGGATGTGGAGAACTATCCGGGCTTTGCCGATGTTGTGCAGGGCCCCTGGTTGATGGAACAGATGCAGGCGCAGGCCGAGCATGTCGGCACCCAGATTATCTCTGACACGATTGTGTCTGTGGACCTGAACAAACGGCCTTTTGTTGCCGTTGGAGATTCGGGAACGGAATATGTCGGCGACTCGCTGATCATTGCGACCGGTGCGCAAGCCAAATGGCTGGGCCTGCCCGGCGAACAGACGTTTCAGGGGTTTGGGGTTTCCGCCTGCGCGACGTGCGACGGGTTTTTCTATCGCGAGAAAGAAGTCATCGTAATCGGCGGCGGCAACACAGCCGTTGAAGAAGCGCTCTTCCTGACCAATTTCGCGTCCAAAGTGACCCTGGTGCATCGGCGCGATGAGCTGAGGGCCGAAAAAATCCTGCAGCAACGCCTGTTCGCGCATGACAAGATCGAGGTGGTCTGGGATCACGTGGTTGAAGACATCCTTGGGGATCAAGACCCGCTGGGTGTTACCGGCGTGCGGCTGGCGCACGCTAAAACCGGCGAAACCCAGGAGCTGCCGGCGCATGGCGTGTTCGTTGCCATTGGCCACAGCCCATCGACCGAGCTGTTCAAGGGTCAGGTCGACATGGATGACGGTGGCTATATCCTGAAAGCCCCGGACAGCACGGCAACCTCCATCGAGGGCGTTTATGCCGCTGGCGATGTGACAGACAAGATTTACCGTCAGGCGGTCACCGCGGCCGGGATGGGCTGCATGGCAGCGCTCGAAGCAGAAAAATTCCTTGCCGAACAGGATGTGCCGGCACAGCAAGCCGCGGAGTAAAGTGACCTATCGGGTCGATCCGCGCGTATAGGGGGCGCTATGACCTCAATGGACTGGGACAAATTACGGACATTTTACTCCGTCGCCAAAGCAGGCAGCTTTACCCACGCCAGCGACGAGTTGAACCTTAGCCAGTCGGCGATCAGCCGACAGGTGTCGGGGCTGGAAGACAGCCTGGGATTCCCACTGTTTCACCGCCATCCCCGCGGCCTGATCCTGACAGAGCAAGGCGAAACCCTGTTCGAGACGGTCAGTGAAGTTTTTGTCCGTCTGGAACGCACGGAATCTGTCCTGCGGGACAGCCGAACCTCTGCAACAGGAACGTTGAACGTTACGACGACCGTCGGCTTCGGCTCCACCTGGCTGGTGCCGCATTTGCATACGTTCAGAGAGGCCTATCCGGACATCAAGATCAATCTGCTGCTGTCCGATACAGAAATTGATATCGCGATGCGCGAATCCGATGTCGCGATCCGGTTTCATCCACCGCATCAGCCGGATCTCATTCAACGCCCGCTGATGACCGTGCACTACCACCTTTATGCATCACCGGATTACGTCGCAAATCACGGCGAACCGAAGAACGAACAGGAACTGGATCAGCACACGCTGATCAGCTACGGGCCTGAAGCGCCGCGAGCCTTGCAGGATCTGAACTGGATCATCCATGCCGGATCTTCCAACCACGTTCGCGAGCCCGCGCTCAGCGTCAATAACATCTACGGCATTCTGCAAGCGGTCGAGAGCGGGATCGGGCTGGCGGCCCTGCCGGACTATATTGCCCAGAACAATGCAGGCCTGGTCCGTGTGATGCCCGAGATGGAGGGGCCAACCTTCAAAACCTACTTTGTCTACCCGGAAGAATTGCGGAATGTCACACGGATCAGCGCGTTCCGTGATTTCCTGATCGAACAGGTCCGCAGCGAGGAATTCTAAAGTTTTGTTACCAATCGGTATTGCTGCGCTGCAAAAACCTGGGTTTTGCGCCGGGTGAAATCATATAAATATTTGATTTATAAGAATTATCCCTACATTCATGCGTGAAGCGCATGGCTCATATATCGCAAACGCGCTGGTTAGTATTGCGGTGCACAACTACCTTCTTGGTCATGGAGAGCGCTCCTCATATTGAGTGCTTTCCGGGACGGTCCTTTTTCCTCCCCGTTTCAGGACCATCCCAATTTCATCGTCTCCCCAAGACGTGAAGTCTTCCCTCTTCAGCCGGGCTCCTAGAGCCCGGCTGATTTTTATCTAGGGAAGGCAATTCGGCCCGGCCAAAACAACAAAAAAGCGAGCCGGGCTCACCCGAAGGTAAACCCAGACCCGCCAACTGATCTCTTTTGCACCGCCCGTTAGGTCACCGGGCGGACAGCTTAAGCAGCTTGCAGGTACTCTTCCTGCTCAACCACTTCCTCCACGGTCTCTTTGACCGGCGAAATGGCCTCACGCTGCTTTACATAACCTTTCAGGATGTAAACCACGCCCGCACCTACCGCGAAGGTGAGGCCGATGACGGGAATTACCAAGACCATTTCACTCATTGTCTGCTCCATCGCTTGTCTGATGGATACACCTTGACCGGCCACGGCCGCACGCGCGTTGATCAGAATCAACAGACAGGACTTTTTGCGTCACAAACCGATTAGCGGAGATTGTTAACGGCTTCCACGCAGGCGACGGTCAGAAATGTAGGCCTTGGCGCTCGAATCAACCCTACTTGAAGTGGGTTTTTCGCCCCTTTTTCTTGAATTGCCTTGTCCCAGGACGGCCGGACGATGAACGGCCACTTGCCTTACCGCGATAGGGCGACTGCTGCCCGTCAATCACCTTGGCCAGTGGGTTACCCGCCACCGCCAGCTCGTTGGCTTCCAGGCGCTGGATTTCATCGCGCAGCCGCGCGGCTTCCTCGAATTCAAGATTCGCCGCGGCCTCAAGCATCCGTTTGTTCATGTCATCTAGATGCGCCTTCAGATTATGTCCGACCAGATGCTCGACGTCGCTTTCGCCCGTATCGACAGTGACATAGTCTGCCTCATAGACGCTTTGCATCACATCACTGATTTCTTTCTTGATCGTCTCCGGTGTGATGCCGTGCTTCTCGTTATAGGCATCCTGTTTGGCGCGGCGGCGTTCGGTTTCTTCCATCGCGCGCTTCAATGAGCCGGTAATGTTGTCGGCGTAAAGAATTACGCGGCCCTCAACATTCCGCGCCGCGCGGCCGATGGTCTGGACCAGCGAGGTTTCGGACCTCAGAAACCCTTCCTTGTCGGCGTCCAGAATGGCCACCAGCGCACATTCGGGAATGTCGAGCCCCTCGCGCAGCAGGTTGATGCCCACCAACACATCGAACACGCCGAGCCGCAGATCGCGAATGATCTCGATCCGCTCCAGCGTATCGATGTCGGAATGCATATAGCGGACACGCAGGCCGTTCTCATGCAGGTACTCGGTCAAGTCCTCCGCCATGCGCTTGGTCAGTGTGGTGACCAGAACGCGCTGCCCCTTGGCGGCGACCTCCTTACACTCGGCAATCAGATCATCGACCTGGCTCTCCACCGGCCGGATAAAGATGTCCGGGTCGGTCAGCCCTGTGGGACGGATGATCTGCTCGACAAAGACGCCCCCGGATTGTTCTAACTCCCATGAACCCGGCGTCGCCGAGACATAAACGGTCTGCGGCCGCATGGCGTTCCATTCAACGAACTTCAGGGGGCGGTTATCGATGCAGCTGGGCAGCCGGAAACCGAACTCGGCCAGCACCGTTTTGCGGCGGAAGTCGCCGTTATACATGCCGTTGAGCTGGCCGACGGTGACATGGCTTTCGTCAACGATCACCAGCGCGTCTTCCGGCAGATATTCGAACAGGGTGGGCGGCGGCGCACCGGGCGGACGGCCTGTCAGATAACGGGAATAGTTCTCGATGCCGGCACAGACCCCTGTCGCCATCATGGTTTCGATGTCATAGGTGGTGCGCTGTTCCAGCCGCTCCGCCTCCAACAACTTACCCTCGCGTCGGAAGACCTCGAGCTGTTGATCCAGGTCGAACTTGATCTGCTTGACGGCCTGATCGAGCGTCGGACGCGGCGTGACATAGTGCGAACTGGGATAGACCTTTATCGAGTCCAGTTTGGCGGTCTTTTCGCCCGTCAGCGGGTCGAATTCGACAATGCTTTCGACCTCGTCCCCGAACAATGAAATCCGCCAGCAACGGTCTTCATAATGGCTGGGGAACAGCTCGATCACGTCGCCGCGGGCCCGGAACGTGCCGCGCGCGAGCACCTGGTCGTTGCGCTTATATTGAAGTTCGGCGAACCGGCGCAGCAGCTGTGCGCGTTCGATTGTGTCGCCCAGTTTCACCTCGGCAGTCATCTTTGAATAAGTCTCGACAGACCCGATGCCGTAGATGCAGGACACCGATGCGACGATGACAACATCGTCGCGTTCCAGCAGCGCCCGGGTCGCCGAATGCCGCATCCGGTCAATCTGCGCGTTGATGCTGGATTCCTTCTCGATATAGGTGTCCGTCCGCGGGATATAGGCTTCCGGCTGGTAATAGTCG
This sequence comes from Alphaproteobacteria bacterium, assembly GCA_028284945.1. Taxonomy (GTDB): domain Bacteria; phylum Pseudomonadota; class Alphaproteobacteria; order SMXS01; family SMXS01; genus JANQQJ01. The sequence continues at coordinate 18,680 of JANQQJ010000011.1, read as the reverse complement.
TAGTAGGAAACGAAATACTCGACCGCATTGTCCGGAAAAAAGTTTTTCATCTCACCGTAAAGCTGGGCAGCCAAGGTCTTGTTGGGCGCCAGAATCAAGGTCGGCTTTTGAACCGCCTCGATCACCTTGGTCATGGTGAAGGTTTTTCCCGACCCGGTCACACCCAGCAGCACCTGATCGCGCTCTCCGGTTTCCAGGCCGGAAACCAATTCCTTGATCGCATCCGGCTGATCACCGGCCGGTTCAAACGGGCTGACGGCCTTTAACGGAATGCCGCCTTCACCCTTTTCAGGGAGCTGCACCCGGTCGAATTCGAACGGGTAGGTATTATCGGCAAGCATTGGTTCGGACATGGCCCAAATCTATACGGTCAGATGAGCGATACAAGAACCACGCCAAACACTCCTGACAATTCTATTGGTTTTGGCCACGCAGATAATTCTGAAGCAGCCCGACATTCATCTTATTGGCTTTGAAGGCGATGTCGAAAATGTCGCCCAGGACCGGGATTGAGCCGATTGCCCAGTCCAGGAACGCATTGAACAACATACGCAGTATCAGGTGCCCTGGCGCGCCCAGACGATGAGCCCGGATGACCACGTAAAGCGTCGGCAATAGAGACGCAAAGTCGCCGATCACCGGGACAAGACCCAAAATGCCATCGAGTCCGATTCGGACCGACGTACCAGGCAAAACGAACCGGTCATCGAGTAACGACGCCAGATGCTCCAGCCGCTGTAATTCACGTTCTTGAGGGCTTAGGAAGGTCTCTTCAGTTTCGATCTTCATTCACCCTATATGGGAATGCCGCCGCGCCCTTGAAAGCCCTTTAATGGGGGCGTAGGGTGCGCGCCGTTTGTCGACCCTTCATACGCTAACAAAAAGGCAGTGCCATGAGCTTCCTGTCAGACGCATTAGGCCGCATCAAACCCTCCCCCACCATGGCGGTGACCGCCAAGGCCGCCGAACTGCGTGCAGCCGGCCAGGACGTGATCGGCCTGGGCGCCGGTGAACCGGATTTCGATACGCCGGACAACATCAAAGAAGCCGCCATCAAGGCGATCCGGGACGGGCAGACGAAGTACACCAAGGTCGATGGCACGCCAGAACTGAAGGAAGCAATCTGCGCCAAGTTCGCGCGCGAAAACGGCCTGACCTACACTCCCGATCAGATCACCGCAAATATCGGCGGCAAGCACACGATCTTCAACGCCATGCTGGCGACCGTAAACCCGGGTGACGAGGTGATTATTCCCGCGCCCTATTGGGTGTCCTACCCGGATATCGTCAACCTGTGTGGCGGGACACCGGTCATCGTTGAGGCAGGTATCGAGACCGGCTTCAAGATGACACCTGACCAACTGGAAGCCGCGATTACGCCGAAGACCAAATGGCTGATCTTCAACTCACCGTCCAATCCGTCGGGCGCGGCCTATACCCGCGACGAGATCAAGGCGCTGACTGACGTATTGCTGCGCCATGAGCAGGTGCATGTGTTCTCTGACGATATTTATGAACACGTGGTCTATGACGGATTTGAATTCTCCACCATGGCCCAAGTAGAGCCCGGCCTGTTCGACCGGACGATCACCATGAACGGTGTTGCCAAGGCCTATGCGATGACCGGATGGCGGATCGGCTATGCCGGCGGCCCGGTCGACCTGATCAAGGGTATGGCGAAGATCCAGTCGCAGAGCACGTCAAACCCGTCCTCCATCAGCCAGGCGGCAACGGTCGAGGCACTGAACGGCCCGCAGGACTTCATTCCTGAGCGCAATGCCGTGTTCAAGAGCCGCCGAGACCTGGTGGTTTCAATGCTGAACCAGGCGCCTGGACTGAGCTGCCCGGTGCCGGAAGGCGCGTTCTATGTCTATCCCGGCGCTCAAGGGCTGATCGGCAAGACCACGCCGCAGGGCGCCGTGCTGGAGACCGACGAGCAGATCGCCACCTACCTGCTGGAGACCGAGGGCGTCGCCGTGGTTTTCGGATCGGCCTTTGGGCTCTCGCCCCACTTCCGGATTTCCTACGCCACGTCGACCGAGGCACTGGAAGAGGCTTGCACGCGCATTCAGCGTGCCTGCGCGGCCCTGACTGGTTGATTGGCAGGTACAAACGTCGCCAAAAACAGAGTCGTCACCCCGGCGGAGGCCGGGGTCCAGGACAACAGTTGGTCTGGATTCCGGCCTCTCGCCTGGGCGAAGCCGGAGCTTCGCTTCGGCGTAGCTTGGTCGCCGGAATGACGGGAGGAGAGTGGGAGATGACCCCTAAATTGCTCTTGATTAGGCCCGTGCAGGTAAGTGATCAGAGCGCATGGCGCAGGCTCTTTGATGGCTACGCGGCATTTTACCAAGTGCCGATGAGTGACGAAATCGCCGGGAACGTCTGGTCCTGGCTGCATGACCCGGACCATGTGCTCGAGGGGCTGGTCGCCGAGGCCAACGGTAATTTGGCTGGCCTCGCCCACTATCGATGTATGCCCAGCCCATTGAGGGGGTGCGATGCCGGATTCCTGGACGACCTTTTTGTTGATCCGGCGGCCCGGGGACAACGCATCGGCGAATCGCTGCTGAATGAGCTGCACAAGATTGGTCAGGCCCGTGGCTGGCCGTTCATCCGCTGGATCACGGCCGATGACAACTACCGCGCACGGGCGCTCTATGACCGGCTGGCGCGCAAAACGTCATGGAACCTCTATGACATGGCGTTAGGCCAATGACAGTCCGTCTGAAGGCGCTCGCAACGACGGACCTTGATCGCCTAACAGCGTTGGCCTTGGCCTTTCATGAAGAAGACGGTCATGCGCTTCGCGAAAGTGATCGAAAAGCCCTAAATGCGATCTGCGAGGGCGACCCGATGGCGCGTGGCTGGCTTATCGAAGAAAGCGGCGAGGTGATCGGCTATACGGTCCTGACACTGGGATTCAGTATCGAATATGGCGGGCGCGACGGCTTCATCGACGATCTCTATCTGATTCCAGGTGCACGCGGCCGGGGCATCGGCACACAAGTCATGGCCCTGATCGAAACCGAGGCGAAGCTTGCAGGCGTTAATGCCCTGCACCTGGAAGTCGGGCGCGAGAATGATCGGGCGCAGGCGCTTTATCGTGGGCAGGGCTTTGCGGGAAACGACCGGCTTTTGATGAGTAAGAGACTGAAGGCATCAAACGACAAATATGATCGCGAGACCCTGACGCTGCGGACCCCGCGACTGGTTATGCACCCTGCCCATGAAGCCGACCCAGCAACTGTGCTCGCACTGCTCAACCACGCTGATATCAGGCGTTATTTGATGGACGATGAAATCCGGTCGGTCGAGTGGCTGTCTGACTTCATCGACGCATCGCGGGAGAATTTTGAGAACCGGGGCTTCGGCCTTTGGACCTGTGCGCTCCCGGATGACATGGACCAGATCATCGGTGTTGGCGGGTTCACCATATTTAGGGAATCTGGTGAACCTGAGCTGCTTTATGCGCTTCTGCCCGACTTTTGGGGCCAGGGTCTTGCAACGGAGATGACCCGCGCTTTTATTGACGTAGCGTTCCGCGATCTCGGATTTGCGTCCGTCACCGCCAGCACAGATATCCCGAACGAAGCATCGGTCAGCGTGATGCGCCGGGCGGGCATGGCGCATGAGCGCACAGACCTCGATAGTGGAGTCGCTGGTGAAGTATTCTACCGGATTTCCCGGGAGGATTGGCGAACCTAATTGACGGCAGCAGCGTCCATTTCAAATCGCTGCCAGCCCACGCCCTGAAATCCAAAGCTGAAGACATCCGGGTGGAGAATTTCAGCGAGAATCTCGAGTGATTCTGCAAGTCTGGGGCCGGGCCGGTTAAAGTACTGATTACCATCTGTGATGTAGACTTGGCCCTCACGGACCGCCTTCAGGTCCGCCCAGCCATCGCGCCCGGTAATGAGGTGCATTTCTTCCAGCACACGCAGCATGTCGAACCCGCAGGGCAGCACGACGATGACATCCGGGTCTGACTGCCTCAACTCCTTCCAGGTCATCCAGGGGGAGTGTTTACCGGCTTCACCGAACAGGTTATTGCCCCCGGCCATTTCCACCAGTTCCGGCATCCAGTTTCCGGCTGCCATGAGCGGATCGATCCACTCGATACAGGCGACGCGGGGCCGTGGCCGAAGATCGCTGGTGATGTCGGCAATGTGCTGCATTCGATCCTGCAGATGGGTCACCAGTTCGGCCCCGGTATCCGAACATCCGATGGCGTCGGCCACCCGGCGGATATCGGCCCAGGAATCCGCCAGTGAATCCGGCCGCAACGAGACGATTTCAACATCTCGGCCCGTCCAGTCGCACATGGCTGCCTCCACGTCGGCCAGGCTTGCGGCGCAAACTTCGCACTGGTCCTGCGTGACGATCACATGCGGGTCGATGTCCCGCAGGCCCTCAACGCCGACCCGATAGACCGACAGCCCGTCTGTCAGCAGTTCCTTGACCTGCCGGTCAATTTCACCGGAGGACCGGCCCACATCAAGCTTTGGTTCAGTCAGCGCGGGCAGCCGGAGAACAGATTTCGGATAATCGCATTCATGCGACCGCCCCAATAGCCGGTCCCGCGCGCCAAGGGCGCAGACAATTTCCGTAGCGCTGGCGATCAGGGAGACGATACGGGGCTGGGTTGTTTCTGAGTTCATGTCTTGGCGAAGTGTTCGAGTGTTGCGCTATCTGGATCATATCTGAAAACATGGACCAATCCATCAAAGTCCCTGATCAAGGCGGCCCGGGCGGGAACCGGAAAGGGTGCCCGGACTGCTTCAATGCCAATCCAGTTTGAATCTAGGCCAGCCTGCGTGTTGCTTGCGATGGTCTGAAAAGATTCACCGTTGAACAGCTTCATAAGATACAGGCCGCTATCATAGTCGCGCACGGCCATCACCTCGTCCAGGCCGTCGCCATCGAAATCGCCCACGGCGAGGTCGCGCCAAGCGGAATTCGGATGCCAGGCTGATTTATCAATGACGTCAAATGCGCCATTGCCAGCATATTTCATAACAAAAAGCGCATCATCATGGTCTCGCATCGCGATGATTTCGTCTGTGCCATCACCATCCAGGTCACCGGCGCCCAGCGCAATCCAGTTCGATGCTGCGCCAAAGGGGTGCGCGGCGACAACAGCAAGCTGATCCGGCGCCTTAAAAGCGAACATCTCCATGCGCCCGTCGACATTACGAACCGCGATCAATTCCTTTCGGTCCGGGTACGCCGGATCGAAGTTGCCCGCCACGATATCGACCCAGTCGCTACTCGGACCGGCCAGCGTATAACTTGCACCGATTTCAAGCTCGTCTGTCCCGTTGTATTCAAAGAGGACAAACGCGGCATCACCGTTGCGCACGCCGACGACCTGATCGGTTCCCACGCCTTTGAAATCGCCAGCGGCAAGTTGCACCCAGCCTGGATCTGGTCCGGCGCTTTGGTCACGCGCGATTTCTCCGAGGCGTAGGCCATCAAAAGCCAAGGCAACCACACGACCGTCGAAGTTCCGGCAAGCGACGAGGCTCTGTTCGCCATCGCCTTCAAGGTCTGCGGTACACATCGCTGCCCAATCAGACCCGGCACCCGGCCGCCAGCTGGATCCCCTCTCCCACACATGGCGGTCCGATGACGCGTCAAAAACGTATATGTTGCCGTCCGAATTCCTGACCAGCGCAATCTCGTCAAAAAAACCGCCCGTTGTCAGCCGTGCGGAAACCAGGCCATTGCGAATAGACCCTTTGTTCACCCGAGGCGCGTAGCGGCCGAAGGCCTGATCAAGATCGTTGGATGTAAGAAATCGTATTGCGCGGGACGGGTCCGTTGGCCGTGCCCGATCGGTGGCACGCATTACGCCAGGTCTCAGATGCCCAAAGCCCAACATATGCCCGACTTCATGCGCAGCAATGCTAAACAGATCATGCGTTCCCCATTCTCGGTTGTCGCCGAACTCAAACCCGGGATTAAACGCAATGTGTGGGTGGATTGCTTTGCAAAAGGCCTGCCCGACGACACCTGACCCAAGCATCTTCGTCCAGGTTATGTAGAAGTCCTCGTCGGCTTGTACTTCAGCAAACTCCACCTGAATGACATTGGACCAAATCGCAAAGGCGGACGCGTAGATGCTGCGTTCTGTTGCCTGGTCCATCATGCCGCTAAAGCTGTGAATCCGGTATTTGATGATCTTCCCATCGACGTAACCGGGACACCCACCGCCGCTTACCTGCGCAGGTCTTAAGCCAGCAGCAGACGAACCCGCCTCGCCAAGGGCCTTGTCAATCATGGGTTCGTCTGAGTTGCCGCAACGGGGTGCGGAAATTCGTTTAACGGTCTCACGGTTAAAACGCCCTGTCACGGGCAGGTCATGCACAATCTGAAAGCGCTTGATGGCGTCGACTTCACGCCCCCGGACCGACCGTCCTTTCGGCTCTTTCAAATGATACCCAAAGGTTGTCAGCCGTTTTACCAGGGCCTTTCGGTCATAGCCCAAACGCCGCAATCTATTACCAGCCATTTCCCAATCCAATCCGCAACCGGGCGGTCATTTTGGCAAATCAACTCTTGCTATCGAGGGTGTGCATCACGAGATAGTGGACAACACTATGCTCTAGCGCAACGCTGGGAAGCTTTTGACGGTCAAGAAAATCGCATTGTTGTCTTCAGGCTGGGTCCTTGTTGCCATCGGGCCTGTGATCGGGATCATTCCTGGCCCGGGCGGCATTGCGGTCACAGGGGCGGGCGCTATGATCATCTTGAGCCAGTCAAGAACGGCCAAACGGGTGTTCCTGCGTTATTACAAACGCTATCCGAAAACGGTCGGCCCGGTCAGAAGATTCGTTCAACGGCGCAAGCCCAGCAACAATCCCGAAACAGACGGCGGCTAGACTGGCGTTCAAAGGGTTGAACGAACGCCCAATATCACTATATTAGAATAGTTCTAAACAATAATCATGGAGGCAGTCATGGACATCGACATTGGAATTCCAGAGACACAGCGCCAGGACATCGCAGACGGCCTGTCACATCTGCTGGCAGACACCTATACGCTTTATCTGAAGACCCATAACTATCATTGGAATGTGACGGGCCCCATGTTCCAGACCCTGCATCTGATGTTCGAGCAACACTATAACGAGCTGGCCCTGGCCGTTGATGAGATTGCCGAGCGCATCCGGGCACTGGGCGTCTACGCACCGGGCACGTACAAGGCCTATGCCGAATTGAGCGCCATCGACGAAGAAGAAGGCGTCCCTGCTGCGGAGGATATGATTCGCAATCTGGTCGCCGGTCACGAGACCGTTGCCCGGACGGCGCGGGGTGTCTTTGCAACGGCGGAAGCCGCATCTGACGAACCGACCGCCGATCTGCTGACCCAGCGCATGCAGGTGTCTGAAAAGACCGCCTGGATGCTGCGCAGCCTGCTCGCCTAGCGGGCACAGGCGGTCTCACGCCATGGTGAATTGCGGGTGAACTGATCCGGCTCTAACTCTGATCCATAGAAATGGCAGGAGTAGCGGATGCTGGTACGCGTTAAACAGGATTGGGAGCTTCGGGAGCGGGACGTTACGCCCGAACGCCTCTATCTTAACCGGCGCCGCTTCATGGCCGGGTCAGCCGCTGCACTAGCCCTGGCACCGGGCATGGCGTTTGCCGCCAAGTATGACGATGTGGCCCCCAGCCCTTTCAGTACTGATGAAAAGCTGACCAGCTTTGACGCCATCACCCGCTACAACAACTTCTATGAATTCGGCACCGGAAAAGAAGATCCGGCGAAATACGCCCACAACCTGACCACGGAGCCGTGGACGATATCCGTCGAAGGCGAATGCCACCGGCCGGGCATCTATGGCCTGGATGACCTGCTTGCCAACCAAGACCTTGAAGAGCGCATATACCGGCTGCGCTGTGTCGAAGCGTGGTCGATGGTGATTCCCTGGGTCGGGTTCCCGCTGGCCGACTGGATCAACACGTTCGAGCCGACTGGAAATGCCAAATACGTCCAGTTCGACACGCTCTACAGGCCGTCGGAAATGCGCGGTCAGAAACGCGGTTTCATCGATTGGCCCTATCAGGAAGGCTTGCGCCTTGACGAGGCGATGCACCCACTGACGCTGATCGCCGTCGGCCTCTATGGCCAAACCATGCCAAAGCAAAACGGCGCACCGATCCGGTTGGTTGTGCCCTGGAAATACGGCTTCAAGAGCATCAAGTCGATCGTCAATGTCCGCTTTACGGAAACGCAGCCCGAGACAGCCTGGAACAAGGAAAACCCACGGGAGTACGGTTTCTACTCCAACGTCAATCCAGATGTGGACCATCCGCGCTGGAGCCAGAAGAGCGAACGGCGAATCGGTGAACTGCGCCGCCGTACAACACTGCCATTCAACGGATATGGCGAGCAGGTCGCATCCCTTTACGCAGGCATGGACCTGCGCAAAAATTACTAATGACTGTGGCCAAACGCATATTGCGGCACCGCGCAGCAAAGCCCATTGCCGTGATCTTGTCGCTGTTGCCGGCGATCTGGCTGGCCTGGCAGTTTCCCAGCGGCCTGGGCTTCAACCCGATCGAGACACTCAATCGTGAAACAGGTGACTGGGCACTGCGCTTTCTGGTGCTGACCCTGGCGATCAGCCCGTTAGCAAAGCTGACCAAAACCGCTGATCTGCTGCGCTTTCGCCGCGTCGCGGGCCTGATGGCCTTCGGCTACGCCTTACTGCACCTATCATCCTATATCGGTCTGGACCATGGCTTTGCCTGGAATGCGATCTGGGATGATGTCCTGAAACGGAACTTCATTACTGTCGGGATGATCACATTTGCACTGATGGTGCCCTTAGCGGCGACCTCGACCAATGCGATGATGAAGCGTTTGGGCGGGCGCCGTTGGCGATTTCTCCACAAGGCGGTCTATCCGGCTGCCATCCTTGCCGTCGTTCATTTCTTCATGATGGTGAAGGCCGACACGACGGAGCCGCTGATCTATGCGGTGATCCTGACAGCCCTGCTGGCCTTCAGAATCAGGCCCACACGGCAAGCAAATTCGTCGAAAGTTTCGACCCCGGTTCATTCCTGACGTTTGAAAACCGCCCGGTGATGGCTATATAGGGCCGCAGACACGGTGGGGATTACCAGGACCTGTTAATGGACTACCTCTGGGCCGGCTTGGGCCTGATCAGCCTGATCGCCGGCGGCGACATATTGGTGCGTGGATCGGTTTCCGTCGCGCGCCACATGCGAGTCTCGCCCCTGCTGATCGGGCTGACCGTGGTGGCCTTTGGCACGTCCGCCCCTGAACTTGTCGTCAGCATCGACGCGGCAGCCTTTGAAGGCGTGCCGGAGCTCTCACTGGGTAATGCGGTCGGCAGCAACATCGCCAATGTGCTTTTGGTGCTTGGCGTCCCCGCGCTGATTTATCCCATGACCTGTTCGGCCAAGGCGGTCGGACGCGACACCATGGCGATGATCGTCACAACACTGATCTTTGTATTGCTGTGTCTGACCGGACAGATCGGGTTTCTATCTGGCGCCTTTCTATTCCTCATGCTCGTGGGGTACCTGGGGTATTCGGCTCACCAGTCCCGGACAGACCCGTCGCGCCTTGCAGAGGAACTGGAGGAGATTGAATCCCAGGCGCTGGCAAGCAAGTCGAAGTGGGTTGCCGCCGGATTCGTCGTCGCCGGTTTGGTCGCCCTTGTGGTCGGCGCGGAACTGCTGGTCGGCGGCGCGGTTAACATTGCCCGGGATCTTGGTGTTTCAGAAGCAACCATCGGCCTGACCATGATCGCGATTGGCACATCCCTGCCCGAACTGGCGACGTCGGTTGCAGCGGCCCTCAGGCGCAATTGTGACGTCGCGCTCGGCAATGTGATCGGCAGCAACATGTTCAACCTGCTGGGCGTCATCGGCGTGACAGCGATGATCGTGCCGATCCCGGTCGGGCAGGACTTTTTGAACCTGAACCTCTGGGTCATGGTAGCGTCCGCGTTGCTTTTGATTCCGGTTGCGATCTTCCGGATCCCGATTGGCCGCACCATGGGCATATTGTTCACGGTCAGTTATGTCGCCTATATCGTCTATCTGCTGTGACGGATGAAGCTGGTATGACCAAGGATCATAAGCGAGTCGCGTTGGTAACCGGTGCTGGCGTGCGCGTCGGCAGGGCCATCGCGCTTGGCCTGGCGCAAGCCGGCTGGACGGTTGCCGTGCACTACAACAGATCAAGCGATGACGCTGACAGAACGGTCCAGGACATCAGCGCCATGGGCGGCACAGCAGCAGCTGTCGCCGCAGACCTGAGCACTGAGGCCGAGGTCGAGACCCTGATCGGGCGCGCCAGCGACGCGTTGGGGCCGGTGACCTGCCTAGTTAACAACGCATCCGTATTCGAGCGTGACGAAGTCGACACGGTCACCCGCGAAAGCTGGGACCTGCATATGAACGTCAACCTGCGGGCGCCGTTTGTCCTCACCCAGGCGATGGTCAATCAACTTCCGGAAGGATCGGACGGCAATGTGATCAATCTGATCGACCAGCGGGTCTGGCGCCTGACACCGCACTTCACCTCCTACACGCTCAGCAAGGCCGCCTTACTGACACTGACCAAGACGCTGGCCATGGCGCTGGCGCCGCGCGTGCGGGTCAATGCGATCGCCCCGGGACCAACCCTGAAAAGCACACGGCAGACCGACGAGTCGTTCGCTGCCCAGGTCGCGGCCGTGCCGCTGCAGCGCAATCCGGCCCTTGATGAGTTTGTCAGCGCGGTGAATTTTATCCTTGAGGCGGCGTCCTATACCGGGCAGATGATAGCGCTCGATGGTGGCCAGCATCTGGCCTGGGAAACCCCTGACGTGGTGGGCGTAGATGAGTAAATCAGATTCCGGTTCGGTCGTTGCCTTTCCGATCGCGGATTCCGCGCGGCGCATACGCCATGTTTTCATCCGTGACCTGATGGTCGACGGTAAGGTTGGCATCTACACGCACGAGAAGAAGAGTGCCCAGCGCCTGCGCATCAACCTCGACCTGTCGGTCGCCGACACGCCGCTGCCGTCTGATCAGATCGAGCATGTGGTCTGCTACGAAGACGTCGTCAACAAGGTCGAGGCGATTATCCACCGCGGTCACGTCAATCTGGTGGAAACGCTGGCGGAAGAAATCGCCGGATCAATCCTTCAGGACGATGCTGTCCTTGCGGTGCGTGTACGTGTCGAAAAACTAGACGTCCTAGATCAGGTTTCGAGTGTCGGGGTTGAGATAGAGCGTGCAAGTCCCTGAATCACATAGGACTTCGGATTTCCCAACCAAAAGCGCTAGCCAAGCGAGAGTTGTGCACACCGGTGGCTTGGGTGTCCTTGCAAGCGCAAATTTACAGCAAAATGACACTTTCTTTACAGTTGACACATTAATAAATTAGTATTTTCAGTGACTTAACGATTTTGCACAATTTTTGTGCAAGCAGTGGGAACCTTAAGGGTTCTGCGGGATAGGGCCCGATCGGCCCTGCTTCTACACAGAGTTATCCACAGATTCCGTGGATAGTGCTACCGATTGGTTACAGACCCTTCGAGCGGCCGATCACCCCCCTTGGAACCCCCGGTTTTCCGGCATAGAGTCGCCGCTCCAACACCTCGGAACGCTATGAACGACGGCCATTCAGAAAAGCAAAGCGATTCGCCTTCTACTGATTCGGCGGACGGATCTGCCCGGAATCAGCCCCTGATCGGACGGGCGCTGATCAAGGAAAAGGCACGCACACTGCCGACGGGTCCTGGTGTTTATCGTTACCTCGACCAGCACGGCGACGTGATGTATGTCGGCAAGGCGCGCAACCTGAAAAACCGGGTATCGTCCTATGCCGCAGGCCGCGCCCATACCAATCGCATCGAACGCATGATCGGCAGGGTCCACGATCTGGTTGTCGTGACAACCGATACGGAAAGCCAAGCCCTGCTGCTCGAAGCGCAGCTGGTCAAACGCTACATGCCGCCGAATAATATTCAGCTTCGTGACGACAAGAGCTTCCCCTACATTCTGATTCGAACCGATCACGAATGGGCACAGATCAAGAAGCACCGCGGCGCCCAGAAAATCGAAGGCCACTATTTCGGGCCCTTTGCATCGGCCAAGGCGGTCAACTCCACCCTGAACACCCTACAGCGGGCCTTCCTTCTGCGGTCGTGCTCGGACGGGGTGTTCTCAACCCGTACACGGCCCTGTCTGCTGCACCAGATCAAGCGGTGCTCGGCGCCCTGTGTCGACCGCATCAACGCGGAGGACTATGAGGCACTGATCGACGATACCCGCGAGTTCCTAAGTGGGCGCAGCCAGCGCATTCAGCGTGACCTGTCGGACCAGATGGCCAAGGCGTCTGAGTCGCTGGAGTTTGAGCGGGCGGCTGCGCTGCGCGACCGGATACGCGCCCTGACCAGCATTCAAGGCCGCCAGGATGTCACTTCGAAAACAGTCCACGATGCCGATGTGATCGCGGCCTATCAGGATGCGGGGCAGACCTGTGTCCAGGTGTTTTTTCTGCGGGGCGGGCAGAACTGGGGCAATCGCGCCTATTTCCCGCGCCATGATAAGGCCCAGTCGATTGAGGCCGTGTTGGCCTCGTTCATCGGCCAGTTCTACGACAACAAGCCTGCCCCCAAAACGGTGCTGGTCAGTCATGACTTCGATGAACGGGGCCTGCTGCAAGAGGCTCTGTCGCTGAAATCGCTCTTCAAAGTTCAGGTGCTGCACCCGAAACGAGGCGACAAGCTGCAGGTCATCGACCTTGCCAAGCGCAACGCAAAGGACGCGCTGGCATTGAAACTGGCGGAAAGTGCGTCCCAAAACGAACTACTGGATGAACTGGCGAACATCTTTGATCTGGAGGGGCCGCCGCAACGGATCGAGGCCTACGACAACAGTCACATTTCCGGCACCAACGCCGTGGGAGCGATGGTCGTGGCCGGGCCAGACGGCTTCATGAAGAACCACTACCGCAAATTCAACATCAAGAGCCAAGAGCTCGCGCCCGGCGACGACTTCGGCATGATGCGCGAGGTCATGGAACGGCGCTTTGGCCGGCTGATGAAAGAAGACCCGTCTCGCGAACGCGGCACCTGGCCGGATCTGGTGCTGATCGACGGCGGCGCCGGACAACTTTCGTCGGTCGCAGAAATCCTGAACGAACTCGGAATCGAAGACCTGCCTTTGGTCGCCATCGCCAAGGGCGTGGACCGTAATGCCGGGCGCGAACGCTTCTTCATGCCGGGGCGGGAACCATTCACCCTCGACCCGAAAAGCCGGGCGATGTATTTCCTGCAACGCATCCGCGACGAGGTTCATCGCTTCGCCATTGGCAGCCACCGGGCGCGCCGGGCCGGGTCTGTCACCAAGTCGGCTCTGGATGGGGTGCCAGGCATCGGCCCAAAACGCAAGAAAGCCCTTCTGGCCCATTTCGGGTCAGCAAAGGCGGTTACCGGCGCCGCCCTGGAGGATCTGGAACAGGCCGATGGCATCAGCAAAGCCGTCGCACGCAAAATCCATGACTATTTTCATACAGATGGGTAGGCGTGCGTTATAGTCGGGCGAGAGCCTGAGACCAAAAATGATCACGACGATTCCCAACCTGCTGACCCTGTCGCGCATTCTTGTGCTGCCAGCGCTGATCGCGACATTCTATTTCGACAGTCCCGCCGCCAATTGGTGGGCGCTGGGGCTGTTCACGGCTGCGGGTGTTACAGACTTCTTCGACGGCTATTTGGCACGCAGACGAGCTGAATCGTCCAAACTCGGTCAGTTCCTCGACCCCATCGCCGATAAACTGCTGGTCGGTGTCGCGCTAATCATGATCGCTGCTTTCGACCGCATCGATTCAGTCTCGATCATTGCCGCCGTTATCATCCTGAGCCGCGAAATCCTGGTGTCCGGCCTCAGGGAGTTTCTGGCCGAACTTCAGGTCAGTGTACCGGTCACCCGCCTGGCAAAGTGGAAAACCGGCGTGCAAATGACTGCGATCGGCTTCCTGCTCGCAGGCACGGCCGGCAACCCCATTCCCGCCGTCACCATCGGTACCATCGGGCTTTGGATTGCGGCGATGCTGACGCTCTATACCGGCTGGGATTATTTGAATGCGGGGCTGCGCCACCTCAGTGAGCAAGACACCCAGGCAGGCGAGTGATGAAGATCCTTTACTTCGCCTGGCTGAAAGACCGTATTGGGATCGACGAGGAAGAGCTTGCGCTGCCGGCCTCTGTCAACACTGTCGGCGGGCTGATTGATTGGCTCGTGGCCAAGGGTGGCGGCTATGCCGCCGCGTTCGAGGATCGAGCGATTGTCCGCGCGGCCGTTAACCAGGACTACGCGGAAGAGGATGCCCGGATCTCTGACGGCGACGAAGTGGCGTTTTTCCCGCCGGTGACCGGGGGCTGACCGTGATCAGAGTCCAGGAAGAGGACTTCGATCTGGCCGTCGAGGTCAAAGCCCTGACCCAGGGCAACACCCGGATCGGCGGCGTGGTCACCTTTACCGGCCTGGTTCGCGACATGGCCGACGGCACCACAATTAGCGAAATGACGCTGGAGCACTATCCCGGGATGACCGAGCGGATGCTGCAAGAGATCGAGGCTGAGGCCAATCAGCGATGGCCCCTGGACGGTAGCCTGATTATTCACCGCTATGGTGCCTTGAAACCCGGCGACCAGATCGTCCTGGTGATTACCGCCAGTGCGCACCGGCAAGCGGCCTTTGAGGCTGCCGAGTTCCTGATCGACTGGCTGAAAACCAAAGCCCCGTTTTGGAAACGCGAAGCCACGCCAAAAGGCGATCAGTGGGTTGCAGCAAAGACTGATGATGATGCCGCAGCCGCCCGTTGGTACGAGAAGCCGGATCGGACATGAATGGACAATAGATTCCGTTCGCCCTGAGCCCGTCGAAGGGTTAATCGAACGGAATCCGGCCGCCCGCACTTCGACCAGCTCAGCACGAACGGCCTTGAAAATGTTTCCCTACCGGTTGCCGCGCACCAGCTTTTCGTAGTCGCCGCGCAGTGCCTTGGTCACCTCACCGACTTCAAAATTGTAGGGGCCGATCTCACCGACGGCGGTGACCTCAGCGGCGGTGCCGGTCAGGAAGCATTGTTCAAAGCCCTCCATTTCGTCCGGCATGATCACCCGCTCAACGATCTCAATGCCACGCTGGCGTGCCAGATCCATCACCGTCCGGCGGGTGATCCCGTCGAGGAAACAATCCGGCGTCGGCGTATGCAGCACCCCGTCCTGCAGGAAGAAGATATTGGCGCCGGTCGCCTCGGCCACCTGGCCGCGATAGTCGAACATCAGCGAATCCTGGCAGCCTTTGCGCTCGGCGGCGTGCTTGGAGAGCGTGCAGATCATGTAGAGGCCTGCTGCCTTGGCATCCGTCGGTGCGCAATCCGGCGCCGGGCGTTTCCATTCCGACACATCCAGTTTGATGCCTTTCTCGCGCAATTCTGGATCGAAATAGGATGGCCATTCCCAGCCGGCAATCGCGACATGGACTTTGGTTTCCTGTGCGGAGACACCCATCATTTCCGGCCCGCGCCAGGCAATAGGCCTTGAATAGCCGTCGGTCAGATTATTGACGCGCATCACCTCACGACAGGCCGTGTTGATTTCATCTTCCGTATAGGGGATTTCAAAATCCAGGATCCGCGCCGACTTGAAAAGCCGCGACGTGTGTTCGGCCAGCTTGAAAATCTCGCCATTATAGGCGCGCTGTCCTTCAAACACGCCGCTGGCATAGTGAAGCCCATGTGAAAGCACATGGAACTTGGCGTCACGCCATGGCAGCATCGTGCCATTGTACCAAATGAAGCCGTCGCGGTCGTCAAAGGGAAGAAGAGACATCTGTACGATCCTTACCAATACCGCCCCTGTGGCGGAATAATCTAACCATTAAACCTTGCATCAAGTAACATTATGTCTAAACTTAAGTCAACATGGCTGACATAAAAAACAAGCTTACCGATGATGATGCAGTGGGACAAGCGATTGAACTGCTGTTCTTCGCCTATCGCGACTTTGTGTCGGACCCGGACAAGGTGCTCGCGGACTACAAGATTGGCCGGTCCTCGCTGGGCCGCGCGCATCACCGGGTGATTCACTTTGTCGGCCGTAACCCCGGCATGACCGTGGCTGAACTGTTGGAAATCTTGCAAATCACCAAGCAGAGCCTGTCACGCGTTCTGCGGCAGCTGATTGATGAGGAATTCATAGAGCAACGGCGGGGCCCCACGGACGCCCGTCAGCGATTGCTATACCTCACCGACAAGGGCACAGCGTTCGAGGCTGAACTGTCCAGCCCTCAACGGGTGCGGTTCGAAAAAGCGTTCGAAGCCGCCGGACCGGAAGCCACCCGGGCTTTCCGCGACATGCTGCTGAGCCTGATCAATGAAGATGAGCGCCCCGTCGTCCTCGATCTGATTCGCAAGGACCGCTAAGGCAGCACAAACCCTGGCCGTTCATGTCTCGATACACCGTTGCGGTGCAACGGCACTCGACACGAACGGGATATGGCGATTCTCCACAACCGTTCGCCTCGAGTGGCCGGCGCGTCAGCGACGGCTGTATCGAGAGGCAAGTCATGTAATGAACCGCAATTGAGGACCGCTAAAGTTGCGCCAATTGACCGCCATCAACGGGGATCGCGTGTCCCGTAATCATGGCGGCCGCATCGGAACAGAGGAAAAGGGCAGCGGCTGCAACCTCCTCCGCCGTACCCATCCGGCCAATCGGATTAAGGCCGCTGAAGATATCTTCCATCGACGGATCCGCCTGAATCGCAGGTTCCAGCAACTCCGTCCGCGTCGCCCCCGGGGACACGACATTGACCCGGATATTCTGCTTTATGTAGTCAATGGCTGCCTGCTTCGAGAGGCCGATCACGCCATGCTTTGACGTCGTATAGGCCGTGCCGGAAAAAACACTGCCCCTGTGCCCCAATGTCGAGGCGCAGTTGACGATGGCCGCGCCACCGGGCTGTTTTGCCCCCGACTCCAGCATGGCCGCCAGTTCATACTTCATGCAGCGATAGACGCCGGTCAGGTTCACGCCCAACACCGCCTCCCAGTTTTCGTCAGTGTACTCGTGCAACGCCTGCTGCTCGCCACCGGTGCCGGCATTGTTGAACGCATAATCCAAACCGCCATAGGTGCTGACAGCGGCATCCACCATCGCCTTGATGTCGGCATCGACGGCCATGTCGGCCCGGACGAAAACAGCATTGCCCCCGGCGGCCTTGATCTCAGCAACCAGGGCCTCCCCCTTATCCTGCCGGCGGCCCGCCGCGACGACTTTGTCGCCCCGTTCGGCAAACATCTTTGCCGCAGCGGCCCCAATGCCGGATGTTGCGCCTGTTACGATGACTGTCTTACCCGTCATACCGTTTTCCCTGCTTTGGTTTCCCGTTGAAAATACAGAAGATCGAGTGCCTGCGGCTCTTCATCCATCACAATCGAGAGAATGGCGTGCGCCTGCCCGCGATGATGAGTCTGGTGGTTGAAAAGATGCGCCAGGATCTCCCGCAGTTTCTGCTGGTGCTGAACCCCACCCATGGTGCTGTAATTGACCATCTGGCCAAAATCGGCCTCAGACCGTGACCTTACAAAGTCGATGATCCGGTCATCTTCGTCCCGCCGCGCTGCCAGCAAGTCCCCAAATCGATCAAACATAATCGCGTCCAGGGCAGGCGGGTGCTCCCCCTTACCGGTCAGCCGCCGCATCCAAATACGGTCCGTGACCAGCAGGTGATTGAGCGTGGCGTGCAGGCTTCCAAAATAGACGCCCACATCGCGACGATACTCATCAGCAGGCAGGTTCGCGGCCATCTTATAGAGCCGTTTATTGGCCCATCCGTTATAGGCGGCAAAAACCTCGAAATGTGCTTTCATGGCACCGAGTATAGTCGGCAATGGCGCCTATCCCGACAGTTCTTTCGAGCGTTTGGCTGCCGCCTCCATCGCATGGCGCATCAAAGCGGCCAGGCCATCCTCATCCATCAAGACGTTGAGCGCTGCTTCGGTGGTGCCGCCTGGGCTGGTCACGTTCTGACGCAACTGCGCTGCAGCTGTGTCGGGTGATTCGGTGGCCAGTGCCGCAGCGCCCGCAACCGTCTGCCGTGCCAAGAGCAGCGCCTGATCTTCCGGCAGCCCCAGCGCCTGGCCAGCCGCAGCCATCGCCTCAATAAGATGAAACACATAGGCCGGTCCACTGCCGGACAATGCCGTCACCGCATCCATTAACGCCTCATCGTCAAGCCAGGACACCATGCCGACCGCCTGCATCAGCGCCGTGCACAAGCCGCGCTGCGCGTCACTCACCCGATCATTGGCAACACAGACGGTCACGCCCTTGCCAATGGCCGCGGGCGTATTGGGCATGGTCCGGACAATGGCGGAACCACCCGCTAAACGCGCCTCGAAATAGGCTAGCGTTTTGCCGGTCGCGATCGAAATAAACAGCGCATCGGCCACCTTCGGCAGATCGGCCAGTGCCTGATCCATCATCTGCGGTTTGACCGCCAAGACAACGACCGACGGGCCAGCTTTTATCCCAGCTGCCTTATCGAATATGGAAACCCCTGAATGAGCGGCGCGCAGCTGGTCTGGCGCACCCGGATCGGGCTCAACAACAACATCCGCCTCGGGCGCCAGTCCATTC
>JANQQJ010000005.1 GCA_028284945.1 Alphaproteobacteria bacterium | reverse complement strand
CCCGTGGGCGACTTGGAAACCGCGTTGAAGCGAATAACTATCGAAGACCGATGATGATAAAACGCGCCCTTTCGTGGCTGCTATCGCTTCCAATCCGGTTTTACCGCCTGGTTCTGTCGCCGATAATGCCGCCCAGCTGCCGCTATGAGCCGACCTGCTCGGCCTATGCGCTTGAAGCGCTGCGCGAACACGGTCCGTTGAAAGGCCTCTGGCTTGCTGCGCGCAGGCTGGGCCGCTGTCACCCCTGGGGCGGCCATGGTTACGACCCGGTCCCGCCGGCGACGCATCATTCCTGCAGCCATCACTCCCATTCCAACCGCTAGGCCGCCGCACTGATGCAAGACCAGCGTAACTTTATTCTGTTCATCATCATTTCGTTCGGCCTGCTGCTGGCCTATCAGTATATTGCGCCGCCTGTTGAACCGCCGGTGCAGGAACAGTCGACACAGTCCATTTCACCGGAGACTGGTGAGCTCCTGCCCTCTGCTGCCTCGGTGGAGGGCGCCCCGGCGCTGCCGGCTGGCCAGCAAATCGCAGCCGCGCCACAGCCCCGTGCCGATGTGATTGCCGACTCTGCCCGTATCGAGATCGATTCGCCCAGAGTACATGGGTCCATCCGGCTTAAAGGCGGGCGCATCGATGACCTGACGCTATCCGACTACAAAGTCGATCTGGACCCGGATTCGCCACCGGTCACGCTGCTGTCGCCCAGTGGAACGGCTAACCCGTATTACGCGGACTTTGGCTGGATCAGTACCACCGGCAGCAATGAAGGCCTCCCCAATGCAGGCACTGTCTGGCAGGCGGACCGGACCGTGCTGCAACCAGGCCAGCCGGTCACCCTGACCTGGGACAATGGCCGTGGGCAGGTCTTTACCCGGATCTTTGAACTCGACGAAAACTATATGGTGACCGTTGTTCAACGGGTTGAGAATAATTCGGGCGCGGCGCTCAACATTCAGCCCTATGGCGTCATCGACCGCACCGGCACGCCAGACGTTTTGGGTTTCTTCATCCTGCACGAAGGGTTGCTCGGTGTGTTGGATGGCGAACTCAAAGAAATCGACTATTCCGACTT
Organism: Alphaproteobacteria bacterium; assembly: GCA_028284945.1. Lineage (GTDB taxonomy): Bacteria > Pseudomonadota > Alphaproteobacteria > SMXS01 > SMXS01 > JANQQJ01. Next base: position 165,158 of record JANQQJ010000005.1, on the reverse strand, counting down.
CGAGGACGGGCCAATACCGCCCATCGCCAGCACCAATGGATGGTTGGGAATCACTGACAAGTATTGGCTGATGGCGCTAATCCCGGAGCAGGGAGAGGCGTTCACGGGCGAATACACCTATACAAATCGGAACGGCTTTGACCGGTACCGCACCAGCGCCGTCCGGGCCGTGCCGCCGGTGGCCGCAGGCAGTACTGTCGAGACCACCACCTATCTATTTACCGGCGCCAAGGTCAGTGACCTGATCGACGGCTATGCCGAGACACTCAACATCCACAATTTTGACCGGGCGATTGACTGGGGCTGGTTCTACTGGCTGACCCGGCCGCTATTCTGGCTGCTGATGACGTTGCAGAGCTGGGTCGGCAATTTCGGTGTTGCGATCCTGCTGGTGACGGTCCTGATCAAACTGGCGTTCTTCACCTTGGCCAACAAGTCCTATGTCGCGATGAGCAAGATGCGCAAGGTCCAGCCGAAGATGAAGGAGATCCAGGAAAAACATAAGGACGACCCGCAGCAGCAGCGCGAAGCCATGTTCAAGCTGTACCAGGATGAAAAGGTCAATCCTGTGTCAGGCTGTCTACCTATGCTCGTCCAGATCCCGGTATTCTTTGCCCTCTATAAGGTGCTGTTCGTCTCAATTGAAATGCGCCACGCGCCTTTCTTTGGCTGGGTTCAGGACCTGTCTGCGCCTGATCCGCTTCTGATTACCAATCTGTTCGGGTTGCTGCCGTTCACGCCGCCGGACTTCCTGGCCATCGGCTTGTGGCCGTTGCTGATGGGTATCAGCATGTGGGGTCAACAAAAGCTCAACCCGGCCCCGCCGGACAAGATTCAGGCGCGAATCTTCATGTTCCTGCCAATCCTTTTCACCTTCATGCTGGCGCGGTTCCCGGTCGGACTGGTGATCTACTGGACCTGGAACAACGTGCTCACCATCGCCCAGCAATGGGTGATCATGAAACGGCACGGCGCCTTCGATAACGATTGATCCTATGTCGGAACCGGCGCAAATGGACGAAGCGGCCCTGGAGCGCGGCCGGAAATTCTTTGCCCGTGAGTGCCAGTTTTTGCTGAGCGTTGCGCAGCTTGAACAATTGCCGCCGGCCGACCTGCCGGAGGTCGCTTTTGCAGGGCGGTCAAATGTCGGCAAGTCGAGCCTGCTGAACGCGCTGACCAACCGGAAAGTCCTGGCGCGCACCTCCAACACGCCGGGGCGGACGCAGCAGCTCAACTACTTTCTGATCGAGCACCCGGAGCAAGGCTCTCTCTATCTGGTTGATCTGCCGGGCTACGGGTACGCTCGTGTGTCCAAGTCACTGGTCGAGGAATGGACCGCGTTGCTCAAGGCCTATCTGCGGGGCCGGCCGACGCTGCGCCGTGCGGTCCTGCTGATCGATGCGCGGCATGGGATCAAGGACTCGGATCGCGAGATCATGACCATGCTGGATGACACGGCTGTCTCGTATCAGGGGGTGTTGACCAAGGCCGACAAAGTAAAACCGGGCGTGTTGCAGGCGGTGATCGACAAGACGACAGCCGAATTATCCAAGCACGTTGCCGCGCACCCTGTCATCTCGGTAACCAGCAGCGTCTCCGGCCTCGGTATCGCCGAACTTCGGGCCGACCTTGCAGCTCTTGCCTCAGCGCCCTAGGCGATGGGCGGTCTAGGATTTCGAAACCTTAGAGCGGCCAGGTTCGGACAATATCTTGCATTTTCGATGCCCTTGCTCGTTCAGACAATTCGTCAGCACGCAACAAACCGGATTGGGTGTCGATGTGGGAAACAACCGATGCGGCATTGATTGATGCAGCGATCAATGCCTGTTCCGGCGATGCGTCACCAACAAGCTGAGCAGCAACAGTTGACGTGAATGAGTCTCCCGCGCCAGCCGTGCCCAGAACATCAGCCTTAATTGTCGGGCAATAATGCAGTCTTTCTTCCGTCAAAAGGTATGCGCCCGCGGCCCCATCCGTAACCAGCACATGCCGCGGCCCAAGGTCGCTGAGCCCGGTCATAATATCAGGTAAACCGGTTCTGAACGCGTCCGTGCGCAGCCCATCGACCAAAAGGGCCGGCGCGTCATCGCCTGCCTCGAAGACATGCTGAACCCTCAGGCCGCCGCGCTGCAACAGATGCGGAATCAGGGCGCCGGCTTCCAGACTGTTAAGTGCCAACAGATCGACACAGTGCAGGCTTTCCAGCAGTTCAGCAGGGCGCGCTGCAATCTGCCGTACACCTGGATTGCTGACCGTAAAGGCGCTTGCCGACCGCGCCTTTTCGAGGATGACTGGAAAGCAACCCGCTGATTCATTGGAAAGACTGGCCGCATAGACCAGATCATAGGTGTTGAAGTCCACCGCATCGACGTGGGGCGGGCGCAGCAAGGTGTTTGCGCCGCGCTGAACAAAAATCGCCGCGTCATGATCGTGTGATGAGACATGAACGGCGCTGCCGGTCGCTACCTTGTTGACCGCGCCGAGGTGCTGGAGCCCGACACCTTCACCCTGAAGTCTTGCACGAATCTTATCGGCATCATGGTCGGACCCTGTCAGGCCCAGCACATAGGCTTCAAGACCCTGGCGCTGCAAGGAGACACCGACATTTGCGGCCCCGCCGCCAACATGGGTACCGATACTCTCTGCCTGGACCTTGCGGCCTTGTTCGACCAACAAAAACGACGCGGCATCATTGTGCATGGTGATCCGCTCGATATCCTGATCGGCGATCACGGCGATGGTGTCGATGGTGACGGACCCGGCGACGAGCGCGCGAATTACAGACATGCTGGCATCCTCAGTTTGGATGGGACCTTAGCAGCCAAACGCCAACTTAGTTGAACCCATGCGCCCGATTGATTGCCATGGCCAGCATATCGGCAGGGGCAACTCTCGCCTATGCGCTTCAATTCCCTTAAGAAAGACCCTCCTTTAATCGTCTGGGCAAGCGCTTTGCCTCTTACCCCTGAAATCATGATCCTGGTCGCCCTGCTGGTCATTGTCGGCTTGTTTGCCGGCGTGCTGGCGGGACTATTGGGCGTGGGGGGTGGCATCGTCATCGTGCCCGCGCTCTATCATGTTTTCGGCTATCTGGAGATCGATCCGGCGGTGCGCATGCATCTGGCCGTCGGCACATCATTGGCGACGATCATTCCAACATCGATCCGGTCGGTGCTCAGCCACAAAAAGAAGGGCGCTGTCGATGGCGCGTTGCTGAAAAGCTGGGCGGCGCCGTTATTTGTCGGCGTCTTGCTAGGCACAGCGATGGCCTCTGTTGTGGACAATACAGGCCTGACCATGGTGTTCGCGGTCGTAGCGTTGGGCGTGGCCTGCCACATGGCTTTTGTCAGCGGCGAGTGGCGATTGCGCGACTCGTTGCCAAAAGGACCAGCCGGCGGCCTGATTCCAACCGTGATTGGTGGCATTTCTGCGATGATGGGAATCGGCGGCGGCACCCTGGGTGTGCCGACCCTGACCGCCTTTAGCGTGCCAATTCACCGCGCTGTCGCAACAGCGGCTGGTTTTGGCTTGATCATCGCCATTCCTGGAACCGCAGGCTTCCTCCTTGCTGGGTGGGGGGCCGGGGACCTTCCGTTCGGATCGGTCGGATATGTCAACCTTCTGGGCTTCGCGGTGATTGTCCCTGCCACGTTGTTGGCAGTGCCCTGGGGCGTAAAAATCGCCCATTGGCTTTCACCCCGGCCACTGCGCCTGGCCTTTGCGTTCTTTCTGGCAGCAACCTCGCTGCGAATGTTCTGGGACCTGTTCGGGTAGCGCAAAGACTCCAGGCGTTGCCGGGCAAGACCTCTGACGCATGTTAGCCTTCTCTTCCCCATCACGCTGCAATAGGCGACACTTGGTGTCAGAGCCCAACGCGCGACCAAAAACGAGGAGCACCTGATATGAGCTATCCCAATACGCTGATTTTTGTCGACCTGGCCTCAGACGATCCGTCTGCCGCCGGCAAATTCTATGCGGAAGTCTTCGGCTGGACCAATGAAGGCCGTCCGGAAGGTGTGTTCCACCGTTTGGTGCCCGGCCAGAACTTCCTCAACCCCGATGGCAGCCAGAGCGAAATCGGTAATCTGCATATGGGGATTTTCGATGCCAAAAATGCCCGCCCGCACCCTGATCCCGATGGCGTCGAGCCGCGGGCTTTGTCAGACGGCGGCCGAAAGGCGCGCATCTGGGTTCTGGTCAGCGATGATGACGACTACGAGCGCATCCTGGATAAAGCCGTCGAGCTTGGCGCGGAGCTGATGTGGAAGAACCATTATTGGAAAGAGTTCAACGGTTACAACCACGCTTTTCGCGATCCGTGGGGCAATGAGATCGTGCTGTGGGGCAAGGCCGGCGAGAACCCGGATATTCCTGCCGACTATACCCGGGAATAAAAGAACAGCCGCTTACAGCGTCGCGCATGCGCATCTGTATCGTCTGACATGCCCATTGGGTTTTTGACCTAGATGACTCTCTGTTAGAAGTTGGCCTTCGATAGGGCTAACAGGCAGCGGCATGGGCAATCGATATTTCATATTGTTTGGGGCGCTTGGGCTTGCCTTTGCCGGCTATGCCGTGTGGTGGTTTGGCGAGGCTGAAGATCTTGCCTATCGGGTTCAGGGCCAACTGTTTCGGGCGATGCCGTCCAACATCGAGCTGGACTTTTCTGTTGGCGACGTCGGCGGATTTCCGTTCCGGTTTGTGGTCGATATGCAGGATGTCCGGTTGACCATTGCCGGTGATGACCGCTTCGAGACCAGTCAGGCGTTCGCGATCCTGCAACCGTTCAACGAAGGCCATGTCATCGTCAGTTTTCCTGAACCGGTTAACTACGCCATCAAGGGCGGCGGCAGCGGCGTCATCGCCCCCGATCGTGCCCTGGCGAGTTTCGTGTGGCCGGAAGGCGGCAAGCTGCGCATCGACCTGGATTCAAAGGACCTGACCATTGACAGTAAATCCGGCAACCGGTTGACGGTTGGCCGGGCCGGTCTGCATGTCCGCGACGAAAGTGTCGCGCCCGGTCATGCCTATAGTTTTTCAATTTCAACCGATGGTATTCGGCGCGGCGATCCTGATGCTCCAGCCGGTGCTGTAAAGGCTGAGGGCCGCCTTCAGCATCGTGATATGGGCGATGCGGGTGCGGTTGAGATCGGTTTCCAGCCGCATCAGCTGGAAAAGATCGAGATCACGAAATATGCGTTCGAAACCGAAGGCATGGCCTTCGACATGCAATATGGCTGGGACTACACCGACCCGGATAGTCCCAGCCTGACAGTTAACGCGTCGGCGTCACCGAGTGCTAAAATGCTCGCGGGTATGAGGGCCGAGAATGTGATGAACAGTGCGGCATTTGCGACGGTTCTGTCGCGCTATGGCGCGGATGACGGCAGCGGCGGCCTGACGCTCGACCTGGTCTATCGCCATGGCGAAATGACTCTTAACGGCCACATCGTTCCCGAACAGGAGGTAGACGGGCTGCTGTCGACTTTTTAGTCGTCCTGCCCGTGGGTGCGGCCAAAATCGGGTGCCGGGGAATCCTGGCCGGCCTCGACAATGTTGCGGCGAATTTCCCGGGTACGGCTGAACAGCGTATAGAGTGCATCGCCATCGTCCCACCGGATTGCCCGCTGCAGCGCGGTCAGGTCTTCGCTGAACCGGCCCAGCATTTCCAAGACAGCGTCTTTGTTATTGAGGAACACGTCGCGCCACATGGTGGGGTCGGAGGCGGCGATGCGTGTGAAATCTCGGAAACCGCCAGCGGAGAATTTGATCACCTCCGACTGGGTCACCTCTTCAAGGTCGGCTGCGGTGCCAACGATGTTATAGGCAATCAGGTGTGGTACATGGCTGGTGATGGCGAGGACCAGATCATGGTGTCCCGGCTCCATGATCTCGACGCGGCTGCCTAGGGCCTCCCAGAAATCTTTCAGCGTGTCCGTGGCTTTCGTGTCGGTGCCGGCGGGCGGCGTTAAAATGCACCAGCGATCTTCGAACAGCTCGGCGAAGCCAGCCTCCGGCCCGGATTCCTCGGTACCCGCTACGGGATGGCCCGGGACAAGATGGGCATGATCGGGCAGGTGTGGGCTCAGGTCGTTGACAACCGCGCTTTTGACCGACCCGACATCGGTCAGGATGGCGCCGGGTGCCAGCTTCGGGCCAATTTCAGCCCCCAAGGCGCTGAATACACCGACCGGCGCGCACAGGATGATCAGATCTGCGCCCTCTACCGCTTCGGCAGCGGTTTCAGTCACCCGGTCGGCTAATCCCAGGCGGGCGACCGTCTCGCGGGTTTCGGCGGACCGGGCGGTCGCGACGATTTCCGATGCCAATCCATGTTTCCGAACAGCATGCGCAATCGATGAGCCGATCAGACCGACGCCGATCAGCGCCAGCCGGTCAAACATGGTCCTGCTCTAGAAATTCGACCAGTGCGTCGGTGACACCCCGGTTTTCGTCTTCGGTGCCGACCGTCAGCCGCAGATGTTCGGGGAAGCCATAGGATTCCATGCGGCGCAGGAACCATCCCTGCTGCTGCAGGAATGCATCGGCCGCTGCGGCCTGCTGAGGCGTGCCCATATTGATCAGCAGAAAGTTGGCGGAGCCGCGTACGACGCTCAGGCCCATACCGCGGATCCGTTGGCGCAACCACTCGCGCCATTGGCTGGTGTGCGTGCGCACCTGATCGACGAAGTCCTGATCTTCCAATGCAGCAACGCCCGCGGCCTGCGCTGGCAGCGAGACATTGAAAGGCCCCCGCAGCCGGTTCAAAACACCGATAATGCTGTCGGGTCCATAGGCCCAGCCGAGGCGCAACGCCGCCAGCCCATAGATTTTCGAAAAGGTCCGCGTCATCAACACATTTGGCGCATGGCGCGCGAGCTCAAGGCCGGTGTCATAGTCGGCCTCATCGACATATTCGGCATAGGCCCCGTCGATCACCAAAGCAATGTCTTCGGGCAATCCGGCATGCAGCCGTAGCAGCTCTTCACCGTTCAAATAGGTCCCGGTCGGGTTGTTGGGATTGGCGAGGAACACCAGCTTCGTCTTGTCGGTCACCGAATCCAGCAGGCTGTCAACGGATGCAATATAGCCGTCGTCGGGTGCCGCCGCGGCGGTTGCGCCCACCGCCTGCGCGGCAATCGGATAGACCAGAAAGCCGTGTTCAGTATAGAGAACCTCGTCACCGGGCCCGGCATAGCCACGGCACATCAGCTGCAGCAGATCATCTGACCCGAAGCCACAGACGACACGGTCTGCTTCAATGCCGTGATGCGCCGCGATGGCTTCACGCAGTTCCGACGACCCGCCGTCGGGATAGCGGTGCAGAATGGCCGCTGCATCACCGAAGGCCTCGCGCGCCTTGGGGCTGGTGCCCAGCGCGGATTCGTTTGACGACATCTTGCCTTCAAAGCTGGTGTCTTTCGACTTGCCGCCCTGATAGGCCTCAATTTCCAGAATACCTGGGCGCGGGATCGGGCCGGTCATTGCCGTCTCCTATACACCGGTGATCGGATTGGCATAGCCGCCAATCACCGTCGCGCCACTGGCGCCGGTTTTGCTGATGAAAGCGGCAATCGCATCGTCTTCCGGCTGCAGGTAGCCTGGCACCGTCATCAGCACGTCACCGGCGGCCTCATCAAGGGCGCCCTCAGGTGCCTTTGCGTCATGCAACACGACCAGCGTGGTTTCTTCACCGCCGCTGTTCTCGCGGCTTTTGGCGACCGCGAACGCTTCGACCTCTGCGTCTTCAAAAAAGGGCAGGCGCGCAATAATTTGCAGGCCTGCCCCGGGACGGTCTTCGCACAGCAAGCGCCACCAGGGCTCACCTTCGGTTTCGAACGCAAGCACGCCGATGGCCCGGTCCGACTTGTTGACCTTGTCGAGGGCTTCGACAGCCTCCATCATGGCGTGAAACGGCGTCGCAACCCCGAAATGCGCGCGGGCCAGGTCCCAGACCGCAATACGGCTCGACCCGCCCCAGACCATCACTTCAATATCGGCTTGGCGGCGTAGAAAGGACGAAATCACTTCCCGCCAGATGTGGCCGACGACGGGGAAGGGCAGTGGACCATTGTGGCGGGATTTCAGGCGGCGCAGAATGCTGGCTTCCCGGCCTGGCCGAAAGCGCGGCGCGTTCGCTGCAGCGCTTTCCTTGGCCGCGGCAACCTGTTCGCCCAGATCGGCACGGCGCATCAGCAGGTCGTGGATCTGATCGTCCACCCTGTCGATTTCCTGCCTCAGATTGTCGAGCACCTGCTCCGACATGCGCGTAAATCCCTCAACTTGAAGGGGGCCATTACTAGTCGCGGGCCTGCTGAAAATCAAAGAAAACATTGACAGTTCCGGCACCCAATCCCTAGCTATGGGCCGCCTTTGGAAGGCCTGAGACGATGAACATTGATGCGCCACAACAAACACACCCGAATTATCTCGCCGACCGCGCCGAGCGCGGGCTGGACGATGACCCACGGGGAACGGTGGTCGATCTGTCGGCTGTGCCCTTGGTGCTCGACAGCGGCGCGGAGCTGAACCACGTTTCGGTTGCGTATCAAACCTATGGGGCGCTGAACGCGAATAAGTCCAACGCCGTTGTAATCTGCCATGCGTTGACCCTTGATCAGCATGTGGCCAATCCGCATCCGATCACCGGCAAGCCCGGCTGGTGGGATGTCATGGTCGGCCCCGGCAAACTCATCGATACAGACCGCTATTTTGTCATTTGTGCCAATGTGTTGGGTGGCTGTCTGGGAACCACGGGCCCGCAAGAGGTCAACCCGGATACAGGTAAGCCCTGGGGTGTGGATTTCCCGGTCATCACCATTGGGGACATGGTGCGCGTACAGGCGGCACTGATTGACCAGTTGGGCATCCCTGACCTGTTTTGCGTATTGGGTGGGTCGATGGGCGGCATGCAAGTACTCGATTGGGCGGCGCGCTATCCTAACAAGGTGTTTTCGGCGATGCCGATCGCGACGACGTCGCTGCACTCGGCGCAGAACATCGCATTCCATGAGGTTGGCCGTCAGGCGATCATGGCCGATCCTGACTGGCACGGCGGCGATTATTACGGTACCGGCACATCGCCGAAGTCCGGCCTATCGGTGGCGCGGATGGCGGCGCACATCACTTATCTGTCAGAGGCGGGCCTCCATCAGAAGTTCGGCCGGCGGCTGCAGGATCGACAGGCGCTGACCTATGGCTTCGATGCCGACTTTCAGATTGAAAGTTATCTGCGTCATCAGGGGATTTCGTTCGTCGAGCGGTTTGACGCGAATTCATACCTCTATATCACCCGGGCGATGGACTATTTCGACCTGGCGGCGGACTATCGCGGCCGGTTGGCCAATGCGTTCCGCGATACGGCGACGCGGTTCTTTGTCGCTTCGTTCACCAGCGACTGGCTCTACCCGACGGCAGAGAGTAAAGCGGTTGTCCGTGCCCTCAATGCCGCCGGCGCTCCGGTCAGCTTTGTCGAGATTGAGACCGACAAAGGCCATGATGCGTTCCTGCTGGACGAGCCGGAATTTCACGACAGTCTGCGGGGTTTTCTGGCCGCGGCTGCTGAAGCCAGGGGCATCTGATGGTCGGTCATCACGAAGCCCGGGCGCGCGATATCCGCGTCGACCTGCTGGAGATCGGCCGCATGGTCGAGCCCGGCAGCCGCGTGCTCGATATCGGCTGCGGCGATGGTGAGCTGCTCTACCACCTGACGCATGAACGCAATGCCGATGCACGTGGGATCGAAATTTCCCGCGAGGGCGTCAATGCCTGCCTGGCGCGTGGGTTATCGGTGGTGCAGGGCAATGCGGATACCGACCTGGTCGATTACCCGACAGCGGGGTTCGACTATGTGATCCTGAGTCAGACATTGCAGGCGATGCGCGATACCAGGGCCACGCTACAGCAGATGCTGCGCATTGGCCGGCGCGCGATTGTGTCCTTTCCTAATTTCGGGTTCTGGCGGGTCCGGCTGAAGCTGTTGTTGGACGGCAAAATGCCGGAGACGGAAACGCTCGATCAGCCCTGGTACAACACGCCCAATATCCATCTCTGCACGATCCGGGATTTTCTCGACCTGTGCGACGAGCTGGGCGTGACGGTGGAACAGCAATTGGTGATCGATAAAAAGGGCAAGCCATCTGCAGCGGCGTTATCGACCCGCTATGCCAATCTGTTTGCCGACCAGGGCGTGTTCCTTTTGTCTTATCAAGGGGCACAGGACCAGGCGCGCGCGCAGGGTGACGGCAACCGGCCTGCTGCATTCTAGGCGCCTAGGGTTTGCGCGCGACAAGCAGATAGGCGTGATACGTCGCATCGATTGCATATCCTCGATCTGCTGACCTTTTGTGGAGCTGGAGAAGAGCCTCCGCGTTTTCTGCAATCGAAAACCCTGGCACTTCCCATGGCACCGCCTTCAGGTAATAGACCAGCGCCCCAACATCGGCGAAGCGTATGGGAAAGCGGTGTTCTTCCAGCGTTTCAACATCAAAGCCGATTTCTTCGAAAGTGCGTGACGCGTCGGCGGCATTATGCGGCCAGTCGGGCTGCACGGCCGGGCTGGCCCCAAACACCTCTCGCAGTTCATGATTGGTTTGGTCGCCGATCTGCTCGGTGATGTAGTGGCCGCCCGGTTTCAAAATACGAAAAATCTCGAGCGGTGGAAGCGACCCACCGTGCCGGTCGATCAACAGATCGAAGGTTTCAGCAGCCAAGGGGGCTGGTCGCTCAGACGTATCTATGACATCGACGCCAAGTTCACTCAGACGGTTGCGGGCGATCGGGACATTGGGGGCATGCGCCTCGACAGCATGGGCTTTTCCGCTGAAGGCGGATGTTGTCAACAGATCCGCCAGGGCTTCTCCGCCACCTGTATCAATGTCGAGCAGCGACGTCGCCTTGTTCAGATAGGGGGTAACGGTCACCCCGTAATCCCAGGGCAGGGCGCCTAACGGGATGCGCCGCCCTTCAAGGTAGGAAAAGTCCCACCCCTCGAACGGGTGCGTATATTCTTCTTGAAGCCAATTAAGAACATCCTCGTCGGTCATGGTGGCGGCGGGCATGACAGGATCAGGCTCTTGCATAGGCGAGCGCCGGTGCCGCGGCGGTCGCGTCGATCCGCGCTTCGACGGATTTGACGGCCTCGACCAGGATGACACCGGCCAGCGCGGGGGCGAACCGGCCCCCGGGCCTTTCCGACCATTGCACCGACCGCACGCCGGCGCGCTTGCCAAGGGGCGGCCAGTAAAGCGCGCCCCGCCAGCCCACCGGGTCGAACATGCGCTGGCTGAGCAACCGGCTGGCCTGCCCCACGCTATAGGGGCGGCCATGGCCGAACGGTGTGCGTTCCATCAGCGCCCAAAGGCTGCGCCGATGCGGCAGGATCGCCATCACCCGGCCCTCGGGCGCCAGCACGCGCCATACCTCGCGCAGCAGTCGGCCGGGGTCGGTCGTGTGTTCCAACGCATGCAGGAGTATCAGCCGGTCGACGCTTGCGTCGGCCAGGGGTAGGGACAGATCCTCGATCAGGGCGGCGCGATTCGCCTGATCTGCAGGCCAGTGGCTCACCCCCTGTTGACCCGGCATCAGCGCCAGCCCGTGCGCCACGCCGCGCAGCACAGGGGGCGCATATCCAATGCAAACGCATGAGAAACTGTTCAGGTTCGGCCACGCCTCGCGCAGCCGCCGCCGAATCAATGCCCCACTGGTCCGGCCCAGCGGGGTGCTGTAAAACGCTTGCAGATCGGTAATGTCGAGATACATCTCGGAGGCCGAACCCTGTTGTTTCACTGAACCGAGGCTATGGTAGCGCCATGCTTGAAATCCATCAGATTCCTGTCCTTTCGGACAATTATGTTTACCTGGCCCATGATGCAGCCACCGGCGACACCGCTGTTGTAGACCCGGCGACGACCGATGAGGTGTTTGCTGCGCTGGAGGAAAAGGGCTGGACCCTGACCCATATCCTCAACACACACCATCATCTGGACCATGTAGGCGGCAATGAGGTCATCAAGGCCAAGACCGGCTGCACCATTTTGGGTCCGCGTGCCGATGCGGATCGGATTCCAGGCATTGATGTCCAGGTGGGCGATGGGGACACCTATGCGCTGGGGACCAGCGTCGCCAAGGTGTTCGACGTACCGGGCCATACGCGCGGCCACATCGCCTATTGGTTTGAAGATTCAGACGCCCTGTTTTGCGGTGACACCGTGTTCGCACTCGGCTGCGGCCGGTTGTTCGAAGGCACGCCGGCGCAAATGTGGCATTCGCTCTCCAAACTGAAAGACCTGCCCGAACAGACCAAGGTCTATTGCGCGCACGAATATACCCAGGGCAATGCCGCCTTCGCGATCACCGTCGAGCCGGACAATGCCGCGCTTGTTGCGCGCAAGCAGTGGGTCGATGAACGCCGCGCCAATGGTGAACGCACCGTACCATCGACCTGGGGCGAGGAACTCGCCACCAACCCGTTCCTACGGCCAGACAGCCCGGACCTGCAAAAGACCCTCGGCATGGTCGGCGCGGACGTGGTCGAGGTGTTCGGCGAGACACGGAAACGGAAAGATAATTTTTGAGACCGGCGCAGTTTCGCCGTAATTTCAAAGCACTATCTCTACGGTAAACACCTTGTTTTTCTAGGGAGAGAGTATTTTGAAAAAGGGTTTCACCTGCGCGTTGGCGCTGATGTTATTCGCCGTGTTCTCGCCTCATGCTGTGATGGCAGAAGGGGGTAACAGCTACATCCGCCTTGGCGCGGGGCTGTCGGACACGAATTCGACCGTCTATAGCGACCGGGATTGTAATTCGACGAACCCCGCAGCCTTGTTCGGCTGTGCGGATGGGCCGGATGGCAACCCCATCGGCGCCTATGGCAGCTATGGCTCGTCTGTGGTGATCGAAGGCGCCTGGGGCCACTATGTGAGCGACTGGCTGCGCGGCGAGGTCGCCTTTGGCTATCGGCCTGACCTGGATTTCTCCGGTCAGTCAAATTTTGCCAACGTTACCCTGGGGACAGAGCCGGTGGAGGCGCGGGGCCGCAACTTCACCCTGATGGCCAATGCCTATCTGATGCTGACGCCGTTATTCGGCAATGTTGCCGGGTTCCAGCCTTTCATCAGCGGCGGCGTCGGCCTGGCGTTCAACCGAACCAGCGAAATGAGCTACTTCTTCCCGTCGCTGGGCGTTGGCGATGCGACGATCACCCAGCCGGGCTCAACGACCGATTTTGCCTGGTCGCTGGGCGCCGGTGCGGTGATTGATTTGGGCGACACCATCTCGGTCGAACTCGCCTATCGCTATTTCGATATGGGCAATATGCGCACCCGGCCGGGCGACATTTTGATCATCCGCGAAGGCCGCGACGATCTGCTGATCCCGGTCGATGCCACCCATGCCTCCCTCAAGGCGCATGAGTTCCTGTTCAGCCTGATTTATCGGTATTAGGCAGCGTTCTCGAACGGATTGATCAGCTCGAGGCCCATGTCTTCAAAATCGCGGACATTTCGTGTCGCGACAGCAAAGCGGTGCACCCGGGCAATGGCTGCGATTTGGGCGTCAAAGTTGCTCATCGGCCGGCCCATCTCTTTGCGAGCGCCCCTAATGTCGCCATAGGCACGGGCCGCTGCGCCATCGAAGTCGAGGATGCTGTGCTGAAAAGCACTTCCCAGAAACCCTTCAAAGCGCGCATTCATGGCATCACGCCTGTGGCCTTCCGGCATGGTGCGCAGGCCAAATAGAATTTCTGCTACACTAACTGAGTATACAAAAAGCTGTGTTGGCTCTTGGCCGTCAAACCAGCTTTCGACAACTTTTGCAGGGACTCGCCGCATCAGTTCTGACACGACGTTGGTGTCAAGCAGGATCATTCAGAAAAGTCTATTGGTTCGCTCGTTTCGCGGTCCGGTAGTTCGAGGTCGATACCGTGTTCGGGCCCAAAGTATCGCCGTGCAACGTCGGTGATGCGCTCGGGTGTCGCAACAGCACGCTCAAGGATTCGGCGAATTTCCTCTTCCATGGAAATCCCTTGCTCTGCAGCCCGAAGACGCAGTGCCTTTAATATCTCATCATCCAGTTTTCGAACGCTAATACTGCCCATCCTACGCACCTCCAATGCTAGCAACTCGGGCAAAAAAGGGGGCGGCCACTGAGTTTGTGACCGCCCCGATCTCGTTCAAAAAATCGCTTGGCTTTACCCCGCGATGTATTGCGCGCCGTTGATGGTCAGCGTCGAGCCTGTAACGAAGCCGGCATCGTCGGCGGCCAGGTAAAGCACGCCGCGGGCGATGTCTTCGGGCTCGCCCAGACGGCCGACCGGGATTGTCGCGATAATGCCGTCCAGCACCTTCTCCGGCACGGCGGCGACCATGTCCGTGTTGACATAGCCGGGCGCGATCACGTTGACGGTGATGTTCTTGCGCGCGGTTTCCTGCGCCAGCGCCTTGGTGAAGCCAATCATGCCGGCTTTGGCAGCGGAATAGTTGGTCTGACCCATCTGGCCCTTTTGGCCGTTAATGGACGTCATGTTGATGATCCGCCCGAAGCCGCGCTCGCGCATGCCTTCGATCACATTGCGGCACATGTTGAACAGTGAGGTCAGATCGACATCGATCACCTCGTTCCACTGCTCCAGCGTCATCTTGTGCAGCATGGTGTCGCGGGTGATGCCCGCATTGTTAACCAGGATGTCTACCGGGCCAAGGTCTGCTTCGACCTGGGCGATACCCGCCGCGCAGCCGTCAAAGTCGCTAACGTCCCATTTGTAGACGTTGATGCCGGTCTCTTCCTTGAACTTGGCGGCGGCCTCATCATTGCCGCCATAGTTGGCTGCGACTGAATATCCCGCGTCCTTGAGGGCGATGCTGACAGCCGCGCCAATGCCGCGCGTGCCGCCTGTTACGATTGCTACCCGTGCCATATATGTCTCTCCCGTTTTATCGTTGTATCAGTCGCGCTCAAAGCACATGGCGACGCCCATGCCGCCGCCGATGCACAGTGTGGCCAGGCCCTTCTTGGCGTCGCGGCGGCCCATTTCGTGCACAAGGGTGGTGAGGATGCGCGCGCCGGAAGCGCCAATCGGATGGCCGATGGCGATGGCGCCACCATTCACATTCACCTTGTCAGTATCCCAACCCAAGTCCTTATTGACCGCACAGGCCTGGGCGGCGAAGGCCTCATTGGCTTCGACCAGATCAAGATCGTCGGTTGACCAGCCGGCCTTTTCCAGCGCCTTGCGGCTGGCCGGGATTGGGCCGGAACCCATGATCGCTGGGTCGACGCCAGCTTGTGCCCAAGAGGCCACGCGCGCCAGCGGTGTCAGGCCCCGGCGCTCTACCTCTTCGCCCGACATCAGCACGATGGCCGCTGCACCGTCATTGATGCCGCTGGCATTGGCCGCGGTCACGGTGCCGTCCTTGGCAAAGGCCGGGCGCATGCCCTGAATGCGGTCGATCTCCAGATCGTGGCGGATGTACTCATCGTCCTCGACCACGGTGTCGCCCTTGCGGCCCTTGATGGTAACCGGGACGATCTCGTCCTTGAACTTGCCGGCGCGCTGGGCTGCCGATGCTTTATTCTGCGAAGCAACGGCGAATTCGTCCTGCTGCTCGCGGGTGATCTGCCATTGGCTGGCCACGTTCTCCGCCGTGTTGCCCATGTGATAGCCGTTAAAGGCGTCCCAAAGCCCATCCTTGATCATGGTGTCGACCATGCCCAGGTCGCCCATCTTCTGGCCGTTGCGCAGATGCGCGCAGTGCGGCGACTGGCTCATGCTTTCCTGGCCGCCCGCAACAATGATGTTGCCGTCACCATTCTTGATCGCTTGTGTGGCCAGTGCTACTGAGCGCAGTCCGGAACCACACATTTGGTTGACGACCCAGGCTGAAACCTCCTCGGGACAGCCTGCGGCCATGGATGCCTGCCGGGCCGGGTTCTGTCCCTGTCCGGCTGTCAGAATCTGTCCGAAGATGACCTCTTCGACGTCTTCACCAGAGACGCTGGCGCGGCTTAGGGCTTCTCTGATGGCGACCTCGCCCAGATAATGGGCGGGGACGGAACTCAAAGCGCCATTGAAGGACCCGACCGGGGTTCTCGCGGCGCTGACCAGATAGACGTCGGTCATGGCAGTCTCCTGATATCCAGCTGTTACGGTTCTTGCGATTCGGTATGAAAAAGGACACGCACCATATATTGCAGCGCAGCGGAATCAAACCCCCAGACGGACATTCGGCTTGCGCAATGCAACATCAGCACGCACAATGCGCCGCTGTTCGCGGAAACAAGCGCTAAACAACGCGGGAGACGGGGTTGGCGGGTAAATCAAAGAAGAAGTCGTCGAAGTCAGACGATGGTGACACTCGGTCCCCTGATGACGAACTTATTGTCATTAAGAAATACGCGAACCGGCGCCTCTATAACACGGCGACCAGCAGCTATGTGACGCTCGACTATCTGAGTCAGATGGTGCGGGACGGCAAAATCTTCGTCGTCTACGACGCCAAAACCGGCGACGACATCACCCGCTCTGTTCTGGCCCAGATCATCTTTGAGGAAGAGTCGAAAGGCGAAAATCTGCTGCCGGTGGATTTTCTGCGGCAGTTGATCAGCTTCTATGGCGATACGCTTCAGGCGGCTGTTCCGCAATATCTGTCGATGAGCATGGAACGGTTTGCCCGTGATCAGGAACGCATGCGTCAGATGCTGATGCCACAATTTGGCGGCTCCATGCCGGCCAATCCGTTCGAAGAAATGGCGCGGCAGAATGTCGCCATGTTCGAGCAGATGTTCCAGATGTTTTCGCCCTTTGCACAGGCTCAGGGCTCAGAGGCGGAGGAGGATGCCGCGCCTGAGGAATTCGACGAGGAAAAAGGGTCCATCGACGATCTGAAGGCGGAATTGGCGGCCATGAAGGATCGGCTTGACAAGCTGGCCAAGGATTAGCGGCGGAACGGTCTCTAAAGCTACCTCGGGCGCTTTGGCCACTGGCTAGAATACCCTTTATTTTCAGTAGAGTAGACCAAGTTTAGCCGATCACAACAATTTCTAAGGCGCTGTGAGGTTCCATCACGGATGTTGCGGAATTACAACGGTCGTTCTGGTCGATCGGCATTTTTCGGCCGCCTCAACCTTGCTTTTCTTACAGATTGATCATATTTCCGCCCCAATCGTTCGCTAACCGAAATGTTGAAGCGGAGCAGACTGCCCGGCACCCATCAAGGGCCTCGGGCATGAAACGAGCCTAAACCAAAGTGATGTCATTGATTAACAACGTGAAAAATGTTGTGGGGCCCCTTGCGCTCATAATCGCTGTGCTGGCGCTTCCAGCCAGTGGTGGGCTGCAGACCCTGTCAATCGACAACTGGGTTGAGGGCCGGTTCGATACGCTCGAAGCATCAATCGGCACGCCGCTGCCGGCGACCATTGAAGATCTTGTCGCTTTTGCTGAATTCCCTGAGGGCGGAGACGAGCAGCACACTTGTTTGGCCCAGGCAGTTTACTTCGAAGCCCGCAGTGAACCGCTGGCCGGTCAGATGGCGGTCGCCAAGGTGATCCTGAACCGGGTTGCCGATTCCCGCTACCCGGACACGATCTGTGGCGTCGTGTTCCAGAACCAGAAATGGGTCGACCGATGCCAGTTCTCCTTCGCCTGTGACGGCCTGCCCGATCAGCCACGCGAGAAAGCGGCCTGGGCAATGTCGGAACGCGTCGCAAGCCTGGTCCAGCGCCACTGGGTTCCGGACCGCATCGACAACGCGACTCACTATCACGCGGATTATGTCGCCCCTGGCTGGGCCGACAATCTGGTGAAGACCGCGACCGTGGGCCGGCATATCTTCTATCGCTATGATCTTGGCGGTACGGGCAACGCAGCAGGCGAATAACCCGGCGAATTGCCCACCGGCATGACTTTGGCCCCGAATGCCGGTACGGTCGCCTGACCACACCGCCAACGGGCCCTCCTCTTGAAGATTTTCTCGCTGCCAGCGTCGACTGCTCTGCGCCTGATGTTCGCCTTCGGGTTCGGCTTTTTTCTGTCGATGTTCACCCGCGGCGTCGCCAATATATTCAAAGGTCACATCCAGGCGGATCTCTTGCTCACGGAAGAAGCGCTCAGCCTCGCCATCGGCACATCCTTCTTCGTCGCATTTGGGCTGATGCAGTTGCCGCTGGGTGTGCTGCTCGACCGGTACGATACCCGAAAGGTGAACGCGCTGCTGTTCAGCCTGGCCGGCGTCGGTGCGGTGATTTTCGCCTTGGCGGACTCCAGCGCGATGCTCTCCTTTGGCAGGGTGCTGATGGGGCTGGGCTTCGCCGGGGGTATGATGGCCACGATGAAGACCTATACGCTGTGGTTTCCGCCTGAGAAAATCTCCACGCTGAACGGCATTCAATTCGCAGTGGGCGTGTTGGGGGCCATTTCCGCCACCAAGCCGACCCAGCTGTTGCTGGAAATCTATAGCTGGCGCGATATCACCCTGGCGTTCGCCCTCCTGACTTTCGTTGCTGCAGCCGTTTACGTGCTGGTGGCGCCCCGGCACCAGACGGCGGGGGCGGGCGAGACACTGGGCGCGGCGCTTAAAGGCCTCGGACGGGTCTACACAGACGCCTTTTTCTGGCGGGTGACGCCCTGGGTCGCCTTATCCATGGGCATCAGCCAGGGCATCGGAACGCTCTATGTGATTTCCTGGCTGACCGATGTTGCGGATTACACGATCTCGGGCGCGGCCAATGTGCTCACCCTGACGGCGTCGATATCCGTGCTGAATTTCCTGGCGATGGGGCCGATCGCCGAACGCGTCGAGCGGGCAGGGTTCAGCCCGATGTGGCTACCCAGCCTGGGGGTCGGCGTCAGCATGGCGGCGATGCTGCTGCTGGTGCTGCAATGGACGGCAGCATCTCCAGTGATCTGGCTGGTCTGGACACTGGCGATTGGCGCCAATGTCTTGTCTTTTGCCGCCATCGCCCGCGGCTTTCCGGTCAGCCTGTCCGGCCGCGCGGTAACAGCGGTGAACCTGATGGGGTTTGCCTTTACCGCACTCAGCCAGTGGCTGGTTGGCTTTACGCTTGATCTGTTCCCCGATAATTTGCCGCAAGGCTATCAGATTGCTTTTGGCGTGTTGCTGGCCGCGCAGTTGGTGGGCGGTATCTGGTATTTTCTCTGCGGGCGAATTGGGTTCGGGACCAGGACCATGGTTGAAAAAGAAACAGCGAGGCTGCGCGAATGAGCGAGCAGGACGCATTTTCCGGAACCCAGGCGGTCGCGCCGGAGCGGGCGTTTGATCTCGCTGCGCTTCAGGCCTTCATGGAACAGCATGTCGACGGGTTTACCGGCACGGTCGATGTACGCGAATTCAAAGGTGGGCAGTCGAACCCGACCTACAGC
The DNA here is from genome assembly GCA_028284945.1 of Alphaproteobacteria bacterium. Classification (GTDB taxonomy): domain Bacteria; phylum Pseudomonadota; class Alphaproteobacteria; order SMXS01; family SMXS01; genus JANQQJ01. The sequence goes on along the minus strand of JANQQJ010000005.1, from coordinate 145,780 downwards.
CTGACCGCAGGCGGAAAGCGTTATGTCCTGCGCCGTAAGCCGCCGGGGCAGTTGCTCAAGTCGGCCCACGCTGTCGACCGCGAATACAAGGTCATGTCGGCACTGGCCGAAACCGATGTGCCGGTGCCGCGCACCTATGCGCTGTGTACCGATGAGGGCGTGATCGGCACCTGGTTTTACATCATGGACCATGTCGACGGGCGGATTGTGTGGGACAACGACATGCCCGAGTCAGATCCGGAGGAACGCGCCGCTGTCTACCAGTCCATGATCGAGACATTGGCCCGGCTGCATGCGGTTGATCATGTCGCGGTCGGCTTGGAGCGCTTCGGCAAACCGACAGACTATATCGCGCGCACACTCAACCGGTTCATTGGTCAATATCGCCTGGCCGAAACGACAAAGATCGCGGAAATGGACTGGCTGGCCGAATGGCTGCCAGAACACATCCCGCCGGAGGAACCGGCAGGCATCGTCCACGGTGATTTCAAGCTGGCCAATCTGGTGCTGCACCCGACGGAGCCGAAGGTTATCGCCATTCTGGATTGGGAATTGTCGACCATCGGCAACCCGATCGCCGATCTGGCGGTACATTGCCTGCCCTATTATCCGGGGCTTGACCCGCGCGGCCCGCTGACAGATCTGGACCTGCCGGCCCTGGGCATCCCGACGGAGGCAGAGTTGTTGGCGGCCTATTGCCGGGCTACCGGCCGTGATTATGTGCCGCATTGGAACTACATCATGGCGGCGATGCTGTTCCGTCATGCGCAAATTTCGCTGGGCATTCTGGCCCGTGCTGAAAAGGGGACAGCAGCCAGCGACCATGCGGTCGAGATGGGCAGGCGGGCGTGGCCCCTGTCGAAAGCGGCTTACGACATCGCGCAGCGGCTAGTGGGGTAGCCCGGAGCGCATTTGCCCGGGCCGATCCATCGGCGCTATAACGGGGCCGGTACGGCAGCGGAAAGGTCATCCATGCGCGGCTATTTCGCCATCGGTGTCGAAGGCGGCGATAAAATCGGCAATCTGGGCAATCTGATGCGCACGGCGCACGCGTTTGGCGCCAGTTTCGCGTTCAGCGTCAGCAGCGAGCACTTCAAGGGCAAGGCCTATTCCGATACCAGCGCCAGCGACGAACAGATTCCCTTCTATGCATTCGATTCCGTGGACGCGCTGTTGCTGCCGCGTCATTGTACCCTGGTCGGGATTGAATTGACCGATGACGCGCTTGATTTGCCCAGCTTTTCGCACCCGCGCCAGGCGGCCTATGTGCTGGGTCCAGAACGTGGGTCGCTGAGCCCGGAGATGCAGGCCCGGTGCGCTTTGCTGGTGCGTATTCCCACCCAGTTCTGCCTCAATCAGGCGACCGCGGGGGCGGTTGTTATGTATGACCGGATAAGTCAGCTGGGGAAGTGGCCGGTACGGCCGGTGACGCCCTTCAGCGATCCCGAACCGCTGCCTGAACATACCTTTGGTGAGCCGCGCTCCCGGACAGCGAAACACACCTGATCTGCTGGAAATGGTCGCTTTGCGCGCCTATCTTTGCGGCATGCGTAAATCCACTCTTATTGTTGCCGCCGCATTGGCGCTCCCAGTTGCTGTGCAGGCGCAAGAACGGACGTCGCTGGGGACGTTCAAGTCGTGGGACGCGTTTCAGATTGGAGAGGGCGCCAAAGCCCAGTGTTTCATGGCCAGCGTCCCGACGAATTCTACGCCTGAAAGCGTCAACCATGGCCAGGTCTATGCCACGGTGGCTCATAAGCCGGGGTCGAAGATCAAGGACGAGGTCAATGTCGTGGTGGGTTATCCGTTCAAAGACGGATCGGATTTGTCGGTCACCATCGGTGGCACCAACCTCAAGATGTTCACCAGCGGGCAGGAAGCCTGGGCGGATTCGCCGAAGAAGGACGCAGACTTGGTCGCCGCCATGAAGCGCGGCAGTGAAATGTCGATCAAGGGTACCTCTGCCCGCGGCACCAACACTGCCTACAATTTCTCGCTTTTTGGGTTCTCTGCGGCCTATAACGCCATCAGCAAGGCGTGTAAGAGCTGATGAACCAAGAAACCGAGATCACAGTGGAACGACCGAATCTGTCTGGCATGGGCCGGGCAGCGTTGCGCGACGTTGTGCTGGGGCTGGGGGTGCCGGAACGGCAGGCGAAGATGCGCGTCCAGCAGCTTTGGCACTGGCTCTATCATCGTGGCGCCACGTCCTTCGATGAGATGACGACGATTTCCAAGGATATGCGTGCGCAGCTTGCCGCCACCTGCGATATCAAGCGCCCCGACATCACCACAGCGCAGCTTTCCGAAGATGGCACCCGCAAGTGGCTTCTGAAGCTGGATGACGGCAACGAGGTTGAAGCGGTCTTTATTCCGGAAGAAGACCGCGGCACGCTCTGTGTCTCGTCTCAGGTGGGTTGCACCCTGACCTGCAAATTCTGCCATACCGGCACCCAACGCTTGGTGCGAAACCTGACCTCAGCTGAAATCGTCAACCAAGTGCTGATCGCCCGTGACGCGCTGGAAGAATGGCCCAGCCCGCCCGAAGGCCGGTTGCTGTCCAATATCGTGCTCATGGGCATGGGCGAACCGCTTTACAATTTCGACAATGTGAAACCGGCGCTCGACACCATCATGGATCAGGAAGGCATTTCGCTGTCGAAGCGCCGGATTACTTTGTCCACCTCTGGTGTCGTGCCTGAAATGCGCCGCTGTGGTGAAGAAGCGGGGGTTAACCTGGCGGTGTCGCTGCATGCCGTCCGCGATGAAACCCGCGACTGGATCATGCCGATCAACAAAAAGTATCCGCTGCATGACCTGCTGACCGCGTGCGCAGAATATCCAGGTGCGACCAATGCGCGGCGGATTACTTTTGAATACGCGATGTTGAAGGACGTAAATGATTCATTGGAAGACGCAGCAGAACTGGTCCGTCTGCTCAAGCACTACAAAATCCCGTCCAAAGTCAATCTGATCCCTTTCAATCCCTGGCCGGGCACTTTGTTCGAGTGTTCGGACTGGGACACAATCCGCGCCTTTTCCGATTACATATTTGAAGCGGGTATTTCCGCGCCGGTCCGCATGCCGCGCGGGCGCGACATTATGGCGGCCTGCGGGCAGCTAAAATCCGACTCTCAAAAACGCCGCAAGGCAGACCTCTTGGCCGAGGCGGCGAAGGCGTAACGGGGCCTAACCATGTTTCCGCTGTCGTTGTTGTTTCGGCGACTGATCACCACGGGAACGCTGACGATCGAAGACGCAGCGGGCCGGACAACGGATTTTGGCGACGGTAACGCCCCCCATGTCACCATCAAGATCCATCGCCGCTGGACGGCGTGGCGGATTGTTCTGCGCCCGGCCATGGCCGTCGGCGAAGGTTATATGGACGGGGACCTCACCGTCGAAGAGGGTGACATCAAGGATTTCCTCGACCTGATCGCGCTCAATGCCGGCCGCGCAGCGGAAACGCCGAAGCGTAGAGTCTGGGATTCAGGTGTTTGGCAGCGGGTGCGTCATTTCAATTTCCGCCGGCGCGCAAAGCGGAATGTCGCGACGCATTATGAGTTCACGACAGAGTTTTATGATCTGTTCTTGGACCGGAACCGGCAATATTCCTGCGCCTATTTCAGGACGCCGGAAGACAGCCTTGACCGGGCGCAGCGCAACAAGCTTGATCATGTTGCAGGTAAGCTGCGGCTTCAACCGGGCCACAAAGTCCTTGATATTGGCTGCGGTTGGGGTGGGCTGGCGCGGCATATCAATGCGGTGTCCGGTGCCCATGTGACCGGCATATCCCTGGCCGAACAACAGGTTGCCGCTGCCCGTGAATTGGCCAAAGCTGGCGGCAGATCCGGCGGCCTTGAATTCCGCGTCGAAGACTATCGGGACATGGCAGGCACGTTCGACCGCATTGTGTCCGTCGGCATGTTCGAACATGTCGGCCCACCCTTTTACCCGATCTACTTCCAGAAGATCCGCGAGCTGCTGATGGAGGACGGTATCGCCCTGGTTCACACGATCGGGCGCACTGATGGGCCAGGCGGCACCAATGCCTGGACGGCCAAGTACATCTTTCCCGGCGGCTATTCCCCAGCGCTGTCCGAGATCATTCCAGCTGTCGAGCAGGCGGGACTGTTTGTCACTGATATTGAGGTGCTGCGGACGCACTATGCGCTGACGGCGGGACACTGGTATCGGCGGTTTCAGGGCCACCGGAAACATATAAAGGCGCTCTATGATGAACGCTTCTGCCGTATGTTCGAGTTCTTTCTCGGTGGCTGTGTCGGTGCCTTCGAATATGGCGGCTTGGTCGTCTACCAGCTCCAATTGGCACGGAAAATCGACGCAGTGCCCGTCACCCGGGATTATCTTTACCGCGGGTGAGCCTCGGTCAAATCCCGAAAAAGTCTCAGCTGCCCTTGGGTGGTTTCGTCCCAGCCAAACCCTTCGGCATAGGCGCGGGTGGCATCGCGGTCCGGCAGATTGGCCAAGAGTTGTTCGATCCCTTGCTGAATGCCCTGTGGCGACCGTTCGTCGATCAGTACACCGGCCTCTGGCACCGCCACGACTTCAGGCGTTCCCCAGATATTGGTTGCGGCAACCGGTGTGCCGCAGGCCATGGATTCAAGCAGCACGTTGGCCCAGCCTTCCCGGCTGGACGCGAGCACGGTGGCATCGGCGGCGCTGAACAGCGATGGCAGCTCCTCATGCGGCACCTGCCCCAGCAGGCGCACACGGCCGGTCAGTCCCAAAGCCTTTATCTGCGTTTCCAGCGCGCCACGCCTTTCGCCAGACCCGGCAATCAAGAGTGTTGTGTGGGGAAGCCCGGTCATGGCTTCGATGGTCAGGTGATGGCCTTTGCGCTCGTTTAGCAGCCCGACGGAGACAAGCGTATTGCCGGCAACCCCCCACTTCTGGCGCGCCGCGACGCGGTCCTTGGGTTGGAACATATCCAGATCAACGCCGTTTCGTAGCGTCTGCATTTTGGCTGCATCAGCCCCGAGGTCGAGCAGCGGTGTCTGCAGCGCATCGCAGACCGTGACGATGGCGTCTGCTTTGCTGATACTGTCGACAATCCGCTTGCGGGGTGCCGGATAGTCCGGCCACTGCGTCACGTCGCTGCCGCGGGCGGTCAGGCAGACCGGCAGGTTCAAATCCTGCGCGAGTCGGGTGGCGACAACCCCGTCGGGGTAAAGAAAATGCGCATCCAGCAAGTCAATTCTAAGTTGGCGCTTCAGGTCGACCACAAGGTCCCGGGTGCCGCGCCACATCAAGGAGGGCGTCATTTGCGTGCCGAGTTTTGGAAGGGACAGGAATCGTGGATGAAACACATCAATCCCGTGTCGCACCTCATGCCTGGGCACGCGGGCATAGTCGCTGTACCGGCCGAAGAGCCGGCTGCGATAGGGAAACCAGGGGACGGGCGCCACAACGGTAACTCGTGCCTCACCCGATGCCACCAGGTGGCGCAGCCGGTTTTCGACGAAGACACCGTGCACGGGCTGGGCCGAGTTCGGATAAAGCGTCGTGAAGCTTAATATGTTGATCATGAGGCGCGGCCATAGGTTGCGTCATGCTCCAGGAAGCCATGGAACATCAGAAGCAACCATAGTTCGCGGCCCAGCTTGCGGCGGCCGCTCTGGTGCATGTTGACGAGATTGCTGACCTCTTGTGCGTCAATGAAACCGCTGTTCAGCAGACGGTCTGAGGTTAACGCATCATGGACAAAGTCCTTCGCGCCGTGGCGCATCCAATTGTCCAGTGGCGGCGCAAATCCCTGTTTCGTGCGGTAGAGCAGATCATTCGGCAAATAGGGCTCCATCGCCTTTTTGAGCGCAGCCTTACCGACGCCATTTTGGAGCTTGCTGGAGGGCGGCAGGTTCAGGGCCCACGCGCCCAGCCGGTGATCAAGCAGGGGGGAGCGCACCTCCAGGCTGTTGGCCATACTCGCCCGGTCAACCTTGGTCAGGATATCGCTGGGCAACCAGGTCTTGATGTCGGTGTACTGCATGCGCGTTAGAAGATCAGCGTCCTTCGCCCGGTCCCAATGCGGTCGCTGCGCCTCGATTCCCCGATAGCCGCCAAGGGTCCTGTAGAAATCTCCGGCATATATGCGCTGTTTAATGTCGCTGCTCATTGCCGAGACGGTGTGGAAATGCGCCTCTAAATCACTGAGCGCCAGTTGCTGAAAGCTGCTCTTGCCACGCAGTCGCCGCGGGGCCCAGTCAGCCTTGGGATAAAGCGCGGCGATGGTGCCAAAGAGGGGTTTGTGAAGCCAGTCCGGAAAACGATTTCGAACCTGCCGCAGGCGCAAATAGCCATGATACCGGGCATATCCGGCCAGCAGTTCATCGCCACCATCGCCTGACAGTGCGACGGTGACAGATTGGCGGGCCAGCTCTGAAACCCGGAAGGTCGGCATGGCGGAACTGTCGCCGAACGGTTCGTCATATATCGCAGCCAGATGCGTCACCAGGTCGAAATCGTCGGGGTCGACCTTCTTGAGCGTGTGATCGGTGCCGTAACGCTTGGCCACAATCTGGGCAAGGTCGCTTTCGTCCTCTTCAGCATCGTCATAGCCGATGGTGAACGTCTTTACCGGCGACGATATCAAACCGGCCATCTGGGAGACCACGCTGCCTGAGTCGACGCCACCGGACAAAAAGGCCCCCAGCGGCACGTCAGAGATCAGCCGTTCGGCTGTCGCATCACGCAGCCGCGCCACAAGATCGTCGGGCCTGCCGGCTTCGGAGCCGCCGGTCAGCGGGATAACCCAATAGGTCCTGTGTTTTGGGGTGCTACCTCGTTGCCACAGGATGCACTGTCCGGCAGGGAGCTTGCGCACCGCCTTGTAGATCGATTTGGGGTCGGGAATGTACCCCAGGCTGAAATAGTCCTCGACCGCCTGTGGGTCGATATCGCGCGGCAGGTCGGGGTGGTGCATCAAGGCTTTCAGTTCCGACCCGAAAATCAGCAACCCGTTGCCGAGTGTTGCGTAGTAAAGCGGTTTTTTGCCGAAGCGGTCCCGGGCCAAAAACAGGGTTTCTTCACGGGGGTCCCACAGCGCGAAGGCGAACATGCCGTCAAAGTGGTCCAGGCAATCCGGCCCCCATTCGCGCCAGGCATGCAAAATGACTTCCGTATCGCAGCGGGTCTGAAATCGGTATCCCTTGGCCGACAACTGCTCGATCAGGGCCGGGAAGTTGTAGATTTCGCCATTGAAACTGACAACCACGCCGGAGTCTGGCTCGACCATCGGTTGGGCGCCCTGTTCAATATCGATGATCGACAGGCGCCGGTGCCCCAGCCCCAATCCAGGTTCGACATGAAGGCCGGAGCCGTCAGGCCCCCGGTGGGTCAGGGCGTCCGTCATCCGCCGCAACAGTTCACGGTCAACGGAACGCTTGCCCGTGGTATCGAAAATGCCCGCCAGTCCGCACATTGCCGTCTTGAATAGCAGACCAACCCGGCAACGCGGCAGCAAAAAGCGCGCCTTGCCCGGAAGCGGCTTATGCCTATACTCCGCCGCTTCAATTCTGGGACTGGAACCATGAGCGACAAGATCAACAAAGTCGTGCTGGCCTATTCAGGCGGGCTGGATACCTCCGTCATTCTGAAATGGCTGCGGGAAACATATGACTGCGAGGTGATCACCTTCACCGCCGACTTGGGTCAAGGTGAGGAATTGGAACCCGCGCGCGCCAAAGCGGAAATGCTGGGCGTCAAACAGATTTATATCGAGGACCTGCGCGACGAATTTGTCCGCGATTATGTGTTTCCCATGTTCCGCGCCAATACGGTCTACGAAGGCCAGTATCTGCTCGGTACGTCCATCGCCCGCCCGTTGATTGCCAAGCGGCAAATTGAAATTGCTCAAGAGTTAGGGGCTGATGCGGTCAGCCATGGCTCAACGGGTAAGGGTAATGACCAGGTGCGCTATGAGCTTGCCTATTACGCGTTAGACCCGGACATCAAGGTGATCGCGCCGTGGCGGGAATGGGATCTGAACTCGCGCACCAAGCTGATAAAGTTTGCTGAAGACCATCAGATTCCGATCCCCAAGGATAAGCGCGGCGAAGCGCCGTTCTCGGTTGATGCCAATCTTCTGCACATCTCCGCTGAAGGCAAAGCCCTTGAGGACCCGTGGGTTGAAGCGGATGAGCATGTTTATTCGCGCTCGGTCGCTCCTGAAGATGCACCGGACAAATCGACCTATATCGAGATCGATTTCGAACATGGCGATCCGGTTGCGGTGGACGGCCAGAAACTCGGTCCGGCGGACCTGCTCACCCGCTTGAACGAGTTGGGTGGCGCCAATGGCATTGGCCGGCTCGACCTGTTGGAAAACCGGTTTGTCGGGATGAAGAGCCGCGGCATCTATGAAACGCCGGGCGGTACCATCCTGCTGCATGCGCACCGGGCGATGGAAAGCATCACGCTGGACCGTGGTGCCGCGCATCTGAAGGACGAGATCATGCCACGCTATGCAGAGCTGATTTATAATGGCTTCTGGTTCTCACCTGAGCGGGAAATGCTGCAGGCGCTGATCGATGAAAGCCAGGCCCCTGTGACCGGCACCGTGCGGATGAAGCTTTATAAGGGCAATGCGACCTGTGTTGGCCGCAAGTCGCCTGAAAGCCTCTACTCGATGGAACATGTCACCTTCGAAGAGGACGAGGTTTATGACCAGCGTGACGCCGGCGGGTTCATCAAGTTGAATGCGCTGCGGTTGAGGCTACTGGGTCAGCGCGGTAACGTTCAAAAGGGACCAGACTACGAGTGACCGTCCCGTGCCGGCTTAACAGACGTTCCCCATCACATCCCACTTGACCGGTCTGCCGTCTTTGCCTTCCTTGCATTCAAGAAGGCGGTTGCCTTTTGTGCCGCGGCCCGTGTTGCAGACCTGGGCGTTGATGCTGAACGCCTTGCCGTCCAGGAAACAGACCTGCGGTGCCGTCCAGGGGCCCTGGGCAGGTGGGTTGACCTCAATCTGAGTGTCCTGCGCCAGCGCGGCGCCTGACAGGACTGCACAGGTAAAGACGGTGGCGGCGAGGGTTCTGATCATTCGTCAATCTCCGGAATGGGGACGCCCGCCTTGCGGCAGGCGGCAGTGACCGTGTTGGCCAGAAGGCAGGCTACGGTCATCGGGCCGACGCCGCCCGGCACCGGCGTGATGGCAGAGGCGCGCTCCAACGCTTCATCATAGCAGACGTCACCGACCAGCCGCGTCTTACCGTCGTCTTTCGGGATGCGGTTGATGCCGACATCGATCACCGTCGCCCCGTGTTTGATCCAGCCGCCGCGCACCATTTCAGGGCGGCCGACGGCGGCGACCAGAATATCGGCGCGCCGGCATTCGCCGGGCAAGTCGTCGGTGCGGGAATGTGCCATGGTGACGGTGGCATTGGCCCGCTGCAGCATCAGCGAGATCGGCTTGCCGACCAGGTTCGACCGGCCGATCACCAGCGCGCGTTTTCCAGCAAGGTTGGCGCCCAACTGATCTTCGATCATCATCATGCAGCCGGTCGGTGTGCAGGGGAACAGACCATCCGCGCCCGCGACAAGCCGCCCGGCGTTGACATAGCTCAACCCGTCCACATCCTTGTCCGGGTCGATCGCCTGGGTGATGCGGATTTCGTCAAGGGGCCGGGGCAGGGGCAATTGCACCAGAATGCCGTGGACCGCCGGGTCCGCGTTCAGATCATCGATGATGCCCAGCAGCGCGTCTTCCGCCGTGTCGGCTGGCTTGTTGAACTCGAATGAGTTCATGCCCGCTTCAACGGTCTGTTTGCGCTTGGACCGGACATAGACAGCGCTGGCCGCATCCTCACCCACCAGGACAACAGCCAGGCCGGGGGTCAAGTCATGCTCGGCTTTCAGGATTTCAACCTGCTTTGCCACCCGTGTCCGCAGATTTGCGGCGAAGGCCTTGCCGTCGATGATAACCGGTTCACTCATGCATCAGGTCCAGGCCGGGAGGTGTTTGCGGGCAAGTCTTGAATGACCGGGCCTCTCGTCATCCGATATAGGCCCGGGGGCCGAACAGCCATGGGAAGATGTCGTTCAGGATAAAGACACGCAGCACATAAAGGATGATCAACAGCACCATGGGTGAAAAATCGACACCCCCTGCCATGGGCAGAATCCGGCGTATTGGCCGCAGCATTGGCTCCAGCAGACCTTCGATCCCGCGCATTAGACTATAGACGAACTGGTTCCGGTTGTTGATCACGTTGAAAGCGATCAGCCAGCTGGCAATGGCCCAGATCACGACGATCCAGATCAGCCCGGTGAAGACCATGTAAACAAGGGTGTAAAGCGCGTTCAAAGCCCGTTCCTCGACTATCCGGTGCTGGTGTAATACGGCGCTGGAACGCGTGCAAGACGGGAATGAAGCAGGCGGCGAGGCAGCTTGACTTTGGGCCTTTGCGTCGACATGTTACGCGCCGCTGCAAAGCATGTGGGGCCGTAGCTCAGTTGGGAGAGCGTCGCGTTCGCAATGCGGAGGTCAGGGGTTCGATCCCCCTCGGCTCCACCATCCGCCTTCGCTGATTTTGGCTTTGCCAAAATCTAGCTTTGGCGTGACAAGCCGAAGCGCGCGAAGAAGATGCCGCGCCGCAGTGGAACGAAGCCGGGCTGTTCGTGCTTGGCTCGCCCAACTTCCCTAGCGTCTCTGCCTTTCCTAATCCGCTAGCGGCATAAAGACGAATTCGTGGACCTCGTCGTCCAGCCAATGATTCATATGGCCTTTGCCCGTTGTATCTTCGATCAGGAATGCCTGGCCAGGACGGATGTGCCGCTTGGTGCCGTCGCTGACTTCCAATTCGGCTTCGCCAGATAGAACCACCGCCAGCTGCCGCCGTGGCGCCGGGTGCCAGTCGGCCGAGCCGCCGGGCACGATCTCACGAAAGATCACATCCTTGACCGGCCAGACCGGTGACACGCGCCCGGATGGACCATCTGTTTCCATCTCGATTTCCATGTCCTCGACGTGGCTTTCGCCGTCGGCGTCTGCATAAAGTCTGAGAATTTTCATCACGCACCTGTTGATTTTTGATGGCGTAGCGTAGCACCTTGCGGCCGCACCAGAACACCAGACCGATAATGAGACGCGGCCTCCGATGACAGGAGGGGATCATGAAGCATGACGAACTCCAGGAAATCATCAACGTTCTGCCCAAGGGCAAAACTTTCTTCCGGTACTTCAAGGACCGTTATGCGCTGCTGCTGCTTGAATACGCGGCCCGTGATGGCATGCAGCTTGCTGATTTGCGCCAGACACGGTTCGGCAAGCTTCTATCCCGGCCCATTGTTCAGCCGATCCTGAGCGAGGCGGGGTCAGGCGCGGTTTCGGGTTGGGATTTTGATGCAGCGTGGCCCGCGGAGCACGAATGCTATCTGCTCACGCTGGGCCAGTGGGGAGAACCCCGCAAGCATCGGTGGGAGCCTTATCACCATCAGACCTCAAGGCCGGGTCTTAACCTGGTGCTGCAACTCAATTTCTCATCGAAGCATGACGGCCCCTATGCAGAGCTTGTTGGGGACCAAAACGTCCGGCCGTTCGAATATACCGGTCATCCCATATCTGACCGGGGCTTGCACACGCTGGCCTGGGCACGGCTGGATATCGATCTGGCCAACGGCCAGGCGCTGATCGAGGAACTCCAGACCGACTGGGTCCGAAAGGCGCGCCGGGCGGCGGGGTTTCTGGAAGAGGATCTTGCTGACGATCCTGACGTCATCAATGGCGAGATCGAATTCTGGGGCGGCTCCTATAAAGCGCGGGGCCTGCAGCAATACATCACGCACGTGTTAAGCGCCCATGTCGGCATGTGGGATGAGGCGCTTCTGTCTGCTGCGCTTTGGTTTCTGTCCCGCGAACTGGGCATCAAGGACATCTTCATCCACGATTTCGACTCCGGCAACCTGCTGAAGGAGCTCAATTGGGGGCAGCCGCCCCGGTCGCTCTATACGGCGCTGCCAAAGAAATTCTGTTTCGAGCATACGGCTGACCGGCCCCACCTTCTGGCGGACCGCCGGGGTAGACGCTTGCGCCGATGGATCGAGGAAGACCGCATCCGGTTCTGGCGGTTGCAGCTTTGACGCCACCCAGGGTCATGAACTCCATGCTGTTTGCACACTCCCGCAGCCGGGGTAGAAAACGACTGATCTGAAACGAGGAGAAAAGAATGGCGATTATCATCGCGGGCTATGCCGATTTCGATATGGACGACGTGTCTAAGCTGATTCAAACGGCGCGGGCGCATATTGAAGGCGCCTACACGGAAAAGGGCTGTATCCACTATATCTGGACCGCTGATCCCTTCGTGCCCGGTCGCCTCCACGTCTATGAGGAATGGGTCGAAGAGGCCGACCTGGCCGCGCATTTTTCCGACCACTGGTACAAGGATATGGGCGCGCATCTGGCGAAATATCCGCGCAAGGGCTCCGACTTCAAAAAGTACCGCGTTGACCTTATCGAACCGGTCTATGACGACACCGGCACTCCAAGGGCGGATTTCTTTACCGCCTAGTCCAAAAGCGCCCGCACATCGGCCAGCCGTTCAATGGTGGCGAGCGCTTCATTTTGATCCGTGCTGATATTGCGGACGACGATGTCCGTATAGCCCATATCAGCGAACTGCCGCATCTGGCCGGCCACGTCTTCAGGAGAACCGAACATCAACGCTTCAGGATTGATGCCGCGATAGCCGCCATCGATATAGGGTTGGACGACCGCCTTTGCTTCTTCCGTTGTGGCGCCGATAAAGATATCGCGGCGGATGGCGGTGGCGCTGGGCGACTTTGAATGCTTGCTGCAGGCGTCTTGATACCGGCCCGATGCGTCACCGGCCTGGTTGTGGGTCAGATTGGGTGCGGCGAGCCAGCCATCGCCGACCCGGGCGGCGCGCTCAATAGCTTTGGGCACCAGGGCGCCAACCCACACTTCGACCGGTTCTAACGGGACGGGGTTGATCCGCGCACCTTTCAGCCCCCAATATTTGTCTTCATCGACCGTCTCGCCGGCCCACAGCGCGCGCATGACTTTCAGGCTGCTCTCGAACAGGCCGACCCGTTTCGACATATCGATGCCCATCCCGTCGCCCTGTTGCTGGTCCCCCAGACCGCACTGCATGATGAAGCGCCCCGGCGCCAGCGCTGCTAGGGTGCCGATCTGTTCGGCTAGCAGCACCGGATTCCAGAGTGGCAGCAGATAAAGCGCGCCATAGGGCTTGTCGCTCCAGCCCGCCAGCATGCGGCCCAGAATCGCGTTGTTCTGGAAATAGTTGAACGCGGTGACGTGATGGTCGCCAATGAACAGCGCCTCCAGCCCCACGTCGCCCGCTGCCTTGGCGCGTTCGATCATATGCCGCGCGCCGGTCTGCGCATCCGTGGTGGCATGCGATGACGAAACGGAAATGCTGATGCGCATGGTGGCCTCCCCTGTTCCCTGGCTCAGCAGATTGGCTGATTTTGCCCCGGGGGGCGAGCCCTATTGCGCGGGGTCAGCTGTGTGCGGCAGCACCCGCCTGCGATAGGCGACCACCACCAGAAAGACCGCACAGGACAGCGCCGTGACAGCAGGGAACAGCACCGTTGTTGTCGAATAGACTTCCAGTGCCGCGATAGCGAGTAGGTTGCGGATGCCCATCAGGACGAAGAACAGCAATTGTTCGTCAAAGGGCCTCCTATAGGCTTTGCGCAGGGTGGGGCCAAAGCCCAGCACATCGACCGTCGTAGGAACCAGGACCGCATAGAGCGGGTCATGGGTGAAATACCACAGCGGCAACGAGGTCATGGCCGCGAGAAAGAACACCCAATCGGTCCGCGTGATCGTGTCGTCGGCCTTCTTCACGTAGGCCAGCACGGCGACATAAAAGCCGATCAGCCCTGAAATGCCGATCGGCCAGGCGCCGACGCCTGCGCCGCCGGCCAGTTGCGCCCCGAACACCACCACGGTCACGGTGCCCCAGATGACCCACGAAAACACATGCGGCTTGGTCTGGCCCCGCTGGATCGAGCGGATATAGGGCAGGTAGGCGATGAAGGTCAGCGCCGTCGCGGCCAGGCTGAAAAGTTCTTTGGTCATGGCAGGCCGTCATAGCATGGTGTGCAAAATACGGGGCCATGGAAGGTTTGGGAGGCAGGTATGACGGCCGGACCTGCGGGAAGCGTGAACGTCCTAAGCAGGCAAGTCCTCAGGCGGCAGATTGACGTCGCCGGTGAATGTTGCCGGGTCCTTGGTGGTGCCCAATAGGATTTTATAGCCCTCTGCGCTGTATTCATGGTGCAGCGCCTTGGCGGGCACCGAAATCCGCGAACCGGGCCCGGCTTCATGGACGGTCCCGCTTTCCACGTCGGTCAAGCGGACGCTGCCCTCGGTGATATAGAAGACCGAGCTGAAATCATGCCAGTGGCTGGTGTTTTCCACCGGCGGGACATCAAGCGGTGTGAAAAACAGCCCCAGGCCTTTTAATTCGGCTTCAATCGCGTCAGCCGACTGACTGCCTGGATTGGTGATTTCGACGCCCATTTTCTTCCCCTTCGTGATCGCGTTTGTCCGGAGTGTAGGGGCGCAACGGGATCGCTGTCGAGGCGTCTCCTAAAAGTCCTGCCGTCCGACCAGGTCGTCAAACGGCACGCAAATGCCCTTCTGGTAGGCGGGGCGCTCGCAAAGCCTGGCGTACCAGTCGTCGACGTGGGGTGTGGCGGGTCGCTCGATCTCCATCGCATACCAGCGATAGAGCGTCATGCCGGCGGGCACATCGGCCATGGTGAGGGTATTTCCGACCATATAGTCGTGCTCCGCCAAGTGCCGGTCTAGCAACTGCATGCGCTGGCTGGTCAGTGCCAGGTGCCGTTCGATGATGTGGTTTTTGCGCTTTTCTGCCGGCGTGCGGACCAGTCGCCAGAACAGCGCGATCCAGTCACCCAGTAATTCAGTCGTGCCCCAGGTGGCCCATTGTTCGACAGGGGCGCGCGCGATGGGATCTTCGGGCCAAAGCGTGCCCGCGCCGTATTGGGCACAAAGATAACGGACAATGGCATCGCTTTCCCACAGGATCAGCTCGCCGTCCTTAATGGTCGGTACCCGGCCATTAGGATTCATGGCCAAATAGTCCGGATCGTTGTTACCGCCGAACTTGCCGCCCAGCTCAATGTGATCGTAGGGCAGGCCAAGCTCTTCCAGAACCCAGATCACCTTTTGGACATTGCAGGAGGACAGCCGCCCCAAAACCGTTAATGCGCTCATAGCGTCGTCTGTAAAGAAAAGGCCGGGCTGCTTCAAGCAACCCGGCCCGAACGTTGCTTCGCTTATGGTTTAGGCCTGTGAAGCAATGCCTTCAGCGGAAACCCAGGCAGCATGGAAGCCGTAAGGCACCCGGCCCGGCATTTTGATCCGGGCGACGGGACCGGCGGAGAAGTTGCTGGCATCGACCACCACGCATTCGCTGGTTTCTTCATTCTCGTCCCAGACGAAGCAGATGACGAAACCATCATCTTCGGCGGTACCGCCGTCGCGCGGGGCAAAGATCGCCTCGCCGCCATAGCGCCCCGGGCCGAAATCGACATGTTCAGACGTCTCATTGGCCCGGTCATATTTGATCAGGCCGTTGAACATGCCCGCGCTCGATGCGTCGTTGCTGATCCGCGCACAATAGGCGTATTGGTGCTTGCGACCGGCATAGTTGTCATTGATGCGCGGAAACTCCGAGCCCCACTCCTTGTCCAGGAAGCGCTCTTTAACCTCGCCGGTCTTCATGTTGAGGCGCCATTCGTACAGGTAGGGCGTGTCGTTTGAATCGGCTTTGGTGTCCGGGTCGGCGCCGACGACGTTGGTCTTGGGTGACCGGCAGGCTTCGAGCACGACTTCATCGCCCTCTTCATAACCGTTGACTGTATGGAACACGAAGCCGATGGAGACGTCGAACCAGCGGACGTCTTCCGGTGCGCCATGACGGGGGATCACACCGATACGGGCGCCATTGTCCGGGTCCCAGCGCAGCGCCGGGCCGCCTTTCATGGCTTCCTCCAGATCGCCGGTAACCGGCATGTCGAGGAAGATGGTGTGATTGGCGGTGATGGCACAGTCATGCATCATCACGCCTTTGGGCAGGTCAATATCGATATTGTTGGTCATCACGCCGTCCTTGTTGACGACGTAATAGGACAGGTAAGGCGGGACCATCATGTTGTAGCCGAAGGAGATCATCTCGCCGGTTTCGACATCAACCTTGGGGTGCGCGGTGAAGGCGTGCTTCAGCTCGCCATCGAAGTCGACTTCGCCGACCGTTGCCAGGTCGGTCAGCGTGACCTCGGTCGGGTTGCCGCCTTCCCACAGTGCCAGCAGCTTGTTGTTATGGAACACCATCGCGGTGTTGGCCGCGTTCTTATAGAACCCCAGCGGATTGTTGAAGTCGGGCATCGAATTCAGCCCGCCCCACAGCGCTTTACCAGCTTCCAGCTCGGCTTTCAGGCCTTTGGTTTCGACATAGCGATTGTGATAGGTGGCCTTGCCGTCCTCGAAGTGAACTTCGTGGATCATGCCGTCGCCATCGAACCAGTGATATTTTTCGATGTCCTTGACGAAGACCGGGTTGGAGCCGATGCGCAGAAAGGCGCCATTAAGGCCCTGCGGAATTTCGCCGATCACATCGGTGCATTCGGCATCGTGCTCTTCATCCACCGGGGCGAAATTGCCCTGCAGGAAAGTGTTATTGGGTTTCTTGATCTCGACGACCTTGTTCATGCGAACCGCTCCCGTTTTATGCTCGCAAAATTTTCTAGCGTGCCTCACAGCACCCCATGCGCAGAACATGCCTCAGAATATTTACGGTGTAAATCTGAATCGACCGGCGCAAAGGCCCGCCGATATTTCTAGGCGGCAGCCGCCGTCGCCTGCGTCAGGCGGTCGAAGTTCGGGCCCCGGGCACCCTGAGCGATAATCTGGCTCACCATGCTGAACAGTTCGGAGACGTCGGTATCGGGTCCAAGCTTGCCCGACAGATGCAGGACAATGACGCCATGAATCCCGGCCCAGAAGACCTGAGCCAGTTTTTCCGGGTCGCCGGACAGGATACCCGCCTCGACCATCACCCGTGTCGGCTGCTCCAGAAAATGCCGGCTGCGGTCAACCTGTTCCGCCAGTTCGGGGTAGTCTTCGTCATCGGGCTGCGACAGCTCAAACATGATCTTGTAGGCATCAGGTTCATCGAGGGCAAAACGCAGATAGGTCTGGCCTATTCTGGCAGCCCCAACGATTTCGTTTGGCGCTGATGCCATGGCTGATTCGCACCGGTCCGATAGTCTTTTGAAAGCAGCAGCCCGGACCGCGGCGAAAATTTCCTCTTTTCCCTGAAAGTAGCGGTAAGGCGTCATCGGGCTGCAGCCGACCTCGGCGGCCAGACCGCGCATGGTAACGCCGTCATAGCCAAGTTCGGCAAAGCGCCTCGTCGCCACCTCACACAAGGTGGTTCTGAACGCAGCAATTTCTTCCGGGGTGAGGGCGCGCGACATGGCTGGCCTTAACGCAAATGAAATCTTAGTTGTCTTATTAGTCTTGGCGCCGCGCGACTGCAAGGCCTCGGTGACGCAGGCCAGCCTTGTGCACCTCAATTTGGGCCGTTAATCAGGCAGGGAAGGAAAGGGGGCGTCAATGCTCAAAGCAGAACAATTGGTCGGGGCCTGGAAGCTGCAGCGCTGGGAAATCGGCTATTCGGACGAGCGTGAGCCGTCCTTGCCCTTTGGTGAGGATGCGGAAGGCACCATTATGTACACGCCGGACGGCTATATGAGTGCCGTGCTGCACCGCCGACAGCGGGGTCCGGTTTCAACCCAGTATGTCCGCGAGGCCCCGGCCAACGAGAAAGCGGCCTTGTTCGACGCCTTCATGTATTACGGCGGACGGTACCGAATTGAAGGAGAGGCGGTGATCCATATAGTTGAACATGCGCTCAACCCCGACCTGGCCGGCACCGAACAGCTTCGTAATGTTGCCTTTGATGGCGACAACCTGATTTTGACGGGCGAGGAGAAGGTGGAAGCCGCCGGCCTTACCCGCTTCCACAAGGTGCTGTGGCGCCGCGCCCCTTAGATAAGTTGAAGCCGCATACCGTGGGCGACGGCGTGAGCCCTGGTTTCGACACCCATTTTCGTCTTCAGGTTGCCAACATGGTAGTTCACTGTGCGTTCGGTGATCGTCAACAGTGCCGAGATGTCCTCGGTTGATTTCCCGTGGCTGAGCAGCTCCAGAATCTCGGCTTCACGGTTGCTCAGCCTGGGCACTTCAGTCAGCGATGTGTCGGTCAGGCCGCGCCACGTTTCATGCGCCTTTATGCAAAGGGAAGGGAGAACCAGTTCGGCCGCCTGATAATGCTCTGGCCCAAGCCGTTCCTTGTCGGCAATTGTGGGTGCAATTGTGAACAAACCTAGGAATGGCGTTGTGTCGCGGACGACAAACTGCCAGGCGGGCGTCGCCACCCCCAACTCTGCTAGCTGTGGCAGCAGCTTGGGCGACCATGTCATGTCGTCATCGATATTTGAGCGGTCTATCGGACCGGTGGATTTGATGAGGTGCGGGATCAGTGGGTCCCGCCAGAAAATTTCTGCCTCCGACCAGGCTTTCCGCACCGCGTCCGGATAGGTGCAGCAGATCATATAAATCGTCTCACGCGCGACATTGAGATGAGAGTATATGAAGTAGGAATATCCGAGCCTTTCAATCAAACCTTGAAAATAGTTGCTTAGGCCCGTGTCATCCTGAATCTCCGTGAGCCCATGCGATGCCGCCGGCTCTTGATCAAGCTCATGAGCCAGGTCCAAAGCGAGTTCAATGTTAAGGCCTCTGGAAGACATTGCGCACACGTTTCGTTGGACGTAACGCAATAGTTAGAGTGCTATGCCTCCGATTCCAAGTAACTTCGTCGCTGAAACACCAGCATGAGTTCCTGATCGTGGGTGACATAGTCGTCTACCCCGAGCTTGAAACTGTTCACCAGCTCCCAGCCGGGGCCGTGTTCTGCATAGAATCCGTCCAACATGCCTTCGAGGGCTTCAGCGCGGCCGCTCTGGGAGGGCATGGGCGCCATCATGACTCGGTGTTCGACGCGAAGCCGGGGCTGGCCTTCGACAACCGATCGAGAATCTCTTGAACCTTCGCTGTTCTTCATTGGCGTTTCGCCGACGTCCCCACTCTGTGTGTTTGTGCGTGGTTTCATCACACTTAGAGCTGATTCGCATTGCGGCGAATCAATCTCAACAACACGTCAAAATTGCAGTTTTGTGAACTGTCAAAACTGACAGGAGCCAGGGGCTAAACACGCGCTGGTTACATGGCGGTTAGCCCGCCATCGAGAATCAGTTCGGCGCCGGTCATAAACTTGGATTCGTCCGATGCCAGATAGAGCACGCCATAAGCGACATCGTCGGGTTCGCCGACATGACCGATCGGGATCTGCCGGCCGAGTTTCACCAGAGCTTCCTCGCGGCTGATGTTCTTGGCGATGTCATCGAGAATCGGGGTGTTGATGAAGGCTGGATGGACCGAGTTACAACGCACAAAGGGTGCCTTTCGGGCGCAATGCAGGGCAACCGATTTTGTCAGGTGGCGGACTGCTGCCTTGGCGGAATTATAGGCGGCGACATTGTGTCCCGCGATCACGCCTGCGATCGATGACAGGTTGACGATGGACCCGCCGAGTGATTCTGACGCGGAGTCGCGGATCAATGGCAGCGCATATTTGCAGCCGAGGAACACACTATCCAGATCGATGGAGTGGACTCTTTTCCACTCGTCGAAATCAGTCTGTTCCACGGTCCCCGTGGCGCCGATCCCGGCATTGTTGACGAGAATATGCAGACCGCCGAAATGTTCGGCGGTCGCGGTTAGCACGTCCTGCCAGCGTTTCTCGTCGGTGACGTCATGTTCAAAGGCAATTGCGGATTGCCCGATCTGGCGCGCGACTTCCGCCGCCGCGTCAAAGTCCAGGTCGGTCAGGGCCACCTTGGCGCCCTCATCGGCCAGGCGCTGTGCAATGGCTGCTCCAAGCCCGCCCGCGGCACCGGTCACCAACGCGATTTTGCCGTCAACCCGGCCGCTCAATCCGGTCATGTGAATGCCCCCAAATTTGATCTGTGCTTAATGCGCCTAGTGCGCTTCATCCCAGTTGGTGCCGGTTCCGATGCCGACCGTAAGTGGTATGTCGAAGGAGACGGCGGGCAGGGCAGCGCCCTCCATAACCTTGGTCACCAGATCGGAGGTCGCTTCAACCTCGGCCTCCGGCACCTCGAACACCAGTTCGTCATGCACTTGCAGCAGCATCCGCGCGCTCAACTTTTCCTTCCCCAGCGCCGCAGGCATGCGAATCATGGCGCGGCGGACAATGTCGGCTGCCGACCCTTGGATCGGCGCATTGATCGCGGCACGTTCACCAAAGCCGCGCTTGGCTGGGTTCTTGTCCTGGATGGAGCGGATATGGATCTTGCGCCCGAACAGGGTCTCCACATAGCCCTGCTCATGGGCTGACGCGATGGTGTCGTTCATATAGGTGCGGATGCCCGGGAAGCGCTCGAAGTAGCGGTCGATATAATCCTTGGCGTCTTTGCGCTCAATGCCCAGATTGCGCGCCAGACCGAAGGCCGAAATGCCATAAATGATCCCGAAATTGATCGCCTTGGCCTTGCGGCGATCCTCCGGCGCCATCCCGTCAATTGGAATGCCGAAGACCTCTGAGGCGGTCATGGCATGAATATCCATGCCGTCGGCGAATGCCTGTTTCAGCGCATCGATATCAGCCATATGCGCCAATACCCGCAGCTCGATCTGGCTGTAATCCGCCGACATCAGTACGTTGCCCTCTTCGGGGACGAAGGCCTGCCGGATCTTGCGGCCCTCGGCGGTGCGGATCGGAATGTTCTGCAGATTGGGGTCGGTTGAGGCCAGCCGGCCTGTAGGCGTCGCGGCCATGGCAAAGGACGTATGGACCCGGCCCGTTTCCGGGTTGATGCTCTGCGGCAGCGTATCGGTGTAAGTGCTTTTCAGTTTTGACACCTGACGCCATTCGAGCACACGGGCGGGCAGGTCGTGGCCTTGTGCGGCGAGGTCTTCGAGAATCTCGGCACTGGTTGAGCGCGCGCCGGATTTGCCCTTTCGGGTGCTTTCGATTCCCATTTCGTCGAACAGCACCTCGCCCAGCTGTTTCGGGGAACCGATATTGAACGAATGCCCGGCAAGCTCGTAGATCTCGGCTTCCAGCCGGGCCATGCTTTGTGAAAAGTCGCTCGACAGCATCGACAGCCTGTCGCGGTCCACCTTGATGCCGTTGGCCTCCATATCGACAAGCACCTGGGCCAGCGGCCGCTCCAGCGTTTCATAGACCGTGGCGACCTGGCCTGTGACCAGTTGCGGCTTCAGGATGGCATGTAGGCGGGCCGTAACATCTGCATCCTCTGCTGCATATTGGGTTGCCTTGTCGACGGGCACCCGGTCGAAGGTAATCGCGCTCTTGCCGCTGCCGGCCACTTCTTTGAACGGGATCGGTTTGTGGCCCAGGTGAATATCGGAAAGCTCGTCCATGCCGTGGCCGTGCATGCCGCCTTCCAGGGCATAGGACAGCAGCATGGTGTCGTCGATAGGCGCCATCTCGATGCCATTGCGCCGCAGGATCAGCAGATCGTATTTCAGGTTTTGACCGATTTTAAGGACACCGGGGTCCTCCAGCATCGGTTTCAGCGCGGCGATCACTTCGTCCCGGTCCAGCTGCTCGGGAACATCGCCTTCAAGGTCCAATGCGCCGTCACCGCCGGAGCCGGTATGCGCCAAGGGGATATAGCAGGCGTTGCCTGGCTCGAGCGCCAGCGCAATCCCCACAAGCTCCGCCTGCATCGCGTCCAGCGAGGTGGTTTCTGTATCGATGGTGATTGACCCAAGCGCGTGGGCACTGGCAATCCAGTCTTCGAGAGCTGCCATTGTTGTGACGGTCTCATATTCCGTGTCGCTGATGGCCGGCGCCTCAGCGGCAGGGGCAGCCTCAGCTGTCTCGCCACCACCGTGAATGGCTGTCAGCTTGGTGTGCAGGCCGCGGAAACCATTTTCCTGGACAAAGGCCAACAGCTTCTCGACATCCAGCTCCTGCACCTCAAGTTCGTCCAGCGTCTCGGGCATCGGGACATCGTCGCGCAGCCTGACCAGGTCGCGGCTGATGCGTGCCTGCTCGGCAAACTCGATCAGGTTCTGGCGCCGCTTCGGTTGTTTGATTTCTTCGGCGCTATCGAGCAGCGTATCCAGATCACCATACTCGTTGATTAATGTGGCGGCTGTTTTTACGCCAATGCCCGGTACGCCGGGCACATTGTCAACCGAGTCGCCAGCCAGCGCCTGCACATCGACCACTTTTTCCGGGCCAACACCGAATTTTTCGTGCACTTCGGGGATACCCAGCCGGCGGTTTTTCATCGTGTCGAGCATGGTGACATCGTCATTGACCAGCTGCATCAGGTCCTTGTCGGAAGACACGATGGTGACGGTCGCGCCACGGGCCTTGGCCTGTTGGGCATAGGTCGCGATAACGTCATCGGCCTCAAAGCCTTCCAGTTCGATGGCCGGAACGTTAAACGCCCGTACGGCATCGCGAATGACCGAAAATTGCGGCACCAGATCTTCCGGCGGATCATCGCGATTGGCTTTGTAGTCCGGGTAGATGTCGTTGCGGAAGGTGAACCGTCCCGCATCGAATATAACGGCCAGATGAGTCGGCTTTTCGAAGTCGCTGGCATCGGCCAACAGCTTGTAAAGCATATTGCAGAAGCCATAGACCGCCCCAACAGGCGTACCGTCGGCGCGTGTTAAGGGCGGTAGTGCGTGATAGGCCCGGAAGATGTATCCGGAGCCATCGACCAGAAAGATATGATCCCGTTCACTCATGCGGCGCATCATGCCACAGGTGTTGCAGATGGCTAGTCTGGAATATGCGCGGTTCTTACTTGGAGACGCGCTTCGCGCTTCAGCATGAACGGATTGGGTGACGTTTTTTCATACCGTTCGTCCTGAGGAGGGGCCAACGGCCCCGTCTCGAAGGATGAATGGTATGATCAATCTGATGTCGTTCTGGGTCTATATGCTGAAATGCCGTGACGGCTCGTTTTACACGGGCCACACAGATGACCTTGAGCGCCGGGTTGGCGAACATCAATCTGGCCTGATTCCGGGATACACTAAGGACAAGCGACCTGTTGAACTGGTTTTTGCTGAGGAGTTTCCAACCCGGCTCGAAGCTTTGGCTGCAGAGCGGCAGATCAAAGGCTGGAGCAGGAAAAAGAAGCTGGCTCTGATTGACGGGGATTGGGCTGAGGTTTCGCGGCTCGCGAAACGGCATAGCATTTACTAAGAGGCCGTAGCCGTTCATGCTTCGAGACACGCTTCGCTGTGCTCAGCGCTCCTCAGCACGAACGGATTGGGTGTCGTTTTTTCATGCCGTTCGTCCTGAGGAGGGGCCAACGGCCCCGTCTCGAAGGATGAACGAATCCAGTTAGTTTTCCTTTTGCCGCAAGATGAACAGACGGCCGCAATAGGGGCATTCCACCTGGCCATTTTCATCCATGTGGAGAAATACACGCGGATGGCCCAGCGCGCCCTCACCGCCATCGCAGGAGAGCTCGATCTGGTCAGTCTCGATGGTTTCAGGCGGTTCGGTGAGCATGGCGGATTCGGGTCCCAGACTAAGCACACCTCGTGAGCAGCGGCGCACGGGCGCGGTCGTTGTGGTTTGTGCGCGCGGATGATACGGATTGCGGTCCGTCGATCAACAGTTTGTGGCGCCTATGCCGGATCAAGACCGAGAGACCATCAATCCTGACTTCGCGATCGAAGTGCGCGGGCTGCGCAAAATCTATCATGGCGGGCGGGGCTTGCCGCCGCATGAGGCGCTGAAAGGGATCGATCTTGCGATTCCCAGGGGGTCGTTTTTCGGGCTGCTGGGTCCCAACGGCGCGGGCAAGTCGACCTTTATCAACATCCTGGCCGGATTAGTGAACAAGACAGCGGGCACGGCCTGTGTCTGGGGTTTCGACATTGACAGCAATCCGCGCAATGCGCGCGCCAGCATCGGCGTGGTGCCGCAGGAGCTCAATATCGATGCGTTTTTTACCGCGCGCGAGGCGATGGAACTTCAAGCCGGTCTTTATGGTGTGCCAAAGCGCGAACGCCGGACGGTCGAGATTCTCGAAGCCATGGCATTGGCTGATAAAGCAGACGCCTATTCGCGGACATTATCTGGCGGCATGAAGCGGCGTCTGCTGGTCGCCAAGGCCATGGTCCACAGCCCGCCGGTCATCATCCTCGACGAACCGACCGCCGGGGTTGATATCGATTTGCGGCAGCAGCTTTGGGACTATGTGCGCAAACTGAATGAAAGTGGCGTGACCGTCGTTTTGACGACACACTATCTTGAAGAGGCCGAGGCTCTCTGTGATCACATTGCGATCATTCATCAAGGCGAAGTGGTAGCCAATGAGTCGACCCCGAAGCTGCTCAACCGGATCGATGAGAAGGAACTTGTATTGCAGGTCGATAAGCCGGTCGGTGACACGCCGCGAAAGATTGCAGGGTTGCCCGTGGAATTGCACGGCGAGACGGGGATGACCATTCGATATTCTGCGTCGGCCCACAGCTTTGACGAGGTTCTTACCGCTGTGCACGATGCCGGGTTTACTGTTCTCGACCTGTCGACACGCGAAGCCGATCTGGAAGACATCTTTATGCAGCTGACGTCGAAGAATTAGGCATGGCCAACGATCGCGTATTTGATGTGCTGATCATCGGCAGTGGCGCTGCCGGTCTGACCCTGGCTCTGCGGGTGGCGGAGAAGGCCACGGTCGGGGTCATTTCCAAAGCCACTATCGATTCGGGCAGTACGGCCTGGGCGCAAGGTGGTATCGCTGCGGTACTCAGCGCCACGGACTCTTTTGATTCCCATGTCGAGGATACGCTGATTGCCGGCGACGGGCTGTGTGATCCGGATGTCGTGCGGTACACGGTTGAAAAAGGGCCGGAAGCCATTCAGTGGCTGATCGATCAGGGCATGCCATTCGATACGAAGAAGGATGGCCCCTACCATTTGACGCGCGAGGGCGGGCACAGTCACCGCCGGGTGATCCACGCTAAGGATGCAACCGGTAAGGCGCTCAAGCGCACATTGGATGAACAGGTGCGGGCGCATCCGAACATCACGGTGCTAGAAAGCCATATGGCGGTCGATCTGATCCGCGGCGCCGACAATTCCGGCGAAGGCCCCTGCCTGGGCGCTTACATCTATGACATCAACGCAGCCAAGGTCGAAGTCTTCGCCGCAAAGGCCACTGTTCTGGCGACCGGCGGCGCGAGCCGTGTTTATCTCTATTCTTCCAACCCCGACGGATCGACCGGTGATGGGATCGCCATGGCCTGGCGCGCCGGGTGCCGGGTTGCCGATCTGGAATTCAATCAATTCCACCCGACATGCCTCTACCATCCCGAGGCCCGCACATATCTGATTACCGAAGCCGTGCGCGGCGAGGGTGGTCAACTTCTGTTGCCCGATGGCGAACGGTTTATGCAGCGGTTTGATGAGCGCGGTGAACTAGCCCCGCGTGATGTGGTCGCGCGTGCCATCGACTATGAAATAAAGCGGCTGGGTGTGGATTGCGTCTTTCTCGATATCAGCCACAAGAAAGACAAGTTCATCAAGAAGCATTTCCCCAATATCCGCAAACGCTGCAAGAAGTATGGAATCGACATTACCGAAGAGGCTATCCCCGTGGTGCCTGCGGCCCACTACACCTGCGGCGGTGTTGTGACCGATAAGTCAGGGCATACCGATGTTGAGAGCTTGTATTGTATCGGGGAATCCTCGGCGACGGGTCTGCACGGGGCCAACCGGATGGCGTCCAACTCGCTATTGGAATGTATCGTGTTTGCGACCAGCGCGGCGGAGGACATTCTGACGAAGCTTGATGACTTGCCACCGCCACCAGCATTGCGGGATTGGGATGAATCCAAAGTCACCGATTCCGATGAAGAAGTTGTCGTGTCCCATAACTGGGACGAATTGCGCCGCACCATGTGGAATTATGTCGGTATTGTCCGGACCGACAAGCGCCTTGCCCGGGCGCAGCATCGGGTCGACCTGCTGCAGGACGAGATTCAGGAATATTATGGTAATTTCCGTGTCACGCCCGACCTGCTGGAATTGCGGAATCTGGTGACCGTGTCTGACCTGATTGTCCGGTCGGCACTGGAGCGCAAGGAAAGCCGCGGACTGCACTATACGCTGGATTATCCAGACATGGCGGCTGAGGCCAAAAACACCGTATTGGTCCCGGAATAAGATGTCCCGGATTGCCTATGTAAACGGACGCTATTTGCCGCTGGCTGACGCCGGGGTCCATATCGAGGAACGAGGCATGCAGTTTGCCGATGCGGTCTATGAAGTGATTGCGGTTGTCGATGGTCAGCTTGCCGATTTCGATGCGCATATGGACAGGCTGGCCTATTCACTGCGCCAAGTGCGGATCGATAATGCGCCGGGGGCGACGGCTCTGGGCGTCGCCATGCGGCAGACGATTGCGCGTAACCGGATCAAATGGGGATTGCTCTATCTGCAGATCGGCCGCGGGGTCGCCAAGCGCGACCATGCCTTTCCAGACAAGGTGCACGCCAGTGTCGTGATGACCTGTAGGCCCTATAGCTATGCTGCCCTGGCGCAAAAAATGCGCGACGGTGTCGCAGTTGCCACCATGCCGGATGAACGCTGGGCCCGGCCTGACATCAAGTCGACGTCATTGCTGCCCAATGTGCTGGCCAAGCAGACCGCCCGCGACGAAGGCGCTTTTGAAGCCTGGATGGTTGATGAAGATGGGTTTGTCACAGAGGGCAGTTCGACCACGGCCTGGATCGTGACGGATGGTGAAACTCTGGTCACACGGCCCCTGTCGCGCGCAATTTTGCCCGGCATCACAAGGGCTATTGCCGAGGAACTGGCCAGGACGGACGGTCTGATAGTCGAGGAACGCGCCTTTACCGTCGATGAAGCCAGGGCGGCTAAGGAAGCCTTTTTGACCAGTACCTCCGGTGGGCCGGTCCCCGTGGTTGAGATTGATGGGCAGACGGTCGGTAACGGAATGCCGGGCCTGATTACCGGCCGATTGGCCGCGCTCTACCGTGTGCATCTTGCCTCTTTCACCAAAGACCCTGACGCATCGCTCAAGGTGTTGAGCGGAGAGTAGGTAAGACCAAGACTAAGCGGGCGCGTGCTGCACGGCGTCGTGGGCTTCCTGTGTCTCGATCTTGAACACCAACGTGTAAAGCGCGGGTACGAAGCCCAGCGTCAGCACTGTTGCAACGACCAGGCCAAAGGCGATGACGCTGGCCATGCCATAGAACAGGGCGCCACCGAACAGAATGAGCGGGATTAATCCCAATACGGTGGTCAGTGTCGTCATCAGAATGGGGCGCAATCGCGCCAGGCAGGCGGTAACGACGGCGTCCAGCGGTTCGCGGCCCGCGTCGGTCTCAATCTGGATGCGGTCGAGCAGTACAATGCCGTTATTGATCACAATGCCGGCCAGGCTGAAGAAGCCGAGCAGCACCATAAAGCCATAGGGCGCATTCATGATCACCAAGCCGATGGCGCCGCCAATCAGGATCAGGGGGATCGTCGCAATCACAATGCCGCCCTTGCGGAACGAATTGAATTGGCCCACCAGCAGCACGATGATGCCCGCCAATGCCAGCGGTAGTAGGCCAAACAGGTTGCTATTGGCTTCGCTCTGATCTTCTAGCTCGCCGCCAACTTCCCAGCGATATCCGGTGGGCAGGTCCAGTGCGTCGACGGTCGGCTGCAACTCGGCGAAAAGGTCGGATGCCGACAGGGTTGAATGCCGGGCTTCAACGGTCAGGGTGCGTTCCTGATCTTCGCGCAGAATGCGACCGAACAGCCACTGGCCGCGGGGTGTGGCGACTTGTCCAAGGTTCACGCTTTCGCCCGTCATCGTCGAATAGACCTGAATGCGCTGTAGGCCCGATAGGGCGAACCGAAGGCTGTCATCGCCGCGTATCACGATCGGGATTTGCTTGTCGCCCTCCCGGTAGTCACTGAGCTCCATTCCGGCATAGACCGCCTGCAAGGAGTTGGCGACGTCGCTCGACGTCATGCCCGCCCGTCGTGCCCGGGTCTGGTCGACATCGATGATCAGTTTGAGAATCTTGTTTTCCCAGTCCTGCTTGATGCCAAGGGTGCCAGGGACCGCATGCATGGCCTGCATGATCTGATCGGCCTTGTCGGCCAGAATATTGGAGTCCTGACCGATCAGCCGGATCTGCACGACGCCCGGTTCTGTGGCCCCGAACCACATCTTCTTGGCGTCTGCACGGGCGGCTGGCAGGCTGGAATCCAGAAAGGCGTTGACCCGTTTGATGACCGGGTCGACATCGTCGAAACTCTTGGTGTTGACCACCACAAAGGCCCTATGTGGGTCCGGGTCGACCGGTGAGAGCGCCAGAAAGAAGCGCGGGCCGCCATAGCCGACATAGGCAATATTGCTCGAGATTTCCGGGTTCTCTTCCTTATCGGACAGCCATGCGGTGAATTGGCGCAGGGTCCGCTCCGTCTCACGAAGGTCGGTACCGGCTTCCATGTCCAGATAGACCAGGAACTGGTTGCGGTCCCCGAGTGGAAAGAACTCGACTTTCAGCAGTCCCATGAGCTGCGTCGAAAGAACGAGAAGCACGATCAGCACCCCGATCGCCATGACGCGAAAGCGCAAGAAAAGCTCGAGAATGTTGCGGTAGATGGCATACATGGCGCTGTCATAGGCCGGCTTTTCTGTCCTGGTTTCGCCCTCAGGCACCTTCATGAACCAGACGCACATCACCGGGGTCACGGTCATCGACAGGAACCATGACCCCAACAGCAGGATGGCGACAACCTGGGCCAGCGACCGCACATATTCGCCCGCACCGCCTTCGGTTAGCAGCATGGGCAGAAAGGCGAATATGGTCGTCAAAGAGGACGTCAACAGCGGAATGGCAAGCGATTCCCCTGCTTCAATGGCGGCTTGCCGCCGGTCGACGCCGCGCGATAATCGAACCCGGATATCTTCAGCAACGACGATACCGTTATCGACCAGCAGTCCCAGCGCGATGATGGTCGCGGCAATGGACATGCGCTGCAGTTCGACACCCAGTATGCTCATCACGATGATGCCCAACAACATGGTGAGTGGCACAAACGAGCCCACAATCAGGCCGGTGCGCAGACCCAGAAACAGCATGACGACGACCAGCACGATGGCCAGGGTCTGATAAACGTTGGAAATCGCCCCCTGTACGGCGGCTTCGATCAGCTCCGGCTGAAAGGTCGCATATTCCAGCACATAGCCGATTGGCAAGCCTTGCTCGATGTCGTCCAGCATCGCCGTCAGCGCGTCGCCGAAGGCGACATTGTTGGTGCCTTCGACAGTCGACACGGCGAGAATCACGGCCGGTCGATTATTGAAGAATGCCGGTTCGACGGGCGGGTCGACGACGTCGCGGCGGATGGTAACCACCTCGTCCAGACGCAGGACCCTGTCCGTATCGGGAACCTTAAAGACAACGGATTTGATGTCTTCGAGAGACTCCAGGTTCCCCGTCGGTTCCAGCAGGATCGCACGACCGCCGGCGACGATTTGTCCGCCCGGTTCAATGATGTTCTGCTGCGCCAATGCGCCGAAAACGTCCTGCAGGGGCACTCCCAGCTGCGTCAGTTTGCCGGGCTCCATTTCAAGATAGATGCGTTCTTCCTGAACGCCTTTGATGTCGATCTTGCGGACACCGTCAAGTGTGTAAAGCCGGTCCCTGGCATCGCGTGCCACGTCGCGCATTTCGGCCATTGAGAACCCATCGGCCCACAGGGCGATCGTTGCAACGGCGGTCAGACCCTCTTCGTCATAGACCGTGGGCCCCTGGGTTCCCTCGGGCAGTTGCGCGCGTAGGTCGTCTGCCTTGTTTCGGATATCCTGAAAAACCGGGTCCAGATCCGACACGCTGTCGCGAATAACAAGTTCTACCCGGCTCGACCCAGTTTTCGAGGTCGACTTGATATCATCCACCGCAGCGATCTCACGCATCGCCGCTTCCATCGGCTTGGTGATCAGCTCTTCAACCCGCTCCGGCGACATGCCGGGATAAGATGCGGTGACCGTGGCATTCCGGATGGTGATAGTCGGGTCCTCAGCGCTGGGATAGGACGCAAACGTCACGGCGCCAAGGATCGCGATGATCGCAATACCGATCAGCGTGATGCGCGAATTGTCCAGCGCCAGGCGGGTAATGTTCATGGGCTATTCGCCCATCAGCTTGACACGCTGGCCATCTCGCAAGAAGCCGACTCCGGCAGCGGCCAGAACATCGCCGGCTTGAACGCCCGAACTGACCGCCAGCATGTTGCCGCTGACTGGGCCATCGCCGCTGATCGGCGTCTGGCGGACGATTCCCTCGGCTTGATCATATTTGAAGACAAATCCCTGTACCGTGCCGTCACCGGGGGCGATGGCCACCAATGGCACCATATAGCCGCGCGACTCCGCATTGCCTGATAGGGCGAGGCTGGCCTCTACCGCCATGCCCGACAGCAATCCGGGCGGAGCCTGCAGGATCGCCGCTTTGACCGGGACTGCATTGGCGGCCGTCGACATCGACCCGATCTCGGTGATCCGGCCGGTGCAGCCGCAGCCCGCAATCGTAGTCGAGCTTATCGAGACTGGAGACCCCACGGCCAGCCTTCCGACAATAGTGTCGGGGATCGACAATTCAACTTCGAACGCGCCGTCGGAGTCGAGTTGCAGGACCGTGTCGCCAACTTTTACCTCGACAAAGGGTTCAATCTCGCGGAGCGCGATGACGCCGTCAAACGGTGCGCGCAGTCTGGTTTTCTCCAGGTCGCGTTCTGCCAGTCCCAGCCGGGACCGCGCCAGGTTGAGTTGACCTGCCGCGGCTTCAAAAGCCGCAGTCGCTTGATCGAGTGCGGCCTTGGCGACCCAGCCGCGTTCGAACAATTGCTGCTGGCGGTCAAGATCGACTTTCTTGGCTTCGTGCTCTGCTTGGGCTGCGGCCAATTCGGACCGCGCCCCGTTCAAATTGAGTTGCATCGGTTCCGGATCGAGCGTGGCCAGCAACTGGCCTTTGGTGACGGTGTCGCCGCCGTTCACTTCAACCGTGGCCACCGTGCCGGCGATGGCGAAGCTCAGTGCAGATGTCTTGGCAGACGAGATCGTGCCGGAATAGCGCCTGACATCGCCGCCGGCCGGGTCTGTCACGAAATAGGGTTTGATCGCACGGACCCGTTCTTCGACCTCTGCCGGTGCCTCGCTACAGGCGGCGAGGGCAACCACAAGCATGAGAGCCGCAGCCCTGATCGATTGCGCGGTATTCATACAGACCCCTTTTGCTGACATTGCCGGCTTAGTCTTTGACGTATTTGTCCAGCGTGATGTGGACCTGCCGGACCCGGGATTCCTGATAATTCGCCAGGGTCTGCACTCGTTTGGCGCCAGCTTTGAAGCCGCGCTGTTGCGCTTCCAGATTGCTGGTGTCCTGCTCATAGACGATGGCGAGACCCGGATCCATGTTGGGAACCGTGGCATAGACCTCCTCCGGGCCCAGCCGGACGACTTCGGGGGGTTCGGGATGCTCTTCACCCTCCTTCAGCGGCCGCAGGAACAGCAGATCGAACAGGCTGCTGTCGGGGTCCATGCCGTTGGGCCGGAACCGGTAGATCATCGGCAGCGTAATCCCCGGAAACAGAAACATGTTGGGGAAGCAGAAATATTCAATTGAATCGAGCATTTCGCTGTCGCTGTAGCCACTCAGGTCAAGGTCATATTTCTCGCCCAAGGTTTCGCGGTTGGCCTGCGCGGCCTTGATCCGTTCTTCCATGGAATTGGCGATGTCTTCAGCGGTTTCGTTCGGCCAGTTGGGCGACGGATAACCGATGGTGTGAACAAAGCGCGTCACATTGTCGCCGAACACATCATATTGCGCGTTGGTGCAGCCATTGCCGACCGGGTCGGCCCCGTTGTGGGTTTCGCGCACATGATAGGCCTCAATGAAGGCCTCTGCGGCAGCCTTCCAGTTGCACGGCAGTTCGCGCCGCAGATGCACTTCGATATAGCGGCGGTCAAGTGGGAAAAACTGGCTGAAGTGGTCAGGCAGCACTTCCAGATGTTCTTCCAGCGAGATCGAATCCGGGTCCATATTGATGAACACAAAGCCGCCCCAGAAGCCAACCTTGACCTCAGGCAGCTTGAACTCTTCGTCGGTGACTTTTGGAAAATCCCAGCGGCAGGGGATCTCACTCACTGTGCCGTCCAGATTCCATTCCCAACCGTGGAACGGGCAGCGCAGTTTCGCTGAGTGGCTCTGACTGTCGCTCGGCTTCAGTTGGGTGCCACGATGCAGGCAGGAATTGTGGTAGGCCTTGATGTCTTCCGGCCCTTCGCCGTGACGCACGATCAGGATCGAATAGGGGCCCACGTCATAGACATAGTTGTCGCCGACCTCGGGGATGTGTTCCAGCCGGCAGGCCCATTGCCAAACTTTTGACCAAAGCTGCTCGACTTCCTTCTGGAAGAATGCTGGATCGTAATAG
Source organism: Alphaproteobacteria bacterium (assembly GCA_028284945.1). Lineage (GTDB taxonomy): Bacteria > Pseudomonadota > Alphaproteobacteria > SMXS01 > SMXS01 > JANQQJ01. The sequence continues at coordinate 113,120 of JANQQJ010000005.1, read as the reverse complement.
CGCTCATAAGCGATGTCTTCGCGCGCATTATAGGTGAAGTTTTCTGTAACCAGGGCGTCGGGCGCCTTGTTGGTGTCCTGCAGGATAATATCCTTGGTGCTCGGTCCCGGTGCGCGCGCCTCGCCCGGCTTCAAGCCTTTTTGCGATTCAACGTTCATGATCTAATCCCCTGACTTCTGATAAATCGGGGCCATTCTATGCGGTTGAAGCGCGCCTGTCACAGCCTCAATTGGTGGCAGGTCGGGACGTCAAGATTGAGCCGGAACGATGCTGATCAGACTTGGGTCAAGCGACACTGAGACCAGATCGCCCTGTTGTGCTGTGTTGAGGTGACCTGCACGGGCGCGCCAACGGACAGCATCGGCCTCGACAGTAACTTCAACGGTTGCGCCTCGTGTCCGCCGGTCGAGGATCTTGATATTCCCCGGCGCGGTGATCGATATGGCCTCAGGGCGGACCAGTACCTCAGCCAGGTCTCCATCATTCTGGTCGGTAGCAATTTTGCCGAAAGGGGTTTCAACCTGGCCGTTCAGGACATGTCCGCGCCAGACGTTGATGTCGCCGGTCAGTTGGGCTGCACGGGCAGAGGTGGGGTGCATATAGACGCTCTCTGGCGTCCCTGTCTGGATGATCTGTCCGTCGCTCATCAGCGCCAGCGTATCGGCCAGCGACAGGGCTTCTTCCACATCGTGGGTGACCAGCAGGACAGCGGCGCCTGATGCATGTAAAAGCCCCATAGCGTGGTCGCGGGTGGTGCGCCGCAGGCTAGAGTCGAGGTTTGAAAAGGGTTCGTCCAGCAAGACTGCTGCGGGTTCACGCGCCAGTGCCCTGGCGATGGCGATACGCTGTTGTTCTCCCCCCGAGAGTTCGAACGGGTGCGCGTCCGCGCGGTTCGACAAGCCCGACATTTCCAGCAAAGCCTTGGCTTTTTCCTGCTGCTTGGTCCGCGGCAGATGGGAGAGGCCGAAGGCGATATTCTCAAGCGCCGACAAATGTGGGAAGAGAGCGAAATCCTGAAACACCATGCCCAGATTTCGCTTCTCCGGTGGTGTGACATTACCCGGGCTGCTCAGCACCTGCCCTTGGGACAGGACGGTGCCTGCTTCGAGATCGTCCAATCCCGCCAAGACCCGCAATAGCGTCGACTTGCCGCTGCCCGACGGCCCCAATAACGCCGTGACTGTACCCTCCTCCAGCGCCAGCGACGTCGCTTTCAGCACGGGCCGGTCGCCATAGGCGCGCACTACGTCCCGGGCTTCCAGTACGATGCTCATCGGTCGCCAGACCGTTGATTGCGGGTGGCCCATGCGGCCAGGGCCATGGCGGGGGCGCAGATCAATACAAGTGCAAGGGCGGGGCTTGCGGCCTGGGCCAGCCGTTCTTCCGAGGCATAGGCATGGGCCAGAACGGCGAGCGTATCGAAGTCAAACGGCCGCAGAATAATCGTTGCGGGAAGCTCCTTGGCGATCTCAACAAAGACAAGCAGGGCTGCTGTGCCGATACCAATCCGCGCTGTGGGCCAATGGACTCGGCGTTTCAGCTGACGCTCCGCGCAACCCAGCAACCGGGCGCTGTCGTCGAGAGACCGGGGTGCCCGCTCCAGCGCTGTCGAGATCGGTCCAAACGCCGCTGCAGCGAACCGGGTCTGATAGGCCAGCAGCAATAAGACCGGACCGGCGAACAACGTCACCGCGCTGGTCCCCAATGCAGGTTGGACGGCGCCGGCCAGTGCCAGCACACCGAGTGCTGCGGCCGCACCCGGCGTGGCATAGCCGGCCGGTAGCAGCGACCGAGTGTGGCTGGCTGTGCTGTCACCTCGACGCGCCGCTGAAGCAATACCAAAGCCAACAAGGCACAGCAGAATAGATGCGCCGCCCGCCAGCAACAGCGTTCTCAACGTCGCCTGCCCCAGCCCCCGTGCCGGTCCGGCATCCATGGCGAGACCCGCCAGGTGAATGCCGGGGATTACCAGAGCAAGGCCCAGGACCAGCAGACATATCGCCGTTGCCAGCCCTGCCTGCCATCTGGAAAGCGATCTGCGGGTCATGGTTCGCGAAGTGCGGTTTTCGACATAACGGGCGCCTCGCCCCCGTGCGGCACGTTCGATTGCCAATAACGCTAAACACACAATGACCAGCAGGATCGCCAGCCGCGCCGCGGCGACGGGTTCGCCTGCGGCGGACCATGCCCGCATAATGCCGACGGTAAATGTCGGCACGCCCAGGTGAATGACCGCACCATAATCCGCTAGCGCTTCCAGCACGGCCAGGGTGCAGCCCGCGATCAGGGCCGGTCGCGCCAGAGGCAGGGCGACATGCCAAAAGGCGCGCAGGTGGGAGTGGCCCAATGTGCGGGCGGCTTCCAGAACCGAAGCGCCCTGGATGGCAAAAGTCGCACGCGTCAGCGCGTAGACGTACGGATATAGGCACAGGCTGAAGATAATGATCGCGCCACTGAGCCCCTGGATTTCCGGGAATGGATAGGTGCCGACCTGCCAGCCGGTCAGGTCTCTAAGGTTGGATTGCAGCGGACCGGCGGCGGTGGTCAGGTCGAGATAGGCATAGGCCAGCACATAGCCGGGCACGGCCAAAGGCAGCATGAGTGCCCAGTCGAAAAAGCCGCGGCCGAGGAACTGATGCGCCGCGACCAGCCAGGCCAGGCCTGTCCCGAGCACGGCTACGCCAATGGCTGTTCCTGCAGCAAGCCACAGCGATGCCCACGTCATTGCGCCCAATCGTGTCTGGGCCAGCCGCGCGGTCTCACCCCCATCGCTGCCCATCAGGCCGTTCAGCAGGAGTGCAGCCAGCGGCGCCAGGCCGATCAGCGCGACCCATACAGAAAGGGGGGGAAGCTTAAGGCCAGCCGACGCGGTCGAAGATGGCGGCTGCTTCAGCCTGTCGCTCACCGTAGACACGAACGTTGATTACCTCTTCCTGGGGCCGGCCGATGCCATCGAGCACCGGGTTGTCTGTCGGTGCACCGGACGCGGGGAATTCATTATTGGCCCTTGCTAGCAGGGTTTGCTGTGCCGGCGCGACCAAGAACTCAATAAAGCGCCTGGCGTTTTCAGCGTTCGGGGCATTGGCTGCAACACCGATGCCCGACACGTTCACATGGGTGCCATCGCCCTCTTGATCGGGCCAGATGATCGTGGTGGCGGCTGCGACATCCTGGTCCTCCTGCTTATCGGAGGTGGCGAGGCGGACCCAGTAGTAGTGATTGACCAGGGCGACATCGCAAACGCCTGCAGCAACGGCGCGAATCTGGTCTGTGTCGCCGCCTTGCGGGGGACGGGCAAAGTTGGCGGCGACGCCTGCGGCCCAGATCTCCGCTTGTTCAGCACCCCAACGTTCAATCAATCCTGCCAGCAGGGACAGATTATAGATATTGCCGCTTGAGCGTACGCACAGCCGTCCGGCCAGTGCCGGGTCTGCGAGGTCTTGATAGGTGTCGATATCGGCCGCGTCGACCCGATCCGGCGCATGCACGATCACCCGCGCGCGTTTTGCGATACCAACCCAACGGCCTTCGGGATCACGCAGCCGCGCGGGAATCGCGTCATTGACGGCATCGGACTCGAGCGGCTGAAACAGGTCCGCCTGTTCAGCACGCCACAACCTACCGGCGTCAACGGTGATGATCACATCGGCGGGGCTGACCTCGCCTTCGGCGCGCACCCGTTCAATGAGCAGATCGCCGGATGCCTCGATCCGCCGGACTTCGATACCCGTTTCGGCTTCGAACTTGTCATAGAGCAAATCATCTTCGTCATAATGACGTGCGGAATAGACATTGATGAAGCCTGCATCGGCGGCGGGTTGGTTTGTCTCGTTCTCCGCCGTGTCGCAGGCGGCCAGGCCGAACGGAACAAGCCCTAAACAAAGGGCGCGGATCGTCTTCATGATGGACCGGTCTCTTTCAGGGAGCTTTTATTGCGATCCATTATTAATAGCACACTCTTTCGAATGGTCTATAGCGGTTGTTTGCCCCCGCATAACCGGGTGTTCTGGCCGGATTGAAAACTAAATTGCATCAGGATCGTCATAATTGGCCACATAGGACTCGATCAGCCGGTCCAGGGCTTGCCGCGCGACCCGGTTATAGTCCGTACTGAACCCCAGGGTCGCGACCATCTTCCAGTGGCCATACATGTTGGTCACGACCAGATAGCCCAGCTCGCGACAGCCATTCTGCGGCAAGTCCGGATAGCTAATCTGGATTTCATGCGCCAGAGTCATTTGCAGCAATGTGTACTGGTCATGAAGGTTCTCGCGCACACGCTCGCTGGAGCCGGCCAGCGCGAACAGCGCGTCATAGACTGCGTCGTCGGCGGGCTTGGGCAGCCCGTCCAGAAAATTGAAGTAGAAATCCAGAAACACGCTAAGCCGGCGGCTATCGTCGGCGGCGATAATGCCTTTCATCAAACAGTCGCGGTATGTGTCGGCGAGGAAATCGCATAGCGCGACAGCCATGTCCTCGGGATCTGTGAAGTAATGCCGGATCAGCTGGCGCGACATATCGCCATGTTTGGCGATCTGATCGTTGCCGGGCAGGCTGATTCCTTCGCCCTGAATGGCGCGATAAAGGGCCTGGATGATTTCAGGCCTGCGTATCTCGGCGATCTTTTTAACCAATTTCGGGCCGGATCCCGTTTCTTAGTTCTCTCAGAAAGTCTTATAGCGCAAACGGACGTTGAAACAACGCATCGGCCCTACAGGCAGATCTTGTTGGTACCTCCTGAACGACCTTTTAGGCCTGTGTTTTTCAATAAGGAAAAATGTTCAGGCCTAGCGGGCAATAAGCTGGCGATAGGCTTGGTTCGGAAAAGCTGTCAGCCTGAAACATTTTTTTTCAAAAAGAAAAAACTCTGCCATTTTGACAGTTTTTCTGTTTTTTCCGCCCGCTTGTGGGTCATACTAACGCTTAAAGCGGCACCATTAGATGCCGGTCATGAAGGCGTGAGGGGCATGGGGCACGCGTATTGTAGGTGCTCTATCAGAGGTGATCGCGCCGGCGACTCGATTCAGTGCCGCTGCATAGTTTGACGGGGCCGAACTGCTCCGAAAGATGATCAGGGAGGGGGCCATGCCTCAAGGGTTTATCACGACGTCATTTCCGCGCGTAGATCGCAAGGCCAATACAGGGGCAGTTCTTCTGACCGCCGCCATCTGGGCCGCGGCGGTGTTTGCCGGCGAAGAAGCATTGGCGCAATGCGCTGCTGACGCAGCGTCGCCTGCAAACATAGTCTGCGGCGAATCCCCTGATGTGGTCGACGATCCCGACGGTTTCGTGACCGATGACACCATTCAAAGCCTGACGATCAATGCAGATGTTTTGGTCAATGATCAGGACGATCCCGATAGAGGCAATGTTGGCGGCGTTATCCAGATAGGCGATCCGGTATTTCCTGTTCCTCCGTTGCCTGAGGGCACCCTACCTGACGGCAGTGTCCTCGGCGATGTTCTGATCAACGGGACCATCCAAGACACCGGCGAAATCAGCAATGCTCTGCGTCTTGCGGGCGCCGTCGATGGAGACCTGATCGTCAACGGCATGATTTCCGGCGGCATCACCGGTGTCTGGGTAGGCAAGACATCCAATGGGTCCGAGATCGTGATCACCGGCGACTTCATCAATACCGGGTCCATTTCAGGCGGCAATAACGCGATACAAATCTCCACGGAGTTCCCGGGCGATATTTCCGTCGGTGTTGGCGGTGATTTCATCAATAGTGGCGATATCATCGGCGATACCAACAATGACGGCCTCGGCGATGGCATCAGCGATACGCTGAGTCAGTTTACGCAGGGTGGCGGCACCTCTGGCTTTGTCGATCACGGTACTGTCATCGGCAATTTCATGAATCAGGAAGGTGCAACGATCAGCGGCGGTAACAACGGCATCTCGCTGCTGCGCATTGATGGCAATTTCACCAATGCTGGCGATATTATCGCTAATCCCAACGCCATTGCGACCTTTGGTACGGGGGTGGATCTAGAAGAACTTGGCGGAAACTTCCTCAACACGGCAACCGGCACTATCGACGCGGACTTCGACGGTGTCGGCATTGATACGGTTCTGGGTGACGTCGAAAACCAGGGGTCGATTGCTGCGGGGGCCCGCGCGTTTGACATCAATCAGCTCGATGGCAGTTTTGCCAACCACGGCACTCTTGATGGCGATGTGACGATTGATGTGATCGGCAATGGCTTTACTAACACCGGCAGCATCATGGATTCCAGCCAGGCTGTGACCTTTCAGGAGATCTCGGGCGGTTTCGTCAATTCCGGCAGTATCGAAAGCACCAGCTCAACCCAGGACGGCATCGGCACCATCGGGACGGGCACACTCAATGGCGACTTCGTGAATGAAGCGACGGGCACCATCTCGGCGCCGGATTCGGGCGCAAATCTTTTCGCCTTCATCAATGGCGATGTCATCAATCGTGGCACGATTACGGGTGATTCGGACGACAGTGGCCGCGGTGATGGCCTGGGCATTCTTCGAATTACAGGTAATTTTGCCAATGAGGCCGGTGCTCAGATTTCTGGCGATACCGGTCTGGATCTTGGTGATGTAATAGGCGGCCAGGCCGTTAACGCCGGCACCATTACTGGCAATACTGATGGCGACGGTGACACCGATGGCGCTGGAGTAGAGCTGAATGGACCGATCGATGGCGGTTTCTTCAATCAATCGGGCGGTGAGATCACGGGATTTATGGGAGTCTTTGCCGACACCTTCGGTGGTTTTGACGATCAGGTTCTTATCAATGCGGGGACGATCACCGGGACAGGTGGCATCGCTATCGATATGGGTTTCGGCAATGACGTGGTTGAGATCCGCAACGGCAGCACGATCAACGGTGCGGTAATTAACGCGCAGACTTTGCGGCTCGGCGGCGACCAGGGCTTCACCTTCGATGTTTCACAAGTATCCACTCAGAACGATGAGAGCATTCAATATCGCGGTGTTCAGACCATTGAGGTTAATGGCACCGGCACCTTCACGCTTGAGGAGAGCCAAACCAACATAGGCACCCTGGATCTCGACGTGGTCAGTGGCACTGCCGTGGTCAATGGTGATTTCTCAACCGGCAATACCAACGTAACCGGCGGTACACTGGGCGGCACCGGCACCGTCGGTGATCTTGACCAGACAGGCGGGGCGGTGGCCCCCGGCAATTCCATTGGCACCCTGATGGTCGATGGGAATTTCACCCAGGGACCAGACGGCGTATTGCAGATTGAGATTGGACCGACCGGGTCCAATGACCTGATCGATATTTCCGGCACGGCCGACGTGGATGGCACGCTCGACATCATCCTGTTCGACCCCTTTGTTAATCCCGGCGACACATTCACCTTCCTGATCGCCGATGGCGGCGTGCTGGACGGTGACTTTGCGTCGGTCACGACACCGAATGGCCTTGATGTGTCCATCAATGTCGGCGCCAATCAGATCGACATCGAAATCATTTCACTCATTTTGGACGGCTGCGAGCAGACTGGACTAAGTGTGCTGTGCGAAGGCATTGATAACAATGGTTTCTCGAACACCGTCGATACGGGCCTGAGCGTTCTGGTCGAAAGCGACGCGCTGGTGGTTAATCCAGCGGCTATCGGGCTTGAGCTTGGTGATGGTGCCATGATTGATAATCAGGGCACGATCAACAATGTCGGGAAAGGCATCGAGGCGGGGGTTGGTGCCGAGATCGACAATTCTGGTACCATCAGCTCGGATGGCATCGGCATTGATGCAAGCTTTGGCGGCCAGGTCGTCAACACGGCCACGGGCATCATCAATGCAGACTCCTTTGGTGTCTTTGTCGACGGCGGACCAGACGGAACAGGATCCGTCACGAACGATGGTTCGATTGTCGTCGACGGTTTGATCGGGACGGGCATTGGCTTGTCTGGCGGCGCGGCCGCCATCAACAACGGTACCATTGATGCTTCAAACTCAGGCATCAGCGACTTTGATGGTGAAGGTGTGACCGTGACCAACAATGGTCTGATCACAGCTATAGAGGGTGGTATTCAAGTCGGGACCGATGCCGTCGTCCATAATAATGAAGGCGGCACTATCATTGTGAGCGGCCTTGCGAACGCATCTGCCATCGCGAGCGGCGGAAACAATGTTCAGATCAACAATGCCGGAAGCGTCACCAGCGAGGACGGCAGCGGCATCCGTCTTGTAGGCGTCGGTCCGTTTACGATCAACAATTCCGGCTCGGTCACCGGCGCGACGTTTGGTGTTCTGGATGGCGACAATGTCACCCTGACCAACGAGGCGACGGGCACCATCCAAGCCGGCAATGACAGCATGGATGTCGAGGATGTCGGCGACGCGGTCCGTTTGGGCGAGAACGCAATGGTTATCAATCATGGCATGATCACCTCGACCGAAGGCAATGGCATCAGCGCGGCATCAGGCCAGGTGACCAACTCCGGGACGATCATCGCGACCCAGCCTGAGGGCACCCGGTTCGACAGTTTCGACGCCATCGCCTTTTCCGGTGACGGAACCGTCACCAACGAAGCGACCGGCGTGATCACCGCCGACGATGAATCCATCGATATCAATGGCGCCGGGACCGTGACCAATCACGGATTGATCAACGGCAATGGCTCAAACATCATTGATATTCGCGGCGACAGTGTGATCGTGAATACCGGCACCATCGCCCAGATCGACAACAATGGCGATGGCATCGAAGTCGATGCCAATACCATGATCGACAATCAGGGCATGATCCTGACCGGCAGTGAGTCCTTGCGGATCAATGATAGCTTCCTGGACGATGGCGATCCCCATATAGGTACGCTCGACAATTCCGGCGATATCCTCGTCGATGTTGATATCTCGAATTCGGAATCAGCCCCCGCCTCCGCTATCTTTATTTCGCTCGATGAGGGAAGAACCTTCTCGGTTGAGAACAGCGGCACTATCGAAAGCGGCGTCAATGCGCCCGATGGTACAGGCACGACAGGCCGGAACGCATTTGGCCTCAGCGGCGGTACCCATCTTGAGCTCAATAACCAGGCAGGCGGCCTTGTCAGGGGCGCGGAGCGGGCCGTGCTGGCCTCTGCATTCGGGACCTCCAGTTTCTCGATCGAAAATCACGGTACGATTACAGGCCGCAGCGGTACGGCGATTGAGGGCGGGATAATGTCTGACACCGTGATGAACGCCGGAACGATCAATGGCGACGTTCTATTGGGCGCGGGCAACGACAGTTTCACAACCGATGTTGGCATGGGGGTCGTGAACAGTGTGGTCGATGGCGGTGACGATATCGACGATCTGGGCCTGACCGGCAGCGGCAGCTTTGACCTGACAGACATCGGCACCGAATACATTAACTTTGAAGGCGTTTCGGTTCTTGGCGGCGGCGCCGTCACGGCGACTGGGACAAGCGCTGATATCGGCAGCTTGGCGATCGACGAGACAAGTGCACTAACGCTGGCTGCCGGAAGCACGCTTACCGCATCGGGCGGTACGACGATCTCTGCCGGTGGCACTCTTGACGGCAACGGCACCCTCGAAAGCGATTTGATCAGCGAGGGTATGGTCTCGCCTGGCGAATCGATCGGCACCTTGATGATCGATGGTAATTTTTCACAAGGCACGGACGGCGTGCTTATGGTGGAAATCGGCCCGACCGGCTCCAACGACCTGATCGATATCAGCGGCACGGCTGACCTTGACGGCACCCTGGATATCATTCTGTTCGACACAGATGTCGCGGTCGGCGACAGCTTTACCTTCCTTATCGCAGATGGCGGGATATTGGATAACACCTTCGATACGGTTGGCACCCCTGCGGGCCTTGATGTTCAGATCAACACGACCGGTAACGAGATGGAGGTGGAGATCGTCTTCCTCGCGCTCGGCGCTTGCGTGCAGACGGGCCTCGACGTGTTGTGCGAAGGCATCGATGGTGATGGGTTCGTCAATACGGTCGATACAGGCCTTGACGTGCTTGTCCTGTCCGACGCGCAGGTTCTCAACCCGGAAGGCAATGGCCTGACACTGGGCGACGGCAATGTCACCCAGGTTGACGGCACGATCAACGCGGCCGGAAACGGTGTCGAAACCGGTGACGAAAACGCGGTAAATAACACCTCTCCGCAGACCATCATCGCAGATGGTCATGGCATTCTGGTCGGGGATAATAGTGAAGCAGAGAATACGGGAACAATTGAGGCCGGACTGGACGGCATCAACGGCGGCGACTTCAGCAACGGCACAATGGTCGGCGGTGTGGTCGTCGCCGACGTTGACCAGGACGGCGACTTTGGTTTCATCAACAAGGGCTCTATCGCCGCCGGTAACAACGGGATCACGGCCGGCTTTGACAGCCTTGTCATCAACCATGAGGGTGCAACAATTGTCGCTGGCAATAACGGGGTCGAGAACGATGGTGCCGGCGAAGTCTTAAACCGCGGCGACATTGACGCTGCCAAAAATGGGATCGTCGTCGGGGACGGCGTCTTTTCCAACCTGGACAATGATGATTTCACCCAGGGCGTTACAAACAGCGGCACAATCATTGCCCGCGACGGCAGTGGTATCATTGCCGGAGAACTTGCCGACATCACCAACGGTCAGGATTTCTTCGGTGGCTTTGCGGGTGACATCACAGCGACCGAAGACGGGATCCGTGCCGGGGGCAATGCAACGGTCATTCAGAACTTCGGACTTATCGATGCCGGCGATGACGGCATCGAGGTTACTGGCACATTCAGCATCATCAGGACGTCCGGCGATTCAAGTATCTCCGCTGGCGATGTTGGCATCCTGACGGCCGACCAGGGTTTGATCGACAACAAGGGGTCTATTTCCGCAACAACTGCGGGTATCCAAGCTGGCGACGAAAGCGAAATCCTGAGTTCCGGAACCATCATGGGCGAAGGCGACGGCATCATCGCAGGGTCCGGCTATAATCAGGACGCCACTTTTGCCAGCCAGGGAATCATCAATTCCGGAACGATTGATGTCGATGGCGACGGCATCCGGGCAGGCAACAACAACATCGTCCAAAACACCAGCGTCGAGACCATTAACGCAGGCGACGACGGCATGGCGCTGGGCGACGGCAATGATGTGCTCAATACCGGGGGGATCGATGCACTCGACTTTGGCATTTATGCCCGGTCGAACAACAATGTGGACCTGGACGGTGACGGGAACTTCGGTATCACCAATGAAGGTACGGTGGATTCACAGGTCGACGGTATCTTTGCCGCCAGCAACAACATCATCACCAATCGGGGCGAGATTTTCGCCCGCAACAGCCTGGCCAATGCGCCCAATGACGGCGACCGGAACTCCATCCTCGGCACGGCGGCCACTCAGCAGGGCACGGGTATTGGCGTTGGCAGCGATAACACGGTCACGAATGAGGCAGGTGCCACAATCACGGCATTCGATGCCGGGATCGCGACAAGCCTGACGGCTGGTACCGGTAACACCATTACCAACCGCGGCGCCATCGACACGGTCACGTTGACAAGTTCTGAGGACTTTGCCTCTGACGCAGGCATCAGAACCGGCGCGGACAATATGGTGGACAATTTTGGATCCATCATGTCCCGCGATATCGGCATCAGCACGGGTTCCGGGTCGACGGTCACCAACCATGCGGATGCGACAATCACGACTCAGTCCAGGGGCATCATCGTCAACAGTCTCAACGAGGCTGGCGGCGGCACCGCCACCAATGATGGCGAGATTAATGTCGGCGGTGCGCTGTTTGGTGTGGCGGGCTTTGTGATCAACGATGGGGTCACGGCCACGAACAATGGCACGGTCAACTCTGACGGTGACGGGTTCTTTGTGAACTCCGGTGCAGGGTCGACCCTCAATAACAACGGCACGCTCAATGTCGCCGATGATGGCTTCGATCTGTTCAACAATTCGACCATCAACAACAACGCCGGCGGCGAGGTTAATGCAACCGGCGGTGCCGCAAGCAATGCCATTGAGTCTTTTGGTACTGACAACACCATAAACAATAGCGGTGACCTGATCAGCACGGGTGGGGTCGGCGTCGCGTTGCTCGGTTTCGGGCCGAACACAGTCAACAACAATGCGGGCGGTGTCATCGAAGGTGTTGCGACGGCGATTGCCGGCGGCGGTGGTGATGAGGTGGTCTTTAATGCTGGCACCATCAATGGAGATGTGCTGCTGGCGGGCGGTGCCGATACGTTCAGAACCGATGTCACCACCGGCACGGTCAACAGCGTAATCGACGGTGGCGGCGGCGCCGACGCTCTTATTCTTCAAGGGACGGGCACCTTCGAGCTTGATGAAGCGATCAATTTCGAGAGCCTGTCGGTGCAGGACGGCGCCGCTATAACCGGAACAGGTACCGGCAGTGACGTCGGGACGTCTGCGATTGACGGCACCAGTGCGCTGACCCTTGCAGCAGAAAGTACGTTGGTGACATCGGGCGGATTGACGATCGCTGGTGGCGGCGCGCTGAACGGCACGGGGACAGTCGATGGCAGTGTGGTGAACAACGGTACTGTCACGCCGGGCATGTCAATCGGCATGCTGACGGTGAATGATGACTTCACGCAGTCGCAAGACGGTGTGCTGGAGATTGAATTCGGTCCAACGGGGACCAACGACTTGCTGGCCGTCGGCGGTGAGGTTGTTCTGGACGGGACGCTCGACATCATCCTGGTCGACCAGAACATCGAAACCGGCGATGTCTTTACCATCATCACCGCCGCTAACGGCGTGGTAGGCGCGTTCGACACGGTCAATAATGTCAATGAGATCGGTAATTTTGAGATCATCATCAATCCGAACAGCGTTCAGATCGGTGTGCTGTTCCTGGAAGGCTGCATTCAGACCGGCTCTGACGTGTTGTGCACCGGCACCGACCCGGACGGTTTCACGAATGTTGAAGACGATGCGCTTGATACGTTTGTTGAGCCCGACGCCATCGTCAACAATCCGGATGGTAACGGCCTGAACCTGGGTGACAACGGCACCGTGGACAATCAGGGCACCATCGATGTCGCGGGAGACGGCATCAATATCGGCTCCGGTAACGTCATAAAGAACAGCTCAACAGAGACAATCATCGCAGGTGGCGACGGCATCGACGCTGGCGACAACAATGACATCACCAACACCGGTGCGATTACGGCTGATGGTGTGGGCATTCTGGCCGGGTTCAACAACAATATGGACCTCGACGAGGATGGCCGCGCCGGCATCGTCAATGAAGGCACGATTGATGCTCAGACGGGCATCTCAGTCGATGGCTTTAACAGCATTACCAACGCGGCAGGGGCTGAGATTACAGCCACCGATATCGGCATCTTTGGCATCGCACAGAACAGCATCGTCAACAACGGCCTGATCGAATCCGATGACGACGGCATTGTCGTCGGTATTGATGTGGAGGGCGAAGGCCTGTTCTTCATCCTCGATGGCGGCAACACGGTGACCAATAACGGCACCATCATTGCTATGGACGACGGTATCGTCGCACACAGCTTCGACAATACGATCAACAACACGTCCGACCTGACGATCACCGCAGGCAATGACGCGGTCGACATCACCGGCGAAGGCAATGTGCTCAACAACTCGGGCACCTTGACCGGCGGCGATCAGGGTGATGGCACTGGCCATGGCGTCGATGTTACGGGCGCAAGCAACACGATCAACAATACCGGCGGGACCATTCAGTCCGGCGACGGCCATGGGATCTCGCTCGACGACAATAACAACACGGTGGTGAACGATGCTGGCGGTGTAGTGGATACCACCGGCACAGAGACTGGTATTGTCGGCCTCGACGGGATCAATGCGGCAGGTCAAGCCAATACCATCACCAATCATGGCATGATCGATGTAGCGCGGGACGGTATCGCGCTTGAATCCTTCAATACCGCCACCAACGCCGCAGACGGCACGATCAACGCGGCTGGTAACGGTGTCTTCGGCGTCGCACGGAACACCATCGTCAATGACGGGCTGATCGAATCCGACGATGACGGCATTGTCGTCGGTATCGATATCGAAGGAGAGGGCGACTTCTTCATCCTCGATGGCGGGAACACAGTGACCAATAACGGCACCATCATTGCCATGGATGATGGCATCGTCGCGCATAGCTTCGACAACACCATCACCAACACGTCCGACCTGACGATCACTGCCGGTGATGACGGCGTCGATATCACCGGCGACGGCAATGTGCTGAACAATTCGGGCACCATTACCGGGGGCACTGCCGGTGGGGCCAACAGCCATGGCGTCGACATTACTGGCGACATGAACACGGTCAACAACACTGGTACGATTGCGTCTTTGAGCGCGGCGGCCATCAATGCCTCGGGGAATGACATCCTTATCGATAATGCAGGTGGCACCATCACCGGCGGCGGCATGGCCCCGGTTGCGATCCAGGGGGCTGCGGGCGGCCAATCTGTGACCAACCGGATGGAAGGGCTGATCACCGGTGACGTTCTCCTCGGCGCGGGCAGTGATACCTATGACCTTGAGACTGGCTCTGTCCAGGACGGTGCCATCGATCTGGGGGAGGATGAAGGTGATACAGATACTGACCAATTCATCTTGAGCGGCGACGGCGAAGGTGTCTTCGATGGTGCTCTTGCTGGTGCTGAATTGCTCGACAAGGTCGACAGCGGCACCTTCGACCTCAACGGCACGATCACGGTGGACGGTGTGCTGATGACCCGGCCCGTCGACGTCGATAATGATGGCGACGGTATTGCCGATGCGACGGTCCAGGTCTTTGACCGGGTGGTCGGCACAACCATTCAAGGTGGCACGCTTAATATTGGCGGTCTCATTTTGGTTGACGATGACGACGATCCGGAGACGGATCCGGTTCTGGGTCCAAATACCGGCGCAACGCTGGTGTCACCGACCGTTGATGTCCTCCCCGGCGCCAGGCTGGGCGGTCATGGCACGGTGGTCACCGATCCTTCTGTGCTGGGCGGCTTGTTCGTCTCCGGCGCTGAAGCCGATCCTTTGGCACCCACCGGCGCGCAAGGTGTGATCGCACCGGGCACCTCGATCGGCACATTAAATGTGATCGGCCGTGTCGTCTTTGACAGCGTGCAAACCTCCATCATCAACGATGTCACGGTCATTACTAATAATGGTGGCCGTTTCGAGGTCGACCTCAATGACACGGGCGGTCATGACCTGCTCAATGTCACCGCGGCCGGTGTCGCCACGACCGATCTGGGCGTTCCCAATGACACAACCGGGCCAGACGGCACCCCCGACGGCGTTACCGACAGTATTGACGTTGAAGCCGTGCCCACCGGCGATGGTACAGCGGTGCTGGGTGGCACTATCGATGTGATCCTCGATCCCGAGTTCCTTGATGCCGACCAGGACGGCACGCCTGATCTGGATGCCGATGGCAAGCGGATCGCCACGGCTGATTATACCGGCCAGGCCCGGGTCTATGACGTGCTGGTTGCCGAAGGCGGCGTGAACAGCACCTTCGACACTATCGCCTTTGACGGGGGCCCAAACGATGGTGGTGTAACTGTGCGGGAAGACAAGCCGGCCACGGTGGACGTGGACGAGACCAACCGGGTGCAGCTCTTCAAGGGCAGCATCGAATATCTGGCCGACCGGGTGCGGATTACCTCGATCCCGGACTTTGAACCCAGTGCGCAGACCGTCAATCAGGCCGCAACTGCGGGGGCCATTGATGGCGTTACCCAATACGGCCTGAACACCGATCCGCTGCACGCGCTGGCCGCGCAATTGGGCACATCGGGCGACATTCCGGGCGGGCTGGATGACCTGCACGGGGAATGGTTCAATGCCTTTGACGAGGTCGGCATCAATATCTCGCGCACCATGATGCATCAGGCCAGCCTGCGCTCTTACGAGGTACGCGGCGGCCGCCGAGACAACAATGCCATCGCGATTAATGTGACCGACAATTCGGTGACCGGCGCCAGCGCCGACGACGATCGGGCCTCCTTCTGGCTGGCCGGGACCTTCGACTTTGTCGAGGTCGACAGCAATAACGGCTTCATCGAATATGAATTTGACACGGTTTCCGGCTATGGCGGCGTCGACTATCTGATCGATAACAACATCCTGATCGGCATCACCGGCGGCTTTGGTAGCACTGATGTGGACTTTGCCGGACGTGCCGGTGAAGGCGATGTGGATAGCTGGCAGGTTGCCGGCTATGCCAGCATCTTCGGGCCGGAGTGGTTTGTTGAGCTGTCCGGTGGTGTCGGCGGCATGGATATTGAAAGCACGCGTGACATCACCTTCGGCACAGTCAATCTGTCGGCGCTCGCCGACTATAATGGCGACCTGAGCTACGTCGGTGGCCGGGGCGGCTATCAGTTCAATCTGGGCGACGGCTTCCAGGTGACGCCGACTGTGGGCCTGACCTATGCCAGGGTGGAACAGGACGGTTTCACAGAAACCGGCGCAGCTCCGGTCAATCTGAGCATCGATGAGACCAGCTTCGACTCGGTGCGTCTGGAAGGTGTGATCCGGATTGCGAAGACAATCCGTTCAGGCAACGGTGGCTGGTTCACACCTTATGCCAGCGTCGGTGTTGGGCACGAGTTCGAGGATGATCTACGGGCGATCTCGGGCCGGTTCGACGGCGTCCTTGGTAGTGACTTCACGGTGTTCGGCGAGGTGCCCCGCAAAACGACAGCGCTGTTTGGTGCAGGCATTACGGCGATGATTGGCTCCATGCTGCAGCTCTATTTCGACTATTCCGGCGAAATCGGCGGCGACTACCAGGACCACGCCATCACAGGTGGCGCCAAGCTCAGGTTCTAGATCATCATCTGTTGAGTTGGAAGCGGACGGCGCTCCAGCTCAACAGATAAAGATGATCTAATCTATTGGTTTCTAGAGCAAATTTACCAACTTAGTTGGATCTCAGCGATTCCAACTAAGCTGGTTTTGCTCTAGTCTGAAATTGGAACCATTGCCGGGTCTTCCGGTTGAGTCTCGGCGACCTCCGGCGGTGGCTCCAGATTGTTGATGACGACGACCTGAAACGCGGCATAGCCCAGCACCATGCCAATGGCCCCACCGACCACGGCGCCCCTAAACCGGCTTGCTGTCATCAAGTAGGCCCCGATCAGGCCGACCAGAACCGGCGGTCCAACAAAATAGGTCAGGAAAGTCGTCAGAAACGACGCCGCCATGTCGTCCATTTAGCGGTAAAGCTCCAGATAGAATTTGGCGCCAGGCTTTGGGTCGATGCGATGAAACTTCAGCGGTTCGATGACACCCGGGTTATCGGGGGTCAAAGTGTGGCTTTCTTCATCTTCGGGAATTTCATAACCCACTTCGCCTGACCGGACGATGATCTTGCCCCATACGCCACCCCGGGTCCGGTGATCGTTCTTCATCATTCCCGGCGTCGTTTTGGCCGTGTAAAGCTGGGTTTTCTGATAGGCGCGAACGTTTTCCGGTATGTCTTTCATCGTCGGTTCTTTCCCCGTGACCCGAATAAGTCTTGGTCCTGCCTTAATTTTGCCCATTCCTTGGGGCAACCTGCAACCCTCGAAATCGCCAGTACGGCGCCTGATGAAGGGAGTTTTTCGTGTCTGCTTATGTGCTCGCATTCGTGTCGGCGGCAGGCATCATCGGCTCGGTTTTGTGGCTGCTGTCCACTTGATTTCGATACCCTCCAATCCTTTTGACTAGGGCGCCCTGCGGGGCGCCCTTTTTTTGCCGGTGCGCGATCAGAGGCTCCGCTGCTAGAGTGAGGCCAAACTGGTTACGGCGACCTTGTCATGAAGTTCTCCATCATTTTGGCGACACGCAACCGGCCTGATGAGTTTCGGGTCGCGCTGAACTCGGTCCTTGCGCAACAGGGCGTTGAGCTTGAGGTCATTGTCGTTAATGACGGCTCCGATCCAGTTCACATTCCGGCCTATAACGAGATCGAGGCAGATAGACTGGGCGGATCGAAAATTCACCATCTGCCCAAAGCCCTGAACGGTCATGGCCAGAGTTATGTCCTCAATTTCGGGGCCGGGCTGGCATCTGGCGACGTTCTGGGTTTTTTGGACGATGACGATGAGTGGACAGACGATCAGCATCTGCTCAGAGCCTCACAAACAATCCAGAGCCAGCCCTCAATTCCGGACCTTTACTTCACCTGCCAGCGGGCGTTTACCGGCGACATTCAAAAAAATGAGGAAATCTGGCTGGATGGCCTGGAACGCCACCTGGCGGATGAAAATCGGCTTTTAGATGGACATGCATTTTCCGTTACCGTTGGTGACCTGCTCAAGGCGACCGGTTTTGCCCATGTGAACAATACACTGATCCGTAAGGACCATTTTGTTGCTATTAAAGGGTTTGACGAGACCCTGCGCTATGAGTGCGACCGCGACTTCTATCTGCGGGCTGTCGATGCTGCAGACACCATGCTTTATGCACCCGACTTCGTCTCACGGCACAATATTCCCGACCCGGCCGCAGGGACCAGTATGTCCACCCTTCTTGGTGATATCGACAAACGCCTCTATCAGCTTCGTGTCCTCGACAAGGCGATCTGTTTTTCCAGACATGCAGCGCTTCGCGACCATGGCAGAACCCACAAGGCTTTCGCGCTGCAGAAACTAGCGGCCGACCTTGAAGACGCAGGCCGTATACGGGAGGCATACTTTTATGCACGGGAGGCGTCGCTTCTGCGCCCCTCCCTTTCCGCCTGCGCTGCGGTCGTTCGCCTGGGGCTTAAGCGGATGGCAGGTCGCTAACAGAATGACACGATTGCGGGCACCGTCGAGCGCCGCCATATTCTGGTGATGCTAAATCGGATCATCGCGCTCGGTTTCTGCTTGGCGGCCGCCACGCCAACGGCAATGGCCGACCAAAGCAACCACGCCATCGCCATGCATGGCGATCCGAAATATGGCGCTGAGTTTGATCACTTTGATTACGTCAACGCAGAAGCCCCCAAGGGCGGTGCCATCACCTTTGCCGAGATCGGGTCATTCGACAGTCTCAATCCATTCATCATCCGCGGCATACCGGCAGCGGGCCGAAATCTGGTCTTCGAGACGCTGTTGGCACGCAGCCGGGACGAGCCGTTTACGCTCTATGCCCGACTGGCTGAGAAGATCAGCGTGGCTGATGACCGGTCATGGATCGAATTTCACCTCAACCCGGCAGCGCGTTTTCAGGACGGAAAACCGGTCACTATCGATGATGTGGTGTTTTCGCTTGAGACCCTCCGCGACCACGGTCGGCCCAATCACCACGCCTATTACAGCCAGGTGGTAGAGATCGAACGTGTTGGGGAACGGGGTGTTCGATTCTCCTTTCGATCCGGCGGCGACCGGGAACTCCCGCTGATTCTGGGCCTGATGCCAGTTCTGCCGAAGCACCATTTTGACGGCCGGACATTCGATCAGGTCAGCCTTGAACCCATTCCGGGGTCAGGGCCCTACGTGATCGAAACAGTCGATCCGGGCCGCAGCATCACCTATCGCCGTGATCCGGATCATTGGGGCAAGGACCTGCCGGTCAATCGCGGGCGCTTTAACTTCGATATGATCCGTTACGACTATTACCGCGACCAATCGCTTGCCTTTGAGGCGTTCCGCGCCGGTCAGGTCGATTTTCGCGCCGAGCCCAGCCCACAGCGGTGGGCAACCGGCTACACCAAACGGGATCCCGATGTGGTGCTTGCTGAACTGCCTCATGGCCGGCCTTCAGGCATGTTGGGATTGGTCATGAATACAAGGCGCGACGTTTTTTCGGATATCCGCGTCCGCCAGGCACTCATTCACGCCTTTGACTTCGAATGGCTGAACGAAAAGCTGTTCTTTGGCGCCTATACACGCACCCAGAGTTTCTTCGACAATGCTGATCTAGAAGCGCCAACTCGTGTTTCGAAACACGAGCAGGCCATGCTCGAAACACTGGAGTCAGGTGATCACCCGGTTTCTCAATCAGTGCTCGACCCGTTACCGGCGTCGCAGGGAGACGGCTACGACCGGGAAAACCGCAGGCATGCGCAACAGATGCTCCGCGATGCCGGATATCACATTGACGGAAAGCATCTGATTGATGCTCGGAATCGGCCTCTTGCCTTTGAAATTCTGATCACAGCATCCGGGCCGCAGCGTGCCGTCGCGCAATTTGCCCGCGACCTGGAAACCCTTGGTATTAAGGCGACCGTGCGCCTGGTCGACGAGGCACAATATCAAGAGCGGTTGATCGATTACGATTTTGACATGATCGCTTATTTCTGGGGTCAATCCCTGTCACCCGGCAACGAACAGGCGTTTTATTGGCATTCCGACTCGGCTGACAGGCCCGGCACCCGGAACTATATGGGCGTGAAAGACCCGTTGATTGACCGGCTGGTGGCGCAGATTCCGGCTGCACGCACGCGTGAGGAGTTAATCGGGGCGACGCGCCTGTTGGACCGTACCCTCAGATCCGGCGCCTATGTCATTCCGCTTTACCACCTTGATATCGACCGGGTCGCCTATTGGAACCGGCTATCGCGCCCCGAGGTGACTCCCACCATGGGCTATAGCCTCGATAGCTGGTGGGCAAGCCAGCCCTAGCAACGCTGCTCGACCCCACATACATTCAAGACAAGGAGGCCAGTCCATGAATAGATTTCGGCTTGGGGCCCTATTACTGGCGTTCGCGCTGGCCGGTTGCGCGGTATCCATCAAATCCGACGTGACCCGGTTTCATAAGCTGGAGGCGCCGCAAGGCGCAGCGATTGCCATTGTTTCGCCCGATCAGCGCAAACAGGGCAGCATTGAATTCGAACAGGCATCCGCCCTGCTGATGACTCAACTGACGCGGCAAGGCTTCAGCCCGGCGGGCGGCGAACCACCGGTCTATATCGCGCATCTGGATTACGGGCAGTCGCCCATCGGCGACTTTGACGAGCCAAGCAGCAGCGTCAGCATTGGCGTCAGTGGTGGCAGCGGCGGTTATCGTGGTGGCGGTGTCGGCGTAGGGTTCGGCACCAGTTTTCCGGTGGGTGACTCACGAGGTGGAACAGCCAGCCGCCTGGTTACGCTTGAAATCGACCGGGTCGATACAGGCGAGCGCGTCTTCGAAGGCCGCGCCCGCAGCATCGGGCCGGCGCGCAATTTTGATGGCGCCCTGCCCTACATGATCGAGGCCTTGTTCGAAGACTTCCCCGGCCAGAGTGGGACAACCGTTACCGTCGAGCGCGAAATCAGGCAGTAGCTAAATCGCCTCTGCTGCCTCCAGTGCCGCGATCTCCTCATCGCTGAACCCCCAGGACGACAGTGCGTTCTGATTATGCTCACCTGGCGTCGGTGAGGGACGCGCGACTTCCGGCTTGGTGCGCGAGAAGCGTGGCGCCGGTCCCGGCTGCTTGAATCCGCCAACCTCGATGAATGTGCCGCGCTCTTCATTGTGCGGATGTGCATGCGCCTCATTCATGGACAGCACCGGCGCGAAGCAGATGTCGGTATATTCCATGATCTCGCACCATTCGTCGCGCGTCTTCTGCTTGAAGATTTCAGTGAGTGTGTCCTTGTAACCCCGCCATTTGTCCTTGTTGTGCTGGTCCGCAAACTCAGCGGCGTCAACGCCGGATTTCTCCAGTAGGATCGCATAGAACTGCGGCTCAATGGACCCTACGGAAATGTATTTGCCGTCGCTGGTCTCGTAGACCTCGTAGAAATGCGCACCGGTATCGAGCAGGTTCACGCCACGCTCGTCGCCGTTCCACCGGCCCATAGCCTGCAGCCCGTAGATCGGTGCCATCAGCAATGCCGCGCCATCAACCATGGCGGCATCAATCACTTGACCCTGGCCGGACCGTTGGGCTTCGAACAGGGCACAGGCGATGCCATAGGCCAGCACCATGCCGCCGCCGCCGAAGTCGCCGACCAGATTCATCGGCGGAACCGGCTTGTCCCCTTCCCGGCCCAGCGCATGCAGCACGCCTGATAGAGCAATGTAGTTGATGTCATGACCGGCGACCGGCGCATAGGGTCCTTCCTGACCCCAGCCGGTCATCCGCCCATAGACGATCTTGGGATTGCGGCCCAAGACGACATCGGGCCCCATACCCAGTCGTTCCATCACGCCTGGACGGAAGCCTTCCGTCAATACGTCGGCAGATTCGCACAGCTTGAGAACCGTCTCGACCGCTTCCGGTTTTTTCAGGTCGAGCGCAACAGACCGCCGCCCGCGATTGAGCGCATCAAACCGCGCATTGCCGCCAGCGGTCGTCCCAGGACGGCCCGACGGATCACGCCGGTCAATTCGGATGACATCGGCGCCCATATCCGCCAGCATCATGGCGCAGAACGGGCCCGGCCCGATGCCTGCGATTTCGACTACCTTGACCCCTTTGAGCGGTCCCATATCTGTCTCCCCTGTAAGCGTGTTTGTAGGTGTGGCGTTACCATAGAAACCGGCTTCCCCGAAACCAACAGGAATTCGTCCATGGCGATCACCAGCGAGAAAACAATGTTCCCGGGCGCGGACGGCCAGATGCTCGCCGCACGCCTCGACAGTCCAAAAGGCCCTGTCCGTGCTTATGCGCTATTTGCGCATTGTTTCACCTGCACCAAAGATATTTATGCAGCAGGCCGTATCGCTCGCGGACTCGCTGACCGCGGTATTGCTGTGCTGCGATTCGACTTTACCGGTCTTGGCGCCTCAGAAGGTGATTTTGCGAATACGCACTTTACGTCCAATGTTGAAGACTTAATCGCTGCGGCTAGTTTCCTGCGTGAAGAGCACCAGCCGCCTGCCATCTTGATTGGCCACAGTTTGGGGGGGGCGGCGGTTCTCCGCGCAGCACTTGATGTGCCTGAAGCCAAAGCGGTTGCGACCATTGGTGCGCCTGCAGACCCGGCGCATGTGGAACATCTGGTGGCCGATGCGGCAGACGAAATAGCGAAAAAGGGTAAGGCCGAAGTGAATATTGGCGGCCGGCCATTTGAAATTGGTGCGGGTTTCCTGGAGGACATCAAAAACCATGAGCCGTCCACCTATATCGGCAATCTGAGGAAGGCATTGGCCGTGTTTCACGCACCCCGTGATCAAATCGTCGGTATCGAAAATGCCGGAGAGATTTTTGCCGCGGCTAAACACCCAAAGAGTTTCGTCAGCCTGGATGACGCCGACCACCTGCTTTCACGCAAAGCAGATGCTGACTATGTTGCTGACGTGCTGGCCGCATGGGCGTCACGCTATATTGGCGAGACGGAAAAGAACCTCGTTTCAAAACCGCCCGCCGGGGTAACCCGGGCTGCCGAGGCAGGCGACGGAAAGTTTGCGACTGGCATTTGGGCGGACGGGCATCTGCTCCGCGCCGACGAGCCGGTCAGCTATGGCGGAACCGATACAGGTCCCACACCCTACGATTTGCTCTCAGCCGCGCTGGCAGCCTGCACGACCATGACCATGCGTATGTATGCAGACCACAAGGGCCTGTCCGTGGAGCGGCTGTCTGCCGACGTTAGCCACGAGAAAATTCACGCCAAGGACTGCGAAGATTGCGAAACCCGCGAGGGTAAGGTCGACCGTTTTGAGCGCGTGATCACCATTGAGGGAGACCTGACAGACGAACAGCGATCGAAGCTAATGGAGATCGCCGACAAATGTCCGGTTCACCGGACACTTCACGCTGAAGTGTCCATCAAGACATCGGCGCGGTAGGTATTGGTCTGATGTTTGACGCCTATTTCTCCGGGCCGATCGTAATATGATACTCAAAGCGCCGGTCGTTCTTCTTGTACTCTCTCTTACATGTTATTTCCGGCATATCAGCGCAATCAACGGTTCGTGCCCTTGCGCGGAACTTCTCGGATTTCATGGAATCCCTTTTGGCATCTACACTGAGGTCACACCAAATCTGGTTCGACCCCTTCCCCGGCTCCACGCCTTTTAATGCGACACGCACAGCATTTGATCGCCAACCCTCTGTTTTGTAGGAGAGGTTTTTCTCGTTAAAAACGGTCTGGAACGACTCATCGAGCGCTTTCGCGGCATCGTCGATCTGCGGTTCATCGTCATTAGCGCCCGCCTTGTAGACAACCCGCGTCACTTTCCAGTCTCTCACCGGATCAGTGTCGTCGACCTTAACAGTCAGGCCTTGCCGGCCGTCTTCCTGCCGGATGTTACCGCTTTCGGTGCAACTTGCCGCCTGAGCTGCCGGTGCGAGCAAGATACAAGCTGTGATGCCGATGATCGTTAGCGCACGATAGTCCATTACGCCCTCCTCTTCTGATTGTCTCTGCCGGGAAGCCCAATGGGACCTCGTCAGTTCATCCGGGATTGCGCGCAAACGCTAACATTGAGGGTTGGCCGTCCCCATTACCTGGGGAGTAATAAATATGCGATCCGCAAGGCAGCAATCGTCCGTCAAAAGTGGTGAACAAATTCATACTAATGACTGTTAAGGCTGCGAAATCCAGCACGGGAAGATCGACCGTTTCGCTCGCGTGATCACCATTGAGGGCGATCTAAAAAGCCAACAGCAATCAAAACTGATAGAGGCCGCCGACAACTGCCCGGTCCATCGGACCTTTCATAGGGAGGTGAAAATCGAGACGAACGGGGCTTATCTGGGAGGCCTAGTGCTTGTGCGGTTCCACCGGTTCAATCACACGTAGATGCAACTCGCGCAGATGTTCCTTCATCGCAGGTGCCGGAGCGCCCATCATCAGGTCTTCGGCAACCTGGTTCATCGGGAACAGGATCACTTCGCGCAAGTTTGGCTCGTCCGCGATCAGCATAACGATCCGGTCGATGCCCGGGGCGATGCCGCCATGCGGTGGCGCGCCATATTTAAAGGCATTCATCATGCCGGAGAATTCTTCTTCCACGCGCGCCCGGTCATAGCCGACCTTCTCAAAGGCGGCGGCCATAATATCCGGATCGTGGGCCCGAATGGCGCCGGATGACAGCTCAACGCCGTTGCAGACAATGTCATACTGATAGCTGATGATCTCCAGCGGATCCTGGTTCTGCAATGCGTCGAGCCCACCCTGCGGCATCGAGAACGGATTGTGTGAGAACTGCAAATTGCCGGTTTTCTCGTCGAGTTCGTACATCGGGAAGTCGACGATCCAGCAGAACTTGAAGACGCCGGGCTCAATCAGGTCGAGGTCCTGACCAACCTTGGTCCGGGCCTTGCCGGCTAGGTCAGCGGCACCATGTTCCTTGTCGCAGGCAAAGAACACGCCGTCCCCGTCGCCGACGCCCATAAGGTCCTTTAGTTGCTGAATGCGTTCGTCGCCAAGGTTGTTTGCGATGGGACCTTTGCCACCACCATCAGCGAGAATAATATAGCCCATGCCCGGCGCGCCCTGTTCGCGCGCCCAGTCGTTCATTTTATCGAAGAAGCTGCGCGCCTTGTCGCCAGTGTTGGGCGCTGGGATAGCGCGAACGACCGACCCCGCTTCAATGGCTTTTGCGAAAATGCCGAAGTTTGAACCCCGGAAGACTTCCGTCACATCGACGATTTCCAGCGGATTGCGGAGATCCGGTTTGTCTGTGCCGTATTTCAACTTGGCTTCATGATAGGGAATCCGCGGGAACGGCGCGGGTGTGACGTCCCAATCGGAGAACTCTTCGAAGACGCCGTGCAGGACCGGTTCAATAGCCGCGAAGACGTCATCCTGGGTGACAAACGACATTTCCATGTCGAGTTGATAGAACTCACCCGGAGACCGGTCAGCGCGGGCGTCCTCGTCGCGGAAACACGGTGCGATCTGGAAATACCGGTCAAAACCGGCGACCATCAGCAGCTGTTTGAACTGTTGCGGCGCCTGCGGCAGGGCATAGAAGTTGCCCGGATGCAGACGGCTCGGCACCAGAAAGTCCCGGGCGCCCTCGGGTGAACTCGCGGTCAGAATGGGTGTCTGGTACTCCAGAAACCCTTGATCGACCATGCGGCGGCGAATGCTCGAGATGATTTTCGACCGCAAGACGATGTTTTTGTGAATCCGTTCCCGGCGCAGATCGAGGAAGCGGTACTTCAGCCGAATCTCTTCCGGATACTCCTGTTCCCCAAATACCGGCATGGGCAGTTCCTGTGCGGCAGACTGAATGGTGAACTCTTCGATCCGCACTTCGACATGACCGGTCGGGAGGTCGGGGTTGATCGTATCATCGGTCCGTTTGACCACCGGGCCTTCGATCGTCACCACGCTTTCCGCGCGGATATGCTCCACCTTGTCAAAGCCGGGGCCATCGATCTCGATCACGCATTGGGTCAACCCATAGTGATCGCGCAAATCGATGAACAGCAAATTGCCGTGATCGCGTTTGCGGTGCACCCAGCCGGAAAGGCGGACGCGCTCGCCAACATGGTCTTCGCGCAGGTCGTTGCAGGTATGAGTACGATAGGCGTGCATTGCTGTTTATTCCTTCAGTGCGGGCGCGGGGTAAAGCGCACACTTCGCCGCGTTTTGTCAACCCGATGACGCGGGCGCCGATAGGTTGTATAGGTCGCTGCATGAATGTGATTGAAAAAACCGATGAGCTGGCGGCTGTTTGTAAAAGCCTCAAGACTGCCGAATTCGTTACGGTCGACACGGAATTCCTGCGCACGGATACCTATTGGCCGAAGCTTTGCCTGATCCAGATTGGCGGCCCCGATGACGCATGGATAGTCGACCCCCTGGCCAAAGGAATATCACTTGATCCCTTCGCCGCGCTGCTCGACGAAAAAAGCGTCGTCAAAGTGCTGCATTCGGCGCGGCAGGATATGGAAATTTTCCACCACGATCTGGGCACCCTGCCCACGCCGTTGTTCGATACACAACTCGCAGCCATGGTCTGCGGATTCGGTGAATCGGTCGGATATGACAAGCTTGTCAGGCACTTCACCGATTCACAGGTCGACAAGGCATCACGCTTTGCTGACTGGTCACGCCGCCCGTTAAGCAACAAACAACTCGACTACGCCATCGGTGATGTCACCCATCTGCGTGACATCTATCGGTCGCTGAAAAAGATGCTCGATGAAAATGGACGGGCGTCCTGGCTCGACGAGGAAATGGCGGTACTCACCGCTACGTCGACTTATGCGATTGACCCGGAAACGGTCTGGCAACGGTTGAAAACAAGAAGCCATAATCGACGCTTTCTCGCCATCGTCCAGGCATTGGCAGCGTGGCGTGAACGGCGCGCACAGGAGGTCGATATTCCCCGCAGCCGGGTGATCAGGGACGATGCGTTGATGGAAATTGCCGCCCACCCGCCAAAGAATCAAAAAGACCTGGCCCGAATCAGGGGTGTTTCCGACGGGCTTGCCAAAGGAGCACAGGGAGAGAAGATCCTGGCCGCAATCGATCGGGCAAAGGCGATCCCGGATGAAAAACTTCCGAAATCAAAGGCGTCGCCAAAACTGCCGCGTGGCATCGGGCCAACTGTCGATCTTCTCAAGGTGCTGCTCAAGATGCGTTGCGAAGACGAAAATGTCGCCCAGAAGCTGGTCGCCAATGTCGCGGATCTGGAAGCGTTGGCGGCTGACGATAACGCCGACGTCGGCATCACAAGGGGCTGGCGCCGGGAAATTTTCGGTAATGACGCCCTAGCGCTCAAACATGGCAAACTGGCGCTATCCATGAAAAATGGAAACGTCGTCGTGCGGAAAACCTAGGCAGGCACGCGCTCAGGGCGGTGCAGCTGGCCACCCGTCATCGGCTGGGGTACGCCTGTTGTTTTCGGTACGCTAAGCGGCAGGCCCTTTAGCGACCGTATGGCAAGGAAGCCGAAGGCTTCAGCCTCTAGCGAGTCGCCACGCCAACCCAGGCGCTCAACCGGTTCAACCGGAACCTCAAGAACACGCTCTAGTTCTCTTATCAGAAAAGAATTTTTTCGTCCCCCGCCGCAGACATACCAGGCTTTGGGCATGGTCGTCATGTGGCCTCGGCTGGCGGCAATCGAGTCGACCGTAAAGCGGCCGAGCGTCGCCAGCCCGTCTGCCAGGTTGAGCCCCTCGGCAAATCTGCCGCTGAAGTCCAGCCGGTCGAGGGACTTCGGCGGCAATCGATCAAAATAGGGATTATCCAGTGCGCCGTCGATTCTGTCCTGATGGACCGCCCCCGTTGCCGCGAGCGCACCATCTTTATCGAATGCGTCGCCTGTGTGACGCCTAATCCAGTCGTCCATCAGCGCGTTGCCCGGGCCGGTATCGAAGGCCAGAATCTCGTCTCCTTCTCCAAACCAGGTCACATTGCCAACACCGCCGATATTGAGCACAGCAACAGGCCTCTGCGGCGTTCCGTAGGCGTCTGAGTTCAAGAGCGCGCGATGATAAAGCGGCGCAAAAGGCGCCCCTTCCCCACCGGCACGCACATCGGCACCGCGGAAGTCATTGATCACCGGCAAGCCCAGGTAATCCGCCAGCATGGCGCCATCACCCATCTGCCATGTCCAGCGGTCTTGCGGGCGGTGCAGGATGGTCTGGCCGTGAAACCCAACGAGATCGATGTCCGATGTCGTCAGACCATTAGCGGCCAGCAAGCGGTCAACGGCCTTCGCCTGTGCCAGCGTATAGTCACGCTCCAGTGAATTCGTATCCGCATGACCAACGCTTTCACGCCCTGTCGCCGCTGCTTTATCCAGCAGGTCGCGCAACCGGGCCCTAAGATTGTCATCGTAGGCTTCGTAGTGGCTGGGGCCGAGCGAGTGGATCGTTTGACCGTCGCTTTCGATAATGGCCGCGTCAATCCCGTCGAGCGAGGTCCCGCTCATCAGTCCGACTGCCCTGAGTTCCGTCTTTGTGCTCATATGCTGATATGCTACCACCCGCGCCTTCGAGGATACCCTAGCACAGCAAGGCCAGAAATGAGCGAGCCGAGATCAGATTTCCTGCGCATCATCATCGAGCGGGACTATTTTCACCAATGCACCAATCTGGACGCGTTGGACGACGCGCTAAATGGCGATACACCTGTTGTTGGCTATGGCGGTTTTGATTTCACCGCCCCCAGCCTGCATGTCGGTAATCTGGTCCAGATCATGATGCTGCGGCGGCTGCAACAGGCAGGTCACAAACCGATCGTCCTGCTGGGCGGCGCAACAACAAAAATCGGTGATCCCAGCTTCCGCGACGAAGCGCGCAAGATGATGGATCAGGCCACCATTGACGCCAACAAGGCGAGCATTCGCCGCTGTTTCGAGAAGTTCATCACGTTCGGAGATGGACCGACCGACGCCGTTATGGTCGACAATGACGACTGGTGGTCGAAACTGGGGTACCTGGATGTGCTGCGTGATATCGGTCAGCATTTCTCCGTCAACCGGATGCTCAGCTTCGAAAGCGTTAAATTGAGGCTCGACCGCGAACAGCCGCTCAGTTTTCTCGAATTCAACTACATGATCCTGCAAGGCTATGACTTTGTCGAATTGCTTCGCCAATATGGCTGCACACTGCAGGTCGGCGGGTCCGACCAATGGGGCAATATCGTCAATGGTGTCGAACTGGGCCGGCGGATGGAGCAGTCGGAACTGTTCGGCCTGACCACGCCGCTGATCACCACGTCTTCAGGCATCAAGATGGGCAAAACAGCGCAAGGTGCGGTCTGGCTGAATGAAGACCAGCTATCCCCCTATGATTACTGGCAATTCTGGCGCAATACCGAAGATGGCGACGTTGTCCGCTTCTTGAAGTTATTCACCGATGTCCCGATGGACGAGATTGCCCGCTTGGGCGCATTGGAAGGCCAGGCGATCAACGATGCCAAGATCCGGCTCGCCACCGAAGCGACCCGGATGGCGCATGGTGATGAAGCAGCGCTCGCCGCAGAGGAAACCGCCCGCAAAACCTTTGAACAAGGGCAATTGGGCGACGAGTTGCCGACCAATGAAATTCCGCGCGCAGAGCTTGAAAACGGCATTCCCCTTGTCAATCTCTTAAAGCAGGCGGGCTTATCCGCCTCAAACGGTGAGGCAAGGCGGCTGATCAAAGGCGGCGGTGCCCGCGTTAATGACAAGAAAGTAGCGGACGAAAGTACAGTGGTAACGCTGAAAGAGCTCGGCAGCGACGGCATGATCAAGCTGTCAGCGGGCAAAAAGCGTCATGCTATCGTAAAGCCAGTCTAGGGATGCCTAGCGAAGTGAATGGAGAATAAAAATGAATAAGTTGCTCATGACAGGATTGGTCGCCGGTGGCTTGGCCATGTCGTCTTACGTCCCCGCCGCGGTTGCCCAGGGCGACACGGAAGAGGCCAGTGGCCCCTTAGTGCAGTGCGTTGATGTATCGCGAATTCGCAACAGCAAGGTGGTCGACAATCAGACCATCATTCTGGAGATGCGCGGCGGTCCGGATTACAAAATGACGCTGGCGCAGCGCTGCCCCGGCCTGAAGATCAACAAGACTTGGCGTCATGACGCTGGTGGCCTTGCCAAGCTGTGTGAAGTCGATGTCATCGAAGTGCCGATTTTGACCAGCGGCAGTGTGTTGTCGCAGAGCAATTTCCGGCCCTGCATCATCGACAGCATTGTTGAATATGACGAGGAAGCCGAAGAGGCTGCAGAAGCAGCCGCTGAGGACGCGTCCTAAACCGTCCTATTCGGTCATTGATTCCGACGGGGAGCCCGTATCGGCAGGCGCCGATACGGGCTCTGCTTGTTCCGGGCCACGGCTGGGCGGATCAAATACGTCAAACACGCCGCGCAAGATGCCGGGCGTAAGCGCGGATAGCGGGTTTACCGATACGTCGGGATCATCCATGTCGCCCGAGACCGAAAAACGCATGGCAAACAACCCCTCGCCACTGCCGCCCGACAAGATGGAGCCCACCAGCGGAACATAGTTTAGCGCGGTATTAAGGGTATAGGCCGGCGCCAGGGTGCCTCTGATATCCAGCTTCTGCAGGTCATCAAACGCCCGTCCATCGAACCGGATGCCCAATTGGGAACCCACCGCCTGGGTCTTGTTGATGGTGAGTGTTCCGTCTTGATGGACAAAGCCGGATTCAAGGCGGTCGAATGACAGCCCCTCACCCGACAGCGTATCGACAATTCCGGTCAGTGAGCCAAGGGTCAATAGCCTGGCGAGCCCCGGTGCGCCGGTGATTTTGAACTTCCGCACGTCAAGAGTACCGGTGGTGCGGCGGTTATCCTCTGGCCCATCCACCGTCGCCTCCAGCGAGAGCCCGCCGCCAACAGCACCGTCGAACAGATCAAGGGCGCGGACAAGGCCGCCGGCATTGTCTGTCTGGACTGACAAGGAGCGGTGGTTTCCAATCGGGTGATAGTCGATGAATAAAGTCTCGCCTGACGGGAAAGAGCCTGACAGTTGAGCTTCTTCAAAGGCGCTGTCCTCCAGCCTGATAAGCCCGCCGACATCATTGATGACCAGGCCAGATGCGCCCAGCGCAGAGGCGACTCCGACCGTAATGACCGCGTCAAAGGTTCCTTCTTCTTCGTCAACGTCTTCTTCTTCGTCGTCATCCAGGAAAGGCCGCAGGTCAAGCTGCGGACCGGTTAGCCGAAGATCGAGTATGTCAGCTTCAGTGAAATAGGCTGCCATATCCAGATTGGTTTCGCCGACGGTAAAGGGCGAAAATTCAGCGCCCAGCGCGGCGCCATCTTCATCGAAAAGCAGTCGTCCACGAACGGAGAGGCCCGGTGCGCTTGCAACGACATTATCAGGCCGTAGCCATCCATTTTGAGTCGACAGGCCGAAAGAAATCGACCCCGGTGCCTGGGCATCCTTGCCCCATCCAATAGCCGGCAGTTCAATGGCCATCTCGGTCAGGTCCAGCATCGCTTCGCCGGTCGCGATATCGGTGCCGTCACCTGTCAGATGAACGTCAAACGGCAGCGGCGTAGAGATTTCAACACCCTCTGGCAGGCCAAGGTCGTAAAGCCGCGCTGCGGGCAAAACCCCGGACGCATGGTAGCGAGTCGGC
This sequence comes from Alphaproteobacteria bacterium, assembly GCA_028284945.1. Lineage (GTDB taxonomy): Bacteria > Pseudomonadota > Alphaproteobacteria > SMXS01 > SMXS01 > JANQQJ01. The sequence continues at coordinate 81,222 of JANQQJ010000005.1, read as the reverse complement.
AATCCATCCAGCGCGCGGAAGTTTTCTGTCCACGTCACATCAATGGGATTGTCCCAGAGATAGAGCTGTCCCTTCGCTCGCAATTCGTCGCGTACCACGACCATCGAGACATTGCCCGGAACCTGGCGCACATAGTCAGGGGCATCAACAAGGTCCAGGCGCTCAATTTTCCCCGCAACCCGGAATGCGACATCGTCAATATCAAGGTCATCAACCAGCGGAAACTCAAACCGGCCCTGCACGCGCGCGTCACCATCAAGGCTGTCCCGGCTGATGCCATAATCTGTCGCATATCCCAGGGGCTCGTAGTCGATCAGGGTAACGATATCTTTGGCGCCCGCGCTGAACGTCAGGGTGACGTCCGCGGTATGGGTGACGGGCAAGTCAAGCGGGCTCATAAATGCGTAAACTGATGTCACATCGATCGAGAGGTCCGTATCGGCATCGACAATCTGGCCATCCTCCACCCGCACTTCAAAGGCGCCAGGGGTTAGCACCGCCGTTCCGGACGCCGCGCTGAGCGGCGGCATCGGGCGAATGTAGTGAAGTTCCATTCCCTGGAACCCAAAGGTAAATCGAAAGTCTTCCGTTGTGCCGCCGCCGTCGGTATCGGGAACGATCGTCAGATCGACTTTGCCGCCCATGATGCGGCCGGCGGTCACGTTGGTGGCAAACCATCGGCGCGCATTGGTTTTCAGATCGGGCGGCCAGATTGCCGCCAGCCTACGAAACGGCAACCTGTCGACGTCAGCCTCTGCCTCAATCATGATCCCGGCATTGGTTGCAGCAAACACAGCGGCGCCGGAAATCGATCCGCCGCCGAGGAGCAGCTCTGCTTCTGTTACATCCAGACGGCCGCTATTGCGATCCAGAACCGCTTTCACGGTCGCGCCATCAAGGACCTGAGGCGACGGCCATAGGTCCAGCTCCAGCTCGCCTTTGGCAGCAGCCAGATCGAATGAAATACGGTCCACACGGCCCGTCAAATCCGCATTGAGCAACAACGAACCTGTAACCGGGACGTTCCAACCCTTCAGCTGCTCCAGGGGCCCGACCGGCCGGGCCAGGATTGACGGTGTGGCATTGACGACATCGACCCCCAGCGCCACCCGTTCGGTAAACCGGCTGTAGTCAGCTGCGAGGGCCAATCCAACCACCTGGTCACCTGCCGTCAGCGTTCCATCCAATGTGGCGCGAAGCCCATCGGCGGTCCGCCGGATGTCCAAGGTTGCGTTGTCGATCTGCCAGTCCTGCCGTTGCGCCAGATCGCCCACGACTATCGTCGCATCTTCAATAATGAGCTGATTAAGCCCAGCCGCGGTCTCGTCCTGTGGAGACAATAGGATCGCCAACAGTTCCTCAGTCCTAACGGTTGACGCATTTGAAGTTGTATCATCCCGCTTAAAACCGAACGTACCATCCGCGCGCCGCGATAGACTGATCACGGGTGCAAAAAGGTCTATGCGGTGTGGTGACACCTGTCCTCTGACCAGTGCTGTCGCCTTCAGGCCAACAGCCAGCTCCGGAAGTTCGACCACTGTCAGCCCGCGCGCATCCTTTAAAACGACGTTAGTCGCCAGAATATCCAAGCCACGGCGCCAGCCACGCCAGTCGATCACCGTTCGGTCGAACTCAATCTCATATCCCGGCAACTGACGATTGAGTTCCCTTTCCAACGTCGGCTGGACAAAGCTCACCGGAACCGGTCCCATCATCAGCCGGCCAACACCGGCGAGGACAACGAAAACGATGGTCGATGCCAGCAACGCCAAAAATCGTCTCAGGGGAGGCTCCGTCAGGTCTATGTTGCCGTTTCATGGCTGTCTAGCACCGCCTTGACCGAAGCCGGATGACATATCAGTGTCGTCGCGCGTTGACCAATTTGGGCGTCGTCTTATGCAAGACTTAGCGATGCAGCTCGATCCGGACAAGATTCCTCGGCCATTTGACGAAAATGCCGCCGCCTCAAAACTTGCTGAATGGGCTGATGAGATTGTGCCCGAAGTCAGCGGGTTGAGTGAACTTCAACAAGAACCAGGGGTTAAGGAGCTGTTGCTCTGTGTCTTCGGCAACAGTCCGTTTTTATGCGTCAGTCTGTTCAAGGAACCGGATCTATTGCAGCAAATGCTGCGGGTGGGTCCCGACCTGTATTTTGACGACCTGCTGGCGACCTTGGCAGAGGAACTGCCGAAGCTGGAAACCCAGTCCGAACTTATGCGCGACCTGCGGATCGCCAAAAGACGTGTCGCACTGCTGACCGCCCTTGCCGATCTGACAGGAAGCTGGACGCTCGAACAGGTCACCGACGCGTTAAGCCGCTTTGCCGCTGTCGCCATAGATTACGCGGTTGCGCATTTGGTGCGTGCCAGGATGATCAAAGGTGACCTGGCCTGGACGGTGCCGGAAGGGTCACCAGCAACACCAGAGGTTGCTCGAAATGCCGGATATTTCCTGCTCGCGATGGGTAAACTCGGTGCTTGTGAACTCAACTATTCCAGCGATATCGATCTAATCGCCCTTTTTGACCCAGAAGTCGCTGACTACCGGGGACGGCGTGACGTGCAGGACTGTTTCATCCGGATCACCCGTGATCTGGTCAAGGTTCTGCAGGAGCGCACCGAACACGGCTATGTCTTCCGTACGGACCTGCGGCTGCGCCCTGATGCCGGTGCAACGGCGGTCGCGCTTTCCGTCGATGCAGCGGAAATCTACTACCAAAGCATGGGGCTCAACTGGGAACGCGCAGCCATGATCAAGGCGCGCCCGATCGCTGGTGATCTCGATGCCGGTCGTGACTTTCTGGATCGAATTCAGGGGTTTGTTTGGCGCCGCCACCTGGACTATGCCGCTCTGGAAGACATCTACGGGATGAAGGACCGGATCCACGCGCATCACCAGCATGGCGACATCGCTGTCGCCGGCCACAATGTAAAACTGGGGGCTGGCGGAATCCGGGAGATCGAATTTTTCGTTCAGGCACAGCAGCTTATCAGCGGCGGGCGGGACACCGAACTGCAGACCCCCTGTACCATGGACTGCCTGTCCGTTCTGGCCGCGAACGGTTCGATAGAGCAACAAGAGGCGGACGACCTGGCCGCCGCCTATCGTTTTCTGCGCACCCTGGAACACCGCTTGCAGATGGTGCATGACGAACAGACCCAGACCATGCCGGAAAGCGACGACGGCGTGCGCGCGATCGCAACGTTTATGGGTTATGCCGACTCGACCCGGTTTGAAACCGATCTGTTGCGGCATCTGACGCGGGTTCGTGAACTTTATGATGACTTGTTCGAAGATACGCACTCGGCCGGGACCGAACCGGAAAAGCGCTGGGAACGCCTTTATGTCAGCGAAAGTGACGCATCAGCGCTTTACGACGATATCGAGGCGATCGGGTTTACTGACCCTGAAGGTGTCGCGACGACGTTCCGGTCCTGGGAGACCGGCCGTTACCGTGCGTTCCGGACTGAGCGCGCCCGGGCGCTGTTGAAATTGCTGACGCCTACAATTCTTGAAGCATTTGGCGGCACTGCCGAGCCAGACCGGGCGCTGTCGCGGTTTAACGAATTTCTCGGCCATTTACCGTCCGGCGTTCAGATCCTCACGCTGTTTCAGGCCAATCCGAACTTGCTTGACCTGTTGGCCAATGTTCTGGGGACGGCCCCTGCCCTGGCTGATTTTCTGGGGCGCAATCACTTGCTGCTTGATGCGGTCCTAAGTCCCGAATTCATTGCGGAGTTTCCCGATGATAACGCGCTGACCGACGATCTTTCGCAAGCGCTGGCAGAGGCACGTGATTTCCAGGACGTCATGGATCTGTCGCGGCGATGGGCCAATGAACGCAAGTTCCAGATCGGCGTCCAGCTCCTTCAACGGGTCATTGATGCGAGAGACGCGGCAGAAGCCCATACGAGATTGGCCGAAACAATCGTCAGAGGGCTGCTCCCCGCCGTTGAGGATGAGTTTGCCCGTCGCCATGGCCGCATTTCGGACTGCGGTTTGGCGGTTGTCGCCATGGGGTCCTTCGGGGGTTTCGAGACCACCTTCACCTCGGACTTGGATATGATCTTCATCTATGACGCCCCATCCATCGAGGCGCAATCCGACGGAGTACGTCCCCTACCCGCACCGCAATATTTCGCCCGGCTGTCGCAGCGCCTAATCAACGCCCTGTCCTCTTTGACCGGCGAAGGCCGGCTTTATGAAGTGGATATGCGGCTCAGGCCTTCCGGCAATGCTGGCCCTGTCGCTGTTTCTGTGGAGGCATTTGCTGCCTATCAGGATCGCGACGCCTGGACCTGGGAACACATGGCGCTAACCCGCGCCCGCTCGGTCGCTGGCTCTGCCGGTGTCCAGGCCAAAGTCAACAGCGTCATAATCGATGCGTTGTCGCGAGAACGCGATCCCGATGCGCTGCTACACACCGTTGCAGACATGCGCCGCCGAATGGCCGAGGAATTTGGCACCAAGAGTCCCTGGAGCGTGAAACATGTTTCCGGCGGCCTGCTGGATGCGGAGTTCATGGCGCAATATCTGCAACTCAAGCACGGCCATGCCCATCCGGACATTTTCAGTTCAAAAACCGAAACAGCAATCGATAACCTGAAGGCAACCGGGGTGATGGAAGCACCTCTGGCTGATTCTCTGCTGCAATCAATCGCGGTTCTGGATGCGGTGCGCGGCGTGTCGCGGCAGTGCCTGGGTGGCGATTTCGATCCGGAACGTCATACCTCGCCCGCGCTACGTTCGGCATTTGCCAAGTCTGCCGGCTATGACAGTTTCGCTGATCTGGAATCTGCTCTATTGGGTACAGAAAAGAAGGTTGCCGACATCTATCATCAGATGATCGCGGAACCGTCGTCAGCGTTAAAGATTGAACAGGAGTAACCATGGCCAAAGAACTCGAACCGGGCGACAAGGCCCCCGCATTTTCCATGCCGCGCGATGGCGATGGCACAATCTCTCTCAAGGATCTAAAAGGGCAGAAAATCGTTCTCTATTTCTATCCGAAGGACGACACCTCAGGCTGTACCAAACAGGCCATCGCCTTTACCGAACACAAGGCTGAATTCGATGCGATTGGGGCCACCATTGTCGGGGTTTCACGAGATACGGTTGCCAAGCATGACAAATTCATCGCTAAGCACGATCTGGGTATCGCCCTCGGTTCGGATGAAGAGGGTGCCGTGACCGAGGCCTATGGTGTCTGGCAGGAAAAGAAAATGTACGGAAAAACCTATATGGGAATCGTACGTTCAACCTTCCTGATTGATGAGAAGGGTGTCATCCGTGAAATCTGGCGCAAGGTGAAGGTCAAAGACCACGTTGAGGCCGTACTCGAGGCAGCCAAGGCTCTTTGACCATGACGTCGCCTCCGTCCCTCACCGCTAGACTTGTCGACCTGATTGAGGACAAGCCTGTGGCGCAGACCGACTTGGATGCCGCGGCGCTGTTGGTGTTGGACCTGATCGCCAATGCAGTCGGCGCCTGCGGGACAGAGCCGGCGAAGATGATCAGCGCCTGGAGCGCGCAATCCAGCGGCGATGCGGGACGGCAGGCTTTTCTCTTGGGCGCGTTTGCCCATACGCTCGAAATGGATGACCTGCATAGAACGTCGGTCACCCATCCGGGCTGCGTTGTGATCCCTGCCGCATGGAGCCAGGCCGCAAAGGATCAGGTCGGCGGGCCTGAATTTCTGACATCCGTCATCAAAGGGTTCGAAGCGGTTTGCAGGATCGGCGCGACAGTCGGGCCAAAACACTACGAGCATTGGCACAACACCGCGACATGTGGACCGTTTGGCTCGGCCATGGCGGTCGGGTCGGTGATGGGGCTCTCACGCGCAGCACTCGTTAATGCGCTCGGTAATGCGGGCACGCAGTCATCGGGCCTGTGGGAGTTCCTGGACGCGGGCGCCATGAGCAAGCACCTTCATGCCGGTCGTGCGGCAGAGTCCGGTCTGATGGCTGCGCAATTGGCGTCGCATGGATTTACCGGTTCGGCCAGCATCCTGGAGGGGCCAAAGGGTTTCTACAAAGTCATGTGCCCCGATGCCTCACCGGAAGGCCTTTTGGAAAACGCCGCGGGCGACTGGCATGTTCATCAGACATCGCTGAAGCCCTGGCCCAGTTGCCGCCACACTCATCCGGCCATCGATGCAGCCCAGGACCTGCAAGCGTCATTCGACCCGGACCAGGTTGATCGGATCGAGGTGGCCACCTATGGCGCTGCCCTGGCGATCTGCGATCGCCCCAACCCGCAATCCGAGTACGATACGAAGTTCTCCCTGCAGCACTGCACCGCAGCGGCTTTAATGTTCCCGCAAGTCGATTTTGAATCATTCTCGGAGGCCAGCCGGCGCGCCCTGTCATTGCTGACCGACAAGGTTCACCTCTCGGTTGGCGACCACTACGAGGAAGGATACCCCAACACCTGGGGCGCATCGGTGACGGTGGTGCCTCATGAGGGCGAGTCTGCGATGGCCCGGCGGACCTTTGCAAAAGGTGATCCGCAGGCCGCGCTTTCCCGTGATGAAGTCATCGTCAAGGCGACCATGCTGATGCAGCACGGCGGCATCGAGAGGCCGTCCGCGCTCATCGAACCCATCCTAGAGCTTGCCCAGGGCGGACGGCTACCGGACCTTCCCCTTCCCTTGTTCAATGCCTGACTTCAACAGTCTCTCGGACGGCGCCTGTGCGGTCCTGTCAGCGCCCGACCCGTCTGAAAAGGCAAGGCTGTCGCGATCGGTCTCTGACCAATGGCAGGCCAATGACCTCACCACCATTGGCGATGCGACGGTCCCTGACCGCCCGGCAAGACCCGCCCGGCCCGAGTTGCTGCCCCCCAATCGCATGCCGAAACGCCGTGCGGCGGGCGAGACCAGCTCAAAAGTCGCGCTGCTGCACGCCATTGCCCATATCGAACTCAACGCCATCGATCTCGCCTGGGATTTGATCGCGCGCTTTACACACCAACAACTGCCTCGCGCTTTCTATGACGACTGGGTATCGGTTGCCGCAGAAGAAGCCAAACATTTCGAAATGGTTCGGGATAGGCTTACTGAACTCGGCGCCAGCTATGGCGATCTGCCTGCCCATGACGGTCTCTGGCAAGCGGCCGAGGCAACTGCGGATGACCTACCGGGCAGACTGGCGGTTGTCCCCCTGGTGCTGGAAGCCCGTGGCCTCGATGTGACGCCGGCCATGATCAACCGCTTGCGGTCGGCCGGTGACACCCGAAGCGCTGAAGTTCTGGAGACGATCTATAGGGACGAAATTGGTCATGTCGCTATCGGCAAGCGCTGGTTTGACTTTGTTTGTCAGCGCGACGGCATCGATTCTCTGGACGCTTGGCGCCGGCTTGTTCCGATCTACTTTCGCGGGCAGTTGAAGCCACCATTCAATGCAGATGCGCGAATTAAGGCAGGCTTAACCCCCAACTATTACGAAAAATTGGCAAATTAGAGCTTCAGAAGCGCAGAAATACTCGATTCTTGCAACGAACTCTGATACCAACGCGCCATCCAATCCGGCCCACAGACTGAGAGTTACAGCTTGACGTTACGTGTCAAAACGACCTGGAAGCGAATCCGGGACCGTCTGATTGAGTTCTACGACCATCATTTCCCCGAGCGGCAGGTCTACTTCCGCTCTCGCGGAACGGTGCGTTTTGTGGCGTTATCTCCACGCTTTCAGTTCATGTCTATCTCGATTGCGTTTGGCGCCATGCTCTGGGTCGGTATCGCCTCGGCGAGCCTGATTTTTGGCAATGAGATCATTGAGCACAAGGAAAAGCAGATTGCCGATCTTCGGGATATTCGGTCAGATCTGCACAGTCAGCTTGTCCGGCTTCAGGACGATCTGATCGAACGCGCAGAGACGCTGCAGGAACGCCAGGCCGTTCTCGACCAGATGCTCGACCGGTCGGACGTGATGTTCGGTAGCCTTGAGGATCAGATTACGCCCGCGACGGAGACGGCGGAAACTGCCGCGCCTGAAGGCGAAGGCCCCCTTCCTGTCGGTGGTCCGGAAAGCGATCTGGAGACTGCACCAGCAGAAGCCCTGGAGCCAACCTCAGACGCGGTTGAAGCCAAGCCTGATGACACGGCGCCAGAAGGCCATGACCCGCTCGCTGACGAACTGGGCGCGCTGGAGGAAATCCAACTTGAATTGCTCGGCCGGTTCCACAGGCAGGTGGAACAGACCATCGCCCAACTTGAAAACGCATTGGAAGTAACCGGCCTTGACGTCGCCGACGTCCTTGGTGACCAACAAAACGACACATCCAATCAGGGCGGACCGATGGTTCCCATCGACGAGTTATCTGACAGCGTTGACGCGCTCAATGTTCTGTCAGCAAAAGTCGAACGCCTGGAAACGCTGGAGCAACTGTTCATTAGCATGCCGCTGCTGGTACCCGTCGATTCCTACTACGTCTCCAGCCATTTTGGCGGTCGGAAAGACCCCTTCACCAATAAGTGGTCAGCGCATCATGGGGTTGACCTGGGTGGCGGTTGGAAAGCGCCGGTTCGCGCAGGGGCCGCAGGCACGGTTACCAGCGTCGGGTGGTCCGGTCCCTATGGCCGCCTGATTGAAGTCGATCACGGAAACGGATTTGTCACCCGCTATGGCCATTTGCGGGAGTTTCTTGTCAAGGAAGGCCAGGTCGTCCAGACTGGTGATAAGATTGGGCTCATGGGGAGTTCCGGGCGCAGTACCGGAACGCATTTACACTACGAAATTAGGTTCGACGGGGCCCCGCTGAACCCGATTAACTTCTTCGAGGCTGCAAAACATGTTCAGGCAATCTGATTCTGAATCGAAGCAGAGCAAGGAAAAGGAAGAAAGCCCCGTGCCCAGTACACCTCCACAAACCACGTCCGGCGCCCCGTCCATCATCGGAGGCGACGTAGAGCTAAAAGGTAACCTGCAGACGACCGGTGAGGTCCAGTTCGATGGCAAGATCGAAGGTGACCTGAATTGCGGCTCCCTGATTATCGGTCAAAGCGCGGCGGTCAAGGGCGGTGTTACCGCTGATACCGTTGTCGTCCACGGCCAGCTCTCTGGGACCATACGGGCCAAAAAAGTGCGCCTTGAGAAGTCCGCGCGGGTCACCGGCGATGTCTGGCATGAAGACATTTCGATCGAGTCGGGTGCGCATATCGAGGGTAAATTTGTCCGCGTCGACAATGCCCGTGAAGCTGCGCCCGCGACGCCGAAACCTGCTGCTGCAGCCGCGCCTGCTGGCGGAACAGGCTCGTCAGCACCGAAAGCCGCCTCAGCCGGCTAATCCAAGTCTTCTACGGTTTCCGAGAGCTTGCCGTCAGCCTTGGCGGCGAGCGCAGCCGCAATAAAGTCGTCCAATCCCCCGTCCAGCACGGCCTGCGGCTGCGAGGTTTCGACACCGGTCCGCAAGTCCTTGACCATTTGGTAGGGCTGCAGCACGTAGGAGCGGATCTGGTGGCCCCATCCAATATCCGTCTTGGCAGCGGCTTCAGCTTGGGCCTTTTCCTCACGCGCGCGCAGTTCGGCTTCATAGAGGCGGCTTTTCAGCATTTTCATCGCCGTGGCGCGGTTCTTGTGCTGCGAGCGTTCGTTCTGGCACTGCACGACAATCCCGGTCGGGATATGGGTGATCCGAACGGCGCTGTCGGTGGTGTTGACGTGCTGCCCCCCTGCCCCTGACGCCCTATAGGTATCAACCCGCAGGTCCTTGTCCTCGATCTCCACCTCAATCGTATCGTCGATCACCGGATAGACGCCGACACTGGCAAAACTCGTATGCCGCCGCGCATTAGAATCGAAGGGTGAAATTCGCACCAGCCGGTGAACGCCGCTTTCGGTCTTCAGCCAGCCATAGGCGTTTTCGCCCTTCATCAAAAGCGTAGCCGACTTCAGGCCGGCCTCTTCCCCGGGGCTCTCTTCAACGACTTCGGCCTTATAGCCATGCTGCTCGGCCCAGCGGGTGTACATCCGCGCGAGCATGCTGGTCCAGTCCTGGCTTTCGGTGCCGCCGGCGCCAGAGTGGATTTCAACAAATGTGTCATTGCCGTCGGCCTCGCCCGAGAGCAGCGCCGCCACTCGTTTGGTCTCGGCCTCGGCAGCGAGTTCGGCAATGGCGTGTTCCGCTTCTGCGATGACCTCCTCATCACCTTCTGCCTCAGCAAGTTCGACCAACTCAATGTTGTCAGCAAGGGACTGTTCAATATCGCGGCACGCGGACACGGATTCATCCAAGCGCGTGCGTTCGCGCATGATGCGGCGCGCTTCAGCGGGGTCATCCCAAAGTGTGGGGTCTTCTACCCGGTCATTAAGCTCATCGAGACGGACAACGGCGGTATCCCAGTCAAAGAGACCTCCTTAGCAGTTCCAGTGACTGCTGAATGGAGTCTGCCTGCGCCTGCACTTCCGCTTTCATGGTCTTGTCCGATGTGTTGACTAGTAAAGCCCGCCGGTGCCAACCGGGTCCGCGGCATCGGATCGCACACCCGACTGCGAACCGTCAAGTACGGCGCGTCGGCTCGTGGGTTCCGTACCTGGCTGAAAGGCTTCCAAAATCGCGTTGCGCTCACCCGGCCGTGCTGGCATTCCCGTTTTGGCGTTCACGCGAACTAGGCGGATCCCCGACGGTATCCGGAACGGGATAGCGGGTTGGTCGGCCAACGCTTCGGCCATGAAGTCACGGAAGATCGGTGCCGACACACTGGATCCTGTCTCTCTTGAGCCCAGCGACGATGGATTGTCAAATCCAACGAACACACCAACGGCCAAGTCCGGCGCAAAGCCCACAAACCAGGTATCGAAACTATCGTTGGTGGTACCGGTCTTGCCGCCTAACGGTTTACCAACAGCACGAACCCGAACACCCGTGCCCCGCTGGACCACGCCCTCAAGGAACGACACCACCTGATAGGCGGTTCCTGCCGCGATAACCTGCTCACGAAGGTCCTGCAGTTCCGGCACATCGCCCAGGCTCCAAATCGACTTCTTGCAAGCGTCACAGGGCCGAGTGTCATGTTTCCAGACAGTCTTGCCGCGTTTGTCTTGAATTCGGTCGATCAGGCTGGGCTGCACCCGTTTGCCGCCATTCACCAACATGGCGTAGGCGGTTGTGATATCCAGCAGGGTCGTTTCGCCCGCGCCGAGTGACATGGCCAGGGTTTGCGGCAGATCGTTAATGATGCCGAACCGTTCCGCATAGTCCGCGACCTTATCCATGCCGACATTTTGAGCCAGTCGCACGGTCATCAGGTTCCGCGACTTTTCAACACCCAACCGCAGCGTGCTGGGCCCATAGAATTTGCGCGAATAGTTGGCTGGCTTCCACTTGGGCAGGCCAGGCCCCTGGTCGATCACAAAGGGCGCGTCCAGAATCAGGTCCGATGGTGTGAAACCATTGTCCAAAGCGGTCGCATAGACAAAGGGTTTGAAAGCCGAGCCCGGCTGACGCTTTGCCTGGGTGGCGCGGTTGAACTGCGAATTCGCGTAATCGAACCCGCCAACCAGTGCCAGTACGCGGCCGGTATGCGGGTCAAGTGCAACGAGCGCACCCTCGGCCTTGGGGATTTGCCGCAGCGTATATTGTGCAACCCCATCAGCATCGATGGATTTATCTTCGTCGCTGTCCGCATCGGCTTCAATAGGGCCAACAACAATGACGTCACCGCGGCTAACGACATCCGACGGTTTGTTCGGCCGCGCACCGACCGTCTGACCTTCCAGCCAGGGACGTGCCCAGCGCATTTCAGAGAATGGAATACGGCCGATCGTTTCATCCTTAAAGCCGATGGAGACATGGTCGTTGGCAACATCCAGGACCGCCGCAATACGCCAGTCCCGCCGACCGGGGGAAATGGTCTGGGCGCGAAGCTCTTCCAGCCAGTTTTCAGGATCGACCTGAGCCAGCGCACCGCGCCAGCCATGCCGGCGGTCGTAAGACACAAGGCCGTCACGCATGGCTTTTTCCGCAATGGCCTGTAGCCGCGGATCGAGGGTCGAGCGGACTGCAAGCCCGCCTTCATAGAGGGCGTCGAAGCCATAAAGATCAACCAGTTCGCGGCGGACCTCCTCATTGAAAAAATCCGCTGAGAACTCTCTGCCGCCGCCATCGCCGGCGACCAACAGGTCCTTTGCACGGGTTTCGTCATGGGTATCGCGGTCAATATGCCCGTCTTCGTGCATCCGCCCCAGTACCCAGTTCCGCCGGTCAATGGCTGCTTCGGTTCTGAGAGTCGGGTGATAGTTGTTTGGCGCTTTGGGCAAGGCGGCAAGATAAGCGATTTCTTCCAGAGTCAGGTCTGGCAGGCTTTTATCGAAATAGGACAAAGCTGCAGATGCCACGCCATATGCACCACGGCCGAGATAGATCTCGTTCAGATAGAGCTCAAGAATCCGGTTTTTCTCAAGCGCCTGCTCGATCCTGAATGCCAAAATCGCTTCCTTGATCTTGCGTTCATACGAAACTTCGTTTGAAAGCAAGAAGTTCTTAGCCACTTGCTGGGTGATCGTTGACGCCCCGACCAGCCGGCGGTTGGAGCCGAGGTTTTGAAGGTTGGTGATCGCAGCACGGGCGATGCCGATAAAATCAAGGCCCGAATGGTCATAGAAGTTCTTATCTTCTGCGGCCAGGAACGCGTTGATAACAGGCTGTGGCACGGCTTCAATCGGCACGAACAGCCGCCGCTCACGGGCGAATTCGGTCAAAAGCCGCCCATCGGCCGCATAGACACGGGTGGTGACAGGCGGTTCATAGTCGCGCAGCTGGCTCACATCGGGTAAGGCAGCGCCAAACCGGTAGAGAACGGCAAACACACCAATCACGCCTACAACGAGCATGATTACCAGCGCTATGGCGCCATATTTCAGCAGTCTCATCATCTTTATTCGATCAATCGGGCCAAGTTTGGTTGATAGCCTACCGCTAAAGGGAAAATGTGTCGCGGCTAAGGCGACGTCAAGAATGCATCCCTGCGATCGAAATAAACGCCGACAGCCGCCGTAATCGCCCTGGCGATCTTCTGGAGGCCGGCATCGGATTTTAGAAACTTGGTGTCCTGTGAATTCGACAAATACCCCATCTCAACCAGAACAGACGGAACGTCCGGTGCCTTTAGAACTCGAAAGCCGGCAAAACGATGCGAATTGGTGCGCATCAGGATCGACTGGCGCATCTTTGGTATCAGCGTGTTCGCGAAGTCTGCGGAGTAGTTCATGGTTTCGCGCTGCATCAAATCGATCAGGATTTCCTTCAACAAAGCGGACTCGCCCTCCAGATCAACACCCGCGATCACGTCCGCTTGATTTTCCTTTCGTGCCAGCGCCGCGGCTTCCTTGTCGGACGAGGTTTCAGACAGAGTGTAGACGGTTGCGCCACGAATGCCTGGGTTCTTGATCGAGTCCGCGTGCAGGGAAATGAAAAGGTCTGCCCCTGCCCGCCGGCCAATTTCGACCCGTTCGCGCAGCGGGATAAAGATGTCTTTGTCACGGGTCAGGACGACGTGGAAACGTCCGGTGGCTACCAGGTGTTTTTTGAGGGAGCGGGCGGCTCGCAAGGTTACTGTCTTTTCATAGGTGCCATCGCGGCTGATTGTGCCGGGGTCCACGCCGCCATGGCCTGCGTCGACAACAACCACATGCTTACCGTCGGCACGGCGAGGCGGCGTCGCTGCAATCGGTGCCTGCGGTGCGGGTGCTATACGCGGACCGCTTCCCTTTGCTGCCTCAATGAACGCGCTTCGCGTGGTTGACCGCAGATCAAGGACCAGCCGATATCCAAAGGGCCCCTGCGGCCGCAAAACGAACGACTTGTTCACCAAAGCTGGCTCCGTCAGATCGAGAACCAGTCTGGACGTTCCGGGCTGAAACAATCCAAAGCGGTATTTTGCGATCAGTCCCCTGCCATTGACCCCCTGCGGTATCTTCCAGGAGAGTTCGGGCAGATCGACGACCAGGCGGTACGGGTCCGGCAGGCTGAACACGTTGAACTCGACGTTCTCTGTCAGGTCCAGGACAAACCGTGTGGATTGCGGATGCTCACCAATCCGGACACCTGTGACGTCAGGCTTTGCCGAGGCCGTCGCGCCCAGAGAACACATAGCGCACAGCAGCATCCAGAAGCTGAACCCGAAGATGTTGTGCCGCGTCATGACCAAACTACAAGATGAACGTTATCGAGAAAGTAGTCTGCCCGATGTCCGATGACCAGAGTCTGAACGCGTAAAGGTGGTTTTTGTTGATCCTTTGACGTCGACGCGATTGAAACCCGTGCTTGTTTCAGTGCGGTCTGCAAGCTATGGTTCGCCGTCTCTTGCCATTTTCGGTGTCACTCTCCGTCACCGATACGGGATCAGTCCCAACGAGCATGGTCAGAAGCAAGATCACAAAATGACCTGCTCGTTACCACGGACTGGACCGGCAGCAAGACGAAGTAAAAGGTTCTTAAGATGAATCCGCGGCAAATTCCCGGCACTCAACATCCGAACTGTCCTTCCCGGACGGTGATCGGTGCGCCGTCGGCATTTCCCGCCTTCCCCACTCACGCCACTGCAGGACGCGTCTATCAACCGCGCCGCAGTCCGGCCTGGAGCAATAATTTATGTCCACACGCATCCTTATCGATGCCGCCCACTCGGAAGAGACCCGGGTGGCGGTCGTTCGCGGCAACCGAATCGAGGAGTTCGATTTCGAAGCCGCCAACCGGTCTTCGCACCGGGGAAACATCTATCTCGCCCGCGTAACGCGGGTCGAACCGTCCTTACAAGCGGCATTTGTCGAATATGGCGGCAATCGCCATGGTTTCCTGGCGTTCAGCGAAATCCATCCCGACTATTACCAGATTCCTCACGAAGATCGTCAGGCGCTGATCGACGAAGAAGCCGCCGAACATGGCGATGACGACGATGAGGAAGAGGCGTCCGCGTCGGCATCTGAAGACGGCCCCGAAGTCGAGGAAGTCGGTGCCGAGGACACGCTGGAAGATGCCAATGAAAAGCGGCGCAAGGCACCCCAGCGCCGCTACAAGATCCAGGAAGTCATCAAGCGCCGGCAGATTCTGTTGGTTCAGGTGGTCAAGGAAGAGCGCGGCAATAAGGGCGCAGCACTTACCACCTACATGTCACTGGCCGGCCGCTATTGTGTGTTGATGCCCAATACCAGCCGCGGCGGCGGTGTCAGCCGCCGGATTTCCGATGCCAAGGATCGCAAGCGCCTGAAGGCCATTTTGAAGGATCTTAACGTCCCGAAAGGCATGGGTTGCATCATCCGGACCAATGGCGCGACACGCACCAAGGCGGATATCAAGCGGGACCACAATTACCTGATGCGGCTCTGGGATACGATTCGCGAACAAACGCTCGAATCCATCGCGCCCGCGCTGATCTACGAAGAAAGCGATCTGATCAAGCGCACGATCAGAGACATGTATTCCAGCGATGTCGAAGACGTGCTGGTCGATGGCGCAGAAGGCTATCGCGCCGCCAAAGACATGATGAAGATGCTGATCCCCAGCCACGCCAAGAAGGTGAAGCAGTACAAGGATCAGACGCCGCTGTTTCAGCGTTACCAGGTCGAGCGGCAGCTGGAGACCATGTACAGCACCACCGTGTCGCTGAAATCCGGTGGCTACCTGGTGATTAATCCCACTGAAGCATTGGTTGCGATAGACGTGAACTCAGGCAAGGCAACCCGCGAACGCAACGTGGAGCGCACCGCCTACCGCACCAATATGGAAGCGGCTGAGGAAGTCGCCCGCCAATTGCGCCTGCGTGACCTGGCTGGCCTGATCGTCATCGACTTTATCGACATGGAAGAATCGCGGAACAACCGCAGCGTCGAACGGAAGATGAAGGAGTCGCTCAAAAGCGACCGCGCCCGACTTCAGGTTGGACGGATCAGCCCGTTCGGGCTGATGGAAATGTCTCGGCAGCGGCTCCGCCCCGGCATGCTGGAGGCCAGCACCGACATATGCCCAGTTTGCCAGGGCGCAGGGACTATTCGGTCAACTGAATCGACAGCCATTCAGGTTATGCGTGACATTGAAGATCAGGCAGTCAAAGGGCCGAACAGCACAATAACAGTTACGCTGCCAACCGATGTCGCGGTTTACATCCTGAACAATAAACGCCGTGATTTAAGTGAGTTAGAGACAAGGCTGGAGGTAACAGTTGAAATTACCGCTGACGCAGCCCTGCATCGGCCTAACTACAAAATTACCCGTGATGGTCAGGTCGAGGAGCCGACGCAACAGCCGCGCCAGCAGCGTTCTGCACAGGACGACAAAAAATCGTCCAACAAGGACCGCAACCAGAAATCCGACAAGAATGCGAAACAGGACCGCAGTCAAAAGGATGCGGCAAAAGACGGCGGCAAGGACAGCGAGGGTGACGAACCCAGGAGCAAACGCCGCCGCGGACGCCGGGGCGGGCGCCGGCGGCGCAAGGCAGATCAGGCGGCGAACCAGACCGAGACACAGGCATCCGCCGCGCCTGAGGCAAATGGCGCCGAACAGCCCCCCGCCGTTCCTGATGAGCAACCTGTTGTAGATGCGGCTCTGGCATCGACAGGTAGCGTTCTGGAATTCGAGCAGCCTGCTGAACAATCAGATGCTCCTGCTGAAACGCCCGCTGAGGCAGAAGCCGCTTCGGTGGATAATGACCAGGGCCAGACCGAAGCCGTATCTGAGGACGCACCGACCGAGTCTGACTCGCCTTCGGGCAATGGTGCTGATCAGGCCGTTGAAGCGGCATCCGAAGAGTCCAAGGATGACACTGCAAAAACAGACACCCCATCTGGGAACGGTGCTGACGCTGCCGATATCGCCGAAACGCCGGATGAGCCTGAGGATGAGGACGCGGCAGACGTTGTTCCCGTTGAGATCGCTGCCGCGGAGACTGAGCCGGAACCCGAGGAACCGCCCCAGCCGCCGCGCAAGGGCTGGTGGAATAAAGGCGCTTAGCGCCACCTAATCCAATGGTGTCACCAATTTGTGATGCCCGGATCGCGTTGACGCAGACAGACGGCGCGCCTAGTTATTCAGCTTAACCTGCGCGTGAGGATCGATTGCCGCGGATTCTTCCATTTTTACTTGGGGCGTTTCTGCTCGTTGTTACGCCGGGTGCGACCGCCAGCGCCCAGGGCATCTCGCTCATTCGGGATTCCGAAATCGAGCGTTATATCCGCGCCTGGTCGGAGCCACTCTGGGAAGCTGCGGAGCTAGAGCCCGGCGCCGTCGAAATCCACCTCGTTAACAATGACAGCCTGAACGCTTTCGTAGCCAGCGGGCAGCGCATATTTGTCTTTACAGGCCTTCTGACCGCGGCATCCGATCCGCTTGAAGTCATCGGCGTGTTGGCGCATGAGACCGGCCATATCTCTGCTGGCCACCTCACCCGGTTCCGTGATGGCCTGAAGGGCGCCTCGACGATCTCCATTATCAGTCTGATCCTAGGAGCTGCTGCCATTGCTGCCGGCGCAGGTGATGCCGGCGCGGCGATCCTGGGCAGCAGCGGCGAATTCGCGACCCGCTCATTCCTGACCTATAGCCGCACGCAAGAGGCCTCGGCCGATCAGGCGGCATTGCAATTCCTGACGGCCTCGGGCCAGTCAGCGCATGGACTGATCAGTTTTTTCGAGTATCTCGGCGATCAGGAAGCCCTGCTCACCACTAACAAAGATCCCTATGTCCGGTCGCACCCACTGACACAGGATCGCGTCGCGCAGCTCAGGGACTCGGCGCAGCAATCGCCATATTGGATGCGCCCTGCCCGGCCGGAATATGTCGATATGCTGAAGCGCATCCAGGCCAAGCTGCATGGCTTTCTGACTTATCCGCCACAAGTATTGCGCAAGTACCCGCTCGAGGACACAAGCTCCTATGCGCGTTATGCACGGGCGGTGGCCTATCACCGGCAGGCCCTTATTGAGCAGGCTCTTGAAGAAATGGATCACCTGCTCGAAGAATCACCGCGTGATCCCTACTACTGGGAACTCAAGGGGCAAATCCTGTTCGAAAGCGGCCGGATGGAAGACGCGATCGAACCCTACCGCAATGCGGTTCGTATCGCGCCCTATGAACCTCTCATCCGCGTCGCTCTGGCACAGGCGATCCTGTCGACCGAGGACCCGGAAACCGTTGATGAAGCGATTGGGAACCTGCTCGCGGCCAATCGCATGGAAGCCAATAACGGGTTCGCCTGGCATCAATTGGCGCTGGCCTACAATTTGCAGGGAGACGAGGCCCGCGCGGCACTGGCATCGGCCGAGCGTTTTGCGATTGCGGGACGGGCCCGCGAGGCCGCGCGCCAGGCCAAGTTCGCGACCATGGAACTGCCGCCTGAAACACCCGAGTGGTACCGCGCGCAGGACCTTTACCTGCTCGCCCGCAATGCTATCGAAGACGACTATCGCCGGCGCGGCAAAAAGCCGCCGCCGGACCCGGATGACCCGGACAGTGAAGAAAACGAAGAGCCTGACGACGGGACCGAACAAACAGGAGAACGAGGTTGAGTTTACGCAAAACCACATTGGCAATTGCCGCCATAACCCTGATTGGGTGCGGCGCTGCACCGGCGGGCCAAAGCGAAGCGTTCAGTGACAGCCAGAAAGAAGAGATTGGCGAGATCGTTCGCGACTATCTGACGTCTAATCCGGAAGTCCTACAGGAGATGATCGTCGCTCTTGAGGAAAAACAACAGGAAGAGGCTGCGGAGCTTGCTGCGAAAGGGATCAAGGAACACGGCGAGGCATTGTTCAATCCCGAGCCGATCTACATCGCAGGAAATCCGAATGGCGATGTAACGATCGTGGAGTTCTTCGATTACCGCTGTGGATACTGCCGGGGCGCGGTGGTCGACCTGCAGAAACTGCTCGACGAGGACCCGAATGTCCGACTGGTGTTGAAGGAGTACCCCGTACTAGGGCCCGCCTCGCTTCAGGCGTCGCAGGCCGCGATTGCTGCTGGCATGCAGGGAAAATATGTCGAGTTTCACTGGGCGCTGATGTCACTTGATCAGGCAATCACCGAAGAGTCGATCTTTATGGTGGCTGGACAGATTGGTCTCGATGTCGAGCGCATGAAAAAGGACATGGAGTCGGACGACGTCGCTGAAAAACTCGGCGCCAATATCGAATTGGCCCGTGCCCTCGGTATCAATGGAACGCCCAATTTCGTCATTGGCGAGGACGTAATACCAGGGGCCATTCCCTATTCAGCGATGGTCGAACTGGTCGGCGAGGCCCGGAAGGCTGACGAAAGCTAGATCAGCCCTGCGAGCGGCGAGGACGGATCGGCATACATTTTCTTCGGCATCCGTCCCGCCAGATAAGAAAGCCTGCCCGACTGGATCGCCAGTTTCATCGCCTGGGCCATCAGGATCGGATGCTTTGCTTCGGCGATGGCGGTATTCATCAAGACGCCGTCGCAGCCCAACTCCATGGCAACGGCCGCGTCAGAGGCCGTCCCCACACCCGCGTCGACCAATACGGGAACATTCGCATTCTCGATAATGATCCGCAGATTGACCGGGTTTTGGACACCAAGCCCTGATCCAATCGGTGCAGCAAGCGGCATGATCGCGCAGCAGCCAATGTCTTCAAGCTGTTTGGCCATGATCGGGTCGTCAGAGCAATAGACCATCACCTCAAACCCGTCGGCGATCAGCGCCTTTGCGGCAGCGAGCGTCTCTACCATGTCCGGATAAAGCGTTTTTTGGTCGCCCAGCACCTCCAGCTTTACCAGCGACCAGCCCCCCGCCTCACGGGCCAGACGCAGCGTCCGCACGGCCTCATCGGCGGTGTAGCACCCAGCCGTATTCGGCAGGTAGGTGTAGGTCTTGGGGTCGACATAATCGACCAGCATGGGCTGTCCGGGATCGGCGATATTTACCCGCCGCACGGCGACGGTAACGATTTCTGCACCAGATGCTGCAATGGCATCACGTGTCTCATCGAAGTCCTTGTACTTGCCGGTCCCGACGATCAAACGCGACGAAAACCGCTTTCCGGCCACCTCAAACCCATCATCCTGCGGCTCGTCTTTGCCGCCACCAATAAAGTGGACAATTTCCAACTTGTCGCCGTCTGCGACCATTGTCGCGTCATAGGCTGACCGGGGGACGATCTCCAGATTGCGCTCCAGCGCGACCTTTTCCGAATCGATTTCAAGTGCCGTTAACAGGCTCACGACATCGAGCGGCTGCTCGAACTGCCGTTCCTCGCCATTGATGGTTACGTGAATCACGCGATTTCCGTTATTTTGACTTGGGCGTTGCAGGGATTTACAAGGTCTCACCCTAATATAGAGAGGATTTCAGCATGGCAAGCGCACCGGGCGCCCGGATACTGGTGCTGAACGGCCCCAACTTGAATTTACTGGGGACCCGTGAGCCTGAAATCTATGGCAGCCAGACCCTGTCTGACGTTGAAGATATGGTGCACGCCAAGGCCGCAGACCTCGGCCTTTCCGTGGATTTCCGCCAGTCCAACGATGAAGGTGAACTGGTCACTTGGATCCAGAATGCCCGGGCTGACATGGATGCGATCATCATCAATGGCGCGGCATATACGCATAGCTCGGTTGCCATTCTCGATGCCCTGCTGGCCTTCGAAGGCCCGGTTATCGAGGTTCACCTATCCAACATCTTTCAGCGCGAGGCATTCAGGCATCATTCCTATGTCAGCCAGGCTGCTGACGGGGTGATATGCGGGCTGGGTGCGAAAGGGTATCTCTTGGCGCTGGATGCGCTTGCGGATAAAGTCGCCGCTTCCTGAATTGTGGCGCAGGCTTCATGGCTAAATTCTCCTTCGACAAAGACCTCATCCGCGAACTCGCGGCTCTTCTCGATGAAACCGGTCTGACCGAAATCGAAATTGAAGACGATGACGTTCGCATCCGTATTGGCCGGGGCGGCGGTTCGGCGCCGGCGGTTGCCGTCAGCGCACCGCCACCGGCAGCTTCGCCCGCGCCTGCAAGCGATACGCCTCCTGATGATGCGCCCGCTGACATGCGGTCCCATCCGGGGGCCGTTACGTCACCTATGGTCGGCACAATCTATGTGGCGGCTGAACCGGGCCAACCAGCATTTGTGAAGCCCGGCGATTCCGTCACCGAGGGTCAGACACTTCTGATTATTGAGGCCATGAAGACCATGAATCCCGTCGTTGCACCGCGCAGTGGCGTCGTGAAGCAGATTCTGGTGGAAAATGAGCAACCCGTCGAATTCGGCGAACCCCTGCTGATTCTCGAATAGCCGATGTTTGACAAAGTCCTGATCGCCAATCGTGGCGAAATTGCGCTGCGCATTCACCGGGCCTGCCGGGAAATGGGTATCCGGACGGTCGCGATCCATTCCCAGGCCGATGAACTGGCCATGCATGTGCGGCTTGCAGATGAAGCCATCTGCATCGGGCCGCCGTCGGCCGCCCAAAGCTATTTGAACGTTCCAGCGATTCTGTCCGCGGCGGAAATCAGTGGCGTTGATGCGATCCATCCCGGCTATGGCTTTCTGTCAGAGAATGCCAATTTCGCAGAGATCGTCACTGACCACGGCATCAAATTCATCGGCCCCTCGGCCGATCACATCCGCCTGATGGGCGACAAGATCGCTGCCCGCGACACAGCGCAAAAATTGGGTATTCCCGTGGTGCCTGGCTCGGACGGGGACCTGGAAAGTGCTGAGCAAGCCGAGGCCTTTGCAGAGAGCATCGGCTATCCCGTGCTGTTGAAAGCCGCCTCTGGCGGCGGCGGCAGAGGGATGAAAGTGGTCGAGGCCCAGGAAGATATGGCCGAGGCATTCTCGACCGTACGCTCTGAAGCCAAGGCTGCCTTTGGCGATGACACAGTCTATCTGGAAAAATATCTCGGTACGCCGCGTCATATCGAAGTGCAGGTGCTGGCCGACACCCATGGCAATGTGCTGCATCTTGGCGAGCGCGACTGTTCGCTGCAACGCCGGCACCAAAAGGTTCTGGAAGAGGCCCCCTCGCCGGCCCTTAACGACCAGGACCGGGAGCGAATCGGCGCGATCGTTAGCAAAGCAATCGGCGAGATGGGCTATGAAGGTGTCGGTACCGTCGAGTTTCTCTATGAGAACGGCGAGTTCTATTTCATTGAAATGAACACCCGCATCCAGGTCGAACACCCGGTAACGGAAATGATCACCGGGATCGATCTGGTCCGACAGCAGATTCGCGTCGCCGCAGGCCTGCCGGTCGAGTATTTGCAGGATGAAATTACGTTTTCGGGCCATTCGATCGAATGCCGGATCAATGCGGAAGATCCCCGGACCTTCGTGCCGACACCCGGTCTTGTCACCGACTACCACCCGCCAGGTGGGCTGGACGTGCGGGTCGATTCGGCGCTTTATGCCGGTTATTCCGTGCCCCCCTACTATGACAGTTTGATCGCCAAACTGATCGTCCATGGCAAGTCACGCAATGGCTGCCTGATGCGGCTGCGCCGGGCGCTGGAAGAGTTTGTCGTCGACGGTGTTTCAACAACCATTCCGCTGCACGCCGAACTGATCGAAAACCCGGACTTCCTGGATGGCGTTTATAATATACACTGGCTTGAGGAATACCTCGCCGCGTCCGATAGCGAGTAGCCGCGCGGCAACGGACAGCCAGGGACCTTGTGAGCGAACTCACACCGGAAATTGTATTGTCAGCCTATGCATCGGGCGTTTTCCCGATGGCGGAAAGCGCGGACTCCACATCACTGTTCTGGGTCGATCCTGAACGACGAGGCATCATCCCTTTGGAATCGTTTCATGTGCCAAAACGGCTGGCGCGCACTGTTCGATCCGACCGGTACTCAGTTCGCATCGATCAGAGCTTTAACCGGGTTCTGGATGGATGCCGGGAATCGACCACGGGCCGGCCATCGACCTGGATCAACGACAAAATCATCGCCCTGTTCACGGATCTGTTCAATCGCGGCGCGGCACACACCGTAGAATGCTGGCTCGAAGACCGTCTCGTCGGCGGCCTCTATGGAGTCGCACTCGGCGGTGCGTTCTTCGGCGAGAGCATGTTTTCGCGTGAGCGGGACGCCAGCAAAGTTGCTTTGGTGCATCTGGTGGCGCGGCTGATGGCTGGCGGTTACAGCCTGCTCGATTCGCAGTTTGTCACCGCCCATCTGTCGCAGTTCGGCGCGATTGAAATATCAAGGACGGCCTATCACCGGCTTCTTGGCCAGGCTCTTTCGGTTCAGGGTGACTTTTCCGCCTTGGGGTCGGACGTAACCGGCGCAAAGGCTTTGCAATCGATCACCCAGACGTCATAGACCGCATGCTCGAGCGCGGAGACGGCCGGGCTCGACGCAAACATCCAGCCGCTGAAGATTTGCCGGGCTTCATCTTGCGGCGGGATATCCGTCACCTCCAGATAAGCAGTCACCTCCGGTGTTTCCTCGGGCGGGCGCTTGTGACAGGTCTGCACGACGATCTCCAGGGTGCCGTACTCGACAACCTCGCCGGTTTCGATCTCAATGTCGGTGCGTTTCGCCGTGATCTTGTCGACCGCGCGCAAAACCGCAATGCGGCGCAGCGCATCTAGCCGTTCCAGGATCGCCATGTCCTCGACTGGGTCTTCGGCCCGAACGGCCGAAACACCAGACATTGTCAAAAGACTTACGCCGACCAGTCCGGCGGCAAACCGACCAGGGACTCTCACTGCTCGTCTTCCGAACCCTCAGTCGAGCCGTAGACCAGCCGTCCGACAAGGCCGATCAAGTCAATCGCGCCCTGGGTAAATTCAACCTGATCGCCATCTTCAAGCATGTCCGGAGAGCCGCCAGGCACAAGGTCAACAAAACTGCCGCCCAGCAAACCGTCCTGACCTATCTTGGCCGAGGTATCCTCCGGCAGTTCGATGCCGGGGCGGATGCCCATCACCAGCACGGCTTCAAATGTGTCTGGGTCCAGGTCCTGTGACAGGACGGAACCAACCTTTATGCCGCTGACCCGCACGTCTGAGCCGATGCTTAAGCCACTCACCCGGTCAAAATTAGCGGAGAGTTCATAGCCGGATGCCGGCGTCAGCTCGGTCCTGGAATAGCCCACATAAAAGAAGCCAGCCGCGACGGCCAAAACGACAGCACCGATCAGTGTTTCAACAACGGTGCCGCGCATTATCGATCCCTATGCAAGGCGGCCAGACCGTTCATTCCGGCTGCCACGCCTCATAATCGCCTGTGGCTCGTGCCCGCTCCCGCGAATCACTCAGGCTTCCAGGCGGAACATAAGCGGCGACAGACCCGGTCAGGTTCGGCACATGCGGTTTTTCCCAAGCCTTCACCAGTGGCGGTGCCTCGCTCGGCGGCACATCGGTGGTGTAGTGCAGCCAGCGATGCCATTCCGGCGGAACACGGGACGCCTCAATGTCACCGTCATAGATGACCCAGCGGCGGCCGGTCTTGCGGTCCTCATAGTAGGTATTGCCATCATCATCGGTGCCGACCTTGGACCCGCGCCGCAGCGTATGAAACCACGTGCCGATGGTCTGATCCTGCCACCAAATGAAAATCGC
Source organism: Alphaproteobacteria bacterium (assembly GCA_028284945.1). Classification (GTDB taxonomy): domain Bacteria; phylum Pseudomonadota; class Alphaproteobacteria; order SMXS01; family SMXS01; genus JANQQJ01. Next base: position 56,704 of record JANQQJ010000005.1, on the reverse strand, counting down.
CCGAAGAAGGGACATTGCATGCTCCTGTTGACGCGGCGCGACTATGACAAAGGCGGTTGCCGCCGTCCAGTGCAACCACAAAGGCGACTCGTACTGGCCATCATGTGAGTCACGCAGATGGCGTTTTCAAGCGACCGCATTCACCAGATTATTTTACGTCAATTGTGATTATGAGGTGGCAAAGGCTTGGTTTGATTAAGGAACTTGGTCTTGTGCGGTTTCCAGCCACTCACCGCCCCGACATACATCAACAACACCGGCTAAGCCCTTGCCCGACACAATATTTAGACGTTGCAAGAAAATTATTTCCAGATATTGCGATTTTTGCCCTTGTGCATCACCGAATGTTGCCCCTAGCATTTGTGTCCGCGTCAAACGAGGGCACAACATCTTGGGACGCGAGGAGGACAAACTCAGCAATCTAGTTACGGGCGAGAGGGGCTTTAGATCAGTATGCGAATTACGCGGCATTATACGGAAGCAGGCAAGTCGGCCTATGAGGGAATTGAGTTTAAGACCGCGACCAGCGAGATTCGCAATCCGGATGGCTCCATTGTTTTCAAGCTCGACGATGTAGAGGTTCCCAGCGGCTGGAGCCAGGTCGCCACCGACATCATCGCCCAGAAATACTTCCGTAAGAAAGGCGTGCCCGCCGCGTTGAAGCCGGTTGAGGAAGACGGCATCCCTGCATGGCTGTGGCGCCGGGAGTCGGCTGATACATCAGATGACCGTGATTACACGGGCGAGACCAGCGCAAAGCAGGTTTTTGAGCGTTTGGCCGGCACCTGGACCTATTGGGGCTGGAAAGGCGGCTATTTTGACGGTGAGGAAGATGCCCGTGCCTTCTTTGACGAGCTGTGCCACATGCTGGCCAAGCAAATGTGCGCCCCGAACTCGCCTCAGTGGTTCAACACCGGGCTGCACTGGGCCTATGGCATCGACGGACCGGCCCAGGGCCACCACTATGTCGATTTCGAAACCGGCAAGCTGACAAAATCAAAAAGCTCCTATGAGCATCCCCAGCCGCATGCCTGCTTCATCCAGAGCATTTCCGATGATCTGGTCAATGAGGGCGGCATCATGGACCTGTGGGTCCGTGAAGCGCGCCTGTTCAAATATGGCTCGGGAACCGGCAGCAACTTCTCTTACATTCGCGGTGAAGGCGAACCCCTGTCGGGTGGCGGCACATCGTCCGGCTTGATGAGCTTCCTGAAAATCGGCGATCGGGCCGCCGGCGCGATCAAATCCGGGGGCACGACCCGCCGCGCCGCCAAAATGGTTGTCGTCGACGTCGACCATCCGGACGTCGAACAGTTCGTCGACTGGAAAGTGATTGAAGAACAAAAGGTTGCAGCGCTGGTGGCTGGCTCCAAACTGGCCGAAAAGCACCTCAACGAAATCATTGAGGCCTGTGCGCCGCATGACAACCTGACAGACGACGAACGCTTCCAGCCACGGGCGAATCCGCAGCTGAAAAAAGCGGTCATCGGCGCCCGCAAATCCATGATCCCGGAAAATTATGTTCAGCGGGTGATCGAGTTCGCGCGTCAGGGCTACACCGGCATTGAATTCAAGACCTATGACACCGACTGGGATTCGGATGCCTATCTGACCGTCTCTGGCCAGAACTCGAACAACAGTGTCCGTGTCACCGACGAATTCATGCAGGCCGTTGTTGATGGCGGGGAATGGACACTGACCAGCCGCACAGATGGCTCGCCGGTGCGCACGGTTGATGCCCGCGAGCTTTGGGAAAAGATCGGCTTTGCCGCCTGGGGCTGTGCCGATCCCGGTCTGCAGTTCCACACAACGATCAATGATTGGCACACCTGCCCTGAATCAGGCCCGATCCGCGCCAGTAACCCGTGTTCGGAATATATGTTCCTGGACGACACGGCCTGTAATCTGGCATCGCTCAACCTGATGACGTTCCTGCGTGATGACGGGACGTTCGATGTCGGCAGTTTCGAACACGGTGTCCGTTTGTGGACCATCGTGCTCGAAATCTCGGTCCTGATGGCGCAATTCCCATCGAAAGAGATCGCCGAACTCAGCTACAAATACCGCACGCTGGGCCTCGGCTTCGCCAATATCGGCGGGCTGTTGATGGCGTCCGGCCTGTCCTATGACAGTGATGAAGGCCGCGCCCTGGGCGGTGCTATTTCAGCGCTGATGACCGGCCGGTCCTATGCCACATCGGCAGAGATGGCCGGTGAACTGGGCCCCTTCCCCGGCTACGCCAAGAACAGCGCTGCGATGTTGCGGGTGATGCGTAATCATCGCCGCGCAGCCTATGGCGAAACTACAGGCTATGAAGACCTGAACACCCTGCCCGTCGCGCTCGACATTGCCAATTGTCCGGATGCGCCGATTGCAGGTGCTGCGCAACGCGCCTGGGATAACGCGCTGGAGCTGGGTGAAGCCCATGGCTACCGCAACGCTCAAGCCACAGTGATTGCACCGACCGGCACCATCGGCCTGGTTATGGACTGTGATACCACCGGCATCGAACCAGACTTCGCCCTGGTCAAATTCAAGAAGCTCGCCGGTGGCGGTTACTTCAAGATCATCAACCGGATGGTGCCGACAGCCTTGGCCAAACTCGGCTATGGCGAGATGCAGATTGCCGAGATTGTTAACTATGCCGTTGGCCGCGATACGCTTAACGGTGCCCCCGGCGTCAATCACGACACGTTACGTGCTAAAGGCTTCGGCGACGATCAGCTCAATGCGATCGAAGAGTCATTATCCGCTGCCTTTGACATCAAGTTCGCCTTTAACAAATGGACCTTGGGTGAAGCGTTCTGCACTGAAGTCCTAGGGCTCGATCCGGCAAGACTGGATGACCCCGCCGTCGACCTGCTTACCGAGATCGGCTTCAGCGCCGCAGATATCGAAAGCGCCAATCTCTATTGCTGTGGCGCGATGACACTGGAAGGTGCACCGCACCTGAAGGAAGAGCATCTGCCCGTCTTCGACTGCGCCAATCCCTGCGGCCGTATCGGCAAGCGTTATCTCTCTGTCGACAGCCATATCCGCATGCTGGCTGCCGCGCAGCCGTTTATTTCCGGCGCGATTTCAAAGACGATCAACATGCCGAGCACCGCTACGGTCGGCGATTGCCAGTCCGCCTATGAGCTCTCCTGGAAACTGGGGCTCAAGGCCAACGCGCTCTATCGCGACGGCTCAAAACTCAGCCAGCCCATGAGCACCTCGCTCATCGATGATGAGGAGTTGGAGGAGGAAGCTGTTGCGGCCCCCGTCGAGCGTATCGTCGAAAAGATTGTCGAACGGGCATCGGGCCGCGGACGCTTACCCCATCGCCGCAAGGGTTACACCCAAAAAGCCACTGTAGGGGGGCATAAAGTCTATCTCCGCACCGGTGAATATGACGACGGGTCTGTCGGCGAGATCTTCATCGACATGCACAAGGAAGGTGCGGCGTTCCGGTCCTTGATGAACAATTTCGCCATCGCGATCTCCATCGGCCTGCAATATGGCGTGCCGCTGGAAGAATTCGTCGATGCCTACACTTTCACCCGGTTCGAGCCGTCGGGCATGGTGGAAGGCAACGACACCATCAAGATGTCGACCTCACTGCTGGATTACGTGTTCCGCGAGTTGGCGGTGTCCTATCTCGGGCGCTATGACCTGGCCCATGTCGAGCCCTCGGATACCCGTTTTGACACATTGGGCAGCGGTGCCGATGAAGGACGTCAGCCCGGCGCATCGACGATCGAGGCGCTGCGGGAAGCAACCTCCAACGGTTTTGTCCGCAGCAAGCTGACCGTTCTGGACGGCGGGGCGGCCGACCCGGTTGAGGAGATTGTGTCGCGGACGCATGTCGAAACCGTCAGTGACATTGCGGTCGGCCAAACCGGTGACGGCACGGTCATAGCGGCCACCCACACCGAAAGTCACGAAGTGACGGTTATGGATCGGGTCCAGGAGGCCCGGATGAAAGGATTTGAAGGCGATGCCTGTGGCGAATGCGGCAACTTCACGCTCGTTCGCAACGGCACTTGCTTGAAATGCGATACCTGCGGGGCGACGAGCGGGTGCTCCTGACCTATCGTCGCCTTAACCTGAGAGGCGCGCCATCCCCCTGACCCTCGGCGCGCCTCTTTTTTTCGCTGAAACACCGTTAGCAAAAAAAACCGGTGCGCGCGTATAGTCGCGGCCATGCCGGACGCCAAAGACCCTGATCCAGACGAGCTAAACCTGTCACCCTTGGCACGCCATGCCCTGTTCGCGCTGGGCTGGGTGTTTGTCGGCCTGGGCGCGATCGGGGCATTTCTGCCGGTTATTCCGACCGTCCCTTTCCTTCTCGTGGCCGCGTGGGCGTTCGCCAAGAGCTCGAAACGCTGGCACCATTGGCTTTACAGCCACCCGCACTATGGCCCCTATCTGGTCGCCTGGGACAAATATGGTGTGATTCCGATGTCAGCGAAGGTTCTGTCGCTGGTGATGATGACCGGCGGCTGGGCATTTGTGACAATCTTCGTCGCCGAATCGTGGGAATTGCCTGTCGGTTTGGGGGTTATCCACCTGCTGGTGGCTACCTATATAGTGACCAGACCGAGCAAACCCCCGACGCCCGAGTAGGAGGATTTCATGGCTGACGACGCCGAAAAAGACGCACCGGAAGAAGAAACACCCAAAAAACCGGCCAAGCGCCGTTCCACAGCCAAAAAGCCTGCTAAGAAAGAAGAAGCCGCAAAGGAAGCGCCGGCCGAAGCCGACAGCGATACCGGTGGGGAATCAGCTCAAGAGGCCGAGGCCACGGAGCCGACGCCCGCTGAAACACCGGAACCTGCAGCTGAAAAAGCTGCGGAGACCGAATCGGAACCGGCAGCCCCCGGCGATGACGCAGCGAAAACCGAATCTGAGGCAGCCGCTGAAAAACCAGCCGAAGGCCCTGCTGAACCGACGGCCTCTGCCAAAGCAGCGGCTGCGGCATCTGCCGCCGCGGCCAAAACCAAGGAAAAGCTGGAAGAAGTTGATTGGGCCTATCGCGGGAACCAGTTCGTCCGCGGCATCTGGATGGTTCTGGCCGGTTTTGCCGCCGTCATTGCCGTCTACCTGCTGTTCCTGATCGCGTTTGCCCAGTGGGTTTTCGCGATGCTGACAAAGGAAGAACTGGACGCAGCTGCCGACTTCAACGAGCGCCTGGCGATCTATATCCATCAGCTGCTGGATTACATCAGCTACAAGAGCAATGACGCGCTGTTCCCCTTGGCTCCCTTCCCCGATCTGCCGGAGAAAGACACCAAAGGCGCCGACGAACAGGCCAACTAGCGGCCTGTTCTGAAATCCCGCTAAGGCGGGACTGCCCGCTCTCGTCAATCTTCGGTACTTGCGTGATCGCAGGAATCGGAATGCGCGGCCGTCTTCGTGGCCTTACATGCTTCGTGCTCAATCAAACGGAGTACGGCATGTCCATTGAAGGCAAGACAGCAATTATCACCGGTGCCAGCAGCGGAATCGGCGCGGCAGCAGCGAAGCTCTTCGCGAAACACGGTGCGCATGTGGTTTTAGGCGCACGGCGCGCCGACCTGCTCGAGCAAGTTACTGAAACCATCCAAACCACCGGAGGGGTCGCGACCTACGTTGCCGGAGACGTTAGAGAAGAATCCTTTGCAGGCGAATTGGTCGAGGAAGCTCTTTCGAAATTCGGCCGCCTTGATATCGCCCTCAATAACGCCGGAATCTTGGGTGAGACCGGCGACATTTGCGCAATGACCGCCCAAAGCTGGCAAACGGTTCTTGACACAAACCTGACATCCGGGTTCTACGCCGCAAAGCACCAGCTACCGCCGATGCGCCGTAACGGTAAAGGATCCATCATTTTCGTCTCGAGTTTCGTCGGGCATACGGTGGGTTTGCCAGGCATGTCAGCTTATGCCGCCAGCAAGGCTGGACTGATTGGCTTGACCCAATGCCTTGCTGCCGAATATGGCGCTCAAGGCATACGGGTTAACGCCCTCCTGCCCGGCGGAACCAAGACCAATATGGCCGGAGATTTCTCCGACGCACCTGAAGCGAGTGACGCAATAGCATCCATGCATGCGCTCAAACGAATGGCGGACCCTGAAGAAATCGCTGAGGCAGCCCTGTTTCTTGCAACGGATGCCGCGAGCTTTGTGACGGGCTCCGCCATGCTGGTTGATGGCGGTAACTCCATCACGAAAATCTAGAAAAGTGTTGCCGAAGCCCTACCCGCCGACAATGAACTCGTCGACCCGGTCCGTATAGAACGCCATATGGCCTTTGATCGGCGCGACTTGATCGAAAGGGTCTTCATAAGACCAAATGACGTTCTCAGCCGGCTCGCCGCTGACATTGATCGTCCAGTAGGATGCATCACCCTTGAAGGGACAGTGGGTCAGCCGGTCTGTCGCGGTGAGCAGGGTCAAATTCACATCCGAACGAGGGATGTAATAGACCGGTGGGATCGAGCCTTCGCGCAATACCAGTGCGTTCGTGGTATCCGCGATGGTCTCGCCGCCGTGAGTGACACGCACCGCGGCCGGTTCGGCTTCGATCGTAATATGGTGGGCTTCTTTTCCGGCTTTGCTCATGTCTGCAGCCTAGCCGAAAATCACGCGGCGTCTACATCCAGCGCATAGCCGGCGGATCGGACAGTCCGGATAACATCCTGGGCGTCGCCTTCGTTGAGGACTTTACGAAGCCGCCTTATGTGTACGTCGACGGTCCGTGGCTCGACATAGACGTCATGCCCCCAGACGGCATCAAGTAGTTGCTCGCGTGAGAAAACCCGATCTGGATTCTCAAGAAAATGACGTAAGAGCCTGAATTCAGTTGGCCCTAAGCGTATCGATCGGCCGCCACGCGTAACCTTGTGCGACGTCGCATCCAGGCTGATGTCATCATAGGTCAGCACCTGGCCGGAATAAGCCGGGCGCACCCGCCGCAGCACCGCATGAATGCGGGAAATCAGTTCGCGCGGTGAATAGGGCTTGGTGATGTAGTCATCAGCGCCGGTATCAAGTCCGCGAATCCGATCCCCCTCTTCCGTGCGTGCTGTCAGCATGATGATCGGAATATTCGCCGTATCCGGTGCCTTACGCAGGCGGCGGCATACCTCAATGCCCGGCACGAACGGTAGCATCCAGTCCAACAGGATCAGATCCGGGGTACGTTCGCGGGCCATGACCAGACCCTCTTCCCCGTCGGCGGCGTGGAATACGGTGAACCCTTCTTTTTCAAGGTTGTATTTGACGAGTTCAACCAGACTGAGGTCATCTTCTATCAGCAGGATTGTTGGCTGCATGTCGATCCTCGTTCGCTAATCCGTTCTAGACCGTTTCGGGCGAAACCACCGTAAAGCTGGTGCGGTCGCCCTTTGGCCGTGAATCCTCAAGGATTTCGCCCTTAACCAGGTAATAGACGATCTCTGCCAGGTTGGTGACGTGATCGCCCATGCGTTCCACGTTTTTGGCGACGAATAGAAGATGGGTGCAGGGGGTGATCACCCGCGGGTCTTCCATCATATAGGTCAGCAACTCACGGAACAGGCTGTTGTAAAGCTCATCGACGGCTTCATCCCGTTCCCACACATCCAGCGCCTTGGCATCGTCAAGGTCGATATAGGCGTCGAGCACATCCTTCAGCATTTTCTGCACAATATGCGCCATGTCCCCTACGGTGCGGACAATGCGCATATTGTCGCCTTCGGTAATCGCCGATACCCGCTTGGCGACATTCTTGGCATAGTCGCCGATCCGTTCCAGGATGCTCGACATTTTAAGCGCCGAGACGACTTCTCGCAGATCACTGGCCATGGGCTGCCGTTTGGCGAGCAGCGTAATGGCATCCTTCTCGATGCTGAGTTCGATCTTGTCCAACTCATCATCCGCGCGAACGATCTGCGACGCAGCCTCCTCACTGCGCTTATAGAGCGCGTCAATCGATCCGGCGATCTGTGCTTCAGCCAACCCGCCCATGCGTGCGATGGCCGAGCGCAGAACCTCTAGCTCTTTGTCATATGCGGCAACTGTATGGTCTTTGGACATGGTGTCCGCCCTAACTGTTCAGTTAACCAAAGCGACCGGTGATGTAGTCGCGCGTGCGCTCTTCTTCGGGATTGGTAAATATCTGTTCGGTTTCGCCCTGCTCAACCAAATCTCCCAGATGGAAAAATGCCGTCCGTTGCGACACGCGAGCCGCCTGTTGCATCGAGTGCGTCACGATCACGATGGCGTAGTTGTCACGCAGCTCATCGATCAATTCCTCGATCCGTGCCGTCGCAATCGGGTCAAGCGCCGAACAAGGTTCATCCATCAGGATGACTTCGGGGCTGACCGCGATGGCCCGCGCAATGCACAGCCGCTGCTGCTGGCCGCCGGACAAGGCTGTGCCCGGCGTATCGAGACGGTCTGAAACCTCATCCCAAAGGCCGGCTTTTCGCAGGCTGGTCTCAACCACTCCGTCCAAATCGTCCTTCTGTGACACCAGGCCATGAATTTTCGGGCCATAGGCGATGTTCTCATAGATCGACTTGGGAAAAGGATTGGGCTTTTGAAAGACCATGCCGACCCGTGCGCGTAGTTGCACGACATCGACATCCTTGTGATAGATATCCTGATCATCAAGCAGGATGGACCCGGTTACCCGGCAGGTATCGACCGTGTCATTCATTCGGTTCAGACAGCGTAGGTAGGTGGACTTGCCACACCCCGAGGGGCCGATCAGCGCCGTGACTTCATTCTGGTTGATATCGAGGTCGACGCCCTTGATGGCTTCATTGTCGCCATAAAAGACATGGACGTCACTGGTTGAGAACTTTATCTGCGGCTCGGTTTCCACAGGTTCCAGTCTAGCGTCAATCTCGGTTTCCGTCATTTCCATGTCCATTCACCATTTCCGCTCAAAGCGGCTACGCAGAAAGACTGCGATCGCGTTCATCAAAATAAGAAATGTCAGCAGGATCAGGATAGCTGCTGCTGTCTTCTCTTCGAACCCTTTTTCAGGGAAGTCGGCCCAAAGAAAAATCTGGACCGGTAAGACCGTGGAGGCATCCATGATGCCCCCGGGAATATCCACGACAAAGGCGACCATGCCGATCATCAGCAGGGGCGCCGTTTCGCCAAGCGCTTGCGCCATGCCGATGATTGTACCGGTCAGGACGCCCGGCATCGCCAAGGGCAGCACATGATGGAACGTGACCTGTACTTTTGAGGCCCCCAGCCCGGTTGCGGCATCACGGATCGACGGCGGCACTGCCTTCAGCGCCGCACGCGCGGCGATAATGATCGTCGGCAGCGTCATCAGCGCGAGCGTCATGCCGCCGACCAAGGGCGCCGATCTGGGCAGGTGAAATACGTTCAAAAAGATCGCCAATCCCAGCAATCCATAAACAATCGACGGCACTGCCGCTAGATTGTTGATGTTGACCTCAATCAGGTCACTCCAGCGATTTTTGGGGGCAAATTCTTCCAGGTAAACTGCGGTGGCGACGCCAATGGGGAATGAAATCAAAAGGGTCACGATCAGCGTCAGGAAAGAGCCGACAACAGCGCCCCAAATGCCTGCGAGTTCCGGCTCTCGCGACGCCCCCTTGGTAAAGAAGTCATTGCTGAGGACGGTTCTGACGTCACCATCCGCCTCAAGTTGATCGACCCATGAGATTTCGTTGTCTTTCAGACGGCGTTCACCCTCCGGCGTTTCTCTCGACATCGACCCTGTAGCGAGGGAGTGAACGTCACCCGCCGCAGGAAGCCAGACGTCCTGGGTGGTGCCAATGACTGATTGGTCGGCCAGCACCAAATTGCGCAGGGTTTCGCGTCCGCCGGAGCTGATTAAGCGGGACAGAGCAACGATGTCGCTACGGCCGCTCACTTCCGGAAAACGCTCTCTCAGCGTATCTCTATAGAGCGCGGTATAATCCGCGCTCATGATAATTTTTTCCGCGTCTTCTGGCGTGGCCGCCTGTTCAATGCCGCTGAACTTGGCCGGATTGATGTAAACGTCCAGATTGATCTGGGTCTGCATGAAACCAGGGATCCCGCGAACGATAATGCTGCCCAGCAAAAGCACAAGGATCACCATGGCGAGTCCAATGGCACCAATGCCGTAGAATTTGAACCGCGTATCTGCGGCATAGCGGCGTTTGATCCGACGCTGCATGTCGTCGGACATCCAGTTGGTGGGCTGCTGTGCGGCGGGATTACTCATATTGCTCTCGATATTTCTGAACCACCCTCAGTGCGACCACATTGAGCGCAAGAGTGACCGCGAACAGGACCAGTCCCAGGGCAAAAGCAGCGAGGGTTTTGGCACTGTCAAACTCCTGGTCACCCGTCAGCAGGGTAACGATCTGCACTGTGACGGTCGTCACCGCTTCAAGCGGATTTGCTGTCAGATTGGCAGCAAGGCCCGCCGCCATCACCACGATCATGGTTTCGCCAATCGCCCGCGATACAGACAACAGAAAGGCGCCAACGATCCCCGGCAATGCGGCCGGGATTAGCACGTTACGGATGGTTTCGGCTTTCGTCGCCCCCAGCGCATAGGCACCGTCTCGCATGGATTGCGGAACAGCCGTCAGGGCGTCATCGGATAGGGAGGACATGAACGGAATGATCATAATCCCCATGACCAGGCCTGCAGCCAAGGCACTTTCGGACGCGACCGTAAGCCCTATCGCCTCACCGGCTTCGCGGAAGAACGGTGCGACCACAAGGGCGGCGAAGAACCCGTACACCACAGTCGGAACACCAGCCAGAACCTCAAGCACCGGCTTGATCAAGGAGCGCATGCGATCGTCCGCATATTGGGTCATGTAAATCGCTGACATCAATCCAATCGGCACGGCGACCAGCATGGCAATAAAGGTAATCAGCAGGGTACCGGCAAAAAGCGGCACTGCGCCAAATGCGCCAGCGCTGGCGACCTGATCGGCCCGAAGGGCGATCTGCGGACTCCAGTGAAGCCCGAACAGGAATTCGATAAAGGAAACCTGCTCGAAGAACCGCCCCGTTTCGAAGATCAGTGACAGAACGATCCCCGCGGTGCCAAGAACCGCGACCGTCGAACTGATGATCATGACCAGACGGATAACCCCTTCAACACGGTTGCGGGCCCGCAGGCGGGGATTGATCTGCCCATAGGCGACAAAGCCGCCGACAAGCGTCACAAGAATGGCGATCGCTGCGGTGTAGATCTGCCCCTGCCCGATCATCGAGGCATAGGCTTTGGCATGATCCTGAAACCCGGAATCGACGTCGCGGCTGATCACATCGCCCGCCATCTGATTCCGAAGGTCGTTCAGCAACAGATCGAGCTGCGCCTTGGTGAGATCAGGATTTTCCGCCATCAACTGACCGGCAATGATGGATTCAATCCAGCCGGGGCCTATGGCGGTCCACAACAGAACCACCAGCAACCCGGGTATTAGGCACCATAAAAGAACATAGCTGCCGTAATGGCCTGGAAGCGAATGCAGTGTCGACAACTGCCCGTTGACCAGCGAGAGAGACTTTTGGCGGCCGGCGACGAAAGAAACGGCAGTGATCGCGAGGATTAGGGTGAGTGCGACGGTCAGCGCAGTCATTGGCCACTTTCCCTGCTTGAAACGATAAAGGCCAGGCAGACTAGAAACATAGCGTCTGCCTGGCCCCGGTTAGAACCGTCAACTTGATCAGTCTACTCTAGGTCTGCTTTCGTGATCGGCTTGAGACCCGACACACCCTCACGCAGGCTGGCACGCTCGTCTTCGGGAAGCGGAATAAGCCCCTTGTCGGAAAGGTAACCGAAGTCGCCAATAGCCTTATCGCTGGTGAATTCACCGACATAATCCTGAATGCCGGGGATCGCACCAACATGCTGGTTCTTCACATAGAAGTAGAGCGACCGGGAAATCGGATAGTCACCTGAAGAGATCGCATCGAAGGTCGGCGCCATGCCGTTAACCTTGCTGCCTTGCACCGTGTCGCTGTTTTCAGCCAGGAAGCTGTAGCCGAACACACCGAAAGCATTGGGATTGGCCTGAAGCTTCTGAACGATCAGATTATCGTTCTCACCCGCTTCAACATAGGCGCCGTCTTCGCGAATCGCGCGGCAGATCCCTTTGTAGCGGCTCTTATCTTCCTTCTTGATCGCCTTCAGCGCTGGGAAGGTCTTGCAGCCACCTTCGATCGCGAGTTCGTTAAAGGCGTCGCGCGTCCCAGAGGTCGGCGGCGGTCCGAGAACCTCGATCTTGGTGTCGGGCAGGCTCGGATCGATATCGCTCCATTTCTGGTGCGGGTTATCGATCAACTCTCCGTCCGGGCCCAGAATCTGCTTACCCAGGGCGAGGAAAATCTGTTGCAAGGTCAGCTCAAGCTGCGGCGCACTCTTGGCATTCGCCATCACGATGCCATCGAAGCCGATCTTTACCTCGGTGGCGTCAATACCGTTTTCGGCGCACTTCTCAATTTCGGACGACTTAATACGCCGAGAGGCGTTAGTGATGTCGGGGTGGTCTGTGCCGACACCGGCGCAGAAAAGCTTCAAGCCACCGCCCGAACCCGTGCTTTCTACAATCGGGGTCTTGTAGGAACTGGTCTTACCGAATTCTTCGGCCACCGCGGTTGAAAACGGGAAAACCGTCGATGAGCCGACGATCCGAATCTGGTCGCGTGCATGGGCACTGCCAGCCGCTAGGGACCCCGCAACAGCAACGGTCGCAAGGGCAACAAGGGGTTTCTTCAACACGATCTATCTCCGATCATCTTTGCCATAGTTAGCCACACTTTGGGCGCGGTCCAAACGCTGCCCGTGAGCGGAACCTACGGAGGCTCAGTGACTCAAATAAGTCGTATATGTGACACTATTATTACGGCCCGCTAGGCCCTTGTTCGGAAGGTGTTTTGAGCCCTTCTTCCGGTATGGCAAGTGGAATGGATACGGTGACATCGGTACCGATTCCCGGCGCGCTGGAAAACGCCAAGTGTCCTCTGTGACGGTTGATAATGTGTTTGACAATGGCGAGGCCCAACCCTGTGCCCCCCATGGCACGGGAGCGCGCGGCATCCACACGGTAAAACCGGTCGGTCAGACGCGGCAGATGCTCACGGTCAATGGCGTCACCTTCATTATGCACTGTCAGTGAAAGCGCAGGCCCGCCCGTCGTGGCAAGACGCTCCACATGCTCGGTACGGACGGTGACATCTGTGCCTTCCCGTCCATATTTGATCGCGTTGTCGATAAGATTTTGGAAGACCTGTGTGAGCTGATCGGTATCACCGATGACGTCGGGCGGGGCGGTGCCCAGATCAACATCCACCTTCATATTTCGCTGCGTTGCCTTAAGGATCAGGCTTTCTGCCGACGCCTCGACAACATGCGCGATGTCGACAGCCTCCGACGGGGACAAGTGCTCATCCAGTTCGATTCGTGACAGTGACAAAAGATCATCGATCAGCCGTGCCATCCGCGCTGATTCTTCACCCATGATGGACAGGAACCTGTCGCGTGCCTCGGAATCATCCTGCGCTGGCCCCTGAAGTGTTTCGATAAAGCCAATCAGGCTGGCCAATGGTGTACGCAACTCATGGCTGGCATTGGCAACAAAGTCGGCCCGAAGCTGTTCCGCCCGTTTCAGCGCCGTAACTTCATGCAGTGCAATGGTCATCGCATGCCTTGGATCTTCGGGTCCGTCTGACGGTTCTTTGCTGCCATATGCATCCGGCTTCATGGGCAGAGCGATCAGTTCAAAGTCCCGCGCCACGGGACTCAGCAAAGACACTTCGGCGGTCTGCGCCGTGCCTGTTTCCAATGCAAGTTCCATCGCGTCGACAGCACCCGGATGGCGTAGGATCTGGGAGAAGTCCCGCCCCATCAAGCGGACCCTGAAAAGGTCACGGGCGGCGTTGTTCGCTTCTTCAACTTTCAGGTCCGAATCGACCAGCACAATAGCGTCCGGAAGGATGTCCAGAATCGATTGGGCATAGGGCGTCAATAAGGACACGCGGGCATTAGACGACCGCGTGCGGGGCTCCCGGACGACATCTGCTGCGATCAACCGGGACCAGATCAAAACCCACGCGGGCGCAGATGCAAGCAGCACGATCAAACCAAACCAAAGCTCAAGCACATCGGCAGCAACCAGCGCCAGGACGACCGCGACAGGCAGGCCGATCGCGGCCCTGAACCACTTCTTGTTTTGGCGTTTTTCCTGAGGTGTCACGATTCGATCTCTTTTCGAGGGTCCCTTCATCGAGAGTCTGCAAGGTCTGAGTCAACAAAAAGCCTGACTTTGAGACAGAGTACCCCTTGCCTGTACCCCCGATTTGCCGCAAAAAAGCGGTCCCAAGGCCGATCAACGGTCCAAAGCAAAAAATTAAGAGGCGAGACAGATGGATTTGTCCTTCTCCGAGGAGCAACAACTGCTGCGCGATAGCGCGGAACGGTTCGTCGATCAGAACTGTGGCACCGAATATCTCCGGGGCCTGCGCGATACCGAAGACGGTTTCAGCCGAGACCACTGGAAGACCATGGCGGAACTGGGCTGGCTCGCCCTGCCCTTCGCCGAGGACAATGGCGGGCTCGACGGCACCCCGGTCGACACGTTGGTTCTGATGGAAGCCTTCGGGCGCGGACTCGTTGTCGAGCCTTACCTGCCGACCGTCATCCTGGGTGGTGGCGTTCTTCAGGCCGCCGGCAGCGCCGCTCAGATCGAAAGCATGGTCGAGCCGATAATCGAAGGCAATTTGCTGCTTGCGGTTGGATATGCAGAACCGCAGGCACGTTTCGATCTGTTTGATGTCGCCACTACGGCGGCCAAGGACGGTGATGGCTATGTCCTCAACGGTCACAAGGCTGTCGTTATTCACGGCGCAACGGCAGATAAGATCATCATCAGCGCCCGCACGTCCGGCAACCGCCGCGACAAGGATGGTATCAGCTTATTCATTGTCGATAGCGATGCATCTGGCCTCGACAAGCGCCCCTACCCCACCGTGGATGGATCGCGCGCTGCTGAAATCATGCTCGACAACGTCAAGGTCGGAGCGGATGCGCTGATCGGGACCGAGGGACAGGGCCTCGCTCCGCTCGAAAAGGCTGTCGATCACGCCATCGCTGCACTATGCGCTGAAGCGGTTGGCGCGATGAAGGTCCTGCTCGACACCACGGTCGAATACACCAAGACTCGCGAACAGTTTGGTCAGCCGATCTCGCGCTTTCAGGTTTTGCGGCACCGCATGGCCGACATGATGATGGAATACGAACAGGCCAAGTCGATGGCGCTCGTAGCCGCCCTTAAGGTCGACAGTGACGATGCTGAAGAACGCCGCAAGGCGATTTCCGGCGCCAAGGTACAGATTGGCAAATCAGGCAAGTTTGTCGGCCAACAGGCGGTTCAGCTTCATGGCGGCATGGGCATGACCGATGAACTCTCGGTCGGCCATTACTTCAAGCGTTTGACGATGATCGACGTGCTGTTCGGCAACGTAGACCATCATCTGAAGCAGTTTAGCGCCGCAGCGTAAGGGCAACGCAAACAGGAGCACGTCCCATGGACCTATCATTCTCACCAGAAGAACTCGCCTTCCAGCAGGAGGTCCGTGAATGGGTCGGCGCCAACCTGCCTGTCGATATCAGTGAAAAGGTCCTTGGTGGCGGCAAGGTCACCAAGTCGGACCTAAAGCGCTGGCACAAAATCCTGTTCGAAAAAGGCTGGGTTGCCCCCGCCTGGCCGGAAGAATATGGCGGCACCGGTTGGTCCGCCGTTCAAAAATACATCTTTGCCGAGGAGCTTACCCGCGCAGGCGCGCCGGAACTGCTGGGTTTCAGCCTGAAAATGGTCGGGCCCGTTATCTTTACCTATGGCAGTGAAGAGCAAAAGGCGCAGCACCTGCCAGGTATTCTGAATGGCGATGTTTGGTGGTGTCAGGGCTATTCGGAACCGGGGTCAGGCTCTGATCTGGCGTCGCTAAAGACCAAAGCCGTCAGCGACGGTGACGATTACATCATTAACGGCACCAAAATCTGGACCACCGGTGCGCATGAAGCGGACTGGATTTTCTGTCTGGTCCGCACCGACGATTCCGGCAAGAAGCAGGAAGGCATCTCGTTCCTGCTATTCCCGATGGACCTGCCCGGCATCGAAGTCAGCCCCATTATCACCATTGGCGGTGAGCATAGCGTGAACCAGGTGTTCTTTACCGATGTGCGGGTGCCCAAGGCGAACCGTATCGGCGAAGAGAACATGGGTTGGACCTATGCCAAGTTCCTACTGGTCAATGAACGCAACGGCATCGCCCAGGTCGGTGGTAAGAAGCGCCAGCTCTCGCGCATCAAGAATCTGGCTGCGACGTCTGAAATGGCCGGCGGATTGCTCGCCGAGGCTCCCAGCTATCGCCAGAAAATCACTGACGCGGAAATCGCGCTGATGGCGCTGGAATATTCCGAACTGCGCTTCCTGAGCGGCCAAAAACTCGACCACGCGCCTGGCACTGAGGCCAATATGATGAAAGTGGCCGCGACCCAGCTTCAGCAGACGCTCTCAGAGTTGTTTATTGAGGTCGCGGGCTATTACGGCATGCCCTATGACGGCTTCCAGGATCTGACCGGGTCCAATGAACCGTCGGTCATTCCCGATGGTGCCCAGGGTGCGATGGCTGACCACCTCTATGGCCGGGCGGCGACGATTTATGGCGGCTCGAACGAGATCCAGCGCGACGTGATGGCCAAGGTGCTGCTGAGCATCTGACCCACCCGATCTGCCCGTAAGAAACGTTATGAAACGGTTCTCACGGATTGCAGTTGCTGTTCCTCTTTTTTTGGCCACGGTGACCGCGTTTGGCCACGAGGTGCCAGTAGGCTCCACGCCTGAAGAAAACCGCGCGTGGTTCGAAGGGTCCTACCAAGCCTACAAGCGCAAGGCACTTTGGAGCGCCAGGAAGATGGACGCGAGACAGCCGCGGCCTGTCGCCAGCGCCGCGCCGTTCGCACTCGACGCCATACGGCATGCTGAGGCCGCTTTTGGCGCAAAATCGCCCTATGTCAGAGAACTATGGCTGGACATCGCCGATGCCTACACGATGGCCGGTAAAACCGAAAAATCCCTTCGAATTCTCGATCAGTTACTACTGAATCAGAGACTCCAATTTGGTGACCGTGCGCCGGAACTTATTCCGATCTTTGTTGCAATGGGCAAAGCCTATTGGCGATATGAACAGCGGAACGTCAAAGCTGGATTACATGCTTTCAGGAGTGCCTTTGAAGTCGCCAAAATCCACTTTGGTGAAAATAGCAAAGAGGTCGCCACCCTATGGCTTGAGCGCGGAAAGTTGGTTCCATCTCTCGATCTCCGGAGAGAAACAAAAGTATCTCTCGAGAGAGCCAATAAACTCGCGCGTCAGTATCGCAAGGAGGACCCACGATTCTACATTGAGATTTTGCTCGGAATTGGGGACGGCTACATGGACGCTGGCTTTGTCAAATCAGCCTATGAGAACTACGTTAAAGCGATCAAATGGCAGCAGAAGTCGACGCCGGCAAATGACGACCTGATACCTCTTGCGCAGGGCAATGCCGCACAGGCGGCAATTTTACTGGGCTGGCTTGGAAACGCTTCAGCACATTTTTCCATTCTTCAGGACTACTTGACGTCAGCTCGGCCAACAGAGGATTTCCACGCGTATTTTCTCGCCCGCTCAGGGCCGCATTACCCGCGTGAAGCACGCGAACAAGAAATCGTAGGCGAAGTTCAGGTTCGGTATAGCGTCGACCCAATTGGTCGAACAACTGACATCACCATTGAAGAGAGCGCGCATCCCCTTCTCGACCAGGCAGCAATAGAATGTGTAGGGACATGGATCTTCATGCCGGCCGCAAGGGATGGCCGATTTGTTCGTCAAGACGGGCTCCAGGTGCGACTCGAATTCAGACTAGCGGACTAGCGGTCAGCTGTGCCCACTGACCCGCTATTCTGGATTGTCGCCATTCCGGCGATCCTGATTGTCGCCTTTTCAAAGGGCGGGTTTGCTGGCGGCGGCGCGATCGCCGGCGTGCCGATCATGACCATCGCGATCGACCCGGTGCAGGCGGCGGCGATTATGCTGCCGCTCCTGATCGTCATCGATGCGATCAGCGTTTGGTCCTACCGCAAGCACTGGGACCTCAACGTCTATAAGACGATGGTGCCGGGCGCGATCATCGGCATTGCGCTGGGTGGCCTCACGATCGATATCGTCAATCAGGATGTCATCCGGCTGATCCTGGGCGTGATTGTGTTCGGCTTCATCGCCAACGCTTTCATCCGCCGCAAGGTCGACGCCTATGCCCCGGCCAAACAACCCAGTACGAGGCGCGGCAGTCTCTTCTCGACCGTAGCCGGCTTCACAAGCACGGTCGCCCATGCCGGGCAGCCGCCAATTGCCATGTACATGCTGCCGCTCAATCAGACGCGTACGGTCTATCAGGCAACCAATGTGCTCCTATTCGCCACCATCAACTATGTGAAGATCATCCCCTATGCCCTGCTTGGCATGCTCAATGCCGATAACTTGACGACGTCGGCTGTACTCGCGCCGGTGGTCGTCTTCGGAACACTGGCCGGCGTCTGGCTGCACCACAAGATTTCCGACCTGTTATTTCTACGCGTGGTCTACGCCTCGCTGGTGCTAATCGGCGGGAAGCTCATTTATGATGGCATAGCGGGACTGATTTAGTCCGACATTGCCTTCTGCAGCGCCGCGCCGCCGCGCAGCAGCCCCATATCGGACGTAACGGTTACCAGATCGAATCCCTTCTCGATCATCTGCTTGGAGTAGTCGACCGAGCCGTTGACGATGGCGGTGCGGCGATTGTAGCTCTTGGCGGTGCTCAGAATATGATCGATCGCGTCCACGACGATAGGGTCGGTCTGGTCGCCGCGCGCTTCGCGGCCAAGCGACAGGCCCAGGTCTGCAGGGCCAATAAGGATCACGTCGAGGCCCTGGGTCGCGCAGATTTCGTCCAGATTACCGAGCGCCTGTTTGGTCTCGATCATCGCCATGGTGAGCACTGTCTCATTGGCCTTGGCCATGTAGTCCGGCCCGCCATAGAGCATCGCCCGGTTGGGCCCGACACTGCGGTAGCCGTCAGGTGCGTACCGGCAGGCGTCGACGAAGCGCTCGCACTCCTCACGGGAATTGATCATCGGGCAGATGATCCCGTAGGCGCCGGCATCGAGCGATTTCATGATAATGCCCGGCTCGTTCCAGGGCACCCGCACAAGCGGCACGCAGTCGGTGGTCGAAAGGGCTGTCAGCATCGGATAGGCGTCGGAAATCCCGATCATGCCGTGTTGTATGTCGATTGTGGCGCTGTCCCAACCCTGGCCGGCCATGGCTTCGGCCACATAGTGACTGGGAATGGTCAGCCAGCAGTTCGTGGCCGCCTTGCCCTCACCCCAGATCGCCCTCAGTCGGTTTTCGCGCATTACGAAAAGGGATCCAGCAGCACCTTGCACTGGTCGCTAGGGTTACGCAGCGCCTCGAAGGAGTCCGGGAACTCTTCGAAGCCGACAATGTCCGTCACCATATGATCGATATTGATCCGGTCGGACGCGATCATATCGACGACAAACTGAAAGTCGTCCTTGGTGTAGGCGATGACAAATTTCATCGTCACTTCCTGCGCCATGGCAACGGCGGGCATGAACGTATCCGGGTGGGTACAGAAACCGACCACGACAACCTCACAACCATAGGGCGCCATCATCACGCATTGGCCGATCATGCCAGGGATGCCAACGCATTCGAAGATGACGTCCGGACCGGCCCCGGCAATCTGCTCGAACTGGGCCGCCACATCGCCCTTGGCATTGACCATCGCGGTCGCGCCAAACCGCATGGCCATGTCAGCACGGCCCTGATCGAGCTCACTGATCACCACATGGCGCGCGCCGAAGAAATTGCACCACAGCGCGGTTGCCAGTCCGATGGGCCCGGCACCGATAATCAGGACGTTTTTCCCCTCGACGGAACTCGCAGCACGAACCCCGTGAATGCCAACGGCCAGAGGCTCGACCAATGCACCTTCCTGCCAGCTGACCGAGTCCGGCAGCTTGATGGCTTCGTTCAGGTGGACCTGGGTGTATTCGGCATAGCCGCCGGGCACATCGCTGCCGATGATCTTCTTGGTCGCGCAGTTCCAGGGCCGCCCCATGTGACAATGAATACACTCACCGCAGCCCAGGAAGGGGATGGAAACCAGCCGGTCACCCTCTTTCCAGCCCTCTGGCTTGTGTGTGCCAAAGTCGACGATTTCGCCGGTGAATTCATGGCCCATGACTGTGCCGTCGGCCGCGGTGGAATGTTCTTCCGTTGCATGCAGATCAGTACCGCAAATCCCGCAATGTTTGACCTTGATAATCGCCTGGCCCTTGCCGGGCTTAGGATCGTCTACGGTCTCGATGGCGAGCGGCTCACCAGGTTTATGGAACACGGCTGCTTTCATGGAGCTTTCCTTAGTTGGCCTTGTCGAAGGTGATCCAGAGTTCTTTCAGGCCCCGGAGGCACAGATGCGGGTGATGCTCGAAGGTGTTGCGTCCCGGCGAATAGGCTAGGTTTTCCATCCGCGCGACAATTGCCTGGAACGCTGCGAGCATCTCATAGCGCGCAAGCTGCGCCCCCAGGCAATGATGAATGCCGGCACCGAACGCTAGATGGGCGCCCGCGTTAGGCCGGCACACGTCCAGCTTGTCCGGATTGTCAAACTTCGCCGCATCGCGATTGGCCGCCGCGTAGCGCAGTAGCAACCGTGATCCCTTGGCCAGTTTTACGCCGCCCAGTTCAGTGTCTTCCTTCACGATACGGAAGAGGCCCTGAACCGCCGATTCCATGCGTAGCACTTCCTCGACAAAATTGGGAATTTTCTCCGGGTCGTCGCGCAACGCCCGTTGCTGATCGGGATTGTCGATCAGCAGCGTCATACCTGCCGCGATGGAGTTGGTCGTCGTCTCGTTGCCTGCGACCAGTACCTGGGAAATGATTGACAGCAGCTCAGAGGTGTTGAGCGGTTCTTCGCCTTCAACGCGCGCTTCGAGCAGCGCTGTGAGCAGATCGTCACGCGGCTCCTTGCGCCGGTCTTCCAGCGCGGCGGCGAAGTAGTCTTGGAACTGCTTTACCTTGGTCGCGCTATCGATCCATTCCTCATCGGTTATCATCAACCCCAGCGGTGCCACCGATGCATCTGACCAGGTCTTGAACTTTGGCGCGTCCTCGCGCGGCACCCCGAGCTGATCGCCAATGACATAGAGCGGCAACGGCACTCCGAACCGGGTGATCAGCTCCACCTCGCCCTGATCGATAAAGCCGTCGATCAGCGTGTTCACGATTTCATCCATATAGGGCTTCATCGCGCGCACCCGTTTGGGCGTGAACGCATAGTCGACCAACTTGCGGTAGCGCGTATGGCTGGGCGGGTCATTGGTCACCATGGTGTTGACCGGTGGATACATGGTTGCCTGGATTTCGCGCACGCGCGCCGGCGGCTCGCGCATCTCCGCAGGCGCCTGGCTGCCGATATTGGAAAACACATCGGTATTTCGGATCGCCTGCAACAGCAGGTCATAACGCGTGACAATGTAGATGTTCAGGTTGGGATCGAAATAGACTGGCGCCTGCTCCCGCAGCACATCGTAATAGGCGTATGGGTCTTCCTGAATCTCGATATTCGCCAGGGTTTCATCCTCTGGCGAGCGAATTTGGTTATCCATCAATCGTCTCCCCTGACGCGCTTCGCACGTTTTTCAGTCTGCACGCTAGGCGCACCCAAAAAACCAGTCAAGCATGGCCCGGCCTCATGCTATCTAGTGCGGCACCACTATATTGAAATGAGGGATAAAAATGGGACGTGTTGATGGAAAAGTTGCGCTGGTCACTGGTGCTGCTAGCGGCTTGGGTGAAGCGATTGCCCGCAAGCTTCATAGTGAAGGGGCCAAGGTCGTCGTGGCTGATATTGATGCCGACCGCGGACGCCAGGTTGCAGACGATATCGGTGAGGGCGCGGCTTTTGTGACGCTTGACGTATCCAGCGACGACTCCTGGGCAGAGGCAATCAGCGCGACCCAAGACGTATTTGGGGAATTGACAGTGTTGGTAACGAGCGCAGGCATTAGCATGCCCACGCCCATCGACGACATGGACCTCGACCTGTGGCAGAAGCACATCGATATCAATCTCAAAGGTTCAATGCTGGGGTGCAAGAACGCACTGCCGGCAATGAAAGCCAGCGGCAAGCCCTCTTCCATTGTGTTTATTTCCTCAACGCAAGCGTCCTCGCCGATGTCCAATCATGTGGCCTATGCGGCCAGCAAGGCCGGTGTCCTCGGCATGGCAAAAGCGATTGGCAAGTACTGCGCTGAACAGGGCGACCCCATTCGGGTCAATGCGATCCAGCCGGGGGCCATTCATACGCCCATGCTTGAATCCTATCTAGCGGCAATGCCGGATCGGGAGGAAGCGCTGGCCTTTTTTGGGTCTGCCCACCCGATGAACCGTGTTGGCCAGCCAGATGAGGTCGCCAAAGCCGTCTTGTTCTTGGCCTCTGATGATTCGTCTTTCACCACCGGTGCAGCCGTGCCGGTGGATGGCGGCCTGTTGGCATGAGGATCAAAGCGGCGGTCGCGCACGGGCCGGGCAAGCCATTTACACTTGAAGAGGTCGATCTGGATACGCCTAGGGACGACGAAATTCTGGTCAAGCTCGTCGCAACTGGCCTGTGCCACACGGATATCGTGCTTCGAGACGCCGCGTTACCGTTGCCCGCCGTATTGGGCCATGAAGGCGCGGGCATCGTTGAAGCGGTAGGCAGTGCCGTTACCAAAGTTGCACCGGGCGATCACGTTGTTCTGTCCTATGGGTCTTGTGGCGCCTGCCCAAGTTGCGACAATGAAGCGCCGTTCTATTGTCATAGCTTCATTCCGCAGAACATTGGCGGGTTCCGCCCGGACGGCACGCCCACCATCACCCAAAACGGCCAGCCCCTGTTCGCACATTTCTTTACCCAATCGTCCTTTGCTACCCACGCCCTCGCGACAGAGGTGAACACGGTCAAGGTTCGCAAGGATGCGCCGCTGGAACTGCTAGGGCCGCTGGGCTGTGGCATTCAGACCGGCGCGGGCTCGGTGATGAACGGGCTGGAGCCCCTGCCCGACGAGGCCATAACCATCTTTGGCGTTGGGTCTGTTGGGCTCGCCGCCATCATGGCTGCCAAGCTAATCGGCTGCCGGCCGATTATCGCTGTCGATCTGATGGACAGCCGGCTGGACATCGCGAAAGACATGGGGGCAACCCATGTCATCAACCCCGGCAGTTCTGATGTGGTGGCGGAGATCCAGGGCATCACCGGCGCCGGGGCGCTCTATGCGCTGGAATGCACCGGGTCGGCCGCTGTATTCAAACAGGCGGTTGACTGTCTGGCACCGCGAGGGACACTCGGCCAGGTCGGTGTCCCTGCACCCGGCGCGGAAGCTGCTGTTGATATGGGGGCGCTGCTCAATAAGGGCTTGCGCCTTGTTGGCATGATTGAAGGGGAAGCCATTGTCGACGACTTCATCCCTCACCTGCTGGACCTCTACATGGACGGTTTGTTCCCGTTCGACAAGTTGGTCAGCTTCTATGATCTGGACGATATCAATCAGGCCGACGTGGATAACGCCAACGGAAAAATCGTTAAGGCGGTACTAAGGATGCCCTTAGATTAGGAGTGACAACTGCACTCGTCATTGCGAGGAGACCGCGAGGTCGACGCGGCAATCCATTCATCTGCTAAATGCGAAAACTTAAGCGGCATGGATTGCTTCGCTGCGCTCGCAATGACGAACTGGGCACGATAATCCGGCGGCAGCAACGCCGGTTCCGTGTTATCAATTGGTCCGAGAATGAATCATTAGAAATGGGGAGAAAACCATGAGCAGCATGCAAATCGTCCAAGCTTTTCTGGATGCCTGGAACGAAAACGATATCGACAAGGCCTGCGATATGCTGGCCGAGGACGTTTTCTATCACAACATCCCGATGGAGCCGATCAATGGGCGTGAAGCCGCCCGCGCGATGCTGAAAGGCATGGGCGACCTGGAAGATATCAACTGGGAAACCACCGCCATCGCCGAAAATGGCGACATTGTCATGACCGAGCGGGTCGACGGCTTCACGTTCAAAGGTGGCAAGAAAATTGCCATTCCGCTGATGGGTATTTTCAAGGTCAAGAACGGCGAAATCGTCGAGTGGAAGGACTATTTCGACCTGGGAGATTTCCAACGCCAGATGGCGGGTTAAGCCCCGACGTCCCGAGCAGGCGCTAGCCGATTTCCGCTAAAATGGGAGCCAGCGTATTGAGCGCAGGCTGGGGGTCCATGCCATCCTGCTCCAGCCAGATGGCCGACACACGAGCATGGCACAACGCCCATTCGAGAATCCGCCGGCGGTCATGACCCGTGTGCTCAGCCAGCACACTCACCAGATTGCCCAGCCGCCCCGCACTCCAGACGAGTTCGGGCATATCGATGGGGTTGAAGAGCGTGTTGGCCAGATCGTAATGGGGATCACCGATCAATCCCTTCGGATCGATTGCGAGCCAACCTCGGTCGGAATGCAGGATATTGTCGTGGTGAATATCGCCGTGCAGCGGGATGTGTTGCCGAGTGGTCCCCAATAGATCGGCAGTAAGGGCAGCAATCTCCCCGTCGGGCCCTTCGGTAAGCGCTAACAGAGGCGCGAACCGGTCCTCCAGTCGCCGTAACGTTTCCGGCGGATCAGGCCTGGTGACATGGAGTTTGGATACGACGCTCGCGAGAATGGCTGCTGCTTCCTCATCGCGGCCATCACGGACCAGATCGGACAGTGGCGGCCCCGGTACAAATTCAAGCAGCACGGCGTCCCGGGTCGCTTTGAGGGCACGCACAGCCCCTTCGCCGTCGCGCCACGACAGGTAAGCCCCGGTCTCGTGCTCGTCACTTTCCGGCTTGTGGACCTTCAAGAAGGCACTCTTGCCGTCTGCATCGACTTTCACAAGCCGGCTGGTAACAGTCTCAATCGGCTCGTCAGCTGGCGTGAGTGACCAGGCACGTATCCACTTGTTTAGGGAGTTGAACACCGTCATTGCGAGGAGCTCCATCGGGCGACGAAGCAATCCAGAGTCGCGGCCCGTGGGGTCAGTTGTGGATTGCTTCGCGTTGCTCGCAATGACGTCGGAAAGTATCTGCTAATTCAACTCACCCAGGCAGTATTTGATGCCGCGGCGAAGCAGTTCGTAATAGACCGGCTGGGTCCAGGCACCGCGCTCAATGACCGGATACTCGTCGACCATGGGCACCATGTCATACTTGCTGCGGTAGTGTCCGAGGGTGTTGTACAGCACCTCGCCGTCACCATGCTTGCGCGTGTACATCACCAGGTGACGATCACTGTCGGTCCAGTCTTCCTCGACAAAGCCTTCACATTTTCCCGACCAGCGGGTTTCCAGCAAAGGCGTAAGCTCGCCATGATAGTGTGAGCAATAAAGCTCTTCCTGTTCGACTTCAAAGCCCTCGATCCCCTCGAGCAGCGGGTGACTATCCGCCCCCTGGCTGACTTCTACTTTGTACGGCATAAGGGGTGGATGGGCGATGAACTGACTGCCCAGCATCTCCATGAATTTCGGCGCCAGATCGGGACTGTCGACCTTGCCGTCGTCCCGGAAGCGCAGGATTGAGTTGGTACCGTGCAGCGCAAACCACTTGCCACCATTTGACAGCCATTGGTGAATGCCCTCAATCTGCTCATCGGTGGGCGTTACGTCGCAGGTATAGGTGACCAGCACATCGCAAGCCTGAATGGCTTCGATATTGCTGTAATCGTCACCCACTTGAACGCGAATACGCTCGTCTTCCTGGAGCAGCTTGAGCAGCTCGAGGCGCGCATGGTCAATGTCGTGATACTTGCCTGCCGCGACCAGATAGAAGCGAAACGGCGGTTTCTTATCCATAGATGTGTCCCTCCCCTGAGAGTCTCGTTTATAGACCGCCCGGCATCCCCCCGGCACCGGGAACGGCAAATGGGTTGGCTGGCGGCTTCATCGCCTCAACCAGTTGAACATAGATACTGCCGTCCTCGACCTTAGTCGGAAATACCGTTATCGGCAGCACCGCAGGCGGGCTGAGCGCCTTACCGGTGTCGAGGTCGAAATTGGCGCCGTGATGCGGACAGACGATTTTTTTGCCACCCCGCACACGCCCGCCTTCAAGCGGCTTTTTCTCATGGCTACAGGCGTTCTCGACGGCTTTATAGGCCCCCTCGCCGGTGTTCATGACAAGGACGCCCCGCCCTTCGACGTCGAAGCACTTCATCCCGGCCGAGGGGACATCCTCAACCTTGGCAACCAAAACGAAAGGTATGTCAGCCATTGAAGAGCCTAAGCGTCGTTGGCGTGCTCGCCATTGATGTCATCCATCAGCGTTTTGTGCATGTGACGGATACGGCGTTCCTGATGGCTGATCCACAAACCTTCATAGGCTTCAGAATTCATCCCCTTCTGAACATGCGGCAGATTGACTGAATCCTGATCAAGCACGAGACCAAGCGAGATCTCACCGTGCTTGACCTGATTGTGGTCAGGCAACTCAGGAACCGGCTGGCCCTTGGGGATCATGGTGAACATCTTGACGTCATAATACATCTTGTTCGGATCCGTCTCATGCGGCCGCTGACGAAACAGCATCATCCGGTCTGCAAAGGTATTCAGCGTCAGATTCGGATAGATATAGTAGTGGTAATCGTCGACCAGTTGGTCGTCGTTCAGATCGCTATAGTCGAAGCCCAGCTGCTCCTGGTTCTCGCGCTTGTATTTCTGCATGGCGAGGCGGATTTCAGGCACCCGGCCGGTAAATTCTTCGGGGTCCATGCCGATCGCCTGCATCTGATAAGCGATGATCGGTGGCACTTCCTCGGGCTGTTCGTCCACCCGCGGGCTGACCGTATGAAACGGCACCAGGTAGCGATTGTGGCGTTCATACAGGTCAATCTGCACGTTGACGTCATCATTGTCATAGAGCAGTTCAGGATGAATGCACTGAACGTGATAGACCTCGTTGAATGCATCGACTGAGGTTTTCCAGTTACAGTCCCATTCGATGGTGACATCCATGGTCATGCGCATCTTCTCGAAGTGATACGCGTCCAGGTGTTCAGGGACGATGCCCAGGAAGTCTTCCATCGGGCCCGCATTCTGGTCGAGGTTGAAGAACACGAAGCCACCCCAGGTTCCCGAGGGGATTTCTTTAAGGCTGAGCTTGTCCTTCGGGCACCCTTGGGTGAAATCTTCCTCATCAGGCACGTTCACCAGCGTACCGGTCAGATCATATTCCCAGAAGTGATAGGCGCATTGCAGGGTCTTGGAATTACCGCCCTTGTCGAACTTCACCTGATTACCGCGGTGATTACAGACATTGTAGAAAACCCGCGCCTTCATGTCCTCGCCACGGACAATCAACAGTGACTCATTGCCGATCTCGGTCGTGACATAGTCGCCGACCTCGGGGATTTCTTCCTCACGGCAACCGAGCAACCAGCTTTTGCTCCAGACCTTGTCCCATTCGAGCTGCATGAATTCGGGCGACGTATAGCGTTCTTTCGGAATCAACTCCGAACCCAATTCGGGCTCGGGCCCCTTTTCTGCCGGTGTCATGACACTTTCTTTGACCCGGGTAATTGCCATTATCGATCTCCTGCTCAGATTGGGGCGGTCGCTCTGGTCGCTCTCAGAGCACACTGTCTAACATTAGAACGGCCGGCGTGAAAGCCGACCGTTCAGTATTCATGTGGCGCGGCAAGCCGCGCCGGCAAGGTTTAAGAAACCCTAGGCATCATTCGCATGCTCGCCGTTGATATAGTCCATCAACGTCTTGTGCATGTGGCGGATTCGACGCTCCTGACTGCTGATCCACAGGCCCTGATACGCCTCCGACGACATGCCCTTCTGCACATGCGGCAAATTGACGGAGTCCTGATCGAGCACAAGACCCAGCGACCGTTCGCCGTGCTTGTGCTGCTCATGATCCGGAAGCGGCGGCTTCTCCGCGCCCTCGGGCATCTGCACGAACATCTGAACATCGAACAGCATCTTGTTCGGATCGGTCGCATGCGGCCGCTGACGGAACATCATCATGCTTTCGGCATGGATGTTCATCGTGATGTTCGGGAACATCATGTAGTGATAATCGTCAGACAATTGGTCATCGTTAAAGTCGGAATAGTCAAAGCCCAGCTTGTCCTGATTTTCCCGCTTATAGACCTGAACCGCGCGGCGGATTTCATCGACCCGGCCGTGGAAGTCCTTTGGATCCATACCGATCTGAAGCAGTTCCTGCTTCAGGCCTTCGGGTACCTCGTCCAGTTCTTCACCCAAACGGGGGCTATAGGTCTTGAACGGCACCAGGTAGCGATTGTGCTTGTCATAGAGATCGATCTGAACATCGACATCGTCGATGGTGTAGGATAGCTCAGGGTGAATGCACTGAACGTGATAGACCTCGTTGAACGCATCGACCGAGGTTTTCCAGTTGCAGTCCCACTCCATGGTGACGTTCATCGTCATGGCCATGGTCTCGAAGTGATAGGGGTCGAGATGCTCCGGCAAGACACCCAGGAAATCCATCAGCGGTTCGGCGTCCGGATTCAGGTTGAACCACACAAAACCGGCCCAAGTCCCTGAATTGATTTCCTTAAGGCTGAGTTTATCCTTCGGGCATCCCTGGGTGAAATCCTCTTCGTCCGGGACGTTGATCAGGGTGCCGTCGAGCGCATATTCCCAGAAGTGATACGCGCATTGCAGCGTCTTGGAGTTACCGCATTCGTCGAATTTCACCTGGTTCCCACGGTGGTTACAGACATTGTAGAACACCCGCGGCACCATATCCTCGCCGCGCACGATCAGCAGCGATTCATTACCGATTTCGGTTGTCACATAATCACCGACTTCAGGGATTTCTTCCTCGCGGCAGCCGATCAGCCAGACCTTGGACCACATGCGCTCCCATTCGAGCTTCATGAAATCTTCCGAGATATAGCGCTCTTTCGGGATAATCTCCGATCCCATATTGGGTTCGGGCGCCTTCTCTGCGGGCGTCTTGACGCTTTCCTTAACGCGGGTGATCGCAACCATCGTTGTCTCCTTGTTCTTCCCTTAACCCTTTTAGATCAACAGCCTACTCGGCTGCCTTAATGCCTTCCCGGAACTTCTCCGGCACTCCTTCTGCGCGCACGGCACGCATCTCTATCTCAGAATTATGCGCGTGGCACATGTGATGCAACGCCAGCACCGTATCCATTGTGCTGCGCTGTCCCATATTGTCCTGAGCCGTATTGACCGCCTGCTTGGTCAGCTTCAACGCGAAGGTGGGCTTGTCGGCGATCCGTTTGGCCATTTCCAGGCTATAGCTTTCCAGGTCGTCGCGGGCCACCACCTGATTGACCATACCCAACCGGTGCGCCTCTTCAGCGTCCCACCAATCGGATGTGAACAGCAGTTCCTTGGCCTTGCGCACGCCCAGTTCATAGGGATGGTTGAAGAACTCCACGCCACAGACGCCCATGGCAACCACCGGATCGACAAAGGTCGCATCATCACTGGCAACGATGATGTCGCAAACCCAGGCGAGCATTAGCCCGCCGGCGATGCATTTGCCCTGCACCATCGCAATGGTCGGTTTGGGAAAGTCCCGCCAGCGGCGGCACATACCCAGAAAGACTTCCTGCTCAAAGGAATACCGGCTGTGAACACCGCCTTCGCGGCTCATGCCCCATGTACCAACCAGATCGAAATCCTTCTGCGGGTACTTCGGGCCGAAGCCACGCAGGTCATGACCGGCAGAAAAATGCGGCCCCTCACCGCCAAACAGCACGACTTTGACGTCTTCATCCTGCGCCGCCATGTCGAAGCATTCGTTCAGATCATAGGTCAGTTGTGCATTCTGCGCGTTCCGGGCATCGGGCCGGTTCTGCATGATCTTGACGATATGCGGCGCCACCAGCTCATAGGTCGCCGTCTCGAATTCTTTTTTCATTCAGTGTTCCTTCCCCGCAGCCGACGGTCGCCAGAATTCCGCTGGGAAGTCTAGGGACCTGCCCGGGGAAATTCCATCCTTATCGGCGCTGCGGAAGTCTCGTACTGTTGCGCTTCGTTGGTGTGGAAACTAGACGCACACCAAAAAAAGTCAACCGTGAATAAAATTATAGGAGACGACAAAATGCCCGGTACGCCCGTAATCCCCAAAAGCATGCAAGCCAGCTACGCCGCGTTCCAATTTGCCCCGGCCACAAAAGTTGGCGATCAACTAATTTTGTCGGGCCAGCTTGGCATTGGCGAGGATGGCAAGGCCATTGCCGATCTGGAGGCGCAGTTTACCCGCGCTTTCGAAAGTGTTGGCGAGATTTTGGCCGAAGCAGGCCTTGGTTTCGAAGACGTTGTCGACCTGTTCACCTTCCATGTCGGCCTGCAGAGCCACCTGGAGACCTTCATGAAAGTGAAGTCGAACTTCATCAAGGAACCCTTCTCCTCCTGGACCGCCATTGGCATCGTCGAATTGGCAGTTCCCGGTGCGGCGGTAGAGATCAGGGCCACGGCTATGCTGCGCGACTAGACTAGGGTTGGTTTAGGTAATGGTACCTAAACCAATCGTGATCTAGGCGGTGGCTGATTTCATCAGCCTGAAATTGCGGACGGTGAAATAGGCCAGCAGTCCAATCGACCCCAAGCCGAGGGTCAGAACGTAGAACGGCAGGATCATGGGCAGCCCCCATCCCTGCCGTCTCGCGTCGTGCCAGATAAATATGAGGACGAGCGTGCAGGCGATGATCAAATCGATAAACACCTGCATGCCCCACGACCAGAATTCGAGCGCGAGGATATAGGTGATGATGTTCTGATCGGCGAGAACAATAAATGTATAAACGGCAAACGCGATCAGGGCTGTGGCTGACAGGATGAAACGAAACATGGGCGCGCTCCTATGTTGAAAGACGCGCCGGTTCTATCCGGTTCCAAGTCTGAAAGCCCTTCCCTTGGAGGGAATGGTTTAACCCACCCGGCGGTCGACTCCCTCCCAATAGGGTTCGCGCAGATCTTTTTTAAGCAATTTGCCCGACGGATTACGCGGCAGTTCGTCGACAAAATCGACGGATTTCGGGCACTTGTATCCCGCGATCTGGGTCCGGGCGAATTCGATCACGTCGTCCCCAGTGATATCACTTCCCGGCGCTTTGACGATGATGGCCTTAACCTCTTCGCCCCAGCGTTCTGACGGCACGCCAATAACGGCAATATCCGCGACCGCATCATGGCGTGATAGCGCGCTTTCGACCTCGGCCGGATAAATGTTCTCACCGCCGGAGACGATCATGTCCTTCACCCGGTCGAAGACATAGATATAGCCTTCTTCATCGACATAGCCGGCATCCCCGGAATGATACCAGCCTCCTTCCGTCGCCTCGGCCGTGGCCTCGGGCAGGTTCCAGTATCCCTTCATAATGGAGGGCGTCTTCAGCCAGATTTCGCCGACCTCGCGGGTTGGCACTTCGTTGCCCTCGGTATCGACGATCCGGGCCTCAACCACGTCGTAGGGTTTGCCGGCAGACTTCAGGCGCTCCGAGCCGATCTTATGCTCTTCAAACGGTAAGTAGACGATGGTGCCGTTGGTCTCGGTCATACCGTACATCTGAACGAACGGACATTTGAACGTCTCCATCGCCTTGACCAGCGTATCTTCCGGGATCGGCGAAGCGCCATAGAGCACAACACGCACATGCGAGAAGTCGGCGTTCTTCGAGGCCTCGTGCTGCAGCATGAATTGAAGCACCGCAGGTACGACAAAGACCTTGGTGACCCGGTGGTCCTGGATGGCTTCGATGATCAGGCCGGGATCGGCCTGTGCCAGAATCACGACGGTGACCCCGTGGTAGAAGCCGTAGAAGCCCCAGCCTGTTCCGCCGATATGGAACACGGGCATCGGCACCATGATGACATCGTCTTCGGCGAACCGCGCCCAATCCCCTGCCCGGCTCTCTGACTCTCTAAGAGAGAAGAAGCCGAAATTGGTCATCTGAACACCCTTCGGCCTGCCTGTCGTGCCGGACGTGTACATCTGTACACAGACGTCGTCGCTGGCGACCGGCACCATGGGATCCGTGTCGTCCTGATTGTCACGCCAGGCGACGAAGTCCGCCCACCCATCATGCCGTCCGGACATGGAGATAAAGACCTTCACCCCTTTCAGGCTGTCCTTAATTTGCTCAACGAGGCCGAAGAACTCCTGATCGACGAAGAGCATTTCGACTTCGGCGTCATTGGCGATGTAGTCGACTTCGGGCGGCGCCAGACGCCAGTTGATCCCCACCACGACTGCATTGGCTTTGGCAGCGCCGAACAACAGTTCAAAATAGTGGTCGGAATTCTTGCCCAAATAGCCGATCCGGGATTGCGGTTTGACGCCCGCGGCAATGATGCCGTTCGCGATCTGACTGGCGTGGCGGTCGAACTCGCCATAGCTGGTCGTGCGGCCTTCAAAAACCGTCGCCGTTGTATCCGGCCTTTCGCCCGCCCAATGACGGATGGTATCGGCCAGGGTTCCAAAGTCGTATATCGGCATGAATTGCGCTCCCCGAATTTACGCGCTGACAGTACACGTTTTTCAGAAACCTAGGCCGTCTGCGGCGAAGCGGCAACTGGCGAGTCGCCAATCCGTTTTGTTCTGGCCATAACGGTTCCGCAAACTATAGTCCCGCCGATGTCGGACCTGTTTTCCATTGCCCTCAGCAATCTGCTGTCACCCATGGTGTTGTTTTTCGCCTTGGGGTTTGTCGCGGCCCTTGCGCGCTCGGACCTAAGCATTCCCGAAGCCATCGCCAAGGCCCTGTCGCTATACCTGATGCTGGCCATCGGGTTCAAAGGCGGCGCTGGGGTGGCCGCGCATGGCATCGACGCGACCCTGGTTTTGACGGCCATCGCCGGGATTGCCCTAAGCTTTCTGATGCCGTTCGTCGCCTTTACGCTGTTGAAGCGGATGTCGAAGTTGAGCGGCGTCGATGCAGCCGCTGTTTCTGCCCATTACGGCTCGATCAGCATCGTGACCTTTGTCAGCGGGGCAGAATTCCTCAGCCTGATGGGCGTCACCTATGAAGGCTATCTGGTCGCCGTCATGGCCTTGATGGAAACGCCGGCCATTATTTCGGGCCTTTGGCTGGCCAGCCGTTATCTCGATCGATCAGACAACACCTCGAACGGGCAAAACGAATTGCTGCGGGAGGTGTTCCTCAACGGCAGTGTCGTTCTGCTAATCGGCGCATTTGTGATCGGCTTGGCGACCGGCACAAAAGGCATGGAGACTGTCGCCCCCTTCATCGATGCGCCGTTCAAGGGCATCTTGTGTTTCTTCCTGCTTGATATGGGGCTGATTGCCGCGTCGCGGCTGCGCGAAGCGCGGGTCATCTCACCCGGCCTGATCGGGTTCGGTCTACTCATGCCGCTGATCGGTGCCGCGCTTGGTACGGCCGCTGGCCTGTTGGTGGGATTGAGCACCGGTGGCGTCACGCTGATGGCGGTGTTGGCAGCCAGTGCATCTTACATCGCTGTTCCCGCCGCGATGCGGCTTGCACTGCCGGAGGCGAATCCGGCCGTCTATCTGACCCTGTCGCTCGCCATTACGTTCCCGTTTAATCTAACCGTCGGTATTCCACTCTATCTTGCCGTAGCGCAGTATCTGACCGGAGGGTGATATGGAGACCCATACCCGAAAAAAAATCGAGATTATTGTCGATGCGCCATTGGTCAACCGCATTACCCGCGAGATCGATCAGATTGGCGCCACAGGCTACACCGTGTTTCGCAGCGTCGGAGGCCGGGGGCATGACGGGTCATGGCGCGAAGACCAGCTCACCGGCACCCAACAGAAGGTGCTTATCAAAATTATCATTGGCGAAAGCCGCGCGGAGGCGCTGATCGAGCGGCTGTCCAGCCAGCTCGAACGCTATTCCTGCATCATCTATGTGTCGACGGTTGAAGTCGTCCGTGCCGAGAAGTTCTGACTTGTCAAAATGACCTTCGATACCTACCTTAGCTAAGTAGATTAGCTAAGGTGTCTATTATGGTTCAGGTCAATATCCACGAGGCAAAAACCAACCTCTCCAAACTGTTGCAGCGTGCTGCCGCGGGCGAGGAAGTCGTGATTGCGAAGAACAATGAACCCGTTGCAAAACTCGTCGCGATCCCGTCCAAGCCTGCTATCCGCAAGCCTGGTAGCGCCAAGGGCCAAGTCTGGATGGCCGATGATTTCAACGAACCCCTAGATGACTTCAAAGAATACATGTAGTGGCAGCGCTACTCGATACGCAGGCGTTGCTGTGGTGGGTGAATGGTGATGCTGACCGATTGGGACATAGAGCGCGAAGCTATCTGGGTTCGTCGATAGACTCAGTCTTCATCAGCCTCGTCTCACCTTGGGAAATGGCAATCAAACAGAGCATCGGTAAGCTCGCCCTCGCCCGCCCATTGGACATCTTCGTAAGTGGCGCTCTTTCCAAGAATGGCTTTGCAGCCCTTGCTATTGAGTTGAACCACATCTACCGGACGGCGAGCCTCCCACTCCACCATCGCGACCCGTTCGACCGGCTCTTGATCGCCCAAGCGTTGGTCGAACAACTGCCCATCATTTCGAACGACAAAGCGTTCGACGCCTATGACGTAGAGCGTATCTGGTAGATTTAGGCCTTCTCGATTTCCAGTTCGAGCTCACCGAGGCCGCGCAATAGCAGATTGGGTACGTAAGTCAGTTCGTGACCGTCGGCCAGTTTCCAACTCTTCAGGGCGTCCAGCAGCTTGTTGAAGGCAACGTTCAGTTCCTGCCGCGACAGGAAGTGCCCGAGACAGATGTGAATGCCGTAGCCGAACGCCATGTGATCCATGGTATTTTCACGCTTCAGGTCGATTTCATCAGGGTCTTCAAACCGTTCCTCATCGCGATTGGCAGACGCCCACCGGATCAGCAGTTTCGAGCCCTTGGGAATTTTGACCCCCTGAATTTCAGAGTCTTCAAGAGCGACCCGCCACATGCCGGCGGACGGGGTTTCAAGGCGCAGGATCTCTTCAACGAACTGCGTGACCTTCGAGCGGTCTTCCCGCAGCTCGGCCAGCACATCGGGCCGCTGAATAAGGTGAACCATGCCTGCCGCCAGCGTTGCTGTCGTTGTCTCGTTCCCCGCCACCAGAATCTGTTGAATGATCGACAGCATTTCCGGCGTATCGAGGGGCAGTTCTCCTTCGACTTCTGCGTGCACGAGGCGGGACACGACGTCATCGCCGGGGTTCTCGCGGCGCTCGTCGATCTTGGCCGCAAAATAATGTTGGAACTCGACAATACTCTTTGCGATTTCAACATCTTCGTCCGGGGTCGTCACGCCTGAGAATCGGGCCACCGCCTGATCGGACCAGTGCTTGAACTTGGGTAGGTCCTCGCGCGGCACACCCAGTGCATCGGCAATCACCCAGACCGGCAGCGGCACACAGAATTCGTGCATGAAATCAACCCGGCCTGACTCGGGCAGATCAGCGATCAGTTCGTCAACGATCCGTTCCATGTGCGGCTTCAGATCGCGGACGCGTTTGTCGCTAAACGCAGGATTGACCAAAGCCCGATAGCGGTTATGGGCGGGGGCATCGCGGGTCAGCATGGTGGCAACGCCGGGGTAGCCCTCTTTTAAAACCTCTTCAATCCTCGGGTCCGGTTCCTGCGGCGCCATCATGGTGTCGAATTCGCTGGAATAGAGCTTGGCCTTGCGCGCGACCATTTTCACGTCTTCATACCGGGTGACGAAAAAAATATCGGTGCCGGGCAACTGATAGACCGGCGCTTCCTTGCGGGCCTTCTCATAGAACTCGAATGGGAACTTCATCACCTCGGGATCGAAGAAGTTAAATTCCTCAAGTTCTTTGTTCATCAGGTGTCTCCAGTTGGCGCCAAAACGGCGGAATTGTTAGCAAGTCTACGAACAAAAGTCTAAGCCGGATCGTTAATCCGGATCAGCTGTTTGCCGATATTGCCGCCGGTAAACAGGTTGATCAGACCTTGAGGCAAATTCTCAAACCCCTCCAGCACATCGACCTTGTATTTCAGGCTGCCGTCATTGATCCACCCGGCGAGGACTTCAGTGAACTCTGCCGCCCGGTGCATATTGTCGATAATGATAAAGCCCTCCATACGGGCCCGTTTGTAAACCAGGCTGAAATAGTTCTTCGGACCTGCAGCGCCCTCGCGGTCTTCATACCGGGAAATACCGCCACAGATGACGACACGGGCATTCATCGCCAGATTATCGAGCGCAATATCGAGGATTTCGCCACCAACATTGTCGAAGAAGATGTCACAGCCATTCGGCATCAGCTCCTTGACCCGGGCATCAATGTCATCGGTCTTGTAATTGATGGCGCCGGTAAAGCCCATTTCCTCGACCAGCCATTTGCATTTCTCTTCAGACCCGGCAATACCGACGACATTTGTCGCGCCTTTTATGCGGGCAATCTGACCAGCCAATGACCCCACGGCACCCGCCGCGCCGGAGACCAGAACCGCGTCACCTGCTTTGGGCAGGCCAATCTCGGTCATGCCGTAATAAGCGGTAAATCCCGTGCCGCCGAAAACATAAAGCGCAGCCTCAAGTGGCGTCCCCTCGGGGATCTTGGCCAACGGCATCATCCCCTCGCCACCGATACACGCATAGTCCTGAAAACCGAACATCCCCTGGACCATATCACCAACCTGAAAGTTTGGATTGTTGGACGCAATCACCTGTCCGGCACCACCGGCGCGCATCACCTCGCCCAATTGAAGACCGGTCGTATAATTGGTCAGGCCTTCCATCTGTCCGCGCAGCGCCGGTTCGACGCCCACAACCATGTTGCGGACCAGCACCTCACCCTCACCGGGTGTGGGAATTTCTGCTTCATTGTAGGTGAAGTCAGAGACTTTAATCAGGCCCTCAGGCCGTGCTGCAAGCAGGAACTGTCGGTTTACGCCATCCGTCATCGAACTCTCCATTCATATACGCTGTATATCTGAGCCGGACCCTAGGGTTAGGGGCTCACAACATCAAGACACGGCTTTTAATCTGCCGCGCCGATTGCCATACTCCGCGCCCGCACACTTACAGAAAAACAGGGGAACAATAATGGGACGCATGGATGGCAAAGTTGCGCTGGTCACTGGAGCAGCCTCTAATCCAGGATTGGGGCGCACAACCGCGCTTACGCTGGCGCGCGAAGGTGCCAAGCTGGTGGTGACAGATGTCGACGAAGCAGGGTCCGAAGACTGCGCGCAAACCATCCGGGATGCGGGTGGCGAAGCGATTTCCATGAAGCAGGATGTAACGTCGGAGGACGTCTGGAAGGGCGTCATCGCCAAGACCGTCGAAACCTACGGCAAGCTGGACGTACTGGTGAACAATGCCGGTATCGCCGTTCTGATGCCGATCGACGAAATGACTCTGGCCGACTGGAACAAACAGATCGATGTCAATCTGACCAGCGTCTTCCTAGGCTGCAAATACGCCATGCCCGCCATGAAGGACGCCGGCGGTGGTTCCATCATTAACCTATCGTCCGTGGCGGGCCTTGTTGGCATGGCCACCTGCATTGCCTATGGCGCAGCCAAGGGCGGCGTGCGGATCATGTCGAAGTCCATTGCTGTCGAGGGCGCCAAGGACAATATCCGCTGCAACTCAGTCCATCCGGGGGTCATCTGGACCAACATGCAAGCAGAAGCCACCGGCCAGGCCGATCCGTCAGGCGTTGCCGTTGGACCAGAGCGCGTGCCGATGGGCAAGGTTGGTGAGGCGGCCGACATCGCCAATTGCGTGCTCTACCTGTCCTCGGATGAATCAAAATATGTCACCGGCGCCGAATTCACCGTCGATGGCGGCATGACGACGCAATAAAGCCGTCCCTAAACATGTTTGTAAGCGACCAGTTTGTTTACCTGGAGATGCAGAAAACGGGCTCGTCGCACATTGTTAGGGTGCTTGAGGATGCTACATCCGGCCACAAGCTGGGCCTGCATAACCCGTGGATAGGTGACCTTGGCGGCCGGACGGTCGTCGGGTCGGTCCGCAATCCATGGGCATGGTATGTCTCGCTCTGGGCCTATGGCAGCGCCGGCAAAGGTGCGCTCTATGCCGATCTGACGTTCAGAAACAAGCACCGCCAAACCTTGGCCACGCTCAAAAAGGGGATCACGAAACCCGCGGTCGTCGCCGATGCTCTCCGTGACTGGTTGATTTCGAAAAACCCGAAGCAGGAAATGTGGCGATCTCTTTACGGAGATACGAACGACATCGATCTGTTTCGCCGTTGGTTGGACCGAGTGCTCAGCAAAAATGGGAAGCGGGAACTTCCCGACGGCTACGGATCGTCATCGATCCAAAAAGTTTGCGGCTTGATGACCTACCGATTTCTCAAGCTTTACACGGCACATGACAGGTGGCGGTCTGCACGACGGCGAATTGCAAACTATGATCGCCTGCTGGCCTATTGGCAGGAGTCCTCAATCCTGGACAGAACGATCTTCACCGAAACGCTCAACGAGGACCTAAGGGAGTTTCTAAAGGAGGTGAGGATTACACCAGGTTTGCCAGACCTTAAATCTTTGGAAAGAACCAACCCGTCACAACACCGGCGGTGGCAAGACTACTATGACACCAAAAGCTGCGCCCTGGTTCAACGTGAAGAGCGGTTCATAATTGACCAATTCAATTATGAACCGCCGCTTGTCTGAACAGCGACCGCTACTCGGCGGCTTGCTTTGCCTGCTCCTGCGCCCAGGCCTTGGCTTCATCTGAGCACGCCCAGTCGATCGCCTGCTGTAGAATTTTGCGGAAGATCGGGTTGCCATAGGTGGCTGGGCCGTCGCCAAACTGCAGATAGACAATCGGGCTGTTCTTATAGGTCTTGATCCAGCCCACGAGATTCGAGCCCGGATCGTGCTCCCAACCCTCATTCGAGTTCATCTGGCCCTTCAGCGCCAGATCCGCCGAATAGAAATTTTCCTTGGTGAACTCGTAATTGCTGGTGAACAGCGGTGTGACCGAATCTTCGAACACTTCGGCCAGATAGACCTCATCCACCAGCTCGAACGGCTCGATGCCCGCCGTGATGGGGTGGTCGATGGCCGGCGATACGGTGTGCGGCACATCGATGATGTATCCTGAATCCGGCTTGTCGATTCCGCGCGACTTCATCGGCTTATAAAGGAAGTGGCTACCGACTATTTCCGACCATTCGGGCCAGGCGGGCCACGCCGCACAGGTGTGATGCATAATCACCAGCGGGAAGCCGGCTTCCAGCATCGCCATGACACCGTCTTTGTAGAACTGCGGCGGGTCAATAAAACTGGGTGGACCGCCCGGATTGAACTGAATGCCCGGCATGTCATACATGACATAACAATCGAAGTTGCTGGCGAACTCCGGGTTAAACATATACTGCGCCGCCGGGTGTTCTACCGCCGCATATTCGATGTGCTCGTTGGCCTCGAAGATCTGGTAGAAGGGATCGCGCGCGAATGGGTGACCGCGGGTGACCAACAGAACCTTCTTCTTATCGTCCTGCCAATAGGTCGCACCGGTCGGCGTCGCCCGGCTGCTGGTATCGTGATAATCGGGAACTTCTTCGTCTGCCATGGTCTCCCCCTTTAGGCACCTGCTTGCTGTGTGAGAACGCTAATCCAAGGGCATCATCAGCGCAACCGCTGCGGCCCGTCAGGGCGCTGGAACGCTGGCCGGAACCACTTCGCTGACAAAAAGTTGCTTGCCGCCTTCGACCTTGAGAATTGAAACACCCTTTGTCGG
Organism: Alphaproteobacteria bacterium; assembly: GCA_028284945.1. Taxonomy (GTDB): domain Bacteria; phylum Pseudomonadota; class Alphaproteobacteria; order SMXS01; family SMXS01; genus JANQQJ01. Next base: position 16,844 of record JANQQJ010000005.1, on the reverse strand, counting down.
GATATGGCTGCCGCCTGCGAAGCTGATTGTGCCTGTGATGCCGGGATAGTCGTTAACCGCCATCAGCGCGTCGCCCAGGGTCGCGCTTTCGGCGTTTCCTTGTTTTTCTATGGCTGCGGCAAGTAGTCCAATCGTGTCATACCCAAGGGCCGCGAAAGAACTAGGTTCCTCACCGTCATTGGCTGCCTGATAGGCTTTAACAAACGCCCCAACCTCGGGGTTGGGGTTGTCCGCGCCCATATAGGCATGGGTCGTGAAATAGACATTCGTGATATCCGGCTGGCCAGCCCATATGGAGGCTGCATCATAACCATCACCGCCGACGATTGGCCCTGTGTAGCCACCCGCACGCAATTTTGCGGCTAAAGGCGCGGCGTCTTCGGCCGTTTCCACGCTCAAAAAGACCATGTCGACCTCCCCTGGCGCTGGAACTTCGCCACCCGGATCGAGACTGATCGTGTCAGAAATGGTGCCGCCGAGTTCACCGAAGCGCTCGACAAAATAACCCTGCAGCAACCGTGTATAGGATTCCGACGGGTCAAACAGCACCAGCGCCGTGCGGGCACCCAAACTGTTATATGACCATTCCGCTGCCGCGGCCGCCTGAACATTGTCACCAAAGCAGGCCAGAAACAGACCCCCTGAGACCTGTCCCGGCAGTTGTGGCGATGTGGCTCCGCTGGTGACAAAAACCTTGTCGCGCTCAACGGCCACCGGCGCGACAGCCAGTGCCATATCGGTATCGGACAATCCCATCAACGCGGCCATGGCAGGATGGTCAACAATCGCCTGGCCTGTTTTGTCAGCCAGCGTCTGGGCGTCGCTGTCACCGGTTATGGTGATAAGATCCAGGCGTCGGTCCAAAACGCCACCAGCGTCGTTAATCTGGGCGGCGGCCAGCTTCGCACCTTTGAGGGACGGGTCGTCCACCACTGCCTGGTATCCGCTGGTGTTGTAAACCGCACCAATCAGGATCGAATCGGCTGATGATCCAACGTCAGGTGCCCCTGGTTCGGACTCGGTTCCGCAGGCGGCTAGGCCCAAGGTAAGGAGAAAGCCGAAAAGTTTGTCCTTCGATCCCATTTCAATCTCCCTTCAGTGCTGTGCATCCAGATCGACACCGATACTAGCGTCATTGCGAGCATAGCGAAGCAATCCAGAGGTTTCTCAACAGCCTCGATTTCTGGATTGCTTCGTCGGCATGCCTCCTCGCAATGACATCCTTTCTCAGTGCTTTGACCGGTTTGATACCGCTAATAAGATTTTGGCAGGTCGAGCACCCGCTCGCCGATGAAATTAAGGATCAAATGTGGGCTGATTGGGGCAATCCGGCCGATCATACTTTCGCGCAAATAGCGCTCAACATGAAACTCCTTGGCATAACCATAGCCCCCATGAGTCATGACCGCGTTCTGGCAAGCCTGGAACCCGGCCTCTCCACCTAGGTATTTGGCAGCATTGGCTTCAGGCGCGCACGGCTCACCCCTGTCGTAAAGGTTGGCCGCTTTCATCACCATCAGGAAGGCAGCCTCCAGATGCATCCAATCCGCAGCCAACGGATGCTGGATGCCCTGATTCTGGCCAATGGGGCGCTCAAAAACCTCACGTTCCTGGGCGTAGTGGGCGGCCTTGGCAAGCGCCGCTTGCCCCAGCCCCACAGCTTCAGCGCCTAACAACATGCGTTCGGGGTTCAGGCCATGCAGCAAATAATAGAATCCGCGGCCTTCTTCGCCGATCAAATCGTCGGCCGGGACAGGCAGTCCGTCGATAAATAGCTCGTTGGAATCAACGGCCTTGCGGCCCATTTTTTCGATCTCGCGCACGTCGACATAGTCGCGATTGAGGTCGGTATAGAACAGGCTGATCCCATCAGTGGATTTCGCGCACTCGTCACGCGGGGTCGTGCGCACCAGCATCAGCACCCTGTTGGCGGTCTGTGCGGTCGACGTCCAGACCTTCTTGCCGTTGATCAGATAACCATTGCCGTCACGCTTGGCGAAGGTGGTGATTGCCGTCGTGTTCAATCCGGAATCCGGCTCGGTAACCGCAAAACACGCGCGGTCAGTCCCATCGATAATGGGCGGTAGCATCCGCTGTCTTTGCTCTTCGGTACCAAAAACAACGATAGGGTTCAGCCCAAAAATGTTCATATGGACTGCCGAAGCGCCGGAAAACCCTGCCCCGGAGCGGCTGATCGTATGCATCATAATCACGGCTTCGGTGATCCCCAGACCGCTGCCCCCCACTTCTTCAGGCATGGCGATTCCCAGCCAACCGCCCTCGACCACAGATTTGACAAAATCTTCTGGAAACTGACCGTCGCGGTCCCGTTCCAGCCAATAGGCGTCGTCATAGGGTTCGCAGAGGCGTTCTATCGCGCGGCGGATGTCCTGTTGGTCCTGGGTCGGTGAAAAGTCCATGCTGACTGCCTATACTGTTCGCGCTCAACCGGCGGGGATCATACCGCAGCACAAGGGGGGAATGCAGGTGAAGAAAATCCTAATAGGCATCGCCTTGATCGTCATCGTTGGCCTCGTCTTGCTTTCGATGCGATTTAACGCCTTCACCAGCGTCGAGTCCGAATTTGCCGGCACGTGTGAACGCATCGAAGGCATTCCCGGGTCAGAAGACATTACGATCGATCAGAATACCGGTGTGGCCTATATCTCCAGCGTCGACCGGCGCAATGGTGGCCAGCCTGGGGGAATTTTTGGATATGATCTCAATTCGCCCGACGCCCGACCGATCAATTTAACAGAATTCGCCGAGGAAACATTCCAGCCGCATGGCATCAGCCTTTGGTCGACTCCCGGCGGCCCCGGCCGTCTCATGGTCATCAACCATCCATTCCGTAACGGGCGGGTTGAGCATGAGGTTATCGTTTATGAAGCATTGGGGATGGCGCTGCGCCAGGTGAAGACCATTGTCGACCCAACACCTGAGGCCCCGCAATTTCTGCAGAATCCGAACGATCTGGTTGCGATCAGTCCGGGTGCATTCTACGTCACTAATGACCACGCCGGGCAAACCGACAATGCCAAGATGATCGAGGATGTTTTCGCGCTCGCCCGGTCGTCCGTTGCGTTTTACGACGGGGCCGAGTTCAAGATATCGACTAGCGGCCATGACCTTGCCAACGGGATCAACGCCAGTGCCGATGCCAGCCAGATCTATGTTGGGTCAACACTGGGAGATGCGGTCTATGTCTATGACCGGCATGCGGACACCGGTGCGTTGACGGAAGTGCAGAAGATCGACACCGGCGCCGGCGTCGACAACATCGAACGTCAAGCCGATGGCACCCTGTTGCTCGGCGTCCACCCGAACATCCTGCAGCTCTTCCGCTATATGTCGAACCCTGGTGTCCCCTCACCCGGCAAGGTGCTGGAGGTCAAATGGACGGATAACGGTCCCGTCGTCGAGACCCTGTTCGCAACGGACGGGATCGAAATCTCAGGCCTCAGCGTAGCGGCGCGTTACGGCGACCGCCTGCTGATCGGCTCATTCCTCGATACGCACTTTCTGGATTGTACGCTTCAGGACTAAGCCGCATATTTTGGTTTCCGCTTCTCCAGGAAGGCGCTGATCCCTTCGGCTACATCACCATTGGCTGAGGTGAGAATCTGGTTGCGGTCTTCCAATGCAATCGCGCTGTTGAGATCATTGGCATCGACATTGGCCCAGAATGCTTCCTTGGTGAGGCGCAGGCCCAGCGGTGCGGTCGCCACCATATCATCGGCCAGCGCTTTACCCGTGGCGACCAGGTCGGCCTCGGGCACAACGTCTGACACCATGCCGATGCGCAGCGCCCGGTCGGCATCAATGAAGCGGCCTGTATAGAGAAGTTCGGCGGCGTTCGAGGTGCCGATCAGCCGCGGGAGATGATAGCTCGACCCCATCTCACAGCCAGACAGGCCGATCTTGATGAAGGCGCAGTTCATCTTGGTGCCTTCCGCGGCAATACGCACATCAGCACCCAGGGCAATTGAGAAACCACCGCCAGCCGCATAGCCATGCACGAGGGCAATAATCGGCTGTGGGCAACGGCGCATCCGCATCACGATGCCGGAGAAATTCCGTTGCCCGATCATCCCATTGTCAGTCGGCCCGCTTTCAGGCGGACTGGTCGGACGCTCTTCATCCTTCATGTCCAGTCCGGCGCAGAACATCCGCCCCGACCCTTTCAGCACGACGACGCGCGTCTCGTAGTCGGTCTCGAGCTTGCCGAAATAGTCGTTAAGTTCGCGGACGAATTCGCGGCTCAGCGCGTTAAGGCTGTCCGGGCGATTGAAGGTGACCCAGTCGACCGGGCCGTCCTTTTCGATGGTCATGTTTTTGTAAGTCATGGTCATAGGTCCTGTTCTTAAAGCGCTTCCATGCGTTCCTTGTATTCAGCGGCCAGCTTCAAATGGCCGTCAATATCGTCATTGAGGCCGATCATCGAGCTACCAAAGGCGAAGTGACTGGCGCCGGCGTCCTTCCAGAGCTTCGACATGCCGACCGCCTGGTCCATGGTGCCAGGGTTGTCCCGCGTCATGGCGCTGGCAAGTCCAGTGATGGACTCGATCCCAATCGCCTTGGGATCGCGCCCGGCTTTTTCAGCCGCCTCGTGCATGATATCGAGCTGTTCGGCCATATCCTGCGGCGTGCCGATCGGAATCCAGCCATCGCCGATCCGGCCGACGCGTTCAGCAACCTGTTTGGCCATGCCGCCGAACCAGATCGGGATCGGTTTCTGGACGGAATTCGGGTTGAACCCTGATTCCGGCACCGTGTGGTATTCGCCCTTATAGTCGACTTCTTTATTGGTCCAGAGCTTGCGCATCAGGTCAACCTGTTCCTCACAGCGCTTGCCGCGATTGGTCCACTCTTCGCCAAGGGCGGTGTATTCCAGCTCCTGCCAGCCAATCCCGATGCCCAGCCGCAGCCGGCCACCGGACAGGCCGTCGACTTCGGCCGCCTGTTTCGCCGCCAGCACCGTCTGCCGTTGCGGCAGGATCAGAATAGCCGTCGACAGACCAACCTTCTCCGTGCACGCCGCCAAAAACCCGTGCAGCACGAAGGGTTCGTGAAACGAATCCTCCAACGTATAAGGCGCGAACACGTCAGGGTCGCCCTTGGGATCGACCTGCAACACATGTTCGATGGTAACGATGTAATCGAAGCCGAGGTCTTCGATGCCCTGCGCATAGTCTTTGATGGCGGCCGGATCGTTACCGATCTCGGTGGTTGGAAACATGGCGCCAAGTTGCATGATTAAGTCTCCCCTGAATTCATGTACACCGTAAGCTAAGGCAAGCGCGGCAGCGGCGCATCAATGAATCACATTACTGCCCCCTAACATGGACAAGTTCAAAGCGTTCAAAAATAATTTCGCTGGTTTCAGGATCGAAGGGCACACCCATTTCCACTGACCGCCTCTCGAAATAGTCGAGGTGGGCCTTCATCCACCAATCGACCGTTCGGTCCCCTTCCCCTTCATCAAAGGCAAATGCCTCGTCGACGGAAACCAATGGACCAGTCCGAACTTCAACTGTTCTGATCGCGCAAACGGGTACTTCCTTGCCGTTCGTAACAATCCAGACATCACCAACCTTCGGAATTGGTTCGCCATCCGCTTCGGATTCCACGACCCAGCCCGCCGTCGCCCGTTTTGGTCCGTTCACAACGAGCGCCGCCAATTCATCGCCGATTCCGGGATTATCTCCAAAGCTGAACGGAACAATGGACGTGTTGAGGCCGATGTCCATGGCGGCACGCACTTCAACTTCGTAGGCAAGAATCTCCGGTGTCTTTTCCATGAAACTCTTCAAATCTCTTGGGACACGCAACCATGCGTCCTTACACTGCACACGAACCTTATGCAGGAGAACAACATGACTGAATTTCACGTCGATATCAAAACCGCGGACGGCAATATGGCCTGCTTTGCCGCGCATCCGGATGGCGAAGGCCCCTTCCCGGCCGTGATTCTCTATATGGATGCGCCGGGCATCCGTGAAGAGCTGCGGGATTTTGCACGGCGCATTGCCGGGGAAGGGTATTTCTGCCTGCTGCCGGACATGTACTGGCGGGCCGGTACACTGCGGTTCGACATGGTAACCGACCCGGAAGCCACGTTCCCGTTGATGCTGAAGACTATGGAGACGATCAACCTGGAAAAGATCAAGCGCGATACCCAGGGCATGATCGACTATCTGGACGCCAATGATACCGTGCGTGGCCCCTATGGCTGCATCGGCTACTGCATGAGCGGGCAATATGTCGTGATGGCGGCGGGTGAGTTTCCTGACGATATTGTCGCGACCGCCTCGCTCTATGGCGTGCAGATCGTAACCGACCAGCCGGATTCACCGCACATAAAGGCCGCTGGCGTAAAAGGAGAGCTTTACCTGGGATTCGCTGAGGAAGACCCCTGGGTCGAAGACAATGTCATCCCCGACCTGCAGGCCCATCTGGAAGAAGCCGGCGTCAATTTCGAACTGGAAATCCATCCGGCGACCGAACATGGCTTCTGCTTCCCGCAACGCCCGGCCTATGTGGAAGATCGCGCCGAGATCGTCTGGGACAAGGTTTTTGCGATGTATGACCGGCAGTTGAAGAACGGGTGAAATAAAGCCCCCGCTGCACTTCGAGACGCCCGTTCCGGGCTCCTCAGTGCGAACGGGATACTCTCGCCTGTTACCAAAACCGTTCGTGCTGAGGAGCGGCAAACGCCGCGTCTCGAAGCATGAACGGCCAACTCAAAAAGGCCTATCCCCATTGACCGTCACCCGGTGCATCTCGCGGCGCTGGCCGTGGTAGTCATTAAGCGCATAGTGCTGTGTGCAGCGATTGTCCCACATCACCACGTCATTCGCTGACCAGCGGTGGCGAAACACGTGTTCGGGCCGTGTGATTTGGTCATAAAGATAGGAGAGAATCGGCTTGCTCTCCGGCTTCGACATGCCGGCAATTCGGGTCGTAAAAGCCGGGTTTACAAAGACAAGTTTTCGGCCGGATTCAGGATGGGTGCGGATAATCGGGTGTTCCGTCTCAGCAACCGCTGCCTCGACTTCAAGGGATTTGTCGGAGGCCGGGTGACGGGGATCAACATAGATCCCATCAGCGCCATAAATCTCATTAGCGGTATGGACAGCCTTGAGCGGCCCCAGCATATCCTTCATCGCCTGGGACATGCAGTCATAGGCCAGATAGGCATTCGCCCACATGGTATCACCGCCCCGTGCCGGAATGTCTTTGGCATAGAGAATTGACCCCAGGACCGGCTCGGGCAGAAACGTCATGTCCGAGTGCCAGCCCCCACCAAAATTGAGCTTCTCGTCCGGTTCTTTGACGATATTGAGAATTTCAGGGTGGCCAGGCAACGGCTCGACATGCGGATGAATATTCAAAGACCCAAACCGCTGACCAAAGGCCTTCTGCTGATCTGGCGAAATGTGCTGATCCGGAAAGACGATAACCAGATGATCAAGCAATGCCTGCCGCACCTCGCCGAACAGATTGTCGCCCATTGGCTGCGACAGGTCGACGCCGTGCAGGCGGGCTCCCGCAGCCGCACCCAGCGGTTCGATCTCGATCAGCGCCACTGGATCAGGCCTCAACCGGCGAGCAGATCATCATCGGGATATTCCGATCCGTGCGTTCGGCATAGATCGAAAAATTCGGGAAATTCTCGACCAAGCTTGGCCAAAGCGCTGCTTTTTCTTCGTCAGAGGCCTGCCGGGCGCGCATCGATCGCTTCCCCTTGCCTTTGACCTGGACCTCAATATCCGGGTTTGCGACCAGGTTGTGGTACCAAATTGGGTGTTTTGGTGCCCCACCCATGGACGCCACCAGCACCACATCGTCCCCGCACGGGTTATACATCAGGGGAATGGTGCGCTTTTTTCCGCTTTTGCGGCCAGTCATGGTGATCAGGCAAACCGGCGTGCCATTCATCTCATTCATCATACGGCCACCGGTCAATTTGTAGACCCAGACGTTAACGCGGGTGAAGATTTTCATCACACCCTTGCTCATTGGCGCGGCGCCCGGCCCGCCTTTTACCCGTTCGCTACCGCCTTCAATATCGATTGTTGGATGGCTCATCGCTCTCTCCATTTCAGATAATGACGCTCGCACAGAGGTTTAGGGTCGGTCAAGAACACCAAATTTTATCTAAATTCACACCATAGAAACCCTTATTAAGCCTTTGAAATAATTCGAATTTTAGTTGTATCCGAAAAACAAAATTGGTGCGCATAATGTAAAGAAACGTTATAGTTGCTTCGCTTCGAGGGGCCGCGAAGTTTTTTTCGCATGGGCAACAGCCGGTAGTAACAGTAATGAACCAGATGGCAGATATCATCCCCGCCGAGGACGACCCGATAACCGTCCGGGACGAAGCCCCCTCAGAAGAAGCTGAATCCTGGATGACCACAAAACTCGAAAACTGGCAGAAATCGGGGCATACGGCGCTCGATATGGGCCGCGGAATCATGTTTTCTATCATGATCATCAATGCGGCAGGCGCGCTTATCTTCCTGGGGGCAGGCCTCACCGTTTCTGACCCGGCGACGGCAGCTATTCTGGGAAACGGCGTGGAACTTTGCTTGATCGGCCTGGGTGCGGCGACGGTCGCCAATTTCGCGGCATTTATGATGCAGCGCTCCGTAGTTCAAAGCGCGACGCTTAACCTGATCGAAACCTGGCGCAATCTGGGCAACGAAGAGTATCAGCGGCGTGAAAAGGCCGACAAGAGCGCCTCCATGTTGTTCTGGGTGACGGCCAACTTCACCATTATCTCCGTGCTGTTGTTCCTACAGGGCTCCTGGATCGCGAAAGACGCGCTCGTCTAACCCCTCTTTCGAAGACTCTCAGTTATCTAGACCAGTAGCAAAGGCTGCTGTCGATTGTGGTCTGGCGCGGCCGCTATACTAGCCCTACATTCTGTTCGAGAAATTCAACAAGAGTGAGTGCCATGAAATTTCGGAAACATCTGATCGGTGCGACAGTTGCTGCAGGCCTCGGCTTTACCGTCGCAAGTCCCGCATCTGCTATGGGAATGGTCAACGTCACGACGGACGTAACCGAACAGAACGAAATTATCGGTGGCAGTGTTGAGTGCCCGAAAGGGCCTTGGGGGGATGGCTTTAGTGCAAATATCGGGCGGGTCGTCGATTTATTGCCTGCCCCCCAGGCACAGGCTTTTCTGGATGCGCTGAGTGACTTTGTCGGCCAATACGGCGCGTCGGAGGGCAGCCGAAGGACAGCATCTGGCCCGGTATCGGATTTGGGTTCGGAGATTTGTTCGTCTGCTGCTCCATAGCCGAATTAGCAATTGGCGTCTCAACTCATCAAGTAGGCGGCAACCAAGTCAACATCGCGACATTGCCCCTGAAGTCCTGCGTCGTTAGGGTGTAACACCACGTCCGGCAAATTGTCCGGGCTTTTCTTTCCGGAGCAGCGCACATGACGACGGCAAAAGACGGCGACAAGGTCGCCGTACACTATCGTGGAACACTAGATGACGGGTCTGAATTTGACTCTTCCCATGGCCGCGACCCCCTCGAATTTACCCTGGGCAGCGGCATGGTGATTGGTGGTTTCGATAGCGCGGTATCCGGGATGGGCGTCGGCGACAAAAAGCAGGTCACATTTCCCGCAGAAGAAGCCTATGGCCCGCATCGCCCCGAAATGGTGCAGCAGGTCGAACGCGACCAGATTCCTGACCACATCGAACTCGCTGTCGGCGCGCAGCTGCAGGCCAGCCGGCCCGGTGAACAGCCCACGGTCTTAACCATCGTCTCGTTCGACGACGCCAGCGTGACCCTAGACGCCAACCACCCCCTGGCGGGCCAAGCCCTGACCTTCGATCTGGAGTTGGTATCCATCAACTGAGGTAGCCATGGAAATCGTCGACGCACAGATACATTTTGGCCCGGGCGGCATTGACGAAACCCTGGCCGGTATGGATGCGCTCGGCATTTCCGCCGTTCTGGCGGACGAGTTCTGGGGGCTGGACAGTTGGGGGCCAGGATACCGCCTGAACAACGATGTCCTGCGGGTCACCAGTCCAACGGCCGAGCTGGCGGCATGGCAACACCCCGACCGGTTTTCCTATGTGTTGCGGGTCGACCGCAACGATCCGGAAGTCCACAGCCTGATCCGTATGACGCGAGACGCCCCCCACGCCCGCGCGATCCGTATTTTACCGGCGGTCACGGCCCAGGAGGTCGAGGCCTTTGCCCACGGCGGCTATGACGAAATCTTCGCCGAGGCGAACGATATCGGCCTGCCGGTGTTCGCTTTTATCGCTGGGCATGTGGAACTCATGCCGCGCTATCTGACGAAGTTTCCCGATCTGCAGCTCATCGTCGATCATTGCGGCATGCCGATGGAAACCGGCGTCAGCTTTTTGGATGAAGACACGCCTGAGGGAGCGGGCGCGGGCCCGGATATCAGCTACTTCGATGAAGTTCTGAAACTGGCCGATCACAAGAATGTCGCGCTGAAATGGAGCCACGCTCAGGGTATGTTCGGCGTTAGCGGGTATCCGTTTGACGCCCTGCACCCAATCCTCCGCCGTGCGGTTGACGCCTTTGGCGCAGAGCGGATCATGTGGGCGAGTGACAATGGTGGCAATCAGACCGGCGAAAGCTGGGCAGAACTGCTGTTTTATGTCCGGGAAAGCCCTGCCCTCAGTGACGATGAGAAAGAGTGGGTGCTGGGTAAGACCTTGAGAACCTTGCTGCAATGGCAATGAGCCGCAATTTGACTCAGATTTGCGTCGGCTTTCCGTAAAAATAATAGATTTGTCAGCGAGTCCGGTTCTGCCGCATTATTCCCTCTCCAATCCGAGAAGGTTGGGCTTGGGGGTACCCCGCAGCGCTGGCGACGCTTTTTCTCCGCGTAGGCGCGCTGCGGGGACCTGCAAATTGACTCACTTTTGGCGGCAAAGTTCAGGCATTACCCAGTCGCTTTCCATTTCAGCGCAATATTTTCAAACCGAAAAAAGTTGTTCCGGATGCGAAAATCCCGCAACAATGTCGCATCAGGACTTTGATTTCCCGGACGTTATCCACCGCCTGACTGGTGAACAACCCACCCAGGATGTTGGCGAACTGAGACCCTGTGCGCTGCGTGGCGCGCAGACCTAACCATGACGTTTTAAGGGAATACAGAATGACAGTTGGAACAGTGAAGTGGTTCAACGCCACAAAAGGGTACGGCTTTATTGAGCCAGAAGGTGGCGGCGCGGACGCCTTTGTCCATATCTCAGCGGTTGAGCGAGCCGGCCTATCCGGCCTGAACGAAGGTCAGAAGATCGAATACGATCTTGAACCGGGTAACAACGGCAAGAGCGCTGCAGCCAATCTGAAAGCGCTGGATTGACCTAGAAATACCCTCCCGCTCCATCTTTGCTGCGGGACATCAGATCAAGATGCCGGACGCGATGCTGTCGCGACCGGCATTTTTGTATCTGCGATGACTTCCGTTACAGTTCCGATGGGAAAAGATGGGGGAGATGTCATGAAGCAATCAGCGACACGCACCGCAACAATGGCGCTTTCGGTGGCCATCACCGCTTTGGCGTTCGCGTCTTCCGCCCCCGTACTGGCGGATGAGCCGAGCGGCGACTATCGCCTGGTTGAAGACTGGCCCCAATATCCGCCTGACATGCGGTTCGAAATGGGGTCGGGTGTCGCGGTTGATGGCGAGGGCATCATTTATCTCTTTACCCGGGACATCGAGCATTGGGCGACCCATCCGCTGGCCATGACGACCAAGATGGGCAAGAGCACGATTTCCATGTTCGATCGCGATGGAAACTATCTCGGTCTATGGGGCCCGTCCGACGAGCCCGGTTTCGCCCTGGGCGCGCATACGCTTTACATCGAAGAAGATGGCATGTTCTGGGTCGTCGACCGCGATGGACACACGGTGAAGAAGTACAGCCCCGACGGCGCACTGCTTTTGACCCTTGGCACATTTGCCGAACCCGGCGACGGTCCTGATCACCTGAACGGGCCGACCGCCGTCGTGGTTCAAGACAATGGCAACATTGTCGTTGCTGATGGTTACTGGAATTCTCGCCTGGTCTGGTACACAGCCGATGGCGAGTTCATCAAATCGGTTGGCACATGGGGCAGAGAACCGGCGGAGTTCAATACGGTCCACTCTTTAGCGCAAACTGCCGATGGCCGGCTTCTGGCGGTCGATCTGTGCGGCGGCAATCTGCACGCCTATATGACCATACCGGGCCAGATTGCAAAGCATCGAAACACACGCGACGCCAACTGCCAGCATCGCATTCAGGTGCTTGATGCCGACGGAAACTACATCACCGAATGGACGCATATCACACCGCTGAGCGTTATGGTCAAAGGCGACAAGATCTATGCCGCCGACGACCGCAGTAATGTCGCCATTTTGGATGCGACGACCGGTGAGGTGATTGACCGGGTGGAAAAGGTCGCGATTTACATCCATCAAATGGCGATCGACGCCCACGGTGACTTCTACATCGCGTCGGTCTATCCCGAGCATGCAGGCGAAAAGCGGGGACCTGAAGGCCCCTCGCATCGCCGTTGGACACGTATACCGGCCCAATAACGCCCAGGGTGTCGGTCAGGCGGTGATTCCGCGCCTTGCCTGTTCAGCCGGCATCCGCTCCGTATCGGAGCTCAGCGGCGGGCTAAGCTCGCTTTCGTCCAGGGTCCCTTCCCTATGCGCGGCAGACTTCGCGCTGTTGAAGGTAATCCACTTGACCGGCGTCACCGAAATCACCGTGCGCAGGGGTGAATCAAGCAGGCTGTAGAAATCATCCTCGCCAGCCTTGTCATCCGGTGAGACCTTCTTCGACAACAGGCGGTACATCCAGGTCAAGGTTTCACGGTCGTCGTGGAATTCGGCGGTCCCTTTGCAGCAGGCCTGACCGTGCGGACCGTCAGGATCATCGTGCGCACGGCTGGTCACGACGACGGAAACCTGCGGATTCCGCTTGATCGCGGACGCCCGGTGGCGATGCGCGGCAAAGGTGATCCAGATCTTGCCCTTAGCCCAAACAAAAGAGTGCACAACGCCAACCGGCCACTGGTCTTTCGTGCACCAGTTCAGAACGCATTCGCCGGCCTTGCTCATCAACTGGTCGATTTCGTCTTCGTTGAAGGCGTAGATGGATACGGATTCGTGGTCGGTTGCGCGCGACATCGTAGTCTCCCCTGAGTGCAGTTTCGCAGATTATATGAATACTAAGCGTGCCTTGTAACCATGATTAGGATCAACGCCAGCAAGACGGGCTTCGCTCTGGATCAGGCCAGGATCTTGGGCGATGCGTCGCGCACATCGTTCAATCCCGTCTGCGCGACGGAAACATCAAGTTCATACCGAATAATATCGAGCGCCTTGGCGACACCGCGCTCTCCCCCAGCGCCAAGACCATAGAGATGCGCACGGCCCAGCAGGCAGCCCGTCGCGCCCAGGGCGACACATTTCAATATGTCCTGGCCTGACCGCACACCGCCATCCAGCAGCACCTCACCGCGGCCATCGACTCCCTCAACAACACTGGGCAGTACAGAAATGGTCGACGCTGCATGATCCAGCTGGTTGCCCCCATGATTGGACACGCTGACCGCATCCATGCCGTGCTCCATCGCCCGGCTGGCATCCTCGGCACTGTTGATCCCTTTGATGATGATCTTTCCGGGCCAGACACTACGTAACCAATCGAGGTCTTTCCAGGTGGTTGACGAATCCAGCTGTTCGACGATGGCTGCAAGATCGCCGGGATCTGCCACCAGTCCTTCAAAATTATTGAAGCCGACATTTTTGCCCCTGAGGTAACGCGCCACCCAGCCTGGCCGCTTGGCAAAGTCCCATAATGTGCCCGGTGTGATTTTCGGGGGCAGCATCATGGCATTGCGCACCATCCGGCTTTGCAGGCCCGATGCAGACCATGTGACGGTCATGACCAGCACCGAACATCCAGCCGCTTTGGCTTTGTCCAAAAGTGCCTCGACCAAGCCCCTGTCCTTGAGCATGCAAAACTGAAACCAGAACTCCCCGACCTCAGCGTGAACTTCTTCGATGGTGGCAATCGACAGCATGCCCAGGGTGAAGGGTATGCCCGCCGCCTTTGCCGCGCGTGCCGACAGCTTCTCGCCATCATTGCCCCACATGACCCCGCCAAGGCCGATGGGCGCGATGGCGGCCGGCATGCTTGCCGGCTGACCCAGCATTGTGGTCGCCAGGCTGCGCTCGGCCACATCCCTTAAGGGTCTGAGGCGAAAGCGCAGCTTATCAAAGTCGTCACAATTGGCGCGAAGCGTTAATTCATGGAACGCCGCACCATCCATGAAGTCGAAGATGGGCCGCGGCAACTGACGCCGCGAGGCCTCCCGCAAATCCGCGATTGTCGCAATTCTGTCCATGTGTTCCCCGCGGCAGACTGTGTCCGCAGTCTACGTCATGAACGGAAAAAGTCGATTAGCGGGCTTTCAGCAAGTCCCGGATTTCCTCCAGTAGAACCTCCTGCTTGGGCGGTGCGGGCGGCTCGGCGGGCGCCTCTTCTTCCTTCTTGCGCATGGCGTTCATGCCCTTGATCACCATGAACAGCGCCCAGGCCATGATCACGAACGCCACGACGGCATTAATGAAGGTCCCATAATTGATCGTCACCGCCTCGGCCGTTTCCGTCGCCGGCCGCAACACGATGACCAATTCAGCGAAATCGATCCCGCCGATCAGCAGGCCGATCGGTGGCATAAGCACATCAGCCACCAGCGATTTCACAATAGTGCCAAACGCACCGCCAATAATGATACCGACGGCCATGTCGACTACATTGCCCTTAAGTGCAAATTCCTGGAATTCCTTCAGCATTGCTTCCCTCCCGATGAGAACCTGTATGCAGCGACCCTGCGGGTCCGGAGACCCTGTCCGTGAGCTTTGAGAAATAGATCAAGAAGAACGCGCAGAGTACTTAGCTCTTTAAGTGTATCGTCAAGAACTGATGATCACTTAAAACGAGTTGAACAGTAATCTCAGATTCGTGCAAACGCAAATTAGGCTGTACTGAAAGATCATTGCGGACGTGCCTAACCGAGGAATTCCTGCTAGCACTCTTGAACGGCCCCAAATCCGGACATACGCGAAGAGTAAGATATGAAATGGCGCGGACGTAGACAGAGCACCAATATCGAAGACAGGCGCGGTGCCCGTGGTGCTCCAGGCGGGTTTCGCATCCCCATGGGCGCCGGCCGCAGAGGCAAACGTGCAGGTGTCGGCGGCATCGGCCTGATCGTTATTATTGTTGTCGCACTCTTGTTCGGCGTTGACCCCAGCACGCTGCTATCGGGCTTAAGTCAACAATCCGGCCCACACTCGGTTCAGACACCCGGACAAAACAGCGCGCAGTCAGACGAACAGCGAGACTTTACCGCCGTGGTTCTGGCCGACACTGAAGAGATCTGGGCTCGCATTTTCCGCGACCAGCTCGGCCAAACTTATCAGGAGCCCAAGCTTGTCTTGTTCAATGACGCTGTGCGGTCTGCCTGTGGACAGGCATCCTCTGCCGTCGGCCCCTTCTACTGCCCTGGCGATCAGAAGGTCTATCTCGACCTGGGGTTCTTTCAGACGCTCAGCCAACGCTTTGGTGCGGGTGGTGATTTTGCCGCTGCCTATGTGATTGCCCATGAAATCGGCCATCACGTGCAGACCTTGCTGGGGATTTCCCGTCAGGTTCACGCCCAACGGTCCCGTGTATCAAGAGCCGAGGGCAATGCGCTTTCTGTGCGACAGGAACTGCAGGCCGATTGCTTCGCCGGCCTGTGGGCCAACCAGACCCAGCGCCTGAACAATGTTCTTGAAGAGGGCGACATTGACGAGGCGCTGCGTGCCGCGAACGCTATTGGTGATGACACGCTGCAACGGCAGTCGCGCGGTACGGTTGTCCCGGATTCATTTACTCATGGCACCTCGGCACAACGTCAACGGTGGTTCAAACGCGGATGGGAAACCGGCCGCATCGAGAGTTGCGATACATTTGCCGCCTCAACTCTCTAGAAGGTCAGCGAAGCTCTTGCCGGATGATACCGTCGCGGTAATGGCGAATACGGTTCCAGGCGAGTAGACTTCAACTTCAATGATCAAACAGACATGGCATAATTCAGCACGGCGAATACCTCAGGGTGTTCGCAGATTTTCGTTTCTGGCGACTGTCGTTTCAGCCCTGACGCTACTGCCTTCGCACAATTCAGGTGTTTTCGCTCAGGCCGCGGGTCACCATTTCGTCAACAAGCTGGTCCTTGGAAATTGCGGTACAGGCTCGACCCGGCACTTCCGGATCCATTGGGGCCGTCCCGGCGCGCAACGCATCAAGCAGGTAAACCGTGTGGTCTCACCCAACCAGTCAACATGCTTTGATCTGGCGTCTCTCGGCATCCCCTCGGGTGCGTCTGTCTCGGTATCCTATGAAATTTCCGCCGGCATCCGGATCGCTTGTGACATTGGACACTCTGACCTCGTCTATGCGCCAACGGCACAGCACAGCCAGCTTTTCATCGCAGGCGGCACAACAGCCGAGATCAGCTATTGCCAGGCACACGGATCGATCAGGGTCGGTGGAACGGCCTGCCCCACCAGCCACCCAATTATCTGCCCTTAAAGCTCATCTGACCAAAAGTTTGCACTACAAAACGAAAACACCGCCCTCCCGAAGGAGAGGCGGTGCTCTTGATACGTGCTCGTATTCTTGGTTTAGAACTTGACGCGTGCGCCGAGTTGCAGCGAGTGGGCATCATAACCTGAGCCGAAGGCACCCTGATATTCGAAGAAGGCGCCAATACCGTTCTCGAACT
>JANQQJ010000034.1 GCA_028284945.1 Alphaproteobacteria bacterium | reverse complement strand
TGGTCAGACGGCCGCTGCGCCGTTCAACCGTGACGCCGGGATAGTTTGCGACCTTCTGCCGCCCCCCTGTCAGCTTGTTGAACAGTGCCGACTTGCCGCAGTTGGGGTTGCCAACAAGCGCCAGACGCAGGGTGGCTTCAGCCGTCATTGCGGGTGGTCAACCTCGACCAGAATGGCGGCCGCTTCCCGGCGGCGCAGCGCCAGAAGGACACCATCGACCTTAACCGCCAGCGGGTCGCGGTGCACCGGCCCTTCATGGACGACGCTGATGGGGGCGTCCTCATCAATGCCCATGCGGAGCATGCGCGCTTCGAGATCAGCGGGCAGCCCGGTCATATCCAGGCCGACGACGCGGCCTTTTTCACCGATTTTCAGTGACCCAAGCGGGCGAATCTTCGCGATCGCGTCCACGACCAACCTTCCTTGCAATTGAAAGTCATTCCTAACACTGCGCCAGACTAGCAGAAAAGCTGCGTTTGTTAAGCTCGATAATCACCTCCGCGGGATCGTGCTACACGCACTGCATACGCCGCGCGCATGCCAATGCGACATGATCGAGATCAAGTGTGGTTATACGAGGATTTTCTGAGTGGACGCGCGGGGCGTCCTGCTGTCAGCGGTTTTGACGCCTATTCGAGACCGACCAGCTCTGCCGGCGTCATGTTGAGCGCTGAGATGATGACATTGAAGTATTCGACTTCTTTCGGGCTCATCCGGCCATCGGCGCCCATCACGCGTTGAAGCGACGTGCTGATCAGCTTCTTGTCGTCGCTCTCCAGCTTCTTGCTGGCGGACCTGACAAAGGACTGCAGGGGGGTCTTCTCGAAAATCTCCGAGTGCGCGGCACGGCGGACTTCGCCAGCTTCAATCGGTTTGCCGAACGTCTCTTGGTAAATCTGTTGCACAGCTTCGATTTCAGATTCGTCGATATTGGTATCTGACGACGTCGCCCGCCCGAGAACTGTAACGAACAGTTCTTCCATCAGTTCGTCTTTGTTGCCGCTGTCGCTGCCTCCTTTAAAGAAGGACAGAAGGTTATCTAGCGCGCCGATGCTCATGCTGGCTCTCCCCGATCAAACTACTGCTCTTGTTTACCGAAGCAGTGGCGGTTGAACAACCTTTACCCTCGGTCACTCAAAGAAGTGTCAGGCGGCAAGACTGACGGGCTTACCATCGACGATCTGGTCGAGGAATTCCGACAGGCCATAGCCGACCCGGTCACCACAGCGATATTCCGTCATGCCTTCGGTGATCCGCGTCATCATATCGGTACCATCCGGCGCCTTTCTGCGATTGCGCAACGGGATCAGCGACAGCACCTTGCCATCAACCTCATAGGCCTGCTTCTCGGTCCGAATGTGGGCCTTCAGGCCGGTCTGGTAGAAGTGCTCGTCCCAGTCGGCCTCGATATGTGCGTCCAGGATGTCCCAGTATTTGCCGTCCTCGAACACCATGCCACCAGGCTTGGGAGTGCCGTCCTCACCGCATGTGATCGATATCACGATGCCGAAATCGGGACCAAAACTCATGGGCAACCAGCGATACCAGTAGATCGCCTGCCAGAAGCGTGGCCCCCAGCTTTTGTCGCGCACGCCATAACCGGCGACTCGCCAGCGTTCATCACCCACCTGAATGGTGCCGCTGGCGGCCATGTGTTGTTCATAGTGGCCGCGCAGGAAGCTCTTTTCCGGATCGAGGTCCAGCGGTGTGCCGTCTTCATGCACCATCTCGCCGCCATGCATGGGGGAGAGCCCGGTATAGTCGAGGTCCATTTTGACGGCGACACGCGGGTTATCCGCGAAGGCCTGTTTGGGATCGGCCATCTGCAGCGGATCGCTCAGCAAGCAGGCTTTGCCGTCGTAGGTGACCTTGAGCTGCTTGAACGGCTCGACCACGTCAAAGCGCATGCCACCGGCATCCATCGCCTCGTTATGGGTTATCTCCGCGCGCTTGAACATGAAGGCCACCCGCCCATCCGGCAGATAAAGGCAGTTCGACATTTCCGCATAGCCTTCGTTGGGCCGGTTGCCCAGCCGGAACCAGCCGCCCACCTTCTGCTGTGGATCGAACATGTTGAAATACATGCTCTCATTGTAGTTTTTCGCCGCTTCAGGCGTGTGCGTGTACTCGTCCTGCGGGTCGAGCCGCATTTTCATGCCGTCAGGTAGTTTCATAATCTGTCCCCTGGTTCAGGCCGCAGCTTATCACCGGGACAGGGGCCGGCAAACGGCTCAAACGCCAGAGCTGGAGTTCATACTCATGGCAAAGTCAGAGACAAATGGATTGATCTTGCGCTCCTGACCGAAGGTCGAGGTCGGGCCGTGGCCGGGCACGAATGTAATCTCGTCGCCCAGGGGCCAAAGTTTCTTGGTGATCGAATCCAGCAGGTCCTGATGGTTACCCTTGGGCAAGTCGGTGCGGCCGATGGAGCCCTGGAACAGCACATCGCCGACAATGGCGATTTGCGCATTCTGCTCAACAAAGACAACGTGCCCGGGCGTGTGGCCGGGGCAGTGATAGACATCGAAGGTGGCATTGCCGACGGTTACCTGGTCGCCATCACCCAGCCAGCGGGTTGGAACAAACGGCTTGGTCGGCCCAAGCCGATAGCGCTCGGCCTGTTTGGGCAGCGAATCGATCAGGAACTGATCATCCGGGTGAGGTCCCTCAATCGGCAGATTGAACCTTTCGGACAGTTCAGCTGTCGCCGAGGCATGGTCCAAATGGGCGTGCGTGATCAGGATTTTTTCCAGCTCGATGCCATTTTCCTCGACGACGGCCAGAATTTTGTCCAGATCGCCGCCAGGGTCCGTGACGGCGCCTTTCATGGTTTCCTCGCACCACAGAACCGTGCTGTTCTGGGCGAACGGGGTAACGGGTATAATCCTGACCTGCATTTGATTGTCCTTGGCCGCGCGAGTGGTGAGGAACAGATAGCGCGTTAGGCGAGGGAAGGCTAGCGGATGACGAAGAGAACGTGTCACCCCGGCGGAGGCCGCGGTCCAGTATTCGGATCGGTCTGGATTCCGGCCTTCCCCGGAATGACGGGGCGACATTAGAGTGCGTGTCTTACTACAAAGGGTCAAAGAAGCGTCGGTTTCCGTTGACGAGAAAACTGTCAGCTCAATCGGGCCTGGCTTACTTATTCTGGTCTGTGCAGAGCACGGCGACACAGAAGACGATTGCATATATTTCTCCAGTAAGATCAGTAAGATGAGGGTTTTTCCGGACGCAGAGGGCAAGACCAATTTATCGCTTTTGGATGTTGGAGGCGCTGCGTTGGTCGTTAGTCAATTCACGCTGGCCGCAGCGTGGCACAAGGGCAACCGGCCGGGATTTTCCAAAGCGGCTGACCCTGCCAGCGCTGAACGGCTTTACGACGTTTTCTGTGACGCGCTGCGTGGCGACGGCGTTCCGGTAGAGACCGGCCGGTTTGGGGCGATGATGCAGGTTCACCTGATCAATGACGGCCCCTTTACTATCTGGATGGATTCAAACGACCGCTGACTTTTCGTCATGTTGACGCCTTACGCTCTTTTATATAACTAATAAGTTATGGAACGAATCAGTTATATGGAATCCGCGCCGGACTTGGATGCCGTGTTTTCAGCGCTGGCCCATCCAGCGCGGCGGGCAATCCTGTCGCGGCTCGCCGACGGTGAAGCGTCGGTTAACGAGATTGCCGAACCGTTCGAGATGAGCCAACCCGCCATATCGAAGCATCTGCGGGTGTTAGAAAAGGCCGGGCTGATTGAACGCGATATCGATCAACAACGCCGCCCGGCACGGCTTAGCGCTCAACAATTGGCGGCTGCGGTTGCCTGGCTGAACGAGTTCAAGGCGTTCTGGCACACCAGTTTTGATCAGCTCGATGGCGTTCTTGAAAAGATGCAACAAATGGAAGCAAAGGGATCAGACCATGAGTGACTTACCGGAATTTGTTGTCGATCGGGTTTTCGCCGCACCGCGGGCCCTGGTCTGGCGCGCCTGGACCGATCCTGAAATTCTGGCGCAATGGTACGGCCCCCGCGTGGAAACCATCATCCACAAATTTGATCTCAAGCCTGGCGGCTTGTGGCTCAACGAGATGCGTATGGGCGAGCGGTCGGACCTTAGCAAAATGACCTTTACGGAGGTTGTTCAAGAGGAGCGGCTGGCCTGGCATCATTCGTCGACGGACGCAGATTGGAACGTTACGTCCAACTCCATGATGCCGGAATGGCCCCGGGTGATCTTGACGACAGTCACATTCGAAGATGACGGGGAAGGCACGGCGGTCCGGCTGAGTTGGGTGCCGCATGAAGCGACGGAAGCCGAGATTGCGTGTTTCGCCGGCGCCATGGAAGGCTTTGGCAGTGGCTGGGGTGCAGGCTTTGCCATTCTGGATGATCTGCTGGCCCAAATGCAGGTCTGAACAGGCGGTTACAGTCATGCGAACGGCGGGGTATCCTTAGCTGAAACCAATTTCCCGGGTTCTCCGCCGCATGGACATGCCACCTCAATGATCTCGGCCGACCGCACAGCGCTGGCGCAGTCAATCATCGACGCCTGTTTGCGCATGAATCGGGAGAACCTGAATCAGGGCACATCGGGAAACATTTCCGCGCGCTTCGAAAATGGCTTCCTGATCACGCCGTCAGGCACACCCTATGACCTGCTAACGCCCGACGGCATTGTCTTCATGACGTTGGACGGGGCGGTCGAGACTGGGATGAAGCCATCCAGCGAATGGCGCATGCATCGGGATATCTATGCGGAACACCGCGATGCAAAGGCAGTGGTCCATGCCCACCCGCCCTATTGTACGGCACTGTCGAGCCTGCGGGTCTCAATCCCGGCGTTCCACTACATGGTGGCCATTGCAGGCGGTGACGACATTAGGTGTGCAGATTATGCGACCTTTGGAACCGCAGACCTGTCTGATGAGATGTCGCGGGCTCTAGAGGGCCGGAAGGCCTGTCTGCTGGCCAATCACGGGCTGATCTGCTTTGACGATACCGTGGCGTCGGCATTGGCGCTGGCGGTGGAGGTTGAGGCTCTGGCCCATCAGTACACGGTGGCGCGGCGGATGGGTGAGCCGGTTTTATTGAACGAGATTCAGATGGCAGAAGCGATCACGAAATTCAAAGACTACAGGAAGCAGCAATCATGAATGTTGATGGCAAGCCGCATCGGACCATCTGGCTCAATGACGATGGATGGTCGGTCGAGATCATCGATCAGACCATCCTGCCGCATCGCTTCGAGACGGTAACGTTGCGCACGGTGGAAGATGCCGCGCGGGCCATTGAGGACATGCTGGTCCGGGGCGCACCATTGATTGGCGCGACGGCGGCCTATGGCGTGTGCTTGGCGATGCATGAGGATGCCGGTGACGGATCGCTGCAACGGGCGTTGGACCGGCTCATCAAGACCCGTCCGACGGCTGTTAATCTGCGCTGGGCGCTCGACGAGATGCGCACCCTTCTGCACAACCGGGCCCCGGAGGATAGGGAGGCATTGGCCTATGCCCGCGCGGCAGAGATCTGTGACGATGATGTCGAGATCAGCAAGGCCATCGGATCCCATGGTTTGGCCCTGATTGAGGCTGTCGCCGCAGACAAAGCCGATGGCGATCCGGTCAATGTGCTCACCCACTGCAACGCTGGCTGGCTGGCAACGGTGGACTGGGGCACCGCCACCGCACCGGTTTATCTGGCGCATGAGAAAGGTATCCCGGTTCATGTCTGGGTCGATGAGACACGCCCGCGCAACCAGGGAGCCGCGCTCACCGCCTGGGAACTCGGCAAGCACGGCGTGCCGCATACGCTGATCGCCGACAATGCCGGCGGCCACTTGATGCAACGCGGGCTGGTCGACCTGTGTATTGTCGGCACCGACCGGACGACCGCGTCAGGCGATGTAGCAAACAAGATCGGTACCTATTTGAAGGCGCTGGCTGCACGCGACAATGATGTGCCCTTCTATGTTGCCTTGCCGTCCACAACCATTGATTGGACGCTGACCGATGGGTTTGACATTCCCATCGAGCAGCGCTCCGGCGAGGAACTGTCCCATCTGACCGGGCGGACGGAGGCGGGAGAGGTCGTGCGGGTTGAGGTCAGCGCGCCTGGTGCCCCGATCCGCAACGATGCGTTCGACGTCACGCCGGCGCGATTGGTCAGCGGGCTGATTACTGAGCGGGGCATTGCCGAGGCGTCGCGGCAGGGGCTGGCCGCGTTGTTTCCGGACCGAACCAGCTAGTTACCTATGGTGGTCAGGGACCGGAAAACCAGTACGGTACCCGGTGCCGTCATCGCTTCGCTGTCGCGGGTTAGCCAAGCCGGTACATCACCATTGTTCAATCTGTATGACAGGGTGCCTTCGGTCTTGACGCCGTGGGGCCCGTAGGGCTGCGGGGTTGAGCAGAAGGCGATATAGTCCGCGCGGGTTTCTGCAAGAATTTGGCGCGCGTCTTCGTCTGATTCAGCAGTGAAAAACCGAATAGCGTGCCGAATTCCATCCGGGTTCCGGTGATAATTGGCCCCGATCACCGCATGGTCAGTGTGTCTAAGCAGCACCGGCCCCAGATTGGGTGGTGCCATCACAATGCCCTGTTCGAGCGACTTGAGTTTCTCAAGGCTTTCCGGAACTGCGCATGCCATTGGTGCAGGCTCATCTGCAGCTTGTCCCTTTGCAAGCTGTCCCAAGGCATAGATGACCGTCGGACTGACCAGAAGCATGGCCAGGACCGATGTGAGGAGCGGCAATATTCTGGCGCGGGCGGACACCCACTGCTGAATGGCGTAGTAGAAGGGTAAGGCGGCTATGATCGCGATGGCATTGGCAACATTGCCCCCACGGATCTGCAAGAGGGCGACAGCCAAACTCGTGATAAGGAACACCGCCAAGGGCAGCCAGTGAGCCTCCTCACGGCGGGTGATAAATCCCCGAACAGCAACAGCGAGGCCGATCAACGGCAGCGCAAAATACAAGATGAAGCCCAACGGGTCGTCGGCCAGAACCGAAAATGCGCCGCGGGCCTCGGCAATGGTCTCAAGCCACTGCGATTTAACGTCGTCCGGCAGCGCCGTATAGGGGCCCTCAAGGCATCCTGGATAGGCGACGAGTGTTACGGCGGCGACGATGATGAGCACCAGTCCGGACGCAACGAGGCGCATAAGCGTGCCGCCCAGCCACCGATCCATTATCCAAAGCGCTAGGATGCCCGCTGCAACCAAGGCAACGGCCGTACCGTAGGCGAGGGAGAGAGAGTCGCAGGCTGCTGCGTAGTACGCGTTGCGCGGAACGGCGAACAATAGGATCAGCGCGGTCGCTGCGGCAGTGGTGACT
This sequence comes from Alphaproteobacteria bacterium, assembly GCA_028284945.1. Taxonomy (GTDB): domain Bacteria; phylum Pseudomonadota; class Alphaproteobacteria; order SMXS01; family SMXS01; genus JANQQJ01. The sequence goes on along the minus strand of JANQQJ010000034.1, from coordinate 120,871 downwards.
GCCATGATGACGGTGTGCCGAAGCATGCCGTCGCGCCCCAAAACCCATCCTAGGGCGAGCGCCGCATAGGCGGCGGCGACCTGCGGCAGGGATTCCACCCCGATAGCAAGGGAGACTGCTGCTGCGATTCCGATAATGACCGGCCATTGCCGACGCGAGCCGGCATAGATTCTGAGAACACCCGCCAGCATAACGAGGGCCAGTAAGACCTGAAGGCCGTGGTGATCGATCCGGCCCGGCATGAATTGTCCGGTGGCCGGAATGGCAAACGCGGCCAATAGTGCCGCCAGCGGGGCTGTCCTTGGGCCGAAGGTTCGTGCGGCGATCCAGCTGATCAGCAGCAGAAAGACCAACAGGTAGATCGTCGGAACCACCAGCAGCGCGGCCGCTGCGGCATCATCGCGGTCGGTCCAGAGGCCGGCGACAGAAATGACGGCCGCGATGGGCAGGTCTGGCAGACGCGACCAATGAAGCGTCACGCCTTGGGGCGGCATCATGCGTGGCTCCGTAAGGTCGTTCCACGCTGCGCTTTCGAGCCAACGCTCGACTTGAACAAGCCGCATATAGTCGTCGCTGTCATTCAGATCGAGTGCGGTTACCCGGTCGAATCCGGCGATCAGCATCGCGGTGGCCAGAACCAGCCATATGCCCAACGCCGAAAGCCAGAACGGCGTCGTGGCGCCATCATTGTTCGATGTGCTCATGGGCTGCTGCCGTCAGATGAGGATGTAACGCGGAACAAGCGCAGCCCACCTTTGTCATCAGGGTTAAGGCGTAGCAGCCATGCCGGGGCATTGGTTGTCATCAGTGAATCAACAAAGGAGCCCAAGCCCGCGCGGCCCCGCATTCCGTAGGCAACCTGGGAATCGCAAACCAGGATATAGTTGACACCCAGCTCTTTGGCGGCTCGCCATGCGTCGTTTTCCGTCTCGGCAGACCAAAGCGATATGGCTTGGTCCATGGCGTCGGTTCCCCTGTGATAGGGCGCGGCCAGAACACGATGGCCGGTAAAGTATAGAATCATCGGCCCGAGCGGCATGGAGGACGCGACCAGCCCCTGGGGCTGTCCCGCGAGTTGGGCAAGGTTCTCAGGCAGTCCGCATCCCGGGGTGGTTCTGTTTTGAACAGTCTTGACCCCCGCGCTCACCATAGCAGAGTTCAGGATCGGCGGACTGAGGATGAACAGGATCAGGGCCAGGATTGCGCCGCCGCGCCAACCTCTGAATTGCTTTTCCGACCATGTCTTCAGGGCGACAAAAAGGGGTAACGCGGCCAGCATCGCAAACAGTGCGACAAAAGACGCACCCCGTATCTGCCATAGGGAAATAATGACCGATAGGCCGAGAAACAGTATCAGGGCGATCCGTGACGGGTCATCACGCCAGCGGCCCTTTGCAACGAAGGGGATGGTTGCGGCGAGGGCCAGGATCGCAATCCAGAACAACGATATGAAACGTCTTGGGTTATCCACTGCCAATTGCAAGGCGGACTGGGTTTCATCAACATCGTCGAGCCAGAAGTCCCGGATATGTTGGGGAACACTGCCATAGGGGCCCGACAGACACTCTGGAAAAACAATCGCGACAACGCCGGTAACGCCCAGCCCGACAGCGCCGCCAAGGCAAGTCCTGGCGAATACTGACTGAAAAGTGTTGCTGAACGCGGCCAGAACGATCCAGCCGACGGCGATGGTTGCCAATGCCGTCAGATAGACACCTGAAAGGGCATCGCAAGCGCCCCAAAGATACTGAGGCTCTGGGGGAAAAAGCCAAAGTAAGACGGCTGCGGCGACAACGGCCGTCCCGGCGCTGACAATGCCTGAGCGCGCCTGTACACCGTACTGTCCGAGCCAAGCCAGCCCCAAGCTGGCGTGAAACGCAGCAATGTATGGAAGAGTCTCCAGGCCGATTGCGAGTGATACGGCGGTCACCAGCCCGCTAAAGGCGGCCCAACCGACCTTGTTTGAGCGGATGATGCCGATACAGCTGAGAACCAGCCCCGTGGTCAGCAGCAGCTGCAAGCCATGATGATCGATCCGTCCTGGAACGAATTGACCGACCAGCGCATCGGCATAGAAAACCGCTACCGGCGCCAGCCAGGCGCCTGCCCCGCCAAATAACCAGCCACCCGCCCAGGTCGCGATCAGGAACATAGCAAGCAGGCCGATCAAGGGGACGGCAGTTACCGCAATTTTCAGGGCGGCTGTCTGATCCACAAACAAGCCGCTGATTTGGGCGACAAGAACATAGGGCGCGTCGGCAATTGGCGACCAGTGAAGGGGAATGCCGGGGGCTGGTCCAGCCCGTTCAATCCGTGTGTTGACCCAATCGCCGCCGGCCAGGATGCTCTCGACCCGAAGCAGCCGGATGTAGTCATCAGGGCCCGTTAGCACCAGTCGGTCGACCAGCTCGACACGGCCAGATAGCATCAAGGCAATGACAAGGCCCCATAGCAGAAGTGCAAAATGGACGGGACGCACGGACAAGCGCTGCATAAAGGCCCTGTTTCGACTTAGTCACTCTGAGCTGTTCTTATAGCCGGTTCTGACAGGCTGCGTTAGTTGGATGAATAGGGTTCCGGCACGCCTGATTGTTGGATAGGCTCTCACCCTCAACGCGATTTTCGGGGAGATATCATGCGTTTCGGGGTTTTCTATGAGCTTCAATTGCCCAAGCCATGGACAGAGGACGATGAACATCGCCTCGTTCAGGAGGCGCTGGACCAGATCGTGCTCGCCGATGAGCTGGGGATCGACTATGCGTGGGCTGTTGAACACCACTTCCTGGAAGAATATTCGCACTGTTCTGCGCCAGAAACTTTTCTTGCGGCGGCCGCTGCGCGGACCAGGAACATCAAGGTCGGACACGGCATTAGGCAGGTGATCCCTTCTTATAATCACCCGGCACGCACGGCTGAGGTCACGGCGATGCTGGATCTGGTCTCCAATGGCCGGGCCCAGCTTGGTTTTGGCGAGGGCGCGACCCGGTCTGAACTGCACGGGTTTAACATCAAGGCCAAGACCAAGCGGAACGCGTCGATTGAGGCGGTCGAGCAAGTCGCCAATATGATGGCGATGACACCTTATCCCGGGTTTGAAGGTGAGTTCTTTTCTTTCCCCTGCCGCAATGTGGTGCCCAAACCGCTGCAGAAACCCCATCCGCCGCTTTGGATGGCATGTTCTAACAGGGACACGATCAAGGTTGCCGCCAGTCTGGGCGTCGGCGCGTTGGCCTTCGCCTTCGTTAATCCGGAAGAGGCCAAACACTGGGCCGACATTTATTACGGCATCATCAAGAGCGATGAATGCAAGCCGATCGGCCATGCCGTGAACGCCAATATCGCCATGGTATCGAGCTTTTCAGTCCATCACGACCGGTCCGAGGCCATCCGGCGCGGCCAGGATGGGTTTGAATTCTTTGGCTATTCGCTGGCTGCACTTGTGACCAAAGACACCAAGCCCGGCCACACCACCTTGTGGAAAGATTTTCATGACATTCGCGGTAACAAGACTGAGGAGATTGTCCGGACCGCGGCGCTCGATCCTGAATATTCTTCCGGTATCGGCACGCCTGACGACATCAGACGGCACCTGCACGAATTTGAAAATGCCGGAGTCGATCAGGTGATTTTTCTTCAGCAGGCCGGGCGTAACAAGCACGGCGAAATCTGTGAGGCGCTGAACCTTTTTGCGGATGAAGTGTTGCCTGAATTCAAGGCGGAGCAAACGGCAAAGGATGCGGCAAAGGCCGAAGAACTGGCACCCTATATCGAGGCGGCGATGGCGCGTAAGGACTGGATGGCACCGCTGGCGGAAGATGAAGTACCCGTTGTCGCGGCCTCGCGGACGAAACAGGCCTTTACCGAAAACCGGTCTGGCCGGGTGAAGGCGGGCTAAGTATCGCATCAACACATCATCTCTTGACATCATGATGCGTCCTATTCATATCAAAGGCATGAGAACGACAATAAACCTTAGGCCTGAAGCGCTTGCGCTCAGCAAAGAACGGGCGCAGGAGCGCGGTATATCGCTGGGTGACGCAATCAGTGATGCGGTGATTGAAGCCTATCGCCAAAAACCGAATCACAGCGGAAAGCAGCGCATCGACTTGCCTGTTTCAACCCGCAAAGGCGGGACGCTACCTGGTGTCGACATTTCCAATAATGCAACGCTTGAAGATATTATGGACGGAACCGGGTGATCCTGCCGGACGTCAATGTTCTCGTATACGCATACCGTTCCGATAGTTCGCAGTTCGAGGACTACCGATCCTGGCTCGACGACGTCGTCAACGGTGATGTCGCATTCGCCGTTTCAGAACGCGTGCTGTCGGGCTTCGTTAGAGTTGTGACTCACCGCCGAATTTTCGCTGAACCCAATACAATTGACGAAGCGCTTGGCTTTGTGGACCAGCTTCTCGCAAGTGACTTGTGCAGAACCGTTGAGCCGACCTCAAACCATTGGGAGCTGTTTGCTCGGATCTGCCGTGAATCCAATGCGCTTGGCAATCTAACGACAGATGCTTGGTTTGCTGCGCTTGCCATCGAACAGGGCTGCACCTGGGTGACGGCTGACCGTGATTTCGCAAGGTTTCCGGGGCTCACCTGGCAACATCCGATTGATCACCCTTCGCCAATCACTAATCCCCGCTGACCTCTGTTTCATCGTCAAATAACGGGGGCAAGTCTCTCAGGTCGCGCACGATACGCTGCAGCGATGACTGGATCGCCCGCGCGTTGTTCGCAACCATCTTGCCGTCTTTGGCGTTCAAAGTGACGGCAAAGTCATAGACCAGTTGCCCGTGAATAAAGACCTGGCCATAGGGCAACACCGGTTTTGAGTCTACGGGCGCGGCAAAGCCGCCCAGCGTGTTCTGGTTCCAGGCTTCCTGTGCTTCTTTTGCATAGACCGGTTGGTCGTCGGCGGTAAAGGCCATTACGTCGAGAAGCTTGGCGTCGCGGCCGCTCAACCGGCTGGACAGATGGGCAACGGCACGGCGCAGGATGGCACGCTGATAGTTGGAATATTGCGCCTTGTCGTTGAAATAATTGATTACCAGAAAGTCATTTAATGAGTCTGCAATCGCTTGCTCGATTGTCAGGTCTGGTTGGTTTGCCTTGGTCTCCGGGTCGAGGACAGCATAATAAAACGCCGCGCGGCCAATGGGCGGCGGCGCTAATTCCCGCTTCTCAGCGGCCGGGTCATTCGTGATCAGGTTTTCTTCGTCTTCGTAGATCGCATCCGGATCATAGGGGTCTCCCGGAACATAGATCTTTTGGGCCTGAACCCCGCTGGAGAACCCCAAAAATCCAATACCTAGAATGACGAGAAGGCGCTTCATGACAGGGGCGGCAGAATCTTCATGGCGCGCAAGCGATCAAACCAATAGGTGAACATATCTTCCGTGTCGATGCAGTCATGAAAACCAAATTGCCTGGCCTTGACCGTGCTGACGATCGCCGGAGGTGGGGCGCGGTCCCGGCCGGTGCCCATGGTCGCGTCCAGATAGACAAATGAGTCACCGACCAGTTCGCGCATGCCATAGGGCCGCAACCCATGTTTTGCCACGACACTGTCCCAGGTTGCCTCGAAATCGTTCATCTCCTGATCCAGAAACTGGGATTTAGGCTTGCCCGGATCAACGCCCAGCGCGTTGGCGATGGCTGCCCACACATAGGGCCAGACGAACACGTCGCCGTTGGTGACGTTGAAAATCTCATTGTCGCAGATCGGTGTTGTCGCCGCCCATTCCAACATGCGTGCAATGATCCGGGCATCGACGGCCTCCATTACCGCTGGTGGCCCGCCGGGATAGGAGAATGGCTCGCCTCGTTCCCGGCAGATCGCGGCGTAGACGCCCAGCGCGGCAATCGGGTTCATCGGGCTGCCGACCGCATGGCCGAAGACGATCTGAGGGCGCACGATGGTCCAGGTCCAGTCTTTGCCGGGTTGACAATCGCGTAGAAAATCCTCCTGCAGCCAATAGAAATTCTCGTGCTGGTCACGTGGCCACCGTTCTCGGGCTGGAACCTCGACCGGGTGGATATGGGCGCCATAGGCCTTGGTTCCCTGAAGAAGGGAAACATGTTGCAGGCCACTGGCCGCGTTCTCGAGCGGTTCGAACAGGTTGCGCAGCATGGTCAAATTGGTGTCCATCTGATCCCGTTCGCGCCAGCCGGCTAACAGCCCCGGCTTTTCGAACAGGGCAGCATAGGCAAGGTGGGTGACATCGCTCATGCCGCCGAACAGTTCGTCGCAGGACGATCGATCCATCAAATCGACCGACAGCAGGTCTGCATCACCCGTCAGGTCATCTGGCACTCGTCTTGAAACACCGACGACGTCCCAGTCATCCAATGCGGAAAAATGTTCGATCGTCGCACGTCCGATCAAGCCGCTGGCACCGGCGACGAGAATTTTCTTTCGACTCATGGGCTTGCCCTGTTCTGCTTCGTCGGTTGAACTATAATCCGATGAGCAATGTTTGATGCATCAGAAGATGCTAACCGAGGCACAACAGTTTGAGACGCATTTGGTCGTTTATCTGGCGGGGCGCGGTGTTGGCGGTGTTGATCGCCTTCCTTTATTTGAGTTTCAAGGCGCCTGAATTGGGTCAGCTCGCGGTTGATATCAGTGCCAAATGGGCCTGCCAGTGCCGCTATATCAATGACGGAGAGCCGCAATTCTGTGTGTCGGAGGACCCACTGCCGTTTGGTGGTGTCGAATTTTCGTTCGATGACATTGACCGTTCTGTGACAACGAGCCTGCTGGGCCGGGTCGACGCAACCGGCCGCTATCGGCGGGGAGGCTGCTTTGTGGAGTAACACTGTTCGGCAGTTGAGAGCCGTTCGGCCTGAGGAGAGGCGAGCAATGCGAGACTCGTCTCGAAGGCTTCTTGCGAACGGCTTGACCGGAACACGCGCCCGTTCCCAAGGACCCTTCGAGACGCCTGCATGCGCAGGCTCCTCAGGGCGAACGGTCGCGTTGCGGCTCGGGAAACGAGCCCTTGAGCGGCCTAGGTGCGGCCACCTGGTGGCTGCACTATTTCTTACGATCTGTTTGGGCGGGCCCTCTACGTTCGCACGCGATCTGGTACCCCTGCCCGAACAATCGCCTTACGTGCCGTGGCCGACGCAGGCTTGGGCCGTTGGCTGGCCAGGCGAGGGCGTTGATGGAGAAAAGCTTGAGGCGCTGATGGACCGGGCCTTTGCAGAGCCCGCTCCAGAAGATCTGCCGGGAACCCGCGCAACCCTTGTGGTGCATCGAGGGCGAATCGTTGCGGAACGCTATGCAGACGGGTTTTCTGCGGACCGTCTTTTCCTCTCACAGTCGGTGGCGAAGACCGTATTGGGTGTCGTGGTCGGTGTCGCCGTAAAAGACGGCTTGATGGATATTGATGAGAAGGCTGGCGTGGCACCCTGGCAGGGGGAGGATCCGCGCGCTGCCATCACCGTCAACAATCTGATGCAGATGAGCGACGGGTTGGACTTTACCGAGGATTACTTCAATCCATTTCGGTCCGACGTCTTACCGATGTTGTTCGGAGAACATCGCGAAGATATGGCGGCCTATGTCGCATCACGCGATCTGAAACACGAGCCGGGCACCCACTTTACCTATTCCAGTGGGACGGCGAACCTCCTGTCCAGCCTGGTTCGGGACGCTGTTGGCGGCAGGCAGGTCGACTATGAGATCTTTATGCGTGAACGGCTTTTTAATCCGATCGGTATGACGTCGGCGGAACCTGAATTCGATGGTTCGGGCACATGGGTCGGGTCGTCCTGGCTGCATGCCACGGCCCGGGACTGGGCGCGGTTCGGCCTGCTGATGCTACGCGGGGGCGCCTGGGACGGTCAGCAAATCGTTCCTGAAGGCTGGATCGATTATATGCGGACGCCTCTGGCGCATGATCCCAAAGGTGTCTATGGCGCGATGACCTGGCTCAATACCGGCCGGCTGGAGGAACAAGTTCCAATCCGGCTTGAAGGTCTGCCTGCGGATACATTCATCGCCTCGGGACACCGCGGTCAGTACATCATCATGGTGCCGTCCAAGGATCTGGTGATCGTTCGATTGGGGCGCACAGGGTACATGCATTACGCCGCTGTCTATGCCTGGCTGGGCGAAATCGTTGCGTTGTTCCCTGACATCTATTCAGCAGGTGAGGGCGCCCCCGACTCTGAAGAAGCATCCGCCGCGGCGCCGTAATCACGCCCGAGCAGCGTATAGAAGGCCGGCACGACAAATAGGGTGAAGATCGTGCCAAAGATCATGCCGCCGACAATCACCCAGCCGATTGCTTGCCGGCTTTCCGATCCCGCGCCGGTGGCCAGTGCCAGTGGAACCGCACCCAGGACCATTGCGCCCGTTGTCATCAAGATTGGCCGCAGCCGAAGCGCCGCTGAGTCAATCACCGCCGTTAGCCGGTCCAGCCCTTCTTCCTGGCGCCGGTTGGCGAACTCGACGATCAGGATACCGTGTTTCGATATCAGGCCTATGAGGGCGACCAGTCCGATCTGGCTATAGACGTTGAGCGAGCCGCCCGTCAGTTGCATGGTCCCCAAGGCACCGGCCATGGCTAGGGGTACGCTCAGCATGATGATCAGCGGGTCAACAAAGCTTTCGAACTGGGCGGCGAGGAACAAATAGATAAAGCCAAGCGCCAGCAGGAAGGTCAGGATCATGGTCTCTGTCGACTTCAACAGCTCGCGGGCGTTGCCTTTATAGTCGATTTGCACTTCTTCGCCGGCGACCTCGCGCACCAGCGCTTCCAGCGTAGCCATGCCCTCGCCAACGCTATAGGCGGTATTCATATTGGCCGAAATTGTCGCCGCCCGGAGCTTGTTGAAGTGATTTAGTTCTCGGGGTGTCACAGTCTCTGACACATCAACCAGATTGGATAGCTGGATCATCTCGCCAGTGTCGCTGCGCACGTAGATCGACCGAAGGTGATCCGGATTGCGGCGGTCGAAGTCCTCGATCTTCAGCACCACATCATATTGCTTGCTGCCCCTTTTGAAGCGTGTGACCTGGCGGCTGCCCAACATGGTCTCCAGCGTCCGCCCCACCTCGTCGACGCGCACGCCCAGGGCCGCAGCCTTGTTGCGATTGATCGAGACCTTCAACTCGGGCTTGTTAAGCCGCAAATCTGTGTTGAGCGACGCGAACATCGGGTTGCCGGTCAGCTTGCCCATCACCTCTGAGACCATGGCATTCAGCTCTTCATAGGAACCGTTGGTCTGGATCGCCATTTCGATGCTGGACTGCATCGGTGACTGGCCAAAAGAACCCGGATTGATCGGGAAGGCCAAAATGCCGGGCACATCCATCATCTTCGGGGCCAGTTCGGCCTGAATGTCAAAGGAACTACGGTCGCGTTCCTCCCAAGGCAGCAGGGTGATCCAGGTGAAGGATTGATTGATGGTTGGGCGTCCGACGGCTGAGTAGAATTTGTCCTTAATGCCTTCGGTCTCGCGCAGGATTTCTTCAACCTCTGCGACATTGCGTTCCATGTATTCAGGCGTCGCTCCTTCCGGCCCAACCGCATAGCCCACCAGATAGCCGCGGTCTTCCTTCGGCGATAGTTCTGTCGGCAATCCACTAAACAGATAAACCGCAGCGCCCAGGATGACAAAGGCAAGGCCCATGATCGCAAACCGCCAGGCCAGTGCCCGCTGAAGCATCGCACGGTAGCCTTCGGTCAATCGTGTCAGCTGCCGGTTGATTCGGCTGGCCAGCGACCCCTCGCTGCGGTCCTTTCGACTCAGCATCTTCGAACACATCATCGGCGTGAGCGACAGGGCGATGAACCCGGAAATCAGCACCGCCCCGGCCAAGGTAAGGGCGAACTCGGTAAACAGCTTCCCGGTACGGCCCGGGGAGAAGGCGACGGGCGCAAAGACGGCGACCAGGGTCAACGTCATAGCAATCACGGCAAAGCCGATTTCCTTGCTGCCGTCGAGGGCGGCCTGCATGCGCGGCTTATTCATCTCGATGTGCCGGTAGACGTTTTCCAGCATGACAATGGCGTCGTCGACCACCAGCCCCACGGCGACGACCATGGCGAGGAGGGTGAGCGCGTTGATGCTGAACCCGAATATGAAAATCAGGAAGAATGCACCAATCAGTGAAATGGGGATGGTGACCAGGGGAATGAGCGTGGCACGCCATGACCCCAGGAAAAGGAAAATGACCAGCAGAACCAGTAGGAAGGCTTCCGCGACGGTAACAAAGACTGCGTTGACCGACGCCTCGATATAGACCGAGTCATCGACGTCGATTTCTCCTTCAATGCCTTCCGGCAGGCTGGCCAGCAGCTCAGGGAAAATTTCGTGGAATGCGTTGGCGACCTCAAGCGGGTTTGCCTTTGACTGTTTGATGATGCCTAGGGCGGTCGCGGGCCGGCCGGCAAAGCGAGCGATCTCACGGTTTTCCTCCGCGCCCAGCTCAACACGGGCGACGTCCTTGATGCGGACTAGATAGCCGTCCGCATTACGCAGTACGATGTTCTCAAATTCCTCCGGCGTTTTCAGGTCGGTTTCGCTGAGCACTGTGAACTCACGGGCGTCGCTTTCGACCCGCCCGGCCGGGATTTCGACATTCTGTTGCCGCAACGCGTCTTCGACATCGGCTGGTGTAACGCCAAAGGCGGCTAGGCGCTCGCGGTCGAGCCAAAGGCGCATGGCATATTTGCGCGGCGCCCAGAACCACGCCTTGGCGACCCCGGGCAGGGTCTGTACCCGGTCCTTGACCAGCCGGTCGACGATTTCCGTGACCTCTGTCTGGGAATATTTGTCGCTGTAGAAAACCACCCAGATCATCGCGTGGGCATCGGCTTCTGCCTTGGCGACAACCGGTTCGTCGACATCATCCGGCAGCAGATCGCGGGTCCGCGCGACCCGGTCGCGGACATCTGCCGCCGCACCGTCCTCATCGCGCTCAAGGTTGAAGCGCACCGTGATCCAGCTGGTTTCGGCACGGCTGATCGAGCTGATGTAGTCGATCCCTTCAATGCCGGCGAGTTCTTCCTCCAGCGGGATCGTCACCTGAGACTCGATGACCTTTGCGCTCGCGCCCGGGTACCGCGTTTCGACGCTGACGACGGGCACATCGATATCGGGGTACTCGCGCACCTCTAACTGGTCATAGGCGATAACGCCCAGCAACAGCACGACAAGGTTCATCACTGTCGCGAAGACTGGTTTTTTGATGCTGAAGCTGGACAGAACCATGGTTTACCCGTCCAGATCGTTGCGGATGGTCACGGCAAATCCATCCCGTAATTTGATATGGCCGGATGTGACAACGAGATCCTGACTGCCAACCCCTTCAATAATCTCGACTTCGCCGGTAAGGCGCATGCCGATCTCGATCGGTGTCTGCACAGCTTTGCCATCGACAATGCGGAACAGAAAATGATCCGCGCCGCTGGGGATCACCGCCTGTTCAGGGACCAGCAGCGCGCCTGTCTTGGGCGGCAGGATCAGCGATGTGCGGGCAAAAAGGCCGGGGCGCAATTGTCCTTCGGGGTTTTCGGCGTGGGCCAAAATGGAAAGGCTGCGCCCGTTGACGTCGACCTGTGGATCGATGGCGTAGATTGCGGCATCGAAAGTGCGGCCGGGCAGGGCATCCAGGTCGAAACTGACTTTTTGTCCGATGCTCACATCGGCGAGGTAAACCTCAGGGATGCGAAACTCCAGTTTTATGGGATCCACCACATCGAGGGCAACCAGCCGGTCGCCGGGCTGGACGTAGTCGCCGACCCCGACGTCACGCAGGCCCATCACTCCGTCATGCGGCGCCAGAATTCTGGTTTTGGCAAGCCGCGCGCGGGCAAGGGCGACGCTGGCTTCATCCATTTTGAGTTTGGCGAACGCTTCGTCGCGGGCGCGTTCAGAAACAGCCCCACGTCCTACAAGCTCTTTGGCGCGCTCGAAGTTCGCCTGGCTGAGACTCAGGCTGGCTTCGGCTTGGGCGAGTTCGGCCTGATAGATCGACCCGTCAAGCGCCACGAGCAATTGGCCTTTGTCGACCGCCTGACCCTCCTGGAAACCCAGTCTGGTGACGCGGCCGGCCAGTTCGGGGCGTAATACGATGGATTCGTCTGAGCGCAGGCTGCCGACCGCGTTGATGGTGGGCTGCAGGGCATCAACACGAACACGGGCGGCCTCAATGACAATGGCGCGGGGAGGCGGCGCGCTGACCGCCGATCCATCACCTGAGTCACGCGCAACCAGCCAATAAACCGCCCAGGCTGCTACAGCCATCGCGGCCACCGTCAGGCCATATGTTACCGCTTTGCGCATTAGTTTCCGTCCGGGCGCAAATTGCCCGCTAATTCCTCTTGGCGACCGTCCGCCAAATTCAGCACATGTGCTGGTTTATAGTCTAAAGCACCCATTGGGCACAAAAAGAAAGGGGGGCCGAAGCCCCCCAATCTCGTCTCCCCGACTGGATTCTAAAGGTCGAAGCTGATCTCGACGCCCCAGTGGCGGCGCACATTGGGGACCCGGAATTCAAACAGACCGGCGACATTGGTCACCGCCTGCTTGTGGATCTCATTCGTCAGATTCTTCACGAAGAAGTCGATCCGGTACCGGTCCTCAATATCCCGCCAGGTGATATTGGCGTTGAAGACATGCGATGATTTCCGGAAGTGGTCGAGGAAGTCGCCATCAAACTGGGTGACGCCGTCCAGCTCGCTCACATTCGAGATCGAAATCAGCACTTTGGAGTTGTAGGACCAGTCCGCGCCGAAGGTGAGGCTACCCGCATTGCCAACCGGGAACTCGTAGTAGAAGCCGGCATTGAGGGTCCATTCCGGTGTCCGGGGGCCCGGGACCAGGTTGGAGTTGTCGGTCGGAACCAGCCAACCAATGAAGTTGCCAGTGGCATCAGTCACGATTTCCGGTTCGTCACAGACTTCCTGGAAATCAAAGGCGGGCGGTGGCGGTGTGGTCGGGTCCGTGCCGCTAAAGCCGTCGCCATCCGTACAGAAGTTCTTCTGTTTCGAGTCGATGTAGCCGAGAGAACCAAAGATGGTCAGGCCTTCGACCGGGATAGCCCGAAAATCGATTTCGATGCCCTTGTTGGTCACCTCACCGATATTGGCGATGATGGTTTCCTGACCACCGGCGCCGGGTGACGGGCGGATGAAGCCCTGTTGCAGCCCATCAACAATGGTCCAGAAACCGGTCAGGTTGAAGCTCAAGCGGCGGTCAAACCACTCGGTCTTAATGCCGACTTCATAGTTATCGGCACGCTCCGGATCATAGGGGCCAACAGAGGTCGGTGTGGTCGCACGGCCATTGAATCCACCGGACCGGAAGCCGCGGCTCCACAGGATATAGGCGAAGATGTCGTCGCTGAACTGATAGGACAGTTTCACCGTCGGGCTGATATTGCTCCAGCTGGCGGGTTCCGGCGACAGCCGGTTGTGGCAGTACAGCAGACCGTCTGCCGGATCGCCGGTTACGACCGGAATACATCCACCCTCGACCCCACCGCTGGCGTCAAAGCCATAGGCCTGCATAACCGGCAGGCGCGGTACGATCGTACCCGGTGGGTTAAACGGCGCACCTGCTGCTGGCACCATGAAAGGTACGTCGTTACAGCCTGCTGCGCTTCTCTCGAACGGCGCGGTTGGATCACCGGCGCCGACACCGCAATGTTCGAAGTCCTTGCGCTGGTCGGTGTACCGAATGCCAGCCGTAAAGGTCAGCTTTTCGTTGATGTGCCAGTTACCGTTCAGGAAGATCGCCCAGGCCCTGTCGTTCTGGTTACTCCAGCCTGCCTGGCTGCTGGTCTCCGGATTGTAGAAAGGTAGTCCGGACTCCGGGCCAAGCAGGATGTTCGGTTCAAACAGAACACCGTATGACTGCTGCAGCATCACGTAGTCGGATTCGAAGTAGTAGAAGCCGGTAACGAAATCGATGGTTTCCGAGAAGTCAGACGCGAAACGAATTTCATGGGTTGTCTGATAGTGTTCCTGATCGCGCTGCCCGGCGAACATGTCGTGGGTCGCGGTTTCGATCTGGAACCGGATGCTTTCGGATACTTCACGGTAGTTACCGACATAGGTGATGGTACCGATATCGGGCAGATCGTAATCGACCCGTGCGGTAATGCCCCATATGTCGTTATTGGCAAAGTCACCACGTTCTTCCGTGTTTTGGAACGTGTAGGCCTCTGCGGCGGAGAAGTCCCTTATCGGTTCGCCGCACAGGTCTTCGGCTCCCGCCGCTGCAGATAGCGGGTCCAGACCCTGCGCACTTAGCCACAGGAACTCGGTCAAGATCACAAGGTCGTTTGCCGCGCCCGGGCCGAAGCCGCCCGCAGGTGGCGGCGTGGCCAGTGCAGCCAGCACCGGCGCACGGCAGTAGTTGTGTGATTGGCCCGGATAGGAATCGTCGCGGATGCGGACATATTCACCGCGAATGACGATGTCCAAATTATCGTTCGGCTGGAACCTGATAGAGGGCAGGAGGGTGATCCGGTCGTGCCCGCCTCTTTTCTCGCCGTTCAGCGTATTGCGCCAATAGCCGTCGAAATTGGTCGATTTGAACGCCAACCGTCCGGCTACCTTGCCTTCGGCAATCGGCACGTTGACAACACCCTTGATATCAAGCCGGCCAAAATCACCTGCAAGAACAGACCCGCTGATGCCGAATTCATCAAGGTCGGGTGGATTATGTTCGATCATGGCGACACCGGCGGTGCTGTTATGACCGAACTCCGTGCCCTGTGGGCCGCGAAGGATCTGAACGTTCGAGATGTCGAGGAAGTCCGACAGCGCGGTGGAAACGCGCGCTTGGTATATCCCGTCTACCAGAACCGCCACAACCGGGTCGGCTGCGGATTCAATATCCTGCGTGCCGAGGCCACGAATATAGAAAGCGGCGGAATTCTGAAAGATGCCGACGGGCTCAAGTGACACATTCGGTGCCAATGACGAAATGTCGCGCAAATCCTGCGCGTATGTCCGCTTCAGTGATTCACCGCTGACGGCTGTCGCTGCAAACGGTGCGGTCTGCAGGTCCTTGGCGCCGCCCTTGGTCTGCACAACGATTGTATCGAGCTGTGTTCCCTGAACATCTGCGGCTGTTATCTGATCGGCCGCTGCGGGTTCATCACCCTGAGCTAGGGCGTTACCAGTCAATGCAACGCCTGAAACAGCCAACGCCGCCGCTGACAACTTCAGCCGCGACGCAATGGTCCTGTGGTCGTCCATTATAGTCTCCCCAATATGTTCCAGCTCAGCCCGTACGCTAAGCCGGTCGTCCCCAAGCGCTTCGCAATCCGGGATTTTTCCCTGTTTACTGCGTAAGCGAGAATTAACGATAAGCGATAAAAGTAGCGTTTGAAAATGCCTAATTTTTAGTCAGGCATGCTGACTAATTTGATGCGGCGCACAAAAAAGGGGGGCCAAAGGCCCCCCAAGATTGGTCTTCGTTATGACCTGATACTAGAGGTCGAACGAAATCTCCACGCCCCAATGCCGCGGATTATTCCGCTGGGCGAAGTTGAACAGACCGGCAACATAAGTACCGGTATTGATGTAGGTCTCTCCGGTGATGTTCTTCCAGAAGAACGAGATGGCATAACGGCCGTCGATGTCCTGCCATGTGGTCTGCAGGTTCACGACGTGTGCGCTGGCACGAGCCGGGGCCACCAGAACACCGTCATAGTTTACAACACCATCCAGCGTGCCCGGCGGGAAGCCGGCAGAGATCAGCGACAGCGAGCTGCGGTACAGCCAGTCCGCTGACAGCGTCAGATAGCCTGCATTACCAATCGGGAATTCGTAGGAGATGTTTAGGTTGGTGGTCCATTCCGGGGCCTGCAGAATCGGCAGGCCGGCATTGCTGAACGGCTCCAGGAAGTTGCCCGGTGTCACCTCAACAACGTCGCCGCAAATGTCGCGGCCGGGAAGGGCCGGAACACCCGGACCGTTCAGGTCGGCACACCATTCGAGCGTGTCGGCATCCAGATAACCGATCGAGCCGCGGACCGTGAGGCCCTCAGCCGGAATGGCGGTCATTTCGAGTTCGACGCCGCGTGAGCGGGCCTTAGCCGCGTTTTCCGTGACCGTTTCCTGGCCACCGCCGCCACCTGATGCCGGGCGAATAATCGTCCGCTGCAGGTTATCAAACGTGGTCCAGAACAGGGTCAGGTTCAACCGAAGGCGATTGTCCAACCCGTCCCATTTGACGCCGATTTCATAGCTGTCGGCTTTTTCTTCGTCGAACGGACCAGCCGTCGCCGGGAAGTTGCCTCGGCCGTTGAAGCCGCCAGAGCGGAAGCCACGGGCCCAGCTGGCATAGGCAAACAGGTTGTCGGTAACTTCGAAGTTCAACCCGACTTTCGGGCTGACATTCGACCAGTTGTTGGTGCCGGGGTTCTGACCGGGGCCATCACCGATATCCGTGTCACTATTGAAGGTCAGCGCTGGGTTATCGAAACAGGTCCGATTGACGCCATCGCCAAAGCCGACACCGCAGTGCAGGAAGTCTTTTCCTTCTTCGGTGTAGCGGACACCGGTAACCAGCGTTACGCGGTCAAAAATGTGCCAGTTTGCCTGACCGAAGACCGACCATTGATCATGTGACTGCTCACTGCGGCCAAAGATGCCGCCGCCTGTGCCACCACCGAAGCCGACGATCGCCCCCTGGGTATCCTGCTCCAGAACATAGTGCTGTTCGAAGTAGTAGAAGCCGGCGACGAAGTCGACAAAGTCAGAGAAGTCAGAGGCAAAGCGCAGCTCATGACTGGTCTGCCAGTGCCATTGCTGACGGCGGGTCGAGAACAGATCGAACGGCGTCGTGTCGAAGTCGTTGTGCACGTCTTCATAAACATCGCGATAGTTACCGATATAAGTGATCGTACCGACGTCGACGATGTCGTAGTTGATCTCACCGGTGATGCCGTAGATGTCGAAGTTCGAGCCAAACCCGTTCACATAGTCGTGGTTCACGACATAGTCGCGCTTGCGGCCAAACTCTTCGTTCCGTTCCGTGCCGACACCGAACGCGCAAAGCGCACGGGCAGCATCGCTACCACCCAGCAAATTCGCCAGATTGATGACAACGTCGTTACCACTCGGGGTGATGCCATCGGCTGGATCGGTACGGCACGCATTGTGCGCCGTCGTCGGGTAAGAGTCGTCGCGGATCCGGGCAAACTCACCTCGGATCACAACATCCAGATTATCGTTCTGGTAACGGAAACTCGGCAGGATCGTCAGACGGTCGTGCCCGCCGGTCTTCTTGCCGTCGAATTCGTTGATGTAATAGCCGTCCAGATTGGTCGACTTGAATGCGACACGAAACGCAGCAGAGCCTTCGACGATGGGCACATTGACCACGCCTTTAACGTCCAACCGGCCGAAGTTACCAGCGGTCACCGCGCCTTTGATGTTGAAGTCGTTCACATCCGGTGCGACGTGGCGCAGCAGCACAGCACCACCAATCGCGTTCCGTCCGAACAAAGTGCCCTGCGGACCACGCAGAATTTCAACCGCTTCGACGTCAAGGAAATCTGTCAGGCCGGTCGATGTCCGCGCCATATAGACGCCGTCGACCAGCACAGCGATGCCCGGATCGGCCGCGGATTCAATGTCGGAAGAACCGGCGCCACGGATGAAGAAGGCGGTGGCGTTCTGGAACGAACCGACCGGCTGCAGAATAACATTTGGAGCCGCAGACGTCAGGTCACGCAGATCCTGCGCAAAACGCTGCTGAAGCGCTTCGCCACTGACCACCGTTTGTGAAATCGGTGTGGTCTGCACGTCACCTTCGGTCTTCTGCGCCTGCGTCGTAATGGTCTCGATGCCAGTAACAGGTGTGCGGCGAATTTCTTCCGCATCAACAGCCGTCACCGGGGTGGGAACGTCGCCCTGCGCAAATGCTGCGCCTGCCGACAGGGCGATGCCGGAAACCGCGAGCGCCGCCGCAGGTTTCTTCAACGCCTTGAGAAGTGAAGTTGAGGTGTCCATAGCTCTCCCTTTGGACTTTTCAGGCCGGCGAACGCGGAAAGGCTTTCGGGGGTTCTAATTTTCGCCCGTTTCGCCCCATACGCCGTGTTCTAATGCCAGCATTTCTGAGGTTACCCAATATTCAACTCAGGGTGCGCGGACTATAGGAATCGACGGGTCGGTCGTAAAGATGCAACACCTGTAGAATCCGCTAGTTTACGAGGTAAAGGCAGGCGTCAGGCATGGTTTTATGAAACTTGTTGCAGAAATACTACAGTCTGCCGGGTTTGCCGGTGATCAGCTCGGCAAGCCGATCGTCAAACCGCCGTCGACCACCATTTCCGCACCGGTTACATAGACACTTTCGTCGGAGCCTAGATAGACGGCCATATTGCCAATGTCGCGGGCTGGTTCACCCAGATCCTTCATTGGAATCGTGCTGGCGATGCCTGCCCGTGCGGCGGCGGGATCACCGGAGGCCGCGTAAACAGGATCAAGAATAGGAGTTTCAATGATCCCAGGATGGATCGAGTTGCAGCGTATCCCGATGCTGGCATTTTCCAACGCGACCGTTTTGGTGAGCAGACGCACAGCACCCTTGCTGGCATTATAGGCGGTGCCGCCGGGCTGGGACCGAAGGCCAGAGACCGACGACAGGTTGATGATCGATCCGCTGGCGCCGTCCGGGTTGTTCTTCATTGCCCGAATGCCATGCTTGCAGCCCAGGAAGACGCCTGTGACATTGATGTCCATCACCCGCTGCCATACGTCGATGGTCATTTCGTCGACCGGGGCCGTGGCAAACACACCCGCATTATTGACCAGAACGTCCAGCCGGCCGTACTGCCCGACGATCTTGGCGATCACGGCCTCCCATTCTGTCTCGCTGACGACGTTTTGATGAATGTAGCTGCAGCCCAGTGTCTCTGCGGTTTCCGTGGCGAGTTCATGCTGAATATCGGTAATGGTTACCGTCGCCCCTTCTTCGACGAAGCGTTGCGCCGTACCGGCCCCCAAACCTGAAGCTCCGCCGGTGATCACTGCTATTTTGCCGTCCAGCCGTCCCATAGTCCGTCTCTCCTGAAATCTCTATTGCCTTGACCTTGCGCCGCGGTCTGCTGAAACTCGCCGCAGCAGGGACAAGGTCAAAGGTTAGCGACCATGACGAGCAGACTGGTCAGGGTCAAGGTTAAGCCGGGATTAGAGGCTGAATTCGAAGCCCACATGAAGGCGTTCGAGGATAATGTCATGATCCAGGAACCCGACCCGAAGACCTTTGAAGTCCGCCGGGTGCGGGAAGACGATCGGTCTTACATCATCTTCCAGGTCTTTGCCGACGATGCTGCCTATGACCGTTATGCCAACTCCGATTACCACCTGGCCGCATCACCAAAGGGGCTGGCCATGCTGGAAGGCGACCCGGTCAGTGAGTTCCTCGACGATCTTGAGGCATAGACACCGGGCGAAGTTGACAAGTTTGTGACGATCGCTTAACTGCGGCGCGTATCTGGGGTGCTCCATACCGGGGCTGAGATCACACCCAAGAACCTGATCCGGATAATGCCGGCGTAGGGAGAGTGTCTGATGAAGACTCTGAAACCCATTCTTGTTGTAGCAGCGCTGTCGGCGCCATTCGGTATCGCCCAGGTGGCCGGTGCCGAGGAGCCTGAGACCGAAGCAAGGGCCTGGGGCGATGTCGTCGTCACGGCGCGTGGCCGCGAAGAGCAGGCGCAGTCTGTGCCGGACACGGTCAACTCGTTTTCCGGGCTTCAAATCGACCAGCGCCAGGTGCGGCTGATCGACGATATCGTGGCGCTGACACCGGGCGTCTTCATGGTCAACGATCAAGACCCGGGCACAAACCTGATCACCATCCGCGGTGTTTCGACGAACCGGCAACAGGTTGCTTCCATCGCCTATGCAATCGACGGCGTATTGCTCGGGGACACGGAGTTTTTTACCGGCCGGCTGTTCGATGTCGAACGGGTTGAAGTTCTCAAAGGGCCTCAAGGCGCGCTCTATGGCCGAAGTGCCATCGGCGGTGTGTTCAAAGTGACCACCCGCGCCCCAACCGACGATTTTGAAGGCTATGCCAGAATTGGCTATGGCAATGGTGATAGTTGGGAAGCCGAGGCCGCAATCGGTGGGCCGATTATTGAGAACAAGCTGTTGTTCCGTGTCTCTGCGCTGGCGTCTGACACCAACGGCTTTATCTTCAACACCTTTCTTGGCAAGAAGGTCGATGGCTACGAAAGCAACAATCTGCGCGCCCGGATCATTGCCCTGCCCAGCGACAATCTCTCGATCGACTTCCGCTTCAACTATATGGATGAGGAGGGCGGTGCGGCATTTGTCTCGTCCAATAACGTGACCGGGTTTGCAGGCGGGCGGCTCTCGGGTGACGTGTTGACCGATCCGTTCGGGGACTTTGAGGGCATGGCCGACCGCGACTGGATCAACGCGTCTGTCAAGATCGACTGGACGCTGGGCGACGGTGGCGTGCTGACGTCGATCACGGCCTACGATGATTATGACAAGTTCTTCATCGAAGAGCTCGACTTCCGCAACGATACGCCGATCACCTTCTTCGGCGTGCCGTCCTTTCCGAATGGCATTCAACCGATTGCTCAGCCGATCGGGCTTGAAGTCTTCACGCAAGAGCTGCGCTATACGTCATCATCGGACCAACGGCTGCGCTGGATTTTCGGTCTGTTCTATCAGGACGTCAGCCGCGACCGGACGGATGATTTCGGGCCTTTATTGTTCGGGGCGGAAGCGCCCCTGATCGCGACGGATTCTAAGGTCTTCGCGGTGTTTGCGCAGGCGAGCTATGACATTACGGATGCGCTCGAGATTACACTGGCGCTGCGCTACGACCGGGATAAACGCAGCGAAGTGACAACCGGCGTCACGACTGGTGCCGTCTTTGGCGACCGCAGCGCCTCATTCGACAAAGTCCAACCGAAGGTCTCGCTGGCCTGGCAGGCCACAGACGATGCATTGCTCTACGCCACTTTTGCGCAAGGGTTCAAAGCTGGTGGCTTCAACGTGCCGCCCGGGGCGCTCGACACGCATGAAGCAATCTTCCCTTCGGAAACCACCTTGGCTGTTGAAGTCGGTGCCAAAACCCAGTGGCTTGATGACCGGGTGATAGCCAATCTGGCGCTGTTTTATACCGACTATGAGAACTTTCAGAACACCATATTCGTCAATGGCAACAACACGGTTTTCAGTGTTGATAATGTTGAGGTCAAAGGCATCGAACTGTCGCTGCTCGGGCGCCTGACTGAGGGGTTCAGCGTTGAGGCCGCATTTGCCTATACCGACTCCCAGATCAAGACCTATACGGCGCCGGACCCGCTGGGGTCCGGGGCCTTCATCGATTATTCAGGCAACACCACGCCGCATTCACCGAAGTATACGGTCAATTTGGCGGCTCAGTACGAAACGCAAATCGGCAACACTGCCGAGCTGTTCATGCGGGTCGATTACATCCATGTTGGTCGGGTGAATTACGAGTTCGACAATGTGCTGCATTCGCCGTCGCATGGCTGGGTCAATGCCCGGATCGCGCTCACAGTCGGCAATGTTGAACTGGCGCTCTGGGCCAAAAACCTGACCAATGAGCGCTGGGCGATTTCGGCCTTTGGGCAGGGACAGATTGCATTGCTGGCGTTCCTGGGGCCAGATGGGCCGTTCGACAGTTTCACGATCAACAGGGGCCGCCAGTGGGGCGGCACGATCACGGCTCGGTTTTAACGATGGCGACATTCACCGATCAAGTCTGGGAACAGGCAGCGGCGCTGCGCCAGGCCATTATCGACCTGCCGTTTAATCAGGAACTGCTGGCCGGTACATTGCCGCAGGAAAAATTCCAGTTCTACATGCTGCAGGACAGTCTTTATCTGGAGGGGTATTCGCGTGTCTTGTCGCTGGCGTCAGCCAAGGCGCCCGATACAGACATGATGCTGGAGTTTTCACAGGCCGCGCAAATCGCGCTGGTGGTGGAACGGTCGCTGCATGAAGGGTTCTTCGACCAGTTCGGTGTGGAGCAGTCGGTGATCCACGCGGTCGAACCGTCGCCGACTTGCCTGAACTACGTGAATTTTTTGATGACGACAGGCCATAACGCCAGTCACGAAGAAACCGTGGCGGCGATCCTGCCGTGCTTTTGGGTCTATTGGGAAGTCGGCCAATACATCCACGAGCGGGCGGCCGCGGACAATCCTTACCGCGCCTGGATCGATACCTATGCCGGTGATGAATTTGCCGATAGTGTCAAACGCCAGATCAGCATTACTGATCGATTGGCGGCGGATGCGTCGCCATCACGCCGGGAGGCGATGGCGAACGCATTCATGCAATGCACCCGATTTGAGTGGATGTTCTGGGACAGCGCCTATGCCCAGGAATCCTGGCCTGTCTGAATAAATTTTCTCCCGGGGGTTGCGAATCTTGACCTGTGCTCCCACACTTTACTCATTCCGGTGCCGTGACAGTCGAAAGGTGGGCTTTCGGCGCGGGGACTGGAGGGGGACCAACGGGAGAATATGTATGACTATCTTTGGTCGATCTTTGGCCTTAATCGCGGGGGCGGCTGCGCTTTTTGCAGTCGGTTTGGCGCCAGCCAAAGCCAGTTACATGATGAAATGTGAGGAACTGATTGGTGCCGAGGCGGCCTGCCTTGAAGCCGGCGGTGTCTGTAAGGAAGAAACACAAGCCATCATTGACGAGTGTAAGTGTCACAAGAAAAAGGGCGATGAGTGGAAGCTCGTTGTCGCAGCGGTCGGTAAGGACGATGTGTGTAGTGCGTCCATTCCGGAAGAAGACGTACCGCCGCCGCATGAACCGCGGCCGCCCGAAGGAAACACCGGCAAGGGTAACTTCGACAAAGGTAACTTTGACCGCGACCGTGGCGGTGACCCGAAAGGGGACTCAGACCGCGGCAATATGAAGTAACGAGCCTGATTTCAGGCCGGAAATTGGCCCCGCTGCGCCGGCAGCGGGGCCTTTTCTATTCAGCAGCAGCCTCGAGCCAGAAGATTTCATAAACCTGCAGAATTGCCTGTCCCCGTTGTTCCAGATTGACCGTCCGCGGCGACAGCAGCTGCGAACGGGGTTCAAAGTCGAGATTGGCGCGCGGGCTTGTATTGATTTTACCGTCATCGACGATAAGCGGGAACCGGCGCACCACCTTCCCATCGATTTCGACAATGATTTCGTAGTCGTCATCATCGGCCAAAAGCCGTTCGAAACTGAAGCCGGGCGCGTTGGGATTGTCGACCGGGTCATGGAGCGTCAGCGCATAACGGCCCCAGATATTGGACCTTTTATTGACGCTTTGATGCCGTTTGTTGCGCGCGATGACCTCGCCGTCCTTCAACAGCTTGGCGTAGAGCTGCCCTTTCCCGCCATCTTCCACGTCAAGACCGCTGGCCCAAAGATTGACCTGGATGGGTTTGTCGGTGAAGCGCTCTGACCTGTTTAGGAAGATGAATTGTTCCCACTGGCCGCGATAATGGTACTTGGTGTCCGGATTGAAGGGGTCGTCGCTGGTTTCGGCGACCACCGTAAAAGGGAAAATCGTTGCGATCTTGCCGCCAACTTTGAAATTGAGGGCGTAAATCCCCGCGCCGGGCAGGTCTACGACGCCGGGCCCGCGCGGCCTGACATCACCAAAGACCGTGTTGGAACCCTGGTAGCCCGGAAAGGTCGTTACGGTTGCTACCGGATCATTCGAGCCAATCTTGACCACATCAATTGTCGTATTGTGGTCGTCACCCGGCCTGAAGATCACGGTCAGGTCGGAAATCATGAGCCGCGCGTTCTGATCATAGAAGCGCAGGCTGGTGTTGCCCCCTGTCGACATAAGCCGGCCCACATCGATGACCGGATCATTGGCCTGTACCGTTGGTGCTTTGCCCAAAACCAAGGCGGTGACGACGACCGCCCAACCGAAGTGCCGCATCAATTTCCCTCCCGTCTGATACGCTACTGGACCCGCAGCATATGTCGGTGTGCCTAACGACGCCAGAAGCGGATTGCGTAGTAGAGCGAGATCACCATGAAGTTGGCGGACGCCAGGGTGAAGGAAACGGCGCTTAGAAACTGTGGGGTTTGGTCCTGGCGGATTTCGGGCGGATTGGGGGCGACGCCGACGACGTAGAGCACCACAATCAAAACCACGGCGACGACATTGGCAATTGCCAGTCTCTTGAAAAACCGTCTGCTGTTTTCGTCCTTGAGAATGGTCCGACTCCTGAGGCGCCAGCTTAGCGTGAACACTGAACCGGGCAAATGGTGCGTTGCTCGACATTAACAGTCACGCCTGCTTTAATTGACACTACGGAATTTCCGATTGGGAGAGGCTCGATGAGCTACGACATCAAGATTGTCGGCGGCACCATTGTCGACGGCACAGGCGCCCCAGGCTATCAGGGCGATGTAGGAATCAAAGGCGGCCAGGTGGTCGCGTTGGGCGACGCGCCGGACAGTGCCGACAAGGTCATTGACGCCAGCGGCCAAGTGGTCTGCCCCGGCTTTGTTGATATCCACACGCACTATGACGCGCAGATCATGTGGGACCGGATGATGACCATCTCCCCCTGGCATGGCGTTACGACGACGGTGATCGGTAATTGCGGTTTTGGTGTCGCGCCGACCCGTCCGGAACATCGCAGGCTGATCCTGCGGACGCTGGAAAATGTTGAAGGCATGTCGCTCGACGCGCTTGAAGCCGGGTTGGGCGACGAGTGGCCGTTCGAGACCTTTCCGGAATATCTGGATGCGGTCGAACAGCGCGGCATGGCGATCAATATGGGCGTGCTGATCGGTCATACGCCATTGCGCATGTATGTGATGGGCGAGGATTCGGTCGAACGTCCTGCAACGGAAGAAGAAGTCGCGCAGATGAAAGACATCGTCCGCGACGCGCTCAAGGCCGGGGCAGTTGGTTTTGCAACGTCGAAGGCGCTGACGCATCTGGGCTATGACGGCAAGCCGGTGCCCAGCCGGTTGGCGGATATCGAAGAGATTTATGAACTGGCTGCCCCGCTGGGTGAAGTCGGCGGCATGATGCAGGCCAATATCGGGCCTGAGTTCTACCTCAAGGAACTGGGCAAGATCGCCAAGGACAACAATACGACCGTCAGCTGGACGGCCTTGCTGGCCGGGTTGTTCGGGCCCGGCGGTCACCGCAAACAATTGGACCGTACGGCAGAGATGATCGAAGACGGCATCAATGTCATTCCGCAGGTGGCCTGTCGCCCGCTCAACTTTGAATTTCAATGGGAAACCCCATTCCCGTTCGAGCCGATGGACTGTGTTGCGAATCTGGGCGCGGGTACCCGCGAGGAGCGTCTTGCTGCCTATGCCGACCCGGCATGGCGCAAGGAATTCACCGACAGCTTGTTGCCGGTATTCCAGGGCTGGTGGGACCGCACGGTCATCGCCGATTATGCGCCTGACCGCAGCGTCGAAGAACGCCGCCTTGCCGATGTCGCCGCAGAGCGCGGCATCGATCCTGTCGATCTGGCATTGGATATGGCGATTGAAACCGATATGGCGACGCGCCTGCGGCTGTCTGTCCTCAATATCGACGAGGACGAGATCAGTGATCTGCTGAACGATCCCAATACGGTGCTCGGGCTTTCCGATGCCGGGGCCCATGCCAGTCAGCTTTGTGATGCGTGTTTCTCCACCCACCTGCTAGGCCATTGGAGCCGCGAGAAGGGTGTGCTGTCGCTGGAGCAGGCGGTGCGCACGCTGACGTCACGGCCGGCTGAAGTCTTTGGCATCAAGGATCGCGGTCGGCTGGAGGTTGGCATGCCCGCCGACGTGGTTGTCTTCGACCCGGATACTGTCGGCGCCGGTCCCTTGAAGCGCGTCTTTGATCTGCCGGGTGATGCGGATCGCCTGAAATCTGAAGCCACCGGCATTGAAGCCGTCATCGTCAACGGCACGCTGCTGCGCGAAGGCGGCGTTGATCAGGTAGATCCTGAAGGCGACCTGCCGGGCCGCTTGTTGCGGCACGGCGCGGCCTCACCCGTTTCTCAACTCGCGGCGGAGTAACTCATGCGGACATGGATGTTGGAGGCGCCAGGCATCGAAAACCTGGCGCTTAAGGAAACCGATACGCCCGAACCCGGTCCGGGGCAGGTCCGCCTGCGCATGACGGCGGCTTGCGTGAACTTCCGAGATACTGTGATTGCCGCAACGGGAAATGGCGGCGAACTCCCGCTGGTCCCTCTTTCCGACGGTGCTGGCGTGATCGACGCGGTGGGTGAAGGCGTCACGCGTGTCGCGGTCGGTGACCGGGTCACGCCGCTATTCTTCCCGACCTGGGAAGGTGGGCGGTTTACCGGTGAACATGGCGCGGCGGCGCTGGGCGGCGGGCAGGATGGCGTGCTGCGCGAGCAGATGGTGATCAGCGCCGAAGGTGTGGTCAAAATCCCTGACTATATGTCTGACGTGGAAGCAGCCACCTTGCCCTGTGCCGGGCTGACCGCATGGCACACGCTGGTCAATGCAGCCGGGATCAAGCCGGGCGATATCGTTACCCTGCAGGGCACCGGCGGTGTTTCCATCTATGCGCTGCAATTCGCCAAAATGGCCGGTGCGGAGGTGATCATTACCTCGTCATCGGATGAGAAGCTGGCCCGCGCTCGGCAGATGGGCGCCGACCACACCATCAATTACAAGGACAA
This sequence comes from Alphaproteobacteria bacterium, assembly GCA_028284945.1. GTDB lineage: Bacteria > Pseudomonadota > Alphaproteobacteria > SMXS01 > SMXS01 > JANQQJ01. The sequence continues at coordinate 94,197 of JANQQJ010000034.1, read as the reverse complement.
TCCGGACTGGAGCAAAAACGTGCTCGAGATTACCGGCGGTGCGGGGGCCGACATCGTCGTCGAGGTTGGTGGCGCCGACACCATCGCCCAGTCGCTGGAGGCGGTCGCGGTCAGCGGCTTTGTCGGGGTGATCGGCATCCTCTCCGGCCTCGAATCCAACCTCTCGGTCATGTCGATCCTAGGCAAGGGCGTGCGGGTTCAGGGCATCTATGTCGGCAGCCGCCAGATGCAGGAAGACATGGTCCGCGCCATGGCCGCTACCCAGATGCAGCCGGTCATCTCCGACAGTGTCAGTTTCGAAAACGCGCCCGACGCTTACCGCCTGATGCAGGCGCAGGGACACTTCGGCAAGATCGTGATCGATTATGCTGCTTGATCAGCCGCGTTAGGCGCCACGGATGCGGGGGGCGTTTCTTTCGTTGATCGTGCTGGTGGCGACAGCCGCGCCGGCATCCGGCGGCGATTGGCCGTATTATGGCGCGACGCAGGCGGGCACGCGGTATTCCGATGCGGATCAAATCACGCCGGACAATGTGGATGAGTTAGAAGTCGCCTGGACCTACCACACCGGTGAAATTGACCGCCGGGGTGCGGACCTGGTCAATATCAGCTCCAGCCAATATACGCCGATCCTGGTCGCGGGCAGCCTGATCATCTCGACACCCTTTAACAGGATCATCGCGCTCAACCCGGCGACGGGGGAGGAGCGTTGGGTGTTCGATGCGGAAATCGATCTGACTCTGGAACTGCCGCAGTACAATTCTCGCGGTGTGACCCAATGGGTAGACCCGGATGCCGCGGAGGGGGCGCCTTGTGCGCACCGCATTCTGTTCGGCACCAATGATGCGCGGATGATGGCGATTGACGCGCTGACCGGCCAGCGCTGCGCGGGCTTTGGCAGCAATGGCGAAGTGAAAATCCCTGAGGCGGTGGCCTCGATCGCCACCGGTGAATGGAGGGTCACGTCGGCGCCCATCGTGGCGGGCGGGCAGGTGATCACCGGGGTGATCGTGCTGGATAATCTGCGCGCCAATGCACCGCGCGGCACCGTCTTTGCCTTTGATCTGCGCACCGGCGATCTGACCTGGACGTTCAACCCCATCCCGCAGGACCCGTCTGACCCCGCCTATGAGACGTGGCTGGACGGCAGCGCCCACCGCACCGGGGCGGCCAATGTCTGGTCGACTATGGTGGCGGATGTGGGGCGGGACCTGGTGTTCCTGCCCACTTCCAGCGCCGCGCCCGACCATTGGGGCGGCGAGCGTAAGGGTGACAACCGCTATTCCAGTTCGCTGGTCGCGCTCAAAGCCTCAACAGGCGAAATGGTCTGGCATTTTCAGGCCGTCCATCACGACATCTGGGACTATGACGTGTCGTCACCGCCCATGTTGGTCGATCTGGAAAAGGACGGGCAGGTCATTCCCGCTGTAGTGCAGAACACCAAGCAGGGCTTTGTCTTCGTGTTCAATCGCGAGACGGGCGAGCCGTTGTTCCCCATCGAAGAGCGCCCGGTGCCGCAGTTCAAGGTGGAAGGCGAGTGGTTGTCCCCCACCCAGCCATTCCCGCAGGACTCACTGCGCCTGGTTAGCAATGACCTGACACCGGAACACGCCTGGGGCCTCACCTTCTGGGACCGCAAAAAGTGCCGCGAGAAGATCGAAGAGGTCCGCTATGACGGCATGTATACCGCGCCCGATGTGGGGGAGGGGACGATGCTCGTCCCCGGCCATGCGGGCGGCGTGAATTGGGGCGGCCCGGCCTATGACCCGGCGCGGCAATGGATGGTGGTGAACCTCAATACGGTGGCGCAGATCATCCGGCTTGTCCCGCGGGAAGAGGCGGGCAGCGGCTTCCGCCTGATGCGCACGGAGACCGGCGCAGTGCGATCCGAACAGGCCGAAACCCCTTATGCGGTCGAGGCGGAGTGGCTGTTGTCACCCTTCGGCGTGCCGTGCAGTCCGCCGCCCTGGGGTGAGCTAGTCGCGGTGGATCTGGCGGCAGGTGAAGTCGTCTGGCGCTCGCCTTTGGGCTCGATCGAAAATGAAGCGCCCATTCCGCTGCCGGTGCCGTGGAATCTGGGCCAGCCCAATGTCGGCGGCCCGGTGGTCACGGCGGGCGGGGTGGTGTTTATCGGCGCCAGCCGCGACATGATTTTCCGCGCTTACGAGTTGGCGACGGGCAAGGAACTCTGGCGCCATCAGATGGATGCAGGCATTGCCGCCACGCCCATGACCTATGAAGCCGACGGCCGCCAGTTCGTGGTGCAGGTCACCGGCCGCCACCTGTTCTTCGACGCGCCCCTGGGCGACGCCATCGTGGCGTTCGGGTTGCGTAAGAGCGAGGATTAGACAGTCTCGGGAGATTCCGCATTTTGGTCTGGATGAGTTGATGCTAGTAGCAACGCCGACAGAGCCGGTTGCCGTGTTGTATCAAGCTCTTCTGCCGCCGATGATAGACGGTATCCGGAAGCCCAAAAAGCCTGCCGGTTACTCCGACAGCGGGGCGGATATTGCTTTTGCCCTGAAAGAAGCAGGTGTTCCGGTTGTAACGCCTGCCAGGGATCCGGATCCCGAGAAGGCGATAGATTGGGTCTATCCTGACACGGAAGCGGGCATCGTATCGGCCATAGCGGACGGCGCCAGGACCCTGTGGGCGAACACCGTGCTCTTTCGGGGCCATCCAATCGAGCGCTTGGGCGATAAGCGCCTTAACATCGTTGGTCAGGAGCCTGCACGGGTTCACATCTTCGATGACAAAGCAGTGACGAATGCTCTGCTTGCGGACCACGGGTGTCCGGTACCGGCATCCATCATTGTCTGTTCGATGGAAGGTGGACCAGGTTTGCAGGCCAGTGAACTGACCGATAACCAGATCCGGGCGTGCGGATTATCGTTTCCGCTTGTGTTGAAACCCCTACGGGGGCGCGGTAGCGAAGGCGTCGTTCGTATCGAAGACTTAACCAGCCTTAAGACTGCGGCTTCCGGATTGTTCGCTGCCGAGGTAGAGGTCAAAGGTGAAACATATCCACGATATGGCGACCGGCTCATTCTCGAGGAATACCTGCCGGGCCAGGAGGTCACCATTACGCTGATGCCCCCGGGTGAGTATGTGATCGATGGTAAGGCAGCCCAGAAGAGCCGGCACTGGGCCTTGCCGGTCATCGCACGCTTTAATCACGACTCCGGCGTTGCGCCCTATAGCGGCGTTGTTGCGGTAACTCGAAACAGTAGAGCCTTAGGCGGCGCAGAATCCGAGGAGCCGTCAATGGCGAGACTGGTGAGCCATACTGAGAGAGCGGCAGAACTGGTCGGGGCCCGCGCCCCTATCCGGATTGATTGTCGTTGTACTGAGGATGGGGAGTACCGGCTTTTTGACCTCAATATGAAGCCGAACATGACGGGCCCCGGACGACCAGGCCGGGACGATCAGGACAGCCTTACTCTATTAGCGGCACGGGAGATCGGATGGAGCTACCCTACGCTCCTGACCAATATTCTCAGCCAAGCCTGGCCAGCGTGCTCTGAGACCAATTGATTGTCCATATTGATGGAGTTGCCGTAGGTCTACGACGCCTTCGTGTCCCTTCCAGATCCCGTAATCTCCCGCGATGCCAGGTCCGCCAGAAAGGCTGAGCGGGTAATGTGCCGTTCCTTAGCGACCTTGTCGATGGCGGCCAGCAGCCCGGCGTCCATGGTGATATTCGCTTTGGCGCTTCGGCCTGTCAGTTGAATGAAGGGTACAGCGATTAATGAGCCGCCCTCGGCCAGTTCGCGCTGCACGTCCCTGTCAGATTGAATGTCGTTCAGATCCCGCGGTGGAACGTTTTCTTCCCCCTCCAGATAGAGCGCAACGGACTCGGTAGCGTTGGCAAGAACGTCTTCCAGACTATCAGCGGCTGAGAAGCAGCCGGGCAGATCCGGAAAGTGCACGCCATAGGCGCTGTCCGCATCTTTATGTAGAATACCAAAATAGTAGCGCATGGTCAGTCTCCGTTATCCAGCCAGCCCGCCGCCCGGTAGATCGCGCGCACAGTACCGGCGGGCAAGTCTTTCTTAGGATGCGGAACGACAACAGTAAGTGCGCCCTTGGTGAACTTCGCATGGGAGCCTCGGGTTCTCTTGTGCTCAAACCCATCTGCTTCAGGCGGCAACTTAGCAATCACACTAAGACGGAAAACACCCCGCGCGACTTCGCTTGATCCGTTCGATCCGGTCGGTGGCGTAGTCGGCGACAGTGGGGTCGGCGACCTCACGTGGATAGCGCACCGTATAGCGGTAGCTTTCCGGCACGGGCAGGCCGCTGGCGGTATAGACCCGGATGGTCTCCACGCTCCGGCGCACATCAGGGCAGCCCATGGAGCGGTCGCGCGAGGCGCGTTCATAAATTGCCTGAATGGCGGTCGTGTCATCCAGCGCCTGCTGCAGATGGGTCTGATCCTGGTTTTGTGGCGCCTGGGGGACCTGCGGTGCTGATGGTGCGGCAGGGGTAGCCTCAATAACCTGTGGGGCGGGCGCGTCCTGTCCTCTGGACCCGACAATCTCGTTCCACCACCAGGGTGACGTGCCGCCCGCCAACAGGGCAATGGCCACCGCCATCAATATTTGTGACCACACACTCTGCTTTTTTGAGTCCTCACCCATCTGCGTCCCCTCACGCACTTCAATCGAGCGAGCCCCCAAGGCAGGCTAAACTATAGCGCAGAACGGGATGGGTGAATAAGTGATAGAGTTATTGATAATGATGACGGCTCGGGACGAATTTTAATGACCACTCTCGATTCTGAAAAATACATCTCGCTCACCACCTTCACGAAGGATGGGCGCGCGAAACCGACGCCGGTCTGGTTTGCGCCGGTGGACGGTAAGCTGCTGATCGTGACTGACGATGGGTCGTGGAAGGTCCGGCGCATACGCAATACGCCAAGGGTTGAGGTGGTGCCGTGCAACATGTCAGGCAAGGTGGAGGAGGGCGCGGTTTCGCAGCTGGGAACCGCAGAGCTTATTTCCAATTCTGACCCGGCGTTCCAGCAGGTCGATGCGGCAATCCTCGCCAAATATGGTCTGATGGCCCGGCTATTCCGGTTTTTCGGCAAACAGCGCGGCAAGCCGCAGATCGGGATACGGGTGACGTTGGACTAGCAGATTACTTTTTTCCGTTCGTGCTGAGCTTGCCGAAGTGCGGACGGCCCAACCCCGTTCGAACAACCTTTCGACAGGCTCAGGGCGAACGGGGTTGGGGAGCCCCGCTCACGTTGATCGCGCGCCGTATCAATCCTCCGGGTAAATCCCCAGGGCGATTTTGCCGATATATTCCCTCGCTTCCGTCGGGGAATAGGGCTGCATGAAGGGCCCCGCGCGGACATCGCGGTAGAGCCGGGACAGCGGATGCCCGGCCATGAAGGCGCCGCCGCCCGCCACGCTCATCGCCTGATCGACAATGGCGATGGCGTTGCGGTTCACCACCCATTTCATGCTCTGGTGGTTTTTCAGCAGCTCATGCCCCGCTTCAAGCGTCAGCGCGTCGCCCTGATGGGTGGCCATGAACTCGTCTGCATAGCGGCCCGTCTGTGCCAGCATGGCTTGCGCGGTGGCGAGGGCGATTTCCATTTCGCCCATGGTGTGCTGAATGCCGGGCCGGTCGGCATTGCGCGGCTTGCCCTTCTTTGCCTGTTTCGAAGCGGCGGTTAGTGCCAGCTCGTGGGCATGTTCAGCAATGCCAAGGAACACGCCCAGCAGGGGCATGTTGGCAACGTTCCGGTTCATCAATACCGCCGTACTCCACACGCCCCAGGGCCCCATCGGGCGGACCATAGGGGCGGGCACTTTGACATTGTTGAATTTCACCGCCTGGCTGCCTGACGCGCGCATGCCCATCGCGTCCCAATCGTCCTGCGGTTCGATGCCCGGTGTATCGAGCGGCAGCATGACCGAGCCGATCAGGTCGCCGCCGTCGTCTGCGGCACCCGGCATGCGTAGGTTCATCGCCAGATGGGTCGCGATCGGCGACCCGGTGACGAAGATTTTCAGGCCGTTGATTTCCCACCCATCATCGGTGCGGGTAGCCTCGGTAAAAGGGTGCAGATTGTCTGTTCCGGGCTCCGTCGCGGTTGCGCAGATATACATCTCGCCCGAGGCAATCTGCCGAAGCTGCGCCTCAATACCCGACGCAACAGGTTTGTTGCCTGAGGCGAGCGCTCTTTGATAGCCGATCACGAGGCCGCGGCTGACCGCCAGATGCATGTTCATGGTGATGGCAGCGGACCCGTCGCCCCGGCCCAGCCGTGTCATCCCGGCCATCCAGTCATGAATGGAGGTTAGGCCAAAGCCACCCAAAGCTTCCGGCAGAAAGGCTGTGGTAACCCCGACCGCCAGCATGTCGGTGAAGTTCTGCCGGTTCATGGTGCCAGCGCGGTCGGCTTCGTCGGCGCGTGCGCGAAGCGGTTCGACCACACTTTCAGCGGCCGCAACAAACTTTACGCCGGCTTCGGTGCGAGGGGTTAGTTCATAGCTCATCACAGGCTTTTCCCATTTGTCACAGTGTCTTCCCTGTCGATCACAGCAACACAATACGCGCCTTCAGGCCAGTGGAGAGATGAACGGCGCAGGCCGACTGTTCGGCCCGGCCACCCGGATTATTCATTTCTAGTAATGGGTGTGTAATCTCCCGTCTGGGTAGTATTTCAGCGCTGATTCAGGGAGGTTAAATTGAACCGTTTTCCGCTATTGCTGCTCGTTATCTCCTTCATGGCCATCGTGCTCGCGCCCGCCGCAACACTGGCTGGTGGGGACACCTATAAGCGCGTTGTCTGCTCGGAAGAGGACTATGACGACGTGAAGAAACAGAAATGCAAATTCAAGTTCAAGCTGAAACCGCTTCAAACGAAAGAGTTTCGTGGTCACTGCGAATATACCGACAAGAACGGCAAAACCAGTACGGACAAACCCCGGAATCAGGATTGTAACAAGAACAACAGCGCGAACTCCTGCACAGGAACATGGGACAAAGCGTCCGCAACAGCGAGCAGCGATTACCTCTCGTGCTCGTGCACGAACTGGGATGTTACGACCAGCCATAACGTCAAGGTCATGATCAACTGCTGACCGCCGTCGTTTAGCCGGGCTACTTGCCCTCTACAGAAAACACCAGCAGCACGTTTCCAGCTTCGCGTCCGCCATAGAGGTAACCTGAATTAATGATCAGGTTGCCGTTGGCCACCACGGGGCCGTCGGATTCGATGGTGCCGCCTTGCGCCGTTTCACCATTGACGGTGACGTATTTCTGCACCGTATCGAATTCCCAGATCACCGCGCCATCTTGCGCGTTATAGGCGCGCAGGATTCCATCAAATCCCCCGGCGAAGACGACGCCTGGGATGGCGGTGACCGCTGCAGACAGGCCGGGGTCACAGGCGGGTTTGCGGTCTTCGGGGCATTTATTGGGCGCAGGCGTAAACCAGATAATCTCGCCCGATGCAGCATCAAGCGCGTTCAGTCCGGGTTTCCGCTCACCCTCCCACTTGCCATAGAAATCGGTATCCGCGTTGGGCACCCAAAGCACACCGTCATGCGCGGCCATGCCCCAGTGGACACCGCCGGCAAACCCGCCAAGGCCCGTGCGGGTGCTCCAAAGATGTTCGCCGGTTTCCGGATCGATGGCGTGGGTGAAGCCGGATTTCTGCCCCGCCAGAATGATGTCACGTTCGTCGTCCAGCGGCAGCAGGATGGGCGGCGCGCCGAAGTCAAAATCAGGACCGTCTTCAACCGGGCAGTTGGCGTCGTCTTCCAGCGTACAGGCCATGTTCCACGCATCGCCTGCCGTTGCCTGCCAGTGCCACAGCAGGTCACCTGTTTCCAGATCGATCGCCAGAATGGCATCGCTGGTATCCGCCGCGGGGGAGGTATAAGCCTCACCCGTGCCGACATAGAGCCGCCCGCGCTTGGCATCAATGGTCGGGCTGTTCCAGACGGGGGCACCTGCCGGGTGGAATTGCGGGGTGCCTTCGCTGTTCGTGCCGCCGGTCAGCTGCGGCTGTTCGGGAATCGAATGGGTTTTCCACAGCATTTTGCCGGTTGCGGCGTCAAAGGCGGTGACGCCGCCACGGAAGGTACAGCATTCATAGCCGGGGTCGGCGGCTGAGGCCCATTCGGTCGATGACATGGGGACGTAGAGTTTGTCGTCATGCAGCTTGGGCGAGCCAGTAATGGTGACGTTAGGATGGTCTTCAAGGTTGACCATCCAGTCCCGGGTCCCTGTCGCGGCATCCAGTTTGTAGACGTTGCCTTTGAAGTCCCCGAAATAGAGCGATGGGGTCTCGCCTTCCACCCAATCGCTGACGGTGATCGCGGAGCGAACTTCGGCGTCAGCGGCAAAGCTCCAACGGGCGCATCCGGTTTCCTCATCAAGTGCGTAGACCGTGCCGTCCTGGCTGCCGACAAAGACCGCACCCCCGGCCACGGCAGGTTGCGACCGGGCACGGGTGGCGTTGGGATAAGCAAAAGCCCATTTGAGAGTCAGTTGCGGGACATCCTCGGCAGCGAGTGCCGCCGTGTCGCCATCGATGAAGCGCGTGCTGCCAGGCGCAAGCCCCCAGCCGTTGAATGCGCGGGGCGCGTCGGCATCGAACCAATTTTCGGTTTCTTCGCACATCAGCACCGGAGTTGCCGTATCCGCGTCCCCGAGTTTCTGACCGCTTAAGAACTCCGCCAAGGAGCGTTTTTGCTCGACGGTCAGATCAGCGGATTGTTGCTTCATGACGCCGTCCATGGAATCCAGGATCGCCCGGGCCGGCATCATGTTGAACGTGACCACATGGGGCGCCTTGAAGACGCCACCCTCATGACAGGACGCGCAATATTGCTGATAAAGCTGGGCGTCGCTGCTGTCAGCGCTTCCCAGGAGATCTGAAACCGGCTCAACAGTTTCGGGCTCTGGTGGCGGCGCGGGAGGCTCAGGCGCTTCTCCGCAAGAGGCCAGAACAAGCGATACTAGAAGAGTAATGTGTTTTAGATACACGGGTTACGGCTCCCCAACGGTCCATGTTCGCCGCGAACTCTACCCTCAGTGCGGCTTTGGAAGCCAGAACGAAGGTACGCGTCTCTGAGGAACAGGTCCGCCAAAAGAACCTAAGGACAAAATGCCACCGCGAGTTTACTAGAGCGCCGTCGGTCTTTGTTGTGAACCTAAGTATCTGTTCTAGATTTATGGCAAGAGATATGATGCATGGCCAAGCTCTAAAGAACCTGATTGGCAACAAGTCACTGAGTTTGATCGCCTCGCAGTGCACTGGCTAGGAGAGATACCATGAAGAGCCGTATTGCTATTCTATCGACCTTGCTTATCCCACTTTGTGCGCCGTCCGCATGGGCGTTTTTTGATGGCGTTACAATCACGAACAATGGCAGCCGTACTGTTGTGGTGAAGTTCTATTACGCGGATAGCTCGACGGGTACCGGTCCGCTCGCTTCATTGACAGCCAATGTCGGAGAGTCGGTTCAAATGCGGTGCCCGACGGCCCCTATTGTCAACATGTACACTGCTTGCACTGTGATGGTCTACGACACCGCCCTGCCGAACAATCCGCTCAGTTTTAGTATCAGTGATTATTCATACGTCTCCTACGCAGCCAACGGTTACGACACTGTCCTGGTGGACAATGGTACCTATTCGATGCAGGGCCAATGGACCGTCACTGATGGAGAGATACAATCTCCAGACGGTTTGATTTTAACCTTGCAGCCTATCCAGTGAATCTGAGGCAGTAAAACGCCTTAAGATTAGGTTGCTCGAACTGCGTGGCGCGACGTTGAACGCAGCGCCGCCTGACACAAACGGCTTGGTAGATCGGTTACCTAGAGCTCATATTCAAGCGCTTCGCGGGCAACCATTTCGATCTTGTCGGGGCTTGGCAGGTAAAGTGCCTCGAGAGTCGGGTTGGCTGGTACCGGTGTGTGCGGTGCGGTGACCTTGCGGATCGGCGCATCAAGATCTTCGAACGCGTGTTCGGCGATGATGCTGGAGATTTCAGAGGCCATTGAACACATGGGGTTGGCCTCATCGACCACAACGACCCGGCCGGTCTTGCGGGCGCTTTCCAGAATCGCATTGGTGTCCAGCGGCGAGGTTGTACGGACATCGACCACCTCGACCGAGAAGTCGTCTTCGGCCAGCCGGTCAGCCACGGTATTACAGTGGTTGACCATATGCGACATGCTGATCAAGGTCAGGTCGCTGCCCTCACGGGTCAGTTTGGCCTTGCCGAATTCGACCGTATAGGCCTCCTCCGGCACTTCGCCTTCCATACCCAGCAGCATTTTGTGTTCGCAGAAGATGACCGGATCATCATCGCGAATGGCCTGGATCATCATACCCTTGGCATCATAAGGATTGGACGGGGTCAGTACTTTAAGGCCCGGCACCATGGTCAGCAGCGGATAGATCGCCTGGCTGTGCTGTGGGCCAGCCCCCATGCCAGCCCCCACTAGCGTTTTGATGACCAGCGGCGTGCGCGCTTTGCCGCCGAACATGTAGCGGAACTTGGCAGCCTGGTTGTAAATCTGGTCAAAGCAGACGCCGACGAAGTCAGCAAACATCAGTTCGGCCACGGGGCGCAGACCGGTCAACGCGGCACCGGCGCCCATGCCCATAATGGCGGATTCGGTAATCGGCGTGTCAATCACCCGCTCACGTCCGAACTGGGTGCATAGGCCTGCGGTAACGCCCATAACACCGCCAGCGGCTTCATCGCCGCCAGCAGAGCCGCCGGCGCCGCCGGCAACATCTTCACCCATCAGGACGACTTTTTCGTCGCGCTCCATTTCCTGACGGAGCGCCTGATTGATCGCCTCGCGAAATGTAATAACTGGCATGTCTGGTCTCCGGTTTACTGGTAGCTGACGTAAACGTCTTCGTGGAGCGCCTCTGGCGAGGGCTCCGGCGCTGCCTTGGCTTCGGTAACCGCTTCGTCGATCAGCGCCAGGACCTCGGCGTCAATCGCGTCCAGGTCGTCGCCGTCCAGCAGCGCGGCTTCGGTCACGCGGGTGCGGAAATTCTTCAGGCAGTCGAAGTTCTCGCGCAGGTTCTTGACCTCGTCCTTCTCGCGGTAGACCTGTGGGTCGCCCTGGAAGTGGCCCCAGAAACGATAGGCCTTGGCCTCGATGCAGCTCGGCCCGCCGCCGTTGCGGGCGCGTTCAATCGCTTCGCGGGCGGCTTCGTGGACGGCGAAGAAATCCGCGCCATCCACCGTCGTGCCCGGCATGCCATAGGCTTCGGCGCGTGCCTCGATGCTGCCAGCAGTGGCATAGCTGGCCGCGGTAAACTCGGCATAACCATTGTTTTCGAACATGAAGACAACCGGCAGGTTCAGAACGCAAGCCATGTTCATGGCCTCGGCGACCGTACCTTGATTGGTCGCGCCATCGCCGATGAACGGCACGGCAACGCCACCGGTCTTCAATGTCTTTGCTGTCAGCGCGGCGCCGATGGCAAGGGGCGGGGCGCCGCCAACAATCGCGTTGGCGCCCAGCATGCCCTTGTCCAGATCGGCGATGTGCATCGACCCGCCCTTGCCGCCGCAAACCCCGGTCGATTTGCAGTAGATCTCGTTCATCATGCCTTTGACGTCGACGCCCTTGGCGATGCAGTGACCGTGACCGCGGTGGGTGGAGCCAATGTAGTCCCTGTCGTCATCGAGCTGTTCGCAGATGCCAACAGCAATCGCTTCCTGGCCTGAATACAGGTGCAGGAAGCCCGGCACGGTACCGGACTGGAATTCAACGTTCAGGCGCTCTTCAAATTCGCGGATGGTCCGCATCCGGCGATAGGCGCTCAGCAATTCTTCACGGCTTAGCTGCAAGGTAAGTCTCCCCTGACCAGGTGATGTTGTTTCAGTGGCGCGCACTCTATCGGCTGCCCCAAAGGGCGGCAAGCGGTTAGGATGCGATGAAATCGAGGGAGACAGAGATGAGTAACAGAACAGGCGGGTGCCTCTGCGGTAATATTCGCTACGAAGTCGATGGCGATCCGGTCGCGACGGCTGTGTGTCATTGCCGCAATTGTCAGAAGCAGGCGGGATCGGCGCTGTCGATCATCGCGGTGTTTCCAAGGGCCGCACTGACCTTGAGCGGCGATCTGAAAGTCTTCGAGGATCAGGGCACCAGCGGCCAGACAGTCTATCGGCAATTCTGTCCGGAATGCGGGTCACCGGTGCTGACCGACACGCCTGGGGCGCGGGAAGCCGATATCATCTTTATCAAAGCGGGCACGCTGGATGACGTATCTGATCTGAAGCCGACGACGCACTATTGGACCAAGAGTGCGCAACCTTGGATTCCGCTTCCCGGCGATGCTGAACTGCTCGAGCAGGAATAGGCTTGCAAGGGCGCGCATGTCAGGCCACTTTCGCGGCGGAGAGGGCAGGGACCATGGCAATCGATCCGACCGCCGAGCAGGGCGAACAACTGATGGCGCTGGATCAGTCCCAGCCGGTCATCTTTATCAATTGTCACCGCTATTTCGATCGCGCCCAGTATGAGGCTGACTATGGCGATGCTGATTTGCCGCCTGATGTTGACGGTAAGACGGCTTACCATCGCTATCTGTCGCGGGTCGAGGTGGATTTCATGCCGCAGGTGGGCGGCCGTTTTTTGATCGCCGGTCCAGTTGCCGTCTCGCTGATCGGTGACAAGCGCTGGGACGAAATTATCATCGGCGAATATCCGTCGATAGCCGAGGCGAACCGCATGCCGACATTGCCCGGATACGATAGGATCGCCATACACCGCGTGGCGGGCCTCGCAGAAGTGCAGACAACCGCATTGTTACAAAAAGACATGGAGCGCCTGCCGATACCAGGCGCCTGGATCAATCGAGACTAAACGAAGGGATCAAGACTGTGAAAATCGGAATTATCTTTGTGAATGTCGGCCCCAAGTCGGGTGAGGCCATGATCGAAACGGCGCAACTGGCCGAGCAGGCGGGCATCGAATCTGTCTGGACCGGCGAGCACGTCATCATTCCGCTCGATTACGAGTCCAAGTATCCCTATTCCGACGACGGCAGAATGCCAGCCGACCCTGAAAACCCGCTTGTCGACCCGCTGATTGCGCTTTCAGCCATTGCCGGTGCGACATCGACCATCAGGCTCGGCACGGGCGTGAACATCCTGCCCCAGTCCAATCCTCTGCTCCTGGCCAAACAGGTGGCCGGGCTGGATTTTGTGTCCAATGGACGGCTTGATCTTGGCCTGGGCATCGGCTGGCTGAAGGAAGAGTTCGACGCCATGGGCGTACCTTATGAGCGCCGCGGTGCCCGTTTCGACGACTATGTGCAGGCGATGCGCAAGGTCTGGTCGGGCGATCCGGTCGAACACCAAAGCGACTTTATTTCGTGGAGCAATTTCAAGAGCTTCCCGCTACCGGTTCAGGACCCGCTGCCGATCCATATGGGCGGCGATAAGGGCAAGATTTTCGAGCGAACCGCCAAATACGGCAATGGCTGGTTCACACCGCGCCTGTCCTTGGAAGAGGTTCAGACCGGGATGGCGAGCATTGCAGAGGAATGTGGCAAGATCGGCCGGGACCCGGCAGAGATCGAAATCACGACCATGTGGGCCATGCAGGGCGGTCTCGATACGGTTAAAGAGTATCAGGACGCCGGTGTTGCCCGCATGCTGCTGCCGTTACTGATCTTCGGTAATGATCACAAAGCCGGGCTGGACATGCTTAACGATCAGGTGCTGTCCAAGCTTTAGCCCCAGATAAAAGAGAATAAATATCCGGAAAGGATTTTTTCAGGATAATTCATAAGATATGACTTGATAAATTTAAATTGAGATCTAGGAAAACTATGAAAAAAATACTCAATCTATATTATGTTTTATTCTTAGGTGCGTTGGTGAGCGCTTGCCAGCTGCCGAGGGAAGACATTCACTACGGATCAGAAGACCAAAATGCGATGGTGGTTATTTCCGAGATTCCGTATTTTCGTCAAAGTCAGTTTATTTTCCGTCCAGTGGACATCGAGACAGGTCGGTTTACCGGTGAAGAAGTGAATGTTGATATGAGTATGACTTATCGGGATAACTGGCTCACCTCCCCTGAAGATAATGCGGGGAATATGGTTGTATTCTATGCTTTCGAAATGCTTCCCCCCGGTCTGTACGCGCTGGTTGGTTTTGACGGGGTTGATGGTGGTCTGTATGTCAAATATTTTGGAGGGCGTTGCTACAACTCGCGATCGCCAGTCTACGAGTTCAAGAAGGGGCAGGTGTTTCTGGTGAACAGAGTTCCTGAGACGCCTCAGACATGGCGTCGCGGACCGAGTTCGAGACCTGAAGAGTTTGTTCTAAGCAGATTTGAGGGCCTACTGAGCCATTACCCTAATATCGCGGTAGGTTATAGCTTGGCCGTCCCGGTTGCCTACATAACGTTTGGAGACGAGGGAGAGGGGGAAGGACTTCAGCGTAATTACTCTGACTGTCCCCGGACCGAGACTTTTCGCCGTATTGAGGCGCCGCGCTGATGTTCCGGGGCGCAACGCCGCTCGCGCATGAGTTCCAAGCCCTGAGCGCACGTTGCCCAGTTGGCGAGCAAGGGCGGAGAGCGTGAGGGCTCTACCCCTCGTAATACTGACCGAAGAAGTCTAGGCGCAGCTCGTCGATCACGTTGTTTTCTTCGTCCAGGATATCGAGCATCAGGTCGCTGGTGCCCTGAAAGCTGCCGAATAGGAACATGCCGTCGGCGGTCGAATAGGGGGTGTGGATGCTTCCCGGTGGTTCATAGGAATAGGTGCCGCGGAAATGCAGTTCCTCGCCTTCCCGGTAGCCCCATAGTCCACCCAGGGTAAAAGCGATCGCCGTGCAGCGGTGGTTATGCTTGGCGAACTCGGCATGCGGATCCTGCTTGAACAGAAAATCCACCCGGTGCCGTTCTTCGTCGAGCGCGAGCACCTTGATGTAGTTGCCTGGCTGGCCTTCGACGGCGGTCCAGTCGACCAGCTCTGAATTCACATTGATGATGCTGCCGTAATTCGTGCGCGGCACCGTATCGAGAATGCCGCGATCAACCTTCTTATCCATAAGACTTCTCCCCTGTCGTTACAGTCAAGTGTGCAGGTGCGGAGCCATCCAAGTCAAATACGAAGGGTTAGTCTGTTTCCCAATAGGGTTCGCGCAGTTGCCGTTTCAGCACTTTGCCAAGCGCGTTGCGGGGAAAGTCTTCCCTTAATTCCACGGCAGCGAGGCGCTGTGGTTTTGCCACCTGCTCGTTTGTCCAGTCGCAGATCGCATCCGGGTCGGCGGTGCCGCCGGGCTTGGGGATGACCAGCGCCAACGGTGTTTCGCCCCATTTTTCATGCGGAATGCCGATGACGGTTACGTCCGAAACATCCGGATGCTGGCCGACCACCTCTTCGATATCCGCCGGGAACACATTGAACCCGCCGGAGATAATCATGTCCTTCTTGCGGTCCAGAATGTAGAGGAACCCGTCCTCGTCGAACTTGCCGACATCGCCGGACTTCAGGAATGTCCGTCCGGCTTCATCGAGCCAGATCAATTCTTCTGTCGCGTCAGGGCGTTTGTGATAGCCGTGCATGATCCCACCTCCGGTGGAAACAATTTCCCCTGTTTCACCGAAGGGCAGTTCGTTGCTATCATCGTCAATAATACGAATGTCGAAGCCCACCACCGGTGTGCCGACAGAGCCCCATTTTCGGTCTGCATCTTCGGGCTTGATCATGCTGGCGGCGCCTTCTGAAAAGCCGTAGAGCTCGATCAGTCCGGCGCCCATCCGCGCCATGGCTTCCTTTTTGGTATCGACCCGTAGCGGTGAGCCTGCCGACAGCATGATTTGAAGGCTTGATAGGTCGGTGGCGTCCAGGCCTTCGTGTTCAAGGGTAACGATATATTGGGTCGGTACCATGAAGGTGTGGGTGATCTGCTCGCGTTCAACGGTTGCCAGAAACGCCTCCGGCGTGAAGCTTTCCAGAATATGCAGAGTACCGCCGACAAACAGAACCGGCAGCGCCATCAGCCACGTGCCGTTGGAGTAGAGCGCGGTCGTGACCAACGCTCTCGACTGGCGGCTGAACTGCAGTTCGATCACGTTCGACCAGGCGAAGTGCAGCCGTGCCGCGTGGGTCATCACGATGCCCTTGGGCAGTCCGGTTGTGCCGGAGGTGTAGATGATATTGACCTCGTCATCCAGCGCATAGCGGATCGCGGGCTCGGCGGTCTGCTGCTCGGCCATCCATGACTTCAGGTCACGCCAACCTTCCGCGTCGATGCCAAGACTGAAAAAGCCATTACGGCGGATGCCAAACATGCGGTCGCGCATCGGTTCAACGAGGTCCAGTGTCTTGGCATCGGCAAAAAGAACCTGGCTGCCGGAATCGTCAATCATCCCCAGGATCTGTTCAGGGGAGAGCATAGCAGAGACAGGCACCACACAAGCGCCAGCCTTGATGATGCCGTAGAGCACCGCCGGCATATCGACCGAATTGCTCATTACAACCGCCACCTTGTCGCCCTGGCCAACGCCCAACGCATTCAACCCGTTGGCAATCCGGTTCATATCGGTATTGAAGTCGCCCCAGCTCAGCCGGGCATCGCCGCAGACAATTGCCTCTCGGTCCGGAAAATGGCGCGCATGATTTGCCCAGACATGTGGCAAGTAGACGGCGGGGGCGTCGAGCAGATCGGCCATGCCTCAATCCTTCAATCTGGTGGGGTAGCGGTCTATCATGGTCGCGACGATAGCCGGGACATTCGCTCAAGTCATGTCGAACCGCCAGCAACGCCGCCTGCAGCAAAAGGCTCTACGTAAACAGCGTAAGGGGCAGGGGCCCGCTTTACCCGTAGTGACTGCAGACAATCTGGCGCAGTCGATGTCGACGGCAATCCAGTTCCATCAGAACAACCAGTTTCGAGAGGCGTCTGCCCTCTATGAGCAGATCTTGGCTATCGAACCGGCCCATGTCGGCGCACTGAGCGGCAAGGGCATGATCGACTATCAAGCGGGCAGGTTTGATGAGGCACGCACAGCGGTTGAAGCGGCGATCAAAGGCGGCGCACGGGAAGCCGGCTATTTCATGAATCTGGGCGCGATCTGCGAGGCCCAGGCGGATCTGGATGCAGCAGAAGCTGCCTATACCGAAGCCATCGCGCGGGATATTCGGTACCGGGACGCCTATTACAATCTGGGTAATGTGCATCTGAAGCGCGGAGAGGCTGCCAAGGCGATCACCGTGTTTGATGCCTGCATGGCCACACTGGGCCGTGAGTTTCATGCGCTGGCCTATAAAGCGCATGCGCTGGTCGATTCGGACCGCATTGACGAGGCCCAGCGGCTGCTCGATTTCGATACTTATGTGAAACCCTACCAGTTCGATGTGCCGTCCGATTTCCCGACATTGAGCGAATTCAACAAGGCGGCGACCCGCTATATCAAGACCCATCCAACCCTGCGCGGCGATGTGATGTCGACCGAAAACGGACGGCATACCGGTGAACTGATCAAACCGCCGTTGGGGCCGCTTGAGGGGATGGTTGGCAGGATCAACGAAGCTATCAATTGGTACAAGAAACAGCTGCCCGATGACCCGGATCATCCCGCGGTGCGCTGGGCGCCGGACCGCTGGAATCTGACGGCCTGGGGTGTGGTGATGCACGACAAGGGCCATGAACGCGCCCACATCCACCCCAATGGGTGGCTCAGTGGTGTGTTCTACGTGCAGCTGCCAAAAGTGATCGAAGATGAAGCGCGCAACCCGGAAGGCTGGCTGGAATTCGGTCGGCCGACCAGCGATCTGGCGGTAAAGGGAGAGCTTGGTCTACGCCACTACAAACCGGAACTGGGCCAGATGTTTCTGTTCCCATCCTATTATTATCACGGGACGGTGCCGTTCCGGTCGAGTGAGCGGCGGGTTTGTATCGCGTTTGATGTCGAGCCGGTATACTAAGGACTTATAGAAGGCCAATTTTTGATTTGACGAGAAGGGGGATGATGCGGGTTCTCGTCGTGGCCCATGCTGCAAATCTGGGCGTCAAGCTTGTACATGCCTGTCGCAATTTTGCTCACCGTGAGGTCGTTACACCGCTCAAGGGGCAGTCCATTCATCGGACATGGCGGGCATCGAAAGCCCATGTCCTGCCGTTGCTGGAGGGAGACCGGTTCGATGGGGACCCGATTGCGTCTTCGGTTGAAGCCGTGGGCCGCCTAGCCGGCGAGCAGGACGCGATTATTGTGGCGGCTGATGTCCGCGCGACGAAGTTTGTCAACGCAATGCGTGGCCAACTTCCAGACCTTCGATATGGTCGAACGATACCGACGCCGCTGCTGGGGCAGTTGGACAACAAGGCCGTTTTTGCAGACCTTTTGGCTGAGGTCGATTGCCCGGAGCCGGATACGGCGCTTGTTCAGACCGCAGATGAGTTGCGGGAGTCGGTTGCCAAGCGTCATTGTCCGGTCGTTGTGAAACCCCCCGCAAAAGCAGGCGGTTTGGGGGTGGTCTACCTTGAAGATGAGGGGGCTTTGGAGCGCTATATTGAGGAGAAGGGCAATATGCCCTTTCCCCTGGTGGTTCAAAACCATGTGCCGGGGCGCGATCTTGGCGTCAGCGTCTATGCGGAAGGTGGAAAGGTTGTCGCCATGACGAGCCAGGTTTGGGTCGAGGCGGATACGGTCGAATATATCCGGCACGACCGGGCTGAGGCGCTTGCCAGCCGGATTGTTGAGCATTTCCGGCTTGACGGTCCGATGAACTTTGATCTGCGCGAAAACAAAGACGGAGAGGTCTACTTTCTGGAGTGCAATCCCCGGTTCTGGTCAACCTTGAACCTGGCAGTTGCGTTGGGCGCCAACTTCGTCGAGCTGGCGGTCAGGCGCGCCGCCGGCGAGGACTTCGTTATTCCGCGTCCAGCACATGGGCGACGGATGACCACCTTGCGAGGTTTGCCCCGGCTTTTGTCATCGCCGGGACGGTTGAAATTGTCATCGAGGGCAGCAATCGCCGCGCTATTGCTGGATGTAACAGATCTTGGGGCGTTTTCAGCGCGTGGAATAGAGCATATTCGCCAGCGAATGCGGGTATCACCCGGTGTTAAGCCCGGTGCAGGGCTCTGATGGCCGCCTCCGCTGACAGGGTGAGCGTTGTCGAGGCGGTTGACGATCCGGACATTCGAGCGGCCAAGGACCTGATTTACGACTATGTCGACTGGTTAGGCGTTGACCTTAGCCACCAGGGATTTGACGCGGAGATGGATGCCTTCCCGGGAGAGTATGCCCCTCCGGGAGGCGTGCTGTTGCTGGCGAAGGTCAAGGATGAGCCCGCTGGCGTGGTCGGGTTGCGACCGCTCGACCAGGACTTCTGCGAGATGAAACGGTTATGGGTGACCGAAAGGTTCCAGGGTTGGGGCATCGGGCGCTTGCTCTGCGATCGCTTTCTGGATGCCGGCCGACAGCTTGGTTATCGCGCGGTCCGTCTTGATACGGTTGCGCGCGCGCAAGCCGCCAATCACATCTATCGGACCATGGGGTTTCGTGAGATCGCGCCCTATCGGTTTAATCCAGAGCCCGACGCCTTGTTTTTCGAACGGATGCTTTGAGGCAGGGTCACTCCTGACGCCACAGATCCTCCCAGCCGAGCCCGACAAAACAGGGCCCCTGCGTGGCTTCCGAGAACTTTATGTCGTTCCAGTTGCCGTTCCATTCCATCACTTTGACATCATTATTCTTGTCGACGGCCAGGTCCCAGCCGATGCAGCAGACAAACGGAAACTTTTCGTGGAGCCGTTTTGCCGTCGACAAGCATGTCGAGAATTCCGGAATTTGAAATCCATTGAATTCCACGCCGGTATCGGGATGCCGGTCGACGGTTTGCCAGCTTGGCAGGTAACCCTGCGGTCCAAGTGCGCCGGTATCAATATTGACTGGAACCCGCACTTGATCCGCACTCGACACGTGTTTGTGTCCGGTACGGCCAAGGCGCAAATAGGCACCACGGACAGAGCAGACGCCTGTCTGGTTCATCACGGTCGTTACCCGGATTGTCGCGACGGACGCCGGCATGAAGCGCGCCAACAGGTCGTGCTGATCGATAAATTCCTGAAAGATACCGTTACCCTGTGCTTTGACTTCAGTGAGGTTGAAGTCATCCCGTTCCAACACATGCACGCCGACGCCCTGACCGTGGCCGTCCGCCTTGAAGACGACCTTGTCGGTATTCGCAAAAATCCGGTCTTGGGCCTCTGCATCTGGCAGGAACCGATGGTCCTGCGTGAAGAATGAGCCGTTGACGAGTTTGGCGGCTTCGGGAAATAACGGATCGGAGAAGACAACTGAATTGAGGGTGTTTAGCAGGGAAAGCTTACCATGCGTCGCTTTCAGCCGCGGGACCACCGTTAGTTCGTAATAGGACTTGGGGATCCACCCTTCCTTGAACGTACCGGCAAGTGCTCCATAAACATAAAGCCAGTGGGCGTGGTCCTTCGACCCCAGCACACCGGCAGCATATTCGTCGGCGCGGCGCAGGATTTGGGGATCGGTCTTTCGGGAAAATGACTCAATTCTGGCGAGGGCGTGGCGTGCGCTTTTCTTGCTGAGCCACTGCTGGCGAAGATCCAGGACTTGTTGACCCCTTGCCTTCAGATATTTCTTCGTTTGCGGATCCAATTTTGGCGCTCGTCCCCGTTCACATTGACCGGTGCCATGCAACCACGTCCGAATACGCAATGAAAGCAGGTTCGCGGCGTCAGCAGTTGATGCGCCTTTTGGCAGAGATCGGCGTTCGCTTTAAGGCTGCGCTTGAAGAAGAACCGGTGGCTGGGACATAGGGTCGCCAGATTGGATGGGGACACCGGTCGTTCTGACAGGCTGAACTAGACGGACACCATCCTGGTTGAGCTGGCTGGCCAGCAAGGAAATTTTCCGCCCAATTGCGGCCGCGCCTGCCCGGTCAAGCATGGGCTGCAGAATAAGGCCGGTTTCAACCTTGGGGTCGGCTTGGGCCAGCGTGAGCGCATCCAGCAGCATTTGCTCATCCCTGCTTATGATGGAACTGCAGGACCCCAACACCGCAATCCGGCGCCGGGCGTGATGTGTCAGTGTTTCCATGACCGCGTCGAGCGCCGGCTGCAGGCGCGGGGCTTTGGCCTCCGTCATGGCGTAGTCCAGGGTTGCCCGGGCGCGGTCCGACCCCTTATGCGCAGCGACCCACTTCCGGATCATCCATAAGGCGATATGGGACGGGTCGGTTTCGATATCCGGTGTTTCGGGCGGTGTCTGGCTGGCGTGAACGTGTTGCATCGGGTCCTCATTTGATTGAGGCTTTAACCGTAAATGATAATCATTCTCAAATACAAGAGGAATTTGAGCGCGCTGCCGAGACGTTATCAAGTTGCCGTCGCTGGCTTGAGGTAAACAGACGACGTCAAAGCCGGTCACGAAGCGCCTGATAGACGGCGTAGGCGATATCCCGGTAGCCAGACGGCGTGGGATGGCAGCCGGGACCGTGCCGGTAGTTTTCCCAATCCATATCGGCATCACCGACATTGAATACCGTGGCGTCACTGTCCTGGTATTCTGCAATTAGCGACGCGGGGCTGGTCAGGTCATTCCCGGATTGGGGGATAAAAACGATCGCGGGATGAATGCCCCGCTCATGTGCTGACGCGATGAAGCGATCCATGACAAATCGTAACCTGGCTGAAAGATCAGGGTCTTCATAGTCAGCAGCGAATTTGGGTATTCCTGACCACTCGTTAAGTTTTCCGCGAATCCGCAGTCGGACGAAATTGCTTTGCAGTGTCTTGAGCAATCTGACCGTATAGGGGAAACGCGCCTTGGGCTTTGCCCAGTAGTCGTCGCGGAAAGCGCTGCGAACCAGGATCTTGGGGTCAGCGCCTGTGATATCCGGCACTGGCTCAATGTAGAGTTGCTCACCGCGCGCGATATAGGGTTTGAAGCCCCAATGAAAACGGGTGCGCAGATAAAGCGCGGGGAAGTAGGCGGTTGGTACGCGCCGGATATTTTCATACATGATGCCAAGAACGGCAATTCGGGCACTTGGGTGATTGTCCACGACTTGCTCGAAGCGCAGTGTGGCCTGAAGCGGTCCAAAGGCGGCAACACCGTGATTGGCCACATCAATTCCTGCAAGGCCGGCAAGAACGGCTGGATAGGCCTCGTGATCTTCTACTTCTGATCCCCAGGTGAACGAGTCACCAACGAAAACGACTTCAGCATCGACTGATGAATATTCACGGGCGCCCAGGTCATTTGCCCGGTGATCAATGGGATTGCCCGTACAGGTCTCTTTGGTCAGCGTCGACCCCGGCTGGTTGATCCAGCCCACAACCGGGTCAAAACGGGATTCCAGATAACGCTGATAGGTCCCGAAATCGATCCGCTCCAGAAAACGGTCTTCATGGCTGTAGAGGTCTCTCGACAAGAGCGAAAGTGAATACGCGCCGAGCTCAGCTAGGAGAAGGCCAGCGACGACAAGAATCGTCCAGAACGCAACACGTATTCCCGGCGTTCTAGCCAAGCGCGCCACGGCACGCGGTGATGGCCTCTTCGACAAAACTGTGCGGCCCTGCGCCAGAAGAGATCTCGGGCCCTGTTAGGATTGCCGCCGTGTAGTCCTGCGTATGCCATGCTCCGATGTTGAGCGGCGGCAGTGCGCCGGCATCCGGGTATGGCCAAGGCGTTACGTAAAGATAGGGTTCGGCGTAGTTTTCATCGCCTGGCGACAAGCCGGCCCCGATGGATTTTTCCCCGTCCAGACTGATCAGTGTCGCGATGTCGAAGTGATGTGGCCAGCAGCGCACCGGCGAGGCGCTCGTCTCTTCAGCGTGAACGGCTTGCAACAGGGCGGCGGCCTCGTTGAACCAGGCCGCGAGCGATGAGAGTGCGCCTTCTTCAAGGCGGTCGCCATACTTCGCGTCCGCCGCTACGGGATGCGCAGGCACCTCATAGGGCAGCCTGGGGAAGTTGATCGCCAGGTCGCGGTCGACAAACTGTTCCATCAATGAGGCGCTGACCCACGCCTCCAACTGGCGGTCGGTATGGCCCAGCAGCGGAACCGGGGCAACAGCGTGGTCCGTTTTGATCAGCAGTGCCAGGTCAGCAAGCCGCATGCCCATTTCAAATGTGCCGGCGCCTCCGGTGATCGGCGCGATCATCAAGGCCTGCAAGTCCTTGTTCCACGTCAGTGCGGTGTGGCTGTCATCAGGCTGTTTGGGCACGAAGTTCCGTGCTGCTTTCGCCAGCCACTGGATGGCATGATGCGCCTGCAGCCGCGCTTCCTTCAGCGCCTCCCAGCTGACGGTGCTCAAGCTGCTCCAGTCTGTCATCGTTGTTCCCCCTGTTTGCTCAGCGTCCTGTTTGCTGGCAGTTTAATCGTGGTTCATTGTGAAACAAAGATTGCGAATCCGGAGTCAGGCTATGGTTGATGACCGTTTCTCGAATTTCTCTGAGATTGTTACGTCAGTAGACGAGTTGGAAGCCCTGATCGGTGCGCCCAAGCAGATGGTGATCGATAAGGTGCAGGATCACCTGGACGATGTGTGCAGGGCGTTCATTGCCAAATCTCCTTTTGTCGTCATGGCCTCGACCGGCGTTGGCAACTATATCGACCTGTCGCCCAAGGGGGACCCGGCGGGTTTTGTTAAAATCCTGGATGACCATCATTTGGCGATCCCGGACCGGCCCGGCAATAAGCGGGTCGATACGTTTCACAACCTGCTGAAGAACCCGCAACTTGGGCTGATTTTCCTGATCCCCGGTAAGACCGAGACCTTGAGGGTCACCGGCGAAGCGCGGCTGGTGCGTGACCCAGCGCTGCTGGAAACCATGGCGGTTCAGGGTAAGGTGCCCGAACTGGCGCTGGTGGTCTTTGTGGAGCGGGCTTTTCTTCACTGCCCGAAATGCATGATCCGGTCGGGGCTCTGGGACCCAGAACGCTGGGGAGACTCTGCTGATTTACCTGATATTGGCGAGGCGATGATCCAGCAAGCCCATCTCGACACAACACCGGAAGAGTTGTTTGAGGAGGCGGAGCGCGAGGGGCTGACCAAGCTCTATTAGGCGCGCCCGTTTGATGCGTTGGTTTTGCGTGGGGATACTGAGAACTTTTATGCGTCTTGTTTTGGTTTTGATGATTTCGTTTTGGTTGCCGGACTCGTTGGTCTCTGCTCGATCCGATCTTGTCACCGAATTTAACGCCGGCTATCGCGCGTATAACGCCGCCCATAGTGAGGGGCGGTATGCTGATGCTGTTCCCTATGCGGAAGAGGTTTTAGAACTGGGCCAGCAATTAATGGCGGACCGGCCCGAACAGCTCGCAATTCTGACGTTTAATCTCGGTGACACATACCAGCTTGTCGGACGCATTGATGATGCCGTTTCAACGCTCGAGCTAGCGGTTACCCGATACCAAACTGCCTTTGGTGTTAACAGTTTGGATGTAGCCGACCCGTTGGTCGCGCTGGGCGAGGCTCTCGTCCAAAGGGCTGGAAATGCGCCCCCAGGCGGGGCTACGGCGCCCATGCGCGAGGCAATGGAAGCTTTTGAACGTGTTTACGTGATTTATAGTGCCAATTTTGAGCCTAAGGATCCCCAGCTTGCCCTGGTTTCGGTCCGCCTTGGCGAAATTGAACACGCTCTTGGAAAAACAAGCGCGTCGATTGAGCGCTTTGAGGCCGTTATTGACCTGACGAGAGACGCGGGTTCGAAGTATGCAGCGCAACATCTTCAGGCTTTGACACGGCTGGCGGCAATTGCTGAAGACGGGAAAAATAACGACGAGGCCGTCGCTTATCTGCTTCAGGCTATGGAGGTTCTTGAAGCACTGGACGATCCGCCACACGAGGCGCTGATTTCCGTGCATGAGCATCTGGCCAAGATTCTTCATGTTCAAGGCGACCATGATGCAGCGACCCCGCATGTTCGAACGATTGCACTGCTTGATCCACGAGGCACCGGGTCGGATCCGCGTTCTATCTATCGGCCCATACACATTTTTCCAAAGTGGGCGCAGATGCGCGAGGCGTCTGGTGTCGCGGTGGTGAGTTTTGATGTTGATGAGCGTGGATTTGTTAGAAACCCCCAGGTTCTGGCGGCCGAACCCAGCGGACTTTTTGAGGAATCAGCTCTCGACGCGGTGTCGAAGTACCGCTATGCACCAAAGGTCATTGAGGGCCAGTTTGCAGTAGCCAAGGGTGTGACGGTAAAGCTCATTTGGGAAATATATGGCAAGGGTTATCCTCGGCTGGACTGGGAAACATCAGCAGAGATTCTCTCGACCGCAAGAAAAGTGGGTGTGCGTGTCCTGCGGTAGGTAGAGCGGAAGGCCGCCGTTTGATCACCGGTATGTTTGCTGGCACGATGACGGCATAACAAGCTGAGCTTTTGTCCGAACGTATCGAGGCCGATTATGCGTTTTGTATTTATTTTGATTTTGGCGATCTTGATTTCACCGCCGCCTGCTTTCGCCCAAAACGATCAGGTTGAAGAGTTCAACGCGGCGTACAAAACGTACTCGGAACTGATTGATCAGGGCCGCCATAAGGACGCGATACCGCATGCGGAAAAGGCGCTGGCGCTTGCCGAAGACTTGCTCACTGATGACCCAGCCCAAATTGCCATGATGACTTATTTGCTGGCAGAAGTTCAGTTCAGAGGTTTTGCAGTTGGCCAGAGTATCGATACAGCTGGACTAGCGCTGGAGCGGTATCGCGGCGTATTCGGACAAAAAAATATCCGTGTTGCAGAACCGCTGTTTCTCACAGCAGATGCACTGCATCGACTAGGCGGAAAAGATGATGTTAGGCGCGCGGAACGGTTGTTGGAAGAGGCCCTGCGTCTGTATGAGGACCATTTTGGCGAGGAAAGCCCCAGGGTTTCAGAACCTTTGAGACGACTTGCCTACAATGCCGTGGTCGCCCGAGATGGCCGGGCGGCGGAAGGGTTGTCGAGGCGTGCTGTTCGTTTGACCGAGGATGCTGGCCCAGAGTTTCTTTATGATTATGTAGCCAGCCTGTATCAGCATGGACGTGTCGCGCTTGCCCGAAGATTTCCGAGCAAGGCAATTGATAGGCTGTTGAAAGCCCGCAGTGTGTTAATGGCCAGTGAGATGGCAGATAGCCCGTTCCGTCTTGGCATCGAAGTACAATTGATCGAGGCGTATGAACGGGCTGGCAAAAGCGAGGAAGCGACGGAGCATGTGCGGTATCTGGCGCGCATAGACCCTGACAAAGAAACCAGCGAGCCCATCCCGCTATTCCGGATTGTTCCAGATTATCCATTTAGCGCGCGGCAAATGGGTCGTGAAGGCAAGGTGATTGTCAGCTTCACCATTGATACGGAAGGCAGGGTCCAGGATGCCAAAATCTTGGAGGCACAGCCCGGCCGGATTTTCGACTCGGCCGCATTAGAGGCGATAAATCGATTTCGTTACAAACCGCGGATCGAAAATGGTGAGTTTGTCGCAACGCCCGATCAGAAGATCAGGCTTGTTTGGGAACTGGAATAACGGTTCCGCGGGAACAACTTCAGTTGGGGCTATTTTTGTCCAGAGTTGACTCTTTGTTGACGGTCGTGCTGCAGGCTTTGTCGCCGTTTGATCGTTTGCATGTTTGCTGGCACGATGACGGCATAACAAGCTGAGCTTTTGTCCGAGCGTATCGAGGCCGATTATGCGTTTTATCTTGATTTTGACCCTGGCGATCTGGATTTCACCGCTGCCCGTTTCCGCGCAAAACGACCAAATTGAAGAGTTCAACGCGGCCTATCGCGCGTACACTTCTGCTTATGACAAGGGGCGGTTTGCGCGGGCGGCTCTTCACGCTGAAACGGCACTGGAACACGCGGAAAAGCTGCTCGCCGACGATCCCGGGCAGGTTGCAATCATGACCTTTTTGTTGGGTGAGGTTATGTATTTTGCCCATAAGACTGAAGCATGTATGCCGGTCTTGGAACTCGCAATCGAGCGATATAAAGCAGCGTTTGGCGCCCGCGATGTACGCGTGGCCCAGCCTATGTTTGTGTTGGCCAACGCAAATGAGCGCCTTGCTGTAACCAAGAATGTCAAACATGCCGAGCGGCTATTGGAAGAGACACTTGAGATCTATCAGGAAGCTTACGGGAAAAAGGATCCACGGCTTTCGGAACCTTTGCGCCGGCTGGCATACAACTCACTACGGCAAAACAACGGTCGCCGCGCTGACGGTTTCATGCGTCAGGCCATAAACCTTACTGAGAGTGCCGGTCCTGAATTTGCAATGGAACACAATCTCAATCTCTTGGAACATGGCCGTGTCGCCATGTCGCGTCGTGCAAACAAGAAGGCCATTAAGCGCTTTATTCAGCTGCGCAATATCCTGTTGGCCCAAGACTCGCAGGAGTTACCGCTTCTGTTGACCGTCGAAGCGCAATTGATCGAGGCATACGAGCGTGACGGGCAAAGCGACAAGGCAACAGAGCATGTTCAAAACCTCGCCCGCATTGACCCGCGACAGGAGACAAGTGAACCTGTTCCGTTGTTTCGCGTCATTCACGACTATCCGTTTTCTGCAGCTGAAAAATGCCGGGAAGGGTACATCGTCGTCGAATTTACGATTGACGCGGAAGGGAAGGTCAAGGACGCAAACATTATAGAATCCAAGCCCAAGAAGATCTTTGACCGCGCTGGGTTAAAGGCGGTCAATCGTTATCGGTACAGACCGCGAATTCAGAATGGTGTTTTTGTCGAAACTCCGGGCCAAAAGGTACGATTGACTTGGAGCTTTGAAGGGTCGAGCCGCAAAGGCTGGTGTTAGGCATGCTTGCCAACAGGTGCATACCTTTCATCGGGGCGTCCTGGACACCCATCTTACAGTATACATTTGTCTTGATGCTGTCGGCCATCGGTCTGCTACACGCCTCACCGGCTCAAAGTGATCCCGCCACCGAATTTAACACCGCCTACCGCGCTTATAACGCTGCACACGATGAAGGGCGGTTTGAAGAGGCCATCCCGCATGCAAAGCGGGCGCTCGAACTTGGTGAAACACTGCTCGCAGACCGACCCGATCAGCTGGCGATGATGACCTATAACCTTGCCTACACCTATCAATTGGCAGGGCATATCGACGATGCAATTGAAACCTATGAAGCTGCTCTAAAACGCTATGAGGCGGTCTTCGGTGAGCGCAGTATAGAATTGGCAGAGCTCTTGGATTTTTTGGCGTCGAGTTACGTCGCAAAATCAGACAAATCGCCCTGGGACGAAAAATATTCGCCTATGGCGGAGGCGCGTAAGACAATGAAGCGCCTGCTCAAGCTCTCTGAATACAATTATGGGCCGAGTGATGCTCGCGTAGCGTCAGTTCTCACTCGTCTCGGAGATATAGAGGCAAACATCAGAAAATGGAGTGACGCCGCGGGCCGATTTGAGAGGGCCATCTCCATTGTCGACAGTGCAGATGCTAGCTCTATTCTAATTCATGGGGACGCGCTAATTGGCCTTGGCCGTGTAAGTGTTATGCGCAAGCGCGAAAAAAGAGCCATTTCGTATCTTGAACAGGCCCTCGCACTGCTAGAAGCAGCTGAAAACGCGCCCAGCAAGATGGTTGTTGGTGCCCATATACTGCTCGTCGTGGCGCACGAAGAACTTGGGAACAGAGATCGAGCGACCCCGCATGCTAAAGCGATTGCCTTACTGGGAGCGGATGAAGGTGCTTCCGGGCCCTATCCTATATTCCGGGTGACCCCCCGCTTTCCGAGAATCGCACAAGAGCGGGGTATAGCAGGTGTTGTGATACTCGGATTTGATGTGGATGCTGCAGGCATGGTTGTGAACGCCAAGGTCATCGCCGCGAAGCCCAAGGGAATTTTCAACGACGAGGCGCTAAAGGCAGTCAACCGTTTCAGGTATGCGCCTGATTACGTCGACGGTCAGATTGTGGGAAGACGTGGAAATACAATTCGGCTTGTTTGGGAATTGGAAGGTCTTCCTATTCCGGAACTGGAATGGGAGCCGAGTGACTCCGTGACCACGTCCGCAGCGACGCGGCCAGTGCTCCCGCGTTAGAGCTTGCAGAATCGCCTAAGCGAGTCCTATGTCGGTTAGGAATTCCACACAGCGCCGTGTCCGGAACGGTCTCTGCATTTCATGGCGCCCAGGGCATCGTTCACGCACCTCATGGTCTGGAGTTTCCATGGCCTGAATTGACTCGGGTTGGAAAAAGTGCTCCGTAGATGTGGCTGGGGGGAGCAATCATCAAATACTCGAATCTCATATGGATCTTGGCACTGCCCGGGCTGGCCTTTTTCTTGTTGGGCGCTGCTGTTCTCCTGGGCGTAAACCAGATCGTCGACCTGGCCGGTATGAATGCCGTCCTGGGCGCTGCATTTTTGGCAATTGGATGCGGCATATGCCTCTTCAGGCTGGCGCTTGTTGTGTTTGAACTCGTGCCCTCAGCTTACGGGCGCTGGTTCTGGTTTTTGTCCGCCGCGCTTTTTATGCTGATTTTCTACGATGCCGCATTTGGCATCCATGAGCGAATGCCTCAGATCGGCTTGCCGGAAACGGCATTCTTTTTCTTTGAAGCGCTGTTGCTCGCCGGCCTGATCCTGCCCGTCGTCAAGACGCTTTCGGTAAAATCATTGCTGGCCTTAGCCGCCTTCGGTGGTCTCTCAGCATTAGCGGTGCTCGGTGATGCCGGACCGGAGGGCGAAGGGATAATTACGATCATGGGCAGAAGGATGAGTTTTGAGCAATCAAGCGAGACGCTCGCCCTCTTTGCCCTGATGTCGGCGTACTTTTTTATGGCCTTGGATGACATAAGGAAAAGGCTTCACCACTAAGGATAAAGCTATGGCCAACGGGCGCCGACGGAATCGCGCCCGCTGAAATATTGGCTGAGCTAAACCAGCTCCGCGTCGGTGATGATTTCCACCAGCGCGGGGCCGTCATGCGCGAGGGCCTGGCGCATGGCATCCTCCAGATGATCGGCGGTTTCAACACGAATGCCAAGCCCGCCGCACAGGGTGGCGTATTCAGCAAAGTTTGGGTTGTGCAGGCTGGTCTGCCAGACCTGCCAGTTGCCCGCGCGCTGTTCCTTGGAGATTTTCCCTAACTCGCTGTTATTCAAAAGAATATGGGTGATGTTCATGCCGTATTTCACGGCCGTCGTGAACTCGCCCATATATTGCCCGAACCCGCCGTCGCCGGACACGGATACGATCGGTCGTTCATGGCCCGCCGCCGCCCAGGCGCCCATGGCCGCCGGAAAGGCGAACCCGATCGAGCCCAGATAACCCGACATCAGGACCGACTGATCGGCGCATTCGAAATAGCGGCCGAAGGAATAGGTGTTGTTGCCGACATCGACGGCGATCACCGCGTCATCCGGGCATACGTTTGTGAGCACCTGGAACACGTTGGCCGAGGCGACGCCGTTGCCGCGGTCGTCGGTGCGGCGGCTCGCCTTTTCCTCGCGCCACAGCGCCCAGCGCTCGGCAATCTCATCACGCTGACTCTCCCGGTCTGGGTTGTTGGTAAGCGCGTCGCAGATCGCGCGCGCCGTCTGGCCGATCTCGCCCCAGACCGGCACGTCGACCGAATGAAACTTGCCCAGCGCCATGCGGTCGAAATCGACCTGGATGATCGGCTTTTTCTTTTCGATGCCCGTGTGGTCGGAAAATGACGCGCCGAACACCAGCAGCAGGTCGGATTCATTCATGAACCAGCTGGCGATGGGTGTGCCGGAGCGGCCCAGCACGCCGGCGGCGAGCTCGTGGCTGTCGGAAATCTGCCCCTTGGCCTTGAACGTCGTCAGCACCGGCGCGTCCAGCTTTTCAGCCAGCGCGATGATATCGTCCATGCTCTCGCGTGCGCCATAGCCGACAATAATGACCGGGCGGCGGTGGACGTTGATCCGCAGCATCGCTTCATCGATGGAGGCCTGAGCCGGCGCCATGCCGATATCGCCCATGCGCCCGAACGGGCCCGACGCAGGGGCGTTATCTT
This sequence comes from Alphaproteobacteria bacterium, assembly GCA_028284945.1. Taxonomy (GTDB): domain Bacteria; phylum Pseudomonadota; class Alphaproteobacteria; order SMXS01; family SMXS01; genus JANQQJ01. The sequence continues at coordinate 63,192 of JANQQJ010000034.1, read as the reverse complement.
CAGCCGGAACCGTCTGCATCTCGTCCGGGAAGATCAGATGCGCGACATCCCGGTTCACGATGGCGTTCTTGAGCGCCAGCGTCATCAGCTCCGCATGGTCGCTGTTGGAAAGCACGGTCTGGCTAAAGCTGGAGACGGCGTTGAACGCGTCGGCCAGGTCGATCTCCTGGAACGCGCCCGGGCCCAGCACCTGCGTGTTCACCTGTCCGGTCAGCGCCAGCACCGGCGCGCGGTCCACCTTGGCGTCCCACAGTCCGGTCAGCAGGTTGGTAGCGCCCGGCCCGGCGATGGAGAGGCAGGCCGCCGGCTTGCCCGTCAGCTTGGCATAGCCGGAACAGGCGAAGGCGGCGGCGCCTTCGTGCCGGATGCCGATAAAGGTCATGTTGCCTTCATCTTCCTGCACGCGGATGGCATCGGCGAGGCCTAGATTGGAGTGGCCGACCATGCCGAACACATGGGTGACGCCCCAGTTCACCATGGTTTCCGCCATCACATCGGTGACGGTGCGGACATGGGCTTCCTCGGCCGGAATGGCGATGTAGATACCGTCTTCGCGCGCTTCGACCGGGAAGGTCTCGACCCCGTCGTCATGGCCGCCGGGGGACTCACCGGTCAGCGGATGGAAGTCCCAGCCATGCCAGGGGCAGCGCAGCCAGCAATCCTCAATCGACCCTTCGCCCAGCGGGCCGCCCTGATGCGGGCATTTGTTGTCGAGCGCGCCGTATTGGCCATCGAAATGGGTCAGCGCCAGCGTGCGCGTTCCCGCGGTCACGGTCTTCACCCGGCCTTCGGGCAGCTCATCGGCCTCGGCGACTTTGATCCAGGAAGTTTCAGTCATGGCATGCTCCGGTTTGCTGTCGGTTCAACATAGAGCAGTCCCGCGCTGAGGCGACTATCGCAGCCCCAGCCTGGGATATTCGATCACCGGGCAGCGATTCATAATAACATCAAGGCCCTCGGCTTCTGCTTTAGCAGCTGCCCTGTCGTCACGCACGCCGAGTTGCATCCAGATAGAGGTGATCCCCAGCCGGGGTGCGTGTTCCAGCACCTCGTCGACCAAAGGGGCGATCCATTCCGACCGGCGAAACACATCCACCATCTGAACCGGTTCACTGATCTCCGAGAGGTCCGCAACGACGGTTTCACCGAGAATTTCCTGTCCAGCCGACGTTGGGTTAACCGGAACCACGCGGTGGCCCTTGGCCTGTAGAAACCGCATTACCTCATGACTGTCCCGCGCCGGGTTGGGCGATGCGCCGATCATGGCGATGGTTTTCGAGCGCTGCAGGATGTCGCGGATCAGATCGTCAGAATAATTGAGCAATGTGCTCAAGTGCCGGCCGTAATGTATTTGTCCAGGGTCTGGTGCATATGGCGGACGCGGATTTCCTGATAATTTCCGAGCGTGATGCCCTTCTTGCGCGCCAGAGTCTTCATGCCTTTCTGCACCAGCGGCATGTTGGAGACATCCTGCTCGAAGATCGGCGAAATCTGGTCCAGTTCGGGCGCATCCGTGAACGGCTCATCGGGGCCGAGCACACGCAAGGGCGCCGGTTCAGGGCGCGGTCCGTTGTCCGGGATGGGGTGCAGCAACATCACATCCATGATGCACCAGTCAGGGTCACTGCCCAGCGGACGGAAGCGATAGACCAGCGGGAGCCCGAAATTGAACCAGGGCAGGAAGTTGGGGAACAGGAAATACTCAATCGGATCGACCAGTTCCGTCGTAGTCAGCTTGGAAACGTCCGCGCCAAACCGGTCCTTCATTTCCTTAACCAGAATGTCCTTATTCACCGAACGGGCGGTCTCGCCTTCAGCGAGTTTGAATTCACCGTCGCGCTTCGTGGCCCCGACACCAGCCATCAGGACGTCGGCCATTTCCTGTTCGGTCATGGGGCTTTCAACATGGGGGCTGGGAACTCCCTGTAAGGTGTAAAGGCGGCTGATATTGTCGCCCCAGATATCATATTGGGTGTTGGCGTCCCCGGTCATGGGCAGCGCCTGCGAGTGTGTTTCAACAACGTGGAAAGACTCGATGAAGGCCTCCTGGGCGACTTTCCAGTTGCAGGGCAGGGTGCGCCGCACATTGGCGCTCATGAAGCGGTCTTCCAAGGGCCAGGTTGTGAAGTGATCCGGCAAAACGCCCAGATAGTCTTCCAAGGGTTCAGCATCGTCGTCCATGTTGATGAAAACGAAGCCGCCCCATCGGCCTAGCCGGACCTGCGGCAGGTCGAAATTGTCCTTGTCGATATGCGGGAAGTCCCAGTCGCAGGGAATCTCCTTCAGGGTGCCGTCCAGGTTCCAGGTAAAGCCATGAAACGGACAGCGGAACTGCGGCACATTGCCCTGACTGTTCGAGGGGCGCAGCTGGGTGCCCCGGTGCAGGCACGCATTGTAATAGGCCCTGAACTCATCCTCGGCGGTGCGGACGACGATGAAACTCCATTCACCGATGTCATAGACAATGTGGTCACCTGGTTCGGGAATCTCTTCCTCGCGGCAGGCCATTTGCCAGACTTTGGTCCACATATGGTCCAGTTCGGCCTGGGCGAATTCACGGCTGGTATAGCGGGACGGGTCCATGTCTTCATTGCCGAGGAAACGGTATGACTGTTCGCGCAAATGTGACGGCGGGTTGTCGCCATCGCGGTCGAGAATGTCCTGTACGCTGGGTCCGCTGCTGCGCGCCTCCCCCGGTTTCAGGCCTTCATAGACGTCCTTATCCATGGTTCATCTCCCCGATTTCACCCTCTTCGGTGCCAGAATACCCCAATCCCCGGTCACCGAACAGCGAAGCCGCTTTGCCGTTGGCCCATCCTCGCCTATGATCAGGGTTCACATTTCAACGAAGATACGGGGAATATGATGAAATTTGCCATTCGCACCGCACTGCTCGCCGGGCTGATGATGCCGATGATGGGGGCCGCCGTTTCCGCCGACGATGCCGACCCGAACGACGTGATCAAGTATCGCCAGGGCATTATGGAAGTCGTTGGCGGTCATACCGGCGCGTTTTTTGCTATTCTACAGGGCAAGGTGCCGCATCAGGACGCATTGGCCTATCACGCGCAAGCACTGGCCGATGCAGCAACCCACGCGCTTGCCGCATTTGAACAGAACACCGCTGGTCAGGGGTCGGAAGAACACACCGCCAAGGATGAGATCTGGAGCGAATGGGAAGATTTCGCCAAGAAGATGAAAGATTTCGAGACCGCATCCGCCGCGTTGGCTGAGGCTGCTGCGTCAGGTGACATGGCGCAGATCGGTCCGGCAGCAGGCCCGCTGGGCGGTTCCTGCAAAGCCTGTCACGACGATTTCAGGACCAAATGACTGTTTTATAGCTGCGTAACGGCGAGCGCGACAGCGCCCGCCGTTACCGCGAATATGGCAAGGGCGCGCCACGCGGACCGGAACACCAGTGTTTCGGGGACTTCGCGGTCGTCTTCGCCAGAGATCATCGCCGCGATGATGAAGTGGCCCTTATAAGCCACATAGAAAATGATGGCAGCGATGTGCAGCAAGATCAGAATAAACAACACATCCCACATATCGTGGTGAAGGCCCGCCAGGTCATATGACGTGTCCTCCGACACCAGGTGGGACAACGGGCCGGACGGCCCGAAGCCGGGGATTTCATCATCGGCAGAGAACAATCCCAGTATCGGCGTAGCCAGCAGCAGCGTCAGCATCGCCACCACGGACAGGCCACCCAGCGGATTGTGTCCCACCCAGGGCTTTGATTTGGTGGAAAACAGCGTGGCTGCATAACGCAGGATTGTAATTGGCCCTTTGACGAAGTGCCGGAACAGGGCGGTGGTGCTGCCGGCAAAGCCCCAGATGATCCGGAACAGAACCAGCGCCAAAATCGAACAGCCTGACCAGATGTGAATCTCGACCAGATCGGGGGTCGCGATGCCCATGTTTTCGCCGGTATACCAGGATACCGCGACCAGGCAGATCAGCAGAATATGGAACAGCCGCACCGGCAGGTCCCAGACCCGCCGGTTTGTCGATGACGTATCCTGATCGTCTGTTTGCATCCTTATTCGCTCACTAAAACCCCAAAAGTCTGGCCTAGATTAATCCTCCCTCGTGCTTTTGGCAGTACGAAATTGGTGTTGGACGCAGGGATGCGAAGCCGTTCGGTCTCCGTAACAGCATTGGCGCTGCCGGTGGCGACGTTGTATGTCTTTTCCATGTCTCGTTTCCGATGCCAATTGGGCATAGCCCTTGCCCTGTTTCTGGGTTGTTCGCCGAGCCTCTACGCGCAAGAGGACCCGGCGGCTGCGTTTGTCCTGGACCAAATCGCTGATGAACAGGGTTATGGCTTTACGCCCGAAAAGCCTCTTCGTCTGGGGGGGCGCGACACGGGCCAATTCCGCGAACGTCTCAACACCATATTTGATTTGTTTCGGGGCCCCCGGGGCGAGCCGCTGAGCTTTATTCAGACTGACTCATGTTGCGACTACCGCGACCCGGAGAGCGGCGTTCTGCGGCAGCTTGACGTCTATGAAGTCGGCGCGGAAGGGTACCGGCCCTTGCTGCTCTATGTCGACGGCTATCGTGGCGGGGAGGTAAAGGTCCCTCGGGGGCTGCTCGCGACAAATTCCGGTGAGCATTCGGACATGATTGCGATTGCCGAGCGGGCCATCGGCTTTGGTGATTTTACCGGGGCGTCTTCAATGTTGTCGCCGTTGGCAGACGAAGGCGATTTGGCCGCAGCATTTGCGCTCGCCCGGTTGGCAGCGGACCAGGGCAATCAACGGTTGGCCTATGACTGGTATCTTTACCTTGCAGAAGCTGGTCATCCGGTTGCGCAGGCCATGGTCGCAGACCTGCTGGACAAAGGTGTCGGCGCCGCGGCTGATCAGCAGGCAGCGCAACGCTGGCGCCACCGTGCTGCCGAGGGTGGCAGCAGCCGGGCCCTCTTATCGATTGCTCGGGATTTGATTGGATCAGGCGAAGATCCGGACAGGCTTCGCGCTGCGGCAGATGTCCTGGTGGCTGCAGCAGAACGCGGATCGATCGGTGCGCAGGCCGCCTATGGGTTGATGTTGGTGAATGGCCGTGGGGTCCGGCAGGACATTATCGCCGGGCTGACCTGGTTGGACCTGGCGCGGCGGCAAGGGGATCCGAATGCCAGAGACTATTATGCCCGCGTCGTACCCGGCCTGACGGCTGAAACTGCTGAGCGTATTGAGGCGAATGCAGACCTCTGGCTTACCCAGCCATCGCCACCGCCAGCTGTTACGCTGCCTCAGTCTAATTAACGGAAAACCACCGTTTTATTGCCATTGGGCAGCACGCGCCGTTCGGCATGCCAGCGGACTGCTCGGTTGAGGACCACGCTTTCCATATCCCGGCCGATACGCACCAGATCTTGTGGCGTTTGGGTGTGATCCACCCTTTCGGTGATCTGCTCGATGATCGGCCCCTCGTCGAGGTCGACGGTGACGTAATGCGCTGTGGCGCCGATCAGTTTCACACCCCGGGCATGGGCCTGATGATAGGGCCGCGCGCCCTTGAAACTGGGCAGAAACGAGTGATGGATGTTGATGGCACGCCAGGCCAAGTGGTTACACAGATCAGGCGTCAGAATCTGCATGTACCGGGCCAGCACGATCAGATCGATATCAAGCGTGTCGATCAGCCGTCTGACCTCCGCCTCCTGATCCGGCTTTGTGTCAGCGGTGACCGGCAGGTGGTGATAGGGAATGCCATGCCATTCGACAAACGACCGCATGTCGTCGTGGTTGGACACGACTGCCGCAACATCAATCGGCAGCGCGCCACTTTGCCGGTCGTGAAGAAGGTTATGCAGGCAGTGGCCGAACTTGCTGACCATTACCAGAACACGTGCTTTCTCGTCGGCACGGCGTAGCTGGAAATCCATTGCGAAATCTTCGGCAACCTTAGAGAACTCGCTTTGGAGACCCTCGACATTGGGAAGCTTTGGTCCACCGGAATGGAAGACGACCCGGGCAAATGAACGCTGCGATACCGGGTCTGCGTAGTGCGACAATTCCGTAATGAAACCATCATGCTTGGCCAAAAACCCACTTAATGCGGCAACAATGCCTGTGCGGTCCGGGCAGGTCAGGGTCAGGATGTAGCTGTCTTGGGGCAGAGCCATAGGAAGTATCAAAGATGTAGTGGGAGAAACGGTGCGTGATCAGCCGGGAATGACCGATGCGTTGTCCTTTAGCCACACCCATAGCCCAACTGCAAGCGCTCGTTCGACCAATAGTTCGTAGCTTGGTGTGTCAGGCTGGGCATGGATAATGATATCGACGCCCGCTACTTCCGTTTCAGCAAACCTGCCCTGGGGAAATGCACGCGGGTGAAAATCCATTTCACATCCGCGATTGAGCAGTGCCATGGCATTTGGCCCCTCGATCACCAGGGAAACCCAACCATCACTGACATCGATGGCCGCCCCGATACCTTGGCTCAGCGATGCATTGAGGCCGGTGGCAAGAACCTCGCCCCGGTCGTGGGCAATCAGCCAGCGGTTGGGCGCGCGCCAGATGCAGCAAGGGTCGGTGCCGGTTTTGGCGTCCGCACTCTCGGGCAGTGGTTTTCCGAGGACGGCAACCGCATTGCGCAGGGCAGCCGGGGAGCCATCGCTGACCAGGACCAGTTTCTCACGGCTTGGCTGCTCGCGAACGGATAGGCCACGGCTTGAAATCACAGCAGGCGTTGTTCCCGACCAGTACTCGAGCAGCGGGGATTCGGCCTCAATCTTGACGGCGGCGGACTCAACCATGGCGGCGGCGCCCGCCGGGATCGAATATTGTTGGCCGGACAATCCGCGCCGGTGTGATCTGGCCACCGGACGCCACGTGAACGGTCTCACCAATACGCTGTTTTCCGCGCAGCACGAGCGCAAGGGTTAGCGGGCCTGCCATGGTCTCGCTCGAGAAGCTAATGGCGATCCGGCCTTCGCGCGCGCCATCGGCGACGCCGTCTTGAACGATAACCCCATCTTCGGGAAGCAGTCCGCTTTCATCGTCGCCCCGTAGCGCGACGAGCTGCAGGCGTTCATGTTCTGGTGACGCAGCCAGTAGCGCTTTCTTGCCGATGAAGTCAGCATTTTTGGGAGAGTACGTTCCCGCCAAATCGAGATCGTATGGCGTCAGGCCACGCGGGGCGAGGCGCGGGGTATCGATGCGGCCCTTTTCAGCGCCCAGCCGGGTCAGCGCATCCTGCCCCATTGGCACGATCCCGTAGCGGCCGCCGGCAGCCAAAATTGTTTCCCAAAGTTGCCGGCCATAATTGGCTGAAACGGCGATTTCAAACGCGACTTCGCCCGCATTGCTGGTTCTGGCGATATGCGCCCTGGTGCCGCACACTTTCCCGCGGCGCAGTCCCAGGAACGGAAAAGCTGCGGTGGAGACATCGATATCCCGGTCAAGCTCGAGCAGGACTTGCCGGGCCCGGGGACCCGTTACGGCAAAGGTGGCCCATTGCGCGGATACCGGAACAGCGGCGGCGCGAAACCGCTCGCCCGGTGCGGCAAGTTGCTGATTGATCCAGTCCAGGACGTCGGCTTCGCTGGCGGGCGATGTCGTTAGAACAAACCGGTCTTTTTCGAGTCGGGCGACCACACCGTGCTCAAGAATGCCGCCATTGTCGTCCAATAGCCGGACATAGTGCACCGACTCCACGGGGAAGGGGTCGAGTGGTTCACAGCACAGATGCTCTAGAAAACGCCCAGCGTCCGGGCCCCTGATCTCGACCTTTGAGAGTGCCGACAAATCAATCGCACCAACGCCCTTGCGCGCCGCCTGCATTTCAGCGGCAATCGCCCGTTCGACGTTGCCCGACTCGTCGGGATAAAAGGCAGGCGTCAGCCAGCCACCCACCACACGAAACGCGGCCCCCTGATCCGCGTGCCAGTCGTGTGCCGGTAGAAGCCGATGCGATGGCGGTTCTGGTTCGTCGGCAGCGTCGATCACGGGCGTCAAGTCGGGCGCTGAAGGACCATGAAGTTGAAGGTCTTCGAGAGGGCCCAGGATTGGTGCCTGATCGTCCAGATCAGCATTGGAGACGTCGCCAGTAGTCAGGTCGCGGCGGGGGTCGACCCATTGTTTGGCCCGGTTGCCAAGCCCGCCTTGGGGGGTGCGCCAGAACGGCATCAGGTGGACGTCATCTTCATCAGCCGGCGTATCGGTGGCTAACGCTTCCGCCGAATCGAATCCGGCGGCTCCGGCTGCCTTTAATCCGGCCGCTTGGCCGGAATGAATTGCGCCGGCGAGCGAATAACTGCCGGTCATACTGCCAGCGAGGTGGTCGATTCGGCCACTTGACCCGGGCACCATTGTGGCACGGGCTTCGTCAAATGTGATGGTGCCGCCGGCACGGCGGAAAAGGTCAAGGCGCGGGTTGTGCCCGCCGCAGACGGCGATAAGCCGGCAGTCAATCGCCGATGGTCCGGACCCAAGCGGGGAACCGCCGGACCCCATCAGGTCAACACCATTTACTTGCGTCTCCCCGTCGACCTTTCTGATGACGGCGCCACCGACCAGATTGAGACCGCGATCACAAAGCGGCCCGACAGAGTCCGACACGATTTCCTGCCGAACATCGACCACGGCTGCGACGTCGATCCCTTCGTCATGCAGCATGCAGGCGGACCGGTGCCCGAAATCGTTATTGGTCAGCAACACGACCGGGCCGCGTGCCGGTGCGACAGCATAGTGTTTGGTATAGGTCAGGACGGCGCTTGACAGCATCACGCCCGGGCGCTCGTTGTCAGGAAACAGCAGCGGGCGCTCAACAGCGCCTGTCGCCAGGATGATCTGGGACGCAGTGAGCCGGAACAGTTCGAAGCGGCTGCCGGTAACCGGGCCGTCTTCTTCGGGGTCGTCCGGCTGCGCCTGGACAATCTGAACCCGGCCCCTGTCGTCAAATCCGACAGCGGTCGCCCGGGGCATCATTCGAACATCCGGCAACTGTTTGAGCGCGCCTATCGTTTCTGACAGCCATGTTGATGATGAAACGTCCCCAATGGTGCCTGTGCACCAGCTAAGGCTGCCGCCCAGACGAACCTTGTCGTCGGCCAGAAATACCCGCGCGCCGGCTTCGCCTGCCGCGCGGGCAGCGCTCAAGCCCGCCGGTCCGCCACCGACAACCAACACATCACAATGCCCGTAGGCCGAGTCGACTTCGAATCCAGGCCTTAAGGGATGGTGCGCGGGCGGCTCTATGGTCTTGCGGCTGCGGAACCCACGAACCCGATCCATCAGGCTGGGCGGCGGCCAGTCGAGGACGCTTTCGGTGATCATCGCTTCGCCAAGATCGATCTGGGTCGCATGAACGGTGCGGGATGCGCCATTATCCTGAAGCTTCACATAGGCGCTCTGGTCTTCGTAACCGGCGCCCATGATACCGCGAGGCCGGTTATATCTGGGGCTCCGGCCCAATAGATCGACACCGTTAGCCAGAAGCGCAGAGGCAAGTGTATCGCCGGCATAGCCAAGGCAAGGCTGTCCGTTGAAACTGAAGCTCAACGGGCGGGACCGATCAATCAGTCCGCCATGGTCTTTACGGCGCATCAAGGATGGCATGGCGTCAGCCTTTTAACGAGCATGGGCACAACCCGGTAGTGGCACTTGACGTTGGCTCCTGGAAACTGTTCTAACCGAACCCGGCGTTGGAGAACACAGTCTCGTTCACGCCTGTTCTATACATAAGCAATTCGAAGCAATCAGGTCAGGGGAATTCGCATGAGCGATGTGGTCAGTTGGGCCAAAGAGGGTGAAATCGGCGTCATTACGGTCAATAGCCCGCCGGTCAATGCATTGTCGGCTGGAGTCCGGCAGGGAATTTTTGATGGCACGAAGGCGCTGGATGCAGACGAATCAGTCAAAGCCATTGTACTGATCTGTGACGGGCGGACATTTATTGCCGGCGCCGACATCACCGAATTCGGCAAGCCACCAAAAGGTCCTGGGCTGCGCCTGGTTCAGGAAACCATGGAAGACGCTTCCAAGCCGATCGTCGCTGCGATCCACGGCACCGCGTTGGGCGGTGGGCTGGAAACGGCTCTGGCCTGTCACTACCGCGTCGCCATTCCGTCGGCCAAGGTTGGCCTGCCGGAAGTGAAACTCGGCCTGCTGCCCGGTGCAGGAGGCACCCAACGGCTGCCTCGGCTGATTGGTCCGGAGCGTGCGCTCCAGGTCATTATCGATGGAAATCCGATCCCGGCGCCCGACGCCAAAGACCTGGATATCATTGACGCCGTGGTTGAGGGCGACCTGCGCGAAGGCACGATTGCCTTTGCTCAGAAGCTTGTGGACGAAAACGCACCACTGCGAAAAGTCAGCGCCATTGACGTTGATGCGTCCAGCCTGCCGGAAAACTTCTTTGCTGATTTCCGCAAGAGCATTGCGCGCAAAACGCGTGGCTTTCCGGCGCCGGAAAAAATCATCCAGTGCATCGAGGCCGCCGTCGAAAAGCCTTTCGATGAGGGTATGGAAATTGAGGGTGCGGGCATCGCTGAACTGATGGCCGGCACCGAATCGCAGGCATTGCGCTATATGTTCTTCTCGGAGCGTGAGGTCGCCAAGATCCCCGATGTCCCAAAAGATACACCACAGCGCGAGATCAAAACCGCTGCAGTGCTTGGTGCTGGGACCATGGGCGGTGGCATCACCATGAACTTTGCCAATGCCGGTATCCCAGTCACGGTGGTTGAGATGACCCAGGAAGCGCTCGACCGGGGGCTCGGCATTATCGAAAAGAACTACCGTAACACCCAGGCCAAGGGCCGCTTGACGGCAGAAGATGTCGATACGCGCATGGGTCTTATCACCGGAAGTCTGAGCTATGACGACATCGCTGATGCGGACATTGTCGTTGAAGCCATCTTCGAAAATATGGCGATCAAGAAAGAGGTATTCGAGAAGCTCGACGGCATCATGAAGCCGGGCGCGATTCTGGCCTCGAATACATCCTATCTCGACCTCGATGAAATCGCAGCGGTGACCAATCGGCCGGAAGACGTGATCGGCCTGCATTTCTTCAGCCCGGCCAACGTAATGCGGCTGCTGGAAATTGTCCGCGGCGCGAAGACCAGCAAGGAAGTGCTCGCAACGTGTATGAGCATGGCTAAGACCATCGGCAAGATCGGTGTGGTCGCTGGTGTGTGTCACGGCTTTATCGGCAACCGCATGCTGTCGCGCTATTCCACAGAAGCCAACAAGATGCTGCTGGAAGGCGCGATGCCCTGGCAGATCGATGATGTGCTCTATAATTTCGGCATGCCGATGGGTCCGTTTGCCATGGGCGATCTGGCGGGCCTGGATGTGGGCACCCGGGCACGGGAGGAATTTCCGGATCTGTTCCCGATTGACCCGGATTTCCCGGTCTTTGCCGACATGCTGGCCAAGATGGGCCTGCATGGGCAGAAAACCAAAGCCGGTTACTACAAATATGGCGAGGATCGGTCGAAATCACCCAATCCAGACGTTGAGGCACTGATCATCGCCGAATCCGAGAAGCGCGGCATCGAGCGCCGTGAAATCTCAGACGAAGAAATCATCGAGCGCTGCATCTATGCCGCCATCAATGAAGGTGCGCGGGAGCTGGAAGAGGGCATCGCGTTGCGGCCCTGTGACATCGATATCATCTGGATCAATGGGTACGGCTTCCCGTCCTATCGGGGTGGCCCGATGTTCTATGCTGATCTGGTCGGTCTAGACAAAGTCCATGCCGCGGTCGAGCGTTACCGCCAGCGCTATGGTGACCGGAACTGGAAGTATTCCGCGCTGTTGGAGAAGCTCGCCAAGGCTGGCAAGAAGTTCTCGGACTGGCAAGAGTTCGTTTGATCTGTTGAGGCGCCGTTCACACGGCGCCTCACTTCTTTGTCATTTCCAGCATTGGACTGACCGGTCCATATTGCGGTCATGAACAAGCTGAAAGCGGATATCTGTGTTATCGGGGCCGGGTCGGCGGGTCTGTCCGTTGCGGCGGGCGCCGCGCAGATGGGCGCTGATGTCGTGCTGATCGAAAAAGGCGAGATGGGTGGCGATTGCTTGAATACCGGCTGCGTCCCGTCTAAAGCTCTATTGGCCGCCGGTAAGGCCGCTCAACATGGCCGCGATGCGACAAAATTCGGTGTGGCCTTCAGTGACCCGGTCGTCGACTTTCAAGCGGTCCACGATCACGTGCATGACGTGATCGCCCAGATCGCGCCGCATGACTCGGTCGAGCGGTTCGAAGGGCTGGGTGTCAACGTGATCCAGGAGGCTGCGCGGTTCACCGACGGCCGTGCGGTGGTTGCGGGAGACACACAAATCACCGCCAAGCGGTTCGTGATCGCAACGGGTTCTCGCGCCGCCGTGCCGCCGATCCCCGGCATCGAAGATGTCAGCTATCTGACGAACGAGACGATCTTTACGCTGACAGAGCGTCCGGACCATCTGATCATTATCGGCGGCGGTCCGATCGGCTGTGAAATGGCTCAGGCACACCGGCGGCTGGGCTGCGTGGTAACATTGCTGGAACGCGCCAAGATCATGCCCAAGGACGACCCAGAACTGGTGGATCTCGTCCGCCAACGGCTGATCCATGAAGGGGTCAGTGTTCGTGAAGATGTCAATGTGGATGCGGTCGCCAGGACCGAGACGGGCATTGTTGTCACGGTGGACGGCGAGCCATTGGATGGGTCGCATGTGCTGGTCGCGGCTGGGCGGAAAACCAACGTGGATGGACTCGGCCTGGAAGAGGCAGGGGTCGACCATGATGACCGTGGGATCAAAGTCGATGCGCGGCTGCGCACCTCGAACAAGCGAATTTTCGCGATCGGTGACGTAGCCGGTGGTTACCAGTTCACCCACCAGGCGGGCTATCACGCCAGCATCGCGGTACAGAACATTCTGTTTCGGTTGCCGGCCAAGTCGGACGATTCCACCCTTCCCTGGGTGACTTATACCGATCCGGAGCTGGCTCATGTCGGCTTGAATGCGGCGCAATTGAAGGAACAGGACCCGAAGGGCACGGTTGTCACTGTGCCTTTCGAGGGCAATGACCGGGCTAAAGCGGAGCGTGAGACCGACGGCATGGTCAAGGTCATGGTGGGCGGAGACGGCCGGATCAAGGGCGCTAGCATTGTCGGCAAGGATGCCGGCAATCTGATCCAGCCCTGGGTGCTGGCAATGACCCAGAAAATGAAAATCAGGGCGATGACCGGCTTCCGCGCGCCTTATCCGACATTGGGCGAACTGAACAAGGGCGCTGCGTCGGAATACTTCAAGCCGCGTCTGTTTTCCGACTCCACGCGCCGGATCGTCCGGCTTTTGTTGCGTCTGCCCTAGTCTCCAGGAGTTTCCGTTGACCAAGACAATATCCGCCCATGACCCGTACGACCGGCACTTTGTCGGCGTTCTCGACGCGCAGATGGCCTATGTGGATGAGGGAGAGGGCGACCCGATTGTCTTTCTGCACGGCAACCCGACCAGTTCTTATCTCTGGCGCAATGTCATCCCGCATCTGGCGGGGCAGGGGCGCTGCCTCGCCCCCGACCTGATCGGCATGGGTGAGTCCAGCAAGGTTGAGGGGTGTCTTTACACCTATGAAGACCAGTCCAGATATCTGAATGCGTGGTTTGAGGCGTTGGGCCTGGACAGCAATATCATTCTGGTCGTGCACGATTGGGGCGGCGGACTGGGGCTCGATTGGGCACGGCGAAACCCCGGCGCGGTCCAGGGAATTGCCTATATGGAGACATTGGTTACGCCCCTGACCTGGGACGATTGGCCACCGCCGGTAAAACCTGTCTTCGAAGGGTTTCGGTCGCCTGCTGGTGAAGACATGGTGCTGAAGCAGAACGTTTTCATCGAACAGGTCCTGCCCGGCGCCGTGTTGCGCGACCTTACCGATGAGGAAATGGCGCATTATCGCAAGCCGTTCGTGACCGAAGGCGAAAGCCGGCGGCCAACGCTGACCTGGCCGCGGATGATCCCGATCGAGGGGGAGCCTGCCGACGTGAACCATCGGATCGACGCCGCTGGAAAGTGGATGGCCGAAAGCGACGTTCCCAAGTTGCTCGTCAACGCCAATCCCGGCGCGATCATGCGGGGGCGGGTGATTGACTATTGCCGGACGTTCCCCAATCAAACCGAGGTGACTGTGAACGGGTCGCATTTCATTCAAGAGGATTCGCCTGCCGAAATCGGTGCGGCCGTGTCCTCCTTCGTTGCCAACATCAGGAGCTGAAGCTTGAACAAGGAAGTTACTGACATTGTCCGTGACCGTTATGCCAGCGGCGCCGACGCCTGCGAGAGCAACCTGTGCTGTGCGGTCGACTATGACCCGAAATATCTTGAGGTCATTCCCCAAGAGGTGATCGAACGCGACTATGGCTGTGGTGATCCGTCCCGGTTCGTCCGCGAGGGTGAAACCGTTCTCGACCTGGGGTCAGGGACCGGCAAGATCTGCTTTATCGCCAGCCAGTTGGTGGGCCCCGAAGGCAAGGTCATCGGTGTCGACATGACGGACGAAATGCTGGCAGTCGCGCGTGATGCAGCGCCGGTCGTGGCCGAGCGCATCGGCTACGCGAATGTGGAATTCCGCCGCGGGAAAATTCAGGACTTGCGGACCAGCCTGGATGCCGTCGATGCGCTGTTGGCTGACAAACCGGTTGCCACCGCTGTCGACTATGAGTCGCTACAGGGAGCAATTGCCGAACAGGGCCGCCTGGATCCGCTTGTCGCCGATGATTCAGTCGACCTTATTGTTAGCAACTGTGTGCTCAATCTGGTCAGCGACGGCGAGAAACGTCAGCTGTTCGAAGAGATGTTCCGGGTGCTGAAGAAGGGCGGCCGAATCGCCATTGCGGACATCGTCTCTGACGAAGACTCGCCGGAGCATCTGAAGAATGATCCCAATCTCTGGAGCGGTTGTGTTTCAGGCGCCATGACAGAACATGGATTCATCGAAATGCTGGAAGACGTCGGTTTCTACGGTATGCAGATTGAAACTTATGAGGCCGAACCCTGGCAGGTCGTCGAAGGTATCGAATACCGCTCCGTCACGGTCATGGCCTGGAAGGGCAAGCAAGGCCCGTGTATCGAAAAAAACCAGGCGGTGATCTATGCAGGCCCCTGGAAAACGGTCGAGGACGACGATGGCCATGTCTTCCACCGTGGCCAGCGCATGGCAGTGTGTGAGAAGACGTTTGACATCATGGGCAGTGAACCCTACGTCGAGCATGTCATTCCGGTGCCGTCGGCGCTTCCGGTGACGACGTCGGATGAGTTCGATTGCGCCCGCCCGACGCTGCGGTCACCGGAGGAGACGAAGTCCGGCCTGCCGAAAATGACAACCGAACCCCAGTCGAGTTGTTGTTAGTTAGGACATATGGACCAGCCCACCCCCCAGACCATTCGCCTTCAGGATTATCAGCCCCCCCGATACGCTATTGATCATACCGACCTGCGGTTTGACCTGGGGGAGGACTCGACCCTTGTAACGTCGACGTTAAAGCTTCGCCGGACGGGTGATCCTGGCCCCTTGGTGCTGGATGGCGAAGAGCTCGAGCTGGTTTCCGTTTCCGTCGATGGACAAGCGCTCGGGCAGGACGACTACACGGTCGGTTTGACCAATCTGACGCTGCCGGATCTGGGCGATAGTGCCACGCTTGAAATCGTTACGCGGATCAAGCCGCAGGACAACACACAACTCTCTGGTCTCTACAAGTCGAGCGGGGTGTTCTGCACCCAGTGTGAAGCAGAAGGGTTCCGGCGGATTACCTACTATTTGGACCGGCCTGATGTCTTGTCTCGGTTCCGTGTCACTGTTGTAGGTGATAAGCAGCTCTATCCGGTGCTGCTGTCCAACGGCAATCTGATCGACAGCCGGGATGGGGAAGACCGCCGGCACATTGCGGTCTGGGAAGACCCGCACCCCAAGCCCTGTTACCTGTTCGCGCTGGTTGCTGGCGATCTAGCGGCCCTTGAAGACACGTTCACGACACGCTCTGGCCGCAAGGTCGATCTGTGTATCTATACAATCCCGGAAGACCAGGCGAAGTGCCGCCACGCGATGGATTCGCTGATCAACTCAATGCGCTGGGACGAAGAGACCTATGGCCTCGAATATGATCTCGACGTCTATAACATCGTCGCCGTGCGTGATTTCAATATGGGCGCGATGGAGAACAAGGGCCTGAACGTTTTCAATACGGCCTATGTGTTGGCGACGCCTGAGACGGCCAGTGACGCCAATTTCGCTGGCATCGAAAGCGTGATCGCGCATGAGTATTTCCACAACTGGACCGGCAACCGGGTCACCTGCCGCGACTGGTTCCAGCTCAGCTTGAAAGAGGGGCTGACTGTTTTCCGTGACCAGCAGTTCTCGGCTGATATGCAGTCGGCGGCAGTACAGCGGATCGAGGATGTCCGCGCGCTCAGGGCTCGGCAGTTCCCTGAGGATTCCGGGCCGCAGGCGCATCCGGTGCGCCCTGAATCCTATATCGAGATCAATAACTTCTATACATCGACCGTGTATGAGAAGGGCGCTGAAGTCATCCGCATGATGCATACGTTGCTGGGTGCGGAGAACTTTCGCAAAGGCATGGACCTCTATTTCGAGCGCAACGATGGTACAGCCGCCACGGTCGAGGATTTTGTGTCGGCGATGCAGAATGCCTCGGGTATCGATCTTGGCCATTTCAAGCGTTGGTACAGCCAGGCCGGAACACCGCATCTTGAGGTCAGGGGAGATCACGACCCTGCGGCTGAAACCTATACAATCACGGTCAAGCAAACCTCCAAACCAACGCCGGGCCAACCTGACAAGCAGCCGTTGCACATACCGCTGGCAATGGGCCTGCTTGATGGCCAGGGGGCGTCCTTGCCGTTGACGCTGCCGGGCGAGAACGATGGGCCCGAGAGCCGGGTGGTGAGTGTCACCGAAGCAGAACAGAGGTTCACCTTTACCGGTGTCGCTGAGAGGCCAATACCGTCGCTGTTGCGTGGGTTTTCCGCCCCGGTCACACTTGACGCCGGTTATAGCCGCGACGAACTTGCCTTCCTCGCCGGGCATGACCCGGACCCCTTTGCGCGCTGGGAGGCTGGCCAGACCCTGGCGACAGAGATCATGCTGGACCTCGTCGCTGACCGGGCGGCTGGCAGGGAAATGGTTCTGGATGACGGGTTGATCAACTCCATCGCCAAGACCCTGGATGACGAGACACTGGATCAGGCGTTTGTTGCTTTGGCGATCACCCTGCCGACCCAGGGCTATTTGGCCCAGCAGATGGATGAAATTGATGTGGATGGCATTGAGGCGGTCGCCGACTTTGCTCGTTCGGTGCTCGTGGAACGTCTGGGCGACAGGTTCGCGGCGATGTATCGCGCACTCAACATTGATGAACCCTATCGCTTCGATGCCCAGGCGTCTGGACGCCGGAGCCTGAAGAATATCTGCCTGTCCTATCTGTTGCAGCACCCGACACCTGAACGTGTCGACCTTGCCCTGGTGCAGTTCCGATCGTCGGACAATATGACGGACTCTTTTGCCGCGCTCGCCGTGCTGGCCAATACGGATGATCCAGCACGCGAGGGTGCATTGGCAGAATTTTACGGCAAATGGTCAGGCGACCCGCTGGTTGTGGACAAATGGCTGTCCGTCCAGGCGACGTCGATCCTACCGGATACGCAAACGCGCGTGCGTAGGCTCATGAAGCATGAAGCGTTTTCACTGCAAAACCCGAACAAGGTCCGGTCCCTGATAGGGGCGTTCAGCCATGGTAACCAGCCGCGCTTCCATGATGCCGATGGCGGTGGTTATGAGTTGCTGGCGGACGTCGTATTGGAGCTTGATGGCGCCAATCCGCAAGTGGCAGCGCGGCTGACGGGCGCGTTCAATCAGTGGCGGCGTTTCGATGCGGCGCGGCAGGCGCTGATGCGCGATCAGATCGAACGGATCGTGTCGCAGCCAAAACTGTCTAAGGATGTCTATGAAATCGCATCAAAGGCGCTGGCTGATATTTAGTTGGCTTCTGTCGGGTAAGTGTAGTCGTCTGGTGAAAACACCCTCAGCACTTTAAGCATCGCCATCAAATTATGCTGCACATTGTCGATGCGAATGGTGTTGTCATAGACCGTGGTGCGAATGCCGCCACGGACATATTTCTGCAGGCCCCGTGGGACATAGAACATGTCCGTGCCGTCTTGGAACTGCAGCTGATGGATTGACCGCAAGCCGCGCAGGATGGCCAGCCGATAGGTTTCGGCGCGTTCTGTATCACCGGCCTCCCGGGCCATGGCAAAGGCATCCACAAGCCCTTCCAGATAGATACCGGTGGCCGATGCGTGCGGCGGGCCAAAGCCTGCCCCAGGTGCATAAAACCGCCCCATCGTGTCCCGGTACTGGTTCGCCAGATCCCATTGCTGGATGTTGAGTAACCAGTCATTCATCTCGAAGACGAAGTCCTTCAGTGCGTCGTTCTGCGTGACCTGCCAAAGAGTGTAGTAGGCTTGGCTGTGCCAGCCGATGAAAGCGGGATTGCGGTTCTCCCGGTGCCATGTGCGGTAATACTCAAATGACGCCATGATCCGGTCAAGCAGGGCCGGATCGCGATCGCGGGTGTACCGCTCGGCCCAATATAACAGCGCTTCCCCGGGATAGTAATTTTCGCCCCGCCGCGTTCCTGGCGGCCGGAGGAAGGTCTGAAACGCGCCGTTCTGCTGCCAGAGGTTTGTAACTGTATTGTTCAACGCGTTTTCCGCGCCGATGGTTTTGGAATCGCCGCCCTGTTCATGCAGGGCCAGGGCGGCCAGTGCGACGGCGCCCAGCTTTACTTCATCCGGTTCCCGGTAAACGACCCCGTTGGCCTCGTCCTGGTGAAAGTAGGTATTGAGGTTGTATTCAAGGTTCTGATGCGCGCGCGTCCAGAACCCAAAATCGTATTGCAGACTGCCGGCACGTCCGAGTGCGATGGTCGCCATCCATTGCCGGATCAGGTTGTCACCAGGCAACACATCACGGGTGCTAGGACGATAGCCATAGGCCAGCTTCCCGTTAGGGGAGAGATGCGCGACAAGCCACCCCACAGCTAACTCTACAGAATCTCTAATCTGTCGCCGATCGACGGCCTCGACAGGGATATAGGTGTTGCCCCGCTCCATCAGCACTGCGCGGGGCGGGTTTGTCAGTCTTACAACGATCTGCTCACCGTCCAGGATTTTGTAACTGGCGTCGGTAAGCAACTCATTAATATCGATATTATTCGCCACGGCGTAGAGCGACAGGGCAGAACGCATATCGCTGTTGTTGCGCAGGCTGTCCAAAGGCGAGATGAAAATCTGGCTGTCTCGATAGGTAACCTCATATCCCCGGATCCCGCGATGGCGTTGCGCCATAACGTCGAAGGCGACGTTTTCAGCGTCAACAGGACGAGGCGAGTGAGCCAGAAAGACGGTTAATGAATCGACTGTGCCGCGGTCTTCCGCCGACAACTCCCGCTTCAACTGGTTGATCCCGGTTGTCAGAGTTTCAAGTATCGTGCCCTTGGCCAGCCAGGTTTCCGCCAACACCTGGCCATTGGCCATGAGGCTTATCTGAACCGCTTCAGCCTTGGTTCGAAATCTTTCGGGATAGTTCAGGCGGCGGGCTCTTTCTTCGCGCCAGATGTCGCTTATGGCGTGGGCCACCAGCGGCATGTTGTGGGGCGCAAGAACAATGTCCGGGGTGCAGCAGGGCGCCTCGACGCCATACAGCAGGTCATTGACTGTCGAGATAATCCGGGGGCCCAAAGGGGTATGCCGGATCAGGAAAACGCCCGCAGCCAGCACCAGCACGATCGCGGCGATGACCGGTATTCCCCACCGCCGAGGCGATTGCACCGATCGTCTGCGCGCCATCTAGATTAGAATCCCGTGGTTAACACCAGTCTATACCGTCCTGCAAAATTGACGGTTCGGCAAACCCTTTTAAACCTGATCTTGACCGGATGACGCCTGCCGCCGTCTGCGCCGCAATACGGCCATCAGCGCAGCACCACCGGCCAGAAGACCCATGGTTCCCGGTTCCGGGATCGGGCCGCCGCCCGGCGATGTAATAATCGCAACGATCGCATCTTCGGAAACAACGCCATTCAGCGTCAGTCTCAGAATGCCCTGGAATTCTCCCGTGGCGCCGAAGATATCGCTGTCGATGACGGCGACGAGATCTGTCGCCACGAGGGTTTCGAAGGTGCCGTCACCGTCGATGTCGAACAGCCACTCGACCAACAGGTCGTCAGGCACATCGCCGCCAATGATGACGTCATTGATCAACGATTGCGTGCCATCGAGCGTAATTTCGTCACCCAGCACCGCAGTGTAGGGGCCAAGCCCCTCGGCCTGCAGCGAGAAATCTCCATCGCCCGACGGAGGTGGGGGAGGCGGATCGCCGTCACCATCACCGTCGCCATCTCCCGGAGGCGGCGGATCGCCGTCACCGTCGCCTGACGGTCCTGGCTCAGTGAAGGGCACGCTTGGGCTGCCAAAACCGCCACCACCCCCGCCGGGCCCTGGCGGTTGCGAGGCTGGCGCCGCGAAAGCTGTCGCTTGGCCCGGACCTGGTGTCCCGGCTGCCGGTGTAATGGTTTCCAGCAGTTCGCTGACCATCTCGGACAGTTGCGCGCCGAGCAGGTCTTCAGTCGGCACAATCACGATGCCGACGATATAGGTGGTGATCGCACCTGGCGGGAAGTCGATATAGAGCAGTCCGTCGCGCACCTCCGTACGGAACATCAATACCGAGCCCTGGCCCTGCGCGCTATCTGTCGCGAGCGTGGCAGTCGCGTCCATCGTCGCGGTAATGCCCTGACGGTCCATAAGGGCCAGCGCAGCCTCGCCCTGACGCTCATAGAGGTCGATCCGGCGCAGCGGTTGATCATTGCGCAGGAAATTGCCGACACCAAACGCATCGTCGGGTGCAATGCCAGCCTCTTCAGAGGTCATGACATAGACTTTGTAAATGCCGTTCGGCACGTCGGCGGAAAACACCGTCATGCCACGGACACCATCGCCCCATAGCTTCGTTGAACTTGTTTCAACGTCTGCCGAGTCGCCCTCGACATGACCGCTGTCAGCTGGGACACGCTTGAAATTCTGGAAGACCGGGTTGGCAGTGCCAGCATCATCAACGACCGGGCCAAAGTCGAACCCGATGGAACCGGGTGTCAGCGTAAAGTCCGGCTGCTGACTGACCTGCATGATGTAAGATGACTGAAGCGCCGCAAAGGCCGCTTCAGAAATATTGGTCGCCGCTTCGGTCAGCGCCGGAAGCGACCCGGCGACGGAACTGTCGCCCGCTATTTCGCCCAGCAGAACTTGCGCCCTGTGTGCAATTGCAGCGTCATTGCCGCCGACGACGTCAAAGTAGTCGAGCAGCGCAGCATAGCCTTCTTCGGTTCCTTCCAGCGCGCCTTCGATCGCCGCGTCAAGCTGTTCGCGGGGAATTGTGATGTCGCCATCTTCATTGGCAACAAGCCGCAGCGGAACGGCGCCGCCGGTACCGGAAAACCCTATGCTTTCCTGCTTGGGCAGCAGAATGGACCACAGCTTGTCGTCGAGCGAGCCCAAGTCGCCCCGTGCATCGTCTTCATCAACAGGCGCGTCCGCGACCTGTTGTGCCTCAGCCGCTGCCTGATCCTCTTCTGCCATCCAGGCATAGAGATCAAAATCTTCTTCAAGCGGCTGTGATGATGGCAGCAATATTCCAGCAGCCAGCCACCCTGCAGCTACGACAAGAACAAAAGTTGAAAATGTACCTGACGCCCTCATTGAGCGACTCCCGGTTCTGAACCGGTCACTTCACCTCGCAAAACATGTGTTTCCCGCCGCATGATCTGAAATCAGGCCCAAATTCACTGCGGGTCAGGCAACCACAAGCCTCCAAGCTTTCGCCAGGTTTCCGACCTCTGGAGAGTTCTTAGCACAATTGAGAAAGAAGTGAGAAGAAGAAACCTCGACTAATTTTGGCTCGGTAAAGTAAGCCGCTACTGCCTGCCATAGACATCATCAAGACGCACAATATCGTCTTCGCCCAAATAACTGCCGGACTGGACCTCGACGATGTGTAAGTCCTCTTCCCCCGGGTTTTCCAGCCGATGTGGTGTGCCGACAGGGATATAGGTAGACTGATTTTCTTTTAATAACATAGTCTTATCGCCGGTCGTGATCAGCGCCTCCCCGGTGACGACCACCCAGTGCTCGGCCCGTTTCGCATGGGTCTGCAGTGAAAGTTTACGGCCTGGTTTCACCGCAATCCGTTTGACCTTGAACCCTGGCCCTTCATCAACGGTCTCAAACCAGCCCCAGGGCCGGAATGTTCGCGGTTTTTCGTCCGTGACAGAGGGCAATTTCTTATCCAGTTGTTCTACCGCTTCTTTCAGGTCGCGTGCAGATTCGAGCGTTGATACCAGAATGGCGTCGGTCGAGGCGATAACCGCCAGATTATCGACGCCATAGGTTACAACCAGTGGCCCGTCGCTTCTGACCTGCGATCCATGCGTCTTGATGGGAAGCACCGGCCCGCTCAGGGAGTTGCCTTCATCATCCTTGTCAGAAACGGCATGAACAGCCGGCCAAGTCCCGACATCAGACCAATCCATGTCGACCGGGACCACCGCTGCGGCATCAATGCGCTCCATAACCGCGTAGTCGATCGATATGGATCGGCAGCGCTTGAACGCGGCTTCGTCCAGCCGGAGGAAATCCAGGTCATCCCGGGCTCCTGCAAGTGCCTCGCCGGACGCCTCTGCGATCTCAGGCTCGAGGCGTTCAAGCGCGTCCAGGTAGTCTTTGGCGCGAAAAAGGAACAGGCCGCTGTTCCAAAGATATCCGCCTTCAGCCAGGTATTCTTTGGCCGTTCCAAGGTCTGGTTTCTCGGTGAACTTGTTAATCCAGAACGCCTCGGTCCCTGCAGCCTCAATCTGGTCGCCCGTCTTGATATAGCCATATCCGGTTTCAGGACCGGTTGGCGTCACGCCAAAGGTTACGAGCGCTCCGGTTTCTTGAGCAATCTTGGCTCCGGTCTCGATCCCGGCAAGCAGCGCCTTCTGATTGCCGACCAGGTGATCGGACGGCGTAAGCAGAACGATGGCGTCAAGGTCCCGCTGTGCGACCCAGTTTGCAGCAATCGCCGCCGCTGGCGCCGTGTTCCGGCCTTCGGGTTCCAAAATCAGCGCCGATGCTTCCATGCCGGCATGGAGAAACTGGTCTGCGATGGCAAATCGATATGGTTCGCCAGCAATTGCCACGGGCCTGGCAAATCGTCCGGAATCGCTAAAACGTAGAATGGTTTCCTGAAGCAGGCTGCGGTCGCTGACCAGCGATAGTAGTTGCTTAGGATAACTTCGCCGCGATGCGGGCCACAATCGCGTGCCAGAGCCGCCACACAATATGACCGGATATATCTGCTGTGACATGGCACAAACATGCTCCTGAAGTTCGGCTGCAGTGTCATGTGCTTTGTCCAATCAGGTCAATATCCGATCTCTCGTATCGGAGTGTCACTGGCATGCGCTTTTGTAGTTGTATGTTGGTGTGGTATGGGAAAGCCGAAACGGATGGATTCCGCACCGCCCGCACGCCAAAGGTGAAAAGAGAGCTGATGATCAGGCTTTTCGGTTACTACATGCCGCGGTCGATCTTGCTGCTTGCGCTGATCGAAACGGCTGTATTGGCGGGCGCGGCTTATGCGGCGTTACCCCTACGTCTTAGTCTCGCCGGGCTAAGCCCCACCGTGTTCAGCGATCCAGTCCCGACCCTGGCGATCTTTGTTCTTACAGTTCAGATTGTGATGCTGGTACTGGGTTTGTACCAGCGAGAGACCTGCCGGGACTTTCGCAATACGATCGTGACCATCTTTGCCGCGTTCCCGCTGGCCGCCCTGATTCTGGCGCTCATATTCTTTTTCTTCCCGTCGATCGCGGTATGGCGAAGCATCTTTGTTATTGCTTTCTTTCTTTCGCTCGCCGGTGTTCTCGTGAGCCGTGCATTGTTTCTGGCTGTTGTCGATATGGAGCGGTTCAGACGCCGTGTTATGGTTCTTGGTGCCGGGCGGTTGGCCAAGCGCATCTTGGATCTGCAGTCGAACACGAGAGCGCAGGGCTTCACCTGTGTCGCGTTTATTCGCATGGGCGAAGAGGAAACACAGGTACCAGAGTTTGTAGAGCGTGAAGATGTTCAGTCCTTACAGGCCTTCGCCCGGGAACACGATGTTGACGAGATCGTCACCGCCATGGAAGAGCGACGCGTCAATATGCCTCTGCGCGACTTGCTGGAGTGCCGGCTCGCTGGCATCCGGATCAGCGATTATAGTGGGTTTATTGAGCGCGAGGCCGGCAAGGTTGACCTGGATGGGTTCGTGCCAAGCTGGCTGATTTATTCCGAGGGGTCGACGGCCGGTCCCGCGCGGCTCTTTGTCAAGCGGACCGTCGATCTGATCTCCAGCGGCATTCTGATGGTGGTGACGGTTCCTTTCATGTTGATTACGGCCATCGCGATTGCTGTCACCAGCCCAGGCCCTGTCTTGTACAGGCAAGAGCGGGTCGGCCAGGGCGGTGAGCCATTCACATTGTTCAAGTTTCGCAGCATGCTCGAAGACGCTGAGAGCCAGGACGGGCCAAAATGGGCGGAGGAAAGGGATCCGCGGATTACCCCGGTCGGCAACATTATCCGGAAGCTCCGGATCGATGAGCTGCCTCAGATCATCAATGTTCTAAAAGGGGATATGAGTTTCGTAGGGCCACGGCCTGAGCGGCCGTTCTTTGTCGAGCAGATTGCTCAGGAAGTTCCATATTATCTGGAGCGGCACACGGTTCGACCCGGAATCACGGGATGGGCACAGGTCAACTACCCCTATGGTGCCTCAATAGAAGATGCCAAGCAGAAGGTTGAGTACGATCTCTATTACATCAAGAATTTCTCGTTTTTCCTGGACATCTTGACGTTGATTAGGACCATCCGCGTTGTTTTGTTCCCATCAGGCGCGCGGTGATCGAGATGACGATTGCCTTGATGTCGCGTAGTCACCGCCTATAGTCGCCCCTAAGGAACGATCATGCTGTTCTATGACGCCACAATTCGACCTGCTTTGCGCATACTTGTCGCCGCGGCGGTCCTGGCCCTGTTGTTTGGACGGGCACCAGTCCTCGCCGTTCCCGAAGCTGGTGTTGTTGAGCCTTATTTGATCGATGCCCAGGCCTATCTGGATGCCGGTGAGATACGCGCCGCGATTGCGCTGCTCAAGACCGCGCTGCAACAGGATCCCGAGAATATTCAGGCGCGCTACATACTTGGCGCGGTCTATATCGAAGCGCAGGATGGCGCATCGGCTGAGAAAGAACTGCGTACTGCCTATGATCAGGGCTTTGACGAAAGCCAACTGCGTGAGCGACTGGCCGAGGCGCTGTTGATCCAGGGCAAGTTCAAATCGCTTCTCAGGGAGATTGAGGCCGATGATCCTGATCCCGAACGGCGCGCCGCTTTGCTGTCCAGCCGTGGCCGGGCTTATTTCGGCCTCCGGCAGCTGGACGAGGCTGAGGCGGAATACAGAAAGGCGTTTTCGGCATCACCCGACTATGTTGAGGCGAAAACCGGCCTGGCCCGTGTTCTTATTGCCAAGGGTGATACCGACGCCGCGCTGGAGATGATCGAAGAGGCCTTGGGTATCGACGAGAATTCAGTTGGTGCCAAAATACTGCAGGGCGAACTCGCGCGGATGTCGAGAGACTTCGATTTGTCTGTCACTGCCTTTGGCGAGGCCTTGGCGCTTCGACCGAACAACATTGAAGCGCTGCTGGGCCAAGCGTCCGCGCTGATCGATATGGACCGGGACCAAGAAGCCCAAAGGAATATTGACGCAGCGCTGGAGTTGAGCCCGCGGCATCCCCTGGCGCTTTACCTGTCAGGGCTGATGTTGACCAAACAACAATCCTATGTCGGTGCGGAGGCGGTTCTGAACCGGGCAGGATCAGCGTTGGACGATTATCTCCCCGCGCTCTACCTGCGGGGGACGATTGCCTACGCCCAGGGCAATCTTGAACAGGCATTTTATCACCTCAGCCGGTTTGTCGAGCAGGCACCAAGTCATGTAAATGGGCGCCGGCTGTTAGGCGGCACCTTGGTCCGGCAGGGACAATTTGCCGAGGCCACGGAGGTCTTTGCCCCGATTGTCGACAATCCCGACATAGATGCTCGTGTGCTGGCGCTTGCCGCGAGTGCTCACATGGGGATCAGGGACTATGAGGCTGCGGTTGACCTTTACGAGCGTGCCGTGAACGTCGCACCCGATGAAAGTCTTTACCGGACACAGCTTGCTGTAGCGCGGCTCGCGACGGGCGATCAATCTGGTGGGCTGGAAGAGCTTGAAGCCGTTGTGGAGACGGACCCGACGGCACGCCGTGCACCGCTTCTTCTGGCTCGGCACAGTCTTGTCGAGGGCGACACAGACACAGCGTTATCGATTGCTCAACAGTTCGTAGATGGCAGCCCAGAAGATCCCGCAGCTCACAATCTCATGGGGGCTGCGCTCCGCGCTAAGGGCGACGTGCCCGGGGCAACTGCTGCTTTTGAAAAGGCCCTTGAGATCAATCCGGCGTTCTTTCCCGCTGTCCAGAATCTGGCGCGGCTCGAGATTGCAGAACAGGACATCGAAGCCGCGGTAAACCGGTATCAGGCCTATCATGAGCTCTACCCGGATCATGAAGAGGCGATGATCGAACTGGCCAGATTGTCGCTGCAGTCTGGTGATGAAGCCGCCGCCATCGAATGGCTGGAAACTGCTGCTGCGGCCGTGCCCAATTCGCCGCGTGCGTCGCTTATGCTCATCAACCGCTACATTGCTAAAGAAAATTCAGTCAGGGCGCTCGCAATCGCGAGTGCTCTTGACCAGCGATTGCCGGATCGCGCGGAGGTGATTGAAGCCCTGGCTAGAGCCCAGAGGTCAGCCGGGGATACGGTTTCGGCGGTCATTACCTACGGTAGATTGGCTGAATTGGCGCCGGAACGGGCAGATGTTTTTGTTGCGCTGGGACGCGCCCAACTCAGCACGGGCGATGTGTTCAATGCACGTTCTTCTTATCGCCGGGCGCTAGAACTCGATCCGACATTGATCCAACCAGTTCTTGAACTGGTTACACTGGAACTCGACAACGAGCGGTATCGATCAGCGATGGAAGTGGCCGTCGCCCTTCAGGAGGCACAGCCTCAACTGCCGCTGGGCGACATCCTGGTTGGGCTTGTCCACGGAAGGTCGGGCGACAGCGCGTCCGCGATCGCGTCCTTCAAGGCGGCGGAACCTAAAGTGAACTCTGTCGACTCCGCGCTGCGGCTCTATCACGCCTATCAGGAAATAGATGAGCAAACGCTGGCGGCCGGAGTTCTTGAAAGCTGGTTGAACGACAATCCAGATCAGCGATCCGTCAGGGGGCTGCTGGCCGGTGCCTATTTGGAAGCCGGTGACTATGAGCGTTCGATTCATCATCACAAGCAGCTGCAAGAGGATGATCCCGGCAATCCAATGATTCTGAATAATCTTGCCTGGTTGTATCAAAGTATTGGTGACCCGCGCGCGGTCGCTCTGGCGGAAGAAGCCTACAAGATCATGCCTGAAGCGGTCATTGTCATGGATACCTATGGCTGGATTATGGTGGAGCATGGCCGTGTCGAGGAGGGCGCGACTGTGCTTGAAGAGGCCAGCGCCCTGGCCCCGGACGAACCCGACATTCAGTACCACCTGGCGCTGGCGCGGTTGCAAC
Source organism: Alphaproteobacteria bacterium (assembly GCA_028284945.1). Taxonomy (GTDB): domain Bacteria; phylum Pseudomonadota; class Alphaproteobacteria; order SMXS01; family SMXS01; genus JANQQJ01. The sequence continues at coordinate 35,432 of JANQQJ010000034.1, read as the reverse complement.
AGGGGCGGGATCAAGAAGCCTGCGCCCTATTGCGCACGATTTTGTCCGTTGGCAGCGGCTTCACCCGCCGCGATGAAGCAGAGACCTTGAGCGACGCGCATGCGTGCCGGTGACGCCGGTTAGCGGATTGACCCGCCACCTGCTTCACATTTTTCCGGGGTTCGAAGTTGGGGGTAGTCAGCTTCGCACCGCAGCTTGGATCAACGGGCTTGGTTCAGATTACAGGCATACCATTATTGGCTTGAACGGTCGAACCGAGGGCCGAGATCACATCGATCCGTCGATTGAGGTCGATTTCCCAGAACCGCCGTCCGCTGCGGGTCTTTTGCCAGCACGGCTGGCACGTTATTGCCGTACCATTCGGCAGATCGCGCCCGACGTCATGCTCACCAACAATTGGGGCAGCATCGAATTCGCGATGGCTTGGCGCTTGAGGCCGAAATGCCGCCTTATCCACATTGAGAGTGGTTTTGGACCCGACGAGGCCGACCGCTATCTTCGGCGGCGCGTTTGGGCTCGCCGGGTCGCGCTTTCGCCACCGGCGAAGCTGGTTGTGCCATCACGCACACTCCATGACAGGTTGGTGCAGGAGTGGCGATTCGACCCGTCGCAAGTCCACCATATCCCTGACGGTATTGACTGCAGACGGTTTGCGGATGCCTCCAGCCCACCGCCAGATGGGCTTAAGAACCGGCTCCAGGGTACAGTTATCGGCACCGTCGCTGTTCTGCGTCCGGAAAAAGACCTGAAGCTGCTGATAAAGGCGTTTTCGAGGATCAAGCATCAGCCGGTCACTTTGGTCATCGCCGGCGATGGACCGGAGCGTGAGGCGCTGGAACGGGAAGCCATGGCGCTGGATGTTGCTGATCAGGTGATGTTCTGCGGGCATGTGGACAACGTTGAATCGGTTTATCCATTATTCGACATCTTCGTCCTATCGTCTTTCACAGAGCAGACACCGAATGCTGTGCTGCAGGCGATGGCGGCCGGGTTGCCGGTGGTCTCGACACGCGTGGGCGACGTTCCTGAAATGCTTGGGCCATCGGGCACTGACCTGATCGTCGATGTCGGTAACGCGAACGCGCTTGCTGCTACGCTTGAAACGGTGATTAGCTCACCTGATCTGCGCCAGACGGTCGGTGCTGAAAATCGAGAGCGAGTTTTTGAGCACTTTGATTCTAAACGGATGATCGACGCCTACCGCACGCTTATGACCTAGCTTGATCTTCTGCCGGGTGGCCCGGGCGGCGCTTGCGGGTTCGTGGATCGAATCTGCGAAGCCGCGGTTTGAAGAAAAACGATAAAATTGCGTCGGTCTCGGGGATGTCCGCCGGTGGCGGATTGGCCAGTGCCCTCAGCGCAACGATTTCTGCGATCACTATTATGGCCAGAATATGGTAGTAGAGATCGAAGGTCGCCTTGTTCAGGAAGGCACCGCCCACGGCGAACGCAACCATGCTTGCCTGGCACATCGGCATAAGGTCCGTGACCCATTTCAAGTCAGGTCGAAGCCGGCAGCGTCGGCAGATTCGCTCCGCCGACAGGAACCCCATCACGCCAAGCGCCAGGAAAAGAATCAATCCGCCATACCCATGTTCGCCGAGAACTTCGAAGTAGATGCTGTGTGCCGCGCGACCGGTTACCAGGGTGCCGTCTTCCTTCCTGGGCAGATACTTCATTCTGTAATCGCGGTCGTAGAAGACGTCGAACCCGCCCCCGAGGAGTGGGTGATCGTTTGCGACATCGATCGCGTAAATCCACATTGTTATTCGACCCTGGGCGGACTCATCCTCGGCATAGTCCAGGGTGGATAGCTGGCGATCCCGCCATTCTGTCGGCATCAAGCTGAAAGCGATCACGCCGCTGACCAGGGCGAGGGCAAGGATGCCAAAGTTGCGTGACCGGATTAGCAGATAGGTCATCATCGCAATCAGCGCGAGGAGCGCCCCACGGGAATGGGTTCCCAGGATCGCAGCCAAGGTTAGCACCTGGGCGCCCAGCAAACTAATCGAGGCGAACCTGTTTTCGGTTTGCAGTTGGAGGTACCGCAGAAGCGGAAGGATCATCAGGAAGGTAATGGCGATCCCGTTATTGTCGCCGTGAAAGGTGCCAGGGGGCCCAAACACCATATAACTGCCACCGGTAAGCACGGTGAAAAGCCCGCCTTTGAAGGCGAAGTATCCGCAGGATGCCACCATCACCCAAATGAGCGCGTGTAGGCGAATCTGGCTGCGCATCAGTGAAATCGCGACCAGGGTAAACAGGATCACCTTGGCGTAGATTTCCCATTTGTTCCAGGCGAGTGTCTGATTGACCGCAGTGACACTGGTTAGGGTTGTAAAGGCGAAATAGGTAAGCATCGCGATTACGACCGGTCGCATCGGCAATTGCTTGGGCTCGCGCGATATTAGCCAGGCGACCAGTGTCGCGATTGCGATGACCTCGCCGACCGGAAAGGACTCGACCGACCCAAAAGCCAGCCGGTGCGGGTTCATAAAGGACACCCAAGTCCACGCCAAGACGCCCAGATAGGGCCACGCGAAAATCGCGGGCACTGATGCGAATACAAGGGCGTAGATGAGCAGATTGCGCATAAACCTATCGGCCTCTTCTCAAAACGCGGCTGGTCGCAAGCTGGACGCCGTTAGGGCCGTTCAACCCCGCTCAGCTTGCCGCGCCTCGATATGCAACCATGTATGATAGGATCGGGCCCAAGCGTCAATGCGTCCTCTCTCTCCAGTCAAGACGGCGGTCAAAACATGTTCGATACGGCGGCATTCGTTTTTTTCTGCCTGTTGGTGTTCGTCATCGGGATTGTGCTGGTGCGTGGTGACGATGGAGCGAGTACGCGGCCAAAGGCGCCATGGCGGCCGCCCAAGCGGACGTCGGATTCCGATAGCGACGCAGGGGATGTGCGGCGCGACGGATAGGCGATCCCTCAGTGGTATGGATCGCTGGCGATCCATTCGTCGATATTGGCGAAGAGCGCCTCACGGTCGGCCAGGTCGGTAAATGTGTGATCGGCTGACCTTAGCCTGATGACCTTGGTGTCAGCGGCCTCGATAAGCGGGCTCCAGCCCAGGGTTCTTCCGATGAACTGGTCAAAGGCGGTGGCGTCTATGTCCTGGCCGCTGAGCACCACCAGGGTCCGGCCCTTGAACTCCACCCAGTTTCGCAGCATCTGGACCGCAAAAGGCGGGATGGCCCCGGCGCCATCGGTTGGCCTGAGGCTGTCGAGCAAGGCCCTTGCAATACTGGCGACGGCCTTTCGCAGGCGCGCAAAAGACCCCAGAACGGCCAGCCAACGCCGCCACCGTGCAAATCGGGGCAGGTAGTATCCTTTGAGTACTGCCTGCGCGCGGCCTGCTTCGGTGGAAACCCACGGATTCAACAGGATCAAACCGTGGACCGCCGGCTTGAGAGCCGCATGCAGCAAGGCGCCCGATGCGCCGTCGCATAGCCCCAGGACCATGACTGACTTTACCCGTGGGTCGTGGTCTTGCAGGGCAGATATCGCCATTTCAATATCAGGGGCCATTTGATCGAAAGGAACGGCTTCACCTTCTGAATCGCCATAACCACGGCGGTCGATACGAAGTACGGTGTGACCTTGGCGCGCAAGGTGCCGGCCCAGCATGACAAAGAGCCTGTGCGGTCCAGCCCGGTATTGAGGGGCGCCCGGTACAACCACGACTCCAACCCCGCTTGAATCAGCCGGGACATGGCAAATACCGATCAGGTTTGCCCCGTCAGCGTCTACCAATACGGCGTCGTCGCGCAGCCGGGTCATGGTTCGGCGTCCAGCAGTTCGAGGGTTGCCGCGAAAATCTCCGGGTCCGGACGGACGTCTTGGACGGACCAGAATGGTTGGGCGTCGATTTGGCGGTATTTCAGAACGGCGGGTTCCGTCATCGCCGTCCTTACAGCCTCAACATCGACCTGTCTGGCCTGATCCCGCAGGCGTAGATCCAGCCAGTCGATACGAGGGCTCTGGCCTTGCAGTGCCCCGGCCATGTCGGTTCTGGAAATACCGTGCATCAGTGATCTTGAAATTGGATAGCCTGCCACCTCAAGCGGATCGCTGTGATCCAGCCTGATGCGGTCTCCGGTTAGCGCGATCCCCTTTGCGTCGTGTTGGGGGGATGTCGCCGCAATTCTGAGGAACCTGTCGAGATATGATTTGCCCGATGTAACCGGGTCCCAAAGAAGCAAACGGTTAAAGCGTCCAGGTTTCCAGGAAACGAGGTCCGCTGCCAACAAGCCACCCAGCCGGATGCCCCAGAGCCCCAGCACCTTGTTGCCCTGGCTCTCGATCCAGTCTGTGGCGGCTATCACATCATCTCGCCAGAACTCCCACCGGGCGTCGGCGAAATCCCCTTCGCTGTCGCCGGTTCCATAAGGGTCCAACAGAAGAACACCGAAGCCTCTGTTTTGAAGGACGCGCGCCTGCGCAGCGATGATCGTGCGAGACCGGTTCATCTCTTCGGCGAAGCCCGGGATCGCGATCAGGTCACCGCGCGGCGCCGTATTGTCGGCAGCCGGAAAATAGAGGGTGAACAAATCCCCGTGCTGACCGTCGATAAAGGCTGGCCTCAAATCAATTTCTCTCCGGGCCTATGACCTGGCCGCTATGAAGTCGATCAAACTGCCCATGGTCGCGAATGTTTCAGCGGTAATGTCCTCGTCATGCACTGTAATGCCGAACCGCGTTTCGATGTCGCCGACAATTTCGACCACAGCCATGGAGTCCAGCTCCGGGAGATTGCCCAACAGGCGAGTGTCGGGCCCCAGCTCTGCTGCCCGATCACCAAGTCCCAGGACTTGCTGAAGCATCTTTTGGACCGTTTCGACCGTTGCGGTTTGCGTCATCTGGGCTGGACCTTGGGCTCGCCATTATTGCTGTCACGAGCGCCCGTGCTTGCGCGCCCACTGCGCTTAATAAGCCGACCGGCAGCGTGGCGCAAATGCTGTAGACGGCCAAGCAATGTCCGGCTGTTGAACGCAACAAGGCCGATTAACGCTTCCGAGTCCGGTGTCCAGTCGGTTTTGAACGCTTCGCTGCCGATGCCGAAGTCGATGCGTTTGGGCTGATCGCTATCCAAAATCGACTGAAACATCTTCAGCGTAAGAGCCGTTCCGACTGACTGGTTTTCATAGGCTGGATCGTGGGCGAGTTTGAAAATACTGGCCCGGTTGTTTTCGACGATCCAGAGCTGCGCTGCGGCGGCCTTTTCCTCCACAAACCATATCCCTAGCCGAAGCGAGCCCCGGGTGGCTAGAAGCGCCGCGAAACCGGGTATGAAATCAGGCCAGGGTTCGGGCGGTTTCCAACTGCTCGCATAAACCTGCTGATAGAGGTCTATAGCTTGCTGCACTTCTTGTGATGTCGCGAATAATTGAAATCGATGAAGGTGTTGGTCGGCTTTCTGCCGTCTTTGAATCGTATTGGTCAGGCGTGATGGAAGACGGTTTCTGTAGTCGCCCCCCGATAATCCGTCTGTGGTGATAAAGTGCCGTATACCGGCATTAAACCGTGCGGTCTTGAAGCCGGCTTCGCGGAATGCCTGGTCTGAAAGGGCCAGTGTCGGGTCGTCCGGCGTAAAAGGTTTCAGGATGATGGATATGACCGGGGACCCAGCCAAGGAGGCAGCAATCTCTTTCAGGGCGCGTAGCCGCGTCTTGTCATTTGTGGCGGCCTGAAGCAGCGGGGAGAATTCATGGCTGTAATAGTTGCTAAAGCCAGTCAGCGTCCGGCCGGTCTCCAAACACGGTAGAACGGCCAAGGGGGTACTGTCCTGATCTCTTACGACTAAAAGCCGGGGATTTGAGTCTGTTGGGGTGGCGCTGCGGGCGAGCAGGGAAAACCAGTCCTTCGAAAGAAATACGGTGCGCTTGCCCGCCATTTCGAACAAAGGATCGAAGTCGGCAGGAATATGGTCAACGTCGTGAAACTCTTCCAGAATCAGCGTCATTCGTCTAACAAGCAGCCGCGTCTGGCTCTGACCGTACTGCTGAAGCGGAATTGATTCACCATGTTGTTTCACGAGATCATTGGCGAAGGGGCCCGGCTTCGGCCAGAGGGGGACGCGCTCCGGCTTGGTGGCGAGGGTATAGACTATCTGGCATTCGCCGCGCTGGTCGGCCAAGTTGCCGCCGCTGTTCAGCGCATGGGTGTTGCGCCCGGCGACCGCGTGGCCGTCTATCTGCCAAAGTCGTTTGAGGCCGTCGCCATGTTGTTTGCGGCGTCCCGCGCCGGGGCCGTCTTCGTGCCGATCAACCCGGTTCTCAAGGGCCGGCAGGCAGCACATATTCTGCGGGACAGTGGTTCGAGCCTTCTACTCACAACGCCTGAACGAACCAAGGCGCTGGACGGATTGGTGCCGGATGACCTGCTCGTAGTTGAGACCGGTGACACGACGGCATCGGCAGTTTCCTGGGACGAATTTCTGTCCGACGGGGGCACCCCGAAGGACATTGATACGAAACCGGATGACCTTGCGGCGCTTCTTTACACCTCAGGCAGTACTGGCGCACCCAAAGGGGTCATGCTCAGTCATGCCAATCTGACGGTCGGTGCGCAGAGCGTGGCGTCCTATTTGGGCAATACACCTGATGACCGAATCCTCTGTGTCCTGCCGCTGAGCTTTGATTACGGCTTGTCGCAGGTCTCAACCGCATTGCTCAACGGGGCGACCGCGGTGCTGCTGGACTACCTTTTTCCGCAGGATGTCGTAACCGCGCTGGAGGCGGAATCCATCACGGGGTTGGGATGTGTGCCGCCGCTATGGCTCCAACTATTGAGTATCGACTGGCCCGGGGCGGTCTCGGAAACATTGCGCTACATAACAAGCTCCGGCGGGGCGATGCCTCGCACGGCTTTGGATGATTTGCGTGAAAGGCTGCCTGAAACGCAAGTGTTCCTGATGTACGGTCTGACCGAAGCGTTCCGGTCTACCTATCTCGACCCGGCACTGGTTGAGGTGCGGCCGGACTCCATCGGCAAGGCGATCCCGAACGCGCGCATTGATGTTGTTACCGGTGATGGCCGATCTGTAGACCCGGATGAAACCGGCGAACTGGTACATAGCGGACCGTTGGTCGCACAGGGCTACTGGAACGACCCTGACCGGACGTCACAGCGCTTCCGGCCGTTGCCCGAGGCGTTTGGCGTTGAAGGGACGGCCGTTTGGTCTGGCGACCTGGTCCGGCGTGATGCGGAGGGCTTCCTCTATTTTGTTGAGCGCGGGGACAATATGATCAAAACCTCGGGGTATCGCGTCAGCCCTACGGAGGTTGAAGAAGTGATCTACGAAATTGACGGTGTGACAGAGGCCGTTGCGCTTGGGGCGAAGCACCCGGCGTTAGGGCAGGCGATTGTGGCAGCGGTTAGCCTGATCTCGGATGATGCTGTGTCCTCCGACGACATATTGGGACACTGCCGCCAGCAACTGCCGGGATATATGGTGCCTCGGGCGATCGTGATCCGTGAGGACTTGCCCCGGAATCCCAATGGCAAGATCGACCGGGCATTATTGAACCAGGAGTTGGATCGTCTTTTCACGGGCTGAGACCATGGCAGATACGCTTCAACATCTTTCGCACTTGCCCGATGGTTTCGGTATGGACGGGCTTGACCTGACCATATCCGGAAAACCGCTTCGCGCCATTGTCGATCAAGCCGGGTCGACCCCATTGTTTGTTTACAGCAAGGCCGCGATGGACCGGCGCGTTGCGGCCCTGCGACAGGCGCTGCCCGCCGATCTGGAAATTCACTATGCGATCAAGGCCAATCCGATGCCGGCCGTGGTCAATCATATGGCTGGGTTGGTCGATGGGTTGGATGTTGCCTCGGCTGGCGAACTTCGGCTTGCACTGAAGGCTGGAACGTCACCACAGGACATCAGCTTCGCGGGACCGGGCAAAACCGACGACGAATTGCGGGCTGCGATAGAGGCCGGCATTGTCGTCAATCTTGAGTCCGAAGGTGAAATGGCCCGGCTGGCTGGTGCGGCAGAGAATTTGGGTGCTCGCCCCAAAGTCGCGATCCGCGTCAATCCCGAGTTCGAACTGCGCCGTACGGGCATGCAAATGGGGGGCGGCCCCAGGCCATTCGGCGTGGATGAGGAACAGGTGCCCGAAATGCTTGGCAAGCTTGCGGGTTTACCGCTCGACTTTACCGGGTTTCACATTTTTGCAGGATCGCAAGTGCTGGATACCGACGGTCTAATCGCCTGTCAGAAATCCACGGTCGACCTGGCATTACGTCTGTCCGCGCACGCCCCGGACACTGTTCGCTCCGTCAATTTGGGGGGTGGGTTCGGCATTCCCTATTTCCCGGGTGATAAGCCCATCGATCTGCAGCGGATCGGGGCGGCGCTCGCAGGTGAATTGCAACGTGCGCGCCGCGAATTGCCCAAGGCTAGATTCGCTATCGAATTAGGACGTTATCTTGTCGGGGAAGCCGGCATTTACGTCACGAGGATTGTTGACCGCAAGGTCTCTCGCGGCAAAACCTATCTGGTGACGGACGGAGGGCTCCACCATCACCTCGCCCTTTCCGGAAACTTCGGTCAGGTGATCCGCAAGAATTATCCAGTGATGATTGGTAATCTCGCAGGCCAGGCGCCAGCAGAGACCGTTGATATTGTTGGATGTCTGTGCACGCCGCTTGATCGGCTTGGCGATGCCGTGGCGTTGCCGCGTGCAGATGTCGGCGACCTTGTGGTTGTCTTCCAGTCCGGGGCCTATGGATTGTCGGCCAGCCCACAGGCCTTCCTAAGCCACGATCCCCCCGGAGAATTACTTTTATAACGTTGCCGTAATCGTTCAAATCGGCGTTTGGCGTGTGTAAATTCGTTGAACGTACCTTGCGGGAACATGCGAAAAAACTAGTGTATTACATCGTGCACGTGTATAGGAAGGCTGCTCGGGCTGGGATTAAGGTCAACATAGGGGCGAATTAGTGCGCGTTATTTTACGGCGTACGTCGCTCCACAAAGAGGTTCTTGGGGGAACCTTGGAAAAAGTGAGGTCGGAACAGTGATAGCCCGAACAAAAGGCGCTCTATCGCGAGTCGTCATGATTGGAATTTGCGCAGCTGCTCTTGTGGCATGTGCGCAGACCCACAGCGAACTACCCGCTGCGAACTTTGTCTCACCTAGTGAGGGGCCTGGACCAGACTATCTGATCGGTCCGCTCGACTCGCTCAACATCTTTGTCTGGCGCAATCAGGAAGTGACCACAACGGTCACCGTGCGGCCCGATGGCCGGATTTCCGTACCGCTCATCGAAGACCTTTCAGCGACGGGTAAGACGCCAACGCAGCTGGCGCGGGACATCGAGGAAAAACTCTCGGTTTACATCCGCAATCCGATTGTGACGGTGATCGTTTCGGGGTTTGTCGGACCGTTTGCGCAGCAGATCCGGGTCGTCGGCGAAGCGGTTGAACCGCAGTCAATTCCTTACCGCGCAAATATGACGCTGCTCGATGTCATGGTCAGCGTCGGTGGTTTGACTGAGTTTGCCGCAGGTAATCGGGCGTCCCTGGTCCGAAACGAGGGTGGTTCGCAACGTGAGTATACGGTGCGTATCTCGGACTTGATCCGGTATGGCGACACCTCGGCCAATGTCACAATCTACCCAGGTGACGTGATCATCATTCCAGAGAGCTTCTTCTAGGGCTCCGGTGAATTTAAGGGTACCGGATATCTGCCTGAAAATATGGTAGTATCCCGGACACCCTCTGGTGGAGACGTAAGTCGGTGAACGACGTCTACGTACAGTTCCTGTTGTTGATCCGGTCGCTATGGCTGCGGCGCTGGTATGCAATCGGTGTGGCTTGGGTCGTCGCCCTGGCCGGCTGGCTATATGTGGAATCGATTCCAAATCGTTATGAATCGTCAGCGCAGATCTATGTCGACACCGACACCATGTTGAAGGATCTGCTGCGTGGCGTAACCGTAGAGGTGGATCTAAGCAGGCGGGTCCAGGTGATGCAGCGGACGCTGCTCAGCCGGCCGAATCTGGAGCGGGTGCTGCGGATGTCGGACCTGGATCACAATGCCACGACGGAAGGGCAGATCTCTAGCCAGGTGTCGCGTATCCGTGACAACGTAACGCTGGTTCCGGTTGCGCCCAATCTGTTCCGGTTGACCTATGAAGATGGATCGCCAGAGGATGCACAGCGGGTCGTTCAGTCGCTGTTAACGATCTTTGTTGAGAGTAATCTGGGGCGCAGCCGCCAGGATATCTCGCAGGCACGGCGGTTTCTGGACGAGCAGATCCGCGATTACCAAGAACAGCTCAGCGACGCCGAACAGCGCCGGGCGCAGTTCCGCCGGGAAAACATCGGGCTGCTGCCGGGGGACAGCAATTACTTTGGCCGGATGCAGGGCGAAAAGGACCGGCTCGTCACCATGCGGCGTGAGTATCGCGATATCGAACTGACCTTGGGCGAAATGCAGCGCCAGCTTATCGGTGCGCCGAAATATGTTGCATTCCGGTCGGCTGAAGCCGGCGGCGGCGAATACTCCTACCTTGAGACGATCGGTAATCTGAGGCGTGAGCTGGCAGAGCTTGATTCTGCCGGGTACACATCCGCGCACCCTGATGTGGTGGCCAAGGAAGAGGCGCTGGAGAAGGCCGTCGCGGCCTATGAAGAGCAGAAATCGGCCCAGGGCGAGATCGCGTCAGCCGGGGGCGAGGAAAGCCCGTTGGACCCTAATGCAACAATGCTGAACCCGGTCTGGGAGCAGATCCAGGTCCGAATTGTCGAGCATGAAACCAAACTGGCAAGTTTGCGCGCCCGGATCGCAGAACAGGAAGCGACGATCAATCAGCTGGAGACCCTCGCCAAGACAGTGCCCAACGTCGAAGCTGAAATGGTCTCGCTTGATCGTGACTACGACATCCTGAAAGCCAAGTACGAAGACCTTTTGACCCGCCGTGAGTCCGCGCGTATCGCACAGGATTTGGAAGGACAGACTGATAAGGTCCAGTTCCGTGTAATTGAGCCGCCAGGCTTGCCGACAGCGCCCAGCAGCCCCAATCGCCCGGCATTACTGTCAGCGGCGCTTCTGGTCGCGTTGGGCGCGGGTCTGGGTGTTGCCTTTCTGCTCAGTCAGATCGACCACACATTCTCGACAGCCAACCGGCTGCGCGCCAGCTTTGACCTGACCGTTCTGGGCACCATTTCAGCGGTGCCGTTCGACTCCTACAATCGACGGCGACGCGTTGAGATAGCCTCTTTCTCCATTGTTTTGATCGGCCTGGTGATCGCCTATGCGTTCGCCCTGACCTATCAGGGTGGCTCCTTGCCTAGTGTAGGGGGTGCCTGATGGGCGTAGAGGAACCAACAAAGGACTTGATTGAACGGGCGGCCGAACGGTTGCGCAATCAGGCGGCCGCCGATGCGGTTGAGCGACGGCAGAAGCCGTCAGGTGAGACTGATGTTATCGATCAAGACGTTGTGGCCGAGCCAGATGCACGCGACGCAGAGAAAACCGCTGCCGAGGCATCACCCCAACCTGCCGGGACCCCGGCTGCTGGTAAGCGGCGTTCCCGGTCTGCCAACATCGATCTGAATTATCTGCGCCGCGGCGGTTTTATTGTGCCGGATGACGCGCCCACGCGGGTGGCAGAGGAATTCAGGATCGTAAAACGCCAGATATTGCGTCGCGCACTGGCATCGTCTCCGGACCGGGTCGAAAACGGCAACATGATCCTGGTGACAAGCACACAACCGGGCGAGGGCAAAACCTTTTGCGCGCTTAATCTGGCACTCAGTGTTGCGTCGGAACGCGACCTCACAGTTCTGTTGGTCGATGCTGATGTGGCCCGGCCACAATTGTTGAGCGCCATGGGGGTTGAGGCGGATCGTGGCCTCATCGACGTTATTGTCGACGACCGTGTCGACATTGCCGATTGCTTGCTACGGACGAATATCGAAAACCTGACCGTGCTGCCTGCGGGGCGTCCGCATCCAGGGTCGACCGAGTTGCTGGCAAGCGAGCGGACCGGCCGCCTTATCAAAGAGCTGTCTGAACGATATGAAGACCGGATTGTGATCTTTGATAGCTCGCCCGTTCTTGCCAGCAGTGCACCGGGTGTGCTGGCGCAGAGGCTGGGACAGATCATGTTTGTTGTCGAGGCCGACAGGACGCGTGAGTCGCAGCTTATGGAGGCGCTGACTTTGGTGAGCGAATGCCGCCATATCAACCTGGTGCTGAACAAGTCCCGCTTCATGGGCGGCAAGGTGCGCTTCGGGTCCTACTACGAGTACTATCAGAGCTAGATTTGCGGAATACAGAATCACGAGGCTGGGCTTGGGGGCGCTGGCGGTTTGACCTGAATGTGCAGCGCGCAGGCGCGGCGGTTGCCGCATTGTGTGTGGCGGTATGCTGCGCCGCTCCGGCACAGGCAGGCCAGTGGCGTTTCGAACCGCGGATTTCGTCTCACGTTACCTTTACTGACAATGTCGACCTTGATGATGGCGTGAAACGGTCAGACGTGGTCCTGCGCGTCCAGCCCGGGTTCTTTGTCGCCAGCGAAGGCAACCGTGTGCGGTTCGAGGCGTCTTATGACGGCAGTTTCATGTACTTCGTGGACGAAGACAGAACCGATTGGCGCAACCGTCTGCAGTCTAAATTCCTGATCGAACCGATTGAACGCAATCTGTTTATCTCCGCAACGGCGATCGTTGCTGAACCTTTCGTTGACGAAACCAGTTCGGTGACCTTCTCGCAGGACAATCTGTCCCGCAACCGCCGGCAGGTCATTTCGCTCGGTGTTTCGCCCTTTCTGCGGCACCGTCTGGGACGGATTGCTGATGTCGAATGGCGCTATCAGCTGCGCTTCCTGACGGTGGAAGACCCTACCCAGGACGATCCGACACCACGATTTATCGATGACTACACAAGCCATATGGGCCAGCTGAAGATCGATAGCGGCGACCGTTTTGGCCGTCTCCGTTGGAACATTTTGGGACGTTATGAGATTCGTGACCGGCGTCGTGGTACCCGCGACGAAGAGGAAATCGAGATCGTGGCGGGGATTGAATACCGGGTTCTCAACTGGCTGGGAATCCTGGGTTCCGCGGGCTGGCAGAAACTGGACGACCTGGACCTCAATAATCGGATCGATGACTTCATCTGGGACGTTGGCATTCGCATCAATCCGACCCGGAACACCGACATTACGGTGACCTATGGGCGCGAGAATGATGAAAAAAGGTTCGAAGTCGAGGCGTTTTACGAGCGTAAGCGCTGGCGCTTTGGTGCGTCCTACCGCACGGAAGTCTCGTTGACCCAGCGCCGCTTTTCCACTGTTGTGGGCGGGTCGGACTTTGACGAGAACGACATCTTCACCGACCCATTTGGCTCGGTGATCGATCCGGATGATGCAATCTTCGGCTTTGAAAACGACACGTTCCGTAGCAGGAGGGTGGAATTTGATATCATCTATAACCACCGGCGGACACGCGTCGATATCAAAGGCTATTTTGAAAGGCGCCTCTTTGACCTGCGCATGCAGGAAGTCCGCGAGTTCAATTTGCGGGGACGTATTTCCCGCGACTTGAACGAACACTTCCGCGTCGCGGTGGATCTGCGCTATCGCCATACGGATTTTGATCGTGGGCCCAGCCGTGAAGATGACTTTTATGGCATTCGAACATCGATCATTTATGATTTTTCAAAGCAGCTCACCGGCCAGTTGAGCTATACATTCTCAACTCTGGAATCGAATATCGCTGGTGTTGACCGTACGGAGAACGTTGTTTCCGGATCGTTGCGGGCGACATTCTAGGCCTGCGTGGCGCAAACCGATCAGATTTCGATCAATTCAAAAGAATTGCACCGATTCGGTGAATGCGTTACTCGATTGATTAGTGCCCTGGGAACAGGCGGTGGCGGGCGTAACGAGGCCGGCAACCACAGCATGGCAATGACCGTTTTGGAGCCCGTTATGGCAATTTCGGGCAAGACACCTAGGTCTTGAAAGGCGTCATGTACCACGACTTTTACAATATCAAGGGTAACCCCTTCCAGCTGACACCGGATCCGGCGTTCTATTTCGGTGGCCGGTCGCACAGCAAGGCGATGGCCTATCTGACCTTCGGTCTGGATCAAGGCGAAGGCTTTATCGTTGTGACTGGTGAGGTTGGCGCTGGAAAGACCACTGTCATCGGCAGTCTTGTCGATGATTTGCCTGAGGACCGGTTCTTAGTCTCCAGCCTGGTAACACCACATGGCGATCCGGATATGGCGCTGAGGCTGGTGGCGTCGGGTTTCGGGATCGATCCCGAAGGCAAGGACAGCGCGACCGTCATCAGCAAGATTCACGGGGTGCTTAAAGCAGCTTTTCAAGACGGCAAAAACGTCATTCTAATTGTCGATGAAGCGCAGAACCTGAGTGACGCGTCACTCGAACAGCTACGCATGCTGTTGAACTACCAGGTCGGCAACAAAGCCCTGATGCAGATCATTCTGGTCGGGCAGCCTGAGTTTCGTGCGCGGATTGCCGAAGGCGCCGGCCATGAACAGGTTCGCCAGCGGGTGATTGCTGCCTGCCACCTGTTGCCGCTTGCAAGCGCTGAAGAGACCCGCGATTACATCGACCACCGTATGAAGGTCTCCGGCCACAGTGGTGATCCGGTTTTTACCGATGAGGCCATTGATGCTATTCATGAATTCAGTGGCGGCATTCCGCGCCGCATCAACCAGCTCGCATCGCGACTCCTGCTGCATGGGTTCCTTGCTGAGCAGCCAACGATTGACGAGCAGGCGGTCGAAGAGGTCTGCAACGAAATGCGCGCGGAGTGGGATCCCAACCCGCTGGCCTCGTTTGAACGGGGTGAGCGGCCGGTTTCGCTGGCCTGGAACAAAGACGGATCGGGGCAATGAAGACGACGGTTCTGATCCGGACCGGTGCTTGCCGACCCCGCAGTTTGTCGATTTCCGGCGCCGTTCGTTTTGTGTGATCCGTGTACAGCACCTTTTACAATCTGACCGGGGTTCCCTTTCAGCTGACGCCTGATCCGGGGTTTTATTTCCCCAGCCGGACCCATGATAAAGCGCTGTCCTATCTGACTTACGGACTCAGCCAGCGTGACGGTATCATTGCTGTGACCGGTGATGAAGGAACCGGGACGTCGACCGTGCTTGCGCACTTTCTGGCTGGTCTGGACGACGAAGACTATGTCTATGCCAGCTTAACCGCCGACCAT
This sequence comes from Alphaproteobacteria bacterium, assembly GCA_028284945.1. Classification (GTDB taxonomy): domain Bacteria; phylum Pseudomonadota; class Alphaproteobacteria; order SMXS01; family SMXS01; genus JANQQJ01. Next base: position 20,209 of record JANQQJ010000034.1, on the reverse strand, counting down.
ATCGCGGCGGACCGGGTACTTGGCAAAATCGCGTCAAAACTCGGTATCGATCACGCAGGACTAACGCGGGACGCGCTTCTTAAGCGGCTCCGTGGGTTTTTGGAGAGCGCGGCAAAGGTCGGACAGCGCGTTCTGATCATTCTCGATGAAGCCGACGATGTGACCGTGGACCTCTTAAACGAAATCCGACTGGTCACTGATCATCTGATCGACGGCGATGCGCCGGCGCAGTTGATCCTGTTTGGTGGTGCCGGATTGCGCCAGAAGTTGGCTGAATCGGACGCATTTGAACCCATTCAGCAACGCATTATCGCGTCGTGTGCGTTGACCGCCTTGGGCGACGTTAAGGAGACCGGAGACTACATACAGCATCGGTTGCGCCAGGTTGGCTGGGATGGGGACCCCGCCTTCACGGATGCCGCGACGGGCGCCATTCATGTGTTCTGCAACGGCGTTCCCAGGCGGATCAATCAACTTTGTTCCCGGCTGTTGCTCCATGGTTCGCTGGAATCACTGCATGAAATCAATGAAGATACCGTTGCAAAGGTCACCGCGGAGTTGGTTGTGGACAATAGCCCAGACGAGAGACAAAACGGCGCGTCAGCTCTTCCAGTTGCTGGAACATCGGCCGATACGGGCTCAGAGACAGCCGACCTGCAGAACCGGCGGAAATCAGACACCGATGATGTAGCTCCCGTGGCGTTTGACCGGCGCAGCGTGATCGAAACGGATGCCAGCGCCGAGTCAGGTGCGGCGCCAACCGTTGAGGTCAGGGTGGAAGATGAAACCCCGGCCTCCGAAAGCTCGGTCACGCCGTCCAAGACGCCGGAACCGACGCCCGTGGTGGCTCCGGGTACATCCGGTGATCAGCAACTCGTGGCCGCCATTATTACTGAACTTGGCCGGATTGACCCGGCGCTTCCCCGGTTGTTGTGTGCGGACCTGTTCGGCGAGGAAGGCGCACCTGAAGGCCCGGATCAATTGGCCGAGGGCGGTGACTCAAAAAGGCTGGGCCTTGGGCCACTGACAGCCAGCATGCTTTACCGGGCCGTGTCGCGGGAACTGGCGTCAATGGATCAAGCGCTTGTGCGGGCCGCACTGACCGGTGTTCCCAAGCCTGATGAGGCTTCGGATCAGTCTTCGTCGAACGCCGAAGCCGAAGCCCTGCTTGAACGGCTCGATAAGGTCGAAAAACGGGTTAAGAAGACTGAAAAATTGCTGACCAAGGCGGTAAAGGCGCTGAAGCGCCGGAAGTAACCGGCACGGGCTGTTTGATCATGCGCAACGCGCTCACAGTCGACGTAGAGGACTATTTTCAGGTTCAGGCTTTTGCCGGCCAAATCGATGAAGCCGACTGGTCAAATCACGAACCACGGGTTGATCGCAACACAAATGCGGTTCTAGACCTGTTTGCCGAGGCCGGCACGCAGGCCACGTTCTTCGTCCTAGGTTGGGTGGCGGAACGCTATCCCGGCCTGATTCAACGCATGATCGCGGAAGGGCACGAAGTCGCCAGCCATGGCATGCGGCATATAAGGGTCAGCGACCAAACGCCGGACGCGTTCTTTGCCGATATCAGCGACACGAAAAAGCTGCTGGAAGACGTATCGGGCAGTCCGGTTGTGGGGTACCGCGCGGCCAGTTTTTCCATCGATGGGTCGACCCCCTGGGCGCATGAGCGGCTGGCTGAAGCGGGTTACCGTTACAGCTCCAGCATCTACCCCATCCAGCACGACCATTATGGCGTTCCTGGTGGCGAGCGGTTTCCCTATTCCATAGGCGAAAGCCTTACTGAGATACCGGTCACCACCGTACGGGCCCTGGGGCGGGTGCTGCCATGCGGAGGCGGCGGATACTTTAGATTGTTGCCCTATGCCTGGTCCAGCTGGGCGTGGCGCCGGGTGAACAGGGATGAAGGACGCCCGGCGATGTTTTACTTCCATCCATGGGAGATCGATCCGGACCAGCCGCGCCAGGCGAACGCGCCGCTGAAATCCCGGTTCCGCCACTACGCGCGCCTGGGGGCGATGCAGGGCAAGATCAGGCGCGCATTGACCGACTTCGAATGGGACCGGATGGACCGGGTCTTCCTTGAGGCCCGGTGAGCGCCCGGCGATGACATTGGGAATCGCAATCGAACAACTGACCGCGCAAAAGATGCCGGAATGGGATGCGTTTGTTCGGCAATCGCCGGAAGCGACGTTCTTTCATCTCTCGGGATGGAAAACCGCTATCGAGCAGGCATTTCGGCATAGCTGTCCCTATTTCGTCGTCCGGCAGAACCGGGACATCGTCGGCGTTATGCCACTGTCCCAGGTCAAAAGCCTGTTGTTTGGCCACCATCTGTCGTCGACGGCTTTTGCGGTTTATGGCGGCCCCTTGGCCCTAAATGAGGATGCAGCGGCGGCGCTGTCACGCGCGGCGGTCGCCATGGCTGATAGTCTCAACGTGGACTTCCTTGAAATACGCTCGATTGAATGCAGTCAATCTGATTGGGAGACACGGACTGACGCCCATGCCACATTCCGCAAGTCCATCGCGGGCAATCCAGAGGACCTGTTGAAGGCAATTCCGCGCAAACAGCGTGCGGTCGTTCGCAAAGCGCTGGAGCGTGCGCTCTGGATAGAGCTGGATGACGGCATAGACCGGTTTTATCCGCTCTACGCTGAAAGCGTTCGTAATCTTGGAACCCCCGTTTTTGCCAAGGGATGGTTCGCCGCACTCAAACAGGTGTTCGGGTCGGCCTGCGAGATCGCTATCGTCATGACGGAAGACGGACCGGTCGCCAGTCTGATGAGCTTTTACTTCCGTGATGAGGTGCTGCCCTATTATGCCGGGGGCGCGCCTGTGGCCCGCCGCCTGGGAGCACATGACTTCATGTACTACGATTTGATGTGCCGGGCGGTTGAACGGGGCTGCACAAGTTTTGATTTTGGGCGCAGCAAGACCGGGTCCGGCCCTTATGCGTTCAAAAAGAATTTTGGTTTTGAGCCACAGCCGCTCGCCTATGAATATTATCTGCCTAAGGGCGGGGCATTGCCGGATATCAGTCCGAACAATCCAAAGTTTCGCTGGATGACATCGCTTTGGTCAAAGCTTCCACTGCCTGTCGCCAATTTCGTCGGCCCGATGGTTTCGCGGGGCCTGGGTTAGGCGATGGACGACCTGCTGTTCCTGGTCCACCGGATTCCGTACCCGCCCAATAAGGGCGACAAAATCCGGTCCTGGCATATGTTGAAATATCTGGCGGCACGCTACCGGGTGCATCTGGGTTGCTTCATCGACGACCCCGAGGATTGGACGCACAGGGAAAAGTTGGATTCCCTTTGTGCCTCAACGCACTATGTGAATCTGCCATCATGGCGTGGGCAATTGCGCAACATCGGTGCCTTCTGGCGCAATGAGGCCCTATCAGTTGCCTATTATCGGGATCGCGATTTTCTGGGCTGGGTCGGACAGAGGGTTCGCGAGGCGAAACCCGCAGCAGCGTTATGTTTCTCGTCGCAGATGGCGCTGGCACTGCCCGCCCTGAAAGGGGCTGGAACACGCGTTGTGATGGACTTCGTCGACGTCGATTCCGATAAATGGGCGCAATATGCCACTACGAAATCCGGTCCGCTCAAGGCGCTTTATGCTCGCGAAGCAGCACGCTTGGCAGATTATGAAGCGACCGTCGCGGAACAGGTCGATGCGTGTCTGTTTGTGTCGGAACGAGAGGCCCAATTGTTCCGTGACCGTGTGCCTCAGGCCGCCAATCACACATATGCGCTGACGAACGGCGTTGATGCAGAAGTCTTCTCGCCGGAACAGCCCTTTTCCAACCCATTTCCGCCTGACCAGCAGGCGGTGGTCTTTACCGGCGCCATGAACTATTGGCCGAATGCAGACGCGGTCGTCTGGTTTGCCGAAAATGTGTGGGACCGGGTACGGCAGAGCTGTCCGCAGGCTGTGTTCTACATTGTCGGCTTTAAACCAACAGCGGCAGTGGAGGCGCTGGCCTCAAAGCCGGGCATCGTTGTGACAGGCGCGGTTGATGATACAAAGAACTATCTGGCTCACGCCGCTTGCGCCGTTGCGCCGCTGCGAATTGCGCGGGGGATACAAAACAAGGTGCTGGAAGCCATGGCACTGGCGCTGCCCGTTGTCGCTTCACCACAGGCAGCAGAAGGCCTGGACGAGGTCGAACTCGGGGAACTCGCCGTCGTCGATGCGCCGGATAGCATGGCCGACGCGGTCATTGCCATTTTACAAGGTACCGGCGGACCGGATGGTGGCGCCGCACGTCAGCGTGTCGTTAACGACTATGCGTGGGAGGCAAATCTGGCGGTATTGGATCGCCTGCTGAAACCGTAGAATGGCCATATGGAGACAGTGACCACAGATAGGCAGGCCATGCGCCCCATGCCGCTCAATCAGGCCTGGGCGGTACCGGTCGGCGTGTTTGCAGCGGCGCTTATTGGCGTTGTGGTACTTTTCTGGCCGACGCTGGCGGCCATGGAGCAGACCTGGCGCGTCTCGGACAGTTATCAGCATACCTATGTTGTTCCCTTTGTGATCGCCTATCTGGTCTGGGAGAATCGTGACCGGCTGGCGGCGCTGACGCCGCAGGTCGCGCCATCAGGTTTTGTGTTTCTGTTTCTGGCTGGACTGGGATGGCTGCTGGGCGATGCGGCCAATGTTCAGGTGGTTCAGCAGCTGGCTGTGGTCGGGATACTCCAAAGCCTTGTGCTGATCATTTTCGGCTGGCGGGTGGCGTTGACACTCTGGTTCCCGCTGGCATTTCTTATCTTTCTGGTGCCGTTGGGCGAAGCGCTGATCCCCACGCTTCAGCAATGGACGGCGGGGTTTCTTGTCCTGTCCGGCGAGTTTATTGGGCTGCCTGTGGCCACCGACGGCTACATCATTCAGGTGGCCGATGGGTCGCAGCCCTATCACTTTTTCCATGTGGCGAAAGAGTGTTCGGGCATTCGCTACCTGACCGTGATGTTCCAGATCGGGTTGCTCGCCAGCTATCTCTTGTTCCAAAGCTGGCCACGCCGGGTGGGGGCCGTGGCGTTCGCCCTATTGGTACCGATTGTCGCCAACTGGCTGCGGGCTCTGGGCATCGTCCTGATCGTCTACCATACAGAGGGCCGGCACGGGCAGGACGTTGATCACATCATCTACGGCTTCTGGTTTTTTCTGTTTGTCCTGCTGATCTATGTCGGCATTTGTTGGCGGATGGCGGATTCCCTGCCTGCTGCCAGACAGATCACGTCAGTGTCGCAGGAGCCGGCGAAAAAGGGGCGGACGCTGATGGCGGGCATGCTAGCTGTGATCCTGGCCGCGTTGGCGCCGGCATACGCCGCCTATACCGAAGTATCGCCAGGCAAAGCCGCTGAACTCAAGGCGCCGCCTGCGGCGGCCGGCTGGCGGCAGATGGCTTATCGCGGTCTTGACTGGCATCCGGTGTTCCGAGGCACCGACAGCGAGGTGATTGCGCGTTATACCAAGGGGGCAGACAAGCTCGACCTCTATGTCGCCTATTATGATTATCAGCGGCAGGGCGCCGAACTGATCAATTCGGAAAACGACTTGGCCGGTGACCGATGGCAGCACACCGGGATTGAGGGTACAGTTAATCTCGACATCGCCGGGCAGGATCGAACCTTTGCTTATATCCGAATTGTTGGCCGTGGCCGCGCCCGGATCGTCTTCTACGCCTATTGGATTGATGACCAACTTGCTATTGGGTCGCTGAACGCAAAATTGATGGCGGCGAAGGCACGATTGCTCGGTGGCGATCAGGCCTCGGCCGTATTCGCGATATCGACGGATTATGATGGAGATGTTGACGCGGCGCGTCAGGCGGCCCAGCTCTTCTTGGATGACCTTTCACCAATGGACATGCTGAAGTGAAGCGGTTGAGCGTGACATGGCCCACGGCGCTGGTTGTGGCGCTTCTGATGACCTTGCCCGCGCGGGCCGGTCAACAGGCCATCGATGTCATCGCCAAGGCCAAGCCGTCGCTGGTTGCCATTGGTACGCATGATTCCTTGCGTCAGCCCGCGACGGAATTGCTGGGGACGGGTTTTGTCGTTGCAGACGGTCTCCATATCCTGACCGCGCTTCATGTCTTCAATAGCCGCGGTAGCGCGCCCGGCGGCAGGCTGACTGCCATTGTCGGTTCGGGCGAAGATGGGGAAATTCGCGCTGTGACCAAGATTGCTGAAGACAAGGCCAATGACATTGTGCTGCTGAAGATGGAGGGTCGCGCGTTGCCGCCAATGGCGATAAGCGATGCGGCAATGGCGCCGGAGGGAACAGATGTTCTGCTCTCCGGGTTTCCCATCGGTGCCGTTTTCGGCCTTTACCCGGCGAGCCACCGGGCGATGATCTCCGCCCATACACGCATCTCGCGGCCCGCACCGTCCGGCGGCGACCTGACGCCGGATCGTATTCGCGCGCTCCAGCGCAACGGCCTGGTCTATCAGCTTGATGGGACGACCCTGCCGGGTAATAGCGGTGGACCGGTCATAGCTCTGGAGACGGGCAAAGTGATCGGCGTTGTTAATTCCAGCTATGTGCAGGAGATGAAGGATGGCCCGGCGGCGGAAGTGTCCGGTATTGGCTTTGCCATACCCATTGCCGCAGCCATCGACCTGCTTAAGTCCGCCGGATTGACGCCCTAGCGCTGCTTGACCCTATCGGGGCCCACGGCTACTTTGCGCGGCTCTTAACAACCGGTCGCAGAAACCCGCGGAAACTCCTATGTCGGCGCCTTCATTTCAGGACCTGATCCTTCGGCTGCAACGCTTTTGGGCGGACCGTGGCTGCGTCATACTGCAGCCCTATGATGTGGAGATGGGGGCAGGGACGTTTCACCCGGCAACCACGCTGCGCGCGCTGGGCCCTAAGCCCTGGAAAGCCGCTTATGTGCAGCCGTCCCGGCGGCCCAAGGATGGCCGTTATGGCGACAATCCCAACCGGCTGCAGCACTATTATCAGTTTCAGGTGATCTTGAAGCCGTCACCGCCTGACATTCAGGACCTCTACCTCTCCAGCTTGGCAGAGTTGGGCATTGATGCGCTCAATCACGACATCCGCTTTGTGGAAGATGACTGGGAAAGCCCGACCCTGGGCGCCTGGGGGCTGGGCTGGGAAGTCTGGTGCGACGGCATGGAGGTCAGCCAGTTCACCTATTTCCAGCAGGTCGGCGGGTTTGACTGCCGCCCGGTCGCCGGTGAACTGACCTATGGGCTGGAACGTCTGGCCATGTATGTGCAGGGCATCGACAATGTCTATGACCTGGACTTCAACGGGCAGGGGGTTAGCTACGGCGATGTCTTCCTTCAGAATGAGAAGGAACAATCGGCGTATAATTTTGAAGTCGCGAACACGGAGGTCCTGTTCCAGCACTTCAAGGATGCCGAAGCCGAATGCGCCTCGCTCCTCGCTGCCAAACTCCCGCTGCCCGCCTATGACCAATGCATCAAAGCCAGCCATGCGTTTAACCTGCTGGATGCGCGGGGCGTGATCTCCGTGACCGAACGCGCGGCCTATATCGCCCGGGTGAGGGATCTGGCCAAATCCTGCTGCGAAGCATGGCTCGCGTCACAGGAAGAGGCTGCCTGACATGGCCGAGCTTCTACTTGAATTGTTTTCCGAGGAAATTCCTGCGCGGATGCAGGCGCGCGCGGCTGAGGATCTGAAACGGCTGGTGACAGGCGCGCTCAAAGAAGCCGAGCTGGATTTTGAAAAGGCAGAAAGTTTCGCGACGCCACGCCGGTTGGCGCTGGTCGTCGATGGTCTGCCGCTGGCGCAGCCGGATGTGCGGGAAGAACGCCGAGGCCCTAAGGTCGATGCGCCGGAAAAGGCCATTGAGGGATTCCTGAACTCGGTGGGGCTCACCCGCGATCAGGTCACCGAGGTAGAGGACAAGAAGGGCCGCTATCTGATGGCGGTGATCGAAAAGCAGGGACAGCCGACGGCGGACGTCATCTCCGAGGCCATCCCCGGTGTGATCCGCGCATTCCCGTGGCCCAAATCCATGCGGTGGGGCGACGGAAGCCTAACCTGGGTGCGGCCATTGCACAGCATCGTCTGCATTTTGGATGGGCAAGCTGTGGCCTTCGAAATTGATGGTGTTTCGGCCGGAGCGACGACGGCCGGCCACCGGTTCATGGCGCCAGAGCCGTTCGAGGTCGCCGATTTCGCTGACTACAAGGCCAAGCTGCGCGATGCGAAGGTCGTGCTCGACCCGCAAGAGCGCAAACTCGACATCACTGAACAGCTTGATCTCTACGCGCAGGACAATGGCCTCGTCCCGATTGAGGATGTCGGCCTGATCGACGAGGTTGCAGGGTTAGTCGAATGGCCGGTCGTGTTGTTTGGTGAATTTGATCCGGCGTTCCTTGAAGTACCGGAAGAGGCGTTGATTTCCGCCATCCGAACCCATCAAAAGTACCCGATGTTCCGCGACCGGCAGACCGGCAGGCTGGCGCCGAAGTTCGCCGTGGTTGCCAATCTGGAAGCAACCGATGGCGGCAAGGCTATTGTCGCAGGCAATGAGCGCGTGCTGAGCGCCCGGCTCGCCGATACGAAATTCTTCTGGGACCAGGATCTGAAAGCGGGCCTCGCAAGCCGCGTCCCCGCGCTCAATGAGATTGTATTTCATGAAAAGCTCGGATCACTGGGCGACAAAGTCGACCGGGTGGGCGCGCTGGCGGTCGAGATTTGTCAATACATCCCGGACGCTGACCGCAATCTGGTTCGCGGCGCTGCAAGGCTGGCCAAGGCGGACCTGACAACGGAAATGGTTGGTGAGTTCCCGGACCTGCAGGGGATCATGGGCCGGTACTATGCGCTTAAGGACGGTGAAGATCCGGCTGTTGCCGATGCCATTGCCGACCACTACCGGCCGCAGGGGCCGGGCGATACGTGTCCGACAGCCCCGGTTAGTGTCGCGGTGGCACTGGCAGACAAGATCGACACGTTGGTTGGCTTCTTCGGAATTGACGAGAAGCCCACCGGGTCCAAAGACCCGTTTGCGCTGCGCCGCGCGGCTCTGGGCGTGATCCGGCTGATCCTGGAGAATGATCTACGCTTGCCTTTATCAACGGCGTTTGCTGCGGCGGGTGCCGGCGCTGACGTCTCAGCAGAATTGGTTGCTTTCTTCGCCGATCGTCTGAAAGTCTATCTACGCGAGCAGGGCGTCCGCCACGATCTGATAACCGCGGTTTTTGCGTTGAGCGGTGAGGACGATCTGGTGCGGCTGTTGGCCCGCGTTGAGGCGCTACAGTCCTTCCTGGAAACCGATGATGGCGCCAATCTTCAGGCCGCCTATAAACGCGCGACCAATATCGTCCGCATCGAGGAAAAGGGGGACGATATGTCCTATGCCGCTGACGTGGATACCGCGCTGTTGAGCCAGGATGAGGAAAAAGCTCTTCATACGCAGCTCGTTCAGGCGACAGAGGGTGCCGCCTCGGCGCTCGCCGACGAGCGGTTTGAAGACGCGATGGCGGCACTTGCAGCGTTGCGCGGCCCCGTCGATGCTTTCTTTGACGAGGTGACCGTGAATTGCGACGATGCTGATCTGCGCCGCAACCGGCTGCATCTGTTGTCGCAGATCCGGGCCACGCTGGATCAGGTCGCGGATTTCTCCAAGATTGAGGGCGCGGCATGACCAACCCCCAACCGTCATCCCCGACAAGCCGCGAAGCGGCGCGATCGGGGATCCATGGCAAAAGCTTGGTCTGGCGTCGATATGGATTCCGGATCGTAAGCCTCACGGGCCAAACCTTCTGTTTGGGCTCGGCTAACGTCCGGAATGACAAGGCGGGGAAAAGGGGCGCAGCATGACCAAATGGGTGTACAGCTTTGGTGGCGGTGATGCAGAAGGCGCGGCGGATATGCGCAATCTGCTCGGCGGCAAGGGCGCCAATCTGGCGGAAATGAGCACGCTGGGCCTGCCGGTGCCGCCGGGGTTCACGATTTCGACGGACGTCTGTAACGCCTATTTCGCCAATGGCCAGACCTATCCCGAGGGTATGGATGGCCAGGTTGCCGAGGCGCTTGCCAGCGTTGAAACCGTCGTCGACGCTAAGTTCGGCGATGCAGCTAATCCGCTCTTGGTGTCGGTGCGGTCAGGTGGCCGGGCATCGATGCCGGGCATGATGGATACGGTGCTTAATCTGGGCCTGAACGATGAGACTGTGGCGGGTCTGGCGGCACTCAGCGGCGACGAGCGGTTCGCCTATGACAGCTACCGCCGCTTTATACAGATGTATGCGGATGTCGTGCTCGAGGTCGATCACTATTATTTCGAAGAGATTCTGGAGATTCACAAGGAATCCAAGGGATTAACGCTCGATACGGATCTAACGGTAGAAGATCTGAAAGAACTGGTCGAGGCGTTCAAGGCCAAGGTCGAAGAGCAACTGGGCACGCCGTTCCCGACCGATCCAAAGGCGCAGCTATGGGGCGCCATCGGCGCTGTCTTCGACTCATGGCAGAACGAGCGCGCCAAGGTCTATCGCCGGCTGCACGACATCCCGGAAGAATGGGGAACGGCGGTTAACGTCCAGGCGATGGTGTTCGGCAATATGGGCGAAACCTCCGCGACCGGCGTGGCGTTTACCCGCAACCCGTCCACCGGCGTGCGAGAGCTCTATGGTGAGTACCTGATCAACGCGCAGGGCGAGGATGTCGTTGCCGGCATTCGCACACCGCAATACATCTCGAAAGCGGCCCGCGAAGAGGCGGGTGACGAAGAACCCTCCATGGAAGAGACCCTGCCAGAGGTATTTGGTCAGCTCAGTGAGATCATGACGCGGCTTGAAAGCCATTACCGCGACATGCAGGACATTGAATTCACGGTCCAACAAGGCCGTCTGTGGATGCTGCAGACCCGCTCGGGCAAGCGCACCGCGCCAGCCGCGCTCAAGATCGCTGTCGACATGGCTGACGAAGGGTTGATCACCCAGGCAGAGGCGCTGGGCCGAATTGACCCGGAAGCGCTGGATCAGCTTCTTCACCCGACGCTGGACCCGGACGCGGAGAAAAATGTCATTACGCGGGGCTTACCGGCGTCGCCGGGTGCCGCCAGTGGCGTCATCGTATTTGACGCAGATGAGGCTGAGCGCATGTCCCATACCGGCCAGGATGTCATTCTGGTGCGCATTGAGACCAGCCCGGAAGATATTCACGGCATGCATGCCGCCAAAGGTATCTTGACCAGCCGTGGCGGGATGACGAGCCACGCGGCGGTCGTGGCGCGCGGCATGGGCCGTCCTTGCGTCTCCGGTGCGGGCACGCTGCGGATCGACTATCAGGCAGGCACGCTGTCGGTTCTGGGCGAAGAACTGAAGAGCGGCGATACGATCACCATCGACGGGTCGACTGGCGAGGTCATGAAAGGCGTGGTAGAGACGATCAATCCCGAGCTATCCGGTGACTTTGGCACGCTGATGGGCTGGGCGGACGATGTCCGCCGCATGACCGTGCGAACCAATGCCGAAACGCCTCAGGACGCGCAAACAGCACGGGACTTTGGTGCCGAGGGAATAGGCCTCTGCCGGACGGAACACATGTTCTTCGACGCCGAACGGATCATGGCGGTGCGCGAGATGATTCTGTCCGAGACGGAAGGCGAACGGCGCACGGCACTCGACAAGTTGTTGCCGATGCAGCGGCAGGACTTTGTCGACATTTTCAAGATCATGCGCGGCCTGCCGGTCACCATCCGCCTGCTCGATCCACCACTCCACGAGTTCCTGCCCAAGACCGAGGACGAGCTTCAGGAAATTGCTGAAACCGCTGGTGTTTCGGTCGCCAATATCCGCAAGCGGGCGCAGGAGCTGATGGAATTCAACCCGATGCTGGGGCATCGCGGCTGCCGGTTGGGCATTTCCTATCCGGAAATCTATGAAATGCAGGCGCGCGCGATTTTCGAAGCAGCCCTGGCCGTCGCGGACGAGACCGGCGAAACCGTGATCCCTGAAATCATGATCCCACTGGTCGGATCGAAGCGGGAGCTGGAAATTCTGAAGGCGCGCATTGACGCCATTGCCGACGATCTTGGGGTCGACGATGCTGCCTATATTGTTGGCACCATGATCGAACTGCCTCGAGCGGCGTTGCTGGCGGGCGAAATTGCCGAGGAAGCCGCCTTCTTCAGCTTTGGTACCAACGACCTGACCCAGACGACCTATGGGCTGAGCCGTGATGATTCCGCCAGCTTTCTGGAGGATTACATCCGCGCCGGCGTCTTTGAGCGCGACCCCTTTGTCACCCTCGACCGCGATGGCGTCGGGCAACTGGTGCAACTGGCGGCAGAGCGCGGCCGCGAGACCCGCCCCGATATCAAACTGGGTATCTGTGGTGAGCATGGAGGCGATCCGGCATCGGTCGCATTCTGCGAAGACGTGGGATTGGATTACGTATCCTGTTCACCCTATCGGGTGCCCATCGCGCGATTGGCGGCGGCACAGGCCGTACTCTCCGCAGCGCCGGACCGGGATTAGGCTTGCCATCGGTTCCGACCTTTGAGGACCTGGTTGCCGGTGGAAAACCGGCTTTGGCCCTTGCGCTTTCTGCGATCGAACGCAGGCCCGACGACCCGGATGTGATTGATTTGTTGGACAAGGCCTGGGCGAACCCCAGGGCCCATGTCATCGGACTGACAGGCCCACCGGGTGTGGGGAAGTCCACCCTGACATCGGCATTGATCAAATCCTGGCGTAGTTCTGAAGCCACTGTCGGCGTGATCGCGGTCGACCCCTCTTCGAAGCGGTCAGGCGGTGCTCTGCTGGGTGACAGAACCCGGTTGTCCACCGATCCGGAGGATGCTGGGGTGTTTGTGCGCTCGATGGCCGCACGCGACCGCTTGGGTGGGCTTGCGGGCCTGACCCATGCGGCCATGGTGCTAATGCGGGCTGTCTTTGATTATGTGCTGGTCGAAACGGTTGGTGTCGGCCAATCAGAAACCGATGTGGTTCGCGTGGCCGATACGGTCATTCTGTGCATTCAGCCCGGTTCAGGCGACAGCTTGCAGTTCATGAAGGCGGGCATCATGGAAGTGCCGCACATTGTTCTGGTCACCAAGGCCGACCTTGGCGCGGCCGCCGACCGGGCCCGTGCGGATGTAGAAGGTGCGCTCTCGCTTGCTGAAGAGCATTCAGACTGGGCGGTTCCCGTCTTGATGGCCTCTGCAACAGCAGGGACAGGACTGGCCGGGCTGCTGGAGGCTCTGACACAACGGTGGGACTGGCTGCAGACCGACAAACGCCTTCAACACGCGCGGACGGCGCAGGACCAGGCCTGGCTGGAAGAAGCCATTCGTGAGCGGTTCGGACGGGAAGGGGTGAGACAGCTGGGGGCCCGGCTTAACCAGCAGGCGGGTGCGGCTCTGTTCAGCCGTCAGGCCGAGTTGGCAGCGATTCTAGGCGCCCATTGAGATCAGAATAAAGGCGGCCACTAGACCCGCGCCGATCACAATCCACAGCCACTTTTCGCGGCCCTGACCTTTTTTCTTTCGCGTCGCCATGCCTGAGACTCACTTTATTTGGACGACCCTACTGTAGCCTGTTGCCGCGGCCGGGTTAAGAGATTGCGTTCCATAAACCGCTGCAGCTGAAGCCGGGAGTCTGCTTGCGCCTCCGGGCTGTGTGCCACATGGGCGCTATGTGTCCAGGTCGCGCATAGATCTAGCGCGGAGCGGAGCGTATCGCCCTGAATCCGGATGCGCGACCGCATCTCGACAAACACATTGGGCTCGGTTTCGGCGATGAAGCAGTCCCGGGGCAGCTCGCCATAAACCGGCAGCTCATTGACTATTTCAAGCACAGGGTGGGGATATTCAAACGCGTGGCCGGCGCCTTCATAGGTGATCATCTGAATGTCGGTGCCCGGATTGGTCATGGTCCAGCGGTCGGTCAGGTTTTCGCACAGTTTTGCGGGCGTGATGATGTCTTGATCACCGCTCATTACCAGGATCGGGCTGCCGGTGGTTTCATGATCGATGAAGGCAAAGCCGCACCATGGGTAGTAGCCAATATGGGCTGCGAATCTGTTATCGCCGTGCGCCAATCGGTTTCGATACCGCTTTAGCGCGGCCAATATGACCGGCGTCGCGCCCTTGGAAAATCCCATGGCGGCAATTCGATCTTTGTCGATGCGCGGGTGCTCGCTCAGATAGTTTAGACCCGCAAACGCATCGGCCAGGATCGATCCCTCTGAAACCGCAGATTGATCGCCGACCGTGTTAACAACCTTGCGCGGTTTGAAGCTGTTGATCGCCAATACGGCAATGCCCCAGCTGTTCAACAGTTTAGCGTAGTACCAATCCTGACTGCCCTGTCCGGCCCCTGAATGCAGCAGGACGACGGCAGGGACCTTGCCTGGCGCGGATTCGGGGAGCATCAAACTGCCGTCGACATATTGCAACTCGCCCGCCGTTGGAACGCCGACTTCATCGATAAAGCCATGCGTCCAGCTCAACAGCGGGACCTTTTCCCGGTTGGAGGGCGCGCCGTGTCCGCAGGCGGTGACGGCCAGAGCCAGAAGCAGGGTGGTCAGCCTCATCAGGCAGACAGCTCCTGATACCTGAAACAGTCGACTGTATGGTCGTTCACCATGCCGATCGCCTGCATGAAGGCATAGCAGATTGTGGGGCCGCAGAACTTGAACCCGTCAGCTTTGAGGCGCTTGCTCATCGCCTCGCTTTCCTTCGTCTTTGCAGGGACTTGCGACATGTCCTTCCAGTTATTTTGAAGTGTTTTCCCATCTGTGAATTGCCACAGGTAGTGGGAAAATCCGCCCTCGCGTTCCATGATCTGAAGGTAGGAACGGGCGTTGCCAATGGTCGCCTCGATCTTGCCCCGGTGCCGAATAATGCCGGCGTCGCTCAATAGGGTCTGGATTTTGTCCTCATCATATCGGGCAATAATGTCTGGCTCGAACCCGTCAAATGCCTTTCTGAAATTATCCCGCTTCTTCAGGATCGTGATCCACGATAGTCCGGCCTGAAAGCCATCCAGGATCAGCTTTTCAAACAGTGCCCGGTCATCCCATTCCGGTACACCCCATTCTTCGTCATGATAGGCCTGATAGATCGGGTCATCGCCTACCCAGCCGCATCGTACCTGTTCTGTCATAGGCCGGGTTTCTCGACCTTGACACCGTGGGAGGCGGCGACCATCAGCAATCCTTCTTCGGCAGCACGCTCAACATCCTCGATCCGCAACAAGGCAATGGCCCGCTGGCCGGCAACGGTGCGGATTTCGCCGACCGACTTGCCCTCAAGCGTCACTTCCGTGCCATGGTCCACCTCGGCATCGATGGATACCGGGTAAAGCCGCCGCCGGACATTGCCGCGGTGCTTGGTGCGTGCGGTCAGTTCCTGACCGATGTAGCAGCCTTTGGTGAAAGACACGCCATTGAGGCGCTCGAAGTCAGCTTCCATCAGTAATGTCTTGTCGATGATCAGGTCCCCTCCACTGGCGGGAACGCCGAGAGCGATCCGGCGGGCCTCATAGCGCGCTAGGTCGACCGTTTCATATCCCAGATCTTCCAACGTCGTTCCCGCCGGAATGAGCGCCCGGCCGCCCAGCGCTGGCTCACGGGGGTCATTCAGCAAAATCGCACCGTCCTGTTCTGAGCAGGCCCCTGGTGCCTCTGAAAGCCCGTCAGCCGGGTCCAGCAGGGCTGCGACCTGCCATTGGTCACTTTCATCCTCAAGGGTTACATCCGCACGCAGCTTATACATCATCAAACGGCGCAAGAGATCGGGCAGGCGGTTACGGTCGGTATCGAGCAGTACGCCGTTTTCACGTTCAATCATGATGAAGTCGAACAGATATTTGCCCTGTGGCGTCAACAGGGCCGCATAGATGGCCTTGTCCCGGCTGAGCAGATCGAGGTCGTTGGAGACCAAATTTTGCAGAAAATCACGCCATTCTGCGCCGCCGACGGCCAGCACACCGCGATCTTCCAACATGACTGCGGACTTCATCGAAATTCCTCACAACTTAGGGGTTTCCGTGTCTGGCCAGCGTCAACGCCATCCTATAGAAACGGGATTATCGATCATATGTCTAGCGCCAACAAGGGCACTGCCATAATGGCACCATGGTTCTGTGAATTGACTTCCTGTCGCCGTTTCCGGTGCGCTGGTCCATCGCGTGGAGACACGGCGAGTTGATGGAAAGCGTGCCCCTTTTCTTGAAAGGATTTCTTGTTGGAATTCTGGTGGCGGCGCCAATGGGGCCGGTCAACGTCTTGTGTATCCAGAAGGCGATTACGCGGGGACGAGTCGCCGGATTTATAACCGGACTAGGTGCAGCCTTCGGTGACGCGGTGTTTGCGGTTGTCGCTGCCCTTGGTTTGACGGCTGTGGCTGCCTTTATCGATGAGAATGAGTTCTGGTTCCGGTTGCCCGGCGGCATTTTGCTGTTGGTCCTAAGCGTTGTGCTGTGGCGGTCGCACCCGCATTTTGAACGGAACGACGACAGCAATACCGGCGTCATCCGGTCGATGGTGGCGACATTTTTCCTGACGGTTTCCAACCCGATCACCCTGGCTGGATTCGCAACCCTGTTCGTGGCCTGGGGCCTGAGCACAGGGTTTGACGTGGTCGCGGCGACCAATGTGGTGCTGGGCGTGTTTGCCGGATCGGCGTTCTGGTGGGCAGCACTGGCGCTATTGGTCGGGCTGCTGCACGGCCACATCGAAGACAAACACCTGCTGATATTCAATCGGATCGCTGCAGTCGGTGTCGTCGCCTTCGGGATTTACGCCATCGATTCCGTCACGTTAGAGCTGTTGAGTTAGATAATTCCCTTGGCGACGAAGTGCGGATTTTCGAATTCCGCCTTGCCATATCCCAGGGTGGTCCCATCGAGATCGGTAACTGTACCGCCTGCAGCGCGCAGGACGGCGTGACCGGCGGCGATGTCCCATTCCATGGTTCGGCCCAGCCGTGGATAAAGATCGGCTTCGGCAGCGGCAATCAGGCACAGTTTTAGTGAGCTACCGGCAGACACCAGCTCTTTCACCTTGAACTGGGCAATATAGTCATCGGTTTCCGGGCTACGGTGCGACCGGCTGGCAACCACCGTAAGACCGTCTTCCGGGGCCGGGCGCACATGTATGGGATTGGGGGTTGACCATTCGCCGCTCTCTTCAATGACGCGGGCCCAGGCTTTCGTGGTGTGGCCGGAAAACTGGCGTCCGATGGCCGGTGCATAGACAGCACCCAGAATAGGCACACCATCTTCTATAAGCGCGATATTGACCGTGAATTCCCCGTTGCGGCTGATGAATTCCTTGGTGCCGTCTAGCGGATCGACCAGCCAGAAGCGTCCACCCGAAACGTCCGGAACATTGCCTGCTGCAACGCTTTCCTCAGCGACAATCGGGATGTCCGGCGTTAACTCACGTAAACCCGCCAGAATGACCGCTTCTGCGGCCTCGTCAGCTTCCGTGACGGGTGAGGCGTCGTCTTTCGAACGGATCTCGAAGTCACTGTTATAGATGGTCATGATCGTCGCGCCGGCATCGCGGGCAAGACGTTCGATCTGGTCGCAGAGCGTTGCATAATCGGTCATAGCGCGGGCGGTTATAAGCGGCACGTGCCGCTAAGTCACGCCCGCACATGTCTGCGTGGTGCTTGTTACCCGCCATTTGATCTCTATATTGCGCCGCATGACCGAATTGGCAGCAGAATTGAAGATCGAGCCGACTGTCGATCTGGGACTCGACGGGCCACCATCCGCGCACCGTGTGGTGGTCGCGATGTCTGGCGGCGTCGACAGTTCGGTGACGGCGGCCTTATTGGCTGAAGCCGGGTATGACGTGGTTGGGATCACGTTGCAGCTCTATGACCACGGTGAGGCGGTGGAGCGCAAGGGCGCGTGTTGTGCTGGTGCAGACATCTATGATGCCAAGCAGGTCGCCGAACGATTGGGCATTCCGCACTACGTGCTGGATTATGAAAGCCGCTTCCGTCAGTCGGTGATGGACGACTTTGCCGACAGCTATTTGCGGGGCGAGACGCCGATCCCCTGCGTGCGCTGCAATCAGACCGTCAAGTTTCGCGATCTGCTGGACACGGCCCGCGATCTGGGCGCCGATTGTTTGGCCACGGGGCACTATATCCAGCGGGTGATTGGCCCGGATGGACCCGAACTGCATCAGGCGGTCGACCCGAAAAAGGACCAGAGCTATTTCCTCTTCGCGACGACGCCGGAACAGCTGGACTTCCTTCGCTTTCCGCTAGGCGGGTTGGACAAGCATGAGACACGGGCGCTGGCCACCCGATTCGGTCTGGGTGTGGCGGATAAGCCGGACAGCCAAGATATCTGTTTTGTTCCCTCGGGCGACTATGCGGGTGTGATCGAAAAGCTGCGCCCTGGCGCTGCCGAACCCGGTGACATCGTGCATGTCGATGGGCGCGTGATCGGCCAGCATGACGGGATCATCCACTATACCATCGGCCAGCGGCGTGGGATCGGCGTTGGTGGCGGTGTCACCGATGATAACAGCCCGCTCTATGTGGTGCGGCTCGACCCGGACGCCAAACAGGTCATTGTCGGCCCGCGTGATGAACTGGGCGTGTGCGACATTTACGTCAAGGACATGAACTGGCTGGCCGCGCCGATCCCTGATGAGGGCCTGGATGTTTCCGTCAAGGTGCGGTCGACCCGCCCGCCGCTGCCGGCCCGGATCAAGGATCTGGGGCAGGGCCGGGCGCTGGTCTCCCTGACCGACCCGGAAGAAGGTGTGGCTGCAGGCCAGGCCTGTGTCGTCTATGATGGCGCCCGTGTCCTTGGCGGCGGCTGGATCATGGGCGCAGAACGGGGGAATCATGACGGAGATCGCCGGTAAGACTGTCCTGCTGACGGGGGCTGCTTCGGGCATCGGGCGCGGGCTCGCCCTTGCCTTGGCGGCCAAAGGCGCCGCACTGGAACTGGCCGACAAGGATGAGGCGGGACTGTCTGAAACCATGTCTCAGTTGCCGGATGGCGCCGATGCGGTTGCGCGCGGCCTGGATGTCGCCGAAAAATCTCAGTGGGAAGATTGGGCCGCCGATATTGCCGAAAGGCGCGGCGCTGTGCCTGATATCGTCATCAACAATGCCGGTGTGACCCTGGCATCCTATGCCAGGGATATGACGGATGAAGACCTGGCCTGGGTGATGAACATCAATTTCTGGGGCGTGGTCTACGGCACAAAGCTGTTCATGCCGCAGATGCTGGAACGCAATAGCGGCCATATTGTCAATATCTCCAGCGTGTTTGGCCTGTTTGGCGTGCGCAGTCAGTCTGCCTATTGTGCGTCGAAATTTGCCGTGCGTGGTTATTCAGACTCGGTGCGGGTGGAACTTGATGGTACCGGTGTGAATATGACCGTGGTGCATCCCGGTGGCATTCAGACCAATATCGTTCGCAACATCCGCTACAAGCTCCAGGGGCAGGATGCCCCGTCACGCGACGACATGATCGCCGGCTTTGATCAGGTGACACCGACCTCGCCCAAAGGCGCAGCTGAAACCATCATCAATGGTATCGAAAAGAACAATCCGCGTGTCCTGATTGGCCCCGATGCGCGGCGGATCGACTTCTGGCAGCGGCTAATACCAGCCCGGTTTCCCATAAAGGTGGGGCAGCGTAGTGGCGGTGGCCTGGGTTAACCTGTGTGCTTCGGGCCGATTTCCTCGAATCCCCAGATGCGGCCGGTTTTCTTGTTGAGTGACTTGCTTTGCTGCCGCCGATCGCGGCTGTCATTCAACATCGCGATCGCGACTTCGGCGTTTTCAGCCCGGGCTTTATAAACCGCCAGATAGGGCAGGGGGCAGGGCTCACCCACGCCGTCCACCAGCTGGAAGCGTTGAGCGGTATCATAGCCCGCACTGTTCAGCACCTCATCCAGATGGGTATTTTCGTAATAGTCGTTGAATTCGGCCTCGCGGCCCTCCGCCGGC
This sequence comes from Alphaproteobacteria bacterium, assembly GCA_028284945.1. Classification (GTDB taxonomy): domain Bacteria; phylum Pseudomonadota; class Alphaproteobacteria; order SMXS01; family SMXS01; genus JANQQJ01. The sequence goes on along the minus strand of JANQQJ010000034.1, from coordinate 246 downwards.
TCTGTCAGCACCAGAACCAGATGGTTTTTCAACTCGGGCATCGTGATCTCCCACAGGACGGATTATGGATTGGACCGCGATCTTGACAGATCGGCCCCGGCGCGCCTATATCCGCGCTCTTCCATGCCATCACCGATGGCTTCCGGGGGCGGAGTAGCTCAGCTGGTTAGAGCAGCGGAATCATAATCCGCGTGTCGGGGGTTCAAGTCCCTCCTCCGCTACCAGACTTTCTTATGATAGACACGC
>JANQQJ010000027.1 GCA_028284945.1 Alphaproteobacteria bacterium | reverse complement strand
GGGTCTATTCCCCTGCTTCTCGTTTCTCTTTGGTTCGGTAGTCGCCGAATTTCTCGTCGCGTTTCTGTAAAGCGCCGGTGACGCTTTCTTTCAGCCTGTCCTGAAAACCCCTTGAGGTTTCCGTCATCATGGAAAGCGCCTGAAGATCAGTACCGGCGCGGATCGCCGCACGCATTCCCATCACTTCCATGGCGTTGTGGACCAGGCGTTTGTTCATCTGTTGCAGGTCAGTCGGCACCTTGGCCACGCGCTCGGCCATTTCAAGCACGCGCTCGTCAAGGTCTTTCAACGGGAAGGCCCTGTTGGCAAAACCCTTCTCGACTGCTTCTGTCCCGCTCATGGCATCACCGGTCAGCATCGCCTCCATGGCGTTGCGCATACCCATCAACCACGGGTGATACTGCATATCGGGCGAGCCGAATTCGCGCACAACCGGATAGCCGATCTCGGCATCTTCAGCGACATAGACCAGATCACAGCTAGTCGCGAGTTCCGTACCGCCCGCCAGACAATAGCCGTGTACCTGGGCAATCACCGGCTTGGCCAGGTCCCAGACCCGGAACCAGCCCTCGACCACGTGGCGCGGCCAATAGGCCATGCCTCCCGCCGTCTGATAGGTGGGATCGCCCCGCTCGCCGCCGATGTCGTACCCGGCGCAGAAGCATTTGCCCGCGCCGCGAATGATGGAGACGCGCACACTGTCATCAAGGTCGGCCTGGGCGAGCGCATCGAACACCTCGCCGCGCAGGCCATTGGTCATAGCATTGCGTTTTTCAGGACGGTTAAGCGTGATCCGCCGCACACAAGGTGCAGGATCATCAACCAATATCCATTCGTAGCCGGACATAGCTGCCCCACTCTCCCCTGACGTAAGGACGCGCAGTTTAAAGAGATTGACGTGCGGGGCAAGGGTGACGCGACGGAAGGGTTCGATACGCTAATTCTTTGCTGGCTATGCTTCTGCCATTTGACCGTCAAAGACAAAAATAATTATTTCGATCTTGAAGTATTTGAAAGCATCACCACCTCGAGTTGATCGTCGGATTTAATCGGACGATATCCGTGCACGATGGCGCTCGCGTTTTGGGGGCACGGAGACACGGTTGTAACTGTCAACTCCGAATATGACTTCGGCGAGTTGCATGAGTAGGTCCATAGTGATCTCCGCAATTCCTCGTTGCTGCCGGATGTAAGGAGCGCCAAGCGCTCTCAAGACATTATATACCGTTAGGTCGATAGAAGATGCCGATCCAGAGGTCCGCAAGAACCTCGTAATAGCAGTGTGGGGCGGTGGCATAACCGGAGGCACCGGTGTTCGCCGCCCCCTCTCGAAGGAGGGCCAAAAGAATTGGAGGAATGGCAACCTAGGGAACGCGATTTAAAGCAGTATCCCCACTTTGACCCAGTGCTCACTGCCGATGCCGCCGCGGCACTCGCAAATGACCCGGATCAGGTCGCAAAGCATCCGTTTTTTCCGTTTATACGCTTCGACCAGAGCTGGAACAAGTTCGCACAAAAAGGCGAACAGGGTAAACCAAAGAGCAGGAAACTCCGCTATGCGGCTCATCGGGACGCTGCGATCTTTGCCCGCTATCGCTCCACTTTATCGAATCTCTACGAAGCCGAACTTCGCGATAGAGGCCTACAAGACTGTGTCCTTGCGTACCGATCAATCCCGCTATCCGATTGCACTGGTGGAAAATCAAATATTCATTTCGCGTATGATGCATTTGAACGCATACGCGAGCTTGGGGACTGCGCGACAATATCGCTGGACATTAGCAAGTACTTCGAGAAGCTCGACCATCGGAGACTCAAATCGCTCTGGTGCAAGTTGTTGGGCGAAGCGAAACTGCCCCCCGACCATTTTCAAGTCTTCAAGGCTGTCACTACTTACGCCTTCGTCATGCAAGACGAACTTTATCGCCGCTTAGGGCACATTGCACCAAAGTGGCGCACAAGATCAGGCAAAACCGTAGAGGGGTTCGTTACGCCGCTCGGACAGATTCCGAAACTGCTTTGCACGGGAAAGGAGTTTCGCAACATTGTTGCGGGTGGGGACGGTCAAAAGTCACTGATCCAGCAAAACCACAAGCCCTACGGCATTCCTCAGGGCGCCCCAATTTCAGACTTGCTGGCCAACCTGTACCTAATCGACTTCGACACTTGGGCTCACAGGACTGCTTCCGAGTTAGGCGGCCATTACTGGCGCTACTCCGACGACTTGCTTTTCGTCCTTCCAATATCGCCAAAGTCCGCCGAAGCGTTTGCGTCTAAGGTATCTGATGAAATCGAAGAGTACGGTGACGAAATCAGAATTAACAGCTCAAAGACCGACATTCTCAGTTTTGAAGTCAATCATGGCCAGCAAGGTAGTACACGACCTTCTGGTGACAACGGCCCAGACGGCCTTGAGTACCTAGGGTTTCGATTTGACGGTCGAAAGGTCTATCTACGCGACCGTACAATGTCGAACCTGTATCGGAAGGTAGCAAGACGCGCTCGAAGAGAGGCTGTGTCAGTCGCACGCCGTTATCCAGATAAGGATCTGGCAGACCTTTGGACGAAAATGAACTTGGAAGAGTTGGTTAAGGCATTCGGACGGGTAGAGCGATTTGAGGAAAAATACCAAGACTATAGAAATTGGACTTTTTGGACTTACGCAAACCGCGCTACGAAATTGATGGAACCACTTGGCCAGGGCATTACTCATCAGATATCGGGGCATAAAGAAATCATCCTAAACCGCGCGAAAATGGAGCTTATGCGCGCACTAGAACGGCGAAAGAAGGGCCCCAGTAAGAAACGGATTGTTGCACACACAAAGTGACAGCCTAGACAACAAATTGCCTAGTAATGTTTGTTGCGAATTGGGATATCAAAGTTTCTCCGCCTTACTTGCCAGTCGGACCCACACGGCACACCCAGAAACTACACCAATAGAATTCCATCCTGATATCCTCCCTTTTCCCCGCGGCCCGGCTCTGCTACCTCATGGCCACAGAATACGGGAGATGACTATGCAGCCCAACGATATCGCGCGCGTTCAGGCCTATCTGCGCAAGACCTTTGGAAACGACAATATCGATCTTGCGCCGCCAGAGCGGCCCGAAGGCCCGTCGGAAATGAGCATCAACGGCGAGTTCCTCGCCATCATCTTCCGCGACGATGATGACGGCGATATTTCGTTTTCACTCAATATGTCGATTCTAGAGGAAGACCTTTAGGCCCTCACAGCACTAAGGATCAACCAGCATCCCGGCACTTCATCATACGCAGCGGGGTGTAGACCATCACGGTCTTGCCGTCCTGATTCTTGACCGTGTTGCGGGTGCGGACCAGCGCGCGTTCCGGTTGGCTTTTCGAGCGGCGTGATTCGACGACCTCCACCTCGACATAGAGCGTGTCGCCAGCGAAGACCGGTCCCTCGATATTCATTTCCATGCCCAGAAAGGCGATGCCGGTCTTCTGCAACGAATACTGCATCACCTGACCTTCGGCATTGGCCAGCACCAGCGCCCCTGGCACCAGCCGGTCGTCAAACTGAGTCTCATTCTCCAGATAGTCGAGATTGATAAACAGCACCTCGCCCATGCCCGTGGCGCCGACGAAATTGACGATGTCAGCCTCTGTGACCGAGCGGCCCAGCGTTTTGAACTGCCGGCCTTCCGGCATGTCCTCGAAGTAAAGTCCCAGACCGATGGTCTCCATGATGCACTCCTGATGCGTTGCTTAGCGTTGGGAGGGTTATAGACCATCTGAACAACGGCCGCGCAAGCCATCGCAGACCGTGCCGTGCGTCACAAAACGAAACGGCTGAGCATGCCATAAACACCGCCACAGATTACCTACCGCAAGGAGATATGGACGTGACAGAACACGCGCAATTCGTTGGGTCAATTCCGCAGCATTATGATGAAGACCTTGGCCCGGTTATGTTTGTCGACTATGCCGCTGACATGGCCAGACGGGCCGCCGAAAGCCGGCCCGGCACAGTACTGGAACTCGCCGCGGGCACCGGCATTCTGACCCGACAGCTGCGGGACGCGATTCCTGCCGACAGCCACATCATGGCGACAGACCTGAATGATGCCATGCTGACCGTCGCCCAGGCGAAATTCGAGCCCGGCGAGAATGTTTCCTTCCGTGCCGTCGATGCAACGGACCTGCCTTTTGGCGACGGCGCGTTTGATTTGGTTGCCTGCCAATTCGGCGTGATGTTCTTCCCTGACAAGGCGCGCTCATACTCAGAGGTGCATAGGGTCCTGCGGCCCGGGGGCCGATACGTGTTCAACGTGTGGGGGAGCTTTGCCGAAAACCCATTCGCCGAGGTCGCCCATGAGACCATCGCCGGTTTCTTCAAGGGCGATCCCCCAGGCTTCTACAAGGTCCCGTTCAGCTATGCCGATACAGATGTCATCCAAAACGCGTTGAATGAAGCTGGCTTCAGCGGCGTCGAAATCGAGCGGCTACCGACCCAAAGATCCATTCCCTCCGTCGCCAGCTTCGCCCGCGGAATCGTAAACGGTAACCCGACCATCGATGAAGTCAGACGAGAAGGCGCCGACCCGGCAGAGATCGAGGCGGCCGTCTTTAAAGCGTTATTGAAAGCATTTGGCCCCGAGCCCTGCACCATGCCGCTGGAAGCCATCGCGATTTCCGCGACAGGTTAGTCGGACAACAGAGGCCCTGCACGGCTTCCCAATCTGCGGTATGATTGTTGCAATCCACGCCGAAGTTCAGATTGGGGGAGCAAGATGAACGTCGAAGTGCCGAAGAATGCCGTCCACGATTTGGGACAGTCTTATCAGGATGTGTTGGACCGGGATGGCGATGCAGCAGACGTGCTGCGGTTGCAGTCCAACATCGACCAGCCGATGGACGACGTGCCGCTGGACCGCTACATGTCCCGCGACTTTTTTGCGCTGGAGATGGAAAAGGTCTGGCGTAAGGTCTGGCAGTTCGCCTGCCGTGAGGAGCACATATCAGAGCCTGGCGACTACTACGTCTACGATATTGGCCAGTATTCTATTCTGTTGGTGCGCACCGAAAGCGGGTCAATCAAGGGCTTTTTCAATTCCTGCATGCATCGCGGCACCAAGCTGAAACCATCCGATACGAGCGGTAACGCACCCCATATCCAATGTCCCTATCACGGCTGGACGTGGGACCTGACCGGCGTCCTGCAAAAGGTGCCGTGTTCCTGGGAGTTCGATCATCTGGACTGGGAGGCCAACAGTCTGCGCGAAGTTCGGGTCGAGACCTGGAACACGCTGGTCTTCATCAATATGGATCGGGAAGCACCGCCGTTGCTGGACTATCTGGAAGTGATGCCCGAGCACTTCAAAAACTGGGATTTCTCCGGCTGGTATACCAGCGTCCATGCCCGCAAGGAGCTGGCCTGCAACTGGAAGGCCGCCCAGGAAGCCTTCATCGAAGGCTATCACGGGCCGATGGTGCACCCGCAGGTATCTGGCACGGCGGCCTATGGCCAACATGATATTTTCGGCGATCATGTCAGCCGCGACATTGTCGGCCTTGGTGTACCCAGCAATCGTGGCAGCGTCATTCTGTCGGAGCAGGAAATTCTCGATGGCATGCTGATGGGTGACAGCACGACCGTCGGGGACGAGCGGCCCAAAGTCCCTGACGGCGAAACCGCCCGCTCCGTGCTGGTCAAGCAGATGCGCGAAAGTTTCATGGAAGACTTCGGGCTTGACCTCTCCCACCTGTCGACCGGCGAGATCATCGACTCGATCAAATATACCGTGTTTCCAAACCTGTTCGTTTTTGCGGGCATCTCACTTCGGGTGCTCTATCAGTATCGGCCCTTGGGCAACGACCCCGACCGCTGCCTGTTCGACATCATGTTCATGCGGCCTGCCCCCAAAGACGGCGCGATGCCGGAACCGGCCGACGTGGTCTTCGTGGCCGAGGATGAGTCCTATCAGGACGTGCCCGGCATGGACCCGGGGTTCGGCCTGCTGTTCGATCAGGATACGAATATCATGCGCTGGCAACGTGAAGGCATGTACACCAGCGACAAGGGCGCGCAGACCTATTCCAGCTATATGGAATCGCGGCCGCGTTTCATTCACAGCATCATCGACAAATACATCGCCAAGTAAGCGCGGAGACCAGGACGCCATGACGACATTGATGAAAAATGCCGAGATCATCCAGAATTGCTATGTGGTGCGCGATCTGGAAGCCGCGTGCGAACGCATGCACAAATTTTACGGCATCGGCCCGTTCCTGGGCGGCGCGGTGAGTTCGCTCAACGATCATGTCCATCGCGGCAAGCCGGAAGCGCCCATCGAAATTCGCGGCGTGTTCGTGCAGTCCGGCGATCTCAATATCGAACTGGTGCAGCCGGTCTCGACGACGCCCAGCGCGTTCCACGATATGTATCCCAATGGCCAGGAAGGCTTTCACCACATCGCGATCTTCTGCAACGATTACGCAAAAGAGCGCGACGCGTTTGTCGCCGAAGGCTATGAAGTCGCCAGCGAGTTCGAGGCTGTGGGTGAGAAATTCTGTTACATCGACGCGCGCGACCCGCTCGGCCACATGATCGAGCTGTACCCGGATGCCGACATTGTCCGCACCATGTATCAGGTCACGCGCGACGCGGCGACAAACTGGGACGGGAAGGACCTGATCATCCCGTGGGATGTTGCCGGTCTCTAACTTCGCGTTCTTCCGTTTCTTGACGAGGTTCACATGAAAGGCATTTTCGCACTCGCCGCCTGCCTGGTGTTGACGACATCTCCTGCGCTTTCAGACAGTTACTTCAGCATCAACAACCAGACCAACATAGAAGTGCGGGTTACCGTGCATTCACAAAACGATTTTGTCCGGCTGGGGCCAGCAGATCAGGGTACCGTCTCCGTTGGCGCCACAAAGCAGTTTCATTGCCGTGGCGGCTGGTACAGATCCCATGCCGACAATTGTCAGGTTTATTTCGACGACGCCCGCGCAATCAACAAATTGTGGGGCACGGGCCGCCTGGATACGGGGCACACCTATGTCATCAAAGGGCACTTCTCGCTCGACAGTCTGAGCCGCCTGCAAGTCCAGGAAGCGTTCACGGTCACAACGCAATAGGGCGGAAGGCTTAGCTTGCTGCCTACCGCACAGTCTGGTACCTCACGCTCATGATTCCGCGATATACACGACCTGAAATGGCTGCCATCTGGGAGCCCGAAAGCAAGTTCCAGATCTGGCTGGAGATCGAGGCGCACGCTTGCGATGCACTGGCTGAACTGGGCGTTATTCCCAAGGAGGCCGCCAAGGCGGTCTGGGAACGCGGCGCATTTGAGGTCGACCGCATCGACGCCATCGAGCGCGAAGTAAAACACGACGTGATCGCGTTTCTGACCAATCTGGCGGAGCATGTCGGTGAAGAAGCGCGTTTTGTGCATCAGGGCATGACCTCTTCGGACGTTTTGGACACCTGCCTGAACGTCCAGCTGACCCGCGCAGCCGACCTGCTGATCGCCGACACGGAAGCGCTGCTTGAGGTGCTCAAACGTCGTGCCTATGAACACAAGGACAGCGTCACCATTGGCCGCAGCCATGGCATTCACGCCGAGCCGACAACCTTTGGACTGAAGCTGGCGCAGGCCTATGCGGAGTTTGACCGTTGCCGCGAGCGGCTGATCATGGCCCGCAAGGAAATCGCCACCTGCGCGATCTCTGGCGCGGTGGGCACCTTTGCCAATATCGATCCGCGCGTTGAGGAACATGTGGCCAAAGCCATGGGGCTGGAGGCCGAACCGGTCTCAACTCAGGTCATTCCGCGTGACCGGCACGCCATGTTCTTTGCGACGCTGGGCGTGGTCGCCAGCTGTATCGAACGTCTGGCGACGGAAATCCGCCACCTGCAGCGCACAGAGGTGCTGGAAGCCGAAGAATATTTCTCACCGGGCCAGAAAGGCTCGTCAGCGATGCCGCATAAGCGCAACCCGGTGCTGACCGAAAACCTGACCGGACTGGCCCGGCTGGTGCGCATGGCCACAATCCCGGCGATGGAGAATGTCGCGCTCTGGCACGAACGGGATATCTCGCACTCGTCCGTCGAACGGGGCATCGGCCCCGACGCAACAGTGACCCTGGACTTTGCCCTCAACCGGCTGACCGGTGTGATGGACAAGCTGGTGGTCTATCCCGAAGGGATGGAACGCAACCTCAACAAGCTGGGCGGGCTGGTGTTCTCGCAGCGGGTAATGCTTGCCATGACCCAGGCAGGGACATCCCGTGAAGACGCCTATAGGCTGGTGCAGCGCAACGCCATGCAAGTCTGGGACGCGGCCCAGAAGGGCGAAGACGCGGACTTCCTGTCACTACTGAAGGCCGATAACGACGTCACGCTGGGTGACGATGTTCTCGAAGAAATGTTCGACCTTGGCTATCACACCAAGCATGTCGACACGATATTCAAACGGGTGTTCGGTCAGGCTTAGACCGCCGCAATTTGCGTCATTGCGAGGAGGACAGTGGCCGACGAAGCAATCCAGAATTCCGCAGACATCTGAGACAAAGATGGATCGCCGCGGCTGCTACGCAGCCTCGCGATGACGGGTTAGGAACGTTGTCAGCAGCAAGACCTAGCTAATCTCATTCATGATCTGCGTGCGGGCTTCGCCCATCAGATCTTCCATCGCCTTGCGGACACGATGTTCCGAAATGTCCAGGTGTTTGGCATCCAGGTCACCCTTGACCTTGCGGTAAACGTCTTCGTCACCGGCCTCTTCAAAGTCCGATTTTACGACTTCAACAGCATAGGAAGCAGCATCGTCACCCTCGATCCCCATCAGCTCGGCGGCCCAGAGCCCCAATAATTTATTGCGGCGGGCACCGACCTTGAACTGAAGCTCTTCATCATGAACGAATTTGGCTTCAAAGGCTTTTTCACGGTCGCTGAACTGGTTCATTGTGCATCTCCGGCGAGTAACGAATTACTTTACTCAGATAACGACCGGCGCGGCTATAATCAACCACCCAAATCCGTTGCCGGGACACGGGCTTTGCTCTATGGTCCCGCGCTCCGCGATCCCGGCCAACGCGGGGTTTCGAAGGAACATCCATGAGCAGGCGCAGACAGATATATGAAGGCAAGGCCAAGGTGCTTTTCGAAGGACCTGAGCCCGGCACGCTCGTCCAGTATTTCAAGGACGATGCAACCGCTTTCAACAACCAGAAAAAGGGTACGATCACCGGCAAGGGTGTGCTGAATAACCGGATTTCCGAGTTCATCATGCTGAGGCTGGCCGAGATCGGCATCCCGACTCACTTTGTCCGCCGGCTCAATATGCGCGAGCAGCTGATCCGCGAGGTCGAAATCGTGCCGGTGGAGGTCATTATCCGCAATATTTCAGCCGGGTCGCTGGCAAAGCGCCTGGGTATCGCGGAAGGCACGCCCCTGCCCCGGTCGATTGTTGAATATTGCTACAAGAACGACGAGTTGGGCGACCCGTTGATCGCAGAAGAACATGTTACGGCGTTTGGCTGGGCCACACCGCCCGAGCTTGACGAAATCATGTCGATGTCACTGCGCATCAATGATTTCCTGATGGGTCTGTTTCTCGGCATCGGCATCAAGCTGGTCGATTTCAAGCTGGAGTTCGGGCGGCTTTACGACGATCAGGATCAGGTCCGCATTGTCTTGGCTGACGAGATCAGCCCTGACAACTGCCGTCTTTGGGACGTGCAGACCAACGAAAAAATGGACAAAGACCGCTTCCGCCGCGACCTGGGTGGCGAAGCAGAAGCCTATCAGGAAGTCGCACGGCGGCTCGGCATTCTGCCGGAAAGCGGCCCGCACGACATGAAGGGTCCGGAGGTAATGCAGTGAAGGCACGTGTTCACGTCACCTTGAAGAATGGCGTTCTCGACCCGCAAGGCAAAGCGATCCAGCATACGCTTGAATCGCTTGGTTTTGATGGCGTCGAGGATGTACGGCAAGGCAAATTCCTTGAGTTGGAAATCGCCGAAACCGACCCTGTCGCCGCAGAAGCCGCCGTCAAAGACATGTGCGAGAAGCTGCTCGCCAATACAGTTATCGAGAACTACGACATCGAACTGGTGGAATGAAAGCAGGCGTCATCGTATTCCCCGGATCGAACTGTGACCGCGATGCCGCGGTCGCGATCGAAAGGGTGTGCGGCACCAAACCGGTAATGGTCTGGCACGGCGACAGCGACCTGCCGCAGCTTGATCTGATCGTTATCCCCGGCGGGTTCTCCTATGGCGATTACCTGCGCGCAGGCGCCATGGCGGGGAAATCGCCTGTGATGCGCGAGGTGATCGAGCGGGCCAAACAGGGCACGCGTGTGCTGGGCATCTGTAACGGCTTTCAGGTATTGACTGAGACTGGGATTTTGCCAGGTGCCTTGATGCGCAATGCCAGCCTGAAATTCGTCTGCCGCGATGTGCGGATGCGGGCCGAACAGACGGACTCGCCGTTCACCAACAAGTTTGGCCAGAACGAGGAGATCAGCATCCCGGTCGCCCACCACGACGGCAATTACTTCGCCGATGAGGACACGCTTGACGCGCTGGAAGACAATGGCCAGGTCGCCTTCCGTTATCACAATGACAACCCCAACGGATCGCAACGCGATATCGCCGGCATTTTCAATCGGCGAAAGACCGTGCTGGGCATGATGCCGCACCCGGAACGCGTCATTGGTGATGAGCTGGGCGGCACAGATGGCGTCAAAATCTTTGAAAGTCTGGTGGCCGCCCTATGAACGCGATTACACCGGACATCGTCGCCGAACACGGCCTTTCCGCTGAAGAATATGAGCGGGTGAAAACCGCCATGGGCCGCGAGCCTAATATCACAGAGCTTGGGATTTTCTCGGTGATGTGGTCGGAACACTGTTCCTACAAATCCTCGCGCCGCCACCTGGCTAAGCTGCCCACGGAAGCCCCCTGGGTGATCTGTGGGCCTGGTGAGAACGCAGGCGTCATCGATATCGGCGACGGTCAGGCCGCTATCTTCAAGATGGAAAGCCATAACCACCCTAGCTATATCGAGCCCTATCAGGGCGCCGCGACCGGCGTCGGCGGTATTTTGCGCGACGTCTTCACCATGGGCGCGCGGCCGGTTGCAAATATGAACGCGCTGCGCTTTGGCAGCCCGGATCACCCCAAGACCAAGCACCTGGTTTCTGGCGTCGTGGCGGGCATTGGCGGCTATGGCAATTGTGTCGGCGTGCCGACCATTGGCGGTGAGTGCGATTTCCACCCGGCCTATAACGGCAATATTCTGGTCAACGCGATGACGGTCGGCGTGGCCGAACAGGACAAGATTTTCTATTCAGCCGCCGCAGGCATCGGCAATCCGGTGGTCTATGTCGGCTCGAAAACGGGCCGCGACGGCATTCATGGCGCCACCATGGCGTCGGCTGAGTTTGCTGAAGATTCCGAAGAAAAGCGCCCCACCGTTCAAGTAGGTGATCCGTTCACGGAAAAGCTGCTGATCGAAGCCTGTCTTGAACTGATGGCCTCCGACGCCATTGTCGCGATTCAGGATATGGGTGCGGCCGGTCTCACCTCTTCGTCGGTTGAGATGGCCTCAAAGGGCGAAGTCGGTCTTGAGCTCGATCTCGATCAGGTACCCCAGCGCGAAACCGGCATGACCGCCTATGAAATGATGCTGTCGGAAAGCCAGGAGCGCATGCTGATGGTATTGCGCCCCGGTGCGGAAGAAGAGGCTCACGCCGTGTTCCGCAAATGGGATCTGGACTTCGCCGTTATCGGCAAAGTGACGGATACGAAACACCTTACCCTGCGCCACCATGGCAACGTGGTGGCCGATATTCCGGTTCCGCCCCTGGTTGAGGATGCGCCCAATTATGATCGGCCGCATGTACCAACGCCGGCCAACCCGGATATCGCGTCAGTCCCTGATCCAGACAATGTTGAAGACGCGTTGCTGACACTTCTTGCCTGTCCAGACCTGGCCTCCAAGCGCTGGATCTGGGAGCAATACGACCACATGGTGATGGGCGATACGGTCGGCCGGCCGGGTGGCGATGCCGGGATGGTCCGTGTGCATGGCACAGATAAGGGCCTGGCCGTGACGACCGACGTTAATCCGCGCTACTGCAAGGCCGATCCGGTTGAGGGCGGCAAACAGGCCGTCGCTGAAACCTATCGGAATATCAGCGCCACCGGCGCGACCCCGCTGGCCATCACCAACTGCCTGAACTTCGGCAATCCGGAAAAACCGGAAATCATGGGCCAGTTCGTCGGCTGCATCGAGGGCATGGCGGAAGCCTGTGCCGCACTCGACTACCCGGTCATTTCCGGCAATGTGTCGCTCTATAACGAAACCAATGGCCAGGCCATTCTACCGACCCCTGCAATCGGTGGCGTAGGGCTGATCGGCGATATCGACCAACGCGTCGGTGTTGCTTATGGCGATGGCGAAACGCTTATCATGGTCGGTGAGAGCGCAGGCCATCTGGGACAATCACTCTATTTGCGCGAAATTCTTGATAGCGAAGACGGCCCCTCACCGCGTGTCGACCTTCAGGCCGAGCGCCGCCACGGGGAATTTGTGCGCGACCTGATCACTCAGTCATTACTGACGGCAAGCCACGACGTCTCCGGTGGCGGGCTGCTTGTCGCGGTGGCCGAGATGGCCATGGCCGCAGTCATCGGCGCATCACTGGATATCGATACCACGGCGGGCAGCCTTTTTGGAGAAGACCAGGCGCGCTATGTGGTCGCAACCACCAATGCTGATGCGGTGTTGGCTAAAGCCGAGGCTGCTGGTGTAACCGCTTCAATCCTGGGCACGACGGGCGGTGACACATTGAAAATTTCCGGCAGCGATGCCATATCGGTAGCCACACTGAGCGAGACGAACGAGCACTGGCTGCCTGACTATATGGCCACGCCCTAAACTTCTGGACCTACCTGATGGCAATGACCGCCGCTGAAATCGAAGGCCTGATCAAAGAGGCCCTGCCTGACGCAACGGTCAAGATCGACGATCTGCGCGGCGATGGCGATCATTACGCGGCGCATGTTGTATCCGAGGCGTTTCGGGGGAAAAGCCGGGTCCAGCAGCACCAGATCGTCTATAAAGCGCTCAAAGGCAATATGGGTGAGGCGTTGCATGCCTTGGCATTGCAGACCTCTGCACCCGACTAGAAAGGGCTCCAAATGAGCGACAATCCGGTTCACGACTTTATTTCAGAGACGGTCACGAACAATGACGTGGTCCTGTTCATGAAGGGATCAGCCATGTTCCCACAATGCGGCTTTTCCGCGACCTCGGTTGAGATTCTCAGCCGCATGGCGATCCAGTTTAAGGACATCGATGTGCTTCAGAACGATGATCTGCGCGAGGGCATCAAGGAATTCAGTGACTGGCCGACAATTCCCCAGCTTTATGTGAAGGGCGAATTCGTTGGCGGCTGCGACATCATGCGCGAGATGTATGAGGCGGGCGAGTTGCACGAATACATGAAGTCCAAGGGATTCGAGCCGGAATACGTTTGAGTTATCTTGTTGGATGTCATTGCGAGCCGTCCCTTCGGACGGCGCGGCAATCCATTCCATGGTTCCACTTGATGATTAAGTGGATTGCTTCGTCGGCTCTGCCTCCTCGCAATGACGGCCTGGAGACCCCCAACTACCTCCCCGCCTCAAAGTCATAGAACCGCTCAATGCGGCAGACTTCCAAGCGAAACCACTCATAGAATTTTTCGCGGCCCATGCGGCGAGCTGTTGCGTGCTCGGCTTGGGCTTTCCAGGCCTTGATGGCGTCTTCTGATTCCCAATAGCTGACAGTGACGCCCATACGGTCAGCGTCCCGAACGGCCATGTGGCCCAAATACCCTGGCTGGATTTCGGCTAGGGCGAGGATTCGGTCCTTGGTGTCATCATACCCCGGGGCCGGGTCGCGCAACCGGTTGGAGAAAATGACGGCATATGCGCCCTTTTTCATGATCGAGTCCTTCATAAATCTGCCATGAGCCTATGCTGGAAAATGCATCATATAATGGTGGTGACCAACTAAGGACCTGCCGATGTTTCAAGACGACGACCAGCCCATCAGATCGCTAACCCAACCGACGCTGGAAGATGTAATTACCGCACGCGTCAGCCGCAGGGCCTTAATGCGAGGCGCGGCAACGGCAACCGCGGTTGCAGCAACCGTTAGCCCCCTGGCGCTGTTGGGGGGTGCCACAGTTCATGCAGCAAACAACCCCAGCGTCTCCTTCGAGGAAATCGAACACGGCGTCGACGCGACCATTCATGTTCCCGAAGGGTATCAGGCCGACGTTTTGATTCGCTGGGGCGATGCCGTGCTACCGGGCGCACCATCCTTCGATCCGTCCGGCCAGACCGGCACCTGCCAGGCCACGCAGTTCGGCTACAACAACGACTATATCGGCTTTGTCCCTCTGCCCTATGGCTCGAATAACAGCGACCATGGACTGCTCTGCGTCAATCATGAGTTCGTCTCGCTTGAGGTGATGTTTCCGTCCTATTTCACGTTCAATGCCAAACGCGAGCTTGTACCGACGGAACTGGCGGAAGGCTTGAATGAAGACGAACTTGCCCAAATGCTGCGCCAACGGTCAGAGACAATCATTGCCGCGCATGGCGGATCGGTTATTGAGGTCAAGAAAGAGGGCGGCAAATGGTCTGTTGTTGAGAACAGCCCCTATGCCCGACGCATTACAGCATCCACGCCCATGCGTATTGCGGGACCGGCAGCAGGTCACCCCTGGCTGCAGACCAATGCGGACCCCGGCGGCACCCATGTGCTGGGCACACTGAACAACTGCGCAGGCGGCATAACCCCCTGGGGCACCTATCTGATGGCTGAAGAAAACGTTCATCTCTATTTCGGTACCAATCTGCCTGAGGGTGAGTCGAGGGCTTCGCGCTATGCGCGCTACGGGCTGCCCACCAGCCGCATCTGGAAGCTGGAAGAGGACCGGTTCAACACGGAGATTGAACCCAACGAGCCCAACCGGTTTGGCTGGGTGGTCGAGGTTGATCCGCTGGATCCCGAATCGACCCCGGTGAAACGCACCGCATTGGGCCGCTTCTTCCATGAAGGCGCCGAATCGATCATCAACGAAGACGGCCGGGTGGTCGTCTATATGGGGGATGATGCCCGGTTTGAATATCTGTATCGGTTCGTATCAGATCAGCCGGTCGATCCCGATCACCGTGCCGCCAATGCCGACTTGTTGGACAGCGGCGTGTTGTCCGTCGCCCGCTTCGACCCCGATGGCACACTGACCTGGCTACCCCTCGTCCATGGCCAGAGCGGGCTTGACGAGACCAATGACTTTGACAGCCAGGCCCAGGTATTGATCGAAGCGCGCCGCGCCGCTGATTTGCTCGGCGCCACGCCTATGGACCGGCCCGAAGACGTGGAACCGAACAAGGTGACCGGTAAGGTCTATGTCATGCTGACCAACAACAGCCGCCGCGGCAAGGAGGGCCAGCCCGGCGCGGACGCTGCCAATCCGCGAGACAACAATCGGTCCGGGCATATTGTCGAAATTACACCGCTGGACGGAGACCATTCCGCCGCAACGGCGGATTGGAACATTCTGGTCAGAGGCGGCGATCCCTCTCGTGACGGGATCGACGCCTTATGGAACCCGGGCATCAGCGCCGATGGCTGGTTCAACTCGCCAGACAATGCTGCAACAGATCCGGTTGGCGGCCTATGGATCGCAACCGATCAGGGGGGCGCGTGGGCGCTCAATTCGGGTGTCCGGGACCCAGACCTGCCAAAAGGTTCGGTGCCGGACGGGATTACAGCCGACGGCATCTGGTGGCTCGGTACCGAGGCGGCCGAAAGGGGGCTGGGCAAAATGTTCTTCCGTGCGCCGGTTGGTGCGGAAGTTTGCGGGCCGAAATTCACGCCCGACGGTGAAACCCTGTTTCTGGCCATCCAGCACCCAGGCGACAGAAGCGCGGCACAATGGGTAGGACATGGACGCCCCTCGACTTTCGAAGACCCGGCCACCCGCTGGCCCGATTTTGAGGATGATATGCCACCGCGGCCATCGGTGGTGGTGGTCACCAAGAAAGGCGGCGGCCGGATAGGCAGCTGAACAAAAAAAGGGCCGCGGAAACCGCAGCCCTTTTCGAATCGTTCTGAATCGCGGATTAGCGCGAATAGAACTCAATCACCAGATTGGGTTCCATCTGAACAGCGTAAGGCACATCCATCAGCTTCGGCGTGCGGACGAAGGTGGCTGAATAGGCCTTGTAGTCAACGTCGAGATATTCCGGCGTATCACGCTCCGGCGAATCGACGGATTCGAGCACCATCATGATTTGGCGTGACTTTTCCTTGATGTCGATCACGTCGCCTTCGCGGACCCGGTAGCTGGGAATGTTGACCCGCTTGCCATTGACCCGGACATGGCCGTGATTGATGAACTGACGAGCCGCAAACACCGTCGGCACGAACTTGGCACGGTAGACAATCGCATCGAGGCGCCGTTCCAGCAGACCGATCAGGTTTTCACCCGTATCACCCTTCATGCGGGCGGCCTCTTCATAGGTGTTGCGGAACTGCTTTTCGGTAATGTTGCCGTAAAAGCCCTTCAGCTTCTGCTTTGCCATCAGCTGCGTGCCAAAGTCCGACGGGCGGCGGCGACGGCGCTGGCCGTGCTCACCCGGCGGGTAGGAGCGCGTGTTGACAGGGCTCTTGGGACGGCCCCACAGGTTTTCACCAATGCGGCGGTCGATCTTGTACTTGGAGCGGACGCGTTTGCTCATGAATCTCTTATCGTTTCTGCGCGCAATTCGGTGCGCGTCTGGCCATAACGAAAGCAGCGGGCCAACGGCCCGCCGCGTGGGCGCGTACTATACTCAGGCGCTTTGCGAAGTCAAACGCTTAGGGACGGATGATTCCGGGCCCTAAATCTCTTCCAAACGCATAATATCCGGGCGGCCGTCCATATGCGGGCCCAGCGCCGCGCCAAGCTCTTTGAAATGGTCGCTCTTGCCATGGTTTTCGACGGCGGCCATGTTTTCGTAGCGCTCAACGGCGACATAGACGCATGGGTCGTCAGACCGGTGGAAATGGTAGTAGTGGCAATCCGGCTCATTTGCGGCGACGGCTTCCATAAGCTTCTTTGCCGCGGCTTCGAAATCCGCCTGGTGGCCGTCCTTGATCTTCAAACTTGCAACTACTGAAATCATCGTCGTGTCCCCTGATTGGTTGATTATCGGTCCTGTTTCTTACCCGATGACAGGGCGGCAATGATACCCCGGAGCGTCCTCACATCCTGCTCGCGCAGGTCTGCCCGCTGCCAAAGATTGCGCAGGCTGCGAACCATGCTGGGGCGGCGTTCGGCGGGTCGGAAGAAGCCGGTCTCGTCAAGAGCGCCCTCCAGATGCTCCATCATGCCGATCAGTTCCTGCTTGGTTGCCGGGCGGGTGCGCTCGGTCTGCGGATCGTCATGGTTGCCAAAGTCCCCGGCCAGCCACTCATAACCCAGCAACAACACCGCCTGGGCAATGTTGATCGAGGCGAAATCAGGCGCGGTCGGAATGGTCACAATAGTGTCGGCCAATACCACGTCCTCATTGGCCAGCCCGCTGCGCTCCCCTCCAAACAGGATACCAGTGGGCTCCTGCTGCCCTGAGCGTTCCCGCAGAGTTTCAGCGCATTCCCGTGCTGTCAGCACTGGCTTGATCATACCCCGGCCGCGCGCCGTGGTCGCTGCGACATAGGTCAGATCGGCAATCGCCTCTTCGGTGGAACGGAATACCCTGGCATTTTCAAGAATGTCTGTCGCACCTGCCGCCATGGGCACCGCATCGGGATTGGGCCAGCCGTCGCGCGGTCGCACCAGCCGCAGGTCGCTGAGGCCGAAATTGCGCATGGCGCGCGCGCAGGCGCCGATATTCTCCCCCAACTGGGGAACGACCAGAATGATGGCAGGAGCGTTTGACATGGCGCGTTCTTACAGCAATCCGCCCATGTCTCGATACACTGTCCCTTCACTGCGTTCTGGGCCAGCACTCGACACGAGCGGATAAGGAGACTGTCCAAACACCGTTCGTCTCGAGTGGCCAGCGCTATGCACTGGTTGTATCGAGAGACGGAAGGAAACTGGACCGGATCAGCCCCGGCGGCGCCAAAGCGGCAATTCTTCGTCAGCAGCCGACTGATAGGTGATCGTGAAGTCGTCAAACGCCTTCAGCGCGTCTTCGACACTGCGATCCTCGCGCACCACGAACGAATTGAAGCCGCAGCGGTGCATATAGAAGATCTGGTCCCGAAGCACATCACCGACGGCCCGCAGTTCACCGGCAAATCCGTGCCGCTCACGCAACAGGCGCGCTGTCGTAAACGGCCTGCCATCGCGGAACACCGGGAAGTGCAGCGAAACGACCTCGAAATGCTCCAGATCGTCGGCAATATCCTTGGCTTCCTGATCGCTGGACAGCTGAATGCCAAGGCCGCTGTTCTTGCGGCCGATCAGCGCATCCCGTTCCTCACGCCAGCGGTCGAGAGTGACGATAATCTTGCCGTCCGGCAGCGCCTCACCATTTTCGACATGGTGCCAGTCATCTTCGACGATGGCGCGGTCCTTAATGATCTGCATAGACGCGCTCCTTGAAAGGATCCATGCCGATACGCCGGTAACAAGCAAGGAACGGTTCTTCCGGCTGACGGTTTTCCAGGTACACGTCGATCACCTTTTCTATCGCCGGCACAATGTCATCGCCGGAAAAGGCGCGCCCCATGATCTTGCCGATCGACGCATCGTTGCCCGGCGACCCACCAAGGGTGATCTGGTAGAATTCCTCACCCTTCTTGTCGACGCCCAGAATGCCGATATGGCCAGCGTGATGGTGGCCGCAGGCGTTGATGCAGCCGGAAATGTTGAGCCGCAGATCGCCCAAATCATGCACGTAATCCAGATCGTCGAACTTGTCGCTGATCTGTTGCGAGATCGGAATCGACCGCGCATTGGCCAGCTGGCAATAGTCCAGACCCGGGCAGCAGATGATATCGGTCAGCGCCTCGACATTGGCTGCGCCCAGCGACAACGCCTTCAGCTTGTTCCAAAGCTCTGGCAGTTTGGCGAGCGGCACATCTGACAGCACCAGGTTCTGTTTATGGGTCGTGCGCAATTCGCCAAAACTGTATTCATCAGCCAGGTCGGCGATCGCATCCATTTGATCGGCTGTTGTATCGCCCGGCGCAACGCCCGCCACTTTCAGCGAAATCGTGACGATGGAATATCCCGGCACCTTATGCGGGGTGACATTGCGCTCATACCACTGACGGAACCGCTTGTTAGACTCCAGCAGCATATCAACGCTGTCGTCGGTCGCCGGCAGGTCCTCATAATCAGGCGCGGTGAAGTAGGCCTGCATGCGGGCGATTTCCGCATCGTCGAGCGTTAAAGACTGGCTGAGAGTATTTTCGAAATCCTCATCGACCTCACGCCGGAACTCTTCGATCCCCAACTCATGCACCAGGATCTTGATGCGTGCCTTGTACATATTATCGCGGCGGCCATAGGCGTTATAGATCCGCATGATCGATTCGGCATAGGACAGCAGATGCTTCTTCGGGATCCATTCCCGGACCACCTTGGCGACCATGGGCGTACGGCCCATACCGCCGCCGGCCAACACTTGGAAGCCGATCTCACCGGCATCGTTCTTGACGAGTTTAAAGCCCAGATCGTGGAAGGCGACCGCGGCCCGGTCTTCCGTTGCGCCGGTGAAAGCGATCTTGAATTTGCGCGGCAGATAGGAAAATTCAGGATGGAACGTCGACCACTGGCGCATGATCTCGGCATAGGGCCGGGGGTCTTCGATCTCGTCGCCGGCGACGCCTGCAAACTGATCCGTGGATATGTTCCGGATGCAATTGCCCGATGTCTGGATCGCATGCATTTCGACTTTGGCAAGGTCATCAAGCAGGTCGGGCAGTTCTTCCAGTTTGGGCCAGTTGTACTGGATGTTCTGACGCGTCGTGAAATGGGCGTAGTCCCGGTCATATCGCCGCGCGATATAGGCCAGTTGCCGCATCTGTGCAGAGGACAGCATGCCATAGGGAATCGCCACGCGAAGCATATAGGCATGAAGCTGGAGATACAGACCGTTCATCAGCCGGAGCGGCCGGAACTCAGTCTCACTGATCTCGCCGCGAAGCCGCCGTTCCACTTGGTCCCGCAGCTGGCGGTTCCGTTCCGTCAGCAGCTGGTGATCGAATTTGTCGTATTGATACATGTCTCTCGCCCTTTGAAGGCACCCGATATAGACCGCGCGGCTCTGAGATACCAGTCCGGAGCCCGACACCAATTCTACATTGGATTTATGTTGTTAAAGTTATTCTACAGCATATAGGTCGGATTAATGGAATTCAACCAAGCGCGAGGCTTGGTGTGGCACTTGGAAGCACAAGCTTGATCAGGGCCAGTGGCAAAGATGTGAACCACATCCTTTGCTTCATCGAACCGTAACAGAATCGTCATCGAAGAGTCGCGCCAAGCGCCTAAAGCATCGGGAAACAATCTCCTGGGAGGGATTACAATGAACGTCAGATCCGCTCTGACCCTGATCATTCCGATCATCTTTGCGCCAGGGCTCGCATCGGCGGCCAGTGCAGGCATCTCGCTAAAGCAAATCCTGCATCATCAGTCCGGCATCTTTGATGAGAGCGCCGCAGAAATCGTCGCGTTCGATCCCTCCACCGACACGCTCTACGTGGTAAACGGCGCGACACCGTCGATCGACGTGATGAAGCTGGCAGGCGAAAACACTGATAGCGCCACATTGACCATGACCGGCACACTGGCCCTGACGGAAGACGAGGGGCCGAACAGCGTCGATGTTCATGGCGGCGTTATCGCCGTCGCCGTTGCCGGTCCGAAAAAGGACCGGCGTCCGGGCAAAGTCGTTTTCTTCGATAGCAAAGGCAACCGGCTGAACGAGGTCAAAGCCGGATTCCTGCCCGACATGCTCACCTTCACGCCGGACGGCAAATATGTCCTGACCGCCAATGAAGGCGAACCGACAGACGAGATGGACCCACCAGGATCGGTATCGGTTATCGACATGTCCGGCGGCCCGAAGGCAGCCACCGTCAAAAACATCACATTCGACGGCCTGACCGCCGACGAACTCAAGAAAAAGGGCGTTCGGATGTTCCCCGGAAAATCCCCCGACGTTGACCTTGAGCCGGAATACATCGCCGTCGCGCCAGATGGAAAAACAGCGTTCGTCGCCCTGCAGGAAGCCAATGCGCTGGCCATCGTCGACATCCCCGGCGCGACGCTCAAAGACGTAATCGGCCTAGGAACGAAGGATTACAGCCAAGCCGGTAATGGCATCGATGCCAAGAGCAAGGATGGCAAGGTCAATATCAAGCCGGTTCCCGTCGTCGGCATGTATATGCCCGATGCGATTGCGGCATTCGATATCGCCGGCGAGACCTATGTGATCAGCGCCAATGAAGGCGATGCCCGGGACGAAGACGAACGGGTCAAGAAGGCCAATATCGACCCTGACCTTCTGAGCGACGATGAGAAAACACTTCTGGAGCGGCTGAAAATCTCGACCATTGACGGCGACGCCGACGGTGATGGCGACATCGACGTACTGCACAGCTATGGCGCCCGGTCCGTCTCGATCTGGGGCTCAAGCGGCACGCTGATTTCCGATACCGGCGATGATTTTGAGCAGATCACCGCACGCTATCTGGGCACCAACTTCAATTCGACCAATGACGAGAACAAAGGCGAGAACCGCAGCGACGACAAAGGCCCCGAACCCGAGGCCGTCACCACTGGTGTTATCGACGGCAAAACCTACGCGTTTATCGGCCTGGAACGTGTTGGCGGAATCATGACCTATGACGTGAGCGATCCGGCCAAACCCAATTTTGTCAGTTATGACAACAACCGGAATTTCTCCAACCTTCTCGACTTCTCAATTCCCGGCGATCTCTCAAAAGCGGGGGATCTGGGACCCGAGGGCATTATCTTCATTACCGCCGAGGACAGCCCCTATGGCGTGCCATTGCTGGCCGTCGCCTCGGAGGTCAGCGGGACGGTGACCGTCTACGCCATACATTCGAACTGAGTTTCCTCCCGCTCCTGCGCAAACAGGAGCATCTCAACCTCTCTCGCGCCCTGGCTGGTTTCCAGCCAGGGCTCTTTTTTGGACCAGGCGTCTATTGAACCGCGTGCCCGGGCATGACACCAAGAGAGCATGACCACCGCCGACCAGTCATTGGAAACACTGCTGACCGACATACGGGCGTGCCGGCTCTGCGAAGCACATCTGCCGCTGGGGCCCCGCCCCGTGGTTCGTGCGAAGCCGACCGCCAAAATTGTCATCATCGGCCAAGCGCCCGGCACAAAAGTTCATGCCTCGGGCACCCCTTGGGATGACCGCAGTGGCGACCGTTTGCGGGACTGGCT
The DNA here is from genome assembly GCA_028284945.1 of Alphaproteobacteria bacterium. Lineage (GTDB taxonomy): Bacteria > Pseudomonadota > Alphaproteobacteria > SMXS01 > SMXS01 > JANQQJ01. The sequence continues at coordinate 10,586 of JANQQJ010000027.1, read as the reverse complement.
GCAGGTTGAGAAGGAAACATTTTACGACGAATCCCGAATTGCGATCATGCCGATGGGGTTCTGCTATCCCGGTGTTGACAAAAATGGAGGTGATGCGCCGCCCAGACCGGAGTGCGCGCCGCAATGGCATGCCGCGCTCAAAGCTCATCTGCCCCAGGCCAAGCTGACCCTGCTGGTTGGCGGTTATGCGCAGGCTTACTATCTGAAAAAGACCCGCGCTAGAACCATGACCGCCACCGTCCAACAATGGCAGGATTATCTGCCGGACCACTTCCCGACCCCTCACCCGAGCTGGCGTAATACGGCCTGGCTGAAAAAGAATCCTTGGTTCGAGGCGGAAGCCTTACCCGCGCTACGGCACCGGGTTCACGCCCTGCTGTGACTCACCCACCTCGGCCAAAATTGCCTGAATGCGCTCCAGCATTTCACGGGCCCTCGTGCGTGACTGAGGATTCCGTGACCATGCAAGCACGTGTTCGTAATTGGCCTGAGCGGCGCCAACCTCGCCCCGCCTGAACTGCAAATGTCCAAGGATCAGTCTGGTTTCCAGGCTGGACGGCAGCAGGGTTCGCGCGGTTCCAATCAATTCAAGCGCTTCTTCCGGGGGCATGGTGTCGGACAGCAGGTAACTCCGGCCAAGCGCAATGAACGGCTCCGCCGATTGGACACCTAGGCTGATTGCGTTTCTAAAGTGAAGACGAGCCTCGACAACAGCCGTGCGCCAGCTTTCGTCACCGGCCTCATAGAGCTGAACCGCCTTTCTGACCCCGTGATGGCCTTTGAGCGTCAGAAATTCGATATTTGTATCAGCCGCATCCCCGGCGTCTCGGATCAACGCCTCAACGCGGGCATCGTCTTCAGCGGCAAATGCCAGAGCAGCCAACAGCGCCTTGGCCTCTATATTGGCCGGATTGATCGCCAGCGCGTCGTTCAATAAGGTCTCCGCCTTTTCAAATGATGGCGTGAAGTGCAGCAGCGCATAGCCAAGCTGAGTCCGAATTTGATCAGGCGCGACCTCGGTAATGGTCGGTTCAGGCAATGGCGCGTCCGGCCGATCGAATGTCTGTGAGGCAAACCGGTCTGATCGGAGGTATTGGCGCAACCGCGAATACAACTGACTCATGTTCAGGCCAAACGTTTCCTCAAACAGGGGAACTGAGTCCAGGCTCGGCGTATTAGATGCCTCCAAATATTGATCCAGCAACGCCGTCCGGTCCGGATCAGACAAAAGATGATGTGTCAGCAGCCAGGACTGTCCGTAAAACGGGCCCTGGCCATGCCCCGTATCATAGCCACGCGCGTTGATCAGCGCGTCGAAGGGAATCCAGCGGAACCTGGGATCACCTGACTTCCGCGCTCGTGGATCGGAAATACCAGCCTTCAGCTCCGACACCCGGTGCCGGGGGGCGTCACCGACTCTATAACGGCCATCCGGCGTGACATGAAAGGTCGACAGATAGTCAGCGAAGCCTTCAGAAAACCATAGTGGGAACCGCTGATCCGGGTTCAGCGCCTGCAGATAGTGGACATATTCGTGAAACACCCCGTCCATGCCGATGCCGCGCTGATTGGCCGTCACGCGCAGACGCGGGCCGGACAATGTGGGAATCACCTGGACCCTGTCGGTGCCATCGGCGCCTCGGGCATTGATGTTGACGACAGCCAAACCACCACGATAGCTGCTCTGGAAGACGCCGAAAGCCCTCGCCGTTTCTACCAAAGACTGAAGGTCAGCATCGCTGGTCACCGCATAAATCGTAAACGGCAGCGGTGTCTCAGCGACATCAATGTTAAGCGCGGTAATGGCGAATCGGCGAAATTCCTCCAGGTCATTAACCATCTTACGGGCCCGCGCATCCCCGGCATTGGTCACGACGACGAAGTTTTCGGTACGGGCTTCAATCCACCGGGATTGCGCAACCTCGGTCACCGGCTGGGCCTGACTGCAGGCGCCCAGGACCAGGACCAGAAGCAGAACTGCCCATGTTGTTCGCCGACGTCGCATTTGCCTCACACGGTTAAATTGCCTTGCCGTTAAGATTTTGGTCGGTAGGCTTCTGACGACAACACATATTTCCGTGAGGGAGAGTGATCAGTGGCAAAAGTGACGACCCACTTCAATGATGTAGATGAACTTGCCGGGCAAAAGATCGGCACATCCGACTGGCAGGAAATCGACCAGGACAGAATCAACACCTTCGCTGAGGCGACGGGGGATTTTCAGTGGATCCATGTCGATCCGGAAAAGGCCGCGACCGACATGGCCGGTGGCAGCACCATCGCCCATGGCTACCTGACCCTGTCGCTGCTCCCCATGCTGATGCAACAGATCCTGAAGATCGACGGTGTCGGGCACGGCATCAACTATGGCAGCAACAAGGTACGGTTTACCAATCAGGTGCCGACCGGATCCCGGGTCCGGGCGCACCAAACCCTGAAAACCGTCAAGCCGCGCGCCGATGGCGGCAAGCAACTGACCTATGAAGTCGAGATCGAGATCGACGGGCAGGACAGGCCCGCACTGGTGGCGGAAACGCTGGGACTGATCTATCCCGGCGAGGGTTACACGCTGTCAAAGGACTGACGGCAGACGAACAAGAGTAGCAGCCTCGCGCCGTCACGAGACCGCAGCGTTCGAACCAATACCGTTCTAGCGGGTAGGTTGGCTGGGGCGGCAGGATTCGAACCTGCGAATGCCGATACCAAAAACCGGTGCCTTACCACTTGGCCACGCCCCATCCGGAGCGGGAAGATAGTCCTTCAGAGGCGCGGGTTCAACGGGGTGTTTCGCGCCTGGTCAAACTCGGCATATGAAATGAAACAATCGGTGATGTAGGATCAAGGCTCCGATCACGCTTGGGGCGCTTCAACGCCATGACCATCCTTGTTACCGGCGCCGCCGGTTTTATCGGTTTTCATGTTGCCAGGGCGCTGCTGGCGCGCGGCGAGAGCGTTATCGGCATCGACAATCTAAGCGACTATTACAGCGTTGCGCTAAAACGAGCCCGCCTGGCGGAGATTGGCGAGCAGCCGGCGTTCACCTTTCATCAGATCGATTTCGCGGACCATGAAGCGCTTATGGCTTGCGTTGAACCGGCTGACCTTAAAGCAATTGTTCATCTTGGCGCCCAGGCAGGCGTTCGGTATTCGCTAGAGAATCCGCTGGCCTATGGCCGGGCCAATCTGCTGGGGCACCTCAATATGCTCGAACTGGCCCGAAACGCGCCAAACCTTCAGCATATGGTCTATGCCAGCTCCAGTTCGGTCTATGGCGGCAATACCAAACAGCCTTTTGCCGAAGCCGATCGGGTTGAACATCCAGTCTCGCTTTATGCGGCCACCAAACGCGCCGACGAGCTGATGAGCGAGAGCTATGCGCATCTCTACAGCATCCCGCTGACCGGGTTGAGGTTCTTCACCGTCTACGGCCCGTGGGGGCGGCCGGATATGGCGACATGGCTGTTTACCGAGGCCATTCTGGATGGCAAACCGATAAAGCTATTCAACGACGGGAACCTGAAGCGCGACTTCACCTATATCGATGATGTGGTTTCCGGTGTGCTCGCCGTGCTGGATGGGCCGCCTAAGGGGCCCAGACCTCATAGCCTCTACAATATCGGCAATAATCGGCCGGAGCAGGTGACGAAGCTGATCGAGGTGATTGAGGCGCATACAGGCAAATCGGCTCAGATTATCTCTGAACCGCTGCAACCCGGTGACGTTGAAGAGACCTATGCTGATATCGACGCAATCAGCCGGGATCACGGGTTTCAGCCGACCACGTCGCTTGAAGACGGCATGCGGCGCTTTATCGATTGGTTTCAGCGGTACCGGGCCCGCTGATGCGGAGCGTTCTGACCACCATCTGGCCGTTCCTTCAACCCAGCAACCTGCTCTTCCTGATTTTTGCACTGGGCGCCCTACTGCTGTTGATGAAGCGCAGAAGAGCGGGAAAACGGGTGCTGCTTACCGCGACACTGCTCACGCTGGCCATCCTGATCTTGCCCATACAGAGCTTCATGATGGTGCCGCTGGAGACACGGTTCCCGCAGCCGGCATTACCCGACCGGGTCGACGGCATCATCATGTTGGGCGGCTCGCTTCATGCGGTGAATACGGCGCATTGGGGCAGGCCGCAGCTTTCTGAACGGGGCGAACGCATCTTTGAAACAGCGATGCTGGCAAAGCGTTATCCGACTGCGCGGATTGTCGTGTCTGGCGGGGCGTGGCGGCTTGCGCCTGCCAGCGAAGCCGAATTGGCAACAGAGCTTCTTGTTGAGTTGGGCGTGCCCCGCTGGCGGATAACCCAAGAACAAAAGGCCCGAAACACCCAGCAAAACGCAGAGTTTAGTATGCAGTTAGTGAACCCGAAGCCGGACGATGTCTGGGTACTGGTCACATCGGCATCGCACATGCCGCGTTCGGTAGGTGTGTTCGAGAAGCTGGGATGGCCTGTGATCGCCTACCCTGTCGACTATGAGACCAACGGCAAAGTCAGCTGGTTGCTGGCATCGAGCGTTGGCGACCGTCTAAGCGCGCTGGACTTCGCGGCAAAAGCCTGGGGTGCGCTTGTTGCCTACCGGGTTCTTGGCGCCACGGACACACTGTTCCCTGGCCCCAAACCGCAGACTACTGAAGATTCTGCTTCAGGAAGGTGACAATCCGGGCGACCACATCGTCATCTTTGATCACGATGTGTTTTGACCCGTTGCGCAACACGATCGACTCCGACCCTGGCCGGTTTCCGTAAAACCGGCCGCAATCGCCTGCCTGTTCAGACCCTTTTCCATTGTACCAGGGGTCATCCCCCCGGACGACGGACAGAATCGGTGTCTCTTCAGGGGCATTGATACCGCGCACGAGGGTCGATCCATGACAAGTCCACTGGGTGATCACCCGGGCGCGGATCATATCGCCGCGGTAATGCGCGACCGCCAAGCCACCTTCGCTGACCCCAACCAGAAACAGGTTTTCCGTATCGGCCCAACCATCTTCATAAAGCTTTTGAATTGCGTAGTTGATCTCGGCCTGGCGGAAATCGAAGACAAAAAGGTTATAGCCCCCGCTCTTGTCCCGCGAGCTACACTGCAAGGGCCTATAGCGCCGCGCCATGCTGTCCGGTGCGACCACTGCAATCCCGGCACGCGCGATCTTGCGCATCAGTTTCAGATCATTGGCCTCCAGCCCTGTACAACCATGGAGGTAGATGACGACCGGCATCTTTCTGGCCTCGGCCAACTGCTGTGCCAGGCCGGCATCGCTTAGCCGCATGGTCCCGGCCCCCAAGCCACTGTCAGGCGGAAACGCGGCTGATGCGTTGTACCAGGTCAGTTGCAAGTCACCCATGCTGTCCGGTGTCGGCGGACTGCTGGCGCAGGCGGCCAACAAGACGACCAAGCTGGCGACCAGTCCCCGAAGATAGATCATTGAGCCTGCCTCAACCGAGTGGCAACCGCCCACCATGGGTGATCCGCTGTGATCGCTTCTGCTGCGGCGTTTGCCGCGATTTCATCATCAAACAGCCCGAAACAGGTCGCGCCGCTGCCCGACATCCGCGCGACCCAACATCCCGGTTCCTCAGAAATCCGCGAAATGACATCGCTGATAGCGGGCACAAGGCTGCGGGCAGCTGGTTCAAGGTCATTGGATCGCGCGTTCATATCTTCAATCCAGTGGTGCCTGTTGTTTGCAGGGGCAGGAAGGCTGACAGACTGCGGCTGTGCTGACTGATCGTAAAGGTCAAATACAACCGGTGTGGAAACAGGTTCGCCGGGACTGACCAGCACCAGCCAAAGTCCGTCCGGCATGGCACACGGTTCAAAGACATCTCCTATCCCGGTGACATGAACCGGCTGGCTGCCGACGCAGGCGGGCACATCAGCGCCCAATGTCGCCCCAAGTTGCGCGAGTTCAACCTCGTTGAGATTCAATTCCCACAAGCGATTGAGGCCGCGCAATGCCGCTGCTGCATCGGCTGATCCGCCGCCGATACCGGATGCAACCCGGAGATTTTTGACCAGGCTGATTTCTGCCCCTGCAGGACACCCCGTCGCCTCACGAAGCGCATGCGCCGCCCGAAGCACCAGATTGTCGTTTGTATCTGGTATGTCGGCGCCGAACGGCCCATCAACGCGCAAGCTGAGGTCGTCGCTCAGTGAAAAGCTCAACGCATCACCGAATTCAGCGAACGCGAATAGGCTATCCAGCTCGTGATAGCCGTCCTCGCGGATGGCGGTGACACTCAGGTAGAGGTTGATCTTCGCGTAGGCGGTCTCAGTAATGGCCGCCACGCTAGTTCTCGGTGCGTTGCTCGCTTTCGAGCCCGTAGCGGATCTTGTTTTTGATCCGGTCCCGGTCCTTATCCTCCGGGTCCATGGCCAGGGCGTGGCGCCACTGAAAGGTTGCTTCCAGTTGACGGCCCACCGCCCAATAGGCGTCACCCAGATGATCGTTGATGGTCGGATCCTCCGGACGCAGCACGACTGCCTTTTCCAGCCAGGCCGTCGCCTCTTCGAATTTTCCGGTGCGATAGAGCGCCCAGCCCAGACTGTCGACGATATAGCCGTCTTCCGGCCGTTGCTCCACGGCGCGCTCAATCATCTCAAGTGCGCGGTCGAGGTTTACACCCTGTTCGATCCAGCTATAGCCCAGGTAATTCAGCACCAGCGGCTGATCGGGTTTTAGGACCAGCGCCTTGAGAAAATCCGCCTCGGCGGCATCCCAACGGCCCTGACGCTCTAGCGCAATCCCCCGGGCATAGAACAGCGTCCAGTGCCGTTCCGAAGGTGTCTTCAGGGCATCGACGACCTTGTCATAATAGACCGTCGACTCCTCAAAACGGTTCTCAGCACGCAAGATGTCCGCCAGCGACGACAGCAGATTGGTATTGGCCGGGCGCTCGATAGCCATCTTTTTCAGAAGCTCAATCGCCTCGTCTGCGCGATCCATCTGCGCCGTGAGCGTGGCGGACTCGAACCGGGCATCCCATCCTAGAATCGGGTGGTCGACGACCATCTCATAGGCTTCGAGCGCTGCTTCCAGCCGTCCGTCGCGTTCCAGGACATCACCCAACAATAGGGCGGCAACTGAAAAGTCCGGGTCCAGAGCCAGCGCCATGCGCAGATAAACCACAGCCGACGTGCTCGACCGTTCGTTGGCCAGCGCCTGCCCGGTGCTAAAGAACGCCTCAGCGGTACCCTGCGCGACGGTATCGACCATCAGCGGCAAAGTGTCCGCGGCATCCAGCTCTTTGCGCGCGGCTTCGATCAGGACATTGCTGGGATAGTTCTGCAGGTAGCCTGTCAGCACCTGTTCGGCACCGTCCCTGTTGCCGTGACGGTGAAGGAACTGGCTGAATGCAATGACCAGGCGAAGATCCCGGCCCTTCTGCAAGGCGATGGCGTCTCCATAGGCTTTCTCTGCCTCATCCACCTGCCCCGCATAGTCGAGAATGTAGGCCCTGTGGGTCCGTCTGAAGACTTCAAACCCCTGCTTACCCTCAAGTGAATTAATATCGGCCAGCGCGGCTTCCGTATTCCCTTCTGCCACGTGGAGCCAGGCCGAAACCAACGGTGCCATCAGCGCGACAATCCCTGTTTGCGGCATTTCAGTAATCCGCGTCCGCGCGTCGGCCAATTTCTCGGCACGCAGATCGTCGACCAACAAAACCAGCTCCATCAACCCGGTCGACTTCTGATCCAGCGTTGCCAACCGGCGGGCCAGCCGGGCCGCATCGTCATGACGGCCGCTAGCCACCGCCAGCGAAAACGCCTGATGGATCAGCGGGACATTAAACGGGTCGCTGGCAACCGCCTGGATATAGAAGTCAGCAGCCGAGGTTGTATCCCGGTTGGTGATGGCAAATCGCGCCGCGAGATAATCGCCATATTCATCGGACTGAATAACACCGGCTTCCTGCGACGCGGAGGCCGTCGACGGTACGGCCACCACCCAAAGCGCACCAATGGTGATGATGGCTGCAAGCCCGAGTAACCTGTCTACGATCCGTTGTGTGCCCATCGATTGCCTTACATGTTCGGATAATTCGGCCCGCCGCTGCCTTCCGGCGTGACCCATACAATATTTTGCGTCGGATCCTTGATATCGCAAGTCTTACAATGCACGCAGTTCTGCGCATTGATCTGCAATTGCGGGTTGGATCCGTCGTCCTCTCGCACGATTTCGTAAACACCCGCCGGGCAATAGCGTTGCTCCGGTGCATCATAGAGCGCCAGGTTGGTCTCAATCGGAACGGAGGCATCCTTTAACGTCAGATGCGCCGGCTGATCTTCTTCATGATTGGTGTTTGAGATAAAGACTGACGACAGCTTGTCAAACGAGACCTCGCCATCCGGCTTGGGATAGTCAATCGGTTCAAACTCCGACGCCGGCCGCAATCCTTCATGATCGGCCTTTTTGTGCTTCAGCGTGAAGGGCAGTTTGCCAAACAGCCAACCTTCGATCCCCGACATCAGAACGCCGGCATAAAGACCAAAGCCGAAAGCGGGCTTGGCATTCCGGACTGCTTTCAGATCTTTATAAACCCAAGAGTTTTCATAGGCCTTGGTATAGCCCGTTAGCTCATCGTGCCCTTCGGCACCCCCTTTGAGCGCCTCGAAGGCAGCTTCTGCAGCCATCATGCCGGTCTTCATGGCATTGTTGGAGCCCTTGATTTTCGGCACGTTAACGAAGCCCGCCGAACAACCGATCAACGCGCCGCCCGGAAATGTCAGCTTCGGAACGGACTGGAAGCCGCCGGCCGTGATTGCGCGGGCGCCATAAGAAATGCGCTTACCGCCCTCAAACGTCGGTCGGATCGCCGGATGCGTCTTGTAACGCTGGAATTCGTCATAGGGCGACAGATAGGGGTTGGCGTAATCCAGCCCCATGACGAAGCCGACCGACACCAGGTTCTCATCGAAGTGATAGAGGAACGACCCGCCATAGGTCTTGGTGTCCATCGGCCAGCCAAAGGTGTGCTGCACATAGCCAGGCCTGTGCTTCGCCGGGTCGATCTCCCACAGTTCCTTGATACCGATGCCGTATTTCTGCGGGCCACTGTCGTCGCGCAGTCCGAATTTGTCTGTCAGTTGGCGGCTCAGCGATCCCCGCGCGCCCTCGGCAAAAAAGGTATATTTGGCATGCAGTTCCAGGCCCGGCTCATACATCGGCTTATGCTCGCCATCCTTGCCGATGCCCATATCGCCGGTGGCAACCCCTTTAACGCTGCCATCGTCATGATAGAGCACTTCAGCGGCGGCAAATCCCGGATAGACCTCAACGCCTGCTGCTTCCGCCTGCTCACCCAGCCAGCGGCAAACATTGCCCAGGCTGACAATATAGTTGCCCTTATTGTGCAGCACCGGCGGCATGATGAAGCCGGGCACGCCCATCGAGCCCTTCTCCGTCAGCATCATGAACTTGTCATGTTCACAAGGCGTGTTGATCGGCGCGCCCTGTTCCTTCCAATCGGGAATCAGTTCGCCCAGCGCACGGGGCTCAAATACCGCGCCTGACAGAATATGGGCGCCCACTTCGGAGCCCTTTTCCAGCACGCATACACTGAAATCGGCATCGTTCTCCGCACAAAGCTGTTTCAGCCGGATCGCCGCCGCCAGGCCCGCCGGGCCGGCCCCTACGATCACCACGTCGAACTCCATCGATTCGCGTTCCATTGCGCGCTTCCTATTCTTGTTTTTGGCCTTATGCCTTATATGCGCCGCAGCATGCGGGGGTCAACGCACGGGCGGTGTGCGCCACTAGTGCTTGTGCTGTTCGAAGCTGGCCAGTTTTTCCGGCGATGCCTCTGTTTGGTGCTTTGCCTTCCATTCGTCATAGGGCATGCCATAGACGATCTCACGCGCGGCCATCTTGTCGAGCTCCAGGCCCTTTTCTTCGGCTGCATCCTTGTACCAGTTCGACAGGCAGTTGCGGCAGAATCCCGCCAGGTCCATCAGATCGATATTCTGCACATCGGTGCGGTCACGAAGATGCGATACCAGACGGCGAAATGCCGCCGCCTCCAATTCAGTTCGGGTTTTTTCGTCCATGGGATGCTCCATTGATGGGTGCTCCGTTGATCTGTTTGCCCTACTATATCGTCATCATGCAGGCCAAAACCATGACATCCGGTAGCGAATGAGTGCCGTCTCCAAAAGTGACGCGGCAGCACTGCTTCGCTGGCAGGTGGAGATGGGGGCCGATGAGGCCATTGGCGAGACACCGGTAAACCGTTTCGAAGCCGCGCCAACGCCAACGGCTGAAGCGCCGCAGGCTGGAAAAGAAGCCCCGGCACCGGCGCAGCCACCCGAACGGCCGGTCCCGGCGCGCCCCGCTGCGTCACCACAAACCATCCAAGCGCCCCGGCCTTTGGAACCCGCCGATCAGTCGGTATCAACAGCCCGGCAGATCGCCATGGGGTGTAACTCTTTGGATGAGTTGCGCAGCGCCCTGGAAGACTTTGATCAGTGCCCGCTGAAATCCACCGCGACCAATCTGGTGTTTGCCGACGGCAACCCGGACGCCGGGTTGATGATTGTCGGTGAAGCACCCGGTGCCGATGAGGACCGGCAGGGCCTGCCCTTCGT
>JANQQJ010000023.1 GCA_028284945.1 Alphaproteobacteria bacterium | reverse complement strand
TTTATGACGACCTCAAAGACCCGGTCGCGCTGCTACGGGCGGAAAAGCCGGACACCCGACTCGGGGACTTTTGGGCCTATGCGAGTGCCGCGCAGGCTGCTGATGCCTCGTCCGACTTGGTAGCCGATTACAGCGCCTTGATGGCAGCATCGCAGGAGATGATCGCGAGTGATGTCCTCGATTCGTACAATCTGGGTCGTCACCAATGTCTGTTGGATATCGGCGGCGGCAAGGGCGCCTTTGTGTCCCACGCCGCGACTCGTTTTGCTGACCTGCGGTTCAAGCTGTTCGATTTGCCCGCCGTGGCAGAACAGGCGGCGGTTCAGTTCGATGAGGCCGGGTTGGCGCACCGGACGGAGACATATGGCGGCAGTTTTTTCGACGACTCGCTGCCGACAGGTGCCGATGCGGCGTCGCTGGTCCGGGTGCTGCACGATCATAATGACGATGCCGCCTTGGCGATTCTGAAGGCCGCCCATTTAGCCTTGCCGCCTGGCGGCACCTTGATCGTTGCGGAACCGATGTCAGGGGTCAAAGGCGCCGAACCCATCGGTGACGCCTATTTTGGGTTTTATCTGCTGGCGATGGGCAGTGGCAGGCCCCGCACCGAGGCTGAAAACCGGTCTTTGATGGAACAAGCCGGCTTTGTCGACATCGTTGCGGTGCGCACCAGTAGGCCGATGTTGACGGGCCTGATCACAGGCCGCGTGGCGGCCGCCTAAAGTGTTAGGATTGCTTGACAACAGATGCCGTCCATTTAAACTGACACTTGAGACTGTAACTGCGGCTAGACGTCGTGTGTTTGGTCTCGTGGGGAGCCAATGATGGACACCGTCGCAGTTGTTTTGAAAGAGCCGGAACGCCTTGTGCTGGACCGGCTTTCTTTGTCTGCGCCGGGCGACGAAGACATCGTCGTTGATGTCGATTGGACGGGCATCAGTACAGGGACCGAAAAGCTTCTCTGGTCCGGCCAAATGCCGCCTTTTCCGGGTATGGGTTACCCCCTTGTTCCAGGATATGAGTCGGTTGGCCGCGTCGTTGAAGCCGGCACAAAGTCGGGGTTTGATGTTGGCGACCAGGTGTTTGTGCCGGGTGCTAATTGTTTTGGCGACGTGCGCGGCCTGTTTGGCGGCGCCGCGTCGAAGCTCGTCGTGCCCGGTCAGCGGGTGGTTCAGATTGGTGACGAGTTTGGTGAGCGGGGCGTTCTGCTCGCGCTGGCGGCGACCGGCTATCACGCGCTTGCTGGCGGCAAATGCCCTGATTTGATTGTTGGGCATGGTGTGCTTGGCCGGTTGATCGCGCGGGTTTGTGTGGCGATGGGCGAAGAAGCCCCTATCGTCTGGGAAACCAACCCGACCCGGGCCGGCGGTGCCGAAGGCTACGCGGTCATCGATCCGGCAGACGATGACCGTCACGATTACAACGTCATTTGCGACGTCAGCGGCGATAGTTCGCTTCTCGATACACTGATCGCGCGGCTTGCTCCCTGCGGTGAAGTCGTGTTGGCCGGGTTCTACCCAAATGCGCTGTCCTTTTCATTTCCGCCCGCCTTTATGCGTGAAGCGCGCATTCGCGTTGCCGCGGAATGGAAGCCCAATGATCTCGCGGCCGTACTTGAACTGATTGAGGCCGGCAAGCTGTCGCTCGACGGTCTGGTGTCACATCAGTGGGATGCCTCTCATGCGAAAGCCGCCTACGAGACCGCGTTCAGCGATCCCGCCTGCCTAAAAATGGTCCTCGACTGGAGAACACTTTCATGACTTTGGATATCACCGATCCCCAATCGATCCAGGACAGCCTGACCGAGGGTCTGCGGGCCGAGGCCGCGATTGAACCGGACCCCGTGCCCACGGAGGCGACCAAGGAAACCGAGATCATCGCGATCTATGGCAAGGGGGGAATCGGCAAGAGTTTCACCCTGGCCAACCTGTCTTACATGATGGCACAGCAGGGCAAGCGGGTGCTGTTGATCGGTTGCGACCCGAAGAGTGATACCACCTCGCTGCTGTTTGGCGGCCGGGCCTGCCCGACAATCATCGAAACCTCTGCGCGCAAGAAGGAAGCCGGCGAAGAAGTCGAAATCGGCGACGTCTGCTTCAAGCGCGATGGGGTTTTCGCCATGGAGCTCGGCGGGCCAGAAGTCGGCCGTGGCTGCGGCGGCCGTGGCATCATTCATGGCTTCGAGCTGCTGGAAAAACTCGGCTTTCACGACTGGGGTTTCGACTACGTCCTTCTTGATTTCCTGGGCGACGTGGTCTGCGGCGGCTTCGGTCTGCCGATTGCGCGGGACATGTGCCAGAAGGTCATCGTCGTCGGCTCGAACGACCTGCAGTCGCTTTATGTCGCCAATAATGTCTGCTCTGCCGTCGAATATTTCCGCAAGCTTGGCGGCAATGTCGGTGTCGCCGGCATGGTCATCAACAAGGATGACGGAACCGGCGAGGCGGCGAATTTCGCCGAAGCCGTTGGCATTCCGGTGCTGTCGGCGATCCCGGCGGACGAGGATATCCGCCGCAAGAGTGCGAACTATCAGATTGTCGGCAAGCCCGGCGGAAACTGGGCGCCGCTTTTCGAAGAGCTGGCGCAAAACGTCGCTGATGCCCCACCGATGCACCCCGAACCGCTCAGCCAGGATGGGCTTCTTGGCCTGTTCGAAGCCGATGAAACCGGGGCGGATTTTGCCCTTGAGCCGGCGACCCTGGCCGACATGTGCGGCGGTGAAGTGACCGAGAAAGCCTCCCTTGAAGTGATTTACGACGACGTGTGAGCCAATGGATCTGGACCGACCTCAAACCGGTGATGACGCGGTGACCTCTTCTGAGGTGACATATGACGATGTCGCCTCGGTGCCGATGTCGAATGATGGTCAGTCATCTAATGAAACACCCTCGGGTGGTCCATCGATTGATCCGGCAACTATTGAAGGCGATGGCGCGGGCTGCCATGCCGGTAAGGACGAACTGAAGCGGGCGGCCGAGGCTGCGGGCAAAAGCGACATTCTGGCGCAATATGCTGAAGATTATCCGACCGGTCCGCATGATCAGCCGCAGAGCATGTGCCCGGCATTCGGATCGTTGCGCGTGGGCCTGCGCATGCGCCGGACCGCGACCATTTTGTCCGGATCTGCATGTTGTGTCTATGGGCTGACCTTCACGTCGCACTTCTATGGCGCAAAGCGCACTGTCGGTTACGTGCCGTTCAATTCTGAAACGCTGGTCACTGGCAAGCTGTTCGAAGATATCCGCGACGCCGTCTACAAGCTGGCTGACCCCGAAAAATACGACGCAGTGGTTATTACAAACCTTTGTGTGCCCACGGCGTCCGGTGTGCCGCTGCGGCTCCTACCGAAGGAAATCAATGGGGTGCGGATTATCGGCATCGACGTGCCGGGCTTTGGTGTCCCCACCCATGCCGAGGCCAAGGATGTTCTGGCCGGGGCCATGCTGCACTATGCGCGCACAGAGGCTGAACTGGGGCCGGTTGCCGCACCAGCGCAGCCACGCTCTGACAAGCCGACGGTTACTTTTGTAGGTGAAATGTTCCCGGCCGATCCGGTGGGAATCGGCCAGTTGCTGGCGCCTATGGGGCTTGCGGCCGGGCCTGTTGTGCCGACGCGCGAATGGCGCGAACTTTATGCCGCGCTTGATTGCACGGCTGTCGCTGCCATCCATCCCTTCTACACCGCCAGCTTCCGCGAATTCCAAGCCGCGGGACGGCCCATCGTCGGGTCAGCACCGGTGGGCTATGACGGCACAGCCGCCTGGCTTGACGCCATTGGCAATGCCTGCGGTGTTTCGCAAGCCGATATTGATGCTGCGAAAGATGCTGCGCTACCGGCCATCAAGGGCGCGCTTTCAGCAACCCCGATCGATGGACGTATCACCCTATCAGGGTATGAAGGATCGGAACTTTTGGTGGCCCGTCTGCTGGTCGAAAGCGGCGCGGATGTCCGTTATGTCGGCACGGCCTGCCCACGCACCGCATGGTCCGATCCGGACCGCGAGTGGCTGGAATCAAAAGGGATTCACGTTCAATACCGGGCATCGCTGGAACAGGATCTGGCGGCGTTTGAGGAATTCGAGCCCGACCTGGCCATCGGGACCACGCCGGTGGTCCAAAAGGCGAAGGAAAGCGGTACGCCGGGCCTCTACTTCACCAATCTGATTTCAGCCCGGCCGCTGATGGGGCCTGCTGGCGCTGGATCGCTGGCACAGGTCATCAACGGTGCGTTGGCGAACCAGGAACGGTTCGACAGCATGAGGGCTTTCTTCGAAGGCGTCGGCGAGGGCCATACGGCCGGTGTCTGGGAAGATACGCCCAAAGCCCCGCCCGCGCCGAAAAAGCGGCGTAAGGACAAAGGCCAGGTGGTGCAAGGGTCAACGGCGGAGGCAGGTGTCTGATGCTGGTTCTCGACCATGACCGCGCCGGGGGCTATTGGGGCTCAGTTTATGTCTTTACGGCAGTGAAGGGCCTGCAAGTCATCATCGATGGCCCGGTTGGCTGTGAGAACCTGCCGGTGACGTCGGTGCTGCACTATACCGACGCGTTGCCGCCGCATGAGTTGCCGATTGTGGTGACCGGCCTGGCCGAAGAAGAGCTGGGTCAGCATGGCACGGAACAGGCGATGAAACGGGCGCATGCCACGCTTGATCCGGATTTGCCCAGTGTAGTTGTAACCGGCTCCATCGCGGAAATGATTGGCGGTGGCGTTACGCCTGAAGGCACCAATATTGAGCGTTTCCTGCCGCGCACCATCGATGAGGATCAGTGGCAAAGCGCCGACCGCGCGCTGTTCTGGCTGTGGTCGCAATATGGCGCCAAGAAGGGCAGGATGCCCAAGCCCAAGAAGCGGCCGGAGGGCGCCAAGCCCTTGGTCAATATCATCGGCCCCACCTATGGCTATTTCAACACCTGGTCAGACCTGGCCGAAATTCGCCGGCTCGTCGAGGGCATAGGCGCGGAGATCAACCTGGTCTATCCGCTCAGCGCACATGTTTCCGAGACCAAACGGCTGGTCGATGCCGATGTGAATATCTGCATGTACCGTGAATATGGCCGGATGCTGTGTGAAGCGCTCGACCGTCCTTATCTGCAGGCGCCCATCGGGCTGCACAGCACGACCAAGTTCCTTGAGACGTTGGGCGGCATGCTGGGGCTCGATCCACAGCCCTTCATCGAACGCGAGAAGCACACCACCATTAAACCCCTGTGGGATTTGTGGCGGTCGGTAACGCAGGATTTCTATGGCACGGCGAGCTTCGGGATCGTCGCCAATGAGACCTATGCCCGGGGTGTCCGTAACTTCCTTGAAACCGAATTGGGATTGCCGTGCACGTTCTCGTTTTCGCGCAGTGCCGGTGTGAAGCCGGATAATGAAGCCGTGCGTAAGGCGATCCATGAGCAAGCGCCGCTCATCCTGTTCGGCAGCTACAACGAACGCATGTACGCGCAAGAGGCGGGCGGGCGGTCGATGTACATCCCGGCATCGTTCCCCGGCGCGATCATCAGGCGCCACACCGGCACGCCGTTCATGGGCTATGCGGGGGCGACTTACCTGCTGCAGGAAGTCTGCAACAGCTTGTTCGATGCGCTGTTCAACATCCTGCCGTTGGGGACCGATCTGGATGAGGTGCAGCCGACATTGTCGACGTTGCATGAAGAACTGCCCTGGGATGCGGAGGCCAAGGCAGCGTTCGACGAGATTATGGAAAGCTATCCGGTGTTGACCCGGATCTCGGCGGCAAAGCGCTTCCGCGACGAGTTGGAAAAGAGCGCCCAGAAGGCGGGCGATGACCGAATTACTGCAGAGGCCGTCGCTGGCATGGCAGTGCCGGCATAGGCCGCATAGGTGGATTTGCGCGGGCCTGATGGACCGCGAATTTGAAGAGGGGAAAGACATGGCAGATATCGCAATGATCCCGGGACCCGAGGCCGACAAGGGACCTGAAGATGCCTGGACGTTCCGGCTGATCTTCATTGCCAGCTACGGCCTGTTCCTTGTGACGGTGCTGGCCACGCGATTATTTCGGCGCAATGCGAGCGTCTACAGCTCGGTAGACAGCGAACGCCGTTCCGTTTTTGGGGAGGCAAAAGCGATGGCCTATACGGTCATTCCCTTTGCCTTCATGTCTTGGTGACGAGACCACAGAATTTCATCCGGGAAACCGGGTGGAAGCCGTGCCGTGCCGGAAGGCAGTGCGGCAATTCCACCGTGCAGGATTTGCACGGAGACGGCCATTTGGCCCTTAAACCGGAGGTTCACTTATGAGCAATCCAAGCCCACCCGGCGGCACCTTGTCGGGACTTACGGATAATGAAGCTCGAGAGTTTCACAAGATTTTTGTGACGAGTTTCATTCTCTTTACGATCATCGCCATCGTTGCACACTTCCTTGTGTGGCAGTGGAGACCATGGTTCCCAGGCGAAGGCGGATATGCATCGCTGATTGATGGCGGGCGTATGGCGATTGATATCGCTGTCGCGCGGCTAGCTTAGGAGGTTTCGATATGTGGAGAATTTGGCTTCTATTCGATCCTCGCAGGATGCTGGTGGCGCTGTTCACCTTCCTATTCATTTTGGCGATCTTCATTCACTTCGTCCTGTTGGGCACTGATCGGTTCAACTGGATCGAGGGACCCGGTGCAGGTGATGAAGCATCTTTGATCGAGTCGGTAACCGAACCGGTCAGATCGCTCGTCTGAGACTCCGGCTTCCCGGCACGGTAGGGCAAGATACGGGCGTTAAGATCGCCGGTATCTTGCCCCGTCACCGGAAAACAGGAATTGCACCCGTTCAAAGATATGAGTGGGTAAAGGAGTACTGAGCGATGGCAATGCTCAGCTTTGAGAAGAAGTATCGGGTTCGAGGCGGTACCCTGGTTGGCGGGGATCTCTTCGACTTCTGGTTGGGGCCGTTTTATGTGGGCTTTTTTGGCGTCACGACGGTTTTCTTTGCAGCCCTTGGTACAGCGCTGATCCTCTATGGGGCCGCGTTGGGCGACACCTGGAACATCTGGAAGATCAGTATCGACCCGCCTGACATAGAATATGGTCTGGCACTGGCGCCATTTAAGGAAGGGGGGCTATGGCAGATCGTCACATTCTGTGCTGTCGGTGCCTTTAGTTCCTGGGCTCTGCGCGAGGTCGAGATCTGCCGAAAGCTTGGTATGGGGTACCACGTCCCATTCGCCTTTGGTGTGGCAATCTTTGCCTATGTCTCGCTTGTCGTGATCCGGCCGCTACTGCTTGGCGCATGGGGGTATGGATTTCCTTATGGTATCTTCACTCATCTCGATTGGGTGTCGAATACCGGATATGAGTATGTGAACTTTCATTACAATCCGGCCCATATGATTGCGATTACGTTCTTTTTCGCGACTTGTCTGGCGCTGGCGCTGCACGGCGGGCTGGTTCTGTCCGCCATCAACCCCGCAAAGGGGGAGCCGGTCAAAACACCTGAACATGAAAACACGTTCTTTAGAGACACGATCGGTTATTCGATTGGCACGCTCGGCATTCATCGTGTGGGCCTGTTCCTCGCCTTGAGCGCGGTTATCTGGAGCGCGATCTGCATCATTATCAGTGGACCGTGGGTCGCCGATGGTTGGCCCGAATGGTGGGAATGGTGGCGCAGGCTGCCGGTGTGGAGTTAGGGGAAAGCGCATGGCTGAGTATCAAAATATCTTCACACGCGTTCAGATTCGCGCACCTGCCTATCCTGGCACGCCCCCCGGCCCTGGAACGGGTCAGCGATATGGCACGCCGTTCTTCAACAAATGGCTGGGGTGGCTGGGGGATGCACAGATTGGCCCCATCTATCTGGGGTGGACGGGCGTTCTGTCAATCGTGACCTTTATGATTGCCTTCGAGATTATCGGTCTCAACATGTTGGCTTCGGTCGGGTGGGATCCGATTGAATTCATGAAGCAACTGCCCTGGCTGACGTTGGATCCACCCACCGCTGAATACGGCATGGGTATTCCACCCATGGACGAAGGCGGCTGGTGGGTTATGGCCGGCATGTTCCTGACGATCTCTGTGTTGCTGTGGTGGCTGCGGATGTACACGCGGGCAAAGGCTTTGGGCATGGGGACGCACATCGCCTGGGCGTTTGCGTCAGCGATCTGGTTGTTCCTGGTGCTGGGTTTCTTCCGGCCGCTGGCAATGGGTAGCTGGGAAGAAGCGGTCCCGTTTGGCATCTTTACCCATCTGGACTGGACCAACGCGTTCTCCATCAACTATGGCAACCTGTTCTATAATCCGTTCCACGCACTTTCGATTGCATTCCTTTATGGCTCGGCGCTGCTGTTCGCCATGCACGGCGCGACCATTCTTGCGGTGAGCAAGTTTGGCGGCGAGCGGGAGATTGAACAGGCGCTGGACCGCGGAACCGCGGCTGAACGGGCCGCCTTGTTCTGGCGCTGGACCATGGGCTTCAATGCTTCCATGGAATCCATTCACCGCTGGGCCTGGTGGTTCGCAATCCTCTGCCCGCTGACCGGTGGTATCGGCATTCTGCTAACCGGTACGGTGGTGGACAGCTGGTTCGACTGGGCCATCGAGCACGACTTCGCACCGGGCTTCTAACCGGCGAATTCAGACGGTTTCTCCGGAAACTGAATTAGGGGCGGACAGTGTCCGCCCCTTTTTTTGTCGGCACCCGCTATCCAGCAATCGGGATCAAAGAAAAGGCCGGCTGCTTTCGCAGCCCGCCATTCGAATTCGGGAAACGGGTCTGTCAGGCTGCTTTGCTGCCCAACGAGAATTCAGCCCATACCGCGGTTATCGAATCAACCAGGTGATCGATATCTTCGTCGCTGTGCAGGGGTGAGGGCGTAATCCGCAGCCGTTCCGTGCCCTTGGGCACCGTCGGATAGTTGATCGGCTGGACATAGACACCGTGGCGCTCCATCAGCACGTCACTGATCAGCTTGCAGCGAACCGGATCGCCAACGATCACCGGGACAATATGGCTGGGGTTCTCCAGGTGCGGCACACCCGCTTCATCCAACAGGTGCCTTACCCTTGCGACTCTGTCCTGGTGCCGTGTGCGCTCGGCTTGGCTTTCCTTCAGGTGCCGAACACTGGCAAGGGCGCCTGCTGCCACGGTTGGCGGCAGCGCGGTCGTGAAGATAAACCCGGACGCAAAGCTTCTGATGTAATCGCAAAGGGCAGCGGATGCAGCGACATAGCCGCCCAGCACGCCGAAGGCTTTGGCCAGCGTCCCTTCGATCACGGTCAAGCGGTCGCACAGCCCTTCGCGTTCAGCGATCCCGCCACCGCGCGGACCGTAAAGGCCTACCGCGTGCACTTCATCCAGATAAGTCATCGCATTGTGGGCATCGGCCACGTCGCAGAATTCCTTGATCGGGGCGATGTCGCCATCCATTGAATAAACTGATTCGAACGTGATCAGCTTCGGCCGTTCCGGATCAAGCTGCGCCAGTTTGCGGTTCAGGTCTTCCGGATCGTTGTGGGCAAAGATACGCTTTTCGGCACGACTGTGTCGGATCCCCTCGATCATCGAGGCGTGGTTCAACTCGTCGGAAAATACAACGCAGTCCGGGATGCGCGAGGCCAGGGTGCACAGCGCTGCCCAGTTCGAGACATATCCAGAGGTAAACAGAAGCGCATCTTCCTTGCCATGAAGATCGGCCAGTTCGCTCTCCAGCAGCACATGATAGTGATTGGTGCCCGAGATATTCCGGGTCCCGCCAGCGCCAGCGCCGCAGCGGTCGAGTGCTTCGTGCATGGCGTGGAGAACCTTGGGGTTCTGCCCCATCCCCAGATAGTCGTTGGAGCACCACACTGTCACTTCAGACCGGCCACGGTCCTTGTAGTGAGTCGCACGGGGGAAACTACCGGCCTGACGCTCCAGGTCGGCAAAGACCCGGTATCGTCCTTCCTGGCGTAATCCGCCCAGCTCCGTCCGAAAAAAATCTTCATAGTCCATAGATCGTCTCCCGTATTCCTAGGACGTTGCCTCAGCTTCACCTGGGCTTCCGGCGATGGAAGCGTTGGGCCCGTTACCCCTGAGTTTGGGACCCGCCAGTGTGAAACGTTGTTGGCTGTTGGTGGCCGTTTCTACGGCCTTGTTGGTAATGTCTACGTTCGTGGTTGTCGTTTCAGTCTTGCGGCCGTCGCGAAGCGCCCACTGCCAGAGCGCGGCATCGGGCAGTCGCAGGACCAGAAACCAGTGTTCCAAGATGGCCAGCCCCAACAGGGTTGAGACCAGCACCAGCCCGGTAAATTCAAAAGCAGACCCGGCCGGCGCGCGCTCCAGCATCAGAAACAGCAAGATTGTCGATACCGTGATCGACACCGGAAACAGCGGGTTCATTCGGCGTTTGGCGATAAAGGATTTCAGAAAGCGAAGGTGCTCCGGGAAGAACTCCTCGTTCAGATTGGGAACGCCTAGGAACAGGTTAAGCTTGGCACTCCAGCGCATCAGCCAGAGAACCAGGAAGGTCCACAGACCGACCTGGTTGGGCGCATCCCATGTCATGGCAGCAATGCCGATCCCAAAACCAATAATCGCCAGCTCGTGATAGATGCTGGCCCTGATACCGAGGCGGAATCGCCGCCATGCCGTCGCTTCCGGCGGGCAGGGCGTTTTCCAGTTGCCGGTGATCAGCCCCATAAAATAGGTCATCTCGACCCAGCCCCAGATCGCCAGCGCGCAGGTAAAGGCCAGATAGGCACCCATAACACTCGCATCGGATGCCGTGACCGCCAGCCCAAAAATCGCCGCGATCAAAACGGCGGTGGCGCCGGCCAGGCTCCAACGGTTTGTGTGTGCCGGCATGCCTACCAGATAGAGGATCGCTCCGGTGCTGAACCACCAGAGGAACATCGTAAACAGAACTGGCAGACCGTAGTCCAGCATCGGTGTGTCGTCCTTACCAGGCCGGGGCCATGCAGGTTGTTTCTGGCAGCTCGTCCTTCTCGGCCGGCAGCACATAAAGCCGGGCAAAGGTCGCTGCTGCTGCTGCTGCGAGGCCCGCCCGCTTGATGCCGCCGAAAATGCCGCCCTGCTGCTTGGCCTTGTCCATGCCGTCAGAAATCCGGCACAGCCGCTGCATGCCGGCCAGGAAGCGGGGGTCGTCGACATTGAGTGTGACCGGGAAGACCTGCTTGGAGATTTCCGTCGTGATCCGGAACACCTGCATATCGTAGTCAGTGATATCGAGGCCCAGTGCCTGATGGAATGCGGGCCTTGTGTGATCGCGTACGAACATGGTGGCGAAGACCGCCAGCTGGAAGAACCTGATCCACAGCTTGTTGTGGCCCTTCAGCAGTTTGGGGTCGGACCGCATGATTAGCGCCAGCGCTTCACCATGGCGGTACTCGTCATTGCACCATTCCTCGAACCACTGAAAGATCGGATGGAAGCGGTTTTCCGGGTTCCGCTCCAGCGCACGGAAGATCGAGATATACCGCGCGTAGCCGATTTTTTCCGACAGATAGGTTGCGTAATAGATGAACTTCGGCCGGAAATAGGTGTAGTTCTTGGTCTTGGTCAGGAAGCTCAGATCGACGCCAAGGCCGATGTCCTTAAGCGCGGCGTTGATAAAGCCCGCATGGCGCGCTTCGTCCCGGCTCAGATAGCCGAACAGTGCTTTAACATCCGGGTTTTTTGCCCGCCTTTTGATTTCCGCATAGAGCACGCAGCCGGAAAATTCCGACGTGACCGAGCTGGATAGAAAATCGAGGAACTCTTCACGCAAATCCGCCGGGATGTCGTTCAGGTCAAAGTCGAAGTCGAAATTCCGGTCGAAGTGATCGCGGTTGTTGTCCTGCTCGAACTCCGCCATCAACGCATCCCACTCGCCGCGCACCAGGCTGACATCCAGCTGGTCCATTGCGTCAAAATCAGTGGTGTAGAACCGCGGGCTCAGCACGGTGTCCGTCTTCGCGCGCTCGGTCGTCTCGTTGATGTCAAAGTTATCTGTGTGGGCGTTCATAGCCTCCTCCTTGGTGAAAAACTCACCTCATAAAGTTCGGTTACTCGAAAAATGTCGGTCATGCGGGTCCAAATCCGGCGTAGCCAGCCTGCGCGGCTGATTGTCGCTTCGCGGTGCTCGATGGTCTGGTCGCCAAACGAAACCGGCAGGTCGCCGCCATGCAGCAAGACGCAATCGCCCGGCTGGATCGCGACGTCTTCATCAAATTCCACATGCGCGTGCAGCGTATGCGGCAACTGGGCCGCGTCGACCGTACAGGCCAGTCCAGAGATATCGCGATATCCAACGCGCATTACAGAGACCCCACCTTGGCGTCCAAAAGCCGTTCGAACGCCCCTACATTGGTTTTGCCGAAGGCGTTGAGCTGCACTGTCCGGCCGGTCGTCTCGTCAACGAGCATGACACGCCCATCCGACCAACGGCTCAAGGAAAATGGCTGTTCTGCGCCGATCCCACGCCGTTTGCGTTCGCGCACGAAGCCCCGCATTACCACCCGGATGAAGTTCTCTGCCCCAGGTTCAAGAACGGAAATGACATGCTCGCTGGGGACTTCATAGACAATGACGGCACCATCCGGTCGGTCAGCGAAGTTGATGTCCCGGCTGGCGACGGGTGTACCCTCGGGTGTCCGCAGGGTCCCCAGGTCATAGTTCCGGCCGACCAGTGCCGCCAGGAACGCCACCAAAAGCATGATGGCTGCGCCATAGAGAACCCCTTTGGGGAACTGTTCATATGTCGGCGTGTCGCTCATCGCTTGCGTCCATTACTCCGCGGGGACCAGGCCACCTGGTCCAGTGGCATGATCGGGGGCCGCAGGCTGCGGTGCCTTGATGATTTGTTGTGCTGGTGCGTCTTCCAGCGATGTTGTCCACGCATCAGCCAGCAGTTTCGATACCTCGTCCGCTTTTTCCAGCGACCGCAGCATCGGTTCCGGGTGAGCAATGCGCCATGGCCTTGCATGCGGCCAGAGCACTGCATAGGCGACCCGGTTGCCTTTCACCGGCTTCAGCGGAATGTCACCCAGGCCATCACGCGTGGTGGCCAGCGCGGCGGACTCGATGCGGCTGAAAGGAAGGTTGATCGTGACCGGCATTGCCATCCCGACCCGCATCACGACCCGCTGATTGGTGATCGTATAGACTGTCGTCCGGGCGGATATGCGCGCCAGATAGACCAGCAGGCCCACGGCCGCCGCACCCAGTACGACCACGCCCAGGGCGGAAAGGGCCGCGTCAGCCATGAGGCGGTCACCGGTCAAGCCAAGGACCAGTTTCCAGGCTGCGAAAATACCGAAATAGACCGCGACTTTGCGCGCATGAAACGCCCGCAGCGCAAGCCCGCGCCATTCCGGTGCGCCCTGCCAAAGGATTTTCTCACCTTCAGGTGGAAGCTCCGGTAACCCCGGAATGGGTTCGAACGCGTAGTCGTCGTGATGGCTCATATGATTGGCTCCGCCCGGTCCGGATCGGCATAGAGGTAACCACCGGCGTAGTAGCCGGTGATCTTGTCTTCTTCGAGGAACGTGACCTGATTCGGATTGGCAAGCGCCGGCACCGTCTTGAATTGCGACGCCACGATGGACTGCACCCGCACGACGCCTTCTTGCGTGTCGACCTTCACAAAGGGCATCGGCAGCAGAACCCGGTGAGAGGCGGCTTCATCGCCGACTTCAACTTCAAGATAGCGGATAATCACCTCTGAGCGATCGACCCAAACATCGACGACCTCGCCGGCTTCCACTTCGTCGGCCGCGATGACAGGCATGCCTATCGGATTTGGACCGGTTGTTTCGACAAAGTGTTCATCATCGATCCGCAACGGAACGATTTTGATCTCGCCTTCAAGGGTCATATCCGGTGTGTCGGCGCGTTCGGCATAGGATGCCGGGCCGATCCCGTCGATCATTGGGTCGCCGGTTGGCTCGATAGGCGCGCCGTCCCAGGGTGCGGACGGTTCAGCCTTTATTTCGCGCCGATCGACGCGTCCGCTTACCATGTCGCCGTGCGCCGTCTTGAACGTTTTGGGGGCTGAAGGCGGCGGCGCAAACAGATTGCCACCATCGGATGGCCCGTTGGTGTTCTCCAGCGGGTAGCCTTCGCGTTTATCCTCGCGTCGCAGGTAAATGATCAGGCCAAAGAAGAACAGCCAGAATACGTAAAGCGAGATCAACGCGAGATCCACAGTGCCAATAAAATTACCGGTCGGCATTTACGCCTCCTTGGGTTGTGGCTAGCCCGGAAACTCCGCTAGCCCGAATTTCGACGTTGGGCGCTTGGTTCCGCTGTTCCGGCGAACAAGCGGGCCGATAGCGACCAGGGTTGCAAAAAGAAAGATCAGTTCAAGCTGATAGACGGCGCCATATCCCACCTCTGGTCCGGTCAATGCGGGGCCTAGTGAGCCGTTTGAGGCAAGCACGGAAACCCCGTCCCGAATCGCGCCACCAAGTGCGATGGAAACACCAGCGGCGGTCGCCTGAACAGCGCCCCACGCACCGAGCGCAAGGCCACTTTGGCCTCCGTCGGCCAGCGCCATCGCCGCCGTCAACGTGCCTACGCCAAACAGGCCCGTGCCGAAACCAATCAGGACGGTGCCCGCGCGGAACAGGCCCTGCGAGTCAACAGGGGCAGCAAAAATAACGGCGGTAAAGGCGACCAGACCAACAAGCACGCCCATGGCGGCAAGCCGATGCGGGTCTATGCCCTGGATAAGCGCCCGTGCCGCAAGGGTGAAGCCCAGCAGGGTCCCGCCTGCAAGCAGTGCGGTCAGGGCGCTGGTTTCGCCCACGGTCAGGTCCAGGATTTCACCGCCATAGGGTTCCAGCAAAATGTCCTGCATATTGAAACCGGCGGTGCCCAGGCCCACCGCGATCAGAAGGCGCCGTGTGCGTTTGTTGGTTGAAAACTCCTTCCAGGCGAGGCTGAGTTGCGGACGCTTCTTGTCAGGTGCCGTCTTGGAAGGATTACGTCCTTCCTGTTTCCACAGTGCAATGACGTTAAGGACCATGGTGGCGACGGCCGCACCCTGAACCACCTCGATCAGTTTGATCTGGGTGAAGTCGGTCAGATAGGCCCCGAAGAACAGCGATGTGACGACCATCCCCAATAGCAGCATCACATAGAGCAAGGCGACAACACGAGGGCGGTCTTCTTCGGGCGCGATATCTGTGGCCAGCGCCAGCCCGGCCGTTTGAGTTGTGTGCAGGCCGGCGCCAACCAGCAGGAAGGCAAGGCCAGCAGCGATCTCGCCGATAACCACGGGCCCATGCGTGTCGCCGGACATAATCAACAGGGCAAAGGGCATTATCGCCAGCCCGCCAAACTGCAGCAGCGTGCCGAACCAGATATAGGGTACGCGCCGCCAGCCGAGAAAAGAGCGATGGTGGTCGGATCGATGGCCGATCAATACCCTGAACGGGGCGAAGCAAATCGGCAACGCCACCATCAGCGCGACCAGCCAGGCCGGGATGCCGAGTTCCACGATCATGACGCGGTTCAGGGTCCCGTTCAGCAGAACAATCGCGATGCCGGCGGAAACCTGGAACAGGGATAGACGCAAGAGCTGGGTCAGCGGCAGATCTTTAGAGGCCGCATCGGCAAAGGGCAGGAAACGCGGCGCCAGCCGCGCCCATCCAAGCGCCATACCGATATGGGGCCGCTGTTGCGTCATACTCGTTTCAGCTCCACCGCTTCAGACATGTAAAACCCGCTATTGACCCGCTGGGCCGGGCCAAGCGCCCAGCCCGAAAGGTCGTCGTTTGCGGCAATAAGTTTGGCCAAATGATGCCCAGCAACCGGCTCGATAGCCGGCGCACGGTCACCACGCGGAAACAGCCGGCCAACCGCATGCATCACCGTCAATGCCGGGGTGCGGGGGGCATAGGTCGCCAGGATCGAGCGACGGGTCCGCGCGGCCATGGAGGCGAGAACCCGCACGATATCGGCCGCGTTGTAGTGAATCAGCGAATCCATCGCGACGATATGGTCAAAGTCCCCCAGCGCGGCGTCCAGCATGTCACCGGCCAGGAATTCGATGGACCCGCCGCCGGACAGGGCAGGCATCCGCTCCTGCGCCAGGCTGATCAGATTCGGAGAGATATCGATCGCAGTGACGTTCGCACCACGTTTGGCGCATTCCACCGAAAGCGCGCCCGTGCCGCAGCCGGCGTCAAGAACGCGGCGGCCCGACAGATCGCCTGGCAGGTGGGATAAAAGCGTTGCGCGCATTTGGTCACGCCCGGCCCTCACCGTGGCGCGGATTTTGCCGACCGGCGCGTCAGATGTCAGCTTGGCCCAGGCGTCATGGGCCGTCCGGTCGAAATAGGTCAGAAGCTGCTCGCGCCGCTGTTGGTAGGAAGCCGTATGCATCAATCGAAACCCAACAGATCGAAGATTTCCCGGTCCTTCAGCGGCGTCGCTTCGACCGGGTCCGTGCCCGCCCATAGATTTGCTGCCAGCCGCAGATATTCTTCCTGAACCGCATCCAGTTCGGGCGATGAATCCATTTCAAACAGGGTCGATTTCTTCAGCCGGCTTTCGCGGATGATGTTCAGATCGGGGAAGTGCGCGAGAGATGCCATCCCGGTTTGTTCGTTGAACTTGTCGATCTGGTCCCGGCCAGCGCTGCGGTTGACGATCGCGCCGCCCAAACGGACGTCGTAGTTTTTCGACTTCGCCTTGATCGCCGCGATGATCCGGTTCATGGCGAAAATCGAGTCGAAATCATTGGCGGTGACGATCAGTGCCCGGTCGGCATGTTGCAGCGGGGCCGCGAAGCCACCGCAGACCACGTCGCCCAACACATCGAAGATCACCACATCGGTGTCTTCAAGCAGATGGTGTTCTTTCAGCAGCTTGACGGTCTGGCCGACCACATAGCCACCGCAGCCAGTCCCGGCCGGCGGGCCACCGGCCTCGACACACATGACGCCGTTATAGCCTTCATAAACAAAGTCATCGACGCGCAGCTCTTCAGCGTGGAAATCCACGGTCTCCAGCACATCGATCACCGTCGGGACCAGTTGCTTAGTCAGGGTGAACGTTGAATCGTGCTTGGGATCGCAGCCGATCTGCAAAACCCGTTTGCCCAATTTTGAAAAGGCGACCGACAGATTGGACGAGGTCGTGCTCTTGCCGATCCCGCCCTTGCCATAGACCGCAAAGACCTTAGCGGTGTCGATCTCCATTGTCGGGTCCATCCGGACCTGCACGCTGCCTTCGCCGTCTTCGTTCGGATTGATCGGGTCTCTAATGTCCAACATGTCCGTCTCCCTTAATTCCTATGCAGCCACGCCAACGCCCTCGAGCTTGTCTTCAAGCTCGTCGCCCGCTTCGCGCAGGGCTTCAAGGACATCGCCTGATGGCGTCCAGTATTCGCGTTCGTGCGCCTCGATCAGCCGGTTGGCCAATTTCGCCGAGGCGGCAGGGTTCAGTTGTGCCAGACGGTCCCGCATTTCCTTGTCCAGCACATAGGTTTCACTCAGGCGCTGATAGACCCAGGGCGAAACCTCGCCCGTGGTCGCCGACCAGCCCATGGTGTTGGTGATATGCGCTTCAATCTGGCGCACGGCCTCATGACCGTGTTTCAGCATGCCCTCGTACCATTTCGGGTTCAGCATGCGGGTGCGGGTCTCCAGCGCGACCTGCTCACCGAGCGTCCGGACCAGGCCCTCGCCATGGGTCTGGTCGCCGATATAGACCGGGACCGAGTCGCCCTTGACCTTTTTGACCGCGCGGCTGATGCCGCCCAGCGTATCGAAATAGTGATCCAGCGAGGTCACGCCGACCTCGACGGATTCAAGGTTCTGATAGGCCAGTTCGACATCCGTCAGCATGGTGTTCAGCAGGTCGGCCTGGCGCACCGCGTGGCCATCGCGGCCATAGGCAAAGCACTTGCGCCGTGAATAGGCGTCGGCGAGTTCGTCCTCGTCGTCCCAGGCGCCGCTATCGATCAGTTGATTGACATTGGCGCCATAGGCGCCGTCCGCGTTGCTGAAGACGCGCAGTGACGCCGTTTCCAGATCGCAGTCATGTTCTTCCTGATAGGCCAAAGCGTGTTTGCGCACATAATTCTGCTCAAGGGGCTCATCCGCCGACGCAGCCAGGAAGGTTGCCTCGGCGAGCATCTTGGTCTGAAGCGGCAGCAGGTCGCGGAAGATGCCTGACAGGGTAACTACGACATCGATGCGGGGGCGGCCCAGGTCTTCGAGTGAGATCAACTCTGCACCAGACATGCGGCCATAGCTGTCGACCCGGGGGCGCGCGCCAATCAGGGCCATGACTTGTGCGATGGGCCCGCCCTCGGATTTGAGATTGTCGGTTCCCCACAGCACAAAAGCCACGGATTCAGGCAAGGCGCCGTTATCAGCCAGATGACGGTCTAGCAGTTTCCCAGATTGTTTGACGCCGTCCTGGACCGCGAACGTGCTGGGGATCATGAAGGGATCGAACCCGTGAACGTTGCGGCCGGTGGGCAAGATCGCCGGGGACCGCAACAAGTCACCGCCGGGGGCAGGGCGGACATAGCCACCTTCCAGCGCATGCATGAGGCTGGGAAGCTCGTGATCTTCGCGCAGCAGGTGATCGATCTCGGTCAGTTCCTGCGCCACATCGGCGTGGAGTGATCCGGGTTCCCGATTTTCGCCGGCAACCAGCGCTTCGACTGCCGCGTGATCGGGGGCATCGCCGTGCGCGGCTTCGGCCATTGCGATCAGCGTTTCAACGCGCTCTTCTGCCGATGGCGGTTGCCCCATAACGTGCAGCCCATCGGGAATCAGCGTCTCTTCCAGTTCCAACATCGCTGCCGTCAGTTTGACGATCTCTTGCTCGGCGCTCTCATTCCAGAGCGGCTCTGGCGCGCACAGGTCGAGTTCGGCGGCTTGGGCCTGGACCAGTTCAGCGGTTTCCTGAAGATCCGGCAGCGCATCGGGCGCCAGGCCACGCCACCGGGCCACAGACGCCTTCAGATCGACCAGGCCGCGATAGAGCCCTGCATGCGTCAACGGTGGCGTCAGGTAGCTGACCAAGGTCGCGCTCGAGCGGCGCTTGGCAATTGCAGCTTCAGACGGATTGTTGGCCGCATAGAGATAGAAGTTCGGCAGATCGCCCAACAGACGTTCCGGCCAACAGTCGCCGGTCATGCCAGCTTGCTTGCCGGGCATGAATTCCAGCGCGCCATGGGTGCCGAAATGCAGCACGGCATTCGCTTCAAAGTCCTGACGCAAGTACCGGTAAAACGCTGAAAACGCGTGGGTCGGTGCGAAGCTGCCTTCGAACAGCAACCGCATTGGGTCGCCTTCATAGCCGAAGCCGGGCTGGATGCCGACGAACACGTTGCCGAACTGCGCGCCCAGCACAAAGATCGAGGCGCCGTCGCTTTGCTGTTTGCCGGGCGCTGGGCCCCACTGATCTTCAATTTGCGCCAACCAACGCTCGCCCCGGACATGGTCATCTGTTTTGATGCGCGCATGGACATTCGCGTCAGCACCGAACCGCTTAGCGTTTCCCTCCAAAACCCTATCGCGCAGATCGTTGACAGTGGCTGGCACATCGACGTCATAGCCTTCTGCGTCCAGAGCCGTCAGCGTGTTCTGCAGCGACTCGAAGACCGACAGATGCGCGGCAGACCCGGTTGAGCCCGCATTGGGCGGGAAGTTGAACAACACGATGGCCAGCTTGCGGTCGCTTGCTGGTGTCTTGCGCAGCTTGATCAGCCGGTCGGTCTTAGCAACCAGCGCTTCGACCCGCTCCAGATCCGGTTCCATTTTCCGGGCCAGACCTTCTTGCGCGCCGCGTCCGCCAAATACGGTTGGGGCGATGGTGCCGTCCAGTTCGGGAATGGCGACCATCATCGTGGCTTCGATCGGCATCAAGCCGTTCTCGGAACAGCGCCAGTCTTCGCGCGACTGGAATTCGACGGCATGCGCTGCAATGCAGGGGACGTCCAACGCGGCCAGCATCTCCTCAGCGGCTTTTGAGTCGTTGAAAGCTGGTCCGCCAACCAACGAAAACCCGGTCATTGAAATGACCGTGTCCACAAGCGGTGTGCCATCGTCGCCCAGGAAGAACTCTTCAACGGCGGGCCGTGCATCAAGCCCGCTCGCAAATGTGGGGATCACCCGGTAATTGCGCGCTTCGAGTTGCCTGATCACCTCATCGTAATGCGCGGTATCGCCAGAGAGAATGTAAGACCGCATGACCAGCAGGCCGACCGTGCCCTCGACTGCTTTTGAGGGGATGGGCAGCTTGCTGCGGCTTTCGCCGACGGACGGCTTCATGTCCGGGTGATAGAGGCCGATATCGGGATAGTGTACCGGCGGTGCGATCTTCAACTTGCCCCGCAGGCCATAGCGTTCTTCGTCTGCATACCGGTCAACGAGGAACCGAAGCAGGTTGGCGATGTTGTCTTCAGACCCTGCCAGCCAGTATTGCAAGGTCAGGAAATAGGCGCGCACATCCTGGGCGGTGCCTGGAATAAATCGCAGAATCTGTGGGATGCGGCGCAGGGTTGCCAGTTGTTTCGCGCCAGAATTCGGATCGGAGCCTGGTTTTTTGCTGCCCCGCAGTCTCTTTAATATGGAAAGAGCACCGTTCTGCGACCCGTCCATGCTGAACCGGCCCATGCGGGTCAGGCGGATGATCTCACCAGCCGAGATGCAGGCGATCATGGCGTCGCAGTGGTCGCGTCTGGCCTGCAGCTGGGGCAGTACCGCACGAATGTGATCTTCCATGAACAGCATGCTGACGAAAATGATGTCGCCGGTTTCAATGTCGCGGTGACAGCGCTTCAGCGACTCCGGGTCATTGGCCCAATCAGACGCTGCATGCAGGCTGAACGTCAGTTCAGAGAGTTCTGGCCGCAATGCCATCTGCGCCCGATAGGCCGCCCCGGACAGATGCCCGTCCAGGGTAATCACCACGACCCGCACCGGGGTCTGGTTAGCGGCCGAAGTGCGCTTTGGCATCGTAAAGTGTCTCAACGGTTATCATGGCGACGCCGTTATCCTGGGCGAAGCGTTCGGTGTTTCGGCGGGCCTTGCCCCGCACGAAGAAGGGAATTCTCTGTAGTTCGGTTTCCGCATCCGGCGCCCAGGCCAGAACATCGGCCTCAGCGGGTTCAGTCCCGGCGGGCTCAGCCTCATTGACCGTGCTGGGCACGATGATCGGCGCGCTGTCGGGCACCCTGGCATGACCGCCCAAATGGGACGGGCCGGCTGCATCGTGAAATTCGAAGTCTTCGCGGAACATACCCAGTAGATGTTCCTCAAGGCCCATCACCAGCGGATGGACAAATGTATCGAAGATAACGTTGGCGCCCTCGAAACCCATTTGAGGTGAATACCGGGCCGGGAAATCCTGTACATGAATGGGCGCCGAGATGACCGCGCAGGGAATGCCGTGCCGCTTGGCTATGTGGCGCTCCATCTGCGTACCGAGTACCAGTTCGGGCTGGAGTTGTTCGACCCGTTCTTCGACTTCCAGATAGTCGTCGGTGATCAGTGCATCGACGCCATAGGTCTCGGCCGCCGCGCGGACCTCTCTGGCGAACTCACGGCTATAGGTGCCGATGCCGACGACCTCAAAAGCAAATTCC
Source organism: Alphaproteobacteria bacterium (assembly GCA_028284945.1). GTDB lineage: Bacteria > Pseudomonadota > Alphaproteobacteria > SMXS01 > SMXS01 > JANQQJ01. The sequence continues at coordinate 210,460 of JANQQJ010000023.1, read as the reverse complement.
TCTGCCGCAATCCGTGCAGCCGCCACAGCGTGTGTGGCATCACCGAAGATGAAGACACGCTTGCCGGTCAGATAGGTCGAGTCGACCGACCGGGAGTACCAGGGCAGGCGGGACTCTGCGTCATCCAGCGCCGGTTTCGGGTCGACCCCGGCCAGTTCCGCCACTTCTTTGATGAAGTCGCATGTCGCGCCGACGCCGATGGGCACGGTCCGCACTGTTGGCTGCTTGAATGTCCGCTCCAGCCACCGGGCGGCGATGTCGCCAATCTCCGGGTAGAGCACGATATTGAAATCAGCCTCGCCGAGACGGGCCAGATCGCCGGGCCGCGCAGCGAGCGGGGCGACGACATGGACATCCACGCCCAACCGGTCAAGCAGCTTGGTGACTTCCTGCACGTCATCCCGGTTACGGAACCCAAGCGAGGATGGCCCCAGCAGATTGCAGCGTGCACGCCGGCTGGGGTCGCGGGGTTCGCGCGGCGTACCCGGTGCCGGTGCATGTGGGCCGGCAAAGGCGCGGACCAGTTGATAAAGTGTTTCAGCAGCGCCCCAGTTCTCCTTGCGCTGATAGGCTGGCAGCTCGACGGGCACCACAGGCACCGGCAAGCCGATCGCCTTGGCCAGACCACCCGGATCATCCTGAATGAGTTCTGCGGTGCAGGAGGCGCCGACCAGCAACGCATCTGGCTGGAAACGCTCATAGGCTTCCCGGGCGCTGGTCTTGAACAGTTCTGCTGTATCGCTGCCCAGATCGCGCGCCTGGAACGTTGTGTAGGTCACCGGCGGTCGCTTCTGGTTGCGCTCGATCATGGTGAACAGCAAGTCCGCATAGGTGTCACCCTGCGGTGCGTGCAATACGTAGTGCAAACCGTCCATGCTGTTCGCGACACGCATCGCTCCGACATGAGGGGGTCCTTCATATGTCCAGAGCGTGAGTTCCATGGGCTAGACCGCCAACCGTGTCCGGCGGACCATCGGCCGGGCGAACAATTCTGCTAAATCGGCGGCTTGCTCGTAGCCGTGGATGGGAGAGAAGACGAGTTCGATGGCCCACTTTGTGGTCATGCCCTCTGATTCCAGCGGATTGGCGAGGCCCAGCCCGCAGACCACCAAATCGGGACTGGCCTCCCGGCAGCGGTCAAGCTGGTTCTCCACATGCTGGCCTTCACTCAGCATCGTATCGGCCGGCAGCAGGGCCAGTTCGTCGGCCATATGTTGTTTGTGCAGGTAAGGCGTGCCGACCTCGACCAGCTCCATGCCCAGTTCCCGGTTCAGGAAGCGGGCGATCGGCACTTCAAGCTGCGAATCGGGGAAGAAGAAGACCCGGCGTTCAGCCAACGTCTCGCGGTAGCGGTCAAGGGCAGCTGCTGCTCTCGCCCGGGGGCGGCTGGTGACGTCTTCAAATTTGGTTTCGCTCACGCCCCAGGCGTCGGCCGCGGCTTTCAACCAGGCTGTAGTTCCTTCAACACCGAGTGGGAACGGCGCGGGAAGCCTGGTTGCGCCGCGGCCTTCCAACGCCCGTGCAGTGTCGGCGAGGAATGGCTGTGCAAGCAGATAAGATGTGCCGGGACCAACCGGCGGCATGGTGTCGGCACTTTGGGGTGGCAGGAAGTGCACCGAATCAATGCCCAATTCGCTGAACATCCGGCGGAACTGGTCCTCAACAACGTCGGCCAGCGCACCGACCACCATCAGTGAGCGCTCACCGTCTGGCAGAGCGGGCAGTTCGGGGACAAGCGATGCCAGGCAGGCATCTTCGCCCTGCGTAAAGGTGGTCTCGATACCGCTGCCGGAGTAGCTGAGTACCCGTACATCCGGTGAATGGTCTTTCGATAGCCGCTGGGCGGCGCGTGACAGGTCGAGCTTGATCACTTCAGAAGGGCACGACCCGACCAGGAACAGCAACTTGATGTCGGGGCGGCGCGCCAGCAGCTTGTTGACGACCTTGTCGAGTTCGTCGTTGGCGTCGGCCAGGCCGGCCAGGTCGCGCTCGCCGATAATCGCCGTGGCAAAGCGGGGCTCGGCAAAGATCATCACGCCCGCAGCCGACTGGATAAGATGAGCACAGGTGCGTGATCCCACGACCAGGAAAAACGCGTCCTGAATCTTCCGATGCAGCCAGATAATCCCGGTCAAACCGCAGAATACTTCGCGCTGGCCGCGCTCGCGCAGCACCGGCGCGTCGCCGCAGCCCAGCTCAATTGACGGTCCCGGCGTTGTCGACAGGTCGTTCATGACGGCGCCCCGACAGCAACAGGTTCGCGCCGGGCCAGGCGGAACTTGATCAGATATTGAGCGGCATTAATGACGTAAGCGGCATAGGCGGCCAGGGCGATATACATCTGAACCCCCGGGCCAAAGGCATCTGTCATCAGGACCACCAGATAGGCGGTGTGCAGGATAAGGACGAGGATGCTGACAACGTCTTCCCAGAAAAACGCCGGCGCAAAAAGATAACGCCCAAAGACTTCACGCTCCCAAATGGAGCCGGTGATCATGATCGCATAGAGAATAAGTGTCTTGACGACGACGGATAGGGTGGCTTCGGCAAAGCCTTCACCGGTAATCAGGTAGTTGAGGACCAGCGCCAGGCTGCCCAGAAAAACAACAAATTGAATGGGAGCCAGAACCCCTTGAACCACCGTCCAGGGTGATCCGTCCCGGCGTTTGCGCTGTTCCGGCGTATACAAACCAGGGCTCTTCCCGCGCCTTGGTTGGTGTTGCTGCACCGGCCTTTACTCCCCACTGTTCCCACTCAGTAGGGTTGAGATTATGCCCTTTCCACAAATGTGTCAATCAAACCAGACGTAAACAACACTTGACGCTTGATGGGAATTCGAGTGTAATCATCGAAGGGAATCGTCAGCTAGAATCTGAGAGTCCGCACGATGTTTTTTGCCGCTTTCTCCGGAAAGTCTCGCCAACCCCTTGCACAGTGTGTAACGTTTAATGTTCCACGTAGGGGAGGTGGAATATGGGAGACACCGGTAAGCCGGCTGGGGCTCAGACACAGCCGCCTGACTCAGAGGGTATTTTCGACTCTGGGCCGGAATTACACGGCGAATGCGACAAGAGTGATCGGCCGCCAAAAGCGAACGGGCTGCGCGACAGATCGTCTAAAGCCATGACCCAAGTGGCAAGGCAGATAGAATCGGAAATCGTTCCTCGATTGATGCTTGCCCTGAAGCAACACAGCAGCCAACCCAAGCCAGCGTCTATTAAGATGCCGGCTATCGTCGGTGCTGATGTGGATGAATTTGTGCGTCTATTGCTCTCGCATGATGATGCAATAGCCACGTCTTTTGTGGATGCGTTGCGGGACCGGGGCGTAACGGTCAAGGCAATCTACCTTGATCTACTGACACCGGCGGCGCGTCAATTGGGAGACATGTGGGTCGCCGACTCGATTGATTTTGTCAATGTCACGCTCGGTTTGGGCCGATTGCAGCAGGTGCTTCATGACCTGAGCCGGAATTTCAATCCGCAGGCTGGAACTTATGATCCGTCACGACGGGCTCTGCTGGCGTGTGCGCCGGGTGAGCAGCATACGTTCGGCCTGTTGATGGTCACTGAATTCATGCGGCACGAAGGCTGGGACGTCACCGTCCATTCAACGATGAGCTATGACGATATTGTCGATTCGGTAAGCAATGACTGGTACGCTGTTGTTGGATTGTCGCTGAGTTGTGACGCGACGGCTGATCGGGTCGCCGACGTGATTCGCGACCTTCGATCCGAATCACAGAACAAGTCGCTCGGCATCATGGTAGGAGGTCGCAAGTTTCTCGACGACCCGGCATTTGCCGAAAAGGTGGGGGCCGACGCCGTCGGAGCCGATGGCGCGCAGGCGGCAGCCGAAGCAGAAAGATTACTTGACCTGAGGCAAAAACACTGCTGATTACGCTTCTTGCAAACGCAATCAGATTAGGTATTGGAGCCCGTAGGGACAATGGAAGCAGTCAACGCTGCCAGATCGTGGATACATCGTCTCGGCGACCTAAGCGCTGATGCGACAGCGTCGCTGGTGGAAGCTGGCGCCGACATGACCCTGGTTCTCGACGGCGAAGGTGTCGTTCAGGACATGTCCTTTGCCGACCCCAATTTTTCTGAAGAAGGGTGTGAGGAATGGCTTGGGCGTCCCTGGGGTGACACGGTTACCATTGAGAGTGTCGGTAAGGTTGAAGAGTTGCTTCAAGCCGCAGCGGACGGTGAGATAGCTCATCGGCGGCAAATCAATCACCCATCGCCGCAAGGCCGTGACCTGCCGGTTCTTTACTCAGTGGTGCGGCTGAGTGAGAAAGGCCCCTTCGTTGCGCTGGGCCGGGATTTGAGAACGATTTCTGATCTGCAACAGCGCCTGGTTAGCGCGCAACAGTCGCTTGAGCGCGATTATGAGAGAATGCGTCAGGCTGAAACGCGGTATCGCCTGCTGTTTCATGTCGCGACCGAGGCGGTCGTCATCGTGGACGGTGGCAGTCAGAAAATTATCGAGGCAAATCCAGCTGCATCCGAAGCCGTCGGTGTGCCGGTTGACCGCCTGGTCGGTCGCCGTTTTCCGGAAGGGTTCGATCGGAAGGGCACTAAAGCCGTTCAGGAAATGATGGAAAGCGCCAGGGCGACCGGGCGTGCAGATACCATTCGTGCGCGATCCGAAGATGGCGAACGGGAATTTGGCGTGAGCGCGTCCCTGTTCCGTCAGGATGGTTCCGTTTATTTCCTAATCCGGATTGCAGACCAATCGGCCGACTCCGGGTCGGCGGTCATTTCTCAGTCGCGGTCACAACTATTGGAGATCGTTGACAAATCTCCAGAAGGTTTTGTCGTTACGTCACCGGATGCACGGATCATTATGGCGAATGACGCCTTTCTGGAATTGGCCCAATTGGTCAAGGAAGACCAGGTCCGCGGCGAACCACTGGACCGTTGGCTCGGTCGCGGGGGCGTTGATCTGAAGGTTTTGGTTGCAAATCTGCGGCAAAACGATTCCGCACGGTTTTTTGCGACGACTTTGCGTGGTGAATATGGCCTCAATACGGATGTCGAGGTCTCTGCCGTCTCCGTCCCTGACGGGGACCCGCCCTGCCTAGGGTTCATGATTCGAAACGTTGACGGACGGCTCGTCCCCAATACTGGCGGTGATACAGGCCTGCCCCATTCGCCGGATCAATTCACCGATCTGGTCGGGCGCATGTCCTTAAAAGAGATTGTCCGGGATACCACAGACGTGATCGAGCGGCTGTGTATTGAAGCCGCGTTGGAGCTAACGCGGAATAATCGCGCGTCCGCGGCTGAAATGCTGGGCCTCAGCCGTCAGAGTCTTTATGTGAAGCTTCGGCGCTACGGCCTCGGCGATCTTGAATCTGACGCCGACAGTTAGGTCATCAGCCTGCAGGTTCGTCGGTCTTTTGCGTTCATTCAGTCGATGGTTTTGGGCGTGTTCCAATAGCAGCGCGCTGGCCCAAAAAACTTTCTGAGATCACAGCGAAAAACTGTCAGGTTTAATTGACGGATAACAGTGTCAAGTATACTGTTTTCCTATGGTTGAAGAAGGCTCCCTCCCGATTGCGCATAAGCGACCCTCGCCGGCCGCAGTGCTGGAGCTCTTGAAGCCGTTAACCTGGTTTGCACCGATGTGGGCACTGGGCTGCGGCGTGGTTTCAGCAGGTGTTCCTTTGGGCGACGGGCTCTGGTTGCTGGCAGGCGGCATCCTGCTCGCCGGGCCAATGGTCTGCGGGACCAGCCAGGCAGTCAACGATTGGTACGACCGCCATGTCGATGCGATCAATCAGCCCGAACGGCCAATTCCATCAGGGCGTATTCCAGGTGACTGGGGATTCTATATCGCCGTCGGCTGGACCATGTTGTCGCTTCTTGTGGGGCTCGCCCTGGGACCGGTGGGATTTGGTGCAGCGGTATTTGGCCTCGCACTCGCCTGGGCCTATAGCGCGCCGCCGTTTCGCCTGAAACAGAACGGCTGGTGGGGCGCCGCGGCCGTGGCGATCTGCTACGAGGGATTGGCCTGGTTTACCGGTGCCGCCGTTATGGTCAACGGGCTGCCCAGCTGGGAGATCGTCCTGTTTGCAGCACTCTATAGTGCGGGCGCGCATGGCATCATGACGCTGAACGATTTCAAAGCGGTTGAGGGCGACACCAAGATGGGGATCCGCTCGTTGCCGGTCCAGCTGGGTGTTCGCAATGCGGCGCTGGTGGCCTGTATTGTCATGCTGGTGCCGCAACTCGCCGTGATCGGTATTTTGGTCGCTTGGGATTTGGCGCTCTATGCGGGGATCGTTGCTGTGCTCACCGCCGTTCAGGTCGGTCTGATGGTGCGGCTGATGCAGGCGCCGCGGGAACGCGCACCCTGGTATAACGCGACCGGCACGACACTCTATGTTCTTGGCATGCTGGCCAGCGCCTTTGCGCTGCGGTCGATGGTGGTCTGATCATGAACGCGCCCCGCCTCGGTTGGATCGGCATTATCAGGCTGGGACTGGTGCAAACGGCGCTTGGCGCCATCGTCGTTTTGACCACGTCGACCATGAACCGCGTAATGGTGGTCGAGTTGATGTTGCCCGCAGCTCTGCCGGGCGCGCTGGTGGCGTTGCACTACGCCGTACAATTGATGCGGCCCAGATTTGGCTACAGTTCAGATGTCGGCCGGCGGCGGACTCCGTGGATCATGGGGGGTATGGCGGCCCTGGCAGCGGGCGGTGTCGCGGCGGCCATGGCCACCGCATTGATGGAAACCAATACTTTTGCCGGTATTGCCATGGCAACTGCCGCCTTCGTTTTGATTGGCTTGGGCGTCGGGGCTTCGGGGACGTCCTTGCTGGCGTTGCTGGCGGCACGCGTCGACCCCGCGCGCCGGGGCGCAGCGGCGATGATTGTCTGGTTGATGATGATCGCTGGCTTTGCCGTCACCGCAACGGTTGCGGGTCATTTCCTGGACCCGTTCACCACCGGCAGGCTGGTTCTGGTGACAGCCGTTGTTGGTATCGGGGCTATCCTGTTGACAGCGGTAGCGCTGTGGCGTGTCGAGGGAACAGCTGTCGTAGAACAGGTTCGCGCGCGGCCTGAACCGGACTCAAATCCTGCTTTCATGGATGCCATGCGCCAGATTTGGCGCGAACCGGCGACCCGGCGTTTCACCACGTTCGTTTTTGTCGCCATGCTGGCATATAGCGCGCAAGACCTGATCCTTGAGCCCTTTGCCGGCGCGGTGTTCGGCTTGACTCCGGGGGAATCGACAAAGCTTGCAGGGGTGCAGCATAGCGGGGTGCTGGTGGGCATGGTGATGGTCGCTCTTATCAGTGCGCTCTTGGGGCGCCGCAGATCAGGCGTTTTGCGTTTTTGTACGATGGCTGGCTGTGCGGCTTCCGCTTTGGCGCTGTTTGGATTGGCGGCTGCTGGATTTGTCGGGCCGACCTGGCCACTACGCGCCTCAGTGGTCTTTTTGGGATTTGCCAATGGTGCTTTTGCCGTTGCGGCCATCGCGTCGATGATGGAACTGGCTGGCGGAACCCAACAGTCACGCGAAGGGATACGCATGGGCTTGTTTGGCGCCGCTCAAGCGGTCGCCTTCGGACTGGGTGGCCTGGGGGCCACAATTCTGGTCGACATCTTCCGTTCTTTGTTCGGATCGCCGGTTTCTGCCTACGCACTCGTATTCGCAGGCGAAGGGATCCTGTTCATTGTTGCAGCTTTCATTGCCGCCCGTATCGGGCGGCCTTCTACCGAGCGCCAGGGGGTGGACCTTTCCGGCAACCCTGCCTTGGCGGCGTCGGTTAATCATGGGTGAGAATCATGACAGATATTCAAACATATGACGTTGTGGTGGTCGGTGGCGGGCCTTCAGGCGCGACAGCGGCGACGGAACTGGCCCGCGACGGCCGATCGGTTCTGCTGCTCGACAAAGCGGGGCGTATCAAACCCTGTGGTGGTGCCATCCCGCCCCGATTGATCCAGGATTTTGCCATTCCGGACTCGCTGCTGGTGGCCAAAATCAGCTCGGCGCGGATGGTTTCCCCAGCGGATGCGAAAGTAGACATGCCGATCGATGGCGGTTTTGTCGGCATGGTCGACCGGGATGTGTTTGACGAGTGGTTGCGGGAACGGGCGGTCAAGACCGGGGCCACTCGTATTGATGGGACGTTCAAGACCATTACCCAGCAGGACGATGGGACGGCGGTTGTAGAGTTTGTGCCTAAGGAATCTGGCCGCGGCGGTGATGCCGTCAGCGTCCGCACCAAAGCGGTCATCGGCGCGGATGGGGCCAATTCGGCAGTGGCACAGCAGACCATGTCAGCCAAAGACAAGGTCCCCTATGTCTTCGCTTATCATGAGGTGATCAAGTCCCCGCACAATCCTGACGCCGATTTTGCCAGCAACCGATGCGACGTCTATTACCGTGGTGCGCTGTCGCCGGATTTTTATAGCTGGGTGTTTCCGCACGGCGATCACACCAGCGTCGGAACCGGTACGGCGAATAAGGGCTTTTCGCTGCGTGAGTCGGTCAAGGAGCTGCGCGAAACCGCGGGCCTCGATCAGGCGGAAACAGTCCGCCGCGAAGGCGCGCCGATTCCTCTGCGGCCAAGAAAGAAGTGGGACAATGGCCGCAATGTCATTCTGGCGGGCGATGCCGCCGGCGTCGTTGCACCGGCATCGGGCGAGGGCATTTATTATGCCATGCTTGCCGGGCAGTTCACGGCGCAGGCGGTTAGTGAATTCCTGGAAACCGCAGACGCCCGGGTCCTGGCTAAAGCCCGCAAGCGGTTTATGAAAGAACACGGTCGCGTCTTCTGGATTCTGGGTATCATGCAGAAGTTCTGGTATTCGAGCGACAAGCGCCGGGAACGATTTGTGACCATCTGCAAGGACCCTGATGTGCAACAGCTCACCTGGCAGGCTTACATGAACAAGAAGCTGGTCAGGAAGAAGCCTGTAGCGCATGTGAAAATTTTCTTCAAAGACCTGGCCCATCTGTTCCGGATCGTATCTCCGTCGTCATGACCGCTGCGAATAGTGGGCGGCTTAAGCCCATATTGGCCGGTGCTGGTGCGGCGCTGATTGTCGCAGTTTTCGGCGCCTTTATGACCGATCTGAGCGACTGGTATTACAGCCTGCAGCAGCCGTCCTGGAAGCCACCGGATTGGTTGTTCGGGCCTGCCTGGACCCTCATTTATTCACTATGTGCGCTGGCGGGTATTCTGGCTTGGCGTCGCGCACCCAATCGTGTCGCGCAAATGAGCATGCTTTGGCTGTTTGCTCTCAATGCTGCCCTCAATTTGCTTTGGAGCGCGGTGTTCTTCAGGGCGCAGCGGCCGGACTGGGCCCTTGCAGAGGTCATTCTGCTGTGGTTGTCGGTCCTGGCTTTGATCGTCGTGTTTTTGAGGTATTCGAAACTATCCAGCCTTCTGCTGGTGCCGTATCTGGCATGGGTAACCTTCGCGGGCGTCTTGAACCTCGCCGTCGTGCGGCTGAACGGTCCGTTCGCCTAACCACCATTGATAACACCCATAAAACTAAAGCCCCGCTGCCATGTGCAACGGGGCTCCAATTCACAATGTGATCGCGCGGAAACGCTCGTAGGTTCCGCGCCCAGGCCTGTCTATCCTTCGGCAGGCGCGTCGTCCGCCCCATCACCATCCGGCGCAGGCGCATCAGGATCCATGGTGTTCTCTTTCAAGAAGCACATCAGATCAACGCGTTCCTGCTCCTTGCGGACACCCGGAAAGGCCATCTTGTTCCGGGGAATATATTTCCGCGGATTTTCGATATAGGCGGAGATGGTTTCTTCGGTCCAGGTAATTTCCGCTTCCTTCATCGCTTTGGAATAATTGAAGCCCTCTTCGGTGCCTGATACGCGGCCAAAGATACCCCAGAGGCTGGGCCCGGTCTTTTTCTTACCGGGTTCAAGCACATGGCAGGTCATGCATTTTCTGAAAACTCGCTCGCCTTTCTTGACGTCGCAGACAACTTCAGCCTCGGCTGTATCATCCGCCTGTACAGCGGTGCCGCCGCTTATCAGCATGATGGCTGTAAGGGCCCCTAAAAGACGCATATGTATACTCTGCATTTCCCACCATCTCCTTTTTTTGGTGCTTATTGACGGTCGACGTGTTGATGCAGCCCCAGTTTCGTCGAGTCAGTGCCGCCTACTGGGCGCTGCTTAGATGTCTGTTTTCCCCGTACTTTTATACCGTCAGTCCAATCGGTTGGATCACTACTGGGATAGGATATAGGACCCGGAACCAGTTTCAACACCCTTGATTGCGAGACTATTGATCTGTCCAGCTGTATGGGATGTGCCGACGCTGACCCGTATCACACCGATGGCCTGGTTTGGCTAGAGCGGGATCAGGAAAAGCATGCCGTCGGGCTTGACCCGATGGGTGGATACCGGTTTTCCGCCCGATCCCGCTCTCACTTATTGAATCCAGATCACGTTTATCGGTTTAGGTGAACCCACCTAAACCGATCGTGATCTAGATCATCATCTGTTGAGTTGGAAGCGCTTAGCGTTTCAACTCAACAGATAAAGATGATCTAATCTATTGGTTTCTAGAGCAAATTTACTAGCTTAGCTGGAATCTCTCGATTCCGACTAAGCTGGTTTTGCTCTAGGGTTTAGCTGCGGCTTACCTCGTCCATGTCGATTTTTTCCGCGAGCATCAGGACGTCATCGCCCAATTCGACCTGTCGGGCTTGCTTGAAGGCGTTGAAGTCTCCGGCAATGATCTGCCAGGCGTAGAAGTGCTCATCGCCCTCTATCTGTTGCGGGGAGGGGCTGCATCCCAGCGGGATGATACTGAAGGACTGGCTGCTCGCTCCAAATAAGTGCCGGTCGACAAAGGCGAGATAGGCGTCAAATTTTCTGGCAATAACCAGATCGATGAAGGCGACGCAGCTTTCCTGCGTTGCCCCTACTTGGCGAAGCATTTCAGTTGTGTACAGGCCCCCGGTCCAGCGGCAATTAATCTCAGTGACCAAAAGCTCTTCTTTGTTCTCGGCACCGCGGCCGTTTTTGCTGATGAAGAAGTCTATGCCGCAGTTCAAGCCCTCTGGCGCCACATAGCCTTGAGCGCGGGCATAGGCGCCAACGCGCAACAATTGCGCCTCGTGTTCGGGGCTGACGACAACGTCGGGGCCAATGTAGTTGCCAGCCCAGATCCCCTCCGAAAATATCAACTTGCGGACATTAGAAATGGAAATATCGGTGTCCGTGATCGTTAAATCTGCCGTCAGTTCGCTATATTCCGACATGTCCAACCGGCGTTGCAGGATTACGGCCATGTTGTCATCAAATTCCGTAACGTAATCAGCCACCTCTGTTAGGTTGGACACCGAGGTGACATTACGCGCGCCTCCCAGGCCAAGAGTTTTGACTATGATCTGACCATTGTGTTTGGTCATAAAGGCGGCATTTTCTGCGTTATCCAGTTGTCCTTTGGTGGTCACCAGCGTATCCGGTACGGGAATACCAAAGCGTGGTGCATGGGCTGCGAAGTGCACCTTCGAGTTCACGTTCTGGCTGATGGCGTAGGCCGCCGGATCATTGTGCAGAATACTGTTGGATCCGCTGGTCATGTACAGCGTGATGCTATCCGTATCCGGCAGGGCGACTGCGATGGAATTGTAAAAGTCCTCGACCGGGTGCAGGTGGCGATGTTCGGGCGGAATGGGGTTTGCACCCATGCGGGTGAAAAATCCGGAATAGACCTCTAGGCGTTCGGGCCAGGGGTCAATTGCAAAGGTTTCATACAGCATAACATGGTCTGCAGGACCGCCGAGGCCCATCTGTGCCACCTGCAGCAAGCCCACGAGGCTTTTACTCGCGACATCATCTCTCACCTGCCGCGCCGTTAGTTTGTCGGGGTCGAAATGCAGGGAGGTATCGTCAGAACACGTCGCAAAAGTGGTGCTCATGGCCTGTCCGGGCACGAAGGCGGCTACGCGCATGGATACTTATCCTGATTGTCGATGCGGATAGGGAGGGTCATTGCTGACAAGGTATTCGACTTTAACAGGCCAGGCATCTGTAGCTGGAAAACCAGCAAAAACTGGCTTGTGACCATCAGCTATGCTCGCCATAGAGTAGTTCTGAAAAGGCCTCTTCGGTGTCTTTATCTCGTATGGTGGTGAGGCCGCTGCCGGGACAATTGGTCAGTTCGCCGACGTAAAATGTCTCACCATCGGAATACATGTCGATACGAATGGTTGGGAATTGTTTGCACAACTTCTCCGCCGCGCGCAGCATCTCCGCCAGATTGGCGGGCTTGCTGATGGCGCCGTTTCCCATTTCGTATTCGCTAGATAGTCGCTGTTCGGTCCAGTCTGCCCTGAAAAGGCCAACAATCCAGTCGCCGCGACGGTCGACATCCACCTGGATAGCCCTCGGCTTGCCCGCATAGCAGAAGTACTTGTAATCAAAGACAGATTTGCTGTTGAACAACAGCGGTTCGACAATAATTTTGGGCTCAAGATATCGATAATTGGCCTCGCGACTATGGGTGTAATAGTTGAAGTCAAGCCACGCCTTGATGCGTTCTTTATCAATCTCTTCGCCGTCTTTGCGCAAGATGACCTGGTTACAGGAATGCGTTGGTTTGATGCAACAGGTTGCCGGAAAATCATAGGCATCAACCTCGTCACGGCTCGATAGCACGGCAATTGTTGGTACCGGGTATTGCGGTCCAACTGTGGCGGCAATGAACAGTTTGGCCAGCTCTTTGTCGGTCACGAAGACCCGGAGCGGGTCCATAATCTCATCTGACGACTTAAGCCTGTAGAGCACGTCGAGGTAAGAGAGCTTGTTGTTGGGTAACCGCTTATGTGTCTTGACGAAGCGCAGAAAGGTAATGAGGCGATCACCTGTCCGGTTGTGGGGTATCACTTTCAGGCAGACCCGGATAATGCCGAAAAAGAGCTCGGTTAGATATGATCGCACTAATTTTCCCTCTAATTGGCGCGGCAAGGAACCCAATGGCCTGGTAAAGAGTGGCCATCGGATTCGGTAGTATCAGAGGCGAATGATGGCGAGCAGGTCAACGGTGGTCTGCGTACTCAGGCGGATTTGTTCTATGGGTTGGTTGCGCTCCTGATCGCATTGAGAGTTGTATCGCTGAAATCACCTGTAGGTGGTGGGTTGCCGTTTTCTCCGTCGGACATCAGGCCTTCATCGGTATGCTGGCCGCCGAATAGATGGCCGATTTCATGCACGGTGGCATCAATCAGTCTCCATCCGGGTCCGCTGCTATTTGTTACTTCAAGCTCTGATCCGGACGCCCAATAAATCAGCCCGCCGGTGCCCCCGGCGCCATCAGCCTCGCCGGCGACTCCACCAACGCCCGCTCCGCCTTCGGCGTGCTTCCCATCGGCATCTTCCCAGTGGACGCCCTGTAGCGCGCCCAGCAGATAGACCGTCCACAGGTCCGGATCGTCGTGGTTTTCACGTTGAGAAAATCCGCCGAAATAGCGCCGGACATGGTCGAGGGTATCTATACGGATATTGCCGACGAATTTACGGCTGCCCGGTCCCGCCTTTAGCGTATCCAGCCTTGGATAGACATAGGCTGGGAAATAGGCGTTGTCCGGCGTGTCCAGCAGTCGGTCATCCGGGGGCAATGGTATGGGCGTACCGTCGACGAATGGTCCTGCTTGCCCTGCCTTTCCGGCAATGGTCAACGGGGTTCTATCATCGTCTTCGATTTCGAACGTCTTGTTGATCAGGCTGTTGCGGTAGGTTTCGTCGTTCAGCGCACTGCCGACAATGGTGATGTCGTCGGGCGCCCCGCGAGCCGTATTCCCGACCACGCTGTAGCGGCCACCATCAATACGGAACTGCCCGGCGAAAAACCGGTCCCACTGGCCTTTGCCGCCCACCCCGTCAGACGGCCAGTCATTGACGACAATATTCAGTGTCGTGCCGATCTTCCATGCCGGCAGCCCCTGTACGGTGCCTGCAGGGGTTATCGACGTTACGGTGCCCCTCATGGTGTTGCCTTCCACCGGTTTCATTGAATCCAGTTCGACATGAAGGAACCGCCAGACGGTCAGCGTATCGGACAGATAGGATTCGGGCTTTTGAACTTCGGCCTCATCGGCCTTCTTACCCTTGGCCAGCATTCGCTCATCGACAATCCGGGCCAGGGAGTCCCACCCGTCACCCAATTGGGTGTCGTCGTTGGTCAATTCGTCCAGAAAGTCCTTGTCGCCGCTGGCGGCGACACGAAAATTGTCGCCGGGCTGCATCGTGACCTGGAACTCAGCTTTGGCAGTTTTTTCAGAGACCTTCAGCGCAAATGTGTCACTTTTTGACTTGGTGAACATGCCGGTTTTTGCAGGCGATTTTCCCCGATTGTCCTCGCCTTGCGTTTCGTCATCGACCTCGTCGTCATCGGCGCTTGGATCATCGACATCAAAAGCCCGCAGGTGAACCTCTGTTTCATGGGGCGGCTCGACGTTGAGGATAACTTCCAGCTCGACCTTGTCGCGTTTCTTGTCGGTGGCCTTGTTGTCGATATAGCGCTTTCCCGGAAACACCCGGACGGGGTCGTCATAGGGATTTACCGATTGGGCGGGGCCGCCCGCGCGCGCTTCGATGACGGGGTGATTCTGGTCCGGGTCCAGAGTTTCGTCATCATTGAGGCTGTTGTTCTTGCCGTGCCACTTCATATTGTCGACAGCTAAGACGGTCACCGCGATTTTGTCGGTTTCGGGGTCTTTGCCGCCGTCGGGGATGTATTCCAGCTCAAACTGAACGTCCGAAGTGGAATCGCTGGGTTCGAGCCCTTCAATCCAGAGCACTTTCTCCAGATAGGCGCCATTGTCTGTAAAGCCTTCCGGCAACGTCATTTTCTGGTTTAGCCTGGCATAGGCTTCGCCCGGGGTTCGCATTTTACCCGTCCAGAGCCGTGTTTTCCCTTTGCCGCTGACCTGTTTTAGCGTTGCGGTGCCCTTCGAGCCGCTGGGCAGTTGAAGGACGAGCTGGGCAAAGTCGTTATCGCCGCCCTCGACCTTTTCGTCTTTGTTGTCGAACTTGTCGTCACCATCGTCATTGTCCAGGTTGACCCAGATGACAGCGCCGGTTTCTTCGTGTTCTTCAGGGATAAGGCCGCCCCCAGCGCTCTCCGCATCAGCGACCTGAAGATCGATCCCACCGCAGAAGTGAACCGCATCGACCAGCACCCGGCTACCGGCTGTGACCGTGCCACCCAGCCCGCCCAAACCGGCTGTAGAGGTCGCGACGGCCTTCGTATTTTCCGCAGCCACCCTACCTAGCCCCGCGCCCGGGAGGATCTGAAACTGAATGGATGCCTTTCGCGCCGACCTGACCTTGCTGCCCGGTGTCTCAATGATGGGAATCCGGAACTTGATCCAGCCGTCCTTATCCTGGCTCAGCCGTGCACGGCGCACATCACCGAAATTGGTGCCGCCGACCGGCTTCTTGCCCCCTGCGAACAAGGCGGCAACGACGGAAAGCTTGTCGCCGCCTCTTAAGAAGTCTTTATAGGCGCCGCACAGCGCGGGGCCGGCGCCCTCGATATCGACTTGCAGCGTGTCTTGATCCGCAGCCCCGCTCTGGCGCTTTTCGATCGGGCAGCCTGGCTTACAGCTGACGGTGCCGCCGGGTATCACAACGTCAAAGCCGGCCAACCGGCCCTGGGGCTTGAAGTTTGAGATTTCAATCGCTGACGAGCCTTCAAAGCTTTCCGACGACCGGCTGACGGTCTCGAAGTTTTGAAATTCTTCAGGGGCCTCGTTCACCCATTCCGGGCGGCTGTAGGTCGTAAAGCTCACCGGTTTGCCGCCACCACGCCAGTTTTCGAAGCTGCCGTTGGGCACGTTGGCCTGAAACTCGTCCCAGACCGGTTCTTCTTCAAAGTCGGTCGCCGGTTCGGATGGCGGCGCCTCTGCAGAGCCGCTGCCCCCGCTACCAGCATCGTTTTGCGGGCAGAACATGTCTGACGGCATGCCGGGCACGATCGGCACGTGTTTGGGCTTCATGGCGCAGGCCTGCATCGGCATTTCACCGATGATCTCATTGGTGTCGCGATTGCAGCAGGGATAGGTTGCGTTGGTGTCGAAAGACATGCCCGGCATCTGGGCCGTGCTCATGCTTGGGTAGAGGATCAGACCCAACGAGAAAACCGCTGCGAAAGCGGTCCAGAAATTGCGCATCCTATTTCCCCCAGCCAATAGCCCTTATATCCTAGGATGATAGAGCGCCATCGAAAGAGCGCAAGGTCAGGGGAGGTCACTGGGTCCATGATAAAATCGTTGGTGTTCGCAGTCAGCATTGCCCTCACATTGTCCGTCGGCACCGCGCAGGCGCAGACGTGTGAAGCCACTGCAGAGCGGCATGCGGTCAAGATCAAGGGCCAGACGGATGACGGTGTGCTGAACGAGCATATCAAGCCGGAAATCTATGGTGGACACAATTTCACCCAGGATCTCGGCAATGGATTGTGGTTTCGCCTGGGGGCGGCCAAACACGGTTGGGTGATTTATGTGTTCGGCCGTGGCGGCGATGGTGCCGATGTCGATCTAACCCAGATTACGCCGCCCTTTCGTGGTCCCAATCCGCGGCAGCTTTATGGCTGGCATTTCCGCAACCAGGCCAATACCGGCCCCAATCAGGGCGATGTCAACGCGCCGCAGCACGACCGGATTTTTCTGTTTTCGCCGTCGCTGATTGGTACGGGCGGCTTCAAACCGCCGCAAGGGACGGCTCCGTCCGTCGAACCGGACCCCAATAGCGGCCTTGGTTGGCTCAAAGTGCTGGATTATGGCCTGTCGGACCTTGAGCCCGGCAAGCAGGCAAGAATGACCTATTTGCAGTTCGATGCCTGCGTGACCTGGCCGAAATCCGAAGACGAGCAACAGCGTGACGCGGATCAAGCGAGCCCTGATTTTCTGCCAGAGGAAATGGAGACGTTTGGCAGCTGCGGTTTGGACCTTGAGGCCTATGAATTGGATGCTGCGATCCTGCCGCGCCAGTACGGCGGTGATATTGATGGCGATGACGTCGTCGATGAAGTCGCGCAGGTCAGACGCAAGAGCGACGGCAAGCGCGGGCTTGTGCTGTGCCGTGCCGGCACTTGGATAGATGTGCTCGGGATGGATGGGGAATCGATCGGCAATGATCTTAAGCCCGGTTATTTCGATCAAATGGAAGTCTGGCAATGGGTGGCTAAAGGGGCAGGGGGGTCACCCTATATCAGCGACGACCATTGGGCGCGGAGCGATGGCGACATCCTGGCCCTTGAGCGTGTGGAGAAACAGGTGATTCTGCTGTTCTGGCGTGATGGCCAGCTGCATAGTGAACAGGTCTACGGGTATATCGAACACTAAGTCGCCAAAGCGCGTTCGGTAAGGTCCGGACTGATC
Source organism: Alphaproteobacteria bacterium (assembly GCA_028284945.1). Taxonomy (GTDB): domain Bacteria; phylum Pseudomonadota; class Alphaproteobacteria; order SMXS01; family SMXS01; genus JANQQJ01. Next base: position 193,073 of record JANQQJ010000023.1, on the reverse strand, counting down.
TGGATAGTATGCCGGGCCTTAGGCCGTTGGATCGTCTCCAACCACAACGATTGTCTTGCCGAAATTGTCGCCGCGCAGCATGGCCTGAAACGCTTCTGGTGCCTTGGCCAGGCCATCCCATCGGTCTTCCTTATAGATTACTCGGCCCGCCCGCACGTGCTCACCCATCTCGGCCAGGAACTGATCCTGATAGTCGGCAACATAGTTGCCGACCCGCAAGTCCTGAACAGTGACATCCTGCCGGGCAAACGTTGGCGCGCCCAAATCCCCCCAAGCCTTGCGCGCCGCTTCGAAGCTGTCTGCACCATATTGTGAAATCATGCCGCACACGGTGATCCGGGCATTTTTGTTGAGTAGGGGCAGCACCGCTTCATAGACCTTGCCACCGACATTCTCGTAATAGACGTCGCAGCCGTCCGGGCAGGCAGCGGCCAGTTCGTCAGCGAAGTCCGGACTTTTGTGGGACACACATGCGTCAACACCCAACGCGTCCAGCAGAAAGTCGACCTTCTCCAGTTTGCTGGCGATACCGACCACCCGGCAGCCGGCAATCCTGGCGAGCTGACAGGCCACTTGGCCAACGCCGCCGGATGCGGCGGAGACCACCACGGTCTCCCCCGCTTTGGGAGCACATTGCACGATAAGCCCCGAATAGGCGGTCAGGCCCAGCATGCCCATGACGCCGATCGCCGTTGAGATCGGTGCGGCCGCCGGGTCCAGCTTGCGTGGAAACATATAGGTAAAGTCGGAAATTCCCTCACCGGTCAGCCCATAGGCCTGCCAGCCATTGGTGTTGAAGATCAGATCGCCGGGCGCATAGGCCTCAATCCGGCTTTCGATGACTTCGGAAACCGTACGGCCATGGCAGACCTCGCCCGGCGCTTCTGTGCCATTGCGGCGCCGGTTCCATTGATAGGGGTCCATGGAAAGATAGATCGTACGAGTCAGCATCTGGCCGGGCCCAGGGTCCGGCATGTCGGTCTCGACCCGTTCGAAGTCATCGTCAACGGGCCACCCGCCCGGCGGCGTGCGCGCCAAGCGCCATTGCGTATTCATGCCGTCCTCAATCTCAAAACGATCCAACTCTCGTTCTCTAAGCTTAGTTGTTGATCGGTGCCAAGTCACAGCATAGTCGCTATCTCAATCGGGTTAGCTGGACTAAGATCATCACAAAACTCGGTTATTTTGAGGGGGGACGCATGAGCGAGCCTAACGACGCTCAACAAGCTGGCGCTTATTGGCGCGCCAATTTGCGGCTGATGGCCTGGTTGTTGATCATTTGGTTCGCGGTTTCTTTTGGTGCCGGGATTCTTTTTGTCGATGCGCTGAACCAAATACAGATTGGCGGCTATAAGCTTGGCTTCTGGTTTGCCCAGCAGGGTTCGATCTTCACCTTTGTCATCCTGATATTTGTCTATGCGGTGCTGATGCGCCGCATCGAGAAGCGGTTTGGTGTCGACGATACTGATGAACCAGATAGCTACGACGTCGCACCGGACCAGGGCGAGACGATCCATTGAGTGCGCAATCGCTGACCTATCTTTTTGTTGGGCTCAGTTTCGCCCTTTATATCGGCATCGCCATCTGGGCGCGTGCGGCCTCGACCAAGGATTTCTATGTTGCCGGTGGGCATGTCCACCCGGTCGTCAATGGCGTGGCGACCGCGGCCGACTGGATGAGCGCGGCCTCTTTCATTTCCATGGCCGGGATCATCGCATTCATCGGCTATGACGGTTCAGTCTATCTGATGGGGTGGACCGGCGGCTTTGTTCTGCTGGCGCTGTTGCTAGCACCCTACCTCCGCAAATTCGGCCAGTTCACCGTGCCGGATTTCGTCGGCGAGCGATACTATTCGAAGACCGCGCGGGTCATCGCTGTGATCTGCCTGTTGGTGATCTCGTTCACCTACATCGCCGGACAGATGCGCGGTGTCGGTATCGTGTTCTCCCGCTTTCTGGAGGTGGAAATCGACACCGGTGTCTATGCCGGGATGACCATCGTCTTCTTCTATGCCGTGCTGGGTGGCATGAAGGGCATCACCTATACGCAGGTGGCGCAGTATTGCGTGATGATCTTTGCCTATCTGGTGCCGGCGATCTTTATCTCGCTGCTGCTGACCGGTGTACCGTTGCCGCAGATCGGACTGGGCGCGCCGCTGCTCGACGGCTCCGGCCAGACCGTGTTGGAGCGGCTCGACGCTGTCTTGGTGGATTTGGGTTTTGGTGCCTATACAGAGGGGCAGCGGTCGACCATCGACGTGTTTGCCATTACCGCGGCGCTGATGGTCGGTACGGCTGGGTTGCCGCATGTGATCGTCCGGTTCTTTACGGTGCCCAAGGTTTCCGATGCGCGCCGCTCGGCCGGCTGGGCGCTGGTTTTCATCGCGATCCTATACACAACCGCACCAGCGGTGGCCGGGTTTTCGCGCCTCAACTTTGTCGATACGGTGCAGAACACGGCCTATGACGACACCCCCCAGTGGCTGCGAAATTGGGAAGATATCGGCCTTATCGGCTGGACTGACAAAAACAGCGATGGGCAGATCCAATACGGGCCGGGCGCTGCGTTCGAAGGCAGTGCACCGGTCTTTGGTGAGGGGCGTGGCCCTGCCGGTGAAAGGGTGGTCACCAATTCACCAACTGAGGTCGCCAATGAGATCTATGTCGACCGCGACATTATGGTGCTGGCCAATCCCGAGATCGCTGACTTGCCGGACTGGGTCATGGCGCTGGTGGCGGCGGGCGGGCTGGCTGCTGCGCTATCGACGGCGGCAGGGTTGTTATTGGTGATCTCTTCTTCGATATCGCACGACCTGTTGAAAAAGACCTTCGTCAGTACGCTCACGGAAAAACAGGAGTTACTATGCGCGCGCCTGTCGGCGGCGGCCGCAGTGATTGTCGCGGGCTATTTCGGGATCAATCCGCCTGGATTTGTGGCCCAGGTGGTCGCTTTCGCCTTTGGTTTGGCGGCGGCTTCGATCTTTCCCGTGCTGTTCATGGGTATCTTCATTCGGCGCATGAACCGGCAGGGCGCGATTGCGGGGATGGTCAGTGGCCTGGTGTTCACCTGGCTTTATATCGCCTACTTCAAGTTCTGGGCGCCTGCGGCCAATGTACCCGAGAACTGGTTTCTGGGCATCTCGCCCGAAGGGATCGGTATGGTCGGCATGCTGGTCAACTTTGCGGTCGCTTTTGCCGTCATGCGTTTCACGGCGCCACCGCCAGATAAAATCGGCAAACTCGTGGATTCCATCCGTTTGCCGGTACAGACAGTCCGCTAATCCGCCATCGCGGCGTCGACGGCTGTATTGACGTGAATCTGCGTGGTATCGAAGAGGGGTATTGATAAATCCCTCTGGTTAATCAGCAGGCCGATTTCGGTGCAGCCGGCGATGATCCCTTCGGCGCCTGATTGCCGTAATTTCTCGATGATTTGCAGGAATTTATCTCTGGATGCGTCACTGATAACGCCCTGGCAGAGTTCTTCATAGATGATGTCATGTACGGTCTGGCGATCGGCAGCGTCCGGCGTGCGCGCTTCAACCCCATGGCCGCGTAACTTTTCGCGGTAGAACGGCATTTCCACGGTGAACCGCGTGCCTAGTAGGCCAACGGTTGTCTGGTCAGCGTTGGCAATCGCCTCGCCTGTTGCATCCAGCAGGTTGAGAAAAGGGATGCTGACCGCGTCCTCAATCGCGGGCGCGACAATATGCATGGTGTTGGTACAGAGCAGCAGCATGTCGGCGCCGGCGGCTTCAATGCGCCTGGCGGCCGATGCGAGATAGTCTCCGGCCGACGCCCAGTCATCGTCATGCTGAAACCGGTGAATGTCGTGAAAGTCGACGCTTTCCAACACAATTGGCGCGGAATGGTGCCCGCCTGTTCTCGCGCGCACCGCTTCATTGAGCAGCCGGTAATAGACCGCTGTGCTTTCCCAGCTCATGCCGCCTAAAAGTCCGATGGTTTTCATAGCGTCCGCGTCAAATGTTTAAGACAGAGTATATCCTGACGACGGTATCACGCCGAGTATGACGGTCAGGACTCGCTGTGATCGAAGCTGGCGCTTTTGATCAGGGCAAAGACCGGCAGGCCGTTTTGCAACTTCATCTGATCGACGGATTTGCGCGTTACCCGCGACCGCAGGTGAGCGTGGCCGAGGTCGATCACAACCTCGGCAAAGGCGGAATCCGCGTCAGTGACGATTTCGGTAACTGTTCCGGGGATTGCGTTTTGGATACTGAGTCCGCTGGGCATCGATAAAGCCAGGGACACGTCGCGGGCACGGATGCGGAGGCGAACATCTTGTCCGGTCTGCATCGGGGCGGTGGAGGGCACGGTCATGCGGTGGCCATCCACATCAATCTGTGTGAGGTGATATCGGGTGTCTTGACCGACGACGGTGGCATTGACCAGAACCCCGGCTTCAAAACGGCCGGTCAGGGGCTCGAGATCCAAGCGTTCTAGGATTTCCGCGGTCGGACCCACCGCGTGGACCCGGCCACCGCCCATCACCAGGGTCTGCTGGCACAGCTGGGTCACCTCTTCAACCGAATGGGTGACATAGAGCGCCGGTATCCCGAACGATCGGAGCGTGACGTCGAGATAGGGCAGAATGTCGGTCTTGCGGTCGGTGTCCAGTGAAGACAGGGGTTCATCAAGCAGTAGCAGCCGGGGTTGAGTCAGGAGTGTGCGGCCCAACGCGACACGCTGTCGTTCGCCGCCGGACAAAGCCTGCGCTCTGCGGTCCAGAAGCGGTTGAAGGTCGAGGGCATCGACAACGTCATCGCGCAGAGATTGGCTCTGGGCCCGTCGGATCGCATAGTTCAGGTTCCCCGCAACAGTGAGATGGGGAAATAGCCGCGCATCCTGAAACACCATACCAATCGGGCGCCTGTGGGCACGGAGATATTGGCCAGTCTCGTGGTTTTGCCAGACGCTCCCATCAAAGGCGATCCGGCCGGTAGCGGGCTCAAGCCCGGCGATGGCACGCAGCAGGCTGCTTTTTCCCGCCCCACTGGGGCCGAAAACCGCCATCGCCCCGGACAGGTTGAGACTTTGATCGATGTCGAGATCAAATCCGCCATGGTCCAGGCGGAACTTCATGTCGAGGCTGCTATCCGGCATGGATCGGGAACCGTCGATTGATGCTATAGACCAGAAGGAGCACCGCGAACGAGAAAACCAGTAGACCGGCCGACAGCATGTGGGCTTCGGCATAGCGCAGTGTCTCGACATGTTCGTAGATGGCGATGGAGATCACCTGTGTTCGCCCCGGAATGTTGCCGCCGACCATCAGCACGACACCAAACTCGCCGACAGTGTGCGCGAAGGTCAGGACGCAGGCTGAAACGAAACCGCGCAGGGATAAAGGAACCGCGACGGTAAAGAACGCGTCGAGGCGTGTGGCGCCCAGGCTGGCTGCTGCTTCCATCGGCCCGCGCCCCACAGCCTCAAAGGCGGTCTGCAACGGTTGAACCATGAAGGGCAGCGAGTAAAACACCGATGCGATGACCAGCCCGATGAACGAGAACGTCAGTGTGGTCCCGATGACGTCGACCCAGAAGCCGCCAAATGTCGACGCAGGGCTTAACAGGATCAGCAGGTAGAACCCCAATACAGTGGGCGGCAACACAAGGGGCAGCGCGGTAAAGGCCTCCAGGAAGGGTTTCAGCCTGCTGCGTGTCGTCGCCAGCCACCATGCCATGGGTACGCCAAGAACGAGCAGGACCAACGTGGTCACGGCGGCCAGCTTGGCCGTCAGTAATATGGGTCCCCAATCGAGCATTACGGACTGACCCCATATCCGAACCGGGCGATGATCTCGCGCGCACCTTCAGACCGCAGATATGCCATGAAATCGCGGGCGGCCGGATTGTCGGCGGCGCGGGCCAACAGTACGGCATCCTGTGCAATCGGTTCGTGGTCTCCTGCGGGCACATCCCAGCGGCTGCCTTTGATGGCGTTGCGGGTGCTCAGCACGGAGGACAGAGCGACCAGTCCGAGTTCGGCGTTGCCCGTGGCGACCAGGGCAAAGGCCTGTCCGGCGTTCTGCCCTCTGACCAGTTTTTCTGAAAGCGCGTCCTGAAGCCCATACTTGGCGAGGGTTTCAAGCGCGGCGGCGCCATAGGGCGCCAGGTCCGGATTGGCGATAGCGAGGGACCGGAATCCGCCTGAATGGAGAACTGTGAGTCCATCCTCAGGGATCAGGGATCTATCCGCGCTCCACAGGGTCAGGCGGCCGATCGCATAGGTGAAGCGCGACCCCGTAACCGCGTGACCTTCATCTTCAAGCCGCCTTGGTCGTTCCATATCGGCGGCCAGCAGGATGTCGAAGGGGGCGCCCTGGACGATCTGGCCATAGAGTTTTCCCGTTGACCCCGGCGCAACGGTGATGGCGTGGCCAGATCGGTTCTCGAAGTCGGCTTCAAGTAACTCCATCGGCTCGGCAAAGTTGGTCGCGACCGCAATTAACGCGTCCGCCGCGCTGGCGGGCGCCCCTGACACGGTCAGGACGACAAGCGCCGCAGCGATCAACCGACGGAGGCCGGTGCAGGATATTTCCGATATATTCCACAAAACATATCGAAACTAGCCACTCACTTCCCGTGACTCAAGACCGTTAAGCGCTCGATCAGTCAGCGAGTAGGTCTACGAGGGCGTCCATTTCACACTCGACCGAGGCTTCCACGGTCTTTTGCATCGCTCTGAATCGCTTCAGGACGTCTTCGCCCAGGGCCGTTAGTTCAGCGCCACCACGGCTTGCGCCGCCCTTGCTGGTTAGGACCAGCGGCTCCTTGAAACACGCGTTCATGGTGTCGACCAAAAGCCAGGCCCGCTTGTAGCTCATCTGCATCGCCCGCCCGGCCGCGGCAATAGAGCCGGTATCGCGGATACCTTCCAGCAGGTCTGCCTTGCCGGGTCCGATGGCAATACTATCTCCATGCATAACCCGAAGGCTGATTTTTGACCTGGTCTGCCGATTGCTCATGACGTCAGCCAATTCCGTTCACTGTTTCCCCCGGTAAAGATCGTCGCAGTATAGATCATCCGATGGCGCGGCGCGTAAGCCCCTGGCTGTGACAGACAATCTTTGTGATCCATGGGATTTTTTCTTGCGTAAGTCAGAGCACTGTTCGGAAAACCAGCCGTATTGCGGGCTGATTATACGCCGCGGGTAATAGTTCGAATTTTATTAATTAAATAATTTTAGGAACCTCTTGGTTGTTCGGGCTATTTACTCGAGTGACTGTCGAAACTTACAGGTAACTGTTCTGGTCGAGGCTCAACATTGTAACGCAAGACAGGCCGCCTTTGGCGCGCCTGCCTTTACGCTTGATTTTTCAAGTGTGTGTTGGCGTGTGCGCCCTTTCATCCTGGTATTCGGCATTCTCGGCGCGGCTTTTGCGGCAACGCCTGCCGGCGCGCTGCAATTCTTCGGTAACTTTAATAATAATGCGACAACAACGGATGGGCTCGCACGCAATGAGGACATTATTACGATCAATAATGTTCTCGACCCGGTAGGCGTTCCTGAATCCCTGAGTATCGCGCTCGATGTAACGCCGTTAGAGGCGCTTGCCGGCGGGCTGAATCTCGATGCGGTCGATGTGTTGGGCGGCGATGAGTATCTTGTTTCGTTCAAGCGAAACGAGACCCTGCCATCGGGGGCGGTTCAGGATGAAGATATAGTTGTCATCGACAACTCGGGAGGCGGTCTGACGACGAGCCTCTTGGTTGACGTAACATCAATTACACCGACCACCGGCGGCGGTGGAAATCGAAATCTCGACGTCGATGCGGTGCATAGATTCAGCGACAACCAGGTCCTGGTGTCATTCGACCGGGACCATAATGGGCTGGCGCCAGGATTGATTCCCGGCGGTATTGATGTCGATCGGGAAGACTTGGTCCTGCTGACATTCAACGGGAGCGGGACCGTGACGGATGTGTCGTTCTTTCTCGATGATCCGGCCAACCTGCTGAATGGTTCGGACCTTCAAGGCTTCACCTTTGGCCCTGATGGCCTGGCCGGGAATTTCCAATATGGTTCTGCCAGCAACAATGGCTCGACGTGGTCCGACGAGGACGCTCTTCTGATCACGATCGCGGCAAACCAGGACAAGAGCCTTCTGTCGACGGCTGACTTCATCATTATCGGCGCCAGCCGGGCGCTTGATGTTGGCGGGTTGGAGACCAGCGCGCTCGACGGGATCGATTTTCTGGGTATCGGGGTTCCCGAGCCGGGAGCTGCTGCTCTGTTGGGCTTCGGGCTGGGCGGTCTGATCCTCATTCGTAAACGCCGTCGACTGCAAACCTGATCAGGCCTGGGCACTCTCCCGGCTTGAGACGGCCTCATTCCATCGTTGAACATGTGACCGGTCGCCGATCTCGCCCTTGATGGTGCGAGAGAAATCGATGGTGACCAGGGCGGTGATGTCGGCGATGGAATAGCGGTCGCCTGCGATGAATTCGCTCTCGGCGAGACGTTTTTCCAGCATATCGAGGAATTGCGGAAAACGTGCTTTGCCGCGCTCACCGAGCGCGGGGATTTGTTCGTAGTCAACGGGGCCGGTCAAAGCCCGGTTCTCAAAGAACGGGTTCAGATTGCGAAAGCCTTCAGCGACGGCCGCGAAACCGTGCTGTTCGACCCGGCGGTCCCACATCATCACTTGCGCTTTTTCCAGCGGATTGCGGCCCATCAGGGGCGGATCCGGGAAGACTTCTTCCAGATAGCGGCAGATCGCTGTGCTTTCGGTGATGATCGTCCCGTCGTCCAGTTCCAGCGAGGGTACTTCGGCCATCGGATTGGTCGCCATGTAGTCGTCGTTGAGCTGTGCGCGGCTGCCCAGGTCGACGTCCTGCATCGGGATATCCAGGCCCTTTTCGGCGACAAAAACGCGGACCCGGCGCGCATTGGGCGCCATTTCGAAATTATACAATTTCATCGTCATTTCTCCTGAAAGTCGTCGCCTGCCTTATGCCCTTCGAAGTCGGGGCCTGCAATAACGCTCATTCGGCGGCCTGCTGCTGAAGCCCCTCATTGGGGTAGATTTCATCGAGCGGCCGCGACCGTCCATCTTCACAGACAATACGCGCATGGAATCGCTTCAGCCGCCGGGGCTCGGGCACACCGCAGGAATGGGCGATAATCCCGACCTCGTGAACCATGTTCTTGATGTACTGTGCGACGCGGACGGCTTTGTCTTCCGGGTCCAGCCCCGCCTGCAGGCGGGGCTGATGGGTCGTGATCCCGGTGGGGCAGGTGTTCTTGTTGCATTTGAGCGCCTGGATGCAGCCCAGGGAGAACATGAAGCCTCGCGCTGATGCGACAAAGTCTGCACCCGCGCAAAGGGCCCAGGCAACATCGGACGGATTCACCAGCTTGCCTGAGGCAATGATCCTGATCCGGTCCTTCAGTCCGTATCGGTTTCTGATGTCGACCGCGAGTGGCAGGCTTTCACGAATCGGCATCCCGACATAATCCATCAGCGGCTTGGGTGCGGCGCCCGTGCCGCCATCTGCACTGTCTACGGTGATGAAGTCAGGCGCTGATTCCGGACCGCGCTTTACCACTTCCTGGCAAAGTTCCTCCAGCCAGCCATAGGCGCCGATTACCGTCTTGAACCCGACCGGTTTGCCGGTGGCGCGCCTGATCCTGTCCACCATGTCCAGAATGTCACCGACGGTTTCGGTTTCCGGATGGCGGTTGGGGCTGATGGAATCTTCGCCCGGTTTGATGCCCCGGATGGCTGCAATTTCTTCTGAAACCTTGACCCCGGGCAGGATGCCGCCTTTGCCGGGCTTGGCGCCCTGACTGAGCTTGATTTCGAACATGCGAAGTTGCTCATGCTGGGCGACCTGCCGCAATTTTTCGTCGCTCAGTCCGCCGTGTTCGTCGCGCACGCCATATTTTGCGGTGCCGATCTGAAACACGATGTCCGCGCCCCCCTCCAGATGGAAGGGAGACAGCCCGCCTTCGCCGGTGTTCAGCCAAGCGCCGGCCATGCGCGCGCCGTTGGACAGGGCGATGACAGCCGGTTTTGAGATCGCGCCATAGCTCATGCCTGAGATGTTGAACAGGCTGGCCGTCGTATAGGGCTTGTCACAGAACGGCCCGATTGTGACAGGGCCGGGCTCTGCGGTGTCTTCATCGAGATGAGGGAACGGGCAGTTGACAAAATAGACCGTTCCGGGCTCTCCCAACGGCGCGGTGGAGCCGAAGGCCAGGGTGCTGTCGACATCCTTGGATGCCCGGTAGATCCAGGTGCGCTGCGCGCGGTTAAAGGGCAGTTCCTCGTGGTCCAGGGCAAAAAAGTACTGACGGAAGAAGTGGCCCAGGGATTCGAAGAAGTAGCGAAGGTGACCGATGACCGGATAATTGTGCCGGATTGCATGTTTTCGCTGGGTCAGGTCGACGATTGCGACCCCGATCAGGAACAAAATGGCGATACCGACCACAATGATAAACAGCGTTGCCATGAAGTCGGCAACGCTCATGACCTCGCGCAGGGTTTCGGATTCGAACATCACAGCAACTCCTACCTGTTCCCTTCTCTGCGGCTTAGCCTAGAAACTATATCCCATCGCGCGCCAATAACCTTTCCGAGAGCCCGGTGTGAGGGCTGATTCTATCGCAACGGGCACGGTTTTGGCGTTGACCGCGCAGGCGCAGTGTTAACAATGGCGCAACACAAGACAAATCAAAGAGGGGGCGATCCATGGCGATCGACTTTACAGATAAAGTAGCCATCGTAACCGGTGCGGGCGGTGGATTGGGCCGCGCGCACGCACTTGAGCTGGCGCGGCGCGGCGCCAAGCTGGTGATCAATGATCTGGGCGCTGCGATGGACGGATCCGGCGGGTCGAGTGAGTCCGCAGACGCCGTTGTTGCGGAAATCGAAGCGATGGGTGGTACGGCCATAGCCAATGGCGCCAGCGTTTCAGATGCTGATGGTGTGGCTGGGCTGGTGGCGCAGACCATGGACGCGTTCGGCAGAATTGATGTCCTGATCAACAATGCAGGCATTTTGCGCGACAAGAGCTTCGGCAAGATGGATCTGGCGGATTTCCGCGCCGTGCTTGATGTGCACCTGATGGGTTCGGTCATGTGCACCCATGCGGTGTGGCCGATTATGAAGCAGCAGCAATATGGCCGCCTGTTGATGACCACGTCGGTCACCGGCCTTTATGGCAACTTTGGCCAGACCAACTATGGCGCGGCCAAGGCGGCGCTTTATGGCTTCATGCATTCGCTGAAGATGGAAGGCGCCAAGGACAATATCCGGGTCAATACACTCGCGCCGATTGCCTGGACGCGGATGACGGCGGGCCTGAATCCGGTGCCCGAAGATCAGGCGAAAGAAATTGCCGCCCGTATCGCGCCTGAAAAGGCGACGCCGGCAGCAGTTTTCCTGGTCAGCGAGGATGCGCCAACCGGCATCATCCTCAGCGCCGGTGGCGGCACGGTCGCGCGGGCGGCAATGATGGAAAGCCCGGGGCTCTATCTCGGCGATGATATGACCGTCGAAGACGTCGCGGCCAATTACGAGCAGATCGCCAATATGGATGGCGCTGTCGTGTTGAACCACAATGGCGAGCAGGCTCAAAAGAATGCCGAGTTGACCGCCAAGGCGACCGGCGGATAGTCGGGGCGGGGGACGGACATGGCCCTCCGGCTGCTGGAAATCTATCTCGATGAGGGCCATGCCGACACGCTGACCGCGCTCGCCGAACAGCATGGTGCGGTAGACTGCTATATCGGGGTCGTCAGTGAAGATGGCCGGCAGACCATTCGCATTCTGGTAACACCCGGGAATCAACAGGTCGTGATCGATAGTGTCCAAAAGGCGCTATCTGGATCGACAGGCTGGCGGCTGGTCATCCTGCCCGTGGAAGCGGCCCTGCCGGAACCGGAAAAGTCAGAGGAAAAACCAACATTGCCGGCCGGCCGCATGGCCAGCCGGGAAGAGCTCTATGGCGATGTTAAGGCCGGCACTCGGCTGGATCGGACATTTATTGTCCTTGTCGTTTTGTCGACCATCGTCGCTGCCGTTGGGCTGATTACGGATAGTGTCGCTGTCGTGATCGGGGCGATGGTGATCGCACCGCTTCTGGGGCCCAATCTGGCCTTTGCCTTTGCATCGGCTGTTGGTGATCGTGAGCTGCGGTCTCTCGCGCTCAAAAGCAACGCGGTCGGGCTAAGCATCACGCTCGCGATCAGCGTGATGATCGGTGGGGTGTGGACCGGCGTGTTCAACAGCCCGGAAATCATGGCTCGCACAGCCGTTGGTTACGAAGGGATTGCCATTGCCCTGGCATCGGGGGCGGCGGCGGTGCTGTCCTTAACCACTGGCGTATCTTCAGCGCTCGTCGGGGTTATGGTCGCTGTCGCGTTACTGCCTCCCGCAGCGGTGGTCGGCATGATGGTGGGCGTCGGCAACTGGGACAATGCGATCGGCGCGGCCCTTCTGCTGGCGGTTAACGTGATTTGCGTCAACCTGGCGGCACAGGTCGTTTTCGTAATGCGCGGCCTGGGCCCCCGTACCGTATTCGAGCAGCGGGATTCGCGGCGCCTCGTGTGGCGCAATATTGCGGTCTGGACGGTTTTGCTCGTGTTGATCGCTTTGGCGATCTCATGGCGCGGTGATGAGTTACCCGGCCAACGCCTGATCGATGAGGGTTTGCGCAGCACGCTTTGCCTGCCGGGCTGCGATGGGCGCATCCAGCACATGGGCGACCACGATCGCGCCTTCCTGTAGCAGCAGCAATTGCTGGCCCAGGCCACGCGGATCTACCGAGCCAGCCTGTTTCGCCATGTCCACGATGTAATCGAAGGTTAGTCTTTTGTGCCGGGCGGCAGCCTCGTGTACCGGGTCGTTGCAGTTGCCATATTCAGCCGCCGCATTGATGAAGACGCAGCCATTAAACGCGTCGCCGTTAAACCACTCTTCCAGCACGTCGAACATCACCAGCAACTTGTCCCGCGGGGCGTCTGCCAGTTCATCAACACGTTGGGCAAACCATTCCAGGAACCGCGCATCATGAAGGTCCAGCGCCGCGACAATCAACTCGTCCTTGGACTTGAAGTGATTATAAAGCGTCATCTTGGCGACGCCGGCTTCGCGCAGGATGGTGTCGATGCCGGTTGCATGAAAGCCCTGTTCATAGAACAGGGTCAGCGCGGTTTCGACAAGGTGGTCTCGCTTTGAGCTGGCCATATCGATCGCAACTATACCGATCTGTACGGATTGAGGCAATCACCGGTTTCGTGCATTTCTGCGATGGTGTTTTGCAGAACTGATCCGTCACCCTATATTGAAAAACAGACCGATCTGTTTATTTCACTGTTCATGGGCAGTGGTCACCGAACCAAGCCCGTTAACGACACTCAAACGCCGGAGAATAAATATGCCCCGCCTCAACGCCATCGACCCCGCCCATGCCAGTGGAAAGACAGCCGATCTTTTGGACGCCGTTCACCAGAAACTTGGCGTCGTCCCCAATCTGTTGCGGACATTTGCCAACGCGCCCGCGGCGCTGGAGGGCTATCTCGGCCTGTCCGGCGCTCTGGCCCAATCCAGCCTCGGTGCTGAGCTGAATGAGAAGATCGCTCTGACCGTGGCCGGCATCAATGGGTGCGACTATTGCGCCTCTGCCCACAGCGCCATTGGCAAAGGTGCCGGTATTGACCGCGCGGAGATCGAGAAAAACCTCGAAGGTTATTCCTCGGACGAGCGCACCTCGGCGATCCTCGACTTTGCCGGCAAGCTGGTCGAAGCGCGGGGCCGGGTCGATGACGACGATCTGGACGAGGTACGCCAGGCTGGCGTCAGCGATCAGGAGATTGCCGAGATCGTTGCCGCCGTCGCGCTCAACATCTTCACCAACTATTTCAACCATGTAGCCGACACGGAAATCGACTTCCCGGTGGTCCGCACCGGACTGGACGGGGCGCAGGCGGCCTGACCTATCAGGCCGCTCTGTACCGGGCTCGCGGGGTTCCCTCCTCCCCCGCGGGCCCAACCGTTTCTAAAGTTCGTATGGCAATCTGATCTGTGGTGCGTCGGGTGAAAAATCTTTCGTATTGCGCGTCACCAACAGAGCGTTGTGATGTTGAGCTGTCGCCAGGATGATTGCATCCGGCAGGCGCAGACGTTGGGTTTGACGGATTGCAACGGCGCGTTCACTGATGTCGCGTTCGATATAGATTGTCTCGAACCGCCTAAGGAAGCTGCGTATCAGATTGTCTTCGTTTGGGTCCTTGGCGCCGACCAGGACCTCAATCCATGCGATCACGCTGATGGCGGGATCGGTATATCGCGCAATCTCTTCGCGCGCTTGGTCGATACCGTTCAGATAGTCGATCAGGATATTTGTGTCGAAGACGGCTTTCATCTGTCCCATTCAGACCGAAGACGTTCCTGATAGGTTAGGCCGTCTTCGCCTCTGCCGCGCCATGCGCCAAAAGCGTCGTCGCTCTGTTGGGTTTGCTGTACCTTCAAATAGCCTCGGATCGCTCGTCGTACCGCCTCGGCGCGCGAGATTTTCTCCGCCTCGCACAGGTCTGCGAGTGCACGGATTTCTTCGTCAGGGATATCTACAATTGTTCGCATGATATCATATATAGTTATCATATATCATAAGATCAATGTACCGGCTGAAGAGTGTCGCCCCAGCGGTTGGAATGGCTGGTGTACAGACAGCTGAGCAGGCGCCATGTCGTCTGTCAGCGCGCACGGCGCCTTTCAGGCGGCGGATGGAATTTTGTTGAATTCGTCACCCTTGTCCGACTGTGGTCTAGGGCGTCAATTGTATCCGGGCCCGATGGCGCCAAAACCCTATCGACCGACCAGGCCTTCGCAGCTATATAACCGGCGTCTCGAAGCACAGCAGGAGCCGGCCCATGTCGACCCAATATGTTTATGTGATGAAGGATCTGGCGAAGACCTTCCCCGGTGGTCGCCAGGTGCTGAAGGGCATCACCCTGCAGTTTCTGCCTGGTGCCAAGATCGGCGTGCTGGGCGTCAATGGCGCGGGTAAGTCCACCCTGATGAAAATCATGGCGGGCCGTGACACGGAATTCACCGGCGAGGCGTGGGCCGCCCAGGGCACCCGCGTCGGCTATCTGGAGCAGGAACCGCAGCTTGACCCGGACAAGGACGTGCTGGGCAATGTGATGGACGGGGTCCATGCGGTGCAGTCCATCATCGACGAATATAACGAGGTCGCCGGCAAGCTTGGCGAGGCGCTGCCGGACGATGAGATGAATGCGCTCTATGAACGCATGGCCGATCTCTCCGAGCAGATCGAGGCCGTCGACGGCTGGAACCTGGACCATCAGGTCGACATCGCCATGGATGCGCTGCGCGTGCCGGACGGCGAGGCGGATGTCTCGACCCTGTCGGGCGGCGAGCGCCGGCGGGTGGCGCTGTGCCGGTTGCTGCTCGAAAAGCCGGATATGCTGCTGCTTGATGAGCCGACCAACCACCTGGATGCGGAAAGTGTCGCCTGGCTCGAACATTTCCTGGCCGACTATCCCGGCACTGTCTTGATGGTGACCCATGATCGATATTTCCTGGACAATGTGACCGGCTGGATCCTCGAACTCGACCGCGGCATGGGCATTCCCTATGAGGGGAATTACTCGGCCTGGCTGGAACAGAAACAAAAGCGCTTGGAACAGGAAAGTCGTGAAGAGGCGTCGCGCCAACGTACGCTGGCGACAGAACTGGAATGGATCCGTCAATCACCGCGTGCCCGGCAGGCCAAGTCCAAAGCCCGTATCCGTGCCTATGACGAGCTGTTGGCCCAGGCCAATGAGAAACAGTCCGGCAAGGCACAGATTGTTATTCCTGCCGGGCCGCGGCTGGGCGATCTGGTGGTTGAGGCGACGGGTGTTTCCAAAGGGTTCGGCGACCGGTTGCTGATCGACGACCTCAGTTTCAAGATGCCGCCGGGTGCCATTGTCGGCGTGATCGGCCCCAACGGTGCGGGCAAGACAACCCTGTTCCGCATGATCACGGGCCAGGAAACGCCAGACAGCGGCGCCTTCCGGGTCGGCGACACGGTCAAGCTCGGCTATATCGACCAGTCGCGTGACAGCCTGGATGATGCCAAGAATGTCTGGGAGGAAATCTCAGGCGGCCTGGATGTGCTCGAACTCGGCAAGACGGAGATGGCATCCCGCGCTTATGTCGGGGCGTTCAATTTCAAGGGCCCGGACCAGCAGAAGAAGGTCGGCCAGCTTTCCGGCGGTGAGCGTAACCGGGTGCATCTGGCCAAGATGCTGAAGGAAGGCGCCAATCTGCTGCTGCTCGATGAGCCGACCAATGACCTGGACGTCGATACGCTCCGAGCGCTGGAAGAAGCGCTGGAGAAATTTGCCGGCTGCGCCGTCATCATCAGCCATGACCGCTGGTTCCTGGACCGTATCTGCACCCACATCATCGCCTATGAAGGCGAGTCAGAAGTTGTCTGGTTCGAAGGCAATTACCAGGACTATGAGGAAGACCGAAAACGCCGCCTGGGCGCTGCTGCCGAACAGCCACACCGGATCAAATTCAA
This sequence comes from Alphaproteobacteria bacterium, assembly GCA_028284945.1. Lineage (GTDB taxonomy): Bacteria > Pseudomonadota > Alphaproteobacteria > SMXS01 > SMXS01 > JANQQJ01. The sequence continues at coordinate 176,511 of JANQQJ010000023.1, read as the reverse complement.
GAAATTCGCGGCTTAAGGCGAGCATATCCGCGAATATCCGACCTGGATATCGGCTTCTGTTCGATAGGTTGAAGCCTCCGCAATTTTACTGCTAGTCTTTAAAGATTGGCATTTGGGGGTTTTTGTTATGGTATTTTTGCCGACAGGTGGAGTTCTTTACGCAGGCCGTCTCTCGCGTTTGGCTTCAGTATTCTTATTGGTCTTTCTTGCAGCGTGTGCGTCCAACAATAAGGGTACGATAACGCAGCTCAGCGATCAGGATGGCGACGGTGTACGGATCCTCCTTATGCCACTCGATGTTGAGCTCAGTTTATTGACAACAGGTGGCTTTAACGAACCCAATGCCGAGTGGACGCAGGACGCGAAGGCTCACATGATGACCGCCATTGATGCGATCAATGCTGAGCGCGAGATCGCTATGGTCATCTATGACCCTGAAATTGGAACGCAGCCGGGCGCGCATGTCGCTCTGGAGCGGCTTCACGGCGCAGTGGGCAATACGATCTTATTTCATGAATATATCGGCCAGCCCTTGCCCTCAAAAAAAGATGTTTGGGACTGGACTCTTGGTCCATCGGTGCAGGTGCTCGGAGAGCATTATGAGGCGGACTATGCGCTGTTCCTGTTTGTTCGGGACAGTTATGCGAGCGCAGGTCGCGTTGCTGCACAGGTCGCTCTAGCGGTCATTGGTGTTGGGATATCCGGCGGCCAGCAAGTCGGGTTTGCGTCGCTTGTTGATCTAAAGACCGGCGAAGTCGGTTGGTTTAATCTCCTTCAGCGAGGAACGGGTGACCTGCGCACGGAGGCTCGCGCTCGTGAAACGGTGGACGAATTGCTCGAAGGTCTGCCTGAGTAAAGAGGATGCGTTCCCGGCGAATAGCCGCTGTTGCAGCCGCGTTGACAGTCAGTCTGTGCGCGACGCGTGCCGGCGCGATTGATCTGACACCCGAGGTGCAGCCGGGCCACAAACCTACTTTGACCAAGGTTGAGGCAGGATTGTGGATGACGGTAGAGAAATTCGAGCGTCGCTATGCAAGTTCAGCGCATGTCTCAGAAGATGAAGTCCTGAACAACTATTTGCGGGACATGGTTTGCTCCCTCGCGGGCGAATACTGCGATGACATTCGTGTCTATGTCGTCAGATCGCCAGTTTTCAACGCCGGTATGTATCCCAACGGCATGATGATCATTAACACGGGTCTCTTGGTGAGGGTCCACAACGAAGCACAGCTTGCTTTCGTGATCGGGCATGAGCTTGGTCACTACCTCCGTCGACATTCCCTTAAGCGTTGGAAGACGCAGCGGAACGTAGCGACATTTGCTCAGTTTTTGAGCTTGGGCCTTGCTGTCGGCGGCGCTGGCGGAACCGCGGTACAGGGCGCCCAATATGCTGCTCTATTGGCTATTTTCGGCTACGGGCGTGATCATGAGCGGGAAGCCGACGCGATTGGTCTGCAATTGATTGCGGACGCAGGGTACGATCCCATGCAGGCGCATAAGGTCTGGCAGAACATTATCGCGGAGCAGAATGCGGCAAAGTATAGCCAAAGCCGTAGCTTCTTGTTTGCCTCGCACCCACACCCCAAGGAGCGTGTCTCGAATCTGAGCAGTCAGGCCAAAGCAATTGTGGCCAGTAGCGGTTCAGGCCTTCAATCGGGCACGACATTCGAGCAGATCATGGCGAGCAGACGAGCCGTTTTCCTCCAAGATGAGCTCGACCTGCGTCAGTTTGGTCGGGTTGAAGTTGTATTCAACGGGCTTGAGAGGCACGGGCACAATCTTGGTGAGCTCGAGTTCTTCAGGGGAGAGATGTACCGTATCCGCAACGATGAAGGTGATCGCCAACGGGCCCTTGAAAAGTATGAGCTCGCTCTTTCACATCAATCAGTTCCGGCGGCCATCCACCGGTCAATGGGGATGGTCTTGCTTAAGGAAAAACGAAGGGCTGAGGCAGTTCAGGCTTTCGAAACCTATCTGAAGCTTGTTCCGGATGCCGAGGATAGGGAAATGATCCAAATGTATATTGGTTGGGGAAGTTAGATGAAAAAGATTATTGGCATCATCTTGATGAGCGCGGTTTTGGCCGGCTGCGCGAATTACACGCTCGTCTCGCCAGGAAGGCATTCCGTCAAGGCGCTTTCTGTTAATGCGGGGTCTCCCTGGAACAAGGCGCCCTCGGTAGCTGCGCCGGGTGGGCGAACAACGTGGACTGCGGATGGTTTGCTGCTTAATCGCGTGGTCTTCTTTGAAGGAATCGAAGACGGCAAACCTCTGTACAAGGCTTCCAAGAAGCAACAACTCCCGATTTTCTCGGCCGATATGTTGCCGAACGAGATTGTGGAATCCTTTGAGGCAACGCTTACCAGGCTCACCGGGTCGAGCATAACTGCGACAAGGAATCTTCGTCCGTTCGAATTTGCCGGATTTCAGGGGTTTGCCTTTGATTACGAATATGTCGGCGGTGACGACGTAAAACGCCGTGGTAAGGCCGCTGGCACCGTATATGAGGACAAACTCTATATGATCGCTTATGAAGGCGCTGATCTACTCTACTTTGATCGCCGAGCTGCGGAAGCGGATCGGATCATTGGCAGCGCTGTCATCGATTGAGTGGTGCTGTCGATCGACGGACGATCGGTGCACCAGTAGCCTAGAACTGTAGCTTCAGCATCGCGCTTTCATCGCCGTCATCGGTTGGATCGTCGTTGAACCCTTCGAACTCCTCGAAGTCTTCAAAGATGTCTTCTTCTTCCTGCGGTTCGGGCGGTCTGCCGTTGCGGATCTCCGCCTCGCGGTTTTGCCGATAAGCGCTGCGCAGGGTCGCGTAATAGTCGATCGATTCCGACTTGATCTGTTCGACCAGGTCAAGATTGCGGGCGCGGGCGTCCAGCGCCTGGGCGCCGATCAGGCTTAAGGTCAGGCCATCCACATTGGCCTGGTCGCGGGCGATGCTGACCGGGTCGGCGAAGAACCCGACACCTGTACCAAAAGCGTCACGCACGCCGGAAGATCCCAATAAGGGCAGGACCAGATAGGGCCCGCTGTCGACGCCCCACACCGCCAGGGTTTGGCCGAAGTCTTCGGTATGGCGCTCAAGTCCTTGGTGCTTGGCCACATCGAACATGCCGCCCAGGCCGACCGTCGTGTTGGTCAGGAACCGCTTCGCGGTCTTGCCCGCGCGGTCGGTCTCGCCCTGCAGCAGATCATTAACGAACGTCCAGGGTTCAGCGGCATTGCGGAAAATGGCCGTGATCCGGCGTTCAATGAAGTTCGGCAAGATAAAGTGATAGACCTCGGCCAGCGGTTTGATCAGGACGGCATCCACCGCCTCGTTGAAGCCGTGAATCGCCCGGTTGGTGGGCTCCAGCGGGTCGTTGCGCTCATGATATTCAGCCAGTGCCTGCGGGTCGCTGGCGGGCGGTACGGTCGCACAGCCTGCGGCCATTGTGGCAAGCAGCAAGGCCGTCAACACGGGCAGGCGGGTAGGCCGGAAGATCATTGAGCGAAAGTGCACGAAGCGAAACCTTTCAGGAAGGATTTCCAAGATATATCAATTGCTTTATGCCGCTGCCAGTGGTCGTTGGATCACTATGTCGTTTGAATCTCTTTGTTGCATATATAAAGACATCCTTATATATGCATGTAATCTGAATGTTCGATGAAACGGCAGACCCTGATGGATGACTTACTGGCATGGCTGAAAGCAGCGGCAGAGCCTACCAGGCTGCGCCTTTTGGCGTTGCTGGACTGTAATGAGCTGACGGTATCGGAAATCACTCAAATTCTGGGCCAGTCGCAGCCGCGCGTGTCACGTCACCTCAAACTGATGGCCGAAGCCGGCCTTGTCGAGCGCTTTTCGGAAGGCACATGGGCGTTCTATAGGCTGTCGGATAATCCGCAGGCGCGAACCCTGGTCCGGTCGATTGTCGATATGGTGCCCGAAGCGGACCAGACAGCGGCCAGGGACCTGGATCAGCTTGAGCTGGTCAAGGCCACACGGGCTGAGGCTGCTGCCTCCTATTTCAGTGAGAATGCCGACGACTGGGACCGCATTCGGTCGCTTTATACAGCCGAAGCCAAGGTTGAGGAGGCGATCCTCGATCTGTTGGGGCCGGACCCGATTGATCTCCTGCTTGATGTGGGTACAGGCACCGGGCGGATATTGTCGGTCCTGTCAGACCGTATTCAGCGGGGCGTCGGCGTGGACAGCAACCGCGACATGCTGGCGGTTGCCCGGGCCAATCTTGATCAGTCGGGCGCTGACAACTGTCAGGTGCGCCAGGGCGACATGTACCATCTGGGCATGGCCGATAATGCGGCTGATATGGCCATCTTCCATCAGGTGCTGCATTTCGCAGAGGACCCGGCGACGGCAGTGCGTGAAGCAGGCCGGGTGGTTGGACGCGGTGGGCGATTGCTGATTGTCGACTTTGCCCCACATGAACTGGAGTTCCTGCGCAGCGAGCAGGCGCACCGGCGTTTGGGTTTTGCGGACGAGGAGGTCTCGTCCTGGTGCCGGGCTGCAGGTTTTGACGATATCACCATCAAGCATTTGCGCGGCGGCGAACTCACGGTGACTCTGTGGTTGGCGCGGCGCCAGGGGACCGGTACACCGGGCCTGAGAATTGTGGAGCAAGGCGCATGACCGCCGTGGCAAAAAGCATTGATGAGGCGACGGCCTTTTCCTTTCTGGATTGGGATCCCGGCCCCCTAAAGGTGTCCTTCGAGTTCTTTCCGCCCCGGACGGAAAAAATGGAGCAGTCGCTTTGGGAGGTGGTCAAACGCCTTGAGCCCTTGGGGCCGGATTTTGTATCCGTCACCTATGGCGCGGGCGGCACGACGCGTGAGCGGACCCATAACACGGTCCTGCGGATCGAAAAAGAAACGGCTTTGACGCCGGCCGCTCACCTGACTTGTGTGGGCGCCTCGCGAGGCGAGGTCGATGACATCGCCCGCCGTTACTGGGACGAAGGCGTCCGGCATCTGGTGGCGCTGCGCGGCGATCCACCGGAAGGGACGGAAAAATATGAACCGCATCCTGAGGGCTATGCCTATGCCGCGGACCTGGTCGAAGGGCTGAAAAGGGTCGCGGATTTCGAGATTTCCGTCGCCGGTTATCCGGATATTCATCCAGAGGCACCCAGTCCACAATTCGACCTTGACTATTTGAAGCGTAAGGTCGACGCCGGGGCCAGCCGGGTGATCACCCAGTATTTCTTTGATCCCGCTGCGTTTCTTCGGTTTCGGGATAAGGCCGTTGCCGCGGGAATCGGCGTGCCAATCATTCCGGGCATTATGCCGGTCACCAACTTTTCCCAGATTGTGCGGTTCAGTGCCGGATGCGGAGCGCTGATTCCGGACTGGCTGGGGCGTCATTTCGACCATTTGGACGATGATCCTGCGACCAGGCGATTGGTTGCCAGCGCGATCGTCGCCGAACAATGCCGCCAGTTAATCGCAGCGGGTGTGCATGAATTTCACTTTTACACACTTAATCGCGCGGAGCTGACAGCGGGCATATGCCATCTGCTGGGTCTGCGCGCGTCGAAGGAGGCAGGACAATGAATCGCCAAGAACGGCTGGCCGCCCTTAAGGGCGCTGTCAATCGGCGCATCCTCGTGCTCGACGGCGCATTCGGAACGATGATTCAAGGCTATGCACTTGATGAGGCTGGATATCGCGGCGATCGTTTTGCCGACTGGCCGAGTGATGTGAAGGGCAACAATGACCTCATCAACATCACTCAGCCCCAGATCGTAACGGCGATCCATGACGCCTATTTCGAGGCGGGGGCTGATATTGTCGGGACCAATACATTCAGCTCAACACAGATCGCCCAGGCTGACTACGGTATGGAAGAAATCGCAGCCGAGTTGAACCTTGAAGGCGCCCGTCTGGCGCGCCAGGCAGCTGACACCTGGACTGCAAAAACCCCCGATAAACCGCGTTTTGTGGCAGGCTCGTTGGGGCCCACCAATCGAACCGCGTCGATATCGCCCGATGTCAGCGACCCTGGTTTCCGAAATACGTCGTTCGATGAACTGCGTGATGCGTACGCCGAAGCCGCGCGCGCTCTGATCGAGGGCGGGGTCGATATATTGGTTGTAGAGACCATTTTCGACACGCTGAATGCAAAAGCTGCCGTTGCCGCCATTGAAGATGTTTTTGAAGCCCTTGGCGTGCGGTTGCCGGTCATGATTTCCGGCACCATCACCGATGCGTCCGGACGGACCCTTTCAGGACAGACAGTTGAAGCATTCTGGTACTCGCTGAGACATGGCGAACCCTTCAGTGTCGGGCTCAACTGTGCATTGGGGCCGGATCTGATGCGCCCGTTTCTGGCCGACTTGTCGCGCGTGGCTGATACGTTGATCAGCGCCTATCCCAATGCCGGCCTGCCGAATGACATGGGCGGCTATGACGAAACCCCTGAATCCATGGCAGAGGACTGGCGGGAATGGGCTGCGGCCGGCCTGGTCAATATTGTCGGCGGGTGCTGTGGCACGACACCTGAACACATCGCAGCGCTTGCAAAGTGCGTCGAAGGTTTGCCGCCGCGCCAAGTGCCAAAGTTTGACCCGCGCCTGCGTCTGTCAGGTCTGGAGCCGTTCACAGCAGCAGCATGACGACAGCCAATTTCATCAATATTGGCGAGCGGACCAATGTGACAGGGTCTGCCCGCTTCAAGAAACTCATCCTCGAGGGCGACTTCGATGCTGCGCTTGCTGTCGCACGCCAACAGGTCGAGAACGGCGCCCAGATCATCGACATCAATATGGATGAGGGCATGCTCGACTCAGAGCAGGCCATGGTCACGTTCCTTAATCTGATTGCCGCTGAGCCCGATATTGCCCGTGTGCCGATTATGATCGACAGCTCGAAATGGTCGATCATCGAAGCCGGCCTGAAATGCGTGCAGGGCAAGGCGATCGTTAACTCGATCAGTCTGAAGGAAGGTGAAGCCCCGTTCGTCGAGCAGGCAAGGAAGATCAAACGCTATGGCGCTGCGACCGTGGTTATGGCCTTTGACGAGGACGGTCAGGCCGAAACCGCGCAGCGCAAATTCGAGATCTGCAAGCGCTCCTACGATGTGTTAACGCAAGACGTCGACTTTGCGCCGGAAGACATCATCTTTGATCCCAACATATTCGCTGTCGCGACAGGCATTGAGGAGCATGAGAATTTCTGTGTCGAATTCTTCGAAGCCGCCAAGCTGATCAAAGCCAATCTGCCGCACGCACATATCTCCGGCGGCCTCTCCAATGTCTCCTTCTCGTTCCGGGGCAATGAGACGGTCCGCCGGGCGATGCACTCAGTGTTCCTCTACCATGCGATCCCGGCGGGTCTCGACATGGCCATCGTCAATGCGGGCCAACTCGACGTCTATGATCAGATTGAACCAGAACTGCGCGAACGGGTCGAAGATGTGATCCTCAATCGCCGGCCGGATTCGACCGAGCGGCTGTTGGACATTGCCGAGCAGTTTCGCGGGGAGGGGGCTAAGAAAAAGGTTCAGGACCTGTCCTGGCGCGAAGAGCCTGTCGCGTCGCGGCTCAGCCACGCATTGGTCAATGGCATCAACGACTACATTGTCGACGACACGGAAGAGGCACGACAGGCCTCGGACCGGCCGCTCGATGTGATTGAAGGGCCGTTGATGGACGGCATGAACGTTGTTGGTGACCTGTTCGGCGCAGGCAAAATGTTCCTGCCGCAGGTGGTGAAGTCCGCGCGCGTCATGAAACAGGCGGTCGCGCATTTGCTGCCCTTTATCGAAGAAGAGAAGGACGAGGGCGCTTCGGCCAAAGGCAAAATTCTGCTCGCGACCGTGAAGGGCGATGTGCACGACATCGGCAAGAACATCGTCGGCGTGGTGCTTCAGTGTAACAATTTCGAGGTGGTCGACCTGGGAGTCATGGTGCCGGCCAATGACATCCTGGAGACCGCCAGACGCGAGAATGTCGATATGATCGGACTCTCCGGCCTGATCACCCCGTCGCTTGAGGAAATGACCCATCTGGCGGGAGAGATGGACCGGCAGGGCTTTGATATGCCCCTGTTGATCGGCGGCGCGACAACATCGCGGGTTCACACCGCGGTCAAGATCGCGCCCAGCTATCAGGGGCCGACGATCCATGTGCTCGATGCGTCACGTGCTGTTGGCGTAGCGGGCAGTCTGCTCAGCGACACGATGCGGGATGAATTGGTGAGCCAGGTCGCCAACGACTATGAGGATATCCGCGTCAAGCGGGCCGAGTCGCCAAAGGAAGACCGGCTGGTCAGCATTGCCCGTGCCCGCGACAACGCGCATCACATTGATTGGGACGGATATGACGCTCCGCGGCCGACGTTCCTGGGCGTAAGGTCTTTCGACGACTATGACCTGGCCGAACTGGTCCGCTACATTGACTGGACACCGTTCTTCCGCACCTGGGAGCTGGCGGGTAATTTCCCCAAAATCCTGGATGATACGGTGGTTGGTGAAACGGCGCGTCAACTCTATTCCGACGCACAGGCGATGTTGCAACGCATTGTCGGTGAGGGGTGGCTGAAGGCGCGTGCTGTCGTCGGCTTCTGGCCCGCAGGCCGGGATGGCGATGATGTGACGCTTTATGCCGATGAAGGCCGTGGTGAAGTCCTGAGTACGGTCCACTTTCTGCGTCAGCAGGTCGCCAAGCGCGAGGGGCGGGCCAATATGTGCCTGGCTGATTTTATTGCACCCGGCGATAGCGGCGTTGCGGATTATCTGGGCGGTTTTGCAGTGACCGCGGGCATCGGTATCGAAGACAAACTGGCCGAGTTTGAGGCCACGCATGACGACTACAACTCCATCCTGCTCAAGGCGCTGGCCGACCGGCTGGCTGAAGCCTTTGCCGAGCGCATGCACGAACGGGTGCGGACCGAATTCTGGGCCTACGCGGGTGATGAAGACCTGTCGAACGAGGAATTGATCAAGGAACGCTATCGCGGTATCCGCCCGGCCCCCGGCTATCCGGCCTGCCCGGACCATACAGAAAAGCCGGAACTGTTCCGGCTGCTTGATGCTGGTGAGAATGCCGGCATCACCTTGACTGAATCCATGGCGATGCTGCCGACGGCGGCGGTGTCGGGCTATTACTTCGCCCATCCAGACGCGCAATATTTCGGCGTCGGCAAGATCGGCCGTGATCAGGTGGAGGATTATGCAGCTCGCCGCGGCGAACCCGTCGAGGTTGCCGAGCGCTGGCTTGCCCCCAATCTGGCCTACGACCGTTAGATCAGATGATAGGTCCGTGTCTCAGGGTCATAATCCCGCGCCCCAATAGTCCTTTGATCCACACCGTTTAAAACATCAATTGCGTCAGACATGACTTTGCCGTTGTTCCGGTAATATTGATGGCCGGTTTTGTCATGGCGGCTGCTGATGATCTTTTCGCAGTTGATCACGCTGACTTTGTCAGGCAGCGACCAACTGTTGCGAGGGCCACCGGCGCCCAATCGGTCCGGATTGCCCTTTGTCTTGTCGCTCACTACCAGCGCCAGGTCGCCCGGATTAACATAGGCGGTAACCCGCCGGCACATTTTGGGCAGCGGCTTGAGTTTATGCTGGAATTCGAACGCGTCATCATCTTCATCAGCGGCCATCAGGATCACCTGATCGAACAATCGCCGGACGCGCCCGCCGCTGGAGTCTTCAATCGCCTGGATGGCATGCCGCAGCGCATAGTTGCCCATGCTGTGGGCCATCAGGTGCAGGTTCTGACCACAATGTTCATCCGGCGGCAGGTCTTTTAAGAAACTCGCCAGCTTTTGCATGCCCCGGCCCAGTGCCGCGCCCGAGGCTTTGGCGTCGTCACGGTCATTGGCATAAGCAAGGAATGGGAATTTTGATCCGTCGCCCGGCCATGTAAACAGGAACATCACCATAGGTTTGCCCTTATAGAACTTTTTGATCTCGGCGGCCCTGACAACGGCTTCTTTGAACGTGTAGTCGAACCCGTGAATATAGAGCATCAGATCGCATTCGCCCTTGGTCATATCCTCCTTGACCATGTCGAAAATCTTGGTGCTGCCGAGTTTCTGTTTGCTCAAATCGCCCCGGTTGAGGTCGGCTTCCGGGACCGTCAGTTTTTCCGGCGCGACGTGGATTTCGCTGATTGCATCATCTTCAACATCGGCATAGCCGAATCGCAGGTCGACAAGGCCATTGCGGCTGAATTCCTTGCCGAAGTCGCGAATGTTACGTGTTGTCTTGGGGTTTCGATTGGTGCCGAAATACACTCTGGTCATGGTTCGCCCTCCGCATAATCACAGCCCCCAAGCGAATTAGACTACCAACGGCGCCATTATCCGTTGTTCCGCTGGCGGGGTCGACTCCGAATTATTCCTTGTTTTTGCAAGGATCGGCGGGTACCAAATTATTGGCAGTAGTCGAGAATCTGTCCCGAGTCGTACGGTTACGTTCCAGCGTTCTCTCGACGTTTATCGAGTACTTGCCGCAGGACGTAACGCGTGAGTACCGAGGACTATTGATGGCGACCGGAACTGTTAAGTGGTTCAATAAAACCAAGGGGTATGGGTTCATTGAACCTGAAGACGGCGGCAAGGACGTATTTGTCCATATTACCGCTGTGGAGCGTGCGGGGCTGGGTGCCCTGCAAGAAGGTCAGAAGCTGGCTTTCGAACTTGTGCCTGGCCGCGACGGCCGCACAGCCGCGGATAACCTCCAGGAAGTCTAGTCGTCTGCGTGCGGGGGGCCATACCCTCCGCCACCGGGTGTTTGGATGACCAAAAGGTCTCCAGCGTCGAGGTCAGCCTCGTCGCTGCCTGATAGTTTTTTCTCATCGCCAGAATTCTTGATAACGCGGTTGACGCCGGGTTGACCGTTTTTGCCGCCTTTCAGGCCAAAGGGTGAGTTTTCGCGGTTGTTGGACAAAATGGCTGCCTGCATGGGTTCAAGGAATCGAAGGTGGCGTTCAACCCCGTCCCCGCCGCGCCATTCACCGCCACCGCCAGACCCTGCTCTGACCGCAAACGACTCGACAATCACCGGATAGCGGAACTCCAGCACCTCGGGATCGGTCAGCCGGGAGTTGGTCATATGCGTCTGGACCGCACTGGCACCGTTAAAGCCTGGCCCAGCCCCCATGCCACCGGCGATGGTTTCGTAATATTGGTGATTCTCATTACCGAACGTCAGGTTGTTCATGGTGCCCTGGGCCGACGCGCAAACACCCAACGCGCCGAACAGGGCGTTGACCACACATTGCGATGTCTCGACGTTGCCCGCGACCACAGCGGCCGGATAGCGGGGGTTAAGCAGCGAGCCCTCAGGCACATGAATGTCTAGGGGCGTCAGGCAGCCTTCGTTCAATGGGATGTCATCGGCGACCAGGCAGCGAAAGACATAGAGGACGGCCGCGCGCGTGATCGACAACGGCGCGTTGAAATTGTTTGCCTGCTGCGCGCTGGTGCCGGTGAAGTCAATCGCGGCCTGGCGCGTGTCTCTGTCGACGGTAACCGCAACCTTGATGACGGCGCCGCTGTCCATTTCGACCTCGTATGCGCCATCGCTCAGCCGGTCGATGACGCGGCGCACGGATTCTTCGGCATTGTCTTTAACGTGGTTCATATAGGCGCGCACAACGTTGAGGCCAACGTGATCGGCGAGCCGCTTCAACTCGGTGACGCCTTTTTCGTTGGCTGCGGCCTGGGCCTTCAGGTCGGCGATATTCATATCAGGATTTCGCGCAGGCCATGGATTATCGGCCAGCATTGCCCTTATCCCGGTTTCGTCAAAATGGCCCTGGGAAATCATGCGCACACCATCGATCAGCACGCCTTCCTGATCGATGGAGCTGGACGATGGCGGGACGGAGCCCGGCGTGATCCCGCCAATATCGGCATGATGCCCGCGGGTCGCGACATAGAACAATGGCGCGCCCTCGACAAAGACGGGTGTAATGACGGTGATGTCGGGCAGATGGGTGCCGCCATTATAGGGCGCGTTGGTCACGAACACGTCGCCGGGTTTCATGTCCGGGTTTTCACGCATGATCGTTTGGACCGACGCCCCCATGGATCCCAGATGGACCGGGATATGCGGGGCGTTGGCAATCAACTCTCCATCGGCATCGAACAGCGCACAGGAGAAATCCAGCCGCTCTTTGATGTTCACGGATTGGGCGGTGTTCTCGATCACAGCACCCATTTGCTCAGCGATCGACATGAAGAGGTTATTGAATATTTCCAGCTGCACCGGGTCGACCGAGGTGCCGATAGCAGCTTCACGGATATTCGCGGTTCGCCGGGTCAGGATCAGATCACCCAGATCGTTGACGCTTGCCGCCCAGCCCGGTTCTACCACATTGGTGCCGTGTGGCTCGGTTATAATGGCCGGTCCGTCGACGCAGTCGCCCGGTTCGAGGCCCTGGCGCTCAACCAACGCTGCCTCTTGAAACTGACGACCTGAATAGAAACTGGTTTTGTTGATATTCACGTCACCGCCGCCGGTAACGTCGTTGTTCATTGAAGGCTGCGGCATATGGCCGATGGCTTCCAGGCCAATCGATTCAATAATCACATCCTTGTCGCGGTCGAGAAATCCAAAGCGTTGCCTGTGTGCGGTCTCAAAGGCATTGACCACCTCGTCATACGATCCGAATGGGATTTCCAGCGCCGTATCGGTTCCGGCGTATTTGAGCTGTAGGGTGCGGCGGGTCTCGGTCCGTTCCGCGAATGGCTCGACTGAGGGCAGGGCCTCGTCGGCCAGGCGGCGATAAATGGTTTCAAGCGCGTCCAATGATTGGGAATTGAGTTTCTTTTCAATGGTTTCCTGCTTCATTTCGCGCGCGTCTGCCAGGCCCATGCCCAGAGCCGAGAGCACGCCGCCCATAGGGTGGATCATCACGCGCGTCATGCCCAGTGCGTCTGCGACCAGACAGGCGTGCTGACCGCCGGCACCACCAAAGCAGACCAACGTATAGTCAGAAACATCATGTCCACGCTCCAGCGAGATTCGCTTGATGGCCCGCGCCATGTTCTCGACCGCAACGGCTAAAAACCCCTCTGCGACCTCTTCTGGCGCCTTGCCGGTATCCTTGGCCAAGGCGCGGAACTGGGACAGAACTGCCTCCACATCCAGCGGATCGGTCCCTGACGCGCCGAAGACGTGGGGGAAGCGGCTGGGCTGAATCTTTCCCAGCATCACATTGCAGTCCGTGACGCAAAGTGGCCCGCCCTTGCCATAGCTGGCCGGGCCCGGATTGGCGCCCGCGGATTCCGGGCCGACCCTGAACCGTTCACCGTCGAACTGAAGGATGGATCCACCGCCCGCAGCGACCGTGTGGATATGCATCATCGGCGCGCGGATACGCGTGCCCGCTACAACACTGTCAAACGCGCGTTCATAAGTGCCGTCGAAGTGGCACACATCAGTCGAGGTGCCGCCCATGTCAAAACCGATGATCTTTTCGAAACCGGCCAGTTGCGCGGTCCGCACGGCGCCAACCACGCCGCCTGCCGGGCCGGACAGGATGGCATCCTTGCCCTGGAACCGGTGTGCCTCGGTCAGGCCGCCATTCGATTGCATGAACATCAATGGCGCCGTGCCGACCTGGCGTTCGATCTGGTTCACATAGTGTCGCAGGATGGGCGACAGATAGGCGTCTGCGACGGTTGTATCGCCACGGCCGACAATCTTCATGAGCGGGCTGGCGCGATGGCTGACGGAAATCTGCGAGAACCCCAGCGCCCGGCAAAGCCCCTCCAGCGCCAACTCGTGGTCAGGATATCGATAGGCGTGCATTAGGCAGATCGCAACGCTGTCGATGCCGTCCTTGAGCGCGTCTACCAGTGTTTCGCGTGCCGCATCCAGATCAAGGGGCTGAAGAACTTCGCCGGTCGCTGAAAGCCGTTCATCTACTTCGATGACGCGCTCATAAAGAGGCTCGGGCAGCTTGATGTCCAGGTCGAACAGCCGGGGCCGGTTTTGATAGCCGATGCGCAGGACGTCTTTGAAACCCTTGGTCGTCATCAGGAGGGTCGGTGCACCCTGGCGTTCCAGCAGTGCATTGGTTGCCACCGTTGTGCCCATCTTGATGGCCGCGATCTGATCGCCGGGGATCGGGTCGTCTTCACCGAGATCCAGCAGCGCGCGAATGCCGGCAATGGCCGCATCGTCATAGCGGTCCGGGTCTTCCGACAGCAGTTTGTGGGTGACAACCTGACCGTCAGGCCGCAGCGCAACGATGTCGGTAAAGGTTCCGCCGCGGTCGATCCAGAATTGCCATGCCTGCTTATTGCTCATCGCCTTTTAATAACCGGTGCAGGCTTCCCGTGCGAGGGCCGTCTCCGATAGTCTAGGACCATCAAGAGGGGAGGTCTCAGCTCATGCTGGAGAATGTTTACTTCATCGCCGAGATTGCTGCGGCTGTAACGGTGATCGCGTCCTTGCTCTATGTCGCCGTCCAGATCAGGCAAAATACGCTGACGGTACGCATTGCCGCCGGCCAGGCGCATGTCGATGCCTATGACAGCTTGCTGGCCCGGATTACTGATGATGATGGATTGGCGAGTGCGTGGGTGGCCTCTGCTGCTGATCCGCGCGCACTCAGTGAGGTCGAACAAACGCAGGTGTTCGGATTTGTTGGCGTGATGTTTCGCAACTTCGAAGGCGCCTATATCCAGTGGCGCGCGGGCGTGCTTGATGACCGCTTCTGGCAGGGGATCAGCCGGTCAATGGCCGACCAATATGGGCATGCCGTCATCCGTGCGTTCTGGGCGGCCCGCCGTCACTGGTTCAGCGACGAATTCGGTGAGTGGTTCGATAAGAATGTTGCGGCAGAGCACGACCAACAATCGTGACTGTGTGCCGCCCCGGATCAAACCTTAACGACCGTCTTGCCGAAGTTTTGGCCCGCGAACAGATCGGCAAATGCCACACCGCAGTTCTCGACGCCTTCATACATATGCTCAATGGCCCTGATGTCGCCCGACTTCAGCCAGGCTGAGAGTTGCTCCCGTGCCTCGGGATAGCGGTCCAGTTTTGTGTGGGTCATGAACCCCTGCAGCGTGGCCCATTTCGAGACAATCTGAAAAAGGTTGGAGGGCCCGGGCGTGGCAGCCTGATCACCATAGGTCGCGACCGCACCACAGAAGGGAATGCGCGCGCCTTCATTAATCTGGTCCAGCACCACTTCCAGCAATGGGCCGCCGACATTGTCGAAATAAACATCGATCCCGTTTGGCGCGACTTCAGCAAGGCGATCGGCCACGTTCTCGTCTTGGTAGTTCACGCCAACGTCGTAGCCGAGTTCGGTTTCCAGACGCCGGCACTTGTCGTCATTACCAGCAAAGCCTATGGTGCGCGCGCCTTTGAGTTTTGCGATCTGTCCGGCGATGGAGCCCACCGCGCCGCCTGATGCAGAAACCAGGACGGTCTCTCCCGGCTGGGGTTTGCCGATATCGTTGAGGCCGAAATAGGCTGACATGCCGGTGTCGCCCAGAACCCCCAAATGGTAGCTCAGCGGGTGCTCGCCATCGTCCTCGAGCACCACGTGCCAATCGTCCGCGGTCAGGATGGAAAACTGCTCCCAGGCCAGGCGCGCCATAATCAACGCGCCCTCGTTGTAGGCCGGGTTTTTCGACTCGATGATCTTGCCCAGGATCAGTCCCATCACGGGCTTACCCAATGGCATGGCTGGCAGGACATTGTCGCCGGAGCCTTCGTCCATCCAATTTCTAAAACCGGCATCGAGCGATACATAGAGGTTCTCGATAAGCGCTTCGCCTGGATTGAGCGTTGGCACATCCGATGTGACCACCGCGAAGTCAGAGGCTTTTGGTTTGCCGTCAGGGCGCTTATCCAGGGTAACCTGCGTATTCTTCATTCTGGTCTCCAAAATCCGAGCGTTAACGATAGCCGTCCTGAACCGGAACCCGGGGCAGTTGCCACCAGACCGCATCGCACAATGCCGCAAGCTCATCGCTCAGCGTAAGCTCGGCCCCGGCGATGGTCGCGTCGAGTTGGTCCGGCCGGCTGGCGCCAATAATGGCTGAGGTGATGCCCTGTTGGCGCAGGACCCAGGCGACCGCGACCGAAGCCAGCGAGTACCCCTCGGACTGGGCGGCCTCGTTCAGGCCAGCAATCATCTGGATTTTCTCCTCCTGCCAGTAACGTTGTTGATAGACGGCGCCGGCTTGCGGCAATGAAAAGCGCGAGCCTTCCTCCACCTCCTGGCCCGCCGTATAGCGGCCTGACAGCATGCCGCCGGCGATGGGATTGTAGACGATCACGCCGACATCCTTGTCGCGGCAAAGCGGCAGCAACTCTGTCTCGATATCCCGGTAGAGCAGATTGTAGCGGGGCTGCACGGTTTCGTAGCGCGCCAGGCCGAGCCGTTCGCTGGCCGAAAGCGCGTCCATCAGCCGCCAGGCGGGATAGTTTGAGCAGCCGACATAGCGGATCTTGCCATCGCGCACGAGGTCATCATAGGCGCGCACGGTCTCTTCAATCGGGGTGTGCGGGTCGAAGAAATGCGCCTGGTAGAGATCAATAACGTCAGTCTTCAGCCGCTTGAGGCTGTCTTCCACGCGGCGCTGGATATTGAAGCGGGACAGGCCCTGATCATTGGCTGTGGGGCCCATGGGCACGCGGCACTTGGTGGCCAGGAAAACCTTGTCACGGATGCCCCTGTCCTTCATCCATTTGCCGATGATCTTCTCGGTACGCCCGGCCCTCTCGGCCCCGCCGCCCAGCGGGTAACCATCCGCGCTATCGAAGAAATCGACACCGGCTTCAAACGCCTTATCCATGATCGCAAACGATGTTTCCTTGTCGCATTGCATCCCGAAAGTCATGGTCCCCAGGCACAGTGGCGGCACTCTTACACCGGTCTTCCCCAGCGGTCGTAACTTCATATCTCGCTCCTTTGCGGTGGCCCGATCATGCACTACGCTCTCGCCCAGAAACAGGGGAGATAAAGATATGGGAAAATATGTTTTCGTGGTTCAGAGCGAACCGACCGAAGGCCAGGAAGACGCCTATAACGACTGGTACGACAATATCCATCTGGGTGAAGTTTTAACTGTGCCGGGCTTTGTCGCGGCCCAGCGCTTCAAGGTGCAGGACGGCAGTGAGGGCCTGCAATATCTGGCGCTCTATGAACTGGATACGGACGATCCGCAGGCATCGCTGGCCGCTCTTGGCGCCGGTATTCAATCCGGTGATATCAATATGAGCGAGGCAATCAACGGCAAGACGATACAGTCGACCATGTATGGCCCGATTGGCGAGCGTATGACCGCGTAAGGCAAGTGGCGGCGCTGCGGAAATCGCAGGGAACGCCGCTTTTGCTTCGTGATAGAACCCGGAACGTCTTGAGACCGGGACAGTGACATGAGCATCTGGAGCACATTGCTGGGCGGTGCAGCGGGGTTCGCCATGGGCGGGCCGCTGGGCGCATTGATCGGTGCGGTAGCCGGCCATGTTATTGATCGCCCCTCGTCTGATGAACCGGTCAAGGACGCGACCAAGAAGGTCTCATTCACCATCGGCGTGATCGTGCTGGGCGCCAAGATGGCCAAGGCGGATGGCGCGGTGACGCGTGACGAGGTCGCAGCGTTTCGCGAAGTGTTTCATGTCCCGCCGCATGAGGTAAAAAACGTCGCGCGGGTGTTCGACCGGGCCAAGAAAGAGGTCACAGGCTTCGAGCCTTATGCTCAGCAGCTTGCCAAGCTGTTCAAGGACAATCCGGCGGTACTGGAAGACCTGCTCGATGCGCTGTTCCACATCGCCAAGGCTGACGGCGTGCTGCACCCGTCTGAGATCGCCTATCTCCAGGCGGTTGCGTCGATCTTCGGTTTCGATGATGCGGCGTTCGAGCGCATCCAGGCCGGGCATGTTAGCGGCGGTGAGGCCGATCCATATTTGGTTCTGGGTGTTCCCCGCGATGCGAGCGATGAGGACATCAAAAGCCGCTATCGCACGCTGGTGCGGGAAAATCATCCCGATACGTTGATGGCCCAGGGGCTGCCGCAGGAGTTCATCGATCTCGCGACGGAAAAAGTCGCGACGATCAACGATGCCTATGACAGCATCCAAAAACACCGGGGTCAGGCCTAGGGCGATGCCGCTACAACATGGCCTTCTTGCCCTGCTGGTATCGTTGCTGTGGGGCTTCAACTTCGTTGTGACCAAGGCGGGACTGGGCGAGTTTCCGCCGATTTACTTCGCCATGCTGCGTTTTGCGCTGGTCGCCATTCTGCTTGCACCCTGGCTGAAGCCGATGAAGGGGCAGATGGTCCGGCTGGTCTGGATCGCTTTGACTGCCGGGGCGCTGCACTTCGGCTTGATCTTTCTTGGTTTTTCCATGACCGACCATGTCGGCCCCGTGGCGGTTGCCGTGCAGGTGAATATTCCGTTCATGCTGTTGCTGGCGGTGGTTTTTCTAGGCGAGCGGATCGGAATTTATCGATTGGCCGGGATGGTTGTCGCCTTTGCCGGTGTGCTTATTGTCGGGCTTGATCCGGACGCCTTCAATGACCCGTGGGCCTTTGCGATGGTGTGCGCCGGGGCATGCTTCTTCGCTGTGTCCGTCATTCTGATGCGTGCCTTTGAAGGCGGTCATCCGATGCAGGTGCAGGCGTGGATTGCGCTGTTCAGCGCCCCGGTTTTGTTGGCGGGCACTGTGGTTCTGGAAACGGACCAGATTGCCAGAACGATGGATGTGACCTGGCTCGGTGTTATCGCCCTCATATACATCGCCGTTGGGTCGACAATCATCGGCCATGGCAGCATGTTCTATCTGCTGCAACGCTATCCGGTGTCGTTGCTGATTCCGTTCATGATTGCCCCGCCGGTATTGGGCGTTCTTTTCGGGATCTGGCTTTACGATGACCCGATCACATGGAAGATTGTCGTCGGCGGGCTGATGACCCTGGGTGGGGTCGCCGTTATTCAAATCCGTGAAGCGCTGGGAGCAAGACGCGCGAGGACTGTGGAGGCATTATGATCGAAAAAGAATCCCCAAATTGCTCGGACCGGCCACCGGGCTTCGATATCGATCTTCTGGTGATGCACTATACAGGCATGGAAAGCTGTGAGGCGGCGGTGGAGCGCCTGTGCGATCCCGAGGCCAAGGTGAGCGCTCATTATCTGATTGATGAAGACGGCAGCTGTTATTGCCTGGTGCCTGAGACCAAAACCGCCTGGCACGCGGGGCAATCCTGCTGGGAAGGCAAGATCGGCATGAACCAGCGTTCCATCGGGATTGAGCTCGTTAATCCGGGGCATGAATTCGGATACCGCGCGTTTCCCGAAGCACAGATGACGGCGCTTGAATCGCTATCCAAAGAAATATTAGGCCGCCATCCGATTCAGCGGCGCGGGGTGCTCGCCCATTCTGATGTGGCGCCCATGCGCAAAGAGGACCCCGGCGAGTTATTCGACTGGAAGGGACTCGCTGAAAAAGGCATTGGCCTTTGGCCGCAGCAAACGGATGTCGAGCCGGTGGGCGGCACCGTCCGGGATGTCCAGTTGGCCATGCGGAACATCGGGTACTGCGTGCCGGTCGATGGAGAAGACAATGTTGTCTATCGATCGATCTTGAAAGCCTTTCAACGGCACTGGCGGCCGAAGTCGGTTGATGGCAAGGCGGACAAGGATACCCGCAAGATGCTGGCGGCAGTGCAGATCGCGGTGCAGGCCGACATGGCAGCAAACCAGGCCGAGGCTGAAGAAGGCTAGGCCTTCGACCTGAGTGCCATAACCGCGCCATAGGTCGAGACGCAATAGGGCACGCAGAAGGTCAATAGCAGCTTCCACAGAATCAACGGCTTATCACCGAAAATGGCATCACCCTGGTTGATCAGGTTGAGAATGATGCCGACGAATACGGCCACGGCCAGCGAGCTCTTGATCACCGATGGGCGGGTTGCGCAATGGAAGATGGAGGGACTGTCGCTCATCACGACATTCTAGCGTCATTCAGCGCGCAGTTCTTCTTCGGTATAATTCCGATTGCTGATATCGGGCGGAATGTTCCCGGTGTCTTTGGTCAGTGGGCGGTCGTCGAACTTTTCTTCCTTGGCCTGTTCCGCCTTTTTGCTGCTGCCGCCAAACGGGTTGATCGACTGCAGAGTCTCGCACCCGCCCAGCATCAACGCCGAGCTTGCCGCAATGATCATCATTGTTCGTGTTGCGCGAAGGGCCATGGTGTCCTGCCTTTGAACCGGGCGGCATCATCGGCAAATCCCCCATGGCTTGCAAGGGGTTCTTGACCGTTTAACACCAAGTGCGCATGTTCATCATGCCAGATGGCCGGATGACCGCTGCCTCATTGCTTTTGCGGTGGGGGAGAGGAAAGTCCGGGCTCCGCGGAAACACGGTGCCGGGTAACGCCCGGCGGGGGTGACCCCAGGGAAAGTGCCACAGAGAGCAGACCGCCTTTATCTTCGGATAGGGGTAAGGGTGAAAGGGTGCGGTAAGAGCGCACCGCGCGCCTGGCAACAGGGGCGGCACGGTAAACCCCACCGGGAGCAAGACCGAATAGGGGCGGCATATGCAGCGTTTCCGAAGCGCCGCCCGGGTTGGTTGCACGAGTGCGCGGGCGACCGCGCGCCTAGATGAATGGTCATCGCCCTTTGGGTACAGAACCCGGCTTACAGGCCATCTGGCTTATCTATCCGAGCGATTTGAGCAGGTAGATTTGCGGGTTTTCGGGTCCGTATGGGTCGAGTTCGAAGAGTGGTTCAAATCCCATGCCGGCATAGAACGCCCGTGTTCTTCTATACCCTTCGTCCGGGTGGCTTGGTGCTAGGGTCTCGACCGTCAGCGTTTTGCATCCCCATGATCGCGCACGATCCGCGGCCGCATCCATCAGCGCTCTGCCGATTCCCTGGCGGTGATGGGTCGAAAGCACGCCAAGCCAGAAGACGTCGGCATTGTTGGGGAAGGGCCGCCGCAGGGACAGCATGCCGATGGGTGCACCCTTGGGGTCGCTGACGACAAATGCTGTCTTGTCGGCGACTTCCGTCGTGTAACGCTGGATGGCCTCGGGCATGCCGAACCATTCGGGAAGCTGTTTGATGATGGCCCGGCAAGCGGCCTGCTTTTCAGCTGGGCCGTTAAGTTCCTTGACCGTCCACATGCCTGCTCTCATTTGCCAAAGTTCTTTGTCCGGCTAGTATAGCCGCCATGAGCGGGGGGACGATCATCAGAAATGACGAGGACGGCGTGGCGACGCTGACGCTCAATCGTCCCCAGGCGCGCAATGCCCTCAGCCTGGACTTGATGGAAGCGCTGCAAGCAGCACTGGATGAGATTGCGGGCGATCAGTCGCTGAAGGTTGTTGTGATCGCTGGTGAGGGCCCGGCTTTCTGTGCCGGCCATGATCTCAAAGAGATGACATCGAACAACCGCCCGGAGATCGTTCGGGAAACATTCGAGACCTGTTCAACGCTGATGCAGGCGATCGTCAATTTGCCGCAGCCGGTGATTGCGCGGGTGCATGGCGTGGCCACGGCGGCCGGCTGCCAATTGGTCGCGTCCTGCGACCTTGCCGTTGCAGCCGAGACCGCCCGGTTTGCCACGCCCGGCGTCAATATCGGGCTGTTCTGTTCCACGCCACAGGTCGCGCTGTCGCGCAACGTGGCCCCCAAGCACGCGATGGAAATGCTGCTGACCGGCGATATGGTCTCGGCGCAACGCGCCGCTGAAATTGGTTTGATTAACCGCGCCGTGCCCGAGGATGACCTGGACGCCACAGTGCAGGCGCTGGCGGCGCAGATCGCCTCGAAATCCGGCAAGGTTATGCGTTTTGGCAAGGCGGCGTTCAGGCGTCAGTTGGGCATGGATTTGACAGAGGCCTATGCGGCCATGACTGAGGCGATGATCGAAAATATGGGCTTTGGCGATGCGGGCGAGGGGATCAGTGCTTTCCTCGAAAAGCGGCCCCCTGACTGGAAGGAAAACTAATTGGCTCACCCCGACATTCACTACAGTACAGAAGGGCAGACCGCCGTTATCGAAATGGATCGGGGGCCGGTTAACGCCATCGACCTTGAGTTCATCAGCGCCATTATCGACGCGTTCAAACAGGCCGGCGAAGACGATGATGTTCGCGCGATCGTCTTGGCCAGTGCGGTCCCGAACATGTTCTGCGGCGGGCTGGACCTCAGCGTCATGCGGGACATGAGTGGTGAAGGCTTCCGGGAGATCCTCAACAAACTCTATATGGAGCTCTATGACGTCCAATATGCGCTCGGTAAACCGACCATTGCTGCGATCAACGGCGCGGCGCGGGCGGGTGGCATGACCCTGGCGGTCTCCTGCGACATTATTCTGGCGGAAAAAGGCGTCACCCTGGGCTATCCGGAAGTAAAGGTCGGGATCATCCCGGGCATTCACTTTGTCCACCTGCCCAGGCAGATCGGCCGCCACCGCGCGTTCGAGCTGCTATTTTCCGGAGAACCCATCGTTGCCGACGACGCGGAAAAGCTGGGCCTGATCAATCGTGCGGTCTATCCGGGGCAAGCGCGGGCGCTGGCCATGTCGATGGCGCGGCGGATGTCGTCGCTCTCACCTGTGGTGATGCGCCGTGGCCGCGACGCCTTTATGCGGGCCAATGACCGTGACTATCGCCGCGACATCGGCGCGGTCGTGGATGCGATGTGTGCGCTTGTCGAAACCGAGGCCGCGCAAGAAGGCATGGCCGCCTTTGTCGAGAAGCGCCGCCCCAACTGGTAGGGCGTCCGCCCTTTAAACACCCGCTTTCAACCCTTCCCAGGCCTCAATTGAATTATCAATTGAGGGCGGTCGGCATGTGGTTATAGCAGGTCCCGATCCTGATCTAAGGGCGCCATGCGTAACCATAGCTCACCATGGATTTCGGGCGCAGAACCCCTTTGAACGCCCTTTCCCGGCATTGACCACCATATTTCACCATGTTAAACCATAATTTACCAATTCAGCGGGGGTCCTCTCCATAAGGCGTCAGCCTGCGCTGCGAGCGGTACAGGGAGTGAACGTGCAGGGCTAGGTGGGTGGCAGCGATGCTGCTGTTTTTGTCGGAATATGAGAACAAGGTCGATAAGACGGGACGCGTCTCGGTTCCGGCTGCCTTTCGCACGCAACTCGAAGAAACCGAATTCAAAGGCTTTGTAGGCTTTCCGCATCTCGAACTTCCGTGCATCGAGGGATGGGCCATATCCCGGATGATGCGATTGGCCGCGGGCATGGATTCCCTGCCGCCGCTTTCTGCGCAATATGCCGCTAACAGTACATTAATGACCAAGAGCAAGGAACTTGCTTTTGATCCGGAAGGCCGGGTCAAGCTGACGCCCAAGCTCCAGGAACATGCCGGAATCAAGACCAAGGCGATCTTTGCCGGCCGTGGACAAACCTTTCAGATCTGGGAGCCCAGCCGCTTTGCGGAGTTCGCCGACCAGGCTGAAGCGATCATTCAGGCCAATCCGGACAGCATCACCCTCGCGCCACCCCCGCTGGGAGGTGCCGATGGATGAGATCAATCCGCATCGGCCGGTCATGCTTGACGAGGTGGTGAAAGCAATTTCTCCGCAGCCTGGTGACGTCGTCATTGACGCGACCTTCGGCGGCGGCGGCTATACCGAGGCTTTTCTTGATGCAGCGCCTTGCCATGTGATTGCGATCGACCGTGATCCAACGGTTAAGGCGCGTGCCGAAGAGATCGCACGCGCTTATCCGGATCGATTCTCGTTCCAGCAAGGCCGGTTCGGCGATGTCGAGGCACTGGTGGCGAAAACACATTCGTCTATTCAGGCAATGGCGTTCGACGTCGGCGTTTCGTCGATGCAACTGGACAACAGTGAGCGCGGCTTTTCATTCATGCATGACGGCGCCCTCGATATGAGGATGAGCGGGACAAGCGATTCATCCGTGCCGTCTGCCGCTGATATCGTGAACAATGAAGACCAGAACCATCTGGCAGACATCATCTGGCGCTATGGCGAAGAACGGAAATCGCGGCGGGTCGCACGGGCGATTGTCGAGGCGCGTGCCGAAGAGCCGATCACGCGAACGCTTCAACTGGCACAGATTGTCGCCGGGGCCGTTGGTGGCAAAGGCGCCAGCAAGGTCCATCCGGCCACGCGCACATTCCAGGCCCTGCGCATCTATGTAAACGACGAATTAGGGCAGCTTGAGCAAGGGCTCCAAGCTGCTGAACGAATGCTCGCACCTGAAGGTCGATTGGCGGTCGTCTCTTTCCACTCCCTCGAAGACCGCATTGTGAAAGACTTTCTGCGTGAGCGCGGCGGTTTGGCGCCGACCCACTCCCGACACCTCCCTCAAGCGCCAGACCGTCGCCCCCCTTCATTCCGTGTGCCAAACAGGCGGGCGGTCAAACCAACCGAAGCAGAGATCACCCGAAACCCCCGGTCCCGTTCAGCCCGTCTTCGGGCGGCGATACGGACCGAGCACCCGGCCTGGTCCCAAGACTCCCAGCAGGTCCGCTGATGCGCGGGGTAACGGTGGTCACGCTCATCATGCTGATTGCGGTGAGCTATGGCCTCTATCGCCTGAAATATACGGTAGAGGCTCAGCGAAACCACGTAACGGCGATCGAAAACCAGATTGAGACCGACAAGAGGGCGATCAAGGTTCTGCGGGCGGAATGGGCCTATTTGACCCGGCCACAGCGATTGGAAGACCTGTCTAAGGACTTCATGACGCTTGAGCCGCTTCGTGCGGGGCAGATCAGTAACCTCGAAGACATCCCGGAACGTCCCGCAGAAATACTGCCGGAAGAAGACGCCGCCGACAGGACCGAGGTTAGTGAGGTGGCGCCATGAGGCGGATCACCACCATCGAATTTGATGGCGCGGGCAAACGGGCAATCGATAATGCCAAGGGGCGGGTTGTCGTAACCATCGTGGTCTTCTCACTCTGTTTCGGTGTGATTTCGGCCCGGCTGATCGATCTGGGCCTGTTGAGCGGCATGGCGCAAGCCTCCACGCAGGGTCCGGCTGACGGAGGCCGCACGGCCCGCGCCGATATCATCGACCGCAATGGAGTTTTGCTGGCGACGGATTTGCGAACGGTATCGGCCTACGCCAAGCCATCGGCCATCAGACATCCGGAAATCGCGGCAGCCCGGCTTGCCTCTGTTCTGCCGGGGCTCAGTGCGGCAGACCTGGAGAAGAAACTCCGTTCGTCATCATCCTTTGTCTGGGTCGAACGCAAGCTGACGCCGGCCGAACATGCCGCCGTTATCCGACTTGGCATTCCGGGCGTTGATTTCCGAACTGAAATTGAGCGGGTCTACCCGCATGGCAATCTGGCCGCCCACCTGATCGGGTACACCAATGTCGACGGTGTCGGTAAGGGCGGCACCGAGCGATACTTCGACGCGCGGCTGAAAAAAGACGGTGCCGGGGGCAAACCGCTGCAGCTGGCTATGGACGTCCGGGTGCAGCATGTGCTTCGCCACGAAATTCAAATGGCCATGGAAGATTTCCGTGCGCTGGGTGGCACCGGCCTGATCGTCGACGTCAACACAGGCGAGATTGTGGCGATGGCGAGCCTGCCTGACTTCAATCCGAATGAACCGGGCGCGCTAATCAAAAAGCCCGCCTATATGAACCGTGCTTCCCATGCCGTCTATGAGATGGGGTCGACCTACAAGGCCTTCACCATGGCCATGGCGCTGGAACACAACATCGCCGATCTTGAGGACGGGTACGACGCGACTAACCCGATCAGGGTCGCGCGCTTTACGATCAATGATGACCACCCCAAGGCACGCTGGCTCAGCATGCCGGAAATCTTTATGTACTCGTCCAATATTGGCAGCGCCAAGATGGCGCTCGAAGCCGGGGGCGATCTGCAGCAGGACTTTCTGCGCAGCCTGGGCCAACTGGACAAGCCTGAGGTCCAGCTCCATGAGGTCGGCGCGCCCATGACCCCGACGGTATGGCGCGATATCAACACCATGACCATCGCCTTTGGCCACGGGGTTGCCGTGAGCGGACTGCAGCTGGCGGCAGGCTTTGCCGCGATCACCAATGGCGGCATCAAACGGCCCCTGACTGTGCTTCGGGCAGACCCTGCATTCCCACCAGGCGGCACCCGCGTTGTTTCAGAGGCAACTAGCCGAAAGATGCAGGCACTGCTTCGTCTGGTTGTTGAAAAGGGTACGGGCCGCAAAGCCGACGCTAAAGGCTATCTGGTCGGCGGCAAGACCGGTACGGCGGAAAAGAGCGGCGTCGGCGGATACCGCCGCAAGGCGCTGCTGTCCTCATTCATTTCCGTCTTTCCGGTCACTGATCCCCGCTATGTGGTCTGGGTGTTGATGGACGAGCCCAAGGGCAACGCATCGACCTACGGGTTTTCGAGCGGTGGCTGGACCGCGGCGCCTGTCGTCAAGCGGGTCATTGAAAGGGCCGCGCCGCTACTGGGCGTTATGCCCAGCGATGATGAGACCCATCCGCTGGTCCCGGCCATGTTGCCGCTGATCCAGCCGGAGCTACGCTCATGAGGTTATCCGACCTGATAGGGCACAATGGTACCGCGTCGGAGATTGATATTCGCGGACTGACTGCCGATAGCCGCGCCGTCGAGCCGGGATATCTGTTCGCGGCACTTTCCGGTACGCGGGCGCAGGGCGCTGATTTTATTGGCGATGCCATAAGTCAGGGTGCCGTGGCCGTGTTGGCGGAACCCACCGTGACCTTTGATCCATCGCAGGCATATCTGGTCGCGGACAGCAATCCACGCCGTCGTCTGGCGCTCATGGCTGCACAGTTCTTTGATGCGCAGCCAGAGACAGTGGTCGCTGTCACCGGGACGAACGGAAAGAGCTCGATCGTCGAGTTCGTCCGGCAGATCTGGACCCAACTTGGTCAAACTGCGGCCTCCATGGGGACGCTGGGTGTCAATGTAGAAGGTCAGGCCTCAACCCCGTCATTGACCACACCCGATCCGGTCGAGGTCCATCGCCGCCTGGCTGAACTAAAGAGCGCCGGTGTGGATCATCTGGCGCTGGAAGCATCCAGTCACGGGCTGGCACAGCACAGGCTGGACGGGGTGCGGATCAAGGCCGCTGCGTTTACTAACCTGTCGCGCGATCACCTGGACTATCACGACAGCTACGAAGACTACTTCCTCGCCAAGCTGCGGCTTTTCGGTGAGCTTCTGCCGCCGGGCGGAACCGCTGTGCTCAACACCGAAACACCGATGTTTGAGGAGTTTTTGGACATCTGTTGGGGCAGGGGTCTGAAGATATTGACCGTTGGTAAGGGTGGCGATCTTGCATTGACCCGCTGTGCGCCAGATATGGACGGCCAGCAACTCAGCCTCACGCTGGGCCGGGATGAATATCAGGTGACGCTGCCTCTTATCGGCGACTTCCAGGCGTCCAATGCGCTGGTTGCTGCTGGACTGGTCATCGCAACGGGCGGTGACCCAAAGGCAACCGTCAACGCACTTTCCAATCTAAAGCCGGCCCGTGGCCGCCTAGAGCTTGTTGCCGCTCATCCGAATGGCGCGCGAATCTTCGTCGACTACGCTCATACGCCGGACGCGCTTCAAGCTGTTCTGCAGAGCCTGCGGCCGCACACGGCGGGGAAGCTGCACATTGTCTTCGGGGCCGGCGGGGACAGAGACCGCGGGAAACGCCCTCAAATGGGCGCGGTATCGGCAGAACTTGCCGACAAGGTGATCGTGACGGATGACAACCCACGCCGCGAAGATCCGGCAGCGATCCGCCGCGAAATTCTTGCCGCCTGCCAAGACGCCCTCGAGGTGGCGGACCGCCACGCAGCGATCGCTAAGGCCATTGCCGACCTTCAGGCAGGGGATGTCCTTGTCGTTGCCGGTAAGGGCCATGAACAAGGGCAAATCATCGGTGATGAAACTCTGCCATTCGACGATGCCGAGGTCGTAAAAAGCGTGCTTGCGCGCCTGGAGGCGTCGCGTGGTTGAGCCGCTCTGGACATCGGCACAGATCGCCGCAGCCACAGGTGGCACGGAGATCGCCCCGTTCGAAGTATTCGGCGTCGATATTGACAGCCGTGACATCCGCCACGGCGATTTATTTGTCGCGCTAAAGGGAGAGAATGCGGACGGTCACCAATATATCGATCGCGCGGCGGAAAAAGGAGCTTTCGGAGCGCTTGTTGAGCGATCCTCAAACCTCTCTGATGATACGCCGGCGGTCGCGGTGAATGATACGCTTGCGGCTCTTTCAGAACTAGGCACTGCCGCGCGCGAACGACTGACCGGCAAGGTCATTGGCGTCACCGGCAGTGTTGGCAAGACGGGGACCAAGTCTGTTCTGGCAGCGGCGCTATCCGGTAGCGGCGAGACCTTTTCCAGCATTCGCAGCTTCAACAACCATATCGGTGTACCGCTGACGCTGGCGAGGACGCCACCGGCCGTTGATTATGCGGTTCTGGAAATGGGTATGAACCATGCCGGCGAGTTGCGCGCGCTGACCCAGATTGCCAAGCCGGACATTGCGATAATCACGACAGTTGAAGCCGTGCATATGGAGTTCTTCGACTCCGTCGCGCAGATCGCCGATGCAAAATCCGAGATTTTTGAAGGGCTTCAGCCCGGCGGCACAGCGATCATCAATCACGATAACCCCTATTTTGCCCGGATGCTCGATGCGGCCAAGGCGGCGGGCGCGGACAACATCTTGTCATTTGGTTTTCACGACGATGCCGATATCCGGCTGGTGAAGCAAAAGCTGCATGACGACTGTAGCTGTCTGGTGGCCGACGTAGCTGGTGTCTTGCTGACCTATAAGCTCGGCATCCCGGGCGAGCACTGGGTGCGTAACAGCCTTGGCGTTCTGGCGGCGGTTCACGCTGCGGGTGCCGATCTCGGCTTGGCAGGGTTGACCCTGGCCGATCAGCGTCCACCAAAGGGACGCGGCCGCAGGCATGTTGTCCCAGTGCCGGGCGGCGAAATTCTTGTAGTGGATGAAAGCTACAACGCGAGCCCCGTTGCCATGGCAGCGGCCATTCAGCTTTTGGGTGGCACGGCCCCGCCCGCCAAAGCTGGTAAGCGTGTCGCCGTCCTGGGGGATATGCGTGAACTCGGCGAAACCGGGCCCGCGCACCATCGGGACCTGGCGTCGACTCTTGCCGAAGCAGGCGTGACCCAGATCGTCACCGTTGGACCACTCATGCGCCACCTTGTTGACGCGTTACCGCCTTCAATCAGCGCTACGCATTGTTCGAATGCAGCAGCAGCGATTGAGGCAGTGATGGAAGCAGTGGCATCTGGCGATGTTGTCATGGTGAAGGGGTCGAACGCGGTCGGTTTGTCGGCTGTGGTTGATGCGTTGATCGATCTGGAACACCGGTCTGTCGACCGGCAGGCAGCGGGGTAAGGCCAAGATGCTCTATCACCTGCTTTTTCCGCTTAGCGAAGACTTCGCTGTCCTAAATCTTTTCCGGTACATCTCGTTCCGGACCGGCGGGGCAGTCATCACGGCCCTGGTGATTTGTTTCATCTTCGGTCCGCGGATCATCCGCTGGCTGAAGTCCAAACAAGGCAAGGGCCAGCCGATCCGCGACGATGGCCCCCAAAGCCACATTGTGACAAAGCAGGGAACCCCCACCATGGGTGGTTTTCTGATTCTGATCGCGCTTGCAGCCGGGACGTTGCTCTGGGCCGATCTGACAGAAGCCTATGTCTGGATTTGTATTTTGGTCACCATGGGATTCGGCCTGGTTGGCTTCATTGACGATTATTTGAAAGTTACCCGCAATTCCAGCAATGGAATCTCCGGGCGCCTGAAGCTGCTGCTTCAGTTTTCAATCGCAGCCGTTGCCGCGATTTGGGTGATGAACCAATCCTCCCCTGAGTTGGCAGGGCAGATTGCCGTTCCATTTGCCAAAGATGTTCTGATTCCACTTGGCTTTGGGTTTATCGCCTTTGCCATGCTGGTGATTGTCGGGGCGTCCAACGCTGTCAATTTGACCGACGGGCTGGATGGCCTGGCGACCATGCCCGTGATCATCGCGGCCGGTACATTCGCGCTGATCGCCTATCTGGTCGGTAACAGCGTGTTCTCTGAATACCTGCAAATTCACTATGTCGCCGGGTCCGGGGAAGTAGTGGTCTTTTTGGGCGCCTTGATTGGTGCCGGGCTGGGTTTTCTTTGGTTTAACGCACCGCCGGCGATGGTGTTCATGGGCGATACGGGCAGCCTCGCATTGGGTGGGGCGCTGGGGTCTGTCGCCGTCATCATCAAACATGAAATCGTCCTGGCGATTGTCGGTGGTTTGTTTGTGCTGGAGACGGTTTCCGTCATCGTCCAGGTGATATCCTTCAAGCTGACGGGCAAGCGGGTCTTCCGCATGGCGCCGCTACATCATCACTATGAGCAAAAAGGCTGGGCAGAACCGACCATTGTCATTCGGTTCTGGATCATTGCATTGATTCTCGCGCTGGCCGGTCTTGCCACATTGAAGCTGAGATAGTGCCCGTGATTCCCGTCACCACATATCGTGACCGGCCTGTTGCTGTATTCGGTCTGGCGCGCAGCGGCATCGCCGCAGCCAGGGCGCTCGCTGAAGGCGGTGCCGATGTCACGGCTTGGGACGATAGCGAGGAACGGCGGGAATATGCGGCGTCGGAAGGGATCAACCTTCGCCATCCTGAGGAATTGGACTGGGCAAGACAGGCGGCCCTTGTTGTGAGCCCTGGTGTTCCGCTGACCCATCCTGAGCCACATTGGGTGGTCAAGCTGGCGCATGCCACGCAATGTCCGATCATTGGCGATATCGAACTGTTTGCCGAGATGCGGCCGTCCTTGCCGATCCATACGGTGGTCGCGATTTCCGGTACGAACGGCAAATCTACGACGACGGCTCTGCTGGCACATATCATCAAGTCGTGCGGTGGTGAGGCCGTTGCCTGCGGCAATATTGGCGAGGCGATCCTCGATCTGGAGCCGCTTCCGGCTGATGGTATCTATGTGATCGAGATGTCGTCTTATCAGATCGACCTGACTCATACGCTTCACCCCGAAATCGCTGTGTTGCTCAATATCACGCCCGATCATCTGGATCGTCATGGCGGGATGGCTGGTTATGTCGGCGTGAAGCGAAAGATGTTCGCGTGGCAGCGCCCGACGGACATCGCCATCGTCGGAACCGATGATGACTACGGTCCGGCGACGGTCAGCCAGTTGGAAGCGGGCGGCCACAGCGTCATACCGATCAGTATCGCGGGCCGCCAAAAACGCGGTGTGTTTGTTGATGGCGGCCAGCTCTGGGATCTGGACGCGAGCCCTGCCGCGCCGGTCTGCGACTTGCGCGAAGCGGCAACGCTGCCGGGCGAGCACAACTGGGAAAATGCAGCCTGTGCCTATGCGACGGCGCGGGCACTGGGATATGCGCCTGATAGCATTGTGGCAGGCCTTCTATCGTTTCCCGGGTTGGCGCACCGAATTGAATATGTCGGAAGTGCGGCTGGTTTTGCCTACTACAACGATTCAAAGGCGACCAATACCGATGCGGCAGCACGCGCATTGGCATGTTTTGACCGGGTGCATTGGATTCTCGGTGGCCGTGCCAAAGACGGCGGTATTGAGGCGTTGAAACCCTGGTTCAATCGCGTTGACCGGGCCTATCTCATTGGTGAAGCGGCAGAAGAGTTTGCAGCGACCCTGACCGCGAGTGGTGTGGCGGTGGAGATGTCCGTCACCATGGACCGGGCGGTCAGCGCGGCTGCCGATATGGCGACGCCCGGTGCGACGGTTCTCCTGTCACCGGCTTGCGCGTCTTTCGACCAGTACTCTGACTTCGAAGCGCGCGGCGACCACTTCAAGGCGCTCGTCGCGTCCTTGAAACAGGAGGCGTGCGCATGAGCAGTTTTGCGCGCACGGATACGAGCGTGGTGGGCCGCTGGTGGTGGACGGTCGACCGTTGGCTGCTGGCTTCGCTGCTGCTGCTGATGGCGGCCGGCGTACTGTTTGCCATGGCGGCCAGCCCGCCCAAGGCAGAGGCGTTGGGACTGCCCGCGTTTCACTTTGTCCGGCGTCAGCTGATGTTTTTGCCTATCGCGCTGATGCTGTTGATCGGCTTTTCGCTGATGTCGCCGCTGACCGTTCGCAGAACCGCGAGCATTCTGTTCTGCGCGTTCTTTGTTCTGACGGCCCTGACCCTGGTGTTTGCGCCCGAGATCAAGGGATCGCAGCGCTGGCTGTTTATCGGCGGAACAGCCATTCAGCCCTCGGAATTCCTCAAGCCGATGTTCATTGTGATGGCGGCCTGGATGTTCGCAGAGCAGAAGCGGCATGAAGGGTTCCCCGGCAACGCGATTGCGATTGCCCTATGCGCCATGACCATTGGCGTATTGATCCTGCAGCCGGACTTTGGCCAGGCGTTCCTGCTGTTCATGGTGTGGAGCGCCATGTTCTTCATGGCTGGATTACCGCTCTTCATGATTGTCATTCTGGCCGTGGCGGGCATCGGGGCGGCCATTGCCGCCTATAACCTGCTGCCGCACGTGGCCAGCCGCGTCGACCGGTTCCTCGATCCCGCCAGCGGCGACACCTACCAGATCGAAAAAGCCATGACGGCGTTTCAGTCTGGCGGATTTTTGGGGCGGGGCCCTGGCGAAGGCGTTGTTAAGCGCGGCCTGCCCGACGCGCATACGGATTTTGTCTTTGCCGTGATCGGCGAGGAATTCGGGCTGATCGCCTGCCTGGGCCTTGTATTGCTGTTCGCATTTATCGTGTTGCGCGGCTTCTTGCACATGCTGCGCGAGAACGATCCGTTCGTCTTTCTGGCTGGCGCCGGTTTACTGGTCCTGTTCGGGCTTCAGGCAGTGATCAATATCAGCGTGAATCTCGACCTGATGCCGTCCAAAGGCATGACGCTACCGTTCATCAGCTATGGCGGGTCGTCCCTGCTGTCGCTGTCGATGGCCATGGGGATGATGCTGGCGCTCACCCGCCGCACCCATTTCGGCGGCTCGTTCGGAAGGCCGCTGCCATGACAGGACGGTCGAGCGACACACGGATCGTGCTGGCAGCCGGCGGAACCGGGGGACACATGTTCCCTGCCTATGCGGTCGCTGAGGCTCTGCGTGGGCGCGGTTATAAGCCTGTTTTGGCCACCGATGAGCGTGGCGCGCGCTATGCCGGGCCGTTTGGTGATATGGAACAGCATCAGCTGCCCGCGGCCAATGTGGCGCGGAGCCGATTGACGGGCGTGATTAACCTGATCCGCGCGACCCTTTCTGCATTTCGATTGTTCGGGATCATGAAGCCCGCCTTGGTAATGGGCTTCGGCGGATATGCCGCGCTGCCCGCACTACTGGCGGCGCGTCTTCGCGGCGTTCCGAGGTGCGTTCACGAGCAAAATGCGGTGCTCGGACGCGTCAACCGGGCGATTGGCGGGTCGGTCCAGCGCATTGCGCTTTCTTTTGAGGAGACGCGGCTTTTGAAACCAAGTCTCGCCGACCGGACTGTCGTAACGGGCAACCCGGTTCGTGATGAAGTAACGGCGCTTTACGCGACGCCCTATCTTGCCCCCGAAGACGATGGTGACGTCCGCATTCTGGTGCTTGGTGGCAGCCAGGGCGCCAAGATCCTGAGTGACGTGATTCCAGACGCAATTGTTGCGCTCCCCAAGGGATTGAGAGCCCGTATCCACGTCACGCAGCAGTGCCGTCCCGAGACCTTGGATGCGGTGCGCGCCACATACGAAAAATCCGGGGTGAAACACAATCTTGCTGCGTTCTTCGGCGATATGGCTGAGCAGCTCGTCAATACCCATCTTGTTATTGCCAGGGCAGGGGCATCGACGATCTCCGAACTGGAAGTGGCGGGACGCCCCTCCATTCTGGTCCCGCTGCGCATTGCGATGGATGATCATCAAACGGCCAATGCTGCTGGTCTGGCAGCTGCGGGCGGCGCCTGGGTTTTTCCCGAGGATGACTTCAGCGCCCCGGTCCTTTCTGAAAAACTGACGAGCCTGCTCAACGATTCGGACGCCCTGGCGCGGGCCTCCCATGCGGCCCGATCACTGGCCCGGCCTGACGCGGCTGAACGGCTGGCGGATATGGTGGAAGGACTTCTGGATGGGCGCGCGGTTAAGGCTATTCAGCCAACAAAAGGTGGTGATGGCGCAGGCGTAAGTGCGCGCATGTCGGTGGAGGGCGCCTGATGCAGACGCTTCCATTCGACATCGGACCGATTCATATCGTTGGCATTGGTGGCATCGGCATGAGCGGTATTGCCGAGGTGATGCACAATCTGGGCTACCGCGTACAAGGCAGCGACCTTGCTGAAGGCGCCAACGTTAAGCGGCTGAAGTTGTTAGGGATTGAGATTTCGCTCGGCCACGCGCCGGAGAATCTGGGCGCTGCCAAGGTAG
The DNA here is from genome assembly GCA_028284945.1 of Alphaproteobacteria bacterium. GTDB lineage: Bacteria > Pseudomonadota > Alphaproteobacteria > SMXS01 > SMXS01 > JANQQJ01. The sequence goes on along the minus strand of JANQQJ010000023.1, from coordinate 142,152 downwards.
TGGTGATTTCAAGCGCGGTCGGCGGCGACAACCCGGAGGTTCGCGCGGCCCGCGAGCGGCTGTTGCCTGTGGTCCGCCGGGCGGAAATGCTGGCGGAACTGATGCGGCTGAAATGGTGCATCTCGGTTGCGGGTACCCACGGCAAGACGACGACCACGTCGATGATCGCGGCGGTGCTGGACGCTGGCGGCATTGACCCCACGGTCATTAATGGCGGGATCATCAATGCCTATGGCACCAATGCCCGCCTGGGCGAGGGCGACTGGATGGTTGTCGAAGGCGACGAGTCCGACGGCACCTTTGTCAGGCTTCCGGCCATGCTGGCTGTGGTGACCAACATCGATCCCGAGCATTTGGCGCATTACGGCAGCTTTGATGCGTTGCGCGATGCATTTCATCAATTTGTCGAAAACGTCCCCTTCTACGGACGGGCCATTCTGTGTCTCGATCACCCGGAAGTTCAGGCCCTGATCGGGCGGGTTTCTGACCGGCCGATTACGACATACGGGTTCAGCCCGCAGGCAGATGTGCGGGCGATCGACCTTAGTTTTGACGGTGGCGCGGCCCATTTTGACGTTGAGATCGCTAATCGCGCAACCGGCGATACCCGGCGAATTGATGGTCTGCGGCTGCCGATGCCGGGCCGCTATAATGTTCAGAATGCTTTGGCCGCCGTCGCCGCTGCAGATGTGCTCCACATTTCAGATGATGCGGTCAGAGCGGCCTTTGATGCCTTTGAAGGCGTGAGCCGGCGGTTCACCCGCGTTGGCACCGTCAGCGGCACTACGGTCGTTGACGATTATGCCCATCACCCGGTGGAGATTGCCGCTGTCTTATCCGCAGCTCGTGAAGCGTTTGATGGGCGTGTGATCGCGGTCGTTCAGCCGCATCGATACACGCGGCTGCGGGATCTGTTTGAAGAATTCTGTACCTGCTTCAATGACGCAGACAGCGTCGTGGTTTGCGACGTTTATCCTGCTGGCGAGCAACCTTTAGAGGGCTTCGACCGGTTTACGCTGGCTGATGGTCTGCGTGACCGGGGCCACCGCCATGTCGTCGATATCCCAGGTGAGGCCGAACTGGCGGATACCATCGCCGGTCTTTCAGAATCCGGTGACGTCGTCGTCTGTATGGGCGCCGGCAGTATTTCCGCCTGGGCGCATGGCCTGCCTGCGCGTCTGGCCGAGTTAGGAGATGCCGCATGATGGCCGCGGAAAATCTCCAACAACGGCTTGTCGACCGGTTGCCGGCGGTACGGGGTAGCTACGAGGAAGGTGTGCCGCTCAGCAAGCTGACCTGGTTCCGGGTCGGCGGACCTGCCGAGGTGCTCTTCCGGCCGGTGGACGAGGATGACCTGGAGGGCTTTCTCTTGGGTCGCCCGGCTGACGTGCCGGTGACGATAATCGGTGCCGGATCCAATCTGTTGGTCCGCGATGGTGGCGTGCCGGGCGTGGTTATCCGGTTCGGGCGGGACTTTGCCCGTGTTGAGATTGAGGGCGCGAGAATTATCGCCGGCGGCGCCGCAGCGGACATGAATGTCGCGCTCGCCGCGCGCGATGCTGGCCTTGCCGGATTGGAGTTCTTGCGCGGCGTGCCGGGTAACATTGGCGGCGCTGTCCGCATGAATGCCGGGGCCTATGGCCGTGAAATCGCCGATGTGCTGGTTGAGGCCACAGCCTTTGATATGGATGGCGGACGGCATGTGATCCGTCGTGACCAGCTCCAGTTCGCACATCGCTACAGCAGCCTTCAAGAAGGCTGGATCGTCACCTCAGCGGTTGTGCAGGGTGCCTCGGACTCGCCGGCTGACATTGCCGCGCGCATGGATGATGTCTCGAGCCAACGTCAGTCCAGCCAGCCGACCAAGGCGCGGACCGGCGGCAGCACCTTCAAGAACCCGGATGGGGCCAAGGCCTGGGAATTAATCGATGCGGCCGGGTGCCGCGGGCTCGCGATCGGCGGTGCGCAGATTTCAGAGCAGCATTGCAACTTCATCATCAATACGGGTGATGCGACCGCTGCAGATATTGAATCGCTCGGCGAAGAAGTCCGCCTGCGGGTACGAGAGACATCAGGCATTCACCTGGAATGGGAAATCCGCCGTATCGGCGTCCCGGGAGGCGGCGCATGAGCAAACATGTCGCTGTCGTCATGGGGGGCTGGTCAAACGAGCGCGAGGTGTCGCTGGTTTCGGGTGCGGCGATTTCCAAGGCCCTGTCGGACTCCGGCTACAGTGTCACGGATATCGATGCCGACCGTCATCTCTCGGCGTCACTGACCGCAGCCAAGCCAGACGTGGTGTTCAACGCGCTGCATGGCCGTTGGGGCGAGGATGGGTGCGTTCAGGGCCTGCTGGAGGTGATGGGCATTCCCTACACCCATTCCGGGGTTTTGGCGTCAGCCGTTGCGATGGACAAGCCTGCCGCGAAACAGGTCTTTGAAGCGGCTGGTTTGCCGGTAGCCCGCCATGTGCTGACCGACCGGGACGCCTTGTTTGATGCTGATCCGTTGCCGCGGCCCTTTGTCGTAAAGCCGCCTAATGAAGGATCGAGCGTTGGTGTCGCGGTAATTCATGAGGGTGATAATTTCACACCCGATCAGCCCGGCCCCTGGCAAGACTTCGATGAGCTGATGGTCGAGGCCTATGTGCCGGGGCGGGAAATTACCTGTGCAGTGATTGGTGACCGTGCGCTGGGTGTTCTCGAACTCAAACCAATGCGCGGCTTCTATGACTATGAGGCGAAGTACACCGACGGCGTGACTGAGCACATTATGCCCGCGCCTATCGACCCTGGGATCTATGAAAAAGCCCGCGAGGCGGCGTTGACAGCGCACCGGTCTCTCGGTTGCCGCGGCATTAGCAGAAGTGATTTTCGCTATGACGATACGGGCGGCGAACCCGGAGCGCTTTACCTGCTGGAAACCAATACCCAGCCCGGCATGACGCCCTTGTCGCTGGTGCCTGAACTGGCCGCCTATGAAGGCATGACCTTTGAGGCGCTGGCTAGCTGGATGGTGGAGGATGCGTCATGTCCACGTTGACACCGGGACGCATTGTGACCGAAGCCCGGCCCGTGCCCGAAAAGCGCCGCCGCCGGGAGAAGGCAGCACCCGCCGCACCTGACAGGGATGCACAAGCACGGTCATTCGTGATGCGCCGGCGGATGCAGACCATACGCCGCATGTCTCTGCTGCTCGGTATAGCCGCCATCGTCGGTGGCGGCATGTGGGCCTGGAAACAGGGCCATCTGGACACGGTCGTTGCCGACGCTCAGTCGCTCCTGCCAAGGGTATCCAATATGCCGGGGTTGCAGGTGGGCACGGTCGATGTCTCAGGCACCGGCTATCTTGATCCACAGGCGGTGGTCGACGCAGCGGCCCTGAGGCCAGGCCAGAAAATTGCCGAGCTCGATCTCTCGTTGGTCCGAGAACGCGTCGAGGCGCTGGGCTGGGTGAAGACGGCGCAGGTATCCAGGCTGTTGCCTGACACTGTCCGGATCAAAGTGATCGAGCGTGTGCCATTCGGCCTTTGGCAATTCGAGAACAAGATTCGGGTGATCGACGGTGAGGGCGTTCAGATCACGGACCGGGCAGATGGTTTTGAACACCTGCCCATGGTCGTTGACTTGGGTGCGCCCCGGCATGCCGCCGGGCTCTTTGCCATGTTGGAGGCCGAACCGGCGTTAATGCACAGGGTTGAGGCCGCTGTCTGGGTCGGTGACCGGCGCTGGAACATTCGGATCCATGGTGGTGTGGACGTATTGCTTCCCGAAAGCGACCCCGAAGCCGCCTGGCACCGGCTAGCGGCGCTGCAACGGCATCAGGGCATTCTGGACCGCGACATTGTCGCCATCGATCTGCGCCTGCCGGACCGCCTGACTGTCCGGCAATCGCCAGAGGCCGCAGAGGCGCGTCGAAGCGCCGAGAACGCATCATAGGAGGTTTGGGGAATTGTCTTCGGCAAAGGGAACATTAATCGCCGCACTGGACGTCGGGTCGACCAAGGTCTGCTGCTTCGTCGCGCGGGCGGATGAAACCGGTGCGATCAAGGTAGAGGGCATCGGCCATCAGGTCTCAGAGGGGATTAAGTCTGGTGCGGTGGTTGACCTGGCATCCGTAGAGGCGTCCGTAAGGGCCGCAGCCGATGCGGCAGAGCGTATGGCGGGCGAAACCATGCGCCGGGTCTTCGTGAATGTTTCGACGGGCTCGCCGCGGTCCGATGCGATCCACATCGAAGTCAAAATCGCCGGGCATCAGGTCGGCGACAATGATATCAGGCGCGCCCTGGAAGAAGCGCGCCGCCAGGCCGAGCAGCCTGAGCGCGAGGTGCTGCATACCATTCCAATCACCTATTCGATCGATGGCTCCCGCGGGATCGATGATCCGCGCGGCATGTATGGCGACAGGCTCGGGGTCGATGTTCATGTGGTGACGGCCACGACCGGACCGCTGCGCAATCTTCAACTCTGCATGGACAGGGGGCATCTGGGCATCGCTGGCGCGTGCTCGTCCGCCTATGCGTCCGGCCTCGCCTGTTTGGTTGAAGACGAGCGCGACATGGGCGTCACACTTATCGATATGGGCGGCGGCACGACCTCGATCGCGGTCTTCATGGAAGGGGCGCTGGTCTATACCGATGTGGTGCCGATTGGAGGGCAGCACGTCACCAATGACATCGCCCGGGGATTGCTGACCAGTCATATCGACGCAGAGCGCCTGAAGACTCTGTTCGGCAGCGCGATCCGCAGCGCCTCGGACGACCATGAAATGATTACGGTGGTTCAGGTCGGGGAAGCGTCACAAGAAGACCAGAGCCAGACGATCCCGCGGGCGATGCTGACCGGCATCATCCAGCCACGCGTTGAAGAGATATTCGAGTCCGTCCATGAACGCCTGATCTCCTCCGGGTTTGATCAGGCCGTTGGCAAGCGGGTCGTGCTGACCGGCGGCGCCAGCCAGCTTCAGGGCGTGCGGGAACTCGCCTCCAGAATACTAAACAAACAGGTCCGTCTAGGTAAGCCGATCGAGATTGAAGGATTGGCGGAGGCCACGGTCGGACCCGCTTTTGCAACCTGCGCAGGTTTATTGGCCTATGCGGCGCAGGGGGTGGCCCAGAAGGGCCCGTTAACAGCCGCCATGCTGGTCCCAGAGGAGCCCAGAAGCACCATGGCGCGCGTAGGCCGATGGTTCAGAGAGAACTTTTGAGAGAGGTGCCTCGAACGAGGCAATAAACGGAGATCGAAATGTCGCTTTCAATTGGAGTACCAGAGATCACGGAGCTTAAGCCCCGGATCCTGATCGTAGGCGTCGGCGGTGCCGGCGGCAACGCGGTCAACAACATGATCAGATCCGACCTGGAAGGGGTCGAGTTTGTGGTCGCGAATACAGATGCACAAGCCTTGGCCAGTTCATTATGTGACCGGCCAATCCAGCTAGGCACGCAGATTACGCAAGGGCTGGGCGCCGGCGCACGGCCTGATATCGGCGCAGCTGCGGCGCAGGAAGCCATTGATCAGCTGAAAGAACCGCTGACCGGCGCGCATATGGCCTTCATTACAGCCGGCATGGGGGGCGGTACCGGCACCGGTGCGGCCCCGGTGATTGCCAAGATGGCCCGGGAACAGGGCATTTTGACGGTCGGCGTTGTGACCAAGCCGTTCCAGTTCGAGGGCTCACGGCGGATGACCATCGCCGAAGAGGGCGTCGAAGAGCTGCAGAAGCATGTCGATACGCTGATCATCATTCCCAATCAAAACCTGTTCCGTATTGCCAATGAGAAGACGACCTTTGCGGACGCGTTCCAGATGGCGGACAACGTGCTGCATTCCGGTGTGCGCGGTATTACCGACCTGATGGTGATGCCGGGCTTGATCAATCTTGACTTTGCCGACGTCCGCACCGTGATGATGGAGATGGGCAAGGCCATGATGGGGACCGGCGAAGCCGAAGGCGAAGCGCGTGCCATCGATGCAGCTGAAGCAGCCATTTCCAATCCGCTTCTGGATGAAGTCTCCATGAAGGGCGCACGCGGCGTACTGATCAACATCACCGGCGGCACCGATCTGACGCTCTATGAAGTGGATGAAGCCGCCAACCGGATTCGCAACGAGGTCGATCCGGATGCCAACATCATCGTCGGCTCAACCTTCAATGAAGCGCTGAATGGCAAGATGCGCGTTTCCGTGTTCTCGACGGGGATTGAAGCCGCTGAAGGCGCCTCAGCCAATGCTGCGACCGTGATGCCCTTTGTTGCGCCCAGCCGTCCTGAGCCGCGGCCCGAACCCCGCCCCGAACCTGTGGTGAGCTCACCGGCTGTTGCCGAGAGCCCCTCGGTCGTTGCTATGGCCAAACCTGATTCGGCGCTGGAGGAAACCCAAGAGATCGACCCGATCTCGGCATTCCAGCCGGAACCGCAGGCCACTGAAGAGCCGCTGGCGCTTGAAATCAATGATGCGCTGCCCGAAGCAGACGTCGTTGCTGCCGCACCCGAGGTGGCAGAAGAGGCCGAAGCCGATCGTGCCTTTATTCCGCCCCTGCCGCAGGAACCCGAAGAAGAGCCCGTTGAAGAGGTTTTGGAGAAGCCGGACCCCTTCGCAGAAGCGGCTGTGACCAATGGCTCACCTAGTGCTGCCGAACCGGTCGAACCTCCCAAGGGGCCGAGTTTGTTTGAGCGGATGACAGGCCGTGGGCGTAAGGACCGTGAACGCAACGTGCCGGAGCCGATCCTGGCACCGCCGCCAGCACCAGCCGCGGAAGAGGCGCCCTTGACGCTTCGCAGTGCCGCAACCCCGGACGCTGGCGAAACGAATACGCCAACGGAAGATCAGATTGATATTCCGGCTTTTCTGCGTCGCCAGGCCAACTAGGGACAGGAGCTTTAAACCGGCAGCAAAAAGGCGGCTCTACGCTTGCGTTTCGGGTAGAGGTCTCCCTATAACATAAGAGACTTTAGACACGCCCTGCGTGACCCGACCGCACGCCGCCATTGCCGGAGAGAGCTCCACCGTGACTGCTGATGATCTGCGCCGCGATACCATGTCCGCGACCCCGACGATCTCCCGGGGCGTGCGCCGCTTCCTTGCCGCCGTTGTGCTTACGGTCGGCCTGGGCGCGTGTGGTGGTGACAAGATCAACTACTTCGAAGCGGACGTCGGAACGCTCTATCTGAAGGCCCATGAGTTCATGGATGCGGGCCAGTACCGGTTCGCTGCTGTGATGTTCGACGAGGTGGAGCGCCAGCACCCCTATTCGGTGTGGGCGCGGCGCGCCACGCTGATGTCGGCCTATAATCACTATCTGTCGAACGACTATGACGCCGCAATTCTTGCCTGCCAGCGCTTTATCGCCTTGCATCCGGGGAACCGGAACGCAGCCTACGCGTATTACCTGGTTGCGATTTCGTTCTATGAGCAGATCTCCGACGTCGGCCGGGACCAGAAGTCCACGCAACAGGCGTTGGACCGTCTGAATGATGTGGTTCGCCGTTTTCCGGGCACCGACTATGCCGAGGATGCGCAGCTTAAGATCGAACTGGCCCAGGACCACCTGGCGGGCAAGGAAATGACCATTGGCCGCTACTACCTTGAGCGGAAAGAATACCTCGCCGGGATCAACCGGTTTAAGCGGGTGATCAAGGAATATGGGCAGACAAGCCATGTTCCCGAAGCGCTGCATCGGCTGGTCGAATCCTATCTTGCATTGGGGGTCGAACCCGAGGCGCAGAAAGCGGCGGCGGTTCTTGGATATAATTTCCCCGAAAGCGACTGGTATAAGTTCAGCTATGCCATGATGGAAGGCGAAGGTCTTGCCGGGCTGGATACGGCCGACCGTGACTCGGGCGGCTGGTTCGACTGGTTCTGATCCCCTGCCACCGGCAGTAGACCCGCTATGCTGACCGCCCTTTCCATCCAAAACATCGTTCTGATCGACTGGCTCGACCTGGAATTTCAGAACGGCCTGAGCGTGCTGACCGGTGAAACCGGCGCGGGGAAATCCATTCTTCTCGACTCGCTGGGCCTGGTGCTGGGTGGCCGTGGCGATAGCGGCTTGGTCCGGGCTGGTGCGAAGGCCGGCACCGTTAGTGCCGAGTTCCTCATTGATGATGATCATCCGCTTCACGCGGTGTTGGAAGAGCAGGGCCTTTCGGATGAGGGGCCCGTTGTGCGCCTCCGGCGGCAGGTCGGCGCCGATGGCCGCGGTCGGGCCTTCGTGAATGATCAGCCTGTGGGGGTGGCTTTGTTGAAGCAACTGGGCGATATGCTGGTCGAAATCCACGGTCAGCATGGCCAGCAAGGCTTGCTCAACCCGGCGACCCACCGATCTTTGCTCGATGCCTTTGGAGGTCTCGACAAGCAGAATGCCGCAACGACCGCCGCGTGGCAGGCGCATCGCGACGCCCTGGCTCGGTACGAAGATGCGCAGGCGCGGATGGAAAAGGCGCAGGCAGACGAGGATTTTCTGCGTCATGCCGTGGACGAATTGCGGGCGCTCGCTCCACAGCATGGCGAAGAGGAAGAGTTGGCTGGCAGCCGGGCGCTGATGATGCATGGCGAGCAGGTCTCCGCTGAACTCAACGAAGCTCTGTCTTCCGTGGCTGCGGACAAAGGCGCCGAGGCGAAGTTGCGGGCCGCGTTGCGCCGGCTGGAAAGAGTTGCCGAGAAAGCCGGCGACCGGCTCGACGATGCCATTGAAGCATTGGGCCGGGCCTATACGGAGACGGAAGAAGCGGCCCGCGTGCTGCAGCAGACAACGCGGGCGCTGGAATTTGATCCGCAGGCCCTTGAAAGTACCGAAGAACGGCTGTTCGCGCTGCGGGCTGCCGCGCGGAAGCACAATTGTACTGTTGAAGACCTGCCTACCGTTTCCGCAAAGATGTCCGAAGAGCTTGAGGCGCTTGATTCCGGCGGCAAAGAACTTGTGGTGCTGGAACGCCAAGTTCGCGAAACAGAGGAGGCTTTCGTTAAGGCCGCACGGGCTTTAAGTGCCGAGCGTCAAAAGGCTGCAGACCAGCTTGATCACGCCGTCGGGGCCGAACTGCCGCCATTGAAGCTTGATAAGGCTGTTTTCAAGACCGTTGTGGCGGAATTGCCCAGGGACCGATGGTCGTCGTTCGGTGCGGACGAAGTTCGGTTTGAGGTCGCCACAAATCCCGGCGCGCCCATGGGCCCGCTCAACAAGATCGCCTCAGGTGGCGAACTGGCGCGGTTTGCGCTCGCGCTCAAGGTGGTGCTCGCGCAGTCGGATGCCATGCCGACCATGGTCTTCGATGAAATCGATCAGGGTGTCGGCGGGGCGGTTGCCGCTGCTGTCGGTGACAGGCTGGCGCGGCTATCTGCCCAGGCGCAGATATTGGTGGTAACCCATGCGCCGCAGGTTGCAGCGAGGGGCCGTCAGCACTTTGTTGTCGGCAAGCTGCTGGAGGGTGATGCGACGCTGACCCGCGTTCATGAGGTGACCGATGAGGGACGGCGCGAGGAAGTGGCGCGCATGCTGGCCGGGGCAGAAGTGACCGACGAAGCGCGTGCCGCTGCTGACCGCCTGTTGGACGGTGTGGAGGGCTGATTGGACCGCGCCGTCTCTGACCTGACCGTCGACGAAGCCTCTGCCGAGCATGCGGCCTTGGCAAAGGACATTCTGGCCCATGACGAGCGCTATTACGCCAAGGACGCGCCGACAGTTTCCGACGCGGAATATGATTCATTGCGCCAGCGCCTGCTGGATCTGGAAGCGCGCTTTCCTGAACTGATTACGCCTGACAGCCCCAGCCAGCGCGTCGGAACGGCGCCGGCCTCAGGGTTTGGTAAGGTTACCCATGCCCGGCCGATGCTTTCGCTCGGCAATGCGTTCAATGACGATGATTTGCGTGATTTTGTCGAACGTGTCCGGCGGTTCCTGGGACTTGGCGAAGGTGAGTCGATTCAACTGATCGCCGAGCCCAAAATTGACGGGCTGTCTGGATCGCTGCGCTATGAGAAAGGGAAACTTGTCGTCGGGGCGACACGCGGGGACGGTCAGGTGGGCGAGGACATCACCCGTAATCTGCTGACGCTGGACGATATCCCCGAACAGCTCGAAGGCGACAAGGTGCCTGAGGTTTTTGAAGTGCGGGGCGAGGTCTATATGGCCAAGCCGGATTTCTTTGCGCTCAACGAAAAACAGGTGGCTGCGGGGAAGGCACCGTTTGCCAATCCGCGTAATGCGGCGGCCGGATCGCTTCGGCAATTGGATGTTGAGATCACGAAATCCCGGCCGCTGCGGTTTTTTGCCTATGCCTGGGGTGAGGTCAGCGCACTACCCGCTGCGTCCCAACAGGGCATGCTTGATGCGATGGCGGGTTTTGGCTTTCAGGTTAACCCAGAGACAACCAGTTGCTCTACGGTAGACGAAGCACTGGAGACTTATCGCCGCATTGAGGCCATGCGGGCGGATCTGCCCTATGACATCGATGGCGTGGTCTACAAGGTAGACAGGCTGGATTGGCAGGACCGCCTGGGCATGGTGTCCCGGGCACCGCGCTGGGCCATCGCCCATAAGTTTCCTGCTGAGCAGGCCACGACAGTCCTGAATGACATCGACATCCAGGTCGGGCGGACAGGGTCTTTGACGCCGGTCGCTAAACTGGAGCCGGTGACGGTGGGAGGTGTCGTCGTCTCTAATGCGACGCTGCACAACGAGGATGAAATTGCCCGCAAGGACGTCCGCATCGGTGACACGGTGGTGGTTCAGCGCGCCGGTGACGTGATCCCGCAGATTGTCCGGGTCGTTGAAGAAAAGCGGCCCAAGGATGCGCAGCCTTATGAGTTCCCCAAACTTTGCCCCGTCTGTGGGTCTCACGCTGAACGCGAAGAGGGGGAGGTCGTGCGCCGCTGTACAGGTGGGTTGATCTGTGAAGCACAGCGTGTCGAGCGTCTGCGGCATTTCGTGTCCCGTAACGCCTTCGACATCGATGGTCTGGGTGAAAAGCAGGTGGCGGCATTTTGGGAAGATGGCCGAATTTCAGCACCTGCGGATATCTTCAAGCTTGAGGCGGTGGAGTCCAAGAGCGATACGCCCTTGGCGGCAACGGAGGGGTGGGGCGAAAAGTCCGTCGAGAACCTGTTCGCGGCCATTGATGCACGGCGCGAGATCAGCCTTGACCGGTTTCTCTACGCGCTGGGCATCCGGCATATCGGACAGGAAAATGCCCGGCTGATCGCCAAGAACTACGGGTCGCTGAAGACATTGACTGACGCTATGGAAGAAGCCCAGGCTCGCGAAGGGGACGCCTATCAGGCGCTGATCGATATTGACGGCATTGGGCCGAAGGTGGCCGATGCGCTACTGGCGTTTTTCGCCGAAGCACACAACCGGGATATTGTTGATGATCTGCTAACCCAGGTCACGGTTGATGACTATGAGGTTGAAACCACTGATTCCCCAGTTGCCGGACTGACCGTGGTGTTTACCGGATCGCTGGAGAAAATGACCCGTAGCGAGGCCAAGGCGCGTGCCGAGGCGCTCGGTGCCAAGGTTGCTGGGTCCGTATCGAAGAAGACCGATTTGGTGGTTGCCGGGCCTGGGGCCGGATCGAAACTCAAGAAAGCGAATGACCTTGGCGTCGAGGTCGTTGATGAAGATGAATGGCTGGAGCGTATTCGCATAGCGCCTTCCTAACTACTGATGTAAAAAAGCAATTATGACTTTTACTGATATGCAATTTGTGCATGTCGAGCGTGTTTTCTTGCCCCTTTTGATATTTGTGCGGCGCAATATATCTCCCCTTGCGCGGCGGCATTGGGCTGCTGCGCTAACCCAAGAGGAGCATGCCATGTGGAACGAAATCATCGCGTTCATAACGCGTGACGACCATCCCTTCATGGAGGCCCTCGACGTTGTGACCCGCACTGTCGCCAACGACAATGTGGCCAACGACAACGAGGCGCTTTCCAGCGACGCCTCGCACCCCGAAGTCGCTTAAGGACTTTAGGATGATCGGGCGTCCGACGCGGTCGGCGGCCTAACTCAAACTAGTCTCTCCCCAGAACTAGGGCGGTCCAGTTCCAATCTAGGAACCGGAGCGCCAGGCCCCGGCCGCTGCCTTTGGGCGGTGTTTAGGTCCATCGCGGTGATTTGCCGCTGTTGACATTCTATGACACAGTAAATGATGGCGGGGTCGGCGATCTGGTTCTGCGGTTCATGACCTTGGGGCTGCCTTCGCCATTTGTTGGGCGTGTTATTCGATTGAATTATGGGTGCAGGTCGGAGTCGATCTATCTTGGGGCTGTTTGGTCTGTTTGGGACCATCTTGCTTTTGAGTGCATGTGAAGCAGAGACGCCCCGCCCGCCAATAGTAGAAGACGGAAGTATCGATCTCAGCCAATGGGACTTTGCCCGTGGCGGCCCGGTTAAGCTCAATGGTCAATGGAGGTATTTTCCACTCGAACTGCGAAACAGTGTGTCAGCGGAGAACGCTGAAGGGTTATTGACAGACGTGCCCGCAGCCTGGGGTGACGAGGCGTTACCCGAAGGTGAGAGAAAAGGTGCGGGATATGCCACTTATGCTCTGAACATCATTTCGCCGGCAGGTGCACCAGATCTTGGCCTTGAAACCTGGACGCTCTCATCAGCCTATGCCGTGTTTGTTGATGGCCGGTTGATATCAGAAGTTGGCACCGTCGGGACCACACGGGCGTCTCATGTGCCGCAGTACTTCCCTCAGATTGTCGAGCTGCCGCGTGCAACCGATGCGATGCAGGTGGTTATCCAGGTCTCTAACTATGAACACGTCCGCGGTGGACTTTGGCCTTCCATTTCTGTTGGGCCGTTGGAAGACCTTCGTCGCAGCCGCGAGCTGAGGTTGGGAATCGCGCTCTTCCTTACCGGCGCTTCTGTCATGATCGGCTTATACCATTTGATGGTGTGGACATTGCGTCGTTCTGAACTTCCATACCTTGCTTTCGCGCTTATCTGCGTTTCTCTCGGTGGTAGAATTCTGACGACGAATGACACCTATCTGCGTCTGGTTTTTGATGCATTGCCGTTCGGTGCACAGTTGCGAATTGAATACCTATTTATGGTCTTCACATATCTGTTCAGTTGGTTGTTCATTCGGCTTGTCTTTCCTCATGAAGCAGGCCGAGTGATCACCGCACTGTTTGTTGTGCCTATTTGCCTTTATGGCCTCATGGTTACTTTTCTTCCAATATACCATTTCACGAGCTTTCTTCCCGCTTTCCAGGGGCTGGTTTTGCTGGGTGTTTTCGTCGTGCCAAGCCTCATTGTGTTTGCTGCGTTCCGTGGCCGCGAGGGGGCAAAAGCTTTTGCGGCCAGTATTTTTCTTCTCGTTTTTCTGGTGTTGTACGACCTTCGGGTCAGCTTGTTTCCGCAGCTTGCGACGATCCAGCTGTTCGGTGCGGATATGCTGCTGCTGCCAGCTGGATATTTCGCGTTTATTCTGACCCAGGCGGCCTTGCTGGCCAGACGGTCAGCGAAAGCTATGAATCAGATCAGGGTCAGAGGTGAGCAACTTGCAGAGGCGCACCGCCGCATCGATCTTCATGCTCAGGAACTTGAACAGGCTGTCATTACCCGAACAGCTGAACTTGCAGAGGCTAACGAGAAACTCGCTCGGATGTCGCTGGTTGATGAGCTAACCCAATTGGCAAATCGCAGAGCGTTTAATCAGGAGCTTGAACGTCATTGGGCAGATCATCGGCGCAGAAAAGCACCCATGTCGGTCGTTATGATTGATGTGGATTACTTCAAGCGCTTCAATGATCGATATGGTCATCTCGAAGGTGACAAAGCCCTCACCGCCGTAGCCACAGCTATCCGCCAGTCGGTCAATCGGCCCCGTGATTTTGCTGCACGGGTCGGTGGTGAGGAAATGGCAGTATTGTTGGCCGATACGGATGAAGAGGGTGCAGTCCATGTCGCTGAGCGGGTTCGCAAAGCTGTAGAGGCGACTGGGAAGCCGCATCAGGACTCTGAATTTGGTACAGTAACGGTCAGTTCTGGTGTGGCCGCACGGATTCCTGATGGATCGAGTATGGCATCGCAGCTCGTGAGCGATGCAGACGCCGCACTATACCGCGCCAAAGCGATGGGAAGAAATCGGGTCGAAGTCTAACGGGCAAGAACAAGCGTGATCCAGTCTCCGATCTGGTATCGCTGAACCAACCGCAAGCCGCGGTTTCGATAGGCTGCTGAAACGCGCGTCTGTTGATGATCTAGGAATCCGGACAGCACCAGAGTCCCAGTATCGTCGAGAGCGCGAACCAGGTCGTGTGCGAGGTCAATCAACGGCTGCGCGAGAATGTTTGCCGTGACCAGATCAAACCGTTGCGGGGTTCTGAGCGCCGGGTGGTCGAGGCCTACGGCTGTGATGGGGTCAACCCGATGGCCGACACCATTGCGCGTGGCGTTTTCCAGCGTAATCTGCGTTGAGGCCGGATCGATATCGCTGGCGGTTACGATGCACGGCCAGGACTTGGCTGTGGCGATGGCAAGAACCCCGGTGCCACAACCCAGATCCAGCGGGCGTTGGATGTTTCGGCGTTTTGCTAAATAGTCGAGCGCGCGCAGGCATCCCAGGGTCGTTTCGTGTTGGCCGGTGCCGAAAGCCATGCCCGCGTCGATTCGGATCGCGTAACGGCTCCATGGCCGGGCGGCATGATGGCTGCCATGGACGTAAAAGCGTCCGGCGCGGACCACGTCATGGTGTTTTAGGGATTCTGCCACCCAGTCGACCGGCGGAACATCGGCAACCTTCAGGCTCTCTTTCTGCACGCCGGCGGCTTCCAGTTCCACTTTTAGTGCATTCAGGTCCGGTGGTTCGGCGAATATCGCGTCGATCTTCCAGCCTTCACCCGGCTCGACGGCAAAACTCGACAGGGCGGGCGGTTCATCCTCAGGCGCCGCGGCCAACAAGACGCTTTCGATTGTCGATACTTGGTCCTTTGCGATCTCGACGGTCACCTGAATGGCTGGCATCAGGCCGGTTCCACGAACGAGTCCAGTACGCGTTTTGTCCCGGCCTTGTCGAACTCGATTTCCAGCTTGTTGCCTTCAACGTCGACGATCTGGCCATAGCCGAACTTCTGATGAAACACCCGCTCGCCCACCGCATAGTGGGATGGGGCGACCTGGCGCACCAAAATCTTGTCGGCATGTTCGGTGATCATCGGCCCACCGGATGGATTACGTTGTCCACCACCGCGGCCGCCATATTCGTTGGCGTAGCTGGCATAGCCTTGATAATCGAAGCTGTTGCCTTGATAGAGGCCGGGGGCAGCTTCGCGCTCAATGTGTTCCTCGGGCAATTCCGAGATGAACCGTGAGGGCAGGGATGATTGCCACTGTCCGAACACGCGCCGGTTGGCGGCTGCACTTATAAAGGCGCGTTCGCGCGCTCTGGTGATGCCCACATAGGCGAGGCGCCGTTCCTCTTCCAACGAAGCATTGCCGCCTTCATCGAGGGCGCGTTGATGCGGAAACAGGCCTTCCTCCCAACCTGGCAGAAAAACTGCTTTGAATTCGAGTCCCTTGGCGCTGTGCAGGGTCATCACATTGACCTTGTCATCATCGGCAAGTTCGTCGACGTCGGTGGCCAGGCTGACATGCTCCAAAAAGCCGGTCATGTTTTCGAACGGCTCCATCGCGCGGATCAATTCCTGCAAATTGTCCAAGCGGCCAGGGGCCTCGACCGAACGATCCATCTGCCACATCTCTGTATAGCCGGATTCATCGAGGACAAATTCCGCCAGCTCCGTATGCGGGATGGTGTCGAGCATCTTACGCCACCGGTCGAAGTTCTCGGTCAGCTCAGCCAGCGCGGTGCGGGCCTTTGGCCGAAGGTCTTCGCTCTCAGCCAGCATTTTCGCGGCAATAAGCAGTGGGACCTGTTGCGACTGCTGTACAGAGTGCAGCGCGCGCATGGCTGCATCGCCCAACCCGCGCTTGGGGACATTGACGATACGTTCAAACGCCAGATCGTCATCCGGTTGTTGAACCACGCGCAAATAGGCGATGGCGTCGCGGATTTCCTGGCGTTCATAGAATTTCAGACCGCCGACGACCCGATAAGGCACGCCGATTGTCATAAACCGCTCTTCGAATTCACGGGTCTGGAAGCTGGCGCGGACCAGTACCGCCATATTGTTGTAGAGCGTTTCCTGCCTGTGCAGGTTCTCAATGCTCTCGCCGATCGAACGGGCTTCTTCCTCGCCGTCCCAGACGCCCAGCACCTGAACCTTGTCGCCCCCATTGGCGTCGGTCCAGAGCGTCTTGCCCAGCCGGCTTTGGTTTGCACTGATCAGGCCGGAGGCCGCGCCCAGAATATGCGGCGTCGAGCGGTAATTCTGCTCCAGCCGTATCACCTTGGCGCCGGGAAAGTCTTCTTCAAAGCGCAGAATGTTGCCGACTTCCGCACCGCGCCAGCCATAGATGCTCTGGTCATCATCGCCGACACAGCAGATGTTGTGATGCGCCTGCGCCAACAGCCGCAGCCACAAATATTGCGCGACATTGGTGTCCTGGTATTCGTCGACCAGGATGTACTTGAAGCGCTTGTGATACTCGGCCAGCACGTCGGGATGCTCGGTAAAGAGCGTCAGATTGTGCATCAGCAGATCGCCGAAATCCGCGGCGTTTAACGTCTTCAGGCGCTCTTGATAGGTGCGGTAGAGCAACCCCCCGCGGCCATCGGCAAAAGCATAGGAATCCTCTTCCGGAATTTTGTCCGGTGTCAGGCCGCGGTTCTTCCAGCGGTCGACAATCCCGGCGAACACCCGTGGCGGCCAGCGTTTGTCGTCGATGCCCTCGGCCTGGATCAATTGTTTCAACAGCCTGATCTGGTCATCCGTATCCAGGATTGTGAAGTTGCTGCGCAGGCCGACCAATTCGGCATGGCGCCTTAAGATGCGCGCCGCGACAGAATGAAAGGTACCCAGCCAGGGCATCCCTTCGACCGTTTGTCCCACAAGTTCTGCGACCCGGTTCTGCATCTCGCGGGCGGCCCTGTTGGTGAACGTGACGGCCAGCATCTGGCTGGGCCAGGCTTTGCCTGAGTGCAGAATGTGCGCCAGCCGCGTCGTCAGTGCGCGGGTCTTGCCTGTGCCTGCGCCGGCGAGCACCAGAACCGGGCCATCCAGTGTGGTCACGGCTTCACGCTGCGGCGGGTTGAGGCTTGTCAAATAGGGCGCTTCCTGAGGCGCGGCCGCCTGTTGAACGTCAGAAATAGCGTTGAGATCGAAAGGGTCGGACATCTTCTCCTTCTACAACATGGTGGCGTTCTTCACACCAGTCGTATTACCGTAGAGGGCGTTAAACGACGAAAATCGTCGAGGAGGGGATATCATGATCAAGCATGTCTTGGCTGTTCTGTGTTCGGCCGCGATTGCACTGTCTTCGTCTTACGCTGTTGCGCAGGACTTTCGGTTCGGCCAGCCCTTTGAGGGGGTTAGTATCAAAGCAGGGTTTTCGCTGAAATTTGGTGAGACCAAGCGCGATGAACGCGGTCCGCAATTCCGTCTGGCTGTTGAAGCTGGATCCCAGCATGGTGTTGGTGTTCTGGCCGATGACCGGGTTTATCGGGCCGCCTCGTTGACCGGCCTTCAATGGGATATGGGCGAACAGCTCCGCGTCAATCTCGGCGGGCTTGATGCTTATCGCTACGACCATGGCGAGTCGATGTTCATGCCCCGTTACAATGCCGACGGGGAACGTGAGGAGATGAGCTGCTACCTGCTGTGCATCGGGCTAGTCGTTCTTCTGGTCGGGGGCGCAATCTGGGGCATTGTTGAAGCCACAGACAATGACAACGGCAATCGTACGCGTCGCACAAGTGGCAACGACAAAGACAAGGTCGTGATCGAGATCAATTAATCGCCGTGTTCTTCACGGCGTTCGTCCAGCAGGGCGCGGTTATAGGCGGCCAGGGCGTCGCGGTGGTGCAGAATGCCGACGATCTTTCGTGTCTCGGGATTATCGAGGACCGGAATATGGTCCTCATGCGTGACGTCCATGATCGATAGGGCCTTTTGCAGGTTATCGTTCTCGAACAGAATCTGATGGGCTGGATGTACGACGTCGGCCACGCAGGCGACGTGTTCCAGGTCCTGATCGAAGGTGCCCTCGTCGATGTCGTGTGGCGCGATCTGACCGACAAACGTGCCGTCGCTTGACTGAACAAACACAGTGCCATGCGGAGACAGGGCGAGCTTGACCCGAAGTTGGGCCAGTTTTTCGTCCTCCCGTGCGGTTCGATAGTCACTCGACATCACATCGCCAACAGGCAGGGTCTGAAGCACGTGGCCGGCGCGGCCGCCGCGCAGGTCGAGGCCGCGTCGCTCTAGCTGCCTGCTAAAGAATGACCGGCTATAGGTTTGCTGCATGATAACGCTGGCGGTCGCGGTGGCGACCATCACCGCGATGGAAAGTTCGTAATCCGCGACAAGCTCAAAGACGATTAGGAAGGTCGAGATCGGTGCGCCCAGGACCGCGCCTGCGACCGCGCCCATGCCGACAATGGCATAGAGTCCGTGAGAGGCTGACAGTTCGGGGAACGCCATGGAGGCAACAATCCCGAACGCGCTGCCCGTCATTGCGCCGATAAAGAGTGATGGCGTGAAGACCCCGCCACCAAAACCCGATCCAAGGCTGATGGCGGTTGCCGCTGTCTTGAACACGATCAACGCCAGCATGAGCGTCAGGCTCAACTGTTCACGCAGTGCCGCGTCCGTTGCTTCGTAACCCACACCCAGCACATGGGGAAACTGGATCGCGATGATCCCAACCAATAATCCGCCAATCACGGGATGGGTCCAGCGTGGCATCGGGACATGTTTCACCATCGTGTCTTCGACGAAAAACACACTTCGGGTGAACACTATTGCGGCCAGCGCGCAGACAGCGCCGAGCAAAATGAAAGCTGGAAATTCCCAGAATGAGACGATGGCGTATTCGGGAATAATAAAGGCGGGGAAGTTGCCGTAATGCGCACGGGTGACAAGCGTGCCGACGACGCTGGCCATGACGATCGGTGCAAAGGCACGAAGTGCGTAGTGGCCCAATACGACCTCAAGCGCGAAAAACACACCGGCGATGGGGGCATTAAACGAGGCCGCCACCGCTGCAGCAACACCACAGCCCAGCAATGTGCGGCCCTGGCTTGGCGCCAGGCGCATCCGCTCAGCAGCGCTTGAGGCCAACGTTGCGCCAAGATGAACGATAGGGCCTTCACGGCCGGTCGATGCCCCGGCGCCCATGCTGGTCGCCGAGATCACGGCAGACGCGATCCCCTGTCTGAACGACATTCGCGTGTTGGAAATGGCGTTGGCGGCAATCACATCGGCGATGCCCAGCGCCCGCCGGTCTTTCATGAATACCCGCAACATGGCCGCGACAATCACGCCACCAATGACCGGAGCGAGCATGATTCGCCAGAATGGCTGCTCAGCCGCCTGGCTCGCGACGTTTTCGCCACCAAACCCCATGATGCCGGTCTGAACCAGGTCGATCAGCAGCCGGAACCCGATCGCGCCATAGGCGACAACCAGGCCGATCAGGACTGCGAGAACATAAAGCCGGACGTGCTGGTTAAGGCGCAGGAAGCGAAACCAGTTGCCCTCCTGCGCCATACCTTGCCCCCTTGGCCTGCTAAACCACTACTCTACCGTAATGGTGATCTTATCGGAAATGACCGGTGGTTTGTGGGGTATATGGTTCATGTCGCCCAGGATCAATTGCAGGGTGTGCGTGCCTGGTTCCAGTTCAATGGTGGCCTGGGTCTGGCCTCCACCATAGTGGATAAGGCCGGGCCCGGCAGGCATCGACACGGTCAGGTCGGGGAGATCTTCGTTGATCAGCAGGTGGTGATGTCCCGTATTAGGCATGTCGACGCCGGCCGGTGCAACGCCCATGCCCTTCAGCCCGAATTGTACGGTGACCGGGCTTTGAACCGTCGCGCCATCAGCCGGGGAAATGATGAATACGGCGGCCCCCTCCGGCGACGGTTGGCGGAAGTCGTCCATCTCGTCGGCTGTCGCGGGCATTGTCACAAACAGCGCCAAAACGCCGGTTAGTAGGGCACGTCGCATCATGGTCCTTTCGATAGGGTCTGTGGTGAACTGATCAGCTTAGGCTATATATATGTTAGTCATCGGCAAAGGACACGCAATGTGCCCTGTTGCCTTGTCCCACAGCCCGGCAGGCGCGGCATTTCCGGAGGTATTCTTGAAGCGTGTTCTGATCGCCCTTGCGGCTGTGCTGGTCCTGATCATCGCGCTGATATTGGTGGTGCCCAGTTTTGTCGACTGGAACCAGTATCGCGATGAGATCGCAAATCAGATCGAGGACGCAACGGGCAGACGTGTATCAATTGACGGCGAAGTCAGCTTCGGTGTGTTGCCGTCGCCCGCTCTGTCCATTGCAGATATGCGCATTGCCAACCTTCCCGGCGCCACCTCTGTCGATCTGGTGACATTGGGGTCGCTCGACGTTGAAGTCGCGCTGTTTCCACTTTTGACCGGGACGGTACAGGTTGAGCGCATTGTACTGGTTGACGCCGTCATCGATCTGGAAGTTCTGCCGGATGGGCGGCAGAACTGGGTTTTCGCGGATGAAACGCCTGCAGCGGATACAGCAGAGACATCCGGCTCTTCTATTGATGTTTCTGTCGACCGGTTCCTCATTTCAAACGGCACGGTGCTTTACCGTAGCGGGGGAGAGGCGCAGCGGCTCGATGGGCTTGATCTTGAAATATCGGCCAAGTCTCTGTCCGGCCCGTTCGAAATCGAAGGCGATCTTGATCTCAACAAAGTGCCTTATGCGCTGAAGGCCAATATCGGGCGATTGGACAATCAGCGTACACCTTTAAGGGCGAACCTCACGGCCGATACCGGCGGGCTTGTCGGCGCCTTTAGCGGGTCAGCGGCATTGCAGGCCGCCGCACCGGATATTGAAGGCAAACTGGACCTGACCGTAGCCGATCCTGCAGCGCTGATGGCGGCGATGGCGGATGGCGAACAGCCAAGCGGGTTCCTGCAGGATGAGCTTAAAATTGCTGCAGAAGTTTCCGGGTCTGCGGACCGTGTCTCGCTGGATGCGATGACGCTGTCACTCGGGGCACTTTCAGGCAAGGGTGGTGCAAGCATCGAGTTTGGTGAGCAGCCAGATCTAAAGCTTTTGCTCAATGTGTCGTCACTCGACCTCGATTCGCTGCTGGGCGAGGCATATCAAGACGTGTCAGAGCCGAGCAGTGGCGACGATGCTCAGCAGGGCTTTGACGTTCCAGACGGGATCAACGGCACGGCTGAAGTGACCGTCGACGCGATGACCTATATGGGCGGTAATGTGCGTCAGGTCAGGATTATTGCATCGGTAGAAGACGGGCGGCTGACGATCGGATCCGCGTCCGCGCTATTGCCGGGTGGTTCAGACCTGGCGTTTAGCGGCGCGACGGGATCAGGCGACGGGCCGGTAGAATTGACCGGGCGTCTTCGACTCGCTTCGTCGAGTGCGCGGGCACTGCTGGGCTGGGCCGGGCTGGATCTCCAAAGCGTTCCGGCTGACCGATTGGGCCAGTTGAGTCTGGACAGTGGCGTCACCATTTCGCCGGCACTTGTTCAACTGCAAGGCATGAATCTGGTTCTTGATACGTCGACGGTGACCGGCGCGTTCGCTTATGCCTTGCAGGATCGGCCATCGTTCAGCGCTGACCTGTCGATGGATCGTCTTAACCTGGACGCCTATTTGTCAGATGGCCCGGTAGAAGAAGAAGTTGACCTTGCCGAGTCGCTTTCGGTTCTGGATAGCTTCGATACGCGCGTGCGGCTCTCGGTCGACCGCCTGACCTACAACCGAACGCCGGTCAGTGGCGTTACGGCAGAGCTGGATTTGGTGGACGGCGCGCTCGCGCTCAAACAGTTGGCCGCACAGGATTTCGGCGGCACGGCAATAAGTGCGACGGGAACGGGGGAGGCGTTTTCAGCGGATCCTGTATTGGACCTCTCCGTTACCACCCGTGGACCCAGGGCCGGTAGCCTGTTGGACGTGTTCGGAATTGGAACGCTTGCAGGCGGTGCAGCCGACGAGGCGCTCGACCTTGAAGCGTCGTTGAGCGGGACTCTCGCTTCGACACGTCTATCCGTGACCGGCGGGTTAGGAGACACGGCCCTTACGCTGTCGGGAGACAGCACGGACCTGATGAAAGATAGCCGCAGCGTCAATCTTCGAATCGATTTGCAGAATCCAAGCTGGGCTGCCTTCGCTCGGCAGATCGATTTAGCCGACCTTGCGCCTGTGGATGGCAGCGACAGTCCAGCGACCTTGAAGGGTACAGTGGTGTCCCAAGCTGGCACCTACGACGCGAACCTTGAAGTTCAACTGGCGGGCGCTGCAGTTGCCGGAAGCGGGCAGGTCGTTGTGGCAGAAGCAGGTGTCACCTATGACCTTCAGGTCGACGCACGGGGGACCAGCCTTCCGGCACTGGTTCGCGGCCTGGGTGTGGATTACAGCCCGGCCAATGACGACGTCGCTTTCGAGGTGTCGAGTAAAGTTACGGGCGGCGAGGCTTTGCTCAATGCCGAGGAATTGACGGCAAGGCTGGGCGCGGCGACGATTGCCGGCGAGTTTGCCGTTGATATGTCCGGCAAAAGGCCACGTGTCATGGCACGGTTCACAACAGAGAAATTTGACGCTGATCCTTTCCTTGAACCGGTCGATACAGGCCCCCAACAGGTGCGTCAGCGCGGTGGACAGCGGTGGTCATCGGAACCGATCGGGCTCGATTTCCTCAAGAGCTTTGACGGCGAACTGAGTCTGGAAGCCCGGGAACTGCGGTTTCGGCGATATGTCTTCGACGAGCCGAAACTGTCGATCGACCTGAACGAAGGTGTTTTGCAGCTCAAAACGCTTTCGGGATTTTTGTTCGGTGGTGCGGCGTCCTTTTCAGGCTTTCTGGATGTGTCATCGGTACCGGTCTTTACGATCGATATCGATCTGAACGATGCATCGGTTGCCCAGGCGCTCCAGACAACGGCAGATCTGCAAAGCGCGACCGGTACGTTTCAGATGAACGCCAAATTTGCCGGCCAGGGTGATAGCGAGATGGCTATCGTCTCAAGCTTACGCGGCCGCGGGACGCTGGAAGCACGCGACGGGGTTATCCGTGGGTTCGATCTGTCGCGGCTTGGTGAACAGATGCTCAGCCTGGTCAGCTATGATGATTTTATCGGTTTGGCGGACGCGGCCTTTGACGGTGGTGAAACACCCTATCGGTTGATCTCTGCGCCTCTCACCATGACCAATGGCATTGCCGTCATCGAGAATGGCCGTGCTGAACTGACAAATGCCGAAGGGTCGCTGATTGCAGACGTCAATCTGCCGTTGTGGCAGATGGATGCACATATGGAGGTGCGGTTTTCCGGGGCTGACTATGCCGGTATTCCCCCTGCAGGCCTGCGCATTTACGGTGATATCGACGCCCCCAGGCAGGAGCGCCGGATCCGAGAGCTGACTTCCTATATTGGCTCCCGCCTCGCCAAGCGTGTCCTGGAGGACGTTCTTGGGCAGAGTGAAGACGGCGGCAGCGGCCTAGAGCAGCTATTGGGTGGCGGCCCTGGCGATCAAGACGGTGATGGCGGTCCACCGCAACCAAACCCGATGGAGCAGCTGTTCCGGGGCATCATGGATCAGGTGCGTCAGGGCCGTCAGTAGACCCTGGGCGCGGCTCATTGTCCCGCAATCGGGTCACCAGCCAGGTGCGGATGGCGCTCGACAGGTTGGTTTCGCGCTCAGCGTCAATGCGGCGGACCAAACCGGCCAGGCTTAGGCCTTCTTGTTCAGCTGCTTCCTGAAGTAGTTCCCAAAAGATCGGTTCCAGCGAAATACTCGTCCGATGTCCGGCGATCGAGACGGAGCGCTTTTTTGGCCCGGTCATTCCCGTGGAGAGCCCGGTCTTGTCATTGCCTCCGGCCGGACCAGCCGGTCGAAGGTCGACGCATCAACATGCCCAAGTTCAAGCGCGGCCTCGCGCAAGGTCAGCCCCATATTGTGAGCGTGTTTGGCGATTTCCGTGGCTTTGTCATAGCCAATTTCCGGGGCCAGTGCGGTCACCAGCATCAGGGATCGATCCACCAGCTCGGCCATGCGTTCAGGGTTGCGTGTCATGCCGTCCAGGCAGCGAAGCCGGAAACTCTCCGTCGCCTCGCTCAACAGTTGGATCGACTGCAGGACGTTATAGGCAATCACCGGTTTGAATGCGTTCAGCTCCAGCTGTCCCTGCGTGCCCGCAATCGTCACGGTCAAATTGTTGCCCATCACCTGGGCGCAGACCATCGTGAGCGCCTCAATCTGGGTTGGATTGACCTTGCCGGGCATAATGGATGAACCGGGCTCGTTGGCAGGCAGGTTGAGTTCACCGATACCAGCACGGGGCCCCGAGGCCAGAATGCGGATGTCGTTGGCCACTTTGTTGAGCGTCACCGCCAGCGCGTTTAATGCGCCTGAGAGGGCGACCAGCGCGTCATGGGCCGCGATCCCGGCAAATTTGTTGCCGGCGGCCGTGAATGGCAGCCCGGTCAGCGCGGCGATTTCCAGGGCGACCGCCACGTCGAAGCCTTCAGGCGCGTTAATGCCAGTACCGACCGCAGTGCCGCCTTGGGGTAAAGCATAGAGTTCGTGAAGCAAATCCCAGATCCGCCCGGATGCTGTCGATAGCTGTTCCCGGTAGCCGGAGAATTCCTGCGGCAAGGTGAGCGGTGTCGCGTCCTGCATGTGGGTGCGGCCGATTTTGACGGCCCCGTCCCACTGGGCAATCTTGTCATCCAGCGTGGTGACTAGGGCATCGAGGACGGGAAACAAGGTGTCATGGAGTGCCTGACAAGCTGCCAGATGCATCGCGCTGGGAATCGTATCGTTCGACGATTGGGACCGATTTACATCGTCATTGGGATGAATCAACCGGTCTTCGCCAATGGGTCCACCCATGATCTCGCTGGCCCGGTTGGCGATCACCTCATTGGCATTCATGTTGGTCTGGGTGCCTGAGCCCGTCTGCCAGACCACAAGCGGAAAGTGATCGTCATGGCGGCCTGCCGCGACTTCGGACGCGGCTGCTGCAATGGCCTCGGCCTGGTCGTCGCCCAGTACGCCAAGGTCGCGGTTGGCCTTGGCAGCCGCCTGCTTGATGGTGCCCAGCGCGCGGATGATCCCGACGGGCATGCGTTCCGTGCCGATGGGAAAATTCTGAAGCGACCGCTGGGTCTGGGCACCCCAATAGCGGTCGGCCGGCACATCAAGCGTCCCGAAACCGTCCCGTTCTACGCGTATCTTTCCCATGCTGGCCATGACGCGCAGTGTAACGCAATTGACCGCCTAGATATTGGCGAAAAAGTCGTTGCCCTTATTGTCGCAGACGATGAAAGCCGGGAAATTCTCGACCTCGATTTTCCAAACGGCTTCCATGCCGAAGTCTTCAAAGTCGAGTACTTCGACCTTGCGGATATTGTTCTGCGCCAGGATCGCGGCGGGACCGCCAATCGAGCCGAGATAAAATCCGCCATTTTCGGCGCAGCTCGTTGTGACCTGTTTGCTGCGGTTGCCCTTGGCCAACATGACCATGCTACCGCCCAGCGGCTGGAACTGCGGCACGTAACTGTCCATGCGGCCCGCTGTCGTCGGACCGAATGAGCCGCTGGCCAATCCTTCTGGGCGTTTGGCCGGGCCGGCGTAATAGATCATGTGATCCTTGAAATAGTCCGGCATCGGCTCGCCAGCTTCGATCTTTGCCAAGATCGCCGCGTGGGCCAGGTCGCGCGCGACAACGATTGGACCGCTGAGCGATAGCCTGGTTTTGATCGGGTAGCGGTTCAGCGTCTCCAGGATTTCCGGCATCGGCCGGTTGAGGTCGATCTGAACAACCTCTCCCTCCAGATCGTCTTCGGTGGGTTCTGGCAGATATTTCGCGGGGTCGGTTTCCAACTGTTCCAGGAAGATGCCCTGATCTGTGATTTTCGCTTTGGCCTGCCGGTCGGCAGAACAGGATACGCCGATCCCAATGGGCACGGATGCGCCATGGCGCGGCAGCCGGATCACGCGCACGTCGTGGCAGAAATATTTGCCACCAAACTGGGCGCCGATCCCGGTGCGCTGAGTCAGTTGATGGATTTTGGCTTCCATCTCGAGGTCGCGGAATGCGTGCGCACTTTCGCTGCCTGACGTGGGTAGACCGTCAAGATCGCGCGCGGATGCCAGCTTGACCGTCTTCAAGGTCATCTCGGCACTCAATCCGCCGATCACGATTGCCAGGTGATAGGGCGGGCAGGCGGCCGTGCCCAGGGTTTTGATCTTCTCGTCGAGGAACTCAAGCAGTTTGTCTTCGCGCAGGACGGCGGGCGTTGCTTGGTACAGGAATGTCTTGTTGGCAGACCCGCCGCCCTTGGCCATAAACAGGAACTTGTATGCGTCACCGGGTGTCGAAAAGATGTCGATCTGTGCGGGCAGGTTGTTCTTGGTGTTGACCTCTTCAAACATGCTGACCGGCGCCATCTGCGAATAGCGCAAGTTGGTGCCGGTATAGGTATCGAAGACGCCTTTGGAGAGAGCAACCGAATCGTCTTCGCTGGTCCAGACATATTGGCCCTTCTTGCCGACAACGATGGCGGTGCCGGTGTCCTGACAGCTGGGGAGCACCATGCCGGCAGCCACATTTGCGTTCTTCAGGAGCTCTAGCGCGACAAAGCGGTCATTTTCAGATGCCTCGGGATCGTCAAGGATCGACCGGAGCTGATGCAAATGTCCGGGACGCAGCAGATGGGCGATATCGTGCATCGCCTCGCGCGCCACTAGGGACAAGCCTTCAGCGTCGACCATCAGCACGGACTTGCCGCCGATGTCCTGCCGCGAGACGAAGTCGCTGGTCAGTTGTTTATAAGGTGTGGAGTCTTCCGCAAGCGGGAACAGGTCTTGATAAGCGAAGCTGGTCATCTCGACCCTTTCGGCTGGATGTCGACGGCGCCTGGCGAGCGCGGATCAGAATTATCGTTGGTTGCGGAAGGAGTCGAGGGTGACGACGTTATCTTCGTTGCTCTCAACCGGAGCGGGCTCCGGTTCGGATGTCTGGGCGGGCGCTTCGCTATAGGCCTCAGGCTCGGGTTCCTTGAACGGCAGGGCGAACTGAACACTGGGGTCGAGGAAACCAAGCAGAGCATCGAAGGGAATTTCGAGTAGCTCTGTGCGTCCTGCAAAATTCAGTTTCACCGAAAAGCTGTCCTCGCCCACGGCCAGGTCCCAAAACTGATTCTGCAGCACGATGGTCATATCCTTGGGGTGCTTCTCGCGCAGCGATTGCGGGATGTTCACGTCTGGATGCGTGGTTGAGAACGCGACGAAATAGTGGTGATTTCCGCGTAGGCCGTTTTCTGCCGCGTCCGTCAAAATGTCGCGCACAAGCGATGTCAATGAGCGCCGCAACAGGGCGTCATAGTCGATTGTGTCTCCGCTCATGGGATTCTGGTTTGAAGGCATGATTTCTTAGACTAGTTCGGCAGCCGCTGGAGTCAATTCGACGCTGTCATTTATTGGTCAAAAAGCGTCTGGGGTGCCTAAACGGGCAGAGGTTTGACCTTGTACGTCAGCGCCATGGAGATGCAGTGAGCCAGTTCAGCTTCCGGCATTGGCCGATTGACAGAGAAATGTATCGCCCGGTTGCCCTCGAATTCAAATCTGTCCGGATAAAGCTCGCGATAAGCGGCGATAAGTCGCGTCTGGCAATGTACAAACATTGCAAACTTATCCTGGTGCCCCTTGATGGCATCGATACGGATTGTTGTGCCTGTACTCGGTTGTTCGGTCAGATAGGCGGGCTGCCCCCACTTTAATGTCTCGATTAATGGACCAGCTTCAGCAGTTTCCCGGTGCGTGCGCAGAATCAGTTCGCGCATATCCAGCAAGGGTTCGCGAAGGGATACAGTGTACGCCTCAAAGACCGCCTTGACGGCCTCGTCCTGGAATGGGCTGTAGGTCATGGACGGATTCTCGCATGTGTTGGATGTGGTGTCACATCCGGGCGCAAGCCCAGAGTTGACTTCAGAGAATTATATTTTATCATATGAATAGATGTTCATATATTGTGAGTTAAAATGACCGATAAAGCAGATCTGGTTCCTGATGTAGCGGAGATGTTCAAGCTGATGGGTGATCCGTCGCGGCTGGGCATTCTGGTTGCGTGTCTGGAAGGGCCAATGTCCGTCGGTGAAATCGCGTTGCGCCAGGGACTGTCTCAGTCGCTGGTCAGCCATCATCTGCGATTGCTGCGCGCTGGCCGGCTGGTACGGGCAGAACGCCGGGGCAAGCAGGTATTTTACTCGGTCAACGATCACCACATTGAAGGGATTGTGGTCGATATGCTGGAGCATGCTGCCGAAGAAGCCGGCATCGAAAGCGGAAAGAAAGTCGCATGAGTGCCGGGTGCGGGCATCATGAATTAGAGACCATCAAGTACCGCAACATTCTTTGGCTCGTCTTCGCCATCAACGCGGGCATGTTCGGCGTTGAAATTGTCGCGGGCGCTATCGCCGGATCTGTTTCGTTACAAGCTGACGCACTCGACTTTTTCGCCGACGCGGCGAACTACCTTGTCGCGTTGTTTGTTTTGGAGCGGTCGATCCGCTGGCGCGCCGGGGCGGCACTTGCCAAGGGCGGCGCCATGGGCCTTTTTGGCCTCTATGTCCTTGGATACTCAGCCTATCAGCTGTTTTCTGGCACCGTGCCGCTGGCCCCGGTGATGGGCGCGGTCGGCTTTCTGGCGCTGATCGCCAATGTGGTGAGTGCTGTACTGTTGTTTCGCCACCGGGAAGGTGACTCAAACCGTCAGTCTGTCTGGCTGTGCAGCCGCAATGACGCAATCGCCAATGTCGCGGTGATCATTGCCGCGGGTCTGGTCTATCTGACAGAAACCCACTGGCCGGATCTCATTGTCGGCTTTTTCATGGCTGGACTTGCATTGCACAGCGCCTGGCAGATTATCCGTCAGGCGCTGGGTGAGTTACGTGACGAGCGAATGCCTAGCCCGGCTGAATAGGCTCTAGAAACGCACCCGCGCGCCACCGGCGCCGGTATGGCTGGTGTAACCGCCACCGGCTTCGCCAGCATAGTCAAGGAACAGAGACAGCGAATCGGTTACGCGAACGGCGAGTCCGGCTCCGAATACCGCAACTGTGCGGGCCGCCACCTCACCGAACACCGTAAATGACCCGGCACCGCCATCCATCCGTGCGGTGATCGGCCGCAAGTCGTCTTCGAATTCATGAGAGACCCCCAGCTTCAGGTGGGGTGTGATTGCCCCATTGGCGTTGCCGGATTGCATGACCCGGGAAACGCGTATCACCCCGCTGAGCCTGAGTGAGTCCGCCTTTTGCGCGTCGACGGACAGGTTCAGATTATCTGCGCCTGTCTCGGTAAAAGCGTCCTGTTTGACCTGGGCATAGGCCAGGCCAACCTCCGGTGCGATCAACCAGTCACCGGCGCTGAACTGGTACCCGGTCTGGCCGCTGATATAGTGGAAATCACCATCATAGTCAGCGCTGGCCACCCGGTTGACCGTGCCGAAGAGGATGCCCCGTTGTGAGCTGATATTCAGATCACCGAAGCCGCCGCTCAGATCAGCATACCAGGCACCTGAAGAAAAAGTCGCATAGCCGGCGATCTGCCAGGTATCGACATCGGCATCACCGGCGCGGTTGTCGACATCAATATCACTGCTGCCACCGCCGCCCATCAGGCCGATCAGGATGGTCTCGGTCGCTTGGTAATCAATCCCAAGGTAACCGCTATAGGTGTCGATATCGTAGGATATGAACCCTGCATTGCCGTTGACGTCGTCAAAGCGTCCCTGGCCCGCAATCCAGAACATCAGCCGTGAGTCCTCAGAGCTGCCAACGGAGGACGCTGAATCCGTGCGCCCACCGTTCCGCGCTTCTCTTGTACGCAGACCGATTTGATGGATCGCCGAGCGGGCCTGCGCCAGTCCGGCTTCATTAAAGGTGTTGAACCACTCACCGTGAACCTGATCGAGCGCAACAGGTACGTCCGCCGCGGCCTGAATCTGGACCCCGACTTCGTAAAGTGCGTAGTCACTCAATCCATCGATGGTCATACCGTCCAGGTAGGTTGCAACGGTCAATTGACTGAGGGTCTGCGCCTGTGATGCACCGAAATCGACAGCGAAGAACGCGTATTGCTGGAAGAACTCCAGATCGGTGTTCCATAGCAGGATGTCAGCCAGGGTGATTTCATTGAGCCAGGCAACCAATTCGGGATCGAACAGGCCGGGCCTTTCGTACCAGAAGCGGTCCCCGGCACGCAGGCGATAGAACTGCTCCGCCAGAATCGCGTGAACGACTTCCCCGACTAAGGCATCAAGATAAGGGGTTTCGGCAACCCCACCGATGAACAGATCGACCTCGGCATCGCCATAAACGTCGAGCAATTCTTGCGGCAGCGTGCCGGTACCTTCGATCAAGCCCATGGCAATCAGTTGCGCCCGGGCACTCTGGAAGGATGGAAGGCCGTGGTCGCGGCCCCGTTGCATATTGAGTGCAGGCAGATCGACGCCGAAACTGATCCCGAAGTCGGTGATCAACTGGTTGCGCACCGCGTCGACGAATAGAGAGTCAAACACCTGGGCATCCTGTCCACCCAATCCCAGAATGGTTGCTTCAAGTCCTGCGCTGTTCAGGCAAGCCGGGTTGAAGAAGCAGTCGGCCAGCGGGATTGTTTCGCCGCCATCCATCTCCACCAGCAGGAATTCGTTCTGCAACAATGTGTGGCCAAGCCGGAACGCACTGGTGGCGAACTCGTTGCTGATGCTTGGATCGACTGTCGGATCATAGCCCGCGTAAGGGGCCAGCCCATCTTCGCTGCCCAACAGGATGGGGATAAACTCATTATAGGTGATCGCCTGCACTTCGGCGCCGACGATCATCCGCGCCATGTGATAGATTTCGTCGCCGGTAAGCGCTGTGTCGGTGGAGCTGATATAGTCAGCAAGGCGATTGTGCTCGCGAAGAAAAATTGTGTGCATCGCAGCCAGCGCAAGTTGCTCGTTGGCGCGAACATCACCGGCGACAAACAGCGCATCATTGGCGGGGTTATCGTCGATGCCCAATTGGCCATTGGTCGGCAGCGTATTGCCGGGGCCCTCCCACAAAAGTCCGGTCCCATCTTCCCGCCGCAGCAGGCTGGCTGTCGCATCATCCGAGCCATAGACAAAGCTCGCGTCAATGAAACTGGTGATATTGTTTATCTGCTGCCGGGGATTATCAGCATCCGTCCCGGTTCCGTCTGCGAAAAGCGACCTCGACATCGGGATTTCTGTAATCGCGCCACCGAAATCATCCGGTTCAATCGGGATGTTGAAGTCCTCATCACCCGTGGGGACAAGCGTAATGTCGTGCGCCAGGAGTTGTCCCCAGGACCAGAACAGCGCCGTCAGGCCCTTATCGCTGGGGAAGTTCTCGGTCTGGTTGCCCACTGCGTTGCTGACAGCCCGGGTCGATGGCCGGTCACCGCCCGAGGGCGTGGTGCCATCCTCATAGTCTGCATCAAACAACCGGATCAGGGGCGTGCCGGCTGAACCCAGCAGTGGATCGTCCAGATTGTTGCCTGTCCCATCAATGCTGCGAAAGCTGGTCGGATCTGTCAGGTCGACCGTGGGCAGAACAGGCGGCAAAGGTGATGCGGTTTGCGCCAGCGCAGGGCCTGAAAGCCAGGCCAAAGTCAGTGATGTCAGGGCTGCGGTGCGAAGAATATTTTCGGAATAGTCGACAGATTGTGAAGGGATAAACACAAACTTTCCCCCAAGAGCTACAAAGCGCCGCATATTCACGGAGAATCGAGCCGACGACAAGTGAATACAGCTGCAAGGCCACCCCGTGGGCCAGGCAGGATCTCATTTATTTCGAAACGATAAAGTGGCGGGGCTTCTGTTGCCCGGTGCCCCGCCGAAACCGCGCTAGCATCAGCCTATTAGGCTGCTACAGCGAGTGCCTCATTATCATTGGCATCTCTAAGAATGGCCCGATATCGGTGGTACCATGCCGAGCGAAAAGACTATCTTTATTACGCGCGTCGATCCTATTTCGCCCCCATCAGAAACCAGCCGCAAGGTTGCCCCCGTGTGCCGCTGGCTTGTGGTGGAGGCGCCGGGTACCGCCCCCGGGTCCGCAACGCCTATTCCATAGGCCGTTTATCGCTATAGTCGGTTACCCGACGTCCCCAATATAGGCATTCGCGGGACTATTTGAAAGAGAAGCCGCAAAGCCTCTGGCGAACTCCAAGGCGACTCGGTTACACTGCCTCACCACACCTTGTGGTGGCGGGGGAAAATGAAACAATATCTTGATCTTTTGCGGCATGTCCGCGATCACGGCGCCGTGAAGTCTGACCGTACCGGAACGGGTACTAGAAGCGTGTTCGGCTACCAAATGCGCTTTGATCTGGCCGAAGGGTTTCCTCTGGTCACCACCAAGAAACTGCATTTGAAATCAATTATCCACGAGCTGCTTTGGTTTTTGGCTGGCGATACGAATATCGCGTATTTGAAGGCCAATGGTGTCTCGATCTGGGACGAGTGGGCGGATGAGAATGGTGACCTCGGGCCTGTCTATGGCCACCAGTGGCGTAGTTGGCCGACGCCGGACGGAGGTCATATTGACCAGATTGCCGCGCTTCTCCATCAGATCAAGACCAACCCGGATAGCCGCCGGCATATTGTCAGCGCCTGGAATGTCGCGGATGTGGATGGGATGGCACTGCCACCCTGCCACTGCCTGTTCCAGTTCTATGTGGCCGATGGCCGGCTTTCGTGTCAGCTCTATCAGCGCAGCGCGGACATTTTTTTAGGCGTGCCCTTCAACATCGCATCATACGCGCTTTTGACGGAGATGGTAGCGCAGGTCTGTGACCTGAAGCCGGGCGAGTTCATCCACACGTTCGGGGATGCGCATCTCTATTTGAATCATTTAGAGCAGGCCGACCTTCAGCTCAGCCGGGAGCAGCTTCCCTTACCGACCTTGCGTCTGAACCCCGATGTCACGGATTTGTTCGCGTTCACGTTTGACGACATCGCGATCGAAAACTATCAGGCGCACGGTCACATCGCCGCGCCGGTGGCCGTATGACTGTTTCGCTCATTGTCGCGATGGCGACCAACCGGGTGATCGGTCGCGATGGCGGCCTGCCGTGGCATATCAGCGAGGACCTCAAGTATTTTAAGAAAGTCACCATGGGCAAACCGATGATCATGGGCCGCAAGACCTGGGACTCGATTGGCCGGCCGTTGCCCGGGCGGGCCAGCATTGTTGTCAGCCGCGATCCGGTCTTCGAGGCGGATGGTGCGACAACCGTAAACACGTTCTCAAAAGCGCTCAGCGTCGCTGAGACCATGGCCGATGCTACAGGCGCGGGCGAAGTGATCGTGATGGGCGGGGCGGCGGTCTATGAACGCGCGCTGCCCCACGCTGGAAGGATCTATTTGACAGAGGTACACCGGGAATATGATGGCGATGTCTTCTTTCCAGAATTCAATGAAGGGGCGTGGCAGGAAACGTCGCGTGATGACCACGATGGAGATCCTGGCTTCAGTTGGGTTGTTTTGGAGCGGACGGGACGATGAGTGATAATCCTAAAAACCTGATCCGGACGTCGCAGCTGTCAGCAGCGGACGGCTTGCCCATCAAGCATCCGCACAATCCCAATTCCAAGCTGACACTTTGGCCTCTGGGTGACCGGGCTGGCATGAAGCGGGTGATGATGAACATGGCGCGAATCCCGCCAGGCAAAGAAGCCTTTGTCCCTCATACTCATTCTGTTCAGGAAGAGTTCGTCTTTGTCCTGGAAGGGCAGGGCACGGCCCTTATCGGCGAGGACGAAATTTCTATCGGACCCGGCGACTACATTGGGTATCCGACCGACAGCCCTGCGCATCATCTGATCAATTCCGGTACCGAGGATTTACTTGTTCTGATGGGCGGCGAGCGGACGGACGTCGAGGTCAGCCAGTTCCCGACCTTGGGCAAAGTGGGTGTCTTCCGGCCCGAAGGAATTCAGTTCTTTGACGCAGACTCAGCGGAGATAACAGGCCAGGAACCCTGGCTCGATACGCATATTGAGGATGAGAACGGCTAGCCGGTTTTTTCAAATGCCAGACGGGACCATGTGATCCCCTTTTTGCGGTTCCATTCGGAGACCGACTCTTGTTCCAGATTGAGCAGGCTTTCCAGGCTGTGCTTAGCAGCCAACTCGATGGTTTCAGCGGCAGATACGTCGAACATTCTGCGGCCCTCCGGCACGGAGCCATGCCGAAGCGTTAGAATCAATGTACCGCCGGGTTTCACAAGCTGAGCGACTTCGGCCATGCCGCATTCGCGCTGCACCTCATCGAGATGCATCCAAACCGGTGACAGGGTCACCAAGTCGAAGGTGCCGCGATAGTGTCTAATCGTTGTCAGGTCTGGTAGGTAGTCGTCGACCCATTCGATGTCGGGGGACGGATGAAGCGCCATAGCGGGCAGCCGAAGCGCATCGGTGGGTTCCACAGCGACGACTTCGTGGCCCTGATCTGCAAAGTAGCCCGCGTCGCGGCCTGTCCCGGCGCCGATGTCGAGCACACGGCTTGGGGTCTGCGGCATTAGATGCATGACGGCCCGATGCGAAGCCTCGAAAGGGACGCTCTCATAGCGCTTCAAAAGGTCTTCGGCCTCTTCGGCGTATCCTTCAGTGCCGCTGACGCCTGTCGCCATAAAATCTACTCAAACCGGATGACCGGGGCCTTACGTGCCCCGGCCCCCAGACTGGCGTCGATTTGTTCGGCAACGCGGCTGGCGACTTCCAGATAACATTGAGCATGCTCGCCGGCTGGATCGGTTGCAACGATGGGCGTACCAGCATCCGACGTTGTGCGGATGTCGATATGAAGCGGTATAGCCCCCAGGAAGGGAACATCGCGCGCCTGCGCCTCGGTTTCGGCGCCGCCGTGCCCGAATATGTGCGACGGTTGACCGCAATGCGGGCACACGAAATAGCTCATATTCTCGACAATGCCGAACGTCGGGACCTTGACCTTGTCGAACATGCCGATACCGCGCCTGGCATCCAGCAGGGCAATGTCCTGCGGTGTCGAGACGATGACGGCGCCATTAAGCGGCACCTTCTGGGCGATTGTCAGTTGCGCATCGCCCGTACCTGGCGGCAGATCGAGGACAAGTACGTCAAGCTCGCCCCACTTGACCTCACTGATCATCTGGTTGATCGCGCTAACCACCATCGGCCCACGCCAGATCATGGCGGTTTTTTCTTCCACCAAAAATCCGATGGACATGCACTTGATGCCGTAATTCTCCATCGGCTTCAGCACTTTGCCGTCGGTTTCAGGTTTGCCGGACAGTCCCATGAGGCGCGGGATGGAGGGGCCATAGATGTCGGTGTCCAGCAGGCCGACTCTGCGGCCCAGCGCTTTCAGCGCGAGCGCCAGGTTGACCGCAGTCGTGGATTTGCCCACGCCGCCTTTGCCGCTGGCTACGGCGATCACGGCCTTCACGTTGTCGATGCCGCCAGCGGATTTGGGCGGGGCGTCCAGTGGTGTCGGCTTTTGCCGCTGTGGTGGCGGGCCGCCGCCGGACCGTTCGGCGGTCAAGACAGCGGTCACTGACCCGACGCCAGGCATGGCTGCAACCGCGTTCTCGCAGGCTTGCCGCAGAGATTCCTTGGATGGCCCCTCGTCCGGGCTCACAACAACCGCAAAACGAACCTTGCCTTCTTGAATGTGAATGCCTTGCACCCGACCGTCGCTGATCACATCGCGGCCCGTATCCGGGTCGATGATTTTCGCAAGGGTCTCTTGAACGGTTTGCTTTGAAAGGTTCGTCATGCCGCCTCCGAAGGGCCTTTGATATAGACTGAACGACGGGTGTTGGTAAGAGGTCTCTGGTCTAAGGGGGGTAAGCCCCTATATAGAAGGTCCGAACGGGAGCCACAGACTTCTCCCGCGACCAACAACAAGCAAGGACGGTTGACGCATGCCTTGGGAAAACAACCCCGGAAACCGGGGAAACGGCGGTGGCCCATGGGGCCAGGGACCTCGGCCAACAGGACCTACGCCCCCCAATTTGGACGACATTCTCAAGAAGGGTCAGGATCGCATGCGGGGGATTTTCCCCGGCGGCCTTGGCGGCAAGGCGATTGGACTGATTATTCTGGTCCTGGTTGGTCTTTGGGCATTTTCCGGACTTTATCGCGTTCAACCCGGCGAGCAGGGCGTGGTCCTGATTTTTGGAAAATGGGACGGCAATCTGGCGCCCGAAGGTCTGCACTGGGCCTGGCCGACACCGATCGGTGAGGTCTTTACGCCGCGTGTTGCCGAGGTTCGGCGCACAGAGGTTGGCTTCCAGTCGCGGCCCAGCCGCAATGGCGATGTTGAGACCGAAGTCGCATCAGAAAGCCTGATGCTGACTGGCGATGAAAACATCATCGACATCGATTTCGAAGTCTTCTGGGTCATTAATGATGCCGGCAAGTACCTGTTCAACATTCAAGAACAGGAAGAAACGGTTAAGGGCGTCTCTGAAAGCGCGATGCGTGAAGTGGTGGGACAGACGACTTTGGAAGTCGCCTTGACTCAAGGGCGCGAAGACGTCCAGCAAAAGACTATGGCCCTGATGCAAGAGATGCTTGACGATTATGAGTCCGGGGTAACGGTCACCGAAGTAAACTTGAAGAAGTCAGATACGCCGCCTGAGGTTATTGACGATTTCCGCGATGTGCAGGCGGCTGGCGCCGACCGTGAAGCGCTGATCAACGAAGCGCAACGATACCGCGCTGAGATTATTCCGGTGGCGCGTGGTCAAGCGGCCCAGATTCAACAGCAGTCAGAAGCCTATAAGGCTGAGGTTGTTGCCCGCTCTCAAGGTGAGGCATCCCGGTTTGTTGCGGTCTACAACGAGTACAGCCAGGCAGAAGACGTCACCAAGAAACGCATCTATCTCGAGACGATGGAACAGATTCTGCGCGATGTGAACAAAGTGATTATCGATGGCGACTCCGGGTCCGGTGTGGTGCCCTATTTGCCATTACCTGAAATTCAGAATCGCCGGCAGGAAGGGACAGGCCAATGAGCAGAGGACTTGTAATCGCAGGGCTTGTCATCCTGGGCATCGTTGTCGTGACGGCGACTCAGGCGCTTTACACGGTGCGTGAGACGCATCAGGCCATCGTGCTTCAGTTTGGTGACTTTAAGCGCACGGTCCGGGAACCCGGCCTTCATATCAAGACGCCGTTCGTGCAGAACGTCATCTATATGGATAAGCGCGTGCTGTCGCTGGACCTTGCGCCGCAGGAAGTGATTGCCTCCGATGAACGCCGGTTGGTTGTGGACGCGCTTGTGCGCTTCCGTATTGCCGATCCGCTTGAGTTCTACAAGACCGTGCAGGGTAGTGAAGTCATCGCCCGAAACCGGCTTGCCACCACGGTGCAGGCCAATCTTCGCGCCGCCTTGGCGCGGGCGACCTTTGCCACTTTGCTGACGGAAGAGCGTGCCGGGCTGATGGCGCAGATTCGTGATCAGGTCGCCACGGCGATAGAACCTCTCGGGATGGAGATTATCGACGTGCGTATCAAACGCGCCGACCTGCCGCCCGAGATCAGCCAGGCCGTGTTTAACCGTATGCAGCGGAACTATAACGAGCAGGCCGCAGAACGCCGGGCCAGTGGCCAGGAAGAAGCGCAGCGGATCCGCGCGGATGCAGATCGCGAGCGGGCTATCATCCTGGCAGAGGCCAATCGTGACTCGCAGATCACGCGCGGTGAAGGCGACAGTGAGGCGGTCCGGATTTTTGCTGAAGCGTTTGGCCGTGACGTCGACTTCTTCGAGTTCTACCGGACAATGCAGGCTTACCAACAGACCGTCGGCAGTGATGACACGACTTTGGTGCTGTCACCCGACAGCGAGTTCTTCAAGTTTCTTCGCAGGCTGGAGAACTGATCGCGGGGACAGCGGGCGATTGGCGGATGTGGCAGGACTTAGGCGTCGCCTTCGGGCTGTTGCTGGTTATTGAGGGCATCCTCTATGCGATTGCGCCGGACTGGATGCGACGCGCCTTGCAGGCGGTTCTATCTCAGCCGACCGAGAGTGTTAGAATTACCGGTTTGGTGGCGGCATTTGTGGGCGTCGTCGTCGTTTGGCTCGTCAAGTGAAGCATCGGCGGACGGCTTGAAAGCAGGAGAATTCTTGCCTACTTACTTCCTAGTCCGACAACATAGGTCAACCCATGGCATGTTGTGTGACGGCGACATGCCCAACTTCTTGAAAATAAGAAGACTATAAAGGAGTGGCTTCTTGAGCCCCATCGCAGCCCTTTCAGTTCCCCAGGTCTCCCCCATTCGCCAGGCGGCGTTCGCCTTGCTGGCGCTGATTGTTGCCTTTGGCATTGTAATGCCGGCAGACGCGCGCTCAGCGCCCGAGAGCTTTTCGGCGCTTGCCGAACAGGTCGTGCCCTCGGTGGTTAATATTTCGATCAGCCAGGAGGTCAAAAGCCCCTTCGGTAATGGAGAAGAGGGTTCCCCCGAATTACCTGAGGGCATGCCCGATTTCTTCAGGCGATTCTTCGAAGACCGGCAGGGCCCGCCACGGCGCGCGCAAGCCATGGGGTCAGGGTTCATCATCGACGAAGATGGATTGATTATCACCAACAACCATGTGGTCGAGAACGCGGATGAAATTGTCGTCATACTTGATGATGGAACCGAACTCGATGCTGAAATTGTTGGCCGGGACTCGCGTACCGATATCGCGGTGTTGAAGGTTGAGAGCGATGACCCGCTTCCTGCCGTCGAGTTTGCCGATTCTGACGTGGTCAAGGTCGGTCAGTGGGTAATGGCGGTCGGCAACCCCTTTGGACTGGGGGGCACGGTAACCGCCGGGATCATCTCGGCGATCGACCGCAACATCAACGCAGGTCCCTATGATGCCTTCATCCAGACGGACGCGGCGATCAATCAGGGTAATTCCGGCGGCCCCTTGTTTGATATGGATGGCAAGGTCATCGGCGTCAACAGCATGATTTTCTCTCGGACGGGCGGCAATGTCGGGATCGGCTTTTCAATCCCTGCCAATCAGGTACAGCGTGTCGCGGCTGATCTGCAGAAACATGGTCAGGTCCGCCGGGGCTGGCTGGGCGTCGGCATTCAGCCGGTCACGGAAGAAATTGCAGAGAGCGTCGGTCTCGAGACCGCGGAAGGGGTCATGGTCTCAAACGTGGTCGAAGGCGATCCTGCCGATAAAGCCGGTGTTGAGAGTGGTGACGTGATTCTCGAGTTCGATGGCCAGCCGGTACCGGATACGCGGACCCTTTTGCGCGTAGTTGCCGATACACCGACCGGAAAGAGCAGCGAGATCGTTGTCTGGCGTGACGGCCGCAGAAAGAACCTGACGGTCTCCGTCGGTGAAATGAAGCCGGACGAAGAGCGGCCCTCACGGATCGCGTCCGGCGACGATGGGGACGAGTCTGACGGTAATGACGGCTTTGTCGACGCATTGGGCATGACGCTTGCCGAAATCACAGATGAGGCACGTGACCGCTTCAATCTCCCCGATGATGCCACCGGCGTTGTTGTCGCCCAGGTGCGCCGGACCAGCCATGCAGCCCAAGAGGGTATTCGCCGGGGTGATCTGATTGTCGAGGTCAACCGCCGGGACATCGAAGAACCGGGTGACGTCGAGACAGCGGTAAAATCTGCTCGTGATGATGATCGCAAGTCAGTGCTAGTTCGGGTGCGCCGGGGCGAAAATTATCTGTTCATCGCGCTTCGTTTGGAAGACGACGAATAAATCGCGCTCAGGCTGGACGCGGCACTCCTGCTGCATCCAGCACCAACCTCAGGTCACGGTCACTAACGACCACATCGGCGGCTTCAGCAGCTATCGGTTTGGGGCAGAAAGCAACCCCCAAGCCTGCAGCGCGCAGCATCGGCGCATCGTTAGCGCCGTCCCCAACGGCGAGAACACTAGCTGCGTTGATACCCAAATCCGCCATATGCGCTTTCATGGCCTCCACCTTGGCATCCGCGCCCAGAATGGGCTCAACCACCCGGCCGGTCAGAATCCCGTCGTCAATTTCGAGGGTATTGGCGTGATGGCCGTCAAAGCCTGCGGCTTCTGCGACACGGCTGGTGAAGAACGTAAAACCACCTGAAACAAGGACGCACTTGGCACCAGCAGCGTGCAGGCCCGCGGTCAGCTCCCGTGCTCCGGCGGTCAACTTGATACGTATATCGTAGACTTCTTGTAATGCTGCTTGAGGAAGTCCCTTCAGCATCGCAACACGTTCACGCAGCGCGTCATCGAAGTCGAGCTCGCCACGCATGGCGCGTTCGGTGATTTCAGCCACCTGTGCGCCGACACCGACGGCGTCGGCCAGCTCGTCGATACATTCGTTTTCAATGATCGTCGAATCCATGTCTGCGATCATCAGGCGGATGGTCACGGTTGGATGTCTTAATCGCTGATTAGGTCACGATCTCCAAGCCGGAGCCCACGACGGCGGCATTGGCAACTTCAATTGCCTGATCGGCTTCGATGCCTTCGAACTTCAGTTCGGCTTTGACGTGTTTTTCAACCCATTTCGGCTTCAGGCCCGTAGCGCCGGCTCGTTTCAGAGCGCTGGAAACCAATTCGAGGTGAACAGGCGTAAGCCGAGCGATGCCTGGCGTGCATGTGAATTTCAAGACCTTACCGGTCGGCGCCTCAGCCGTCCCTGCATAGCTTGGTGTAATGCTTTCTTTTTCGTCAGACATATTCGAAACCCCTGCGTCTCTTGCCGCCTCGGCAGTTTTGCCGATATACCGCGGCATGGTTTTCCCTGTGCGGCCTAAAGTTATTCTTCTTGCCGGTCCGACCGCAAGTGGCAAATCGGCGATAGCTGTCGAACTTGCCCGGCGATTGGATGGCGAAATCGTCAATGCCGACAGCATGCAGGTCTATCGTGAGCTTTCGGTCCTTACCGCGCGCCCTGGCGAAGACGAGATGTTGGGGATTCCTCATCATCTCTATGGCGTCGCTTCAGTGGAGGAAGTCTTCTCTGTTGCCCTGTGGGCTGAAGCGGCGGAGAAGGTCATCGATGATATTCTTAGCCGGGACCATATTCCGATCGTTACCGGCGGCACCGGCCTCTATTTTCGCGCGCTTCTGGAGGGTCTGTCGGAAGTCCCTGACATTGACGCAGAGGTTCGCACCACGGTCAGACATTTTGTCGATAAGGAAGGGACGGTGGCCGCGCATGCGGCGTTGGTTCGCGAAGATCCGGTTATGGCGGGCCGGCTTAACCCTGCAGATGGGCAACGCATATCGCGTGCCCTGGAGGTTGTTCGATCATCCGGCCGCTCTTTGGCCGACTGGCAGAGCGCGACCCGCCCTGGGCCCCTAGCGGATCTGGACAAGCTGGGTCGGGTCGCCAAGATATTGCTGCTCCCACCCCGCGATTGGCTCTATCAGCGATGCAATGACCGGTTCGACGCGATGCTGGATGCTGGTGCGCTTGATGAAGTTCGAGCACTACCCCCGGTAAATCAAAATCTTCCCGCACTTAAAGCACTTGGTGTCACGCCCCTGCGGGCGCATTTGTCGGGAGAATGCCCGCGCGATGCGGCCGTTGAACAGGCGAAAACCGGGACCCGGCAATATGCTAAGCGCCAAATGACCTGGTTCCGCAACCAGTGCGCCAATTGGGATTCAACTAATGAGAAAGAATCGGAAAGAATTTTGGAATTTATCTTTTCGAATATTATCACAGAACGCTTGACGCCGTAATTTTTGACCGCTAGTGTCCGCGCGCTTTGGGCCAAACTGGTCCTGGCAAAGGGTTTGCGCGGGGCCTTTGCGAGTGTTAGGTAACGCGCCCGAATAAACGACCAACCGGCTCTACGCCCGGGTAAAGAGAACCAGAGGAAGTAACAATGCCGCCGGAAGCAACGGATCGCCGCCTGTCAGGTGCAGAAATGGTCATCAAAGCGCTGATCGATCAGGGCGTGGATACCATTTTCGGGTATCCCGGCGGCGCGGTCCTGCCGATCTACGATGCGCTGTTTCAACAGAACAGCATTCGCCACATTCTGGTCAGGCACGAACAGGGCGCGGTTCATGCCGCGGAGGGCTATGCGCGGTCGACCGGCAAGCCCGGGGTTGTTCTTGTGACGTCGGGGCCGGGTGCCACCAATGCGGTCACCGGCCTGGTCGATGCGCTGATGGATTCAGTACCCATCGTCTGCCTGACTGGCCAGGTGCCGACGCATCTGATCGGCAGCGACGCGTTTCAGGAAGCCGATACCGTCGGCATTACCCGGGCGGGGACTAAGCACAATTATCTGGTCAAGGACGTTAACAAGCTGAGTGAGACCATCCACGAGGCGTTTTTCGTCGCGACCAATGGCCGCCCAGGGCCTGTCGTTGTCGACCTGCCGAAGGACATTCAGATCGAAAAGGGTGACTATCTGGGGTCGCCTCAGACCCGTCATCGCAGTTACCAGCCGCAGGTGAAGGGCGATCTTGCCGCGATCACGGAAGCGGTCGAACTGATTGCTTCAGCCAAGCGGCCGATTTTCTACACCGGCGGCGGGATCATCAATTCCGGGCCTGGCGCATCCCAATTGCTGCGCGAATTTGTCCGCATGACGGGCTACCCGATCACCAGCACGTTGATGGGGCTGGGTTGTTATCCGGCGTCTGACAAACAATGGCTGGGCATGTTGGGCATGCACGGCACCTATGAGGCCAACCTGGCGATGCATGACTGCGATGTCATGATCAATATCGGTGCGCGCTTTGACGACCGGATCACCGGGCGCCTGGATGCGTTCTCGCCGGGGTCGAAGAAAATCCATGTCGATATCGACCGGTCGAGCATCAATAAGAATGTTCATGTTGATGTCGGCATTGTCGGCGATGCCGGTCACGTCATTGAAGATATGATCAAGGTCTGGAAGTCGAAGGTCCATAAGCCGGATGCAAAAGCGCTTGAGGCCTGGTGGGCACAGATCGATGAATGGCGCGGGGCAGACTGCCTTGCCTATCAGAACAGCGATGAGGTCATCATGCCGCAATATGCATTGCAGCGGCTTAACGCGCTGACCCGGGACAAAAAGCCGTTCATCACGACCGAGGTTGGCCAACATCAGATGTGGGCGGCCCAGTTTATTGAGTTCGACGATCCCAACCATTGGATGACATCAGGCGGGCTCGGCACCATGGGCTACGGCATGCCGGCGGCCATTGGCGTACAGCTTGCGCATCCCGATGCGCTGGTTATCGATGTTGCCGGTGAGGCGTCGATCCTCATGAACATTCAAGAGTTCAGCACGGCCGTTCAGCACGAGTTGCCGATCAAGATCTTCATC
This sequence comes from Alphaproteobacteria bacterium, assembly GCA_028284945.1. Taxonomy (GTDB): domain Bacteria; phylum Pseudomonadota; class Alphaproteobacteria; order SMXS01; family SMXS01; genus JANQQJ01. The sequence continues at coordinate 98,733 of JANQQJ010000023.1, read as the reverse complement.
CTGAACAACGAATATATGGGGATGGTCCGGCAATGGCAGGACATCACCTATGACGGGCGTTATTCGCACAGCTACTCGGATTCACTGCCCGACTTCGTCAAATTGGCGGAAGCCATGCACGGGGTCGGCCTTCGCGCTGAAAAGCCGGGTGAAGTCGACGATGTTATCAACGAAATGATGTCGATTGACCGGCCGGTGATCGTCGATTGTCAGGTTGCCAAGCTGGAAAACTGTTTCCCGATGGTGCCGTCGGGCGCTGCCCATAACGAGATCCTATTGTCGGCGGAGCAGGCTGGCCTCGAGCGCCAGGACGATCTCAGCCTCGTCTGATATCCAACCAACAGGACTGAAGCCATGCATCGGGACGAACCGATCGAAAAGCACACTATTGCCGTCCTCGTCGATAATGAGGCGGGGGTACTGGCGCGCGTCATCGGCCTGTTTTCGGGCCGGGGCTATAATATTGAAAGCCTGACGGTGGCCGAAGTGAACCACACCGAAGGCTTGTCGCGGATAACGATCGTCACGTCCGGCACGCCCGCCGTGATCGAACAGATCAAGGCCCAGCTTGAAAGGCTGGTGCCGGTTCACAAGGTCGGTGACCTGACAACAGAGGGCCCGTCTGTGGAACGTGAGATGGCGTTGGTCAAGGTCGCGTCGACCGGCGATCACCGGGTCGAAAGCCTGCGCTTGGCGGACGCATTCCGTGCGCGGGTTATCGACACGACGACAGGCTCATTCACCTTCGAGATAACAGGCGATTCAGCCAAGATCGACGCATTTGTCGACTTAATGAAGCCGCTCGGGTTGGTTGACGTATCGCGAACCGGTGTCGTCGCCATCAAACGCGGCCCGGAAGCCATGTGAGAACCTTGCCAAAGGCCGGTCTGGCCGTTAGGCATACGCAACTTTTTCAACAACCAACAAACGGACAGGGGATCCCGCCATGCGCGTGTATTACGACCGTGACGCAGATGTGAATCTCATCAAAACCAAAAAGGTTGCCATTGTCGGCTATGGCAGCCAGGGCCATGCCCATGCGCTCAATCTTCGTGACAGTGGTGTCGCAGAGGTTGCCGTTGCACTGCGTGCCGGGTCGGCTACCGCCAAGAAGGCCGAAAATGAGAATCTGACCGTCATGACCCCGGCGGAAGCGGCGGCCTGGGCCGATGTCGTTATGGTGCTGACACCTGATGAACATCAGGCGGCGCTCTATGCCAATGATCTTGCGGAAAACATGAAGCAGAACGCGATCCTGCTGTTTGCCCATGGGCTAAACATTCATTTCCGGCTGATCGAACCGCGCCCTGATCTGGACGTGGCCATGGTGGCGCCAAAGGGTCCGGGCCACACGGTTCGGTCTGAATATCTGCGGGGCGGCGGGGTGCCGTGCCTGATCGCCGTGCATCAGGACGCCTCCGGCAACGCGCATGACATTGCGCTGTCCTATGCCAGTGCGATTGGTGGCGGCCGGGCTGGTGTGATCGAAACCAATTTCCGCGAAGAGTGTGAAACCGATCTGTTCGGTGAGCAGGCGGTGCTGTGCGGTGGGCTAAGCCACCTGATCATGGCCGGGTTTGAGACGCTCACCGAAGCCGGATATGCGCCGGAAATGGCCTATTTCGAATGCCTGCACGAGGTCAAATTGATTGTCGATCTGATGTATGAAGGCGGCATCGCCAATATGCGCTATTCGATCTCGAATACGGCTGAATATGGCGACTATGCGTCTGGTCCTCGTGTCATTACCGATGAGACCAAGGCTGAGATGAAGCGCATTTTGACCGACATTCAACAGGGCCGCTTCGTGCGCGACTTTGTGCTGGAAAACCAGGCGGGTCAGCCGAACTTCAAGGCGACGCGCGCCAATCAGGCCGCGCATGAGATTGAAGAAGTCGGCGCAAAGCTGCGCGCCATGATGCCCTGGATTGCCGACAACAAGCTTGTGGATAAAGAGCGCAACTAGCGTCTCCTCACGAAGATGTGTCGCCTGCGCCGTTGCGCGCGGGTGGCCTATGGCGCAGGGTGCCCCCAATTGTCCTGTTGGATTTTGGGGGAAAACCATGACGCGCCTTCACATATTCTGTTTTGCCGCGGGCCTTGCGGTCCTGGCAGGATGCAGCGAACAGGCTGAGTCCGACACGCCGGAGGTAAAGCCTGGTGTCGAGGAGACAGCGGATCAGCAGCCGGAATCCATAGCGGATGCCGAGACCGTTGTCCCATGGGCTGGCTATGACTTCGAACCCAACTTCGTCGAGGTCAAAGGGTCCCGCATGCACTATGTAGACGAGGGGCCCAAGGATGGTGACGTCTTTCTCTTCCTCCACGGCAATCCCACATCGTCTTATCTGTGGCGCAACATCATTCCCTATGTCACCGGCGAAGGCCGCGCTGTTGCGCCAGACAATATCGGCTTCGGCCGGTCCGACAAGCCGGACATTGGCTACACATTCGCCGAACACGCTGAATATCTTGAGGGCTTTGTCGAGGCGCTTGACCTGAACAACATCATCCTGGTGATCCATGACTGGGGCTCGGCGCTGGGCTTTGACTATGCTGCCAAGCATCCGGAGCGGATCAAAGGAATCGTCTTTATGGAGGCGATCACCGGGGCAATTTCCATGGCAGACATGCCTGAACAATTCCGCGAGGTCTTCGGCGCATTTCGCACCCCCGGTGTTGGTGAGCAGATGGTGATCGAACAGAACATGTTCATTGAGCAGATGTTGCCTGGGGCGATCATCCGAACCCTTTCGGAGGGCGAGATGAATGCCTATCGCCAGCCGTTTCTGGTCAAGGAGACACGCAAGCCGCTATTGGTCTGGCCGCGTCAGGTACCGATCGATGGCGAACCGGCGGATGTGGTTGCGCGGGTGAATGACTATATGGACGCTCTGGCCGAGTCAGAGGTTCCCAAGCTGATGTTTTACGTGGAACCGGGGGCTATCGCGGGTCCGGAACTGGCTGAAACGCTAAAGGCGGCGTTGCCTAATCTGGAGATTGTTAATCTGGGCGAAGGGCGACATTTCGTCCAGGAAGACCATGCAGACGAAATTGGTCAATGGCTCGCGGACTGGTATGGGCGAACCTTTGGCGACGGTGAAATTTAGGTCAGCATTGCAGACACTTAAAATCCTTGCCGGACGCCAGGAATTTAACTACATCGTCGAGGTCGCCATCGGCATGAGCCGGTGGTGAGCTAAGAGTGATCGCATGCACGAGACGATGAAATCATTGGAGTTTCAAACCGCCCGGTCCGCCGGAACGGCTTGCCGTGCCTCACTTCTACTTCTGCTTCTCGGAAACGACCGACTTAGTCGCCCCTGAACGCATCGCCTATCGGCCGCCACCGCGTTTTGGGGGCAAAGCCGGCGGCGTTTAGGATTACGATTAGATACCCAAGGAGCTAAGTCAGATGACTTCCGACAACCACGTACGAATCTTTGATACCACCTTGCGCGATGGCGAACAGTCGCCCGGCGCGAGTATGAATCTGGGCGAAAAACTGCGCATTGCCGAATTGCTTGAGGCGATGGGCGTTGACATCATCGAAGCCGGTTTCCCGATTGCCTCCAACGGCGATTTCGAAGCGGTAACCGAAGTGTCGAAACGGGCCGGCGATGGCATTGTCATTTGCGGTCTGGCGCGGTCCGGGTTTGCCGATATTGACCGGGCGGCAGAGGCGTTGAAACCAGCGCCGCGGTCGCGCATCCATACCTTTATTTCCACCAGTCCCATCCACATGAAGTACAAACTTCAGATGGAGCCGGAAGAGGTCGTCGAAGCGGTTCATGCCAGCGTCGAACGCGCGCGCGGCTACACCGATGATGTTGAGTGGAGTCCGGAAGACGGCACCCGTACTGAGCGCGACTTTTTGTGCCGCACGGTCGAGGTCGCCATCAAGGCCGGGGCAACCACGATCAATATTCCGGATACGGTCGGTTATACGCTGCCAGAAGAGTATACGGAGATCATCTCCATTTTGCTCAACCGGGTCCCGAATATCGACAAGGCCGTGCTCTCGACCCATTGCCATAACGATCTGGGGCTGGCGGTCGCGAATTCCTTGGCCGGTGTGCGTGCTGGCGCGCGCCAGGTCGAATGTACAATCAATGGCCTGGGCGAACGCGCTGGCAACGCGGCGATGGAAGAGATCGTCATGGCGCTGAAGACGCGCAACGATCTGATGCCCTACCAGACCCAGGTTGACACGACCAAGATCATGCCGGCCTCACGGTTGGTGTCGGCGATCACCGGGTTCACGGTCCAGAACAACAAAGCCATTGTGGGCGCCAATGCCTTTGCGCATGAATCGGGCATTCATCAGGACGGCATGCTGAAGAATGCGGATACCTATGAGATCATGACGCCTGAGTCTGTTGGTTTGACGGAATCCAAACTGGTCATGGGCAAGCATTCGGGCCGTCACGCGTTCCGCGAAAAGCTGAAGGAAATGGGCTATGAGCTGGGCCAGAATTCCGTCGAGGATGCCTTCCGCCGGTTCAAGGATCTGGCCGATAAGAAGAAGGATGTCTATGACGATGACATTATTGCCATCGTCGATGATGCGGTGACGTCAGAAGAGAACGACCGGATCCGGTTCGTTTCACTCCGGATTGCCTGTGGTTCGGAAGAGCCGCCGGAAGCCCGTCTGGTGATGGAAGTCGACGGCGACACCCGTGAAACCGTGCAGACAGGAGACGGTCCGGTGGATGCGACGTTTAACGCGATCAAGGCGTTGGTCGACTTTACACCGCACCTGCAGCTCTATCAGGTGCACTCGGTCACGCAGGGCACTGATGCCCAGGCCGAGGTCACCGTCCGGCTTGAGGAAGACGGAAAGACCACCAATGGTCAGGGTGCCGATACGGACACGCTGGTGGCCAGTGCGCGGGCCTATATCAACGCCCTCAATAAACTGCTGTTGAAGCGCGAGAAGACCGCACCTGCTGCGTTGAGTGCCTAATTCGGCAATCTTTGCCCCGCGGGCCTGAAAAAGAGCCTGCGGGGCAGCAATATTGGGGCCTTGAGCCCAACATTTGCGTCGCCCCTTCAGCAAGATGGTATAAGGTATCGAAAGCGAAGGCCGACTCGTGGATTTCGCATTTCTGAACCAAACGTGTGCTTCGGCGCCGGTATAGTAGGCAGCTCCCCAACGGAGAGGTGTAGCGCTTTATGTTTTCGAAACTGCTTGGCCTGTTTTCCAACGACATGGCCATCGATCTGGGGACCGCCAATACCCTTGTCTATGTGAAGGGTCAGGGCATCGTGCTCAATGAGCCGTCGGTCGTTGCGATCAAGGACCCGAACGGCCGCCGTCAGGTCCTTGCTGTTGGCAACGATGCAAAGATGATGCTGGGCCGCACGCCTGGAAATATTGTGGCGATCCGCCCGCTTCGCGACGGGGTTATTGCAGACTTTGAAGTCGCGGAAGAAATGATCAAGTGGTTCATCCGCAAGGTCCACAATCACCGTTCTTTTGCCAGCCCGCAGGTTGTGATTTGCGTGCCCTCTGGATCGACGCCGGTGGAGCGGCGTGCGATTCAGGAATCAGCCGAGGCCGCGGGGTCACGCAAAGTCTTTTTGATTGAGGAAGCCATGGCAGCCGCCATTGGCGCAGGTTTGCCGGTTACGGAGCCGACAGGGTCGATGGTCGTCGACATCGGCGGCGGCACCTCAGAGGTTGCGGTGATATCGCTCGGCGGCATCGTTTACGCCCGGTCTGTCCGTGTCGGCGGCGACAAGATGGACGAGGCCATTATTGGCTACATCAGGCGCAATCATAATCTGCTGATCGGTGAAGCGAGTGCTGAGCGGATCAAGAAGGAAATTGGTACCGCCTTACCGCCGCGCGAAGGCGTGGGCGCTGAAATGCAGCTGAAAGGCCGCGATCTGATGCAAGGCGTACCGAGTGAGATCGTCATTAACCAGGTCCAAGTTGCCGAAGCGCTTAATGAGCCGGTCACAGCGATTGTCGAGGCAGTGAAGGTTGCGCTGGAACATACGGCACCGGAACTGGCGGCCGATATTGTCGACAAAGGCATTGTTCTGACCGGCGGAGGTGGCATGCTGGCAAATCTGGATCAGGTTATCCGTGACGCCACCGGGCTGCCGGTGATGACAGCAGAAGACCCGCTGTCGTGTGTTGCGCTTGGAACAGGCCGGTCACTGGAAGACGTTGTTCTTCAACATGTGCTGGTGAACGGATATTAAATTGAACCTCCGGTCTCGCTTCGGGGCCGAATGGAGTTCGGGAGAGAGAAAAGTTGAATCGGACGATCAGTCGCGCGTCCGGCACGATCAATCCTCTGCGCATGCTGGCGCAGCGCGTATCGTTTCTTGCTTTTCTCGGCCTTTCGATCGCTCTTCTTATTTTTAGCCGGGTTGATCCCGGCCTGACCAGCCGCGTCCAGGGGGCGCTGCTCGATGTGGCTGCACCCGTCGTTGAATTTGTTGGTCGCCCCGTGGTGGCCGCCCGGTCCTTGGGTGACCGGATGGGGGCGCTGACAGACGCAGCTGACCGTGTTGAACGGCTTGAAGAGCGCAATCGAAAACTCAGCCAATGGCGGGAAACGGCACTGCGGCTCGATGCGGAGAACGCGCAACTGCGCGCCCTCATGGATGTTAAGCGTGAAAAGAACATTCCGACATCGACGGCCCGCGTGATTAGTGAACCAGGCGGCCCCTTTTTGCGGGCTGTGTTGCTTAATGCCGGTGAACGCCATGGCGTAGACCGGCATCAACCCGTCATTGACGAAATGGGACTGGTCGGCCGCGTGGTGACGCTTGGCCGTGAGACCAGCCGGGTCTTACTTATCACTGACCTAAACAGCCGGATTCCAGTCACAATTGACCGAACCGGTGAACGCGCGATTTTGTCGGGCGACAATAGTTCCAGGCCGCGGCTGGCTTTCCTGCCTATGGGTGCCGATATCCGCCTGGGTGACCGGGTATCGACATCCGGCGATGGTGGTGTCTTTCCCCCACGACTGGCGGTCGGAACCGTCGACTTCATCGAGAAAAATGTCGCCCGCGTAAGATTGGCCGCTGACCTGTCGCGGTTGGACTTCGTCAATGTGCTGGCCTACACCCCGCCGCCGACGCCTGAAACTATGACAGCGGATGGCGATGACCTTGGCGGTGATGGCTCGGAAGTGGCGACTGACCAAGTTGAGGGTCCCTGATGGGCGGCCTGATATATAGAGCGCTGGTTGCCATTCGCGGGTCGATACCGTTTTTGATCGGGTTTTTGTTGGCCAGCCTGACATTTGCCCGCTACGGCGCGCCGGAGTTCAGCCTGGTCACCCCGTCTCTGACGCTCCCCGTCATCTACTATTGGACGCTGCGGCAGCCTGAATTGCTGCCGTCCTGGGCGGTTTTTCTGATCGGGCTGTGGCAGGACATCTTGATCGGTGGGCCGCTGGGGCTGATGGCCTTGCTTTTGGTGTTGATGCGTGGGGCCGCGGAAACACAGCGCCCTGTGCTCCTGCCGCAATCCGCCCTGTTCCAATGGTTCGGCTATGCGATCCTGTCGCTGGCTTTGACAGCATTGGGCTGGGTTATCGCCAGTATCTGGGCAGGGCAGTTCTTTGATGTGTTCAGCTTCATTGGCCACTGGGGATTGGGTGTCTTGCTATACGGTGTGCTGGGCTTGCTGTTCGGCCGCCTCAATCACTTTTTGTTTGAGCAGGCTTAGACATTGGATCAGGAAAGCGAACGCCACGAACGGTTGACCAGGCGGGCTCTCTTGCTCGGCGGTGGCCAGGCCTTGTTGCTTTCGGCGCTGGTCGGCCGGATGTACCAGCTGCAGATTCTGGAATCAGACCAGTATCAGATGCTCGCGGAGGAGAACCGGATCGACCTGCGGCTAATGGCGCCGTTGCGGGGACGGATCGTCGACCGGTTTGGTAAAGAGCTGGCGACCAACAGGCTGAGCTACCGAGTTTCCATTATCCCGGAACAGACCACCGATGTCGAAGCCACAATGGTGCAGCTGGCTCAGCTGATGTCGCTCAGGCCGTCGCAAGTCAGCGAAGTGCTCCGTGACGCGAAACGGTCTCGAAGTTTTCTGCCGGTCATCGTGTCGGAAAACGTGTCGTGGAATGACTTTGCCCGGGTGAACACGCAATTGGCCGATCTTCCCGGTGTTTATCCCGATGTGGGCCCCAGCCGGTTTTACCCTGCCGCGCGTGTTGGCTCGCCGGTCGTCGGATATGTCGGCCCTGTCACCGAAGAAGAACTGAAGGAACTGCCCAAAGACCCGACCTTTATGTTGCCGGACTTCCGTATCGGCAAACGTGGCCTCGAGGCGGAGTTCGAAGACAGTCTGAGAGGCACGGCCGGTGCCCGCCGGGTCGAAGTCAACGCGTTGGGGCGCGAGATTCGCGAATTGACCCGTGACGGGGGTGATCCCGGACAAGACCTACACCTTTCCATCGATATGGAGGCGCAACGGTTCACCATGGAGCGTCTGGGTGAACAAAGTGCCGGTGTTGTGGTGATGAATGTTCACTCGGGCGAGGTTGTGGTGTTGGCGTCCTCGCCTGGTTATGACCCGAACGAGTTCAATTTCGGGATCAGTTCGGAAAATTGGAAGGGGTTGTTGGCGGACCCTCGAAAACCGCTGCTCAACAAAGCGATCCAGGGCCAGTTTCCGCCGGCGTCGACGTTCAAGATGCTGGTCTCGATGGCGGCGGTCGAGGCCGGGTTGGCCGCACCAGAGCACCGGGTTCACTGTGGCGGCCACATGCGCTTCGGCAATCGGCGATTCCATTGCTGGAAGCGCGGTGGGCACGGGTCTCTCAACATGGTGCAGGCCATGGAACAGTCCTGCGATGTCTATTTCTATGAAATGGCGCTGAAACTGGGTGTCGACCGGATTGCCGACATGTCGAAACGGTTCGGGCTGGGGCAGCGCCTGGGTATTGAGCTGGACCACGAAGCGGCCGGACTTGTACCGACAACAGAATGGAAACGCCGCGCCTATAACGAGCCCTGGCATCAGGGCGAAAACCTGAGCATAGGGATTGGGCAGGGATATCTGTTGGCGACGCCGCTGCAATTGGCGGTTATGACGTCGCGCATCGCCAATGGGGGCATTGCCGTGATGCCCAGCCTGGTCGCGAGGGATGCTAACGCACCCGTCCCGGAGTTCGGCTCGGTTGGGGTTTCGCAAGAGGCTCTTGCGGTGGCCCAGGAAGGCATGATCGCGGTTATGGAAGGCGGGCGCGGAACAGCCCGCGGCTCGCGCATCAAGGATTGGCCCGGCGGCCTGGCCGGTAAGACCGGTACTGCACAGGTCAGGCGCATTACGGCGTCACAACGCCGCGCGGGCCTGTTGAAGAATGAAGACCTGCCATGGCAGGAGCGGGATCATTCCCTGTTTGTCGGATATGGGCCCATTGAAGACCCAGCCTATGCTGTGGCTGTGATTGTTCAGCACGGTGGCGGTGGGTCGAAGGTTGCTGCCCCTATCGCTAGTGACGTGATGCGACAAGTGCTGGTGAAGGACCCGTGTCAACAGGTCGCGAATCGTCCACCAGGGTTGGAGGACGTCCAGGATGCCTAGGGCCGCCGGCCGCGCATACCGTCAGCCTGTGCTGGTCTCCAAGTTCCTGGGGCTGCATTGGGTGCTGGTGCTCGTCATCTGCGCCATCGCGTCAATTGGCTTTGCCATGCTCTATTCCGCGTCGCAGGGTGAGTTCGGCGGCCGGCCGCTCAGACAGATGATCTATTTCGGTGCAGGACTCGGCCTCATGATCGCTGTTGCGATGGTCCACATCCGCGTCTGGTGGCAGATGTCATATGTCATCTATGCCGGTGTGCTGGCTTTGCTGATCGCTGTCGAGGTGATGGGCCAGACCGGCGGCGGGGCAACCCGCTGGCTGGACTTTGGCCCGGTTCGGTTGCAGCCATCCGAAATCATGAAGCTGACGCTCGTTCTGGCCCTGGCGCGCTATTACCATGGGCTGACGATCACGGAGGTCAGCAAGCTGCGCAATCTGGCCGTGCCGCTCTTGTTGATTGTACTGCCCGCCGCGCTCGTCATTCGACAGCCAGACCTTGGCACGACCCTGTTGATGGTGGCGGGTGGCGTTACGGTCATGTTTCTGGCCGGGGTGCCGCGGCGTGTGTTTGCGGTCGGTGCGCTGGGCGCCATCGCTGCCGGTGTTGTCGGCTACTACCAGCTTCGCGATTATCAGAAAAAACGTATTCTGACATTTCTAGATCCCAGCACCGACCCGCTGGGCGCTGGCTATCACATCCAGCAATCGAAAATTGCTCTGGGATCCGGCGGGTTGAGCGGCAAGGGGTTCCGCCAGGGCACACAGGCGCATTTGGAGTTCTTGCCGGAGGGCGACACCGATTTCATCGCCACGGTGCTGGCCGAAGAATTCGGGTTTATTGGCGCGGTGACCATGCTGGCGCTTTACACCATGGTGATTATCTACGGCTTCATCATCGCTTTGACCGCCCGCAGCCAATTTGCCCGTCTGCTGGCGCTGGGTGTGACGACAACCTTCTTCCTCTATGTCTTTATCAACCTGGCCATGGTGATGGGACTAATACCTGTGGTCGGCGTGCCGCTTCCGCTGGTGTCCTATGGCGGGTCGGCGGTCATGACATTGATGCTCGGGATGGGGCTGTTGATGTGCGTTCACGTGCACAAATACGTCCCGATCTCGCGGCAGGGGCACATACGCCAGACATAAAATGGGCGGCCCCGAAGGACCGCCCTTCTATGCGGTGCAAGATTTGCAATCAGCTCAGAGGTCGAACCGGTCCAGGTTCATGACCTTGTCCCACGCCGCAACGAAGTCAACGACGAACGTGTCTTGCGCATCCGCAGAGCCATAGACTTCGGCAAGGGCCCGAAGTTGTGAATTCGAGCCGAAGATCAGGTCCACGCGTGTTCCTGTCCACTTAACCTCGCCGGTTGCCCGGTCGCGCCCTTCGAAGACGTCTTCTGCGTCAGAAACGGCCTTCCACGTCGTGCTCATGTCCAGCAGGTTGACAAAAAAGTCGTTGGTCAACGCGCCTGGCCTATCGGTGAAGACGCCGTGCTGAGCCTGGTCATGGTTCGCGTTCAAGGCGCGCATACCACCGACCAGCACGGTCATTTCTGGTGCGGTCAGCGTCATCAACTGCGCTTTGTCGACCAGCAATTCTTCTGCCGACACGGCATATTGGCCCTTGAGGTAATTGCGGAAGCCATCAGCGACGGGTTCAAGCGGGGCAAAGGAGTCCACATCCGTCTGTTCTTGTGATGCATCGGTGCGGCCCGGTGTGAAGGGCACCGTTACGTCATGACCCGCATTCTTCGCCGCCTGTTCGACGCCCGCTGCACCAGCCAGCACGATCAGGTCCGCCAGGGAGATGGCTTTGCCGCCGGACTGTTCAGCATTGAATGTCTGCTGAATGCCCTCAAGCGTCGACAGCACATTGGCAAGCTGGCTCGGCTGGTTGACGTCCCAGTCTTTCTGGGGGGCAAGCCGGATGCGCGCGCCATTGGCGCCGCCCCGCATGTCCGACCCACGGAAGGTGGAGGCCGACGCCCAGGCGGTGGAAACCAGTTGAGAGACCGAAAGCCCGGACTCCAGGACTTTTGCCTTCAGGGCTGCGCTGTCCTGCGCATCGACCAGCGCGTGGTCGACAGCGGGGACGGGGTCCTGCCAGATCAGCTCTTCAGCCGGGACTTCCGGCCCAAGATAGCGCGCGCGCGGTCCCATGTCCCGGTGGGTCAGCTTGAACCACGCGCGGGCGAACGCGTCGGCGAACTGGTCCGGATTTTCATGGAACCGTCGAGAAATCGCCTCATAGTCCGGGTCCATCCGCATGGCCATGTCAGCCGTCGTCATCATCAACGGTTCGGTTTTGGAAGGGTCATGCGCGGCGGGGGCCTGTTCGGCATTCGATGCCGCGGTCGGCGTCCACTGATGCGCACCGGCTGGGCTCTTGGTCAGCTCCCACTCATAGCCGAACAGAACGTCGAAATAGCCATTGTCCCACTGGACGGGATTGGTGGTCCATGCGCCTTCGATGCCGCTGGTGATGGTGTCGCCACCTTTGCCGCTTGCATGGGTGCTCAACCACCCCTGGCCCTGGGCCTCGATCGGCGCGCCTTCCGGCTCCGGGCCGACGAGGGCTGCATCGCCTGCGCCATGAGCCTTGCCGAAGGTGTGCCCCCCGGCTACCAGGGCAACGGTCTCTTCGTCATCCATCGCCATCCGCGCAAAGGTCTCGCGAATATCGACAGCGGAGGCAAGCGGATCAGGGGTGCCGTTGGGGCCTTCCGGATTTACATAGATCAGCCCCATCTGAACCGCGCCCAGCGGGTTCTCAAGATCGCGGTCACCGGTATAGCGCTTGTCGCCCAGCCACTCGGCCTCGGCACCCCAGTAGATGTCTTCTTCCGGCTCCCAAATGTCAGGACGGCCGCCGGCGAAGCCGAAGGTTTCGAAGCCCATGGACTCAAGGGCGCAGTTGCCGGCCAGAATCATCAGGTCGGCCCACGAAATGCTCTTGCCGTATTTCTGTTTGACCGGCCAAAGCAGCATGCGCGCCTTGTCCAGATTGCCGTTATCAGGCCAGCTGTTCAGGGGAGCAAAGCGCTGATTGCCGGTGCCGGCACCGCCCCGTCCGTCACCGATGCGATAGGTGCCAGCGCTGTGCCAGGCCATCCGGATAAAGAGCGGCCCATAGTGGCCATAGTCCGCCGGCCACCAGTCTTGCGACGTGGTCATCAGGTCATAGATGTCCTGCTTTACAGCGTCGAGATCGAGGGCTTTGAACGCCTCGGCATAGTCAAAATCCGCATCCATCGGATCCGACAGGGCGGAATGTTGCCGCAAAATGTTGAGTTTGAGCTGATTGGGCCACCAGTCGCGGTTGGTTGTGCCGCCGCCGGCTGCGTGTTTGCCGCCAGCGCCTGAGAAAGGGCATTGGCCTTCGGTGTTTCCCGTCGCGTCGTTCATCATAGTCTCCGATCGTGCGTTGTATTTTAGAATTGTTCTAAATAATAGGGGTGCGCGGGGCCAAGGCAACTACTTTTTTAGAATAATTCTAAAAAACTCTCATGGTGATGGGATTGGGTCATCAAGAACGGGTTTCATTACCAGAACTCGCTGCCGGGTTCGCCTTTGATGGGCCCAACGATATTTGGTGTCACCCACCCGCCATAGAAGCGGCCTGGCTGTGGCGTTGCGCGCTCGCCATCGACGTAACACGCATCCATTTTCTGCGCATAGAAGGCCAGGTAGTCTTTCAGGCCAACAAAGTCAGCGTCTGGAGTAGGGTAGGACCAGGCCGCCTGTTCGATCGTGACGCCGGCAATCGTGACCGCCCAATAGACTGCCGCCCCCTTCCATTCGCAAAAGCTGGACCCGGGCGACGGGCGAATGACGTCTAAATCCACGTCTGAAGGCGGAAAGTAGTACACGGGCGCACCGGCTGTTTCGACCACCCGAAGGCCCCTGTTGGTGTCGGCGATAACCGCGTCGCCATGCTCCACTTTTAAGGGAACCATAACCGGCTCCAGCCTCGGTGGGCGCGGATAGTCCCAGACCGATTCCTGGCCAGGGCCTGGTTTGACGATCTCAGCGGGGCCGGGCCGTTTGCGCCGGACCGATCGCCAGAAATTCCGTTCTCTGTCTTGATCTGCCATAACGCTTGATTATCTTGGCCGAACGCAGGGCGTCGACAAGAGCAAAGGCTTTCGCTATAAGCCGCCCCCTGCATCAGGCGGGCCGTTAGCTCAGTTGGTAGAGCAGCTGACTCTTAATCAGCGGGTCCGGGGTTCGAATCCCCGACGGCCCCCCAATATCACTCGCTAGATTCAGTGACGCCGTTTTAGTCCCATTTGATTGCCGGCATAAGCCCCGCATCGACAAGGGTCTTGCTGGATTCATAGCGCCTTGAGCCCGAATACAAGAAGCTGATTTCGGGGTTTTCAGTGATACCGTCCCGATACCGCTTCTGCTCATACGACCCGCGGTAATAGTTTTGGCTGGCCGTCGCCGCCGCTGCACGCTGTTGAAGGTCCGCCATCAGCTTGAAGTGCAGCAGACAGCCTCTGACTGGTCCAAAGTTGCGTGAGACCGGATAGACGCCATGTGACCACGTCTGGACCGTCCAGCGGTCCCACTTTACAAGCGCCGTTTTGGCCAAGACCGGATGAAAGTCTTCATCCGGTGTGCTGAAGAGCCGTTGCCGCGGGCCGCCCTGGTAGTCGATCACCCGTGTTTTGGTGCGGTGCTGGGGGGCGGCTTCTGAGGCCACGTATCCGGTTCCATCAAACATCGGGCATATGTCGAGCAGCCGCGAGTCGTCTGGAGTAGCGCTCTGTTTCAGCGGGCCATCGGGATACATATCGAGCAGCATTGCAGGCAGTGCCCGCTGGCCATGGGCTTCGAGTTGCGGGATGAGGTCGTGGAGTGAATGCTGCTCTGACCCATCAAACACTAGATGTTCATCTATGTCCGCGTGCAGGTACCATCGGTTCAGGCCATAGCGCCTGGCCAGTCCGGTCAGCAGTAACGTTCCAAAGCGTGTCTTGGGAAATGGGATGTCAGTGGTGAACAACTCCACATCCGGCTGTTGCAGCAGATACTCTTGGCTACCGTCATTCGAGTTGTGGTCGACGAGCGAAAATCTGGATATGCCCATTTCACGATAGTGACGCAGGAATTCAGGCAGGCGCGCGCGTTCGTTCAGCAAACACGTAATGCAAACCAGGTCATTTTGGCTTGGCTGCGGCAGGGTGCGCAGCGGTCGAAGGCTCTTTGTCTGCTTATCCGACTTCTGGCGAAGAACGGACGCGGCAAATGCCGACCCTGCGCGGGTACGTGTCAGTTTGTTTTTGATCTGCCTGAGCAAAGCTGCGGCGTCGCCGTTTCGGAAGGAGACGTGAGACTAGATGATTAAGCAGATGAATGCCAGCGGCTGAGGCTTCTCAATTCTCCTGCGTGCTGCAGGCTTCTGTTAGGGCCGCCAGTGCCAAATCAGACATACACTGATCCTTGTTGCGCGGATTCTTGGCAACATAGGCGGTAAATATATTGCGAACTTCGCTGGCCGATTTCGGGACAACACAGGTTTCGACCCAGCTGGGCTCGATGCCCGCGTTCTTGTGCCAAAGCACCATTGTGTCGACAAAGCCCCGGGTGAAGCCCAGTTGCATCACCTCACCGAGGTTTTCAGGCGCGCGATTCCATTCATCCCATTTGTGGCCATCAGCGAAGCATTCCGCACGGGCCGTCGCGAAGTTTGCCAGCATGATCGTGATCATCACGGCATAGATCCCGGTTTTCATCCCACTCCAGGCCCTTTCTCTAAGCGCTTTTTGGTTCGGGTATTGTCGAATAGCATATGAGGCAGAGGCTGAGAGAGAAATATCGATGCAACACTTCCCAAACCTTCGTTTCGATCATGGCGACGAAGTCGACATGTTGCGTGACAGTGTGCGGCGTTTTTCCGAAGCTGAACTGGCGCCCTTGGCTGCCGAGATAGATGAACGAAACGAATTCCCTGAGGGCATGTGGGAAAAGCTAGGAGAACTCGGGGTCCTGGGCGTTACAGCGCCGGACCAGTTTGGTGGCGCCAATCTCGGTTATCTGGCTCATGTGATCGTCATGGAAGAGATCTCCAGGGCTTCGGCAAGCATTGGGCTTTCCTATGGCGCCCATTCAAATCTTTGTGTGAACCAGATTGTGAGAAACGGGACCGCCGAACAGAAAGAGCGGTATTTACCCGGCCTGATCGCGGGAACCTCTGTCGGCGCATTGGCGATGAGCGAACCAGGCGCCGGCTCCGATGTCGTCAGCATGCGTCTGAGGGCCGAGAAAAGGAACACAGGCTTCGTGCTGAACGGGTCGAAGATGTGGATTACCAACGGCCCGGATGCTGACGTTCTGGTGGTCTATGCAAAGACAGATCCTGATGCCGGATCCGGCGGGATAACCGCGTTTCTGGTTGAGAAAGGGATGGTCGGGTTCTCAACAGCGCAAAAGCTCGACAAGCTCGGGATGCGCGGCTCGAATACCTGTGAGCTTGTATTTGAGGACTGTGAGCTTCCGTTCGATAACATCCTTGGTGAAGAAAATGGTGGGGTCCATGTATTGATGTCCGGTCTTGACTACGAACGCGTGGTTCTTGCCGGTGGCCCGCTGGGTATCATGGCAGCCTGTCTGGATGCGGTTGTTCCCTATGTTCACGAACGCGAACAATTCGGCAGGCCCATTGGAACGTTCCAGCTCATGCAGGCCAAGTTGGCGGATATGTACACCACCTGGGGGGCTTGCCGTTCTTATGTCTACGCGGTTGCTCAGGCCTGTGACCGTGGGGAGACGACGCGAAAAGACGCTGCCGGCTGTATTCTTTATGCTGCGGAGAAGGCGACGGCCATGGCGCTGGACGCGATTCAGGCGCTGGGCGGAAACGGCTATATCAACGAGTACCCAACCGGTCGATTGCTGCGCGATGCAAAACTGTATGAGATCGGGGCCGGCACAAGTGAAATCAGGCGGATGCTGATTGGCCGCGAATTGTTCGCCGAGACGGCTTAATGGATTGTCGGTTCCAGCGCCTGCTTGACCTTATCTGACAGCGCCTGGATCGTATAAGGCTTGCTGAGCAATTCGGCGTCTTCTTCGAACCGCCCGTGAATCTTCAGGTCGTCGCCCAGATATCCGGAGGTGAAAAGGACCTTTGTATCCGGGAAGCGGTGAAGAAGCCGGTCGACGACATCAGGACCGGTCATTTCGCCGGGCAGGACAACGTCCGAGATCAACATGTCTATGGTTTCATTGTCTTCTGCAACGTTCAGGGCTTCGTGGCCATCGGCGGCCCAGATGACGCTGTATCCCATGCGGGTCAATGCATTGACGACGAAATCCCGCACGTCCGGGTCATCCTCGACAACCATAATGCGGCGCTTGGCGGGATCACAGTTTTGGGCGGGTTCTTGATGTGACGCGGCGCGAGGCAGGACCAGCGTAACCGAGGCATTCTGGCCAGGTTCACACGTTACATGTATTGAACCATTCGACTCTTCGACGAAACGGCGCACCAGTGCAAAATTATCTCGTGGATATGAATGGGGGCTGTGGTCGGCTACTGCGGTTTGTTCACCGACAGTGTTGGATATGGTGATCGCGATGACCGCATTGGACGCACCGTTTTCGTGACGATCAGCCGAACCGCGCTGATCGGGCCCGTTTTCAGAGACTGAAATCTCAATTTTGCCGCCACGCGGTACAACGTCGCCGGCATCGAGTGCGATACTTATGATGGCCGCTTCGAGCTGCATGGCATCCACATTGGCAGAAATAGGATCGACCGCAGGGCGGATATTCAGCGATACAAAGGGTGGTAGAGCCGGTTTCAGCAGCGCCTGCATGCCGATAAGTAGGTCATTGATGTCCGTATCCGATGGCTCAGGCGGTAGGCGCTTTGCGAAGTCGATAAGCCGTTGTGTCAGTTCGGCGCCGCGTTCTGCGGCGCGAGCGGCCGCACTGGCAAACTGGTGTAGGTCCGATTCCTTGCTGGTTTGCTCAACAACCATGTCCAGATTGCCCAGCATAGTGGTTAAGAGGTTATTGAAGTCGTGCGCGATACCGTCGGTAAGCCGGCCCACAATCTGTAGCTGCTGATCCCTCAGATCGGTTGTATCGACGCTTTCGTCTTGTTCAATGGCTGGAGATGCCGGCGCCTCAACGAGGCTTACCCCAACGACGCCGATAACGCGTCCCGATGAATTTACCTGCGGGCCGATGTTCGTTTGAACCGGCACTTGAAACAATGTGTGGGCAAATCGAGAGGAATGCCCGCCTTTGGCCCGCTCTAAACTTATTGTGGCATCTTGATTGTCCGCGAAGAGGTCGGCCAGCGTTGTTCCGATGGCGAAGGGGCCGTTGCTTTCATCGCCGGGCCCGTCGGTCTGCCACGCATCAAGCCCAATACCGGTGGAAAACTGAATCCTGTCCTGATCGTCGGCTGACCAGAGAACGACGGGCGCAACCTCGCCTACGGCGGTAAGAAGGGTTTGATTGAGTTTAAGTTCTTGGACAGCAAGCTTTCGTTCGCCGACATCAGCAAAGGAGCCAATGATTGCAGTGGGTGTTCCCTCTGAATCACGGGCCAGCGACATGCCGATCTCTGCCTCTTTTTGTGTTCCGTCTGGCGTGACAGTCGCGACTTCACCGTGCCAGTTGCCGGCTGTCAGAACAGCGTCGAGGGCGAGATCCGCGTCTTCGCGATTTGAAAAAAAGTCCTGTGCCTGACGCCCAAGCGCTTCCCTCGCATCAGATAATCCAACAAGGCGAAGGAAGGCGGCGTTCACGTATTGCAGCTTTCCCTTAACATCAAACACCGCGACAGCGCCGTCAGTGCGGGCGAGGGCCTGATCCTGAATCGCACGGTCCTGACGATAGCGCGCGCCGAGTAATACAGCCAATAACAGAGGTAATGCGCCGAGCAGGACGAATGTGTGGGAATTAAAGGTGCCCGTGCCGATTATCGCCGGTTCCCCAAACATCCCGAGCTGCAAGATCAGCGCCACGCCGATCAAAAATGCCGAAACACAGCCCAGCACGGTGCGGGCAGGTCGTGTGGGAACCATGACGTAGAGCGAAACGCAAGCGACAGCGGCCCATAAGATGGCCGCTACGCTGCTAATGCCTTCGAGACCCGTGCCACTTGTCATTGAATAGGGGCCGCCTGATCGGTTGCTAATTTACCTACCGATACTCTCGCAACTTCAGGTATTCAAATGATTTCTTTTTGGTAAAATTTGTTTTAAATATTATAATCAAGTGTTCGTAAAGTAAATTCAAAGTAAAGAAATGTAACGGTTCGATTGGCGCGCCATCGGATAGAGGGTTCTTTCAAAACAGATCTTCAGCGTTCTTGAAGCAGTTTCTTTGGCCGGCGCGCTGTTGCCGTATCGAAGAGTGCGAATGTATTTGATGTATATTTCACGACGTCGGCCAACCCTTGGCGATAGGTCTGCAGTTCCGCGGTATTTTCAGCCGGTACCAAATCGATCCGCTGGTCTGGGTGTTCAGTCTCAAACTGCAGATAAAACCATGGGTCGCCGCGCCGAAAGACCAAATCCCGATCAATATCTTCCCATTCAAACCCCCATGACAAAATCCGCGGCCAAATGTCGGTGGGAAATCGGCCCGCGGTCATTGTCCCCGGCCAGCGCGCAAACGACCGGCTCAGAAATGGCGGTAGTTGATTGAGATAGACACGCTCATCAGCGACGAAAACATAGGGCGCGCGGATTTGGATGACTGGACGCGCTGGATCCCGCCAATGATCCGGCTTCATTAAGAAGACGTGCTGGGGCACCAGATCGTCGTCAATACGGGTCCCTTCCGGAACAGAATAGAGATGGTGCTCGTCGCCATCGCGCTCGTAGCGCAAGCGCAGGTCAAACGGGAAGGTTACTTCGAACAGGCGCCGCTCGATCTCGTTGACTGCCGGGCAGGATTGCACGGCCCGTGCCGAGAGGGGCACGATCCGCTGCGCTTTGACGGGGCGGGGGGCTGAATAGAGAAAACCGGCCTTAGGTGTATCGACTAACCAGCCGATCTTGACCGGAGACTTGTCCGGCGCCGGTGCCATTGGTGTTGCTAGGTTTTTGTCGGGGTATCGCCATAGCCATAGGCGTCGCCGTACCCGTACCCATATGCGTCGCCGTAACCATACGCATCGCCATAACCGTAGGCGCCGCTATAGTTTTCGGCTGTACCATAGGCATCGCCATAGCCATATGCGTCGCCGTAACCACCACTTTTTGTCGCCGTCGACGACCCTGCGCTCAGGCGGACACCCTTGCGATCAGATGAGATCGGTTGCGTTGCAATAAGCTTTTTGGTCATGGCTAACCTCATTCAATGAACTTCTGATGGGAAAGTATTGTTTTCGTCGCTGATTGGCAACTGCTGTTCACGCAGGGTTCCTATGTTGTTGTGGTGTGTGCCACTATGCGCCATCAAAGGGAGCTGGAACCGTCCAACGAAGGAGGGTGCCGGTGGCACTTGGTAACGAGTTAATTGACGCGGGCCTGATCAGCCAGGAAGGCCTGAACGCGGCTCTTGAAGAACAGGACCAGTCCGGGCTGCCCTTGGGCGAGTGCTTGCTTGCCGTGGGCGCGATAACCACCGATCAGCTCGACACCTTTTTCAGCTATGCCGTGCCACCGATCACGAGGTTGCAGGACACGGGGCTCGAAACGGCGTTCCTGCTCGATTTGCTGGTCAAGATCATGTTCGTTTACGGCCATGAGTCCAAATCAGCGATTTGTGATGAAATCAAGCTGCCCTTCGGCGTTGTCGAAGAGCTCGTCGAAATTGCCCGCGAGAGACGGCTTATCGAGGCTTTGGGCTCCTCAGAGGGGTCAACCCTGATCACAGACATTCGCTATGGACTCAGCGACATTGGCCGGGAAGCGGCAAACCGAGCGCTTTCGCGATCGCAATATGCCGGTCCAGCGCCGGTTACGCTGGAAAACTACCGGGATCAAATTCTTCGGCAGCGGATCGTCAACGACCGGGTTGACCACGAAAGATTGCAACGGTCGCTCAGCCACCTGGTTTTGGATGACGATTTGCTCAATCAGTTGGGGCCTTCGGTGAATTCGGGCCGCGCCATGCTGCTCTATGGCGCGCCGGGCAACGGTAAGACAACCCTCGCAGTCGGTATCACCCGTAGTTTCGAGCAATATGTCTATGTGCCCCATGCGGTTTATGTCAGCGGGCATATCATCAACATCTATGACCGCACGATTCATACCGTAGTGGGTGCGCCGGCGGCGAATGACAAACCGGTTTCAAGCAGTCGGCTGCGGCGCTCGGATGAGGATCCCAGATGGGTTCGGTGTCAACGGCCGGTGGCGATCACGGGCGGTGAACTGACGCTGGATATGCTTGACGTATCGCACGATGCCAATCTGCGCTTCAGTGAGGCGCCCATGCAGCTGAAGGCACTGGGCGGCGTGTTTTTGATCGACGATCTAGGCCGTCAGGCTGTCCGGGTGGAGGATATCCTCAATCGCTGGATTTTTCCGCTGGAGCGACGGGTAGACTATCTGACCCTACCAACCGGCAAGACCTTCACGGTTCCGTTCGATGGTCTGATCATTTTTTCGACCAACAAGCCCCCCAGCAAGTTGATGGATGACGCCATGCTGCGGCGAATTCCATACAAGTTCCGGATCAGTTCGCCCCATATCGAAGAATATGGACAGATTTTCATGAAGGTTTGTGAAGAGAACGGCGTGGAATTCGACCCGCTGGTCCTCGAACGACTTTTGCAGGACTTCTATGCCAAGAACAATATGGTCCTGGCCCGGTTCCACCCGGCGTTTATGATGCGTCACGTCGTTGCAACCTGCCGGTTCGAGGGGAAACCGCCGGTAATGGATATCGATCTGATGCTTGAGGCCGCGGACCACCTGGTTGTCAAAGAGTAGGCCAGGCATGCTTGGCTTGTTCTGCATGTAGGTCCATCATGGCGCCAGACTGAACAAGGGGGACGATATGGAAAATCTGGCAGGTGGTGTCGCGGTAATTACGGGCGGCGCGAGTGGTATCGGACTTGCGACGGCAAGAGATCTGGCGTCAGAAGGTATGGCGCTTGTTCTGGCCGATATTGAGCAGGGTCCGTTGGATCAAGCGGTTGCCGAATTTGAAGGAAAGGACGTCCCCGTGCTGGGCGTCAAGACGGATGTGGGTGATCTGGACTCGGTCAAGGAGATGGCCGATGCCGCCTGGGATCGCTTTGGCAAGGTGAACGTTCTTTTCAACAATGCTGGTGTGGCGCTTAACGGCAAAATTCAGGATATGAGCCACGCCGATTGGGAATGGTCGATCAAGGTTAACCTTTGGGGTGTGATCCATGGGGTTGAGGCGTTTCTGCCCCGGATGATCGAGGATGGCCATGAGGGCCACATCGTCAGTACCGCGTCGTTTGCCGGCTTGGTGCCGAACAGCGGATTGGGCGTCTACTGCGTGACCAAATATGGCGTGGTTGCTCTGTCGGAATGCCTATGGCGCGACCTTCGGGAAACGGATATTGGCGCATCGGTTCTGTGCCCGATGATCGTGAAGACCAATATTGGGCAAAGCGCCCGCAATCGTCCGGAGGAACTTGGTGGTCCGGCAGTCGTGAAGCGCAGGAGCCCTGAAGAACAAGAACAACTATCCGGCGGCGTTATTGAAGCGCCTGAGGTCGCCCAACGGGTTGTCCGGGCGATCAAAAATCGCGAGCTATATATTCTAACCCATGACGACAGCCGTGAGTTCATTCGCCGTCGATTCGACAGGATTGATAAGTCGTTCGACTTTGGGGCAAACTAGAAGACCTTGGGCAGGCAAGAGGGGCGGGCTGGTCCCGCGAACATCCAGAGGGAGGCCAACGTGTCTCACAGTGTCGATAGCGCACAACGACCGCTGACGCGGCAGGCGCAAAAGAGTGATCAGACCAGAACGTCGATCCTTGACGCATCCATTCAATGCCTTGCTGAAGCCGGGTACACCAAAACGACAATGACGGCGATTGCCAAACGCGCCGGATTGTCGCGTGGCGCCATGCAGTATCACTTCGAGACCATGCAGGATGTACTGCTGGCAACTATTGAACACATTGAAGTGCTGCGCCTTGAAGAGCTGGAGGCTGTCGGCGGGCGTCTTGCGCGACGTGGCCCGGGTGAGGATCACTTTGAGGACCGGGTCGATGCGCTTTGGGCGTTTCTGCATGAACCGGCCAGCATGGCCTTTTTCGAGCTATCGGTTGCTTCGCGGTCCGATCCGGGCCTCAACGCGACGATGCATGCAGCGCAGGAGCGGTTCTGGGAGCGTTGGGTCAGCAGGGCCATGATGACCTATCCGGAGTGGCGTGATAAGCGGGCCGAACTCGAATTGGCCTGCGGGTTCTCGCAAACGCTTCTGGAGGGTCTGAGGCTGCGCGATATGACAGGGCAGACAAATCCCGCACTCTCGCGGGCTCTTCGGGATTATCTCAGCGTCTGTATCCGTGACATTTTCGAGAATGGCAGCGCCGCGACACGATTCCTCTAGAGCTGACCTGCCTAAATAATGGCTTGCGGTGGACGGGCGTGGTTTGCAGAAATGCCACAGCCTTTAAAAAAATAATCTCCGCCGATTAATTTACTGCGTAATTTATTGACCGTTCGCTTAGTCTACGGTCTTTAGAACCAGTCCATGAGAGTTTTTTGCTCGTAGCATGGCAAGAACCAGAATTTGGGGAGCCTCGATGCTTCGTTTGGCGATGACCGCGGCCAGTGCCGCATTCCTGTTTTCTTTTGCTCCGGCTTCAGCGCAATCCGATGGCGCAACATCGTCTGGCGTAGCTGCTGCTCAGACTCAAGGGCGCAAGCTTGAGACCGTCACCACGACCGCGCGGAAGCGGACCGAAGAGGCACAATCGGTGCCGATCGCGCAGTCCTCGTTTAGCGAGACCTTCCTCGAGGAGAAACTCGAGACCGATCTGGCCGACATCGCCAAATATGCGCCCAATGTGGATCTGGCCGGGATCAACTTCACGGGGTCCGGGTTGTCCGCCAGCATACGCGGCATCAGTTTCGCCGATTTGGAAAAGACCTTTGAGCCGTCCGTCGGTGTTGCCATTGATGGAGTTTTCCTGGGCTCGAATTCCGGCGTCCTGATTGACATGTTCGACATTGAGTCGATCGAAATTCTGCGCGGCCCGCAGGGTACGCTCTTTGGCCGCAACACCATTGGTGGGGTCATCAATATTCGGCGCACGCGCCCGACCGGTGAGTTCGGCGCCAAGCTGGGCTTCCGCTACGGCAGCTATAATCGGCAGGATTACAAGCTGGTCATCAATGCGCCGATCGCCGAGGACAAACTGGCGATCAAGGTGGCGGGATTCATCAAAAAGGATGATCAGTTCACACGAAGCATCTTTGATTCAACCACCAGCGATGGCGTGACCTATGAAGGCGGCTCGCGGCGCGACGGTCAGGATATCCAATCGTTCAACACAGCAGTGTTGTTCACACCGAATGACAATTTGGAAATTCTGTTCACGTTCGATCACTACAACAATAATTCGCTGTTTGAGAGCCCGGTTGATCTGACGGTGCCGCAAGCTGCGTTGGGCGGCGCCCCGACATTCTGTGACCTGTTTGGTTTCCCGACAGGGTTCGGGCCCGCTGGTTGTTTCACATCGTCCCTGACGATTGCGCAGAACAACAACTTCAAGATCGATTTTGCACCGCCGGACATCCCGTTCGTCAGCAAGATCAAGAGCAATTTCTATTCGCTGGAGATCAACTGGGATGTCGGCGATTACACCATTACCTCGATCACTGGCTATAAAGAGCAAAACGAGCTGCTTGATGAAGAAAATACCGGCTCTCCCTTTGCCGGCCTTCCTGTAGCACCAGGCGTTGTCCTCGGTGCGACGACTGGCCTTGCCCGGGCGATCCGCGACCAGGAATTCGAGCAGTTCTCACAGGAATTGCGGATCGCGTCGAACCTGTCAGGCCCATTCAACTTCGTCGCTGGCGTTTACTACTACCACTCCGACTATCTGCTCGAGCCTGGCGCCTTCGCAGTATTCGGTGGTCTGGCGCAGCGGTTTGTCGCTGAGCAGGATGCTGACGCCTATGCTGTTTTCGGTGAAGGCACCTATAACATCACGGATCGTCTGCGGTTCACCGGCGGCATTCGGATGACCTGGGAAAAGAAGGTCTTCTACAATGACAACCTCGCGGTCAACAACGCGCCCTTTGTTCTGCCCGGGATCCTGACACAGGAATTCCCGTCACTTCCCGGCTGGCCGCTGACCGTCAGCGAAACATGGTCAGAGCCGACCTGGCGCGCGGGCCTCGACTATCAGGTTACAGAAGATGTGCTGGTCTATTTCACCTATTCACGTGGTTTCCGATCCGGCGGGTTTAATGGCCGTTGTGCGACATTCTCGGCCTGCGTGACGCCGTATGATCCGGAAACGGTGGACAACTTCGAGATCGGCCTGAAGTCGGACTGGTTCGACAATACGCTTCGGTTCAACTTCGCGGCTTTCTATTCCAAGTATAAGGACAAGCAGGAAGAGGTGATCACGCCGTCACCCAATGGCCTTGCAACGGAAACGACGGTGCAGAATGCAGCCAGCGTTGACCTGAAGGGTTTCGAGATCGAATTCCAGGCCCTGCCCACGGAATGGCTCAACCTCTATGGGTCGCTTGGGTATCTCGATGCGGACTACAAGGAATATGTCATCTTCGATGCGGATATCGGCGACTTCATCGACGTGAGTGATATTGCCACGCTGCGGCGTGCCCCTGAGTGGAGTGTCAATGTCGGCGCGGATGTGATTCTGGCCCTGGGCAATGGCGGCGAGTTGACCTTCAATGTCAACTACGCCTGGTCGGATGAGTTCAGCACTTCACCTTTTGAAGACCAGTTCGGGCCGCTTAACGGACTGGCCCCACGTAACATCATCACGTCCTACGGGCGGACGGATTTTGCGGTGTCCTATCGTGGCGCGGTCGGTGGCGGCGATGCCGACTATCGAATCTCGGTGTTCGTGAAAGATGCCTTTCACGGGTCAGGGCGGTTGGGTGCGACCCTGGACGCCGGCCCATTCTACTTCGGTGTTCCCGCGCCCGGCCGCATTTGGGGTTTCGAACTCGACATCGAAATCTGAAACAACATCAATTACTCAAACTCTGAAAGAGAGGGGAGCTCTATGAGCGAGGAAAAAAACTACGACGACGTGTCGCAATACAGACTTGATCCCGAACGGACCGAAGAACTTCTGCGGACCGGCGGGGAGTGCACGTTCATCTGGGCCAACAAGGCCGGTCATCCGATCGGCGTGATCATGGCCTATGTCTATAAGGACGGGAAAATCTGGTTGACGTCGGCGAAGCAGCGGGTTCGTGTGCCGGCAATTCGCCGCGACGGACGCAGCTCGATCGTGATCACGTCCAAAGGCACCGCCATGGGCGGCGGCAAGACCGTCACGCTCAAGGGTCACACAATCATCCACGATGACAATCCCGAGGTGAAAGCCTGGTACTACCCGATGTTGGCGAAGGGTGTCGCCGGCCGGGAGGGGGATGAAGGCAATGAATTCTCCAGCGGTCTTATCCCGGATCTTTTCGTGAAGTTCCTCGATACGCCCGACCGCGTGATCATGGAATTCACGCCGGAAATGATGATTCCTTTTGACGGTGACAAGATGGCCCAAGGAACAGCAGAAGCCTACGCCAAGTTCGCGGCTGAGGCGGCAGCTGAAAACGAGTAGTGTTGCCGTAAAAGACCGTCAAAAAAAGGGCCGCTTTTCAGCGGCCCTTTTCGTTTTAGCCCCTTTTGGACGACGTCTTAAGCGTCGGGCGCCCAGCCCGCATGGAAGCCGAAGGGTACCCGTGACGGAATCTTGATCCGTGCCACGGGGTCGGCTTCGAAGTTCTGCGCATCGATGATCACGCATTCGCTCTGCTGCTCGTTCTCGTCCCAGACGAAAAGAACGACATAACCATCGTCTTCTGCTGCGGCGCCGTGGCGTTTGGCGAACACGCCTTCACCGCCCCAGCGACCAGCACCCAGTTCATGGACCTGAACCGTTTCAGACTCATTGTCATATTTGAGTTCGGCATTGAACTTGGCGCCATGATCCAGATCGAAGCGTGATGCGTAGATGTAGCGGGTCTTGCGGCCCATCAGATCGTCATTGATGCGGGTGAAGTCGCAGTGATGCACGTCGTTCAAATAGCGCTCGCTGGACTCGCCGGTCTTCATGTTGAGCCGCCACTCGTAGAGCTTGCCCATTTCGTCCGGATCAACAACGCCTTCCCGGGCGTTTTCGGTGGCCGAAGCAACGTTGGACTTCAGTGAGCGGCTGGCCTGGACGACGATCTCATCGCCTTCCTCCCAGGCATTGGCGACGTGGAAGCACATCGAGGTATCAACGTCGAACCATTTCACGTCTTCATCGCTGCCCATGCGGGGCACCACGCCGAGGCGGGTGCCGTTCTCCGGCTCCCAATCCAGCATCAGGCCGCCTTCCATGGCGCGTTGGAAGTCGAAGGTGATCGGCGTGTCGAGGAAGATCGTGTGATTTTCCGTGATCGCACAGTCATGCATCATGATGCCCTTGGGCATGGTGATCGGGGCTGTGTGGACGATCTCGCCTTCCGGATTGATGACACTATAGGTCAGGTAAGGCGGCATCGGCGAATAGCCAAAGGTGATCATCTCACCGGTAACGGCATCGACCTTGGGGTGCGCGGTGAACGGATGGGTCAGCTTACCGTTAAAGTCGTGTTCGCCCACCGTCTCCAGGCTGGGTAGCTTCATTTCGTGCGGCGGGGCGGCTTCCATCAGCGCGTAGAGCGTGTTGCTGTGATAGACCATCGCCGTATTGGCGGTATTCTTCATCAGGCCTTCTTCGGGCGGCGCGACGCCTTTCGCCAGGTCAGCCATGGACGCCATGCCCTTCCAGATCCAGGTGCCTTTTTCGCGTTCCAGACGCAGGCCTTCCGTATCGACGAATTTGTTGCGATAGGTCGCCTTGCCATCCTTGATCTCGACGCCGTGGATCATCCCGTCGCCGTCGAAGATGTGATAGGTGGCGACATCGGGCACATAGACCGGGTTCGGCCCGATGCGCAGGAAATTGCCGCTGATATCTTTCGGGATTTCCCCGATCACTTCCATATCTTCCCAGACATGCTCGTCCATTACCGGCGCATAATTACCGGAGAGATACGGGTTAAACTCTTCTTCTGTCTTCATTTGTGTCGACATGACATTCTTCCCCTGACTAAAGATTGCTTACACTGTAAACGATAGTGGTTTCCGCGGCAACGGATGTTCGATTTATCGCGGTCGATTTTGACATATCGCGCGTGGCGGACTTTCCTCCCTACATTCAAATACCTATCTTAGTGCCTCACCCAGAATGAGAGTATGACATGCGTAAATCAAATTGGATCGGGGCCTTGATCATTGGCTTTGCTGCCAGCGTATCGGCCTGTGATCAGGCTGAAGAGGGCACGTTCGAACAAGCCGGCAAGCAGGTCGACGAAGCCGTCGAACAGGCCAAAGAAGAGCTGAAGGAAACCGGCGAGCAGCTGGAAGAGGCTGCCCGTGACGC
The DNA here is from genome assembly GCA_028284945.1 of Alphaproteobacteria bacterium. Lineage (GTDB taxonomy): Bacteria > Pseudomonadota > Alphaproteobacteria > SMXS01 > SMXS01 > JANQQJ01. Next base: position 70,581 of record JANQQJ010000023.1, on the reverse strand, counting down.
CGGCAAGGCAACGGGCCAGGCGCTGCAGGACGCCGGCCAGAAGATCGAAGAAATGTCGGAAGAGTAGGGGGCTAGCCCGCACCCTGGGCGATAAACGCTTCCGTTTCGGCGCCTGTCTGCCGAAGCTCGATCATCGGCTGGTATTCCGGGTCGCTATGCCAGGCCTTGGCCGCTTCCACCGTCGGGAATTCCAATACAACCAGCGCGCTTGGCGGTTCACCACTGCCTTCCACGCGCTCAAAGTCAGCGCCGGCGACCAGATACTTGCCGCCATGCTTTTCGACAAGCGCCTGTGTCTTGGGTTGATACTCTGCAATCCATTCAGGATTTGTGATTGTTAGTCGGCCAATCATGTAGGCGGGCATGGGTGATGCTCCTCTTGCGTGATGTTGAGGGATCAGCCTACGCCCAGCCCGGCCATGGTCAAAGGTGCATTATTTTGCTTGGTCCGTGCGATTTCGCCGCCGTGACTCAATGTCGCAGGACAGCTGCATCTGTTGCCAGTACTTCAGGCGTCGCTTTGCGCCGGGTCGTAATAGGCTCTGACCGTTCAGCATGCTCTCGCATCGATATGCGGCGTTCTGCTTCCTTGCCGCCAGCGACGAATCGCTGAGCGAAGCGATGGCTGATACCTTAGTCATGACCGCGCCAACATCCTCGCCCTCGTCTGCAATCTGGCGAATTCCGGCAACAGCTCAACCGAGATTTGATCGGGGGTGCTGGGCACATTCGGATTATCGATGATTCCCAGCTGTTCAACGTACCAATCGGATTCAGCCCCCATGCCATAGGCGCTTTTTGCCTGGGTCAAGCAGTGCTGGCAGCCGGGCAAGAAGGCAAACAGCGAGAGTGGACATCCGCCCGTTTCGGCCCAGACGGTTTTGATCAGCGTTCCCCCTACGGATAGAGCATTTTTCATGCTCTCTTGAATGTCGGGCGGCACGTCAGCCGCCTGGCAGAACATATCGAGCGACGCATTGGCACCCGCGGTTTCTCCCTGGCGTTCAGCGGCGATGCCGCCCACTAATGCGTTGATCTGTCGGTCATATGACTCGGACTCGGCAGAGTCCAACTCTTCCGAAAACATGCCCTAAATCCTTGAGTGCCCATAATGAGTCCATTATACAAATAATATTGTAACACGTCTATTAAATTGTAGGCATGTATGTATGGATCTCTTACCGGCGGGGCGCTCTTTCATCGCGGCCATAGCCGTCTTCATACCAGTGATCCGGGGCAGGCTCGGCGCCGCCGCGGGGTTTGTCCGGTTCAGTTACTTCACAGCTACTGGACCCTTTGCACGCGCTCTTGGCAAAATCATAGGGGAAGCGGTGTAGAGAATCGCGCGTCTGTTGTTGTGTGCAGGCCGTCACAAGCAGGACCGCCAGGCACAGGTTAATCATCTTCATCGGGGAGAAACTCCAGAATGTCGCCGGGCTGGCAGTCGAGATAGGCGCAGATTTTTGCCAGTGTTTCAAAACGCACGCCTTTGACCTTGCCCGATTTGAGTAATGACAGATTGGCTTCAGTAATGCCGATATGGGCAGCCAGGTCTTTTGACTTGACCTTGCGGCGGGCCAGCATGACATCGAGGTTGACTTGGATGGGCACAGATCGACCGGCTAGATAATCTGTGCATTGTCGTCGGCCAGGCGGCGCCCTTCGACCATAAGATGGGCGACGGCGAAGAAGACCGCACCGACGAACAACATTTCCAATTCACCGCTGCCGATACTGATGGCCAAAGTCCTCTGCCCTGGTGGATTAGACATAGTGAGGAGCACACTCAACAGTGTGGTGGCCACCGGTCGCATGAGCGACTGAAGCATGACCATCAATGCGAAACTGCGGATGCAGGTAATGGTTTCGTAAGTGAAGAATTCTCCTTGGCTAAATCGCTCGAACGCCTCACGAAGGCGCCAAAGACCGTATAGCAAGAGGCTGACGGGTAGCATGCTGATCAGGAAGCCGAGAACGCGTCTGCCCGGCCCGACTGATTGGGCGTCGACCGCTAGTCTGTTCAGCTCTGGTGCGTTGGCCGCCAGCCAGTCGAATTGCCACCATAGGGCGGCAAAAAGGGTGGGGAGCAGAATCAGGGAAAGTGTAATGACGTGTTTGAGCAGCAGGCTCAGCCGGATAAAGCGCGGATGGATGGTCATGACTAATCTATCTGTTAAGCGATGATTAATTATCGTAAAACAGAAATAATTGGTCGTTTAGGTCTTTTCAACCCCTCTATTCGCCGGCGGCAGGGGCTCGTGCGGTGGGGTCAGAAACAGGGTCTGTCGCACCAGGTGGCGGTTTCAGGAACGCGATGGCAATCACAGAGGGAATCATGATGGCGACAGAGACCGTCAGGAAGAGGTCATAATTGCCAGAAGATTCCCTAAGCGCCGATGCTGCCATTGGGCCCAGTGCATTGATGGCGAGGAACGGGCCGATCAGACCCATGACGCTGCCGAATGCTGCCGGTCCAAACCGGCTCGCCACAATGGCGCCTAGCAACGGTAGGAAGCCGCCTGCTGCAAATCCAAGCAGGGCGCTGATGAAGATCATCAGTTCGTAATTCGGCTCCGTCATCATCAACAGGGTGGTGACTGAGAGCGCAAGGGCCGCAAGCCAGAACAGATGCCTGTGGTCGAACCGGTCCGCCATGCCACCAAAGAACAATTTACCGGCAATCATTACGCCGGCGAAGACGGAGACAAGGAAGGCGGTATCCAGCTTGCCTATGCCGAGGTCCGCGGCAAATGGCTGAAGGTTCTGCTGGATGCTACCGAACACCATCACCAAGGGTGTGAACGCCAGAATCATGATCCAGAATGTGCGTTCTTTGAGGATGGTTGCCGTGGTCCATGTTGGGAACCTGACACCGCCGCCAGCTTGATGCGCTTTGGATTCTGGCTCCGGTTCCAGCCCCCAGTCTTCGGGTGCGTTTCGGACAACGAGCCAGACCATGGGCACAATCACCAAAATGAACACGCCGCCCAGGATCAGATGCGCCGTCCTCCAGCCCTCTGCTTGATACAGTAGGGTTACTAGAGGCGCCATGACCATGCCGCCAAGTGACGTGCCGACCGTAGAAAGGCCGATTGCAAAACCGCGGCGGCCCCGAAACCACTTTGCTGCCAGTGTCTGAGCTGCCAGCGGACCAGCCAGCAGAACCCCTATGGTCAACAGTGTTCCGTAAATCAGGCTGATCTGCCAGAAAGCTGTGACCTGGGAGATGGCGGCAAAGCCCAGTCCGGCGCAGATCCCGCCGGTGCAGACCAGTCCTCGAATAGAGTGGCGGTCCATCGCGTGGCCGGCGAAGGGTGCAATGAAACTCTGAGCGAGATTCAGGATGGTAATGGGAATCATCAGGCCGGTCAGGCTGACACCCAGACTGGCATCCTCACGCCATTCGCCCACCCAAAGTGTGTAGGAAAAGAAAATCGACCCGAACAGGACCGCCTGAAAAACCAGGCTGACGGCAACGATGTTCCAGCCGAAATACCACGGCGTAATCTGTCTGGGCATTTGTGCCCGCCTCCCCCACTAGCAGGGTCAAGCTTAGGGCGACGTCCCTTAGAGCGTCTACTGAATTGTCGGGTCAGGCCGGAACGGGTGTGGTTGTCGCGCGAGGCCGCTCGTCAAGAAAGGCCATTGCCGCACAAGCCAGTACAATGACGCCGATAAAGATCTCGAACGCCAGGACATAGCTGCCGGTCTGGTCATGGATATAGCCGGCGAGAGGTGGGCCAATGACCGCCAGCGGCATGGTAAACGGTCCCAGCAGGCCCATTACCTGTCCAAACGCGACGGGACCGAACCGGCGACCGATAATTGCGCCCATCAATGGTAGGAAACCGCCGGTCGAGAAGCCCAGCAACAAACTAAGCCCGATCATTTCGAGGTAACCAGGGTCACCCATCATCAGCGCGAGAGGAAGGACAAGAACCGCACCTGCTGACCAGAACAAGATCCGGTGGCTGATGCGGTCGGCAAGACCGCCATAGATGATTTTGCCGAGGATGCCGGCAGCGGCCAGTACGGACATAAGACTCGCCGCGCTCGACACCGAAAGCCCATGGTCCTGAGCATAGGGAATCAGATTAGCCTGTGCCCCGCCGAACACCATGGTGAGGGTGCCGAAGGCGATGGCGGTGGCCCAAAACGTCCGGTCATGAAGGATTTCTTTATAGGTCCAGGCGCTATGCGCGGCCGGTCCGCCATGGCCAGGGACGAGGTCCGGATCGGGCTCAACACCTTTGTCTTCCGGTCGATTGGCGACGAACAGAAAGACCGGTGGCAGGATCAGCACGAGTATGAGCACCGCGAGAACCTGGTGTGCCCCGCGCCATCCCAAGCCAAGGTCGACCAATAGAAATGCAGAGAGCAGGGGCAAGGTCAGTCCGCCAATTGAGGTACCAACCGACGATAGTCCGATCGCCAGGCCCCGGCGGCCGTTGAACCATTTTGCTGCCAGGGTTGACGCCGGTAAGGGGCCAGCCAGAAGCATGCCGATTGCTACAAAGATGGCGTAGGCGGCAATAAACATCCATACGGCTTGGGCAAGGGAGGCCAGGAAGAACCCAAGGGCCATAAGGATTGTTCCAGCCGTTACCAGGGTGCGTATCGATTGCCGGTCCATGGCGCGGCCAGCGAAGGGAGAGAGTGTCCCCATGACGACGCTGAGCAGCGTGAACCCGATCATAATTTCGGCCCGGCTGGCGCCGAATTCGGCGCCGAGCGGCGCGACCCACAGGCCGAAGGTGTAGATCGTTAAGCCAAACGAGATCGCTTGGAACGCCATGGCGGTACCGATTACGTTCCACCCGTAGTACCAGCGTCCCATCCCTGCTGGGCTCCTCACTTACAAGAGTAATTGGTTGCTCTGTTGGACCTGCAGCCTAGAGCAGTGGATCAACGAGTGCGCTAAATATCTTCAACTTTCTGTACGACGCGCCCGACGACTTCAACGCCATCATCCGGGTAGATCGGCAGATAGTCGGGGTCCGAGCTTCTTGGCTCCAGCCGTTCAGGCGGGCCCCGGCGATAAGTCTTAAATGTAGCGCGGCCTTCGTGCCGGAACACATAATGGCGACCGTCGACCAGTGACCGGTCGTTGAGATCAACGATGATTACGGACCCCTCCGTCGCCACCTGGTCCATGCTGCCACCGCGTACGCTCAGTGCGATCAGGTTTGAATGCCGGTAAGCGATTGGTATCCAGGTCTCTGCATCGCCTGTCGTATAGGGGTCGCTGGTATCCGCCAGTTCGCCAGCTGCGACCCAACTGATCAGCGGTGCTTCGACCACCTGGGTTCTTGACCTGACGATATCGGTTTTTGTGCCTGATTCCGGCTCTGCCTCGTAACCAGCGAGCCAGCCGACCTCGACGTCGAGCGCGTCCGCCAACTCAATCAAATAGCGCGGGCTGTCGACGCCCCCGGCTTCCAGTTGATTAATGGACTGCTGCTTTACGGCAGATTTACCCAGCGCGGTACGGCGCAGGCTAACCTGCCGCGCCAGTTCCGATTGGCTCCATCCTTTTGCGTCGCGTGCCCTGGTCACGCGTTCTGCCAGCGTCGTCATGAGACATAATATACAAAAATTATTGTTAGCCTTCAAGGATATCGCCAAGCCACCACCCATATAACAAAAAATCTTGTTGATCGAACTTTCGTGGATTGGTATAACAAGAAATATTGTAAGATTCACTTAGGGAGACGCCATTGCATCGAACCAGTTCATTTTCCAACTCCCGTGGCCGGTGGGCAGACAATAAGACCCGTTGCCGCGACTGCCGCATTGTCCTTGTGAAGGGCCGCCCGCCCAGCCCCTGCTTGCGCGCGGGTTGCCGGTTTCAGGCCGCTCGGCCTGTGACAGAGGCACAAAGCCCTATCACTTCGACCCTGGCCGGTAGCGACTTCAGCGAGGCGGGGCGATGACGAAACCGGAATCCCGATTAGAGGCGGCGCGCCGCGCTGGCCGCACAGAAGAAAAGCGTGTGCGGCGATTGTTGCGCCTGGACCGTGATGAAGCCAATCGCATCGCCAAGACGGGGCGGCCAGGCCCCACCAGCCAAACCGCAAAAAAGTTAAAGCCACATGCCATCGAAACACTGCTAGACCGTGGCGTGATCGATGAATCACAGGCTGGCATGCTGGATCAGATCGCCCGGGCCTATGTGTTGATCACTATGGGGACCAATGTACGTCTGTCCTCGTGGGAGCGGGTTGATGGTGGCCGGTTGCCGACGGAGGCGATGCCGGGTGAAGTTCGGCTGCTGCATCATTATGCCGCCTGGTGGCAGGAATTGTGTGACAACAGCCTTCAGCGGGTGATGCCCATCGTTCTGGATGTGGCCGTCGAAGGCATCAGCCTGAATGATCTCGCCCGGACACGACGCATGGACAAACGAACGGCCAAGCGCCTTTTGTTGCAGGGATTGGACTGTTGGTCTGATGTGGCCCGGCGCCGAAAGGCGGCTAGTTGATCGCACCACCGAATTTCTGGCTCAGATCATCGATGACCTCACGAAGGCCATCCAGGCCGGGATGAACGCGCAGCGCTTCCTCGAACGCAATGAGAGCACCGGCTTCGTCTCCCCGCCGTAGGCAGATCTGGCCGAACCCTGACAGGGCGCCGAAGTGGCGGGGCTCCAGCCGCAGCGTCGCAGCGATATCGCTTGTGCTGGCTTCATCGCGGTCCATCATAAAGTGGAGGGTTGCGCGCTTGTTCCAGGCTTCTGCCCAGTCCGGAAAGTCCTGAACCAGTTTGTCCAGTACCCGTTCGGCCACCTCGAGGGAATTAGCGCTCATCATGCGCAACGCGCGGCCCATCCCCTCAACAGCGGCTGGGTCGTCGTGCCCGGTCCAGACGCTCCAGATCATTGATTCAGTCTCGTCGATGGACGATCCAACACCTGCCTGTGCCAACTCGTCGAATAAGCGGTTGAGGACCTGAGGAAGATGTGACGAGGGCTGCCGATCACTGGACGTCAGAATCAGGTCGAGCACGTCTCGATGAGATTTCACGGGGTATGTCCTTTTTCGCCAAGCATAGCGTCACCTGTAACCGCGGAGAAGATGCGCCGGGCGGATTACAACCTTTGGTGCCGTACGCCATTCCATTCCCTGACAGGGAAACGAATTAGCGACTCTTTGTTCTATGATGACGATAAATCCTGGAGGAAGAGATGAGCGAAGCGGCCGTTGGTAAAGCAGTGTTTGGTGATCTTCTGCGCGGCTGGCGCCGGGCCAAACGCCATTCTCAATTGGACTTGGCTCTGTTGATCGGTACAACCACGCGGCATTTGAGCTTTCTCGAAACCGGACGGTCAAATCCGTCCAGAGACATGATTGTCCGCCTCTCCGGTGCGCTCGAAATCCCGATGCGGGAACGAAATACGCTGTTCCGGGCAGCCGGCTATGCAGAGCCCTATCAGGAATCGGCAATCGACTCAGACCAGATGCGGCAGGTGAAGCAAATCGTCGATATGATTCTTGAGAATCATGAACCCTATCCCGGGCTGGTGATCGACCGGACCTGGACGCTGCTCTATAGCAACGGGGCGATGCAGCGCATCCTTGCCGGGTTGATCGACTTTAGCCGCATCGCGCGCGAGGGCTCGATCAACGTGCTCGACCTAACCTTTCACCCTGAAGGATTGCGGCCGTTTGTGGTCAATTGGGACGAGGCCGCGGGTCACATGATTCAAAGGGTTCACCGCGAGGCGCTGGATGACCGTCAGGCTTCAGCCAATCTCAAGAGGTTGATGGACTACCCCGGCATCCCCGAAGACTGGTGGTCGCTCGATGTCACCCATGAGCTAAGTCCGGTCATGCCGTTGACCTTGAACCTTGGTGGCAACGAGGTCTCGCTTGTTTCCGCAGTGACAACGTTTGGGACGCCGCAGGACGTTACGGTCGAAGAACTGCGCATCGAGCTTTTGTTCCCGGCGGATGTTCAGTCGGAAGCATTTCTGAAAAGTGTATAGGCGGATAGGTTACATAAAATCAGTGAGTTAGGGTCACCACCGCATATGGTGATTAGACGGCTGCCACCGCAAACAGTACCTTCAGGACATCCTCACATTCCTATGCATGACGGCCAACGCAGCAACCGCGCTGCGACGTATGGCTGCCTGCGATATCGACAGGGTGTTCCATGGCATTTTTCGAGCAACTGGTTCACGACGATTCCGCCCAAGGCGATACGATCGCCGTTGACCGTTTGGGCAGCGCGTTCGATTTATTTTTATCGGGCGTCATCACGGTCGGCCAGATCGAAACCGAATTCGATATCGACCCGGTTGATTCGGACTGGGTCTATATCAAGGGACGGTACACAGCGGCGGCAGACAAGAAAGCGTTTGTCTCCATGCTCAAGAGCCTGATGGTACTGGCTGAAGGCGACCGGTTTGGGCTTCGGACAAAAGCAACCTTCGCGGCTGCGCTTGATCTGATTACAAGTGCTGCAGCTTAAGCGATGGGCCTGGAAGTATCTCTGGTCAACGGCGCCGCGAAGACAACGACGGGTATCCAGGACTATGTTGGGTCTTTGAACGGCGCAACGCCAGCGGTTTCACTTTTCGCTCTTTGTCCCGGCATTGGGGGAGGCGGGTTCAGTGGCCACTATGTCAGTTTTGGCGCATCCGATAACGCAAATTCCCTGTTCCTGAATAGTTATGCCGTCGATAACGAAGCGACGACCACGACGCGGAGAGGGCAGGACCTGGGCGTGAAAGCGTCCGTCCCGGTATTGCATTGCAAGAACGACGGGGTCGAGGAGGTTTACTCAGCAAAGGTGTCGTCCTTTAGTGCTGATAAAGTAACCCTCGACTGGACGGCCGCACCGGCCACCGCCCACCCATTGTCCGCGCTTCTCATGGGTGGCTCCGGAGTTGTGAACGTTGCAATGGGTACGATCACGGCAGCCAATAGCGGCAGCACGAGCGCCAAGACGGGACTGGGTTTTGAACCAAACTGTATCCTGTTCTACACATCAGGCATTACGAACCAGGTCACATCGGAAAGTCCGCTGGTGATGTCCTGGGGCGTGGCCGTGAACAATGAGGGTGTCATTGAACAAGGGGCCTATAGCAAATTTTCCCAGAACAATATCACGACGGCACAGACTTCAGCAGTGGTCTGGGACAATCGCATTGCGAGCCAGCAGGTCGACAACACCATAAACTGGTCGAATAGCGTCCAGAGTTTTGACGCGGATGGATTTACGCTTGCCGGACATAATGGCGGTGCGTCTGGCGATGACATTAACTATGTAGCCTTGGAGCTGAACGCGCGTATTGCCGTAAAACACTTCGGTTCTCCGACAAATACGGACCTTCCTTCGCTTCCCGCGACGCGAGACGACGTAATCGGCTTTGAAGCGCAGGCGGCGATGATCTTCACGACCAAGCTTGCTGCTGCCAACACCCTTTACAACAGTAGCTCGAACCCGGAACAAGCAGCTCTCGGCATTACAGACGGCGCAAACAGTGCGTGCCATTTTATGGCTATGGATGATCAGGTCGTAACGTCGAACTTCTTTACCAAGTCTTACACGGATCGTCTGATCTACACCCAAAACCTGGGTGGATCGATTCAGTACTGGGGTGAGCACAATGCGTTTGGCGCTACTACGCACACCGTGAATTGGTTGGACCTTGGAAATTCAAGTTGGAAGTATTTCGGGCTGTATATCGGCGTTGGTTCAGAAGCGATCGAACAAGCGGTTGCGCTTGTTACGGGGCACGGGGCGCAATCAGATGCCCATGTAGGTCTGGAAACTGTTATCGCCCTGGCGAAATCGAATGGGCTGGAAGCCGGCGGAGGACTGAGGACAGATGTGACTCTTTCTCTAGTGTCTCAGTTAGGCGTGGTGCCATTGGGTGGCCTGATTGCCAATGGTCACCTGGCGTTTTCGCTCAACCACATTTTGGATACCGCCAGCCAGGCCCTGATTGAAGCCAATACGGGTTTGGCGCAGAGCCTGGCAGCGACGGCGGTCGGCGGTTCACTATTCGAATTTGCGTTCGGTCTAGGTTCGATCCATTCCGTTGAGGCAACCAGATCTCTTGATCTGACTCATCTCATGAATCTTGGACTGGCGACCGGCACAACAGGGCTTGTAAGTCAGATTGCAGAAGTGGAGATCACAGCAGGAGCGTCTGCCGCCGTTCAGCCACTGGTGGGGCTTTCTTTTGAGGACCAAGTGGTGATTGCCGAAAGCTTGGGGTACGCGGCGGCGGCAGCATTAACGTCGCCCGGCAATCTGATAGAGGTTGTGGTTGGAGACAACACGATCGCGGTCCAGGCCACAGGCCAAACGCTTATCATCGACTCCAAATAAGGATCATATTCATGCGACACGAAATTGGCGCCGGTCTCGGCGCGGGCGCAGACGTGATGCGCGCAGGTGACACCTGTGTAGAGCTTGCGTTCAACAATACCTATGAAATCGAGTGCTTTGACAGCAGCGGCGGTCTGCGGTGGCGCGAAGTCGTCAGCAACATCACCGTGAATGTCGGTCTTGATGACGTTCTCGACAAATACTGGAAAGGCTCGGTTTATTCCGCCAGTCATTTTGTCGGGCTGTCGGATGGTACACCAACGGTTGCCGCCGGCGATACCATGGCCAGCCATGCCGGGTGGGCTGAAGTGACGGCCTATTCAGAAGGGACAAGGCAGGCTTTGGTCCTTGGCTCAGTGGCAAGTCAATCTGTTGATAACAGTGCCGCGAAGGCTGTGTTTTCCATCAATGGGTCCGCCACGATTGGCGGTGCGTTTGTCAGCACTGACAACACCAAAGGCGGGTCGGCTGGAACACTGGTCGGTGTCGCTGCGTTCACGGGGGGTGATCGCGCTGTGCAGAATGGTGACACGGTCAATGTAACCGTCACCCTTACGGCTCAATCTGCCTAGCGTCTGGCCCGGAGATATTCGCCATGAATGTTTTCACCAAGGATCCCACGGCGGTCGTCAAATACACCCATGATTGGGCTGAAAACTATTTGGGTCAGGATGAGACTCTTTCAGCAAGCGCCTGGTCTGTTACTCCATCGGGCTTGGACGTCGACGAAAGCACCCATTCATCTGGTCAGGCGTCCGTTACTTTGTCTGGCGGGATTGCGGGAATCCTGTACCGGGTCAGCAATGCGATAACCACGTCGGAGAACCGGGCCGAGGAACGCGCCATTGCCATCCGCGTTCAACAACGCTAGCGGTGGCAAAATCGACGCGGTTTACGCGATCGAAAAAATCCGTCTTTCTTGCGGTGCTGCAAGACACCTGCAATGTCAGCCGTGCGGCAGACGCTGCAGGTGTTTCGCGCAGTACGGCTTATGCGTGCCGCCATCGCGATCTGAGCTTTGCCCGTGCGTGGGACGAAGCGGTTGCAGCCGCGCTCGACAGTCTCGAGGAAGAGCTTATGCGCCGGGCGCGCGAAGGTGTGGAAAAACCGGTCCACTATCAGGGCAAGGTGATCGGCAATACGCGCAGCTATTCCGACCAATTGGCCATGTTTCTACTGAAAGCGCGGCGCCCGGAGGTTTTTGGTGACGGCATTGACGGACCTGGCAGCACGATCATCAGCGATGCCAAAGCCAGCCTTGAGCGCAAGCTGGGTCGCCTCGCTGCCGCTGAACCGGCGCTCAGCATTTCTGAACAGCCTGACGGATCTGGAAGCGGCGATCCTGCTCTTTGACTGGCATTTCTGGGCCCGTACATCGCAATTGCCACCGCCTGGCAACTGGCGGGTTTGGCTGCTGCTTGCAGGCCGGGGGTTCGGCAAGACAAGAGCCGGTGCAGAATGGATCCGTGCGCGCGCGCGGGCCGAAAGCGCAAGAATTGCGTTGGTTGGGCCGACGGCAGCGGATGTGCGTGATACGATGATTGAGGGTGAAAGTGGATTGCTGGCGATTTCTCCCCCGTGGGAGCGGCCAGCCTGGGAGTCTTCGAAGCGCCGGCTAACATGGCCGAACGGGGCGGTCGCCACGGCATACTCCGCCGATGAACCGGATCGATTGCGCGGCCCTCAGCATGATGCGGCATGGTGCGATGAACTATGTGCATGGCGGTATCCAGAGGCCTGGGACATGCTGCTATTGGGTCTTCGGCTGGGATCGGAACCGCGTTGTGTCGTGACTACGACACCGCGGCCTGGTCCGGTGATCAAAGATCTGCTCACGCGGGACGATTGCGCCGTCAGCCGTGGCAGTAGTTATGATAATGCGGCGAACCTGGCGCCGGCTTTTTTCAAACAAATTGTAAATCGTTATGAGGGTACTCGAATCGGCCGTCAGGAAATCCATGCTGAACTGCTTGAGGATGTTCCCGGCGCGCTATGGCAGCGGTCGGTGATTGAGGCGTCCCATACCGCGATTGTGCCAGAATTGGATCGTGTGGTCGTGGCAGTCGATCCACCTGCCTCCAGCGGACCGCAGGCGAACGAATGCGGCATTGTTGCAGCAGGGTTAGCGTCTGACGGAACGGTCTATGTTTTGGCCGATAGGTCTATGAGGGCAAGTCCGCACGAGTGGGCATGTGAAGCAGTTGCAGCGTACCACTCATTCGCCGCTGACCGATTGGTTGCAGAAGTGAATCAAGGCGGCGACATGGTCGAGGCGCTTATTCGCCAGGTAGATACTGATGTCTCGTACAAAGGTGTTCGCGCTATGCGGGGAAAGGTTCTCCGTGCCGAGCCAGTTGCAGCTCTTTATGAGCAGGGCCGTGTCCGGCATGCCGGTCGACTTGACGAGCTTGAAGATCAAATGTGTGCTTTTTCGGCGGGCGCAAAGCCTGGTGGCGCAGCATCGCCAGACCGCCTGGATGCTTTGGTCTGGGCGGTTTCAGAACTCTTGCCCAACCGCGGCAATGATCCCTCGGTGCGCAGTCTTTAGCCGGGGCGAAAATAAGTGGGGCGGCACAGCCTAAAACGACTGTGCCGCCCCTCAATCCCTATACCCGGCCAGGACTGGGCCGATTAGCTGTCCTGCGCCACCACCGCAATAGTGCTTGGGCCGGCAAAAAAGCGGTGAAAGTATAAGGGACTGTTCAAATACCGTTAATCGAGGCCCAAAAACGACCTGATAACCATCTTGCTGAGGCTTCGAAGGATACAACCAGTGGCGGCATCAGCACGAAGATCAATCTGGTTACCAAGTGGTACATTGCCTAGAATTTTACATTAACGCAACCATATTTCGACCACCTGGGACAAGAAAAATGAAAAATTCGCATTGTACCAATGGTTGTGCTGGTGAGGTCACGCGTTTTAAAGGCTGGGTTGGGCCGATGCCTCGTGTAACAGCGGGTGTATTTCCTGAATGGGTTGCTGCGGCGATATCACGCGCGCAAGCGGAACGGCCGCAAAGCCAAGCGCGAAACCAATAAGCAAAATGACAGCAATTCCCTTGATCGGCAACGGTGCACCCCCCTCAACACCTTCTCGTCAAAGGCACTCTGCCAAGCACTGTAATCGGGTTCAACTGGAAATTGGCTTCAGGAACGGCAAAAGCCTGAAGAGCTGCGCGCCGTAAGAGATTGTTTCTCGGTAAAATTGTAGTGGATGAGCACGGTGGCGTTCCGGCGAGCGTTGTATTCATACGACTGGTATGGAATTCAACGCCTTATGAAGCCGGATATTGTCGCTCGTGCAACCATTTGGAGACGACATGGCACTATCTGATCAAATCGGCCGGTTGCTAGGCCGCGGCTCAACAACAGACCTTGCCAAAAAGGAGAGCGCGGTTTCTGGCGTGATGGTGCATCGGCCGGGTGCCCCTGTGTGGACACCCCGTCGATATGATTCGCTGGCTGACGAGGGATACCGGCTCAATCCAATCGCCTATAAATGTATTCGCCTGATTGCAGTCTCGACAGCGAGACTGCCATGGAGGGTGCTACAGGGATCGCAGCCGGTTGATCAGCATCCGATATTGGATCTACTGGCGCGCCCTTGTCCTCAGATATCGGGACAATCCCTGCGCGAGGCATTGTTCAGCCATTACCTGACCGCGGGCAATGCATATCTTGAAGCTGTTGCGGGTCAGACAGGCCCAATTAAAGAACTGTATGTGCTTCGGCCGGATCGAATGAAAGTGGTTCCGGGATCCGATGGTCTTCGCGGATATCAGTATAGTGTTGGCGGGCGCCAGCATCGATTTGGTCCGACAGATCTCCGCGGTCAATCACCGATCTTACATCTACGGACCTTCAACCCGCTGGACGATTGGTATGGCATGTCACCGCTCGAGGCCGCTGCTCGTGCCGTCGATCAGCATAATGAGGCGAGCGCCTGGAACAAGGCGATCCTTCAAATCCTGACCGATACGCTGGAGATCGAAGACAATCCATCGGTCTTCGGATCCTATGGCGCGCGCACAAGCCTAGGGATAACAGGTGTGCTGGACTATTTGAACGAAGCGCGGTCAGAGGCCTTCCGGGCGCGGTTCTTTGCGACCGGCGCGGCCGCACAATTCGTCGGTGATGGTGCCGGTGCCTATCTGGAGAATTCAGGCAAGGCGTTCGAGCCGCCTGAAGATTTTCAATCCGTGGACTAGGTTATGCGGGCTAGCATTTGGGCCGGTCTTTGCCAGGCTGGCAATAAAGACTGTTGAAGTTCTCCCAGCTAAAGGTCTTTTTGTTGCCCTGCCTGGGCCCTTCCTTACAGACGTGCCAGTGCCCGCCGACAGCGGGCCCTCTGGAGATACAGACCATGCATCGCTCTGAGTAAACACGGCCTTCAAACATGCAGCCATTTCTGGTCTGTGCATTTACCGCGTCGCCTAGTGCCAGCACCAACAATCCAGCAACTAAAAAAGAACGTGTAATCATATGAAGCCCCCATGGTTGGCCTAAATCGATTCAACGATATCCAATTCGGTTGGCCCAGGTCCAGGGCTGTTGATTACCAGCAGCCCGCCAAATCCAGATTTGCGAGCGTGCCGCCGCAAGTGATCGGACCACTGCACAACCGCGCATCATCCATCACGTGCTCGCGGCAATCGGCGGCCTGCGTGCCCCCGGCGTAGTTGTGAACCCCGCCCGCGCGATGGTCGATACAGACGGGGTTCGCCGCATCGTCCGGTGATATCAACGCGAATCTACCGTCGTGAAAAATATAGGCGATGCCGCCGCTGCACTTCAGATAGGTCGCCGCATCAGACTCAACTGCGATGCCGTTGCTGCTGGACTTGATCGAGGTGCCGGCCCAAACGGGCGTTGCGCATAGTATAAAGGCCAAGGCCAAAAACAGTTTCACCATTCCCTCCTGAAGCATCGTTCCCACGAACTATGGACGTCATGCTATGAAAGTGGCGTAGATCGGGCAAATCACAAGCTCTGCTGGACTTGTTTCCGCTGCGCTCCCTATCATGCAGTGAGACTGTATCAGGGGAGAAACGAGATGGCGGATGCACACGCCTTTCTTGAAAAATGGAAAGCAGCTGGACGGGGTGACCGCGAAGCACTGGTTGCTGACGATGCAACATTTCTATCACCAGCCTTTTGGGGGCCTAAGCAAGGCAAGGAGTACGTTCTGACGGTCCTCGGCCAGGTCGGCGGTGGCACCGAAGACTTTGAAATCGTGAACGAATGGGTCCAAGGCGACCGCATTATCTTTGAGTTCACCGCGCGCCTGGGCGATGTAGGCATGAAGGGCGTCGATATCATCACGGTCAATGATGACGGCAAGTTACAGCAGCTTGAGGTGTTGATCCGGCCGATCAACGCTCTCATGGCCATGGCAGAACACGTCAAGACTGCGTTCAAGCAGCCTGACGCGGCTGAATAGGGGGGCAGTCATGAAAGAAGAGATAAATCGCCGCATAGTCATCGCGCTTTTCAAGGCGTGGGAAGGCGGCACCAAGCAACATGTCATGGACGGGTATGAACTATATCTGTCGGAAGATTGCATCTATGAGAACAGCGGCCTGCCGTCGATGACCAAGGAGGAGACGATGAAGTTCTTCTTCTCCGACCCGTCGAGCGACGAAGGCATTGTCAAGCTCAAGGTCGATATCCACGAAATGGATGCTGTTGGTGATCTGGTCTGGACCGAACGGACCGATCATCACTACGACAAGGATGGCAATGATGTTCTGACGCCAAAAATCTGCGGCGTGTTTAAGTTAAAGGGCGGCAAGATCGTTCGCTGGTCGGACTATTTCGATCCGCGCCCGATGCTCGAACTGTTTGAGGCCGCCGGTCAGGCCGAGGCGGCTGAATAATGGCGGATCCTGTTTGTCTGGTTATCGGTGCCGGGGTGGCAACAGGCGGATCCGTTGCGAAACGCTTTGCCCGCGAAGGGTTCACCGCCTGTATGGCCCGCCGCCAGGGCGACAAGTTAGCGGAATTGGTGGAGGAGATCGAAGCCGCTGGTGGCAAGGCGGTGGCCTATAGCTGCGATGCGACTCTGGAGGAAGAGGTCGTTGATCTGGTCGACAAGATTGAGCGTGACGTCGGGCCGATTGAAGTCGCCTGCTATAATGCGGCGGTTGGCGCAGCTTTTTCGATCACCGAGTTCCCGGCTGACAAGTATGAGCGGGTCTGGCGGATTAACACCTTCGGTGCCTTCCTGATGGGCCGCGAAGTCTCTAAACGCATGGTCGAGCGAGAGCGGGGGACCATCCTGTTCACCGGCGCCACGTCCGCCTGGCGGGGCAAGGCCGGCATGGCGGCGTTTGCCGGATCGAAACATGCGCTTCGTGCGCTGGCACAATCCATGGCTCGCGAGCTCCAGCCGCAGAATATTCATGTCGCGCATATCGTTATCGATGGGCCAATCGACACACCCCTAATCCGCAGCCGCATGCCGCAGGTCTTCGAAGAACGCCCGGATGATGGTGTTCTCAACCCGGATGATATCGCCGAGCACTACTATGATCTCCACCGTCAGCGGCGCAGTGCCTGGACGCAAGAGTCTGAACTGCGTCCTTGGAAGGAGACGTGGTGATGGGCAAGACGGTTGAGTTCTTTTTCGATTTCATGAGCCCGCCGACCTATCTGGCCTATACCCAGTTGCCGGGCATCTTGGAGCGCACCGGCGCCAGCATGATGATGCGGCCGATGTACACCATTGGCTTGCATCAGCTCACCGGTAACCAGTCGCCGATCATGGTGCCGAACAAGGGCAAATGGGTCGGGCAGGATCTGGCCCGGTGGGTCAAGCGCTATGGCATCGCGTTCGTCAACAACCCGCATCAGCCGGTCAAAGTGGTGCCGTCGCTGCGCGGTGCGCTGGTCGCCGAGGAGATGGGCAAATATGAAGCCTATATCGACCGTGTCTTCAAGGCGATGTGGACCGAACAGGCGAATATTGGGGATCCTGAAACCCTGATGACGTTGGTTGCTGAAATCGGGCTCGATCCGGAAGCCGTAGCCCAGCGCATGGGCGAAGACGGCCTCAAACAAAAGCTGATGGACAACACCCAAGAGGCTGCCGACCGAGGGGCGTTCGGCGCGCCCAGCTTCTTCGTCGACGGCGACCTCTACTGGGGCCAGGACCGGCTGGAATTTGTCGAAGAGGCGCTGGGCAGCTAAACCCCGGCCAGCCCATCAACATAGATTCGCTCGCCGGTGACGTAGGTGTTCAGGTCAGAGACCAGATAGCGCACCACATTGCCCACATCCTCCGGCTGGCAGACATGGCCGAAGGGTGAGTCTTCATCCATATCGCGCATGTCGCTCACACCACGAGTCGCTTTGACCAGCCGCCGGCCCATATCGGTCTCGACCACACCGGGCGCGACGATATTGACGCGGATATTGTTTTTCAGTTCTTCCTTGGCGACACCAAAGGCAATCGCCTCGATCCCCGCCTTGCCGACATTGTAGGGCGCACCATTGGGCATCCAGCGCCGTGTTGCGGCCGACGAGACCATGACGATATCGCCGCGCGGCCGTTGCCGCATATGCGGGATCACCTCGTGCGTCATATAGAATGTCCCGAAGGCATGGGTGCTCACCACGCGCTCGAACTCCGCCGGGTCGGTATCAGCGACGGAGAGTCCACGGCTCGCAATCCCTGCATTGTTGACCAGAATGTCGATCTGGCCGAAATCGCGGATCACCGAGGCGACCATATCCTGGACTTCTTCATAGTTGTCGACGCCCGCCTGATAGGCCTTGGCCTCCACCCCCATGTCGCGCAGTTCTTCTGCTGTATCCTTGGCGGACTCTGCATCGCCGCGATAATTGATCGCGATGGATGCCTTATCTTTCGCCAGGCATTGAGCAATCCCCTTGCCGATGCCGCGATTGCCGCCCGTGACGATCGCGACTCTTCCCTCCAATGACATACTTCTCTCCCTAACGTGGCCCTCCCATATCCGAGTGCGCCAGGATCATATCAACCTTCCCCACCATTACATCCAAAATGCCCGTCCATATTCAGGCATTTGCTTGCCTGATTCCCCACAACCGTCATGATGGTCCCCCATCAAGGGGACTTATCATGCTGACCTTTTACCGTAGCGGGCGGTTTGGCGATCTGGGCGATGTCAGCCCCTATGTCTACAAGCTCGAAACCTATATGCGCACGGCGCGGGTACCGTTCGATACGAAGTTGATGCCTGTCGACCAGATGCTGATGTCCGGTCCGCGCAATTTGATTCCATTCATCGATGAAGATGGTGAGCGGATGGGTGATTCCTCGCTCATCATCGAACATCTTCAGAAACTGCACGGGGACGGGCTGGGCGATCTCGCATTACCGGACGAACTCAAATATCGCGCTCATTTGATCAAGAAGCTGCTTGAAAACGATATGTTCTACATCATGATTTACAGCCGCTGGCTTGGCGGTGCCGACTACAAGACCTTCGCCAAGTTCGTCAATCGACATCGGTCTGGTGACGAGCTGGCCTTTGCGGTCGATCGGTCGCTGGAATCTGTTAAAGCCATGCTGCATGGCTTTCGGATGGGCCGGTATGAAGAGACTGTTGTTGAAGGGTTTCTGCGGGAAAACCTTGATTGCCTGACTTACTGGCTGGGTAACCAGCGCTATTTTCTAGGTGATCAACCACACGCTGTCGACGCTGGAGCCTTTTCACAGCTTGCGTCTTTCATCCACTTCCCGATCGACAACCCGTTGGCCAAGGTGGCCAAAAGTTATACGTCGCTGGTTGACTATTGCGACCGGATGAAAGCTGAATTCTATCCGCCGGACGCCTGGGCCGATCCAGCCTAGCCGAGCTTGTTCTTCACCTCGTTGATGTAGTCCAGATGAGCCTCTGTCGTTGACAACCCCATACCCATGGTGACGACGGAGGCATGGGTGCCGCCGGCATCCTCCCACCGCTTGATGGTGTCCACCGCCGCATCCAGACTGTTGGCGCCTGTCATCACATAGTCGGCGCCATAGCCTTCAATCGACCGGCCATTCTCAGTCAGGTGATGTTTCACCCGGTCCCAGCCATCCAGTACGCCACCGACCGCGCCGCCATTGCCCTCCAATGGCCCGGCAAAAATAAATCCATCACCCACCGCGCCACCGCGCCTGAACGCCGGCTCGCTGAACCCGCCGATCCAGATCGGGATCTGCCGTTTTGGCCTTGGATTGATATTGCCGCGGTCGATGCTGTCAAACTCTCCCTCAAATGTGACCAGCGGTTCGCTCCAGAGCCGCCGCAGGAAGCCGATTTGTTCGTCGACGCGCTTACCGCGTTTTGAAAAATCCTGCCCCAACGCGTCATATTCCACGTAGTTCCAGCCCGTTCCTACGCCGATGCGCAGCCGTTCCCCGGACAGCAGATCCACGTCTGCTGCTTGTTGTGCGGCCAGTACCGTTTGCCGTTGCGGCAGAATCAGAATGCCGGTGACCAGCTCGATGTTCTCGGTGATTGCTGCCAGGTAGCCGAAGGCCACGAAGGGATCGTGGAACGGATCCTGCTCCGTATAGGGGCCCCAGAGTTTTGGGTCGCGGCCCTCATGCAGAGCACCGACCACATGGTCGTACATCAGCAGGTGGTTGAACCCTAATTCCTCGGTCGCCAACCCGATGCGGCGCACAGCGTCCGGGTCCCCGCCCAGTTCGATCTGCGGATAAACGATTCCAACTTTCATGCTCTGCATGTCCTTCTGGTCTGCCCTGCGGATTTGCGTCTCGACTGTAACACGGCTGTCGAATTCCTTCCCTAG
Source organism: Alphaproteobacteria bacterium (assembly GCA_028284945.1). Classification (GTDB taxonomy): domain Bacteria; phylum Pseudomonadota; class Alphaproteobacteria; order SMXS01; family SMXS01; genus JANQQJ01. The sequence continues at coordinate 50,452 of JANQQJ010000023.1, read as the reverse complement.
CTTGACGTTGTTTTTTCATCGAAGGAGATTTTCGTGGCGACCAAGGTTGAAGAGGCCATCGGGCCGGCAAACGACAATGTTACCGTGGCGCCCACAATCGATCCGCGTATTCATGATACGCGGCCAGAGGCGAAGCCTGAGCTGGACGGCGCGCGCATGGACTCGCTTGACCGGATGGTGCGCGCGATGCAGGCCCGGGTAACCCAGGGCGTTTCCCCCACCTCAATTGCTGCAGCGATGACCGATTGGATGGTTCATCTCATGCGGTCGCCCGGCAAACAGATCGCGTTGTCACAGGAAGCGGCCCGTAAGGCAGCTCAGCTTTGGCTGTACGCGATGCAGACTGCAGCCGGTCAGGATGCGGAAAAGGTTGCCGCTCCGCAGGATGACGATCACCGGTTCGATGACGCCGCTTGGTCGGCCTTTCCATTCAATGTGATGGAGCAGAACTTCCACGCGGTCGAGGCATGGTGGCACAGTGCGACGACCGGCATTCGCGGCATGGCCCCGGCACATGAAAAGCAGGTCTGGTTTTTGGCGCGGCAGGTCCTCGACATGATGGCACCGGCCAATGTGCCCTGGTTGAATCCGACGATCCTGAACCGCACGGCCGAAGAGGGGGGCCAGAATCTCCTGCGCGGTTTTCAAAACTGGATGCGGGATTTGGAGCGTCAGGTTGCCGGGAAAGGCCCGCTGGGCGTTGAAGGGTTCAAGGTGGGTGAAGATGTTGCAGTCACGCCGGGCCGGGTGGTCTACCGCAACGATTTGATCGAACTCATTCAGTATGCGCCGACATCCGAGGCCGTTGAGGCTGAATCGGTCCTGATCGTGCCTGCTTGGATCATGAAGTACTATATCCTCGATTTGTCACCACACAACTCGCTCGTCAAACATCTGGTCGACCAAGGGCATACGGTCTTCATCATTTCCTGGAAAAATCCCTCTGCAGCCGACCGCGATACGGGGATAGACGATTACCGCCGCGACGGCGTGATGGCCGCGCTGGATGCAGTCTCCAAGGTTGTGCCGGACCAAAAAATTCATGCGGCTGGCTACTGCCTAGGCGGCACCATCCTGTCGATTGCGGCCGCCACGATGGCACGCGACGGCGATGACCGGCTGGCCAGTTTAACCCTGCTGGCGGCGCAGACCGATTTCTCCGATGCCGGTGAACTGATGCTGTTCATTGACGAGGCGCAAGTAACTTTTCTGGAAGACATGATGTGGGACCAAGGGTTCCTTGATACGACACAAATGGCCGGTGCATTTCACGCATTGCGGTCGAACGATTTGGTGTGGTCTCGGATCACCAAGACCTACGTCCTGGGCGACCGCGACGTGATGACGGATCTGATGGCCTGGAACGCCGACCCGACACGGATGCCTTATCTGATGCACTCTCAATATCTGCGGGGGCTGTTCCTTGAGAATCGGTTGACGGCCGGACGCTATGCCGTTGAAGGCCGGGTCATCCATTTGGGCGACATCAAAGCGCCTATCTTTGCTGTCGGCACGCTTAAGGATCATATCGCACCGTGGCAGTCGGTCTACAAGGTCCGGCTGTTTACCGATACGGAGGTGACATTCGTGCTGACCAGTGGCGGCCACAATGCCGGGATTGTCAGTGAACCAGGTCACCCGCGGCGGCACTATCAGATCATGTTGATGGGCAAGGATGACGCCTATATCGACCCGGATACATGGTCGACGCTGGCTGAACGCAAAGATGGCTCCTGGTGGGAAGCGTGGCAGGCGTGGCTCGTAGACCACGGTGCTGGAACCAAGGTCGAACCGCCCGCGATGGGTCGACAGCGTGAGGGTTTGTTGCCGCTTGAGGATGCGCCCGGCACATATGTTTTTCAGCGCTAAGGACATCTAACCATCACCTGTGCTTGTCGCCGCGCCGACGGCGTGGCATCGTCGGCCCATATTTTCTGTCAGGGGAGACGAAATCATGGACTATCGCCAACTCGGCAATTCGGACATCAAGATCTCGACCATTGGTCTGGGTACCAATAATTTCGGCATGCGCTGCGACATGGCCCAGAGCCAGGCCGTGATCGATGGCGCGATCGATAGCGGCGTGACCTTCTTCGATACCGCCGATGCCTATCCGACCGACCCGGAGCTGGTCGGCACCTCGGAAAAGTTTTTGGGTGCGGCGCTGGGTGACCGGCGTAAGGACGTTATTGTTGCGACCAAGTTCGGCATGCCCATGGGCGAAGGCCTGGCTGGTGCATCACCCGCCTATGTAAAGCAGGCCTGTGAAGCCAGCCTTCAGCGGCTGGGTACGGATTATATCGATCTCTATCAGGTGCACTTCCCTGATCCGACTACACCGATCGAGGATACGCTGGGTGCGCTCAATGAACTGATCAAGGAGGGTAAAGTCCGCGCCATCGGGGGCTCCAACTATACCGGTTATCTGCTGGCAGAGGTCCAGATGACGGCAAAGGCAATGGGGGCAGAGGGTTTTGTCTCCATGCAGAACTATTACAATCTGCTGCGCCGCGATGTGGAGTTCGAGCGCTTGCCGGCCGCACGGCATTTTGGCGTCAGCTTCCTGCCCTATTTCCCACTGGCCAGCGGCATGTTGACCGGCAAATACAAGCGCGATACGAAACCCGGCGAAGACACCCGCTTCGGCGCGCCAAGCGGCATGGCCGGATTGGCCGGGCTGGAAATGAACGACCGGGCTTTTGACATTGTTGAAAGTGTGGAAGCGTTCGCAGCAGAGCGCGGTCTGTCAGTCCTTGAAGTTGCGATTGGCTGGCTGCTAGCGCAGGACGGGGTTGCCAGTGTTATGGCCGGTGCGACCAAGCCCGAACAGGTTGCAACCAATGCGGCTGCCGCTGGCACCAAGCTTTCGGACGATGATGTTGCAGCACTTAATGACATGGCACCGCCGCTGGGCGGATTGCCGTTCTAGTATGATTTGAATGCGCCCTCTCCTCCGGGAGAGGGCGGCGTCACTGCGGGCCTACATTAGGTACAAGATGATACCTAGTGTCAGGACAAGCAGTGCGTTGATCAATCCAAATGTGCGAACCATGTCGAGGCTCCTTTCGGAATAATCCCTCCCGATCAGGATTAGGGAGTACGGGATCCAGATTTACGCCTGATCTCCCGCCCTCTGTATGATCTAGATCACGTTTGTCGATTTAGATCAGGCCACTAAGTCGTTTTGCTTCGGTGGCCCTCCGGATACGTTACATGGTGATTGTTTGCGTTTTCGCAATGGGGCCAATAGCCCGATCACAGTCTTGTCATTTATCTGGATTTGCTGCGTGCGCGCCGTGTTGGCGCGTGAAAATCAGCAGGCTTGCCCCGCAACCAGCGGACAAATTTGATGATTTCGGGTTCAGCCCGTAACGCATCAATAGTGGCGTAGGATCGTGCCAGCTGTGCCTCGGTAAACAGAGCGTGTATCTTCTGGTGACAAATGGGATGCAGTGTGACGGTCTCGCGCCCACCCTTCAGCCGCGGGATCAGATGGTGCTTCTCACGTTTGCGGCCAAGTGGCCGGTTGCATAGGGGGCACATGTCGGTTTCGTCGGCCATGGAGCTTGATTAAGCTTACGCAGCGCGTTTTCGTCAACCAGGCCCCCCATGGAAATTCAGTGCAACCGAGCGTACGAACCGAGCACCTATCGCAAATTCGCCGACAGGAGGGATTGATGGCTTTTGAGACCATTCCATACAGGCTGCAGGCCGGAACCCTCTCCGTAGATGATCTTCCGCCGGAAATATGGGGCGCCTTTGAACAGGGAGCAGCCGACCGAACGTCGCCTTGGTGGACGACATTCTTGTTTAGCGCGGCGGGTACAGCCGGGAATGCCCGTGCGGTGACTCTGCGTGCTGCCGATCCTGAAACAAGGACGCTGACTTTCTTCACCGATGTTCGCAGCCCAAAATTCAACGAGTTGGGCGGTCGTGTCGGCACGGTGACCTATGACCCGAAGACACGCATTCAACTGCGTGTCTATGGCAGAGCGGTCCATCACCACAATGATGATCGCGCACGGTCGCTATGGGATGCCATGACGGTTTGGTCGCGGCGGGCTTATCTGCGCCAACCAGCGCCTGGAAGCCCTCTTTATCAACCAGGCACCGGTTTGCCGCCTCTGGACGATGGCAAGCCCCCAACAGAAGCGGACCTGGAACCGGGATTTGGCAATTTTGCGGTGATTGACCTGACCATTGACCGGCTGGATTGGCTCTTGCTTACGGATGACGGTAATCGCGCGGCCCGCTTTGACTGGGCCGATGAACACTGGAATGGCGACTGGCGTGTGCCATAGCGCCCGCTATACTGGTTCGGTTCCCTGCTGGGGATTAGGGGAGTTTTACATGAGCAAGATTTTCGGGCCTGTGGTTCAACAGGGATATGTCGTTCCGGACATGCAGAAGGCACTGCAACACTGGATTGCGCGGGGTGTCGGGCCGTTTTATCTGCAGGAAGATATCCGGCTGCCATCAGAACATTATGGTGATGCGCAGGAATCACATATTCAGGCAGCTTTTGCCTATTCCGGTGACCAGCAGATCGAGTTGATTTCGCCCTATGACGATTGCGGCGAAACGATTTATGGCGACTATCTGAAAGACAATCCGGACGGCGGTCTGCAGCATCTTGCGGTGTGGGTCGACGACGTAGACGCCAAGCTCAAAGATCTTAAGGATCAAGGGCTTAATTATACGATCGCGCATCGCTACATCGATTCGCATGCTTATCTTGATCTGCCGGAGGCACCCGGCGTCATGATTCAGCTGATGCCCGCCGATGACCTCCATATCCGCATGTTCGATGTGATCAAAAAAGGCGCGGAAGACTGGGACGGCATCACCGATCCGATACGCGGTGCTGACTGGTCTTAGGGGAATTTTTCGGCGTTCAGCGCCGGGGTCCTGATCGGATGTAACAATTATGTGATTCCCCTTAAGGACTAAGGGGCCTATTAAATGCGTGCGCCATGCGCGTATGACTTTTTTGTGATCAGGGGATCATGTGGCGCTCCCCGGTAAGGGCAACAGCAGGTGAAGCCAATTCAGCAGACGATCAGTGTAGTGGGCATCTTAAGCCTCGCTCTGGTTTCTGCATGCAGTGAAAGCGACGGTCAGGCTGGCCCAGGCCGGGGCGGCCCCCAGGGACCTGTCCCCGTTATTGCCTACGTGGTCGACGAAGCAGAATTAACCGATCGAATCGAAGCCATTGGCACCCTGCGGGCCAACGAATCCGTGACCCTGTCGGCACAGGTCACAGAGAAAGTCACCAAGGTTAATTTCGAAGATGGGCAGGTTGTCGAACGCGGTGACATCCTGGTCGAGTTCACCAAGGTCGAGGAAGGTGCGCAACTTGCCGAGGCGCAAGCCACCCTCCGTGAGGCCAAACAGCAATTAGAGCGAATTCGCGGACTGGTCGCGCGCGGGAATTCGACGGAAGCCCGTCTGGACGAACAGCAACGCGTTACGGATGCCGCGCAGGCCAGGATCAATGCCATTGCCGCCCGCATGGCCGACCGGCTTGTGCGCGCGCCGTTTGATGGCGTTCTTGGCTTCCGGCAGGTCAGCCCGGGCACCCTGGTGTCGCCGGGAGACCCGATTGCCACGCTCGACGATATCAACCCCATCAAACTCGACTTCTCGGTGCCGGAGACGTTTCTGGGCGTGCTGCGTCCAGGCCTGACGGTCGAGGCGCAAAGCGCGGCCTATCGTGACAGGGCGTTTGAGGGAACCGTAACCGCGCTGGATTCCCGGATTGACCCGGTCACCCGGGCGGTAACCATTCGCGCCGTCGTGCCGAATGATGAAAATCTGCTGCGGCCGGGGATGCTGGTCACGGTTAATCTGGTTCGGGATCAGCGTCAGGCGCTGGTGGTGCCCGAAGAAGCATTGATTCCACGGGCAACGCGGCAGTTCGTCTTCGTCGTCGGTGATGACGGCATCGCCGAACGGCGCGAGGTCGGCATCGGCGCCCGGCGTCCGGGTCTTGTCGAGATCACAAGCGGGCTAAGCGCCGGTGAAACTGTTATAGTCGAGGGGACCACCCGGGCATTACCGGGAAGCGAGGTGACGGTCCAGGAGTTCCGGACACTCGATGGTGTTAAGGGCTAGTCGATGATTTTATCCGATGTATCAGTGCGCCGTCCGGTATTTGCCGCTGTTCTGAGCCTGATGCTGATCACGCTCGGGATTTTATCGGCAGAGCGGCTGTCGGTGCGCGAGTATCCGGATATTGATGCGCCGGTTGTCTCGGTGCTGACTGTCTATAAGGGCGCATCGGCGTCGACTGTCGAAACCCGTGTAACGCAGCCGCTGGAAGATGCCGTCGCGGGGATTGAAGGAATCCGTTGGATTGCCTCATCTAGCGAAGATGGGCGCTCGCGGGTACAGATTGAATTCAATATCAGCCGCGACATTGATGCCGCCGCCAATGATGTCCGCGACCGGGTGTCGCGTGTGATCGACCGGCTGCCCAGCGAGGTGGACGCGCCGGAGATTTTCAAAGTCGATTCCGACGAAAACGCCATCATGTGGTTCAACCTCAACAGCACGAACATGAATGTGCTGGAACTGACCGACTATGCCGACCGGTATCTCGTGGACCGACTATCTGCAGTGGATGGGGTCGCGCGGGTTCGAATTGGCGGGGCCCAGCGATACGCCATGCGCATCTGGCTCGACCGGGTGGCGCTGGCCGCGCGCGGACTGACCGTCGACGATGTGGAGCAGGCGCTTCGCGAAGAAAATCTTGAGCTGCCCGCAGGCGCGTTGGAGTCAACCGCGCGCGATCTGACCTTGCGCATGAAACGCGCCTATCTGACGGAAGATGATTTTAGACAATTGGTCGTTGCTAAGGGCAGCGATGGTCATCTGATCCGCCTGGCAGAGGTTGCCGAGGTCGAGTTTGGTGCTGAAGAGCCGCGCATATTCTTCAATGGCAACGGCAAACCGCAAATCGGGCTCGGTATTGTCAAGCAATCGACAGCCAACACGCTGGATGTCGCACGGGGCGCCAAGGCCGAGATCAAGCGGCTTGAACCCACCCTGCCGCAGGGTATGACCTTTCATTACAGCTATGACGGCTCGGTCTTTATCGAAGAATCCATTGAACAGGTTTATCTGACCCTGGGTATCGCCATCCTGCTGGTGGTGGCTGTTATCTATGTGTTTCTCGGCAATGTCAGGGCGACCATTGTCCCAGCGGTGACTGTGCCGGTGTCGCTGCTGGCCAGTTTCATTGTCCTCTACGCCTTTGGTTACTCGATCAATCTATTGACGCTGCTCGCTCTCGTTTTGTCGATCGGGCTGGTGGTCGATGACGCCATTGTCGTTCTGGAAAACATTTATCGACGGGTGCAGCGCGGTGAGCCGCCGCTGCTGGCGGCCTATCGCGGGGCGCGGCAGGTCGGTTTCGCCGTGGTGGCTACCACCATCGTGTTGATTTCGGTCTTTGTCCCCATCCTCTTTCTGGAAGGCAATGTCGGCCGCCTGTTTGCCGAACTGGCGGTGGCAGTCGCTGCTGCGGTGATCTTCTCCAGCATCGTCGCCCTGTCGCTATGCCCGATGCTGGCGTCGCGCATTATCAAACCCTCTGGTGAGGATACGGGCCGGTTCCGTGCGATAATCGACGGTGCATTCGACAAGCTTTCGCGGGTGTATGGCCGGGTCCTTGAAAAGGTGATGGCCTATCCGTGGCTCGTTGGACTTGGCGTAGTCGGCGTCTTTGCAAGCATCTACTTCGTGAACAAACAGGTGCCGGAAGAGCTCGCCCCGGCAGAAGACCGCGGCGCTTTTTTCATACGTATTCAGGGTCCTGAAGGCGCCGGGTTTGACTACACGGTCGAGCAGTTGAAAAAGGTGGAGGCGATCCTGCTGCCGCTGATTGACGCGGGTGAAGCGCGCCGTGTCCTGATCCGGGCGCCCGCGTCATTCAATTCCGTCAACAACTTCGACGGCGGTTTCGGGATCATCGTGCTCGAGCCATGGGAAAAGCGAGAGCGGAGCACCATGGAGATCATCACCGACCTGAATCAGAAGCTGCAAGCCGTGCCTGGCGTCCGCGCCATGCTGTTTCCGCGCTCTGGTCTGGGCCGGGGCGCGTCACGACCGGTTCAGTTCGTTATTGGCGCCGGAAACTACGAAGACTTGGCGAAGTACAGGGATATCGTGCTGGACAAAGCGCGAGAGAACCCCAACCTCGTTTCGCTGGACTGGGACTATAAAGAAACCAAACCGCAGGTCGAGGTCAGCATTGACCGTAACCGGGCGGCCGATCTGGGTGTAAGGGTCGAGGAAATCCAACGGACCCTGGAGACGATGATCGGCTCGCGCGAGGTGACCACGGTGATCCGTGATGGCGAAGAATACGACGTTGTTCTGCAGGGCCGGCGCGACGACCGCCAGGATGCGTCCGATTTGTCGAATATCTATGTTCGGTCGGGTCAAACCGATGCGCTGATTCCACTTTCCAATCTGGTCAGCCTTCGAGAATTCGCCGATGCCAAGGCGCTGGAACGGTACAATAGGTACCGTGCGGTGACGATCAGTGCAGCGCTGGGACCGGATTATACCCTGTCTGAGGCACTGGCTTTTCTGGAAGACATCGTTGCGGCGGAGTTACCGGAGGATGTGCAAATTGGTTACAAGGGCGAATCCCTTGAATACAAGGAAGGCCGCGGGCAGATCTATTTCACCTTCATCCTGGCCATCGTGATCGTCTTCCTCGTGCTGGCCGCCCAGTTCGAAAGCTTTGTCCATCCGATCATTATCTTGCTCAGTGTTCCGATGGCCCTGCTGGGGGCGTTGCTGGGGCTTTGGATGGCTGGTGAAACGCTGAACATATTCAGCCAGGTCGGCATTATTATTTTGGTCGGGATCGCCGCGAAGAACGGAATCTTGCTGGTGGAATTTGCCAACCAACTGCGCGATGCCGGCCGGGATATTCGAACCGCCGCGCTTGAAGCAGCTCAGATCAGGTTGCGTCCGATCATCATGACCGGTCTCTCCACCACCTTCGGCTCACTGCCGCTGGTGTTTGCGACTGGTGCTGGTGCCGAAAGCCGCGTAACCATTGGTGTCGCCATTTTCGCCGGTGTTTTGGTGGCGACCGCTTTGACGCTGATCGTCGTACCCGTCTTCTATAACGTGCTCGCCAAATACACGACTTCGCCGAAGACGGTCGCACGGCGCCTGGAATCCATGCAGGAAACGCAAGCCTAAAGCGTTGCTTGTCCGTTCGGTGAGCCCACGAGACCGCGCAACATGGCAAGGGCCAGCGCCATGGCCAATGCGATGACCACGGCCATGGGCATTGCCGATCCATCGTGAAACAGTCCAACAGCGACGGCACCCGTCGCCCCGGCAATGAATTGCAACGCGCCGACCAGAGCGGCCGTTGTGCCGGATCTCTCCCGGTCCACCGACATGGCGCCCGCGACACCATTGGGCATGACGAAGCCCAGGCTCGATGTCACGCCAAGCAACGGCACAAGCAAAGCATACAATGTACCGGGTGTTGCCGCCGCTGCGGTCACCAGAACCAAGCCGCTGATCAACCCGCCGATGATGCCCCATTGCAGCAGGGTATGGGGCTTGAAATGCAACAGAAGCCGCCGATTGACTTGCGAGGCGGAAACGAAACCGATCGCCAGCACGCCGAAAATCCATCCATAGGTCTGCGGCGACACCGCATATGTGTTGATCAGCAGGTCGGGCGAAGCAGCGATAAAGGTAAAGAAACACGCGCCGCCGAGCGCGCCCGACAGGCCGAAGCCAACAATGCGCCGTTGGCGGCACACCGCCAGATAGGCGCGTAGCGGCGACTCCGTGCGGGCCTTGTCGGCCGTGGCCTGCGGACGGGATTCACTCAGCCAGCACCATGCGGCCAGCAGATTGGCCGTGCCGAATGCCGCAAGGATAAAGAAAATCGCCGGCCATTCTGCGACCAGCAAAACCCGCCCGCCAACAATCGGCGCCAGAATGGGTGCCAGCCCCAATACCAGCACCAACAGTGAGAACATCCGTGCCGCTTCGTCTTCGGGGAACAGGTCCACCACGACCGCGCGGGCGATCACCATCCCTGTGGCCGCACCCAGCGCCTGAATAAAACGCAAGACGGTCAGGGCCTCGATCGATTCGACCATGGCGCAGCCCACAGACGCCGCGATAAAGAGCGCGATTCCGATTATCAAAGGCGGCCGGCGGCCAATGCGGTCGGATAATGGCCCGTAGAAAAGCTGACCGATTGCAAGGCCCAGCAGGAACGCAGCCAGGGTCCGCTGTGCGCCCGCCGCATTTGTGTCCATATCGACGGCGATGGCCGGCAGGGCGGGCAAATACATGTCGATGGAGATCGGCCCGAACATCGTAAGCGAGCCAAGCAGGATGGTCAGCCCGATGATGCTCCGGGACTGAGCTGGCGCGGGTTGCGTGCGCGTCATCCCGGCCGGCGGATCGGGTCGCTACCGTCCCAGCCTTTCGAGGCGTCTTCGATCATGGCGTAGAATCCGCGAATGGCAGGGATGTCCTCATAGAATTCGATCATGTGCCCGACCAATGACCGGGCATCGATATAGGCAAATCGAATCCCGCCATTTTCCGTGGTTGCAATATTGGCCGCCGGGTGACCCAACGCTTCATAGCGGGCGACTTCGGCATCGAAGTCCTTCACGAAGGTGGCCATATGATGAAAGCCCTCTTCGCCGGGCGCATACATGTCGCGGAACGCCGATGGCCCATCATTATTCTGCTGGACCAGTTCGACCATCACATCGCCCCACCAGCCACAGGCATTGGTATGATCGAGCGGCGTTTCTTTGCCGCGGTACAGGCAATGTGAGAGAGGGATGCTGTCGCCGATAAAAAACGGGCCGGCCCCAAATGCCTCTACCATCTTAAGCGCCGATTTTTCGACGTCATCGACCACATAGGCAACCTGTACGACGTCGCGGCGGTTGAAAGCTCCGGTCATCTGTTCCTCCGTTTCTCCACCCAGCTTACCTTGCGTTGCCGGATAGGCAAATAAGGGTTGCAGGCTGCGGGCCCCCATCCAACACTAGGCACACACATTCAGGGGAGAACACACATGATCCGGGGAATTCATCACGTCGCACTGTCGACCAGTAATATTGAGAGGCTGACCAAATTTTATGAGGACGCCTTCGGCTTTAAAGTCGTCTGGCATGGCGGCTGGCCCGAGGGGTCGGACATGATCGACACGATCGTCGGCGTGCCGGGGTCGTCGTCCAAACAGGTGATGATGAAGGCGGGCAACGCCCATATCGAAATCTTCCAATATTTGACGCCCGAGGGGAAACCGGTCGACCCCAAGCGCCCGGCCAATGACCACGGCTATACCCATTTCTGTGTCGATGTGACCGACATCGATGCCGAATATGAGCGGCTGAAGGGCGTGGGTATGACGTTCAATTGCCCGCCACCGTCGCGGGAGGAACTGGGCGAGGGGCCGATCCGCGCCACCTATGGCCGCGACCCGGAAGGCAATATTATTGAAATTCAGGAAATCCTCGATCCGGACCACGAGTTCTATCTGAATGTTTGAAGGCTTCGAGCAGCGCCGCATTGCTGTTGTCGGCGCGCAGATCAATCTGGTGATGGCCGGGTCAGGTCCGCCGCTTATGTTGCTGCACGGTTACCCGCAGACCCATGCGATGTGGCACAAGATCGCGCCCGCCTTGGCGGAACGTTTCACGGTCGTGGTGCCCGATTTGCGCGGCTATGGCGACTCATCGAAACCACCGGCGGGTGACGATTATGCCGGCTATTCAAAACGGACCATGGCGAATGACATGGTGGCTGTCATGGATTCGCTGGGTTTCGAAACCTGGAAACAGGCCGGCCACGACCGCGGCGCGCGGGTCTCTTATCGCATGGCGCTGGACCACAAGGACCGCGTCGAAAAGCTGGTGATCATGGATATCGTACCCACCGTGGATCAATATGGCTGGGCGTCGAGCCGCAAGTCAGCTGTCGCCATGTATCACTGGTTCTTTCTGGCCCAACCCGCACCTCTGCCGGAGAAACTGATCGGCAGCGACCCGGAATTCTATCTGCGCTGGTCGATGAACAGTTGGGGCGGCAACGCAACGGCCTTCACCGACGAGGCGATGGCCGAATATGTGCGATGTTACTCGGACCCCGAGACAATCCGGGCGACCTGCGACTGCTATCGCGCAGGCGCGACCATTGACTGCGAGATCGATCAGGCCAGCCGTGATGCAGGTGACATGATCGAGTGCCCATCCCTCATTCTGTGGGGCGACCGGGGCGGCGCCTGGGACACCGAGCGGACGATGAAAACCTGGTCAAAATGGGCCAAGGATGTGCGCGGCCAGCCGGTGCCGGGCGGGCATTTTCTGCCGGAAGAAGCACCGGATGAAACGCTCGCGGCGATGCTGGCGTTTCTGCTTTGATCCAATAATAATTGGTTGTCATCCCGGACAAGCCGTGTAGCGGCGCGATCCGGGATCCATTTTGCCGTCGACATGGGTGCCCGTGCAAGGCGGGCATGACAGATGTGGAGGTGCATTTGGCGCGCTATTCGACAGCTCTGGGGAATACACGATTCAGCTTCGCTGATCTTCGGGAAGTAACAGCGAAGGCGTCACCCGCGCGGTCAGGGGATGCGCTGGCCGGCGTTATTGCCGAAACCGCAGAGGAGCGGGTCGCCGCGCGTTACGTGCTTGCTGATCTGCCCTTGGACGTCTTCCTCAGTGAGGCGCTCGTTCCCTATGAAACGGACGAAGTCACGCGCCTGATCATTGATACCCATGATGCGGCAGCCTTTGCACCCGTTGCCACGATGACCGTCGGGCAGTTCCGCGATTGGCTGCTGAGCGAGGAAGCAACAACCAAGGCGCTGACGGCGCTTGCGCCCGGCCTCACGCCGGAAATGGTTGCCGCCGCCTCCAAGCTCATGCGGAACCAGGATTTGATCGCTGTGGCGCGCAAATGCTCGGTGGTGACGGCCTTTCGTAACACCATCGGCTTGGAGGATCGGTTCTCTGTCCGTCTTCAACCCAACCACCCGACAGACGACCCGCAAGGCGTGGCGGCGGCCATTCTGGATGGCTTGCTGTTGGGCTGTGGTGACGCTGTGATCGGTATTAACCCCGCGAGCGATTCAATACCGGCGACCGTCGCCCTGCTGCAGCTGGTGGACGAGCTGCGTGAGCGCTGGGCCATCCCAGCGCAGAGTTGTGTGCTCAGTCATGTCACCAATACGCTTGAGGCAATCAAGCGCGGCGCGCCCGTAGATATCGTTTTTCAGTCGGTGGCGGGCACTCAGGCAGCCAATACCTCCTTCGGGATTAATCTTGCGGTGCTGAAAGAGGCGCGCGACGCGGCGCTGTCCCTAAAACGCGGCACTGTCGGTGACAATGTCATGTATTTCGAAACCGGGCAGGGCTCCGCGCTCTCCGCGGAGGCACATCATGGTTGCGACCAGCAAACGATTGAGGCCCGGGCCTATGCGGTGGCCCGCGCTTACGACCCGCTGCTGGTCAACACGGTCGTTGGGTTCATCGGCCCGGAATATCTCTATGACGGCAAGGAGATCATCCGCGCCGGGTTGGAAGACCATTTCTGCGGCAAGCTGCTCGGCCTGCCGATGGGGGTGGACGTCTGTTACACCAACCACGCCGAAGCCGATCAGGACGATATGGACAATTTGTTGACGCTGTTGGCGGCCGCAGGCGTTACCTACATCATGGGCGTTCCAGGCGCTGATGACATCATGCTCAATTACCAGAGCACGTCCTTCCATGACGCGCTCTATATCCGCCGGACTTTTGGCCTGCGCGCTGCGCCGGAGTTCGAGGCCTGGCTACAACACGCTGGCATTGCAGACGCAGACGGCCAGATACCCGAAATTCCGCCGGATCGTGGCGCAACCATGCGTTTGCTTGAAAGCATGGGCGTATGAGCGATCTGCCCGCGAAAGACCCCTGGGCGCCGCTGCGGCAATATACCAAGGCGCGGATCGGCCTCGGCCGGGCGGGGGACGCGGAACCGCTGGCGGCGTCGCTTGCGTTCCAACTTGCGCATGCCAGAGCGCGTGACGCGGTTCACATGCCGTTTGACGTGAACACGCTTGCGGCTGAGCTGGCCGGTCTTGAACCGATTACGCTATCCAGCCAAGCGCCGGACCGAATGACCTATCTTCGCCGCCCCGACTTGGGCCGTCTGATAAATACGAACGACGCATCTCGACTTGCATCCGGCGACTGGGATGTTGTTTTTGTCATCGGCGACGGCCTATCGGCGACCGGTGTGATGGCCCATGCGGTGCCGGTCCTGCGCGCGACTCTCTCCAAGCTGGAAAGTTGGTCCATAGCGCCACCTGTAGTCGCCACCGGCGCGCGCGTGGCCCTGGGTGACGATGTCGGTGCGCGCCTGGGCGCCAAAATGGTGGTGATGCTGATCGGTGAGCGGCCGGGCCTGTCGGCCGCCGACAGTCTGGGTATTTACCTGACCTGGGCGCCTGAGACCGGCCGCAACGACGCAGAGCGGAATTGCCTCTCCAATATCCACCCGCCTGACGGCATGGGGTATGAGGCGGCGGCCTCCCGGTTGGTCTGGCTGATGCACGAAGCGCGCAGGCGGCAAGTGACGGGCATTGATCTCAAGGATGAGGGCGAGGCGCTGACGCTGGAATAATACCTAGCGCCAGTCCACCTCCACCGCTTCGGTTGGCACGTCTTTCAGGAACTTATACCGCCCGTTTTCCTTTACATCGGCCAGTGAACGATGGTGCAGGCCCTCCGGCGTGACTAATTGTGCGGAGAAGTCATCGCCGTCGAAGCTGTATTCTACATAGCCCAGGCTGCCGTCGAACTGTTCGGGCAGATTGCTTGGATGAAATGCGGTGGACGGGCACCAGATGTGGGCCACATTGTCATGTTCCACTTGCCGGTGCAGGTGAATGTGGCCGCTGCCAATGAACCGGACTCCGCCCTCGCGGTACAGCCCCTGCAGGCGGTCATGCACGGCGGGTGAGATGCTGATCCGTGGCAGCGGTTCTTCGTCCGGCGTCCGGGCAAACATCGGCTTATGCTGGAAGATGCCAACCGGCCCGTCATGATCCAGCGCGGTCTCCAGCCAGGCCCACTGGTCGTCTTCATGCGGCAGGCCCGTGTTGAACAACTGGCTGTTCACGCCCACAAGCCGCCAATTCCCCAGATCGAAATGAAACCGGCAGGCAGAAAAATGCCGGTAGAAGGCGTTGAGCCGGTCTTCCGTCACCATCTGTTTCAGGCTTTCACCGCCCGGTTCTTCCCCAATATCGTGATTGCCAGGCAGCGTATAGACCGGTGCGTCGATCCAGTTGTGGCACCAGCGGGCGAACTCCAGATCGTCTTCTTTCTTGGGCCCATTGACCGACATATCCCCCGTATTGACCACGGCGTCCGGCCGCGCCGCATTGATCGCCGCCGTCACCACCCGGAAATTGTCATAGAAGAACGCCTGAACCGGGCTCAGATGCGTGTCTGATATCTGAATAAGCGTGTGCATTGCTGCAACCTAGTCCATTTGGTTCTTACTGTTGAGGGTTGCGGCCTTACCTGTTCTAATCGCGGCCGCAATCAAGGGTCATCTCAGGGGAAGTTCAATGGAAATGCGGGTTTTGGGGCGCACAGGCGTAACCGTCAGCAAGTTTTGTTTCGGCGCGGGTATGTTCGGCTATTTCGGCAATTCGGATGAGGCCGAGTGCGCCCGTATGGTCGACCGGTCGATCGATGCCGGGATCAACTATTTCGACACGTCTGACGTTTACTCCCATGGCGAATCTGAGACCATTCTGGGCAAGGCGCTGAAGGGGAAGCGACAGGATGTGATCCTGGCGACGAAGTTTTCGCTGCCGATGGACGACAACCCCAATCACCGTGGCAATTCGCGCCGCTGGATCATGGAGGAGGTGGAGAATAGCCTGCGCCGCCTCGATACCGACTATATCGACCTCTATCAGGTACACCGCCCCGACGTAACGACCGACATTGATGAGACCCTCGGCGCGCTTTCCGACCTCATCCGGCAGGGCAAGGTGCGGATGATCGGGTCATCGACGTTCCCGGCCGAACAGATTGTCGAGTCCCATTGGACCTCGGAGAAATGGGGCCGTGAGCGGTTCCGCACCGAACAGCCGCCCTATTCGATTTTCGCGCGGCGCATCGAGGCCGACATTCTCCCTACCTGCCAGCGCTATGGCATGGGTGTGGTGGTGTGGAGCCCGCTGAGCCAGGGTTGGCTGACCGGCAAATGGCGGCGGGGCGCCACCCCTAATGATACACAGCGGCAGAACCTCCAGCCGCATCTCTATGACATGGATCGACCGGTCAATCAGATGAAGCTCGACAAGATCGAGGAGCTTGCGGCCGTCGCCGACGCTGCGGGTATCTCGTTGATGCATATGGCGATTGCATTCGTTTGCGCGCACCCGGCGATTACCTCGGCTATCATCGGGCCGCGCACCATGGACCAGTTGGAAGGATTGCTGGACGGGGCCGATGTGGTGCTCAGCGACGAAGTCATGGACGCGATCGATGAAATCTGCCCGCCCGGCATCAATATCAGCACGGACGATGATGGCTATGTCGCACCGGAAATCGGCGACAAGACTCTGCGCCGCCGGGCAACGAGCCAGCAGGTGCATGAGGCCGCACGTGAGACCATCAGCAACATTGAGGCCTGGCGCGAAAAACAGGGGAAGAAATAGTCATCGCCATGTCTTCGGTCTAGAGAAGCCGGCATGGCGGCACTGCACTACCTGGGTATCTGTGCGATTTTCCGTGATGAAGGCTGTTATCTCACGGAATGGCTCGACTTCCATTTGGCACAGGGCGTGGATCACTTCATGCTCTATGACCACGGCAGTTCGGACGACGGCCGTGCGGTTCTTCTGCCTTATGAGGAATCCGGCCGTGTTACCGTCGTAGATTGGCTGCATAAGGGCTGGTCCGGCGCGCAGGAACCGGCCTATCAACATGGGCTGGACAATTTCGGCGAACGATTTCGGTGGCTGGCCTTTATCGATATTGATGAGTTTCTGTTCAGTCCGGTCAGTCCGTTGCCAACTGTGCTTGCAGATTACGAAGACCACTGCGGGATTGTCGTGCACTGGCAGTGCTACGGATCATCCGGTCGGGCCGAGGCCGGCGACGGGCTGGTCCGGGATCGGTTTCAGAACCGTGCGAAAACAGATTGGGTGCGAAACCGGCGGGTCAAATCCATCGTCGATCCCCGAAAGACTTTGGCACCGCGAGGGCCTCACTTCTTCACCTATGTTGACGGTCAAACCGCGGTTGATGAGGCGTTCCGACATGCTGTGCCCGGACCCGCAAGCCGTTGGCAGCGCCGGCTCGGTAAGTTGTTATTGCCTTTCTGGCCCGGCTGCCCGGTTGACCCCTATGCCGCGACCACATTTTCTACATCGGGGGTTCGTGCCGAGCGGCTGCGGATCAATCACTATGTCATCAAATCGCTGGCCGAATATCGTGAGAAACGGACCCGATTTGGTACGGGCAAATATGATCGAGTGTTTTTTCGCTACCATGACCGCAACGAGGTCTTTGATCCGATCCTGAGCAGTCAGCCGGATCGACCTCCAGCACAGAAGCCATCATGACAGGCCCGCGCCGCTTCGAGGAATTGTCCCGTCAGCGCGTCCATGACGGTTTCGTCAAGGTTGACCGCGTCGACCTGACCCACGACTTGTTCGCGGGCGGGACGAGCCCGGTCATCACAAAAGAGATCGTTGGGCGCGACGATGCGTCGACGGCGCTGGTCAGGCACCGGTCACGGGGCACTTTGGTCTTCGTCCACCAGTTTCGGGCCGCCGCTGCAGAACACGGAGATCCATGGCTTGTTGAACTTTGCGCTGGCAAGATTGATCCGGGCGAAAACGCAGAACAGGCCATGCGCCGCGAACTGACCGAGGAAACCGGATATCAGGCGCTGAGCGTAGAATCGGTGGGGACTTTTTACATCTCACCCGGTTATACGACCGAGCGGATGCACCTGTTTTTGGTCGACGTCGATGGCGAGCCTGGCCATGCGCCTGGCGATGGTCATGAAGATATTGAACTGCTCGAGATGACCTTACAGGATGCATTAGAGGCGGTTGAATCCGGCCAGATCAAAGACGCGAAAACACTGCTCGGGCTCTATTGGTTGCGGGGCCAAGCCGAGCGTTGAATACTTGGGCCGGGGGCGGCCTCAAAGTCGGAGTAGCAATAGGTGGCAAAAGTCCTCTACGTGGCGAACGCATATCCAGAGCTTAGCCAGACTTATATCGAAACTGAGCGCAGGATTGTGCACGAACGCGCTGAGACCTTCCTGTTGGCCTTACTTCCTGCGAACCTGGAAAACCCGGACCATCTGCCTTACCGGCTGCACAAATGGTGGCTCACGGAATGGTTGGGCCGCGGCCGCACCCGGGCCTTCCGCATTGGGCCTGATGCGCGTCGCGCAGCGCCTGACCTGGTTCACGCGCATTGGATGCATATGGCCGGTCCGGCGAGACGGGCGGCGCGGGCCTGTGATGTGCCGTGGACCATCCGGACCCACTCCTTTGACATTATGGAGCGTTCTGACGAAGAGCTTGCCGCCAATATTCGCCGGTGCAACGAGACCGACTGTGCGGGCGTCCTGGCTTTTCCTTTCCTTCGTGAAAGGCTTTTGCGATTGGGGCTTAAGGAAGACAAGCTGGTCGATGCGCCGCCGGTCGTGGATGCCCAGCGCTTTGACGACCTTGGCCCGAATGGACCAGGGGTCATCTTCACCAGCGCCGTTAGGCCGAAAAAGGGCTTTGCTGACTACTATGCACTATCCGGCTTGGTGCCTGATCGGCCGTTTTCCGTTTATCCGTTGGCGATACGCCGGGAAAAGATTGGCAGGCTAAACGACGACTATCAGGGCAACGTTAAAATTCGCCAGCCTGTCGCACACAGCGTCATGCTCGCCGAATGGAAAAAGCACACTTGGTTGGTCTATCCAGGGTCGCCTGGCATCAACAGCATCGGCTGGCCGATTGCGGTGGCTGAAGCCTGGGCGGCCGGTGTTGGTGTCTGCATGCAACGGCTGCGCCCGGATCTCGACGAATACATAGCCAATTGCGGGGTCCTATTCGACGACGTCGACGAACTCCCGGATGTGCTGCAGAGAGACCCAGACCCTGCCATGCGTGAAAGGGCGCACACACGGACAATGGGCATGGATATCCGCAAACACATCCACCTGCTCTATGACCTCTGGGCCAAGGCCGGTGTGACGGTTTAGTGATTACCGTCGGTCAAACTCGATCCACAGCTCAGGCAGGTTGCGCAAGATGAAGCTGGGTTCGGCCTTGGGCGCGGGTTTACCGGGAGCGAGGCGGAAGTTCTTCATCCGGTCCAACAGCGCCGGGAATCCCAGATTAAGCTCCTGACGCGCCAGCGGTGCCCCGACGCAGTGATGGATGCCCGTGCCAAACGCCAGTTGTGACCCCGCATTCTTGCGGTGTACATCCAGATCGACCGGGCATTCAAACTGCCGCTCGTCCCGGTTGGCCGCACCATAGCGCAGCATGATCAGGTCACCGGCCTTGAGCGGATAGCCGCCCAGTTCGGTGTCCTTGGTCACGACGCGGGGCAGGCCCTGTACCGGGGCTTCCAGCCGTAACGCCTCTTCCACAAAGGTGCGGACCATCTTCTTGTCGCCGCGGATTTCTTCCTGCACTTCCGGGTGCTTGCAGAGTTCCAGCATGCCCCAGCCAAAGGTGCTGGTCGTGGTTTCGTGCCCGGCCACCAGGAACTGGTTCATGATGCTCCACAGCTCAGGATCGTTGAGCGGGCGCTGTTCGTCTTCCAGTTCGACCTGACCCAGAATGGTCGCCATATCGTCCTTGGGCTCTTCCCGGCGCTTGTGGACGAGTTCGACCATGTAGTTCTGCAACTGGACCATAACCTTGGCGCGGCGAATGCCTTCTTGATGGTCAGGCATGGTGAGACGCAGGCCAGCTGCGGCAACTGTGGCCGCATCATTGAAGAATTCGCGATCCTCCGGCTCGACCCCCAGCCGGTCACCGATAATCCGCAATGGTACCGGGAAAGCAAAGGCCTGCATGAAATCAACCGGACCGTCGGCATCGATGAACGCGTCGATGGTGTCCTTGATGATCTCGTTGATATAGGGCTCCATCTTGCGGACGTTGCCGGCGGTGAAAACGCGGTCAACCTGCGAGCGGTACTTCTTGTGTGTCGGCATGTCGGCGGTCAGCAGCGTGTCGACCGGGGCGAACATACCTTCTGAAGCCTTGATGAGTTCAGCCTGGACTTCCGGGGGCGCTGCGTTGAAATACTGCATGCGTGCGCCGTTCATGAACTCACCAAAGCCGCTGGAAAAGGTCTCCGTGTCCCGCGCGGCCTGCATCAGCAGTTCATAGCGCGTGACGACATGGATGTTCATTTCCGGCACATAGAACACCGGTGCGTTGTCGCGTAGACGTGTGTAGGCGTCCCACGGGTCGATCAGGGTCTCGATATCAAAAAGATGGATATCGGACAGGTCCACATCGTTGTCGACGGCTGTGCTCATCTTTAACTCCACGTTTCAAATTTTTCTGCATTCTGGCCTTTATGCCAGTTGGTGACAAGTTAGGCCGGTTGTGGCCGTGATGCCTTGACCTCGATCACAGGCTGCTGTTTCGGTGTCGATCAGCTTCGGCTATTGATGGTGAGGTAGTGCATTCAGACCAGGGGAACAGGAATGATTGGCGATAACGAGACATTTGATCAGTTCATTACGGACCATCGCTGGGCGGTCGTGACGACATTGCGTAAGGATGGCACCGCCTCCAGCTCCTGGATTGCCTATGCGCGTGATGGCGACACACTGATCATTTCAACACCGGGCGGCACTCTGAAACGCCGAACGCTTGAGGCTGATCCGCGTATCACTGTCTGTTGCAGCAGCGATTCCATGCCGTTCAACTTCGTCACTGTCGAGGGGCGCGCGACCATCGAGAAAGACAATCTGGTCGAGATGACGCGGCTCGTCTTCGCAGCCATCGCAGACTCCGGCTTCACTGAACCGGAAGACCTGGAAGGCTGGCTGGAAAGCCAGGACCGCGTGATCATCCGCGTTCATCCGGAGCGTGTCTATGGCGTGATTCGCTAGACATTTGCCCCGCCGCATTCTGACCATCGCATCCGGGCCGGACCGGGTTTTTCTTCGCGCCGTGTTGCTCACGGTGGGCGCGTCCCTGTCGTTCAATCTGATGAACGCTGTCATTCAGTATTTGCAGAATCTGCATGCATTTGAGGTGGCGTTCTTTCGCAACGTCTTCGGCTTGGTTGCGCTTACCCCGTTCTTTCTGCGCAACGGGCTAACGCCATTGAAAACTTCCGTCTTCCATCTCCATGGCGCCCGTGCGCTGATCAACGTCATTTCAATGATGTGCTTTTTCTACGCGATCCAGATCACGCCGTTGGCAGAAGTCGCGTCTCTGGGGTTCACCCTGCCGCTTTTTGTGACCGTTTATGCGGCGATTTTTCTGAAAGAGCGCTTGCGCGCCCGGCGGTTGACGGCCCTGGGAGTAGGTTTGATCGGGGCGCTGATTATTGTGCAGCCCTGGACGGGACAGATGAATATCGGCGCTTATCTGCTGCTGGCCGGATCTGCGATCTGGGGGATTGCGTTATTGGTTATTCGAGTGATCGGCCGGACCGATTCCGCGGTCACGATTACGGCGTGGGCATCGATTCTTCTGGCCGTTTTGTCCTTTCCCTTCGCGCTTTCCGTCTGGCGCTGGCCGACTCCAGAGGAATACGCCTGGCTGGCGTTGATCGGCTGTCTCGGCACCATTGGCGCGCTGGGTGTCTCACAAGCGCTGCGGTTGGCGGAGACCAGCGCGCTCATGCCCTATGATTTCATCAAGCTGATCTGGGCCGGCCTGGTCGGGTTCATCTTCTTTTCTCAGGTGCCGACGGTCGCCACCCTGGTGGGCGGCGCAATTGTTTTCGCAAGTACGCTGTACTTGACCTACAGGGAAGCTAAGCTGCAGCGCGAAGGGTTCGCCCGTACACAACAGCAAGCCAAGGGAGGCGATTTTGGAAGTTGAACTTATTGATCTTGAAGTCGACGCAGACGGCGTGGCCATCGTCAGCTTTAACAACCCGCCGGTAAACGCGCACAGCATGCAGGTGCTGGACGAAATTGCCTATGTGATGGATTCAGTGAGCGACCGGGATGACGTTCGCGTCGTGATCTTGACCGGCAAAGGCAAGGTGTTCTGCGCCGGTGCCGACATCAAGTCCCGGGCCGGCAAGGTGCCGCAGCCGGGCGATCACTGGCAAGGCAGCCGCCGCGCGCGGGAGGCCTATCACAGCGTGATGGAATGTCAGAAGCCGGTGATCGGCGCGATCAACGGCGCGGCACTGGGTGGCGGGCTGGCCTTTGCCGCCTCCTGTGACATTCTGATCGCGTCGGAAAAGGGTTGCCTTGGGCTGCCGGAGATCGATGTTGGCCTGCTGGGTGGCGGGCGGCACGCACAGCGCCTGTTCAGCCACTCGCTGCACCGCCGGATGATGTTGACCGGCTACCGCGTGTTTGGACCCGAACTCTATCGGCTTGGTATTGTCGAAGCCTGCGTCGCACCTGAGGAACTCATGGATGCGGCGATGGAACTGGCGCGGGAAGTCGCGTCCAAGAGCCCCGTTGCAATCAAGCTGGCCAAGCATGCGCTCAATCAGATCGAGGAAATGAGCCTGCGCGATGGTTACCGTTTCGAGCAATCGATGACCGGCCAGCTTGGCAAGACGGAGGATTCAAAAGAGGCCATGCTGGCCTTTGCCGAAAAGCGCAAGCCGGTGTTCAAGGGGCGTTAATCGGCAGGCGTGGCTGGTGGCACCAATCGCCGGTACAGGAAGCTGATCCCGACCAGGGTCGCGCCCAATCCCAACAGGGACAGGGCGCGCAGCACCCCTTCCAGGCTGCTCATATCGAACAGGAATACTTTGGCTGTTGCCAGCATCAGCACAGCCAGGGAGGCGATGCGCAGCTCGCGGCTCCGGCGCCACAGGCCTAGTGCCAGCAGTAAGGCCGCATAAGCCAGCCATGCTGCCGAATAGGCATAGTGCTCGGCCTGACTGGCATCACCGCCATTCAGATAGGGCCCCTGGAACAGATGCCGGACTTCGAGCGTCAGGTAAAGAAGCGGCAGGCCAAGGGCAAAAAGGCCGGCCACCCGGGCGAGCAGGCGTTCGCCGCGCTGGATTGCGATGCGGGCGTAAAGCGCAGCAAATACTGCGGGCACCAGATAGGCCAGGCCGAGCAGATTGAACAATGGCCAGTCGCCGACATCGATTAGTCTGAACAGCGGGTTGTAGATCAGCACCTGGAATGCGAGCAGGTGTGCTGCCCCGGCGATCCTCAAAATGTCGCTGGCCCAGCGCAACACCGGCCGCCGCTGCAGTGCTTGTTTGGCATAAAGGCCGTAGCTGAGCGCGAGCCATGCGGCTGTCTGCAGGCTCATTTCGACGAAGCTGTCGTAAGGGGAATTGAGTTGGCCACCGATAAGGTGTCTGATCTGGAACGATACGAGGCAGGTGAAAAAAGCAATCGCACCCGCTTCCAGCACCTGCACGGTCAGGTCGTCGCGGTCCTGCAGGAACCATTTCGCCGCGAAATAAAACGCTGCGGCTGGCAATCCATAGCCATAGAGCAACCAGTTCAGGATCGGTGTCTCAACCAGGTCATAGTCCAGGAGAGACGGATTGAGTAGCAGCCGCGCCAGCACGACGCCGCCGATTATCAGGGCCACATAGCGCAGCGGTTTCAGGTTGATACGGCGATGGATTGCAGCGATTGCAGGAAGCTGAATAGAAAGCGCCACCGTCAGCCACGCCTCCCGTAGAACCATGGCGAGCGCCAAGCTCAGCGCGGCGACCGCGACTACGGCATAAGCGGCAAGTGCAGCCTGGTTGTTCGCCCTGCGCTCTGCGGCAAAGGTCATTGCACCCGCAAGCGCGACGCCACTGAGTGCCCAAAGCGCATCGGACTCGAAATCGGTCCACCGCCAATAGGCAATGAACAGGGTCAGGAAGGGTATCGCCGACGACAGGCCGGCCCAAAGCCCTGCCATCGCGGATCGCCCAGCCGCCAGAAACCCTGTGACGCCAAAGAGAACCGCAAAGACCGCTGCAATAGTGGTGAATCGGGAAAACTCCGGCGTTGCAATCGGGTTAAGTCGGGCGAGGTCGGGGTCGCTGACAATGGGATCGGCCATTTGGGGCACGGGCCAAGTCGCCAACACGGCAAGCGCGGCGGCACCCGCTACGATCATCGGAATATGGCGCCCGGGTTCCCGCCATGACACTGCCAGATAGGCAGCCGATAGCAGGCCCAAGACCGAAAGCGTCGTAAGGCTGTAATCATCGGCGCGGATCAGGAAGACGCTGAGCACAGTTGCGATCGAGCAGCTTGTCCAAAGAAAATACTCAGGCACCGGCATGGCGTCGAAGCCAAACAGACCGATCTCCCGGTCCGGCTTGGGCGCGACCCAAAGTGGCAGCAATCCCAGAAAGAGAATGAAGGCCGACAGCGCCAGTGTGCCTGACCCACTTTCTGACGTCGCTAGCCAGATCATCACCCAGATCGCACCGCCATAGATCGCGGCCCAGGCGAGCCACCACCAGGCGCGCAATCGGCCCGTCGCCCCCATCAGCGCAACAACAACGGCCAGATAGGCGAAAAGTGCAATGGCGCTGGGCTGGTCGCTGGCAACCAACAATGGCACCAGCAGCGATCCAGCAAGGCCCAGAATGGCCAGGGCCGCACCGTGCAGAAGTGACAGCGCCAGTCCTCCCAAAGCGATGCCGGCCAGAAGGGCAAAGGCGATGATCGAGGGGACCAGGTCGTAGAGCGCGTACCCGGCATAGGTCACGGCAAACAATGTGACGACACCCGCGGCGCTAACCGTCGCGGGAATATAGTCGGGTTGCGCAAAACTCAAATTGATCGGAAGTGAATGGCGCCTCGTGTATTCGCCAACCGCCAACATCGCCGCGCCCGCCACGATTCCGAGCAAAATGCGGATCGAGGGGCTGAGCAGTCCCTGATCGATGGAGTATTTGACAAGAAATACCCCGCCGAGCGCGAGAGAAAGCCCGCCGATCCAAACCATCCATTGAGAGGTAAAGGCGCTTTCTGCCGCCGTCGCCTGTCCGGCGGCAGGTGAGGGCGTCGTAGGTTCCGGCGGCAGAGGTGGTTGGTCGGTGCGTTGGGGCTCTTGTTCCTTTTGTGGCGCCTCCACCGGTTCAGGTGGCGCGGGTTCTAAGGCTACGGGTTGGGGAGGGGCCTCCGGCTCGGATCTTGTCTCCTCAGGCGATGGCTCGAATTGGGGATCGGGTGGTGAGGGGGGTGCATTTGTCTGATCCAGCAGGCGCTGTACCAATTGCCGAAGTTCGAAAGCCTGTCGTTCTGCGCGGGCCGCCCGGCTCATCGCCGATGTTGCCATCACAAATGCGGCGATAACGACGCCAAGACCGAGGAATATGCCTATCGAACCCATAGGCAACTATACCCTGGCTGGTGTTGGAATGCCGTTTAGGCGGGTGAGAACACCCAAATCATCTGAGGCCGACTGAGTCAGGCTTTGGGATCTGCGCCGTATTGATTATCGCCAGCGGTGCCGGGCTGAACATAAAAGACAAGAAGGACAATGAGACCAACCAGAGGGATCAAGCCGATCAGAAGCCACCAGCCGGTCCGGTCGGTATCGTGCAGGCGGCGGACGGCGACGCCCAGCGCGGGCAACAAAAGAGCCAATACGACGACCCAGTAGAGAATACCTCCGAAGATGAGCGCATCACCGATGGATGCCACAATGCCGACAGCGACCTGGAAAAGCACAAAATACCAGAACTCCGACCGGCGTGCGCGGCCATTGAAGTCGACATATTTGTTCAGGCAGGTCTTAACAGCGGTCTGGAAGTCCATTGAGACGATCCCCTCGATCTAGATGGGGCCTGCGCCCCGAAAACGTGCCCCCGGTGGGCCGGAGGGTACGTCAACTTGTCGGATTGGACAAGCCGGTGGGGGTCAGTGCAAACGAATGACCCCATCGACGGCGCGATATTCGGTGGGGGTCAACAGTTGTGAGCTGGCAACGCGCACCGAATGCAGGGGGCCATCCAGATTGTCTTCCCAGAATTTCAAAAACCCGGTCAGGACGGGAAAGCGGGGCGCAATATCAAAATCCTGCCAGACGAAGGTCTGTAGCAAGGATAGATTGTCAGGCATGCGGTAGAGAATTTCGGCAGTTGCAAGCCGGTATCCCTTCAAAACGAGTTCAGTTTCACGGTAGTCGTGCGCGTGCCTGGGTGCCATGGCCATCCTCTTTTTTGACTATGGCTGAAAAGTCTGCCCCAGATTTTTGATGACCGCAACAGAAGTAAAAAATTTTCTTCATTAGAATCAGTTTGTTAGCACTCTTATCCAACGGCTGCCAAAAAACTTTGGCAGTCCCCTTGAAAGAGTGCCAACACTTCATTACATAGCGCGCGAAGCGCTCCAAAGGGGAGCAAGCGCTTTTATCACAACATTTTTTCGCTTCCCATCAAGCTTCCACGTGAGGAGTGACACCCTATGAACTTCAAACCGCTTCAGGATCGTGTCGTCGTTCGGCGCCTCGAAGAAGAGGAAAAGACCGCAGGCGGCATCATCATTCCCGACACGGCCAAGGAAAAGCCGTCTCAGGGCGAGATCGTAGCAACAGGCCCGGGTGCCCGTGACGAGAAGGGCCAAATCCAGCCCCTCGAAGTCCAGGCCGGCGACCGTGTGCTGTTTGGCAAATGGTCCGGTACCGAAGTCACGATCGAAGGCGAAGACCTTCTGATCATGAAAGAGTCGGACATTATGGGAATCATCGAAGACGCCGCTGCCACCAAGGCTGCGGCTTAGTTTTTTCAGGAGAGCAACACAATGGCTGCAAAAGAAGTCAAATTTGGCGCGGACGCCCGCACCCGTATGTTGAACGGTGTGGACGTTCTGGCCGACGCCGTAAAAGTGACCTTGGGCCCGAAAGGCCGCAACGTGGTCCTCGACAAGAGCTTCGGCGCGCCGAAGATCACCAAGGACGGCGTGACCGTCGCCAAGGAAATCGAGCTGACCGACAAGTTCGAGAATATGGGCGCACAGATGGTGCGCGAAGTCGCATCCAAGACCAACGACCTGGCCGGTGACGGCACCACGACCGCCACGGTTCTGGCCCAGGCCATCGTCAAGGAAGGTTCCAAGGCTGTGGCCGCCGGGTACAATCCGATGGATCTGAAGCGCGGTATCGACCTGGCGGTCTCCGCTGTTGTTGCTGATCTTCAGGGCCGCACCCGCACGGTCAATTCCAACGAAGAGATCCAGCAGGTGGGCACCATTTCCGCCAATGGCGACAAGCTGGTCGGTGAAATGCTGGCTGAAGCCATGGAAAAGGTCGGCAACGAAGGCGTGATCACGGTTGAAGAAGCCAAGAGCATGGACACCGACGTCGAAATCGTCGAGGGCATGCAATTCGACCGCGGTTATCTGTCACCCTACTTCATCACCGATGCAGAAAAGATGATGGTCGAGCTTGAAGACCCGTTCATCCTGCTGCACGAGAAGAAGCTGTCTAACCTGCAGGCGATGCTGCCGATCCTGGAAAAGGTCGTACAGTCCAGCCGCCCGCTGCTGATCATTGCTGAAGATGTCGAGGGCGAGGCGCTTGCCACGCTCGTCGTCAACAAGCTGCGCGGTGGCTTGAAGGTTGCGGCCGTTAAGGCACCGGGCTTCGGTGACCGCCGCAAGGCCATGCTGGAGGACATCGCGATCCTGACCAACGGGCAGGTCATCTCTGAAGACCTCGGCATCAAGCTGGAAAATGTCGATATGTCCATGCTCGGCGAAGCCAAGCGCATCAGCATCGGTAAGGACGATACAACCATCGTTCAAGGTGTTGGCGACAAGGACGATATCGAAGGCCGCTGCAACCAGATCCGCGCTCAGATCGAAGACACGTCTTCGGACTATGATCGTGAAAAGCTACAGGAACGCCTGGCCAAGCTGGCTGGCGGTGTCGCGGTTATCCGTGTCGGTGGCGCCACCGAAATCGAGGTGAAGGAACGCAAGGACCGCGTCGAAGACGCGCTCAATGCGACCCGCGCCGCGGTTGAAGAAGGCGTTCTGCCGGGTGGTGGTACAGCGCTGCTGTACTCGATCCGCACGCTCGACGGCATCACGACGGAGAATGACGACCAGCGCGTTGGCGTCGACATCGTTCGCCGTGCGCTGCAGGCTCCGGTTCGGCAGATCGCGGAGAACGCCGGTGTCGATGGCGCCGTCGTGGCGGGCAAGCTGCTGGAAAGCGACGACACCAACTTCGGTTTCGACGCGCAGACGGAGCAGTACACCGACCTGGTCAAGGCGGGCATCATCGACCCGACCAAGGTGGTGCGCACCGCGCTGCAGGATGCTGCTTCGGTGTCCGCGCTGCTGATCACGACCGAAGCCATGGTTGCTGAAAAGCCTGAGCCCAAGGGCGCCGGTGGTGGTATGCCCGGCGGCATGCCCGACATGGGTGGCATGGGCGGTATGGGTGGCATGGACTTCTAAGTTCCGCCATTCAGCGCAAGAATGCGAAAGGGCCGTGGGGTTTACCCCGCGGCCCTTTTTCTTTGGTTTCTTCCCAAGCAATCATTCCAACCTTCGCGGGAATGACGGCTAGTTTTGAGGTTCTAAACCTCCGGCAACCCGCCGACGCCCTCGTCGAGCTGCACCCGGATCGATTTCAGCGCGAAGCAGACCAAAGTGTACTGGCCGACCGCAAAGATGATGTCGATCATTTGCTTATCGTCATAGAACTCGGTGAGGTCTGCCCAGGTTTCGTCGCTGATCTCTGAGTTTTTGAACAGTTCATCAGCGGCCACCATGATCAGTCGCTCGCGTTCTGGCCAGTTGCCGTGGTCTGGCCCGCGGGCAATGTCTTCGACCTCCTGCTCACTCAATCCCTGACGCATGCCGATGATACGGTGCTGGCCGAATTCATAGTCCGACTGGTGGTTCCAGCCTGTACGCAGGATGGCGATTTCCCGTTCCCGGCCCGACAGGGTGCTGCGGTCGCCGATAACGTTGGCGGCAAATCGATTCCAAGGTTTGATCAGGCTTTCGTGCCGCGCCAGGGTCTTAACGACATTAACGCGCGGGATGTCTTTGTTTTCGGTGACCCACTCCGGCAGCTGGTCGTCCGGAAGCGGCTCGATGCGGGCGGGGCCTGGGATTGGCATCTTAGTTCCCCGCACCGGTGAATGGCGCAACGCCGCTGATTTCGTATTTCTTGATGTCCATACCGGTGACGGTCACGCCGGTCATCGCAGCCTGGAACGTGGCCATATGCGGTGTCTGGAAATGCTCGGCCAGCGCCTCGTCGGATTCCCAGCACTCGAACACCCGGATCGTGCCGGCGTCGTTCAGGTCCTGCGCGAAGGAATAGGCGTGGCAGCCTTCTTCGGCGTTGGATGCGGTCACCATGGTGCGGATGTCGTCCGCTAGCTTGTCGATGTCGGCGGGTGAGGCGGTGATGATGCCTGCGAGTACAATCATGAAATTTTCCCCTGTTTGAATTTCGGCGGCAACCGTGGCGGGGCCGGCGCGCTGAGTCAACAGGGCGGCTTGCCTCTGGCCCGGCAACCGGCTAATCCCTGGGCCGCATCGAAACAACAACCACCAATAGTCAGGGGATTATCATGAAGCTGGAAGGGCATTCCGCCATCATCACGGGCGGCGCATCGGGACTGGGCGCGGCGACCGCGCGTGAATTGACTGCCAAGGGTATGAAGGTCACGCTTTGGGACCTCAATGAGGAACTGGGTAACGAGCTGGCCGGCGAGATCGGCGGCGCCTTCGCCAAAGTCGATGTGGCCTCGGAAGAGGATGTAAAGGCCGGTATCGAGGTTGCGAAATCAGCCCATGGTACGCCGCGCATTCTGATCAACTGTGCCGGCATTGGCCGCGCCGGCAAGATTGTTGGCCGCGACGGTCCCATGGAACTCGACCACTTCATGCAGGTGATCAACACGAACCTGATCGGGCACTTCAACTGCTCCAGGCTGGTTGCCGCTGAAATTCAGACGCTCGAACCGTTGGAAGATGGTGAACGCGGCGCGATTGTTCAGACGGCTTCTGTCGCGGCGTTTGACGGTCAGGTTGGTCAGATTGCCTATACGGCGTCCAAAGCCGGGATCGTCGGCATGACATTGGTCATCGCGCGCGATCTCGCCAATGTCGGCATTCGCTGTAACACGATCTGCCCGGGCATTTTTGCCACGCCGCTGATGCTGCGCGCACCGGATAACGTGCTCGACTCATTGGCTAAGAGCATTCCGTTCCCGCAGCGTTTGGGTAAGCCGGAAGAGTTCGCGACCATGGCGCGCGAGCTGTGCGAAAACACCATGATGAATGGTGAGACCATCCGTCTGGATGGCGCGATCCGGATGGCGCCGCGTTAAGCGGCTATTCAGCTGGTCTGGGCCTAGGGGTGGCGGGTTGCCGCTCCCGGTGCCAGACGTAAAGCCCGCTCAGGACGATGATTCCGGCGCCGACCCAGGTCCACTGGTCGGGGAACTCGGAAAAAACGAGCGCACCGACCAACCCCGCCCAGATCAGTTGGCTGTAGTTCAGCGGCGCCAGAACCGCCGGGCTGGTCTGTTTCAGGGCCCCGTTCATCAGCAACTGGCCGACGGTGCTGCACACGGCCATACCGAAGAGGAAGACCATGGCGAGCAGGTCGACCTCCCGCCAATATTCGATAACCAGAAATGACGAGCCGCCGATCCCGACGATGATCGTGTAGAAAATCGTCAGCATGCTGGAATCGTAGCGCTGCACCACGCGGGTCACGATGATCGATGTGGCCCAGAATAGCGCGGCCCCTAGGCCGTACAGCGAGGCCACGGTGAAGGCTTCCGTGCCTGGCCGAATCACAATCATCGCCCCTGTAAAGCCAATGATGATGGCAAGCCAGCGATGAATGCCAACCGCCTCCTTCAGCACAAGCATCGTCAGAATCGTGATGATAAAGGGCGAGACGAAGTTGATCGCCGTCATGGTCGCCAGCGGCAGATGGGCCAGCCCCATGACGAACAGGACGCCCGCGATTAGCATGCAGAGCCCGCGTGCCACTTGCAGATCAAGCCGCCGGGACTTCAGGCCGGGCAGGCCGGTTCGGATCATATAGGGCACCATCAAGACCAGTTGCGCGACCAGGCGGCCCCAGGTGATGAATATCGCGTGATAGCCGATTTCCGCCATCACCTTCGATTGTGCGTCGATCCCCGTATAGGCCAGGAACGCCCCCAGCATCAGAATGATGCCAAGAGTCTGGTTTTCGTGCGGATCTGTTTGTCCAACCTGGCTCACAAGCTGCCCCGTATTCGCGTCTGACTTTATTGCAGCCGGGGCCGCAGCTTGTCACGGCCCAACATTGCCGGTGCCTTCCATTGACGGACGGCAGTGCAATGATGACAATCGCCGCCCTCATGGCCGATTCAAGCAACATCCCCCGGGTTTTCTACTACGCCGCTGCGTTTGCAATCGCTGCGCTGACCGTTGTGTTGCTCGTCGAAGGGCGCAGTTTGCTGGTGCCCTTTGCTGTCGCTGTTCTGGCCTGGTTTCTGGTGGATGCCGTGGCCGATGGGTTCGAGCGCATCACCGTCGGCGACTGGCGGCCGCCACGCTGGGCAACAGTAACAGCGGCGCTTATCTTGGTGCTGGGCGCGGCGATAGGGGGGATAAACCTGGCAACCCAGAACCTTGCCGGGGTCAATCAGGCCGCCCCGATTTACCAGCAGAATCTTGAACTGCGTATGCTTGAGGCAGCCACCTGGCTGGGGTTAGACGATGTTTTCAGTTTCGACTCGATGTTCTCGTCAATTGAGCTGGGGCCGTTGATCGGAAATCTGGCCGGAACACTGGCCAGTCTGGCCGGTAATGCCGGTCTGGTGCTGATCTACATGCTGTTCCTGTTTTTGGAAGAAAGCACCTTCGATGCCAAGGTTCGGCGGCTGTTTCCGGCCACCGGGCGCCGCGAACGGGTGCGCAATATCCTGGCGCAGATTAATCAGGACATCCGCAAATATATGTGGATCAAGACGTTGATGAGCCTGATCACCGGCGGTCTCAGCTATGTTGTTCTCGTCTCCGCAGGGGTCGATTATGCCGCGTTTTGGGGCTTTGTGATTTTCCTGCTCAACTATATTCCAACCATCGGGTCATTGCTGGGCATTATCTTCCCGTCGCTGCTGACATTGGTGCAGTTCGACAGTTTCGGTCCGTTTTTGGTTGTCACACCGATATTGGCGACGATTCAGATCGTGGTTGGCAACATCGTAGAACCGAAGCTGATGGGCGGTTCACTGAACGTAAGCCCGCTTGTGGTAATCCTGGCATTGGCCGTATGGGGCAGCATCTGGGGTGTCGCCGGCATGTTCCTCAGCGTCCCGATCATGGTGATTCTGATGATCATCTTTGCCAATTTCAGTCAGACGCGGCCCGTCGCGGTGCTCTTGTCGGTCGACGGCGATGTTTCAGGTTTCAGGCGCGACTCTGATGAGTGAGCCAATTGCGCCCATCCGTGAAATGGTGGACCTGCCGGGAAGAGGCACCTTTTCTCTGCTCCGCTGGACCGGTGACACGAACAACCCGGTGCTCCTCTTCTGCCACGCGACCGGCTTTAACGCTGAGACCTATAAAACCCTCTTAACACCACTCACCACACGGTTCCGGGTGCTGGCTGTCGACCTGCGTGGCCATGGCATGACGACGGCGCCTGCCGATCCAAATAGGCTCAAATCGTGGAATGTTTATCCAAAAGACGTGGTTGCGCTGCTGCGCGATCTGGATGAACCCGTTTATCTGTCCGGTCACTCTCTGGGAGGTGCAGTGGCAATGATGGCGGCATCAAAAATTCCAGATAGGGTGCTGGGACTTGTTCCTGCCGATCCGGTTATGATTCCGGCCGCTGCGGCACGGATCATGCGGCTTCGGCGGCTGCTTGGCTTGCCAAGCGCGAGCGATCTGGTCAGAGGTGCGTCCCGCCGCCGTGCGGTCTATGGAACCCGCGAGATGATGTTCGACGCCTATAAGGGTCGGGGTGCCTTTAAGACATGGCCGGATCAGGTGCTGCGGGATTACATCACCGGGGGGTCAATAGACCTGCCGAATGGTGAGGTGCAGCTGGCCTGTGCGCCGGCCTGGGAAGCCGCCACTTTTGGTTCCGCAGGCAGCATGCTGGGTCGGATTATTCGGCGCATCGAATGCCCTGTCTCGCTGCTTTATGCCGAGGAGGGGTCGACCATGCGGCCCCAAACGGCCGAGCTGGTCAAACGCCTTCAGCCGGACTGGCATGTGACCGAAGTGCTGGGGACTACCCACTTTCTGCCGATGGAAAAGCCAGACGTGGTTCGGCAGGCGATCCTTGACGTGGCGGGTCTAGCCTAGGCTGTTTGCCCGCCGTCGATCACCAGTTCGCTGCCGGTACAAAAACTTGATTCATCTGATGCCAGATAAAGGATCGCGTCAGCGACTTCTTCAGGCGTGCCATAGCGGCCGGACTGGCGTGCTGCCATACGGCCGACACCTTCGGTGTCGCCGCCGACCTGATCGATAATCGACTCTGCCATGGGCGTTGAAATGAGGGCGGGATGCACGGAATTGACGCGGATATCGAGGCTCATCAGCTGCATTTCCTTGGCAGCCGCCTTCGTCATCAGCCGCACGGCGCCCTTGCTGGCGCAATAGCCGATCGTATTGGCCGAGCCGCGCAATCCAGCGACAGATGACAGGTTCACAATTGACCCGGTGCCGTTTTGCGCCATGGCTGCCGATCCATGTTTGATGCCGAGAAAGACGCCATCGACATTGATTGCGTTTTGCCGCCTGAAGTCCTCCAGTGTCATCGCAGCAATCGGCTTCACGATGATGATCCCGGCATTGTTAACCAGAATGTCGATACGGCCGTGCCGTTCCATGATCTCGTCGATCAGCGCGGTCCACTCCGCTTCCTGGGTGACATCCTGCTTTTGGCACCATGCAAATCCACCCGCATTTTCGATCAGTTGGACCGTTTCCCGGGCACCGTCGGCATTCACATCGGTAACGACCAGGGTTGCGCCTTCACCTGCAAGCCGAATGGCGGCCGCGCGGCCCAACCCCGAACCAGCACCGGTGATCAGTGCAATTTTGCCTTCAACGCGTCCCATAGTTTCCACCTCATGAAAAATTTGCGCCATCATTGCACAGCATGGGCCGTCCGCAAGCTTGACCTGGCCCCGGGCTTCCAGTTCACTGGCGCGCTAACACGAGGAGAGTTTCATGGACGTAGAGTCATTTGCCGATATCAGGAAAGAATTCGAGGACCGGGTGTCTTCCATCGTTTGGGCGTCGGTCGCCACGGTCGATACCAAGGGCCGCACCCGCGCGCGCATGCTGCACCCGATCTGGGAAGTCACCGACGAGGGCGCAGTGGGCTGGATCGCTACCGGCCGTCAGAGCCTGAAAGCAAAACATCTGGAGGGTAACCCCCATGTTTCGCTGACATACTGGACGCCTGAACATCAACAGGTCATGGCCGACTGCAAGACAGAGTTCATTGAGGACATGGCGGAAAAGCGGCGCCTGTGGGATTTGTTCGGAGAGTATCCGGAACCCTATGGCTATGACCTCAAGACATTCTGGGAGTCGGTCGACGACCCGACCTATGGCTTGCTGAAGCTGGAGCCATGGCGCGTCGAAGTCTGGTCGATTCAAGAGGTGGCGACGGGTAAGCCGCCCCGTGTCTGGCGCCCGGCTGCCTGAACGCCGCATGAGCTCCACGGCTGAAAATACGTCCGCGGTGGTGCCGCCGGATGCTCCGGAGTGGTTTACCAAAGCGCTGAAGGTTCCCTATGTCGACCGCACAGTGGAGGTTGAGGGATGCCCGATCCACTATCTGCACTGGGGTGGCCGCGGCAAGCCAGGCTTGCTGTTGGTCCATGGCGGCGGCGCACATGCTCACTGGTGGACGTTTCTTGCACCGTTTTTCCGCGATCATTACAGCGTGGCGGCAATTGATCTATCCGGGGCCGGGGATAGCGGCCGGCGTGATGCTTATTCAGCGGATTTGTTCTCTGCCGAGGTCATGGCGGTTTGTGACGATGCCGGGTTCGACGGCAAGCCGATCATTGTTGGACACAGTTTCGGTGGCTTTGTCACCTTGAATACCGGTTACGAGCATGGCGACAAGTTGACCGGTGTTGTGCTGGTGGATTCACCGGTGCGGCCGCCAGACTATGAGTGGCAACGGCAGCGCAACCGCGCCCCGGTGAGACCGAAAAAGATCTATCCGGACTTCGACTCAGCCTTGGGCCGGTTCCGGCTGATGCCGCCACAAGGCTGCGACAATGACTATGTGCTGGACTATATCGGCCGGCATTCGATCACTGAGGCCGAGGGCGGCTGGACCTGGAAGTTCGACGATCAGCTCTTTCGCAAGTTTCGCTTCGTTAATCAGTCAGAGGTATTGGCCAGCCTGGCGTGCCGGGTCGGGGTCATCTACGGCGAAAAGAGCCAGCTCTTTACCCAGGACATCGCTGACTACATGTTCGAGGTGCTGGACAGTTCGGTGCCTTTCGTGTCGATCCCGGAAGCAGATCACCACCTGTTTCTTGATCAGCCGCTCGCCTTTGTTGCCGCTTTGCGCACGTTGCTCGCCGAGTGGCGTCATTCGCGTCCCGACCGGGGTGGATAGAGGCGAATCGGCCGTTGGGCTTGCCCAATATGCATAGTTTGGACTAACGATAGACCACCGAGCGACGAACGTTAGTTCAACTAGGCATAGGGGCTTTTGGTGCTGTCAGCGGTTGTTCCCTGTTACGACGAAGAGGAAACGCTTGTTGCGCTGCATGAACGGCTCAGCGCCGCCTGCCTCGACGTCTGCGGCAATGCCCACGAAATTGTTTTGATCGACGATGGGTCGAAGGACGGCACCTGGCCATTAATGCTCGAGCTGGCGGCCAAGGATCCGCACATCGTACTGGTTCGCTTGACGCGTAATCACGGACACCAGCTGGCGTTAAGCGCCGGATTGGAAGTTGCCGCCGGTGACCGCATTTTGATTATCGATGCTGATCTGCAGGATCCGCCCGAACTGTTATCGGAAATGATGACATTAATGGATGAAGGGGCGGATGTGGTTTACGGGCGTCGAACCCAGCGGAAGGGAGAGGGGGTCTTCAAGCGGGCGACGGCGGCTATCTTCTATCGGGTTCTTCGCCGACTTGTGGACATCGAAATCCCTTTGGATACCGGGGACTTCCGCCTGATGAGCCGCAAATCACTCGATCTGTTACGGCAGATGCCCGAACAGCACCGCTTCATTCGTGGCATGGTGTCATGGGTTGGGTTCAAGCAGGTTCCGCTCGACTATGAGCGGGATGAACGCTTTGCTGGTGAGACCAAATACCCGCTTGGGAAAATGCTGGCGCTCGGCATTGACGCGGTCACCGGCTTCTCCACCAAACCGCTGAAAATCGCAACCTATCTGGGGTTTATTTTCGCGGTCCTGGCGCTGATGGGGATTGTTTATACGCTACTGGGGTGGTTCTACTTCGAGACCGAAGCGGGTTGGCCCAGTGTCATGACTACGGTTCTGATCCTCGGCAGCCTGCAGCTTCTTGTGCTCGGCGTCATGGGCGAATATGTCGGCCGAACCTTTCTTGAGGCAAAACGGCGCCCCATTTTCCTGATCGACCAGGTGATCCGTGCCGGCGATGTTTCCCAACCGGCTGCCGTGGCGCGTGACGCGGCGCGTGGAACCGGTTGAGCCGCATTTTATGACCAAGCTCAAGCAGGAAACCAAGACCGCGGATCAGGCTGCTGAGTTCGATGCTTTCGCTGGTGACTATCAGGACCTCCATGCCCGCAATATTTCTATATCAGGCGAGGAACCGGCCTATTTCGCTGAATACAAGGTGCGTGTTGTTGATCGGCTTGTTGGTGACGAGAAAATCGGATCAGTTGTCGATTTCGGTTCAGGCGTTGGCGCGAGTGTCCCGTTTTTTCAGCAGTATCTGCCCGACGCGAAACTGACCTGCCTGGACGTTTCTGAAGCAAGTCTGGCGCAGTCTCGGGCTGTCCATGGGCCAGGCATATCGTTCCTGCACTATGACGGTGATCACATCCCGCTGGAGGACAACGCTGTGGATCTGGTCTTCGCCGCGTGCGTCTTTCACCACATTGATGCGGATGCCCATGCAGGAGCATTGGCGAACATCAAGCGTATCCTGAAGCCTGGCGGTCATTTTTTTCTGTTCGAACACAATCCGCTAAACCCGCTCACCGTGCGTGCTGTCAATACGTGCGAATTTGATGAGGACGCCGTGTTGATCCGGGCGCCAAGGATGTATTCCCGTATCCGGGAAGCCGGGTTCAGCCGGTTAAGGCGAGACTACTGCGTGTTTTTTCCGGCCGCATTGTCGGCACTGCGGCCCATGGAACAATATCTGTCGTGGTTGCCGCTGGGTGCGCAGTACTTCATCTGGGGCCGGGCGTGACCGGCACCGGTAAGGCGGCACTACGCCAATCCCGAAATCAGGTGATCTTGTTTGGACTGGTTGGCCTGGCCAACACCATTGTCGGGTACGGCACGATCATCCTGTTCATGGAGGGGCTTGGCTGGTCACCCTGGACGTCCAATGCCATGGGCTATGCGGTTGGACTAGCCATGGGGTTCGTTTTGAATAGAAGACTGACTTTCCAAAGTGAGGTTTCAGGCTCAGGCGGTTTCACCCGGTACGTTCTGGCATTCATCCTGGCATATGCCATTAATCTGATTGTGCTGGCAGTTGCGCTTGGGACGCTAGTCGATATGCGACTTGTGGCTCAGGCCATAGCGATGATCGCCTATACAGGTGTGTTTTTCATTGCGTGCAAATATTATGTATTTCGCCCAGCCCAATGCGCCGATGACGTTGTGAGCTGATGGGCTAAGGCCTGATGGCATAACCGGTGGGGCCTTTCTGGTCCTCCAGGACCGGCTGAACCCATTCCAGCCACTGGCACAGCCGCGCGCGGGTTTCGCGCGGGTCGATAACATCATGCACGGCGAACTCTTCGGCACGCGGGAAGGGCGCGTTGGCTGCTGCCATTTGCTTTTCCAGTTGGGCACGCAGCGCATCCGGGTCGTCTGCTTCGGCCAGTTGTTTGCGGAACGCAACAGCGACACCGCCCTCTACCGGTAGGGCGCCCATTTCGGCGGACGGCCAGACCAGCACCAGCCCCTCAGGCGAAAAGTGCCCGGCGGCGGCAACGCCGAAGCTTTTGCGCACCACGACAGAGGCCCAGGGCACCCGGCTCTGCATGGCCGCCATCACGAAGGCGGTGCCATAGCGGATTGTGCCGGCTTTTTCGGCATCGGGGCCGATCATAAAGCCGGGCTCATCGACGAAGCTCAAAATGGGCAAATGAAATGTGTCGCACAGATCGATGAAGCGGCGCACTTTTTGGGCGCCATTGGCCGTCATCGATCCAGCCGCGTATTTGCAGTCCGAGGCAAAGACGCCGACGGGCTGGCCGTTCATGCGGGCTAGGCCGACGATTTGCCCTGGCCCATAGCGTTTGCCGATTTCGAAGAACGAGCCTTGATCCACCACATGTTTGATCAGCTTGCGCCCGTTATAGGGTTTGCGCCGGTCCCGCGGGATCAGCGAAATCAGCTCCTCATCGGCCCGGTTCGGATCATCGTCCGTTTCGGTAACCGGCGGTAGTTCCCAGACATTTTGAGGCATATAGCTGAGGAATTGTTTGATCTGATCCGCTGCGTCCTGTTCGCTGTTGGCCAAATTGTCGACGGTCCCGTTCTTCAGGTGCACCTGCCATCCGCCTAGCTCCTCCTTGGTCATCGAGACGCCCAAGGCCCGTTCAACAACGGCGGGCCCGGCGACTAGCACTTGGGAGATATCCTTGGTCATGACCGAAAAGTGGGAGCCTGCCAGGCGAGCCGCTGGGAAACCGGCAACCGGCCCGCAGGCGGCGGCGGCCACCGGCACCACGCCCATCACATCTGCCAGCGACCTAAACCGCGCACGTTCATAGACCGGCGGGAAGGACAGGCCGGTCCCTTTCGATCCGGCGACGCTGCCGCCGCCGCCTTCCAGGAAACGAACCAGTGGCACCCGGTATTTGATTGCCATATCTTCGGCATAGACGCTCTTGCGCAGGCCTGATGCGTTGGGAGAGCCTCCTTTGAGGGTAAAGTCCTCGCCGCCGATCACGGTGCGGCGGCCGTTTACCTTGCCGAAGCCGAGCACATAGTTGGGCGGGCTGACCGCGACCAGATTGCCGTCGTCGTCATATTCAGCTTTGCCGGCAGCCTCGCCGGCTTCATCGAAAACACCATCCTCGGTCAGCGCCGCGACCCGCTCGCGGATGGTCAGCCGGCCTTTTTCATGCTGCCGCGCGATCCCGTCCGGCCCGCCCTGTGCCTTCGCTAGCTTGCGCCGTTGTTTGATGTCGTCGGCTTCTTTTTCCCAGCTCATTGCAGTCCCTCTGATTTCGGGTGCCGACAGTAGCCTTGACGCTCGCTGGTGGGCAACCGCACACTCAGGCCATGGCACTTGGGGATCAGGAAACCGTATTGTCCGCGAACGAGGCGTTTTATGACGCCTTTGCCGCGGCTGACATGCAGGCGATGGAGGCGATCTGGGCGCAAGAGGCCGATATCAGCTGTTTGCACCCCGGCTGGCCGCGACTGACGGGCCGGGACGAGGTGATCAATAGCTGGCGGGGGATACTGGAAAACCCCAACCGGCCAGAAATCGAATGCGTTGACGCCACGGTCAGCATCTATGGCGATACGGCGATTGTGCTGTGTTACGAGGTGCTGGCGAATGGCCATCTGCTGGCGACCAATATCTTTGTCCGCGAAGAAGGTGCCTGGCGCATGGTCCACCATCATGCCGGCGGACCGGTTAATCCGCCGGACTGACGACAATGGAAGCACTTATGATGATCTGCGTTGCGGTTGGTGTTATCTACCCCCTCGCTATCGGGGGCCGTTGGGTTCTTTCTTGCTTTGATCCGACCCTGAGAGGTACCAGCTGGTGGATAATCCCGGGCGGCCGCGTGGTATTCGTCATCGTAATGGTCACAGTCTGGCTACCATTGTTGCTAGCTTATGACTGGTATACCGAGCCCGACCACAATAACTATTCGAGGGCGCTCTTCGCCTTTTTCTGGATCATGATTATCGGCGCGCTTCTAGCGGTTGCAGGGGCGGTAGGACTACTTTTGCGTGGGATGGGTCGGCTGGTACGCCGTAGCAGGAACAATCCAAACGATTTGCACTAGTCATCATGCAGAGGGCTTGACTCGTGAGCTCCATATTTCATATATTTCTGTCTAGACAGAAATTACGGAAATAGTCATGAATTTAACACCCGCCATGGAACAATATGTTCTCCACTGGGGAGAGATGGGTACCCGCTGGGGCACCAACCGCTCTGTCGCACAGATTCATGCACTGCTCTACCTGTCCGACAAACCGCTGCCCGCGGACGAAATCACCGAAACCCTGGGAATTGCCCGGTCGAACGTTTCCAACAGCCTCAAAGAACTGCAGGGCTGGGGGCTCGTCCGTGTTATTCACGTCATGGGGGACCGACGTGACCATTTCCAGGCGCTGGAGGATACCTGGGAAATTCTGCTGACCATCGTCGAAGAGCGCAAAAAGCGGGAGATAGACCCGACGATCATGACGCTGCGTCAGTGCGTCGCCGAGGCAGGGTCGGATAGAACGCCCGCCGATGTCGCTCAACGCATGGAAACCATGCTGACTTTTGTCGACACCATGAACGACTGGTACGAACAGGTCAGTAGCCTGCCTAAGCCCACCCTTGTCCGGTTGATGAAGATGGGGCGCGGTATTGCCCGGTTGCTGCCTGGTGGAAAAGCAAAGGCGAAGTAAAAAAATTTGTCAGATTATTTCTGTATATACAGAAATAACCGATATAAATGAAGGAAAGTGCGATGGACATGTTGCTGATCCTGCTCCTGGTTCAAGGCGTATTAGGGGGTATCGATAATTTCTGGCATCACGAAGTGACCGAACGCTTGCCCTCAAAGCCATCCGCACGGAACGAATTGGCGCTGCATGCTGCGCGTGAGGCGATCTATGCGGTGATTTTTCTCGGGTTTGCCTGGAGCGAGTGGCACGGCCTATGGGCCTGGGCGTTCGCCGGCCTGTTGGTGCTGGAGATCGGCATCACCCTGGCGGACTTCATCATTGAAGACAGGACGCGAAAGCTCCCGCCGTTTGAACGCGTGCTGCATACGATTTTGGCGATCATCTTCGGTGCCCTGTTGATCACCTTCTGGCCGATTTGGTTGGCGTGGACCGGGCAACCGACGACGCTGGTCCCCGCCGAGCACGGTTGGATTAGTTGGGTGCTCACTCTGTTTGGTGTTGGCGTTGGACTGTGGGCCGTTCGTAACGCGATTGCAGTGGTGAGCCTGACTCGCCGTCAGACGCCGGCGTGGCAACGGTATCCAATCGAGATAGGCAGGAGTGAGGCGCCCCACACCGTGCTGGTTACCGGGGCGACGGGTTTCATTGGCCACCATCTCGTGCGCGCGCTATTGCACCGGGGCGATAAGGTGATCGTTTTCACACGGACCCCCGAGACAGCTGATGACCTGTTCGGCCCGCACGTGGAGATCGTCACAACGTTCGATGATATCCCGGCCTCGCAGCCACTGGATGCGGTGATTGCGCTGGCCGGCGCGCCCATATTGGGGCTCCCCTGGACCAAGGCCCGCCGGAAAGTGCTGCTGGACAGCCGTGTTGAAACCACAAAGGCGCTGAACGACTTTCTGTTGACGCGATATCAGCGTCCCGACGTGCTGTTGGCCGCGTCCGCCATCGGGTTCTATGGGCTTCATGACGACCGTGTGTTGACCGAAGCCGATGGCCCGCAGGACATTTTCCAATCTGAACTGTGCCGGGCGCGCGAAGCCGCTGCGGACGACGCCAAGACTCTCGGCATCCGCGTGTGTAATCTACGGTTCGGGGTCGTGTTGGGTGCCGATGGTGGGGCCTTACCGAGGCTTGCCATGCCGCACCGATTTGCTCTTGGAGCAACACTAGGCAATGGGCGTCAATATGTGTCCTGGATCCATATTGAGGATGCGGTCGCCGCAATGCTGAGCCTGATTGAGGACAAACAGGCCGAGGGACCCTTTAACTTGACCACGCCGGAGCCTGTGACCAACCGTGACTTCAACAAGATGATTGGGGCTGTGATGCGCCGCCCGGTTTGGCTGCGCATCCCAGCATCGCCCGCCCGGCTTGTTATGGGGCAGATGGCACAGATTCTGTTCGACGGGCAGCGGGTGGTGCCAAACCGGCTGGCGCGGCGCGGTTTCACATTCAAACATCTCAGTCTTCGCAGCGCGCTGGAGGATTTGCTGTTGCCGGCACCCGCAGAGGAGCCGGGTATTGTGACCGCCTATTTCAATGGCGAATGCCCGGTCTGCAGCCGCGAAATCGCGCATTATCAGCGGGAGGTTGTCAGGCGCGGCGGCAAGCTGGGGTTCTGCGATATCGACGCCAATCCGGTTGTTCCGGCGCATTTGGGCGTCAAAAGGGACGAGCTAAAGCGCCGTCTGCATGCCGTTAACGGTGATGGCGAGATTCTGGTCGGCGTCGAGGCGTTCATTGCGATATGGCGGCGGATGCCCCGTTACCGTTGGCTGGCTGCCCTGGTATCGACACCCGGGATCAAAACCATTGCCCGGGTCACATATGATTACTTATTGGTGCCTCTGCTTTGGACGCTGAACAAATATGTGTTCAACCGGCAGCCGCAGGCCGGGCGATAGTCAGTGTTTCAGGTCGTCCAGAGTCTCGTACTGGCCATCTTCCAGTTCGCCGAACATCTCGGGCACCTGCGGATGGCTGACGGGATCGCCTGAATCGTCGACCAGCAGATTTTGCTGCGAGACATAGGCAATATAGGTGGACTCTTCGTTTTCAGCCAGCAGGTGGTAATAGGGCTGATCCTTCGCCGGGCGCATATGCTCGGGGATCGATTCCCACCATTCATCGGTGTTGGAAAACGTCGGGTCCACGTCGAAGATGACGCCGCGGAAGGGATAAAAGCGGTGTTTTACCACCTGCCCGATCCCGAATTTTGCCTGACGATTGATCATCTGCTGTTCCTATCGGCCCCGCACATTTGCAGGCGGCCCACACCCCAATATATCGCCTTCCCGGACGCCGATATCAAGCGTGCCGAGCGCATTGGCGCCCAGCGCGGTCCGCAAGGCACCAATATTGGGTCTTTGTGGATGGTTAGGCTTAAGAGCTGCCGGTCGGAATGTCCTTGAAGGGGACGTCCTTATCGACACGGATGTCACCGGGCAGGCCAAGCACGCGTTCAGCGATGATGTTGCGCATCACCTCGTCCGTGCCGCCGGCGATTCGCAAGCCGGGCGATCCCAGATAGGCATCCTGGAACGCGCGCCTGAAGCCCTCAAGCTCTGGATCGTAAAGCAGTCCGGCCTGATCGATCAGATCAAGGCCAAGGGCGGCCATATCCTGCAGCATCGGCGCATTGACGGCCTTGTTGATGGAGGATTCGGGCCCCGGCGTGTCGCCTTGGCTCAGCGCCGTCATGGTCCTGTAACGGCCATTACGCAGGCCGTGATATTTCGCATACCACTCTGCCAACTGTTCGCGGACGGCCTTGTCCTTGATGGCCGGGCCGCTTTCGGTCTCCACCTTGCGGGCTAGTTCCAGCATGGTGTCGATATTGACGCCGCGATTATCGCTCTCACTGATGGACAGCCGCTCGTTCATCAGCGTCGTCAGCGAGACCTTCCAGCCATTGCCGACCTCACCGAGGCGCTGACTATCTGGAATACGCACATCAGTGAAATAGACTTCGTTGAAGCCGCGGGCGCCGGAAATCTGCTTGATCGGCCGCACTTCAACACCGGGCGAATGCATGTCCAGGAAGAA
The DNA here is from genome assembly GCA_028284945.1 of Alphaproteobacteria bacterium. Classification (GTDB taxonomy): domain Bacteria; phylum Pseudomonadota; class Alphaproteobacteria; order SMXS01; family SMXS01; genus JANQQJ01. The sequence continues at coordinate 6,375 of JANQQJ010000023.1, read as the reverse complement.
CATGGTCAGGCCTTTGTGCTTTGGCACGGTCGGGTCGGTACGGGTAATCAGAATGCCCCAGTCTGAGATCTGCGCGCCGGAGGTCCAGATCTTCTGTCCGTTGATGACCCATTCGTCGCCGTCTTTTTCGGCCTTCGTGCGCAAGCCGGCCAGGTCAGACCCGCTGGCCGGTTCAGAAAACAGCTGGCACCAGATGTCCTCGCCCGACAGAGCGCGCGGTACGTGGTACTTAAGCTGTTCCGGCGTCGCATAAGCCATCATGGTCGGGATGCACATGCCCAAACCGATGGCAAAGACATTGGGCGGTAGATGGTAAGCGCCCGATTCCTGTTCGAAGATCACCTTCTGCATTGGCGTACCGCCCATGCCGCCTACTTCCTCAGGCCAGGTGATGGCTGCATACCGGCCGGCGGCCTTTTTGGCCTGCCAGGCTTTGGCGTCTTTCACCATTTCGGCTTCTGAACCCGGCTGTGGCCTGGGCGTCTTGTATTCCGCGGCGTTTTCCTCCAGCCAGGCGCGCGCCTGGGCGCGAAATTCTGCTTCTTCGGGTGAGTCTTCGAAGTCCATGCCTAAGCAGCCTCTTTCTCGGTTTCTTTCAGCGGTCGCAGATGGATGGGGAGACCGTCTTTCGGTTTCGGGATCGGCATGATCTGGAAATCCGCGACGTAACCGTCATCCAGCTTGAATTCATACTTCATCAGAAGTTGATACATGAAGACTTTCATCTGCATGTAGGCAAAATGCAAGCCGATGCACATATGCGCGCCACCACCGAACGGCACCCAGGCAAATTTGTGCTGCCGGTCTTCAGCGCGCTGGGCCGAAAAACGGTCAGGTTCGAAGTTGTCCGGATTGGTCCATATGTCGCTCATGCGGTGGGTAAAGCCCGGGCTGACATTAACCGGGGTGTTTGCTGGAATCTTATAGCCGTCAAATTCAACCTCACGGACGGTTCGTCGGGGGATGGACGGGACAGGCGGATTCATCCGTAGCGCCTCTTTGAAACACCATTCGACGATCTGCAGTTCGGCCAGGCTTTCATAGGGAAGTTCGTCCGGTCCCAGGCCGAGCGAGCGGCATTCCTTGCGTGCCTCTTCCTGCCATTCCGGGAACTCGCACAGCTTGTAGATCATGGTGGTGATGGAACTGGTCAGCGTGTCGTGCGCGGCCATCATCAGGAAGTCCATGTGGTCGACGATGTCGTCATCGGAATAGCGGTTGCCGTCATCGTCGACGGCGTTGCACAACAGGGTGAACATGTCGTCCCCGTCGCTGCCGCGGCGCAGGGGGATCTGTTCGCGAAAGTAATTCTCGATCCATTTGCGGCCGCGCACACCCTTCCACATCTTGGTGCCGGGGATGGGGGCACGGACGACGGAGACGGCGGCTTGAACGCTGTCATAGAACGCGGTGTTCAACCGGTCGGCTTCCGGACCTAATTGCATGCCCAGGAAAACGGAGGCCGCTGTATTGAGCGTCAGTTCCTTAATCGCAGGGTAGAAGCGGAAGTCGCCCTTTTCTTCCCAGTTGTGCAGGCCCTTGTTGATGCCTTCGTTCAGCCGCGCGACGTAACTCATCATGGCCGGTTGTTTGAACGCCACCTGCATGATCCGCCGATGCGCTTTGTGATCGTCAAAGTCGCGCAGCATCAGCCCGTTTGGGAACAGCTTATCGAGCAAAGGGTCCCAGCCGCCTTTGGATGAAAAGTTCTTTCCGCGGTCCATCAGGACGAATTCGTTCGCGTCAGGGCCCAGCAGGGTTACCGTCTTGCGGCCAAATGCGGAGGTCCAATAGACGTGCCCGTACTTCGAGACCAGCCTATCGGAAACTTTCTGTGGGTCACGCAGCAGTTCAAGCGTCAGCCCGACGACGGGCGCACCGGACTCACCAGGAATGTTACCGATGGTGCGATTTTCAGTATGGGTCTGGAACAGTGCCATGAAGGTCTCGCGCAGCTGGTGGACAGGGAAACAGATTTTTAAGTTACCACTAAGTAACTACCCCGTAAATAGGCGCGAGGCCTGAAACGTCAAGCTATTCCCCCGGGGCCGGGACCGGGGCGCCTTCGGCATCGTCGCGCAGCCGGTCTGCGGTTCGAATGGCGGCGACCAGCAATAGGGTGCCAACCACGCCACAAATGACAACGGAGAAACCGTTGGTCGAATAATTGCCGGTCGTGCTAATGGCGCCTCCCACCAGTGGAGCCAGCGCACCGCCAAGCGTAATGAAGGCCGGGTGCGCACCCGTCAGCCGGCCGGTCGGGTCGACACGGGCGAGGGCGCCCAGAACGATCGGCATCATGGCAATCGGCATCATCGCGAAGAAGGGCGCAGAGGCGTAAAATTCCATCGGGGTGGAGGCTTGCGATAGCAACATGCCGAAGATCATGACCGCGACAACAATGATCAGCGTGGGGATCATCGCCTTGAATTTGGTGCCGATGTAACCGGCCGCGAGCGGCGCGACAATGCCAAAGACGCCGCCGAACATGAAGACAAGCCCGACGCGTTCTGCGCTCAGTCCGACCTGTTCTACACCGACACTGATGATGAACATGGTCAGTGTTCCGTGGCCGAAGAAGATGATGCCAAGACCCAGAAGCGCAAGCCAGCCGGTTATGGGCAGCGCGGGCGCTGATGTTTCGCCGCCGGCCGGCGCTTCAACCTTTGGCGGAACCGGTACAAACCGTATGAACAGGAGTGCCAGACCGGCACAGCAGAGATAGACGAAATAGAGGCCGTCAACGGTGCTCAGGCCAAGGCCTTCATGGCCAAGGTCATAGGTTGAAAGTTCGAGCGTATGGAGTTTCAGCGCCTGTGGCAGAATCAGTGAAAGCGCCATGCCCATCACACCAACCGCGCTATTGATGACACCAAACGTCGCCTCGGGGGTGCGGCTCCTGCCGGCTGTGGACATCACCGTCGCTACCATCGCCCCGGCAAACAGGCCAACCAGGCCACGCACGACATAGAGAAACTCAATGGTGGGTGCCCAGATCGTTGCGATATTGAGCGCGATAATGGTCGCGACGCCGATGACGTAGACCCGCCTTGGGTTCAGCCGCGGGGCGATCTGCGCAAAGATCAGTGAACTGATCGCCACGCCGCCCATCTCAATGGTCGCAACCAGCCCCGCCACCGTGTTGGTGACGGTGAACGCCTCGACGATGCCTGTGATGTTAAAGGGCATCGCGATGGCCGCTGCAAACGACAGCAGCATCATCGCGGTCAGGGCAACCAGCTTGAAGCCCGTGATATCTATTCGGCCATCATCGGCGGGTGTCGTGGACACGCGGGCGCTCTCCCCAAGCTGTTTACTGCGTATACAGGTCGGGGGACGCTAACACGGCGCTCCTGCTGTCGGGAAATGAAAAGGTCTATGCGGGCTGGTCAGTCGCTGCCGAAGAACTGTTGCCGGATCTCCGCGACCGATTGCTCGGTTACCACACCACCGGTGCCAAAGCTCTCGCGCACATAAGTCAACAGCGCTGCAAGGTCGGCGTCGCTGAGCTGCTGAAATCCCGGCATGGCATTGGCCCAGTTCCCCGGGTCTTCGCCGCTGCCAAGAAATGTATAGGCCACAAGCGTATCTGCGTTGCCGATGACAATCTCGCTGCCCTTGATCGGCGGCTGCATCCGCGGTACGCCGCGTCCATCGGCCTGATGGCAGGTCAGGCAATGCGCTTCGTAAAGCGCTTGACCAGTCTCCTCGGCGAGCGCGGGCCCGCCGACGAAGCCGGTCAGTACAAGCACGATTAAAAGGCTACTCGCCTTCATAGGTTACGCGCCAAATTCGCCCGTTGACGGAATCGCTTATGTAAAGCGCGCCGTCAGGGCCTACGCCAACGCCGGTCGGCCGGTGAACGGCATCGGTCGGGCTGGCCAGCGGGTCCGCACCGGCGAATCCGTCGGCAAACGTGAACCAGTCCGTTGCGGCCTCGCCATCCTCAAACGGTACAAAGGCGACCTGATAACCGCCCTGTGGCCGCGGCGCCCGATTCCAGGAACCGTGGAAGGCGATGAACGCTCCGCCCCGGAACATCTCCGGGAACGCCTCGCCGGTATAGAACACCATGTCATTGGGCGCCCAATGGCCGGGGAACGCGATCAGCGGGTCCTGATAGTCCGGATTGTCTGATACGGTTTCGCCGTCGCCGCCATATTCCGGGCCGACCATGCGTTTGCCGATGACGCCGTTCCAATAGGTATAGGGCCAGCCCATATTGCTGCCCGCTTCAAGCTTGTGAAATTCCTCGGCTGGCAGCTCGGCATTGTCGTCTGCGTCATAGAAATCAGGCCACAGGGTGTCGAGCTGGTCACGGCCATGCATGGTCATGAACAGGGCGTCCGCGCCCGGGTGCCAGTCAATGGCCATGCCGTGACGAAGGCCCGTGGCATAGCGTTCGCCATCCCGCTGCACATGGGGAATAGCTGCCAGGTCGAACTTCCAGATCGTCCCTGTCCGCTCCAATTCGTCGCAGGGCATCCGTCCGGGTGCACCGGGGGTCCGCTGCGGCTGCTGGCAGGCGTTGGATGGCGCCCCGGCATTGACATAGATGTTGCCGTCGCCATCAAAAGCGAGGGTCTTGGCCGCATGGCCGCGTTGTGCCGGGAAGTCGCCGACGACAAGTTCGGCGCCCGCTTCTGGCACCATGCCGTCTTCGGGAAGTTCAAAGCGCACGACTTCGACGTCCGTGCCGAAGTAGAGCAGGTCATCATGGATCGCGATGCCGGTGCCTTCAACATCGCCGAAGCGTTCAGTTACGTCGGCTATACCGTCGGAATCCGTATCGCGCAGGGCCACAACGCCGGTGCCATCGACTTGTTGGGCGAGCGCGACATAAACGTCACCATTCTCCCGCACGGCGATGTGTCGGGCGATCCCCAGATCGTCGGCAAAGATGGTTGCCTTGAACCCGACGGGCAGGCGAATACCGGCTTCCTGATCGGTCACCATGGTCGGAAAAACAGCGGCAGACGCGCCTTGAGTGCTGATGAGTCCAGCTGCCAGAACGGCTACGGCGGCCAGGTGCTTACTCGGGTGCATACCCTTATCTCCTCAATTCTTCTGTCGACAGGGTTATAGGCCGTGACCGGACTGTGACAAGGGTAGGCCTAGCTGGTAGACGTCGCCAAACGCAGCAGATATTTCTGCTCGCCATCCAGTACTAGCTCCTGATTCTGATTGTGAATGGTGGATTTCAGAGTCACCACACCGGTGGTTTTCTGGCGCTTCAGCTCGGTAACGACGGTCATGGGATAAAGCGTGTCGCCGGGAAACACCCCTTTGAGAAACCGGCTGGATTGTTCAATGAATCCGATCAACGCCGGCCCGATCACATGGGGGAACAGACCGGCGCCAGCCGCCGTTAGGCTCAGCACCTGGAAGCCATGCGCCAGCAAACCGGGGTGACCCTGGGCTTTGCAGTATTCCAGGTCATAGTGGATCGGGTGGTTGTCACCGGACAGAGTCTGAAATGCCGAAAAATGGGCATCGGTCACCGAGCGCGGCGGCATCGGGAACCGCTGTCCGACTTCCAGGCCCTCAAAGCCGGTGATCTCGACCAGTTCGTAGTCACCCCGCTCAAACTCGCCCGGCATCCCGCTACTCGACAACGGTGAATTTGTCGCGGGCCAGCACCTGGTGCTGCAGGCCGGTAACATAACGGACCTCGTATTCGCCGGGGCCGCCGCTGATGGCATAGGGTTTGACCATTCCTTCGGTTCCATCTGCTTCAGCCACGAAGCCATAGCGCAACGTTACATTCCACATGGAGTTGTCCGCCTTGTCGATGGGAACCACCACGACACGGTCGCCCTTAAACCCGTCGCCTGAGTAGGTCACGGCGAAGCTTTCGCCGGCCTTGACCGTATCCGGGGCGTCAACCGTGGCTTCGGCGCGGGTGATCGTGATCGGTGTTCGCGCAAGCGCCTTGCCGCCCGGCTGCAGGAAGTAGACCAGCTCATAGTCTCCTTCGATGGCGGGGACGCGGATGGTCGCGGGCTTTTTCGGTTCACCTCTGGTGACCAGCCTGTCCCGGGAGTCCCGGTTGAATTTTTCTGCGCCTGGTTCGACGACGGAGATGATGTCATCTTCCCAGCCGTCCGGGCCTTCCCAGTCGACCTCGATGGTTGACCCGCCGACGGCAGTCTCGGGGCCGGAAATCGAGGCCTCGACCGGCGTCACCTTGATCGGCACGCTCGTCTGCACGACCTGCTGCATGCCGGGATAGAGCGTGTAGCTGTTGGCGAGTATGTAGCGAATTTCGTAGTCGCCGGGCTCTGCAGGTGCCGTAAAAGTGGCCGGCTTTCCTTCGACAAGGCGGGCAGTGCGCCCCCTGCGGAAGACGTCGGTGCTCCGCGCCTCGATCATGGT
>JANQQJ010000019.1 GCA_028284945.1 Alphaproteobacteria bacterium | reverse complement strand
GTCCGTCTCATACTCAACGTGTGCCGTCGAGATCGTGATCCCGCGCTCACGCTCTTCAGGCGCCTTGTCAATCTGGTCATAATCCGTGAACTCAGCCCCACCGGCCTCGCCCAATACCTTCGTGATCGCAGCCGTCAACGTCGTCTTGCCGTGATCAACGTGACCAATCGTGCCAACATTCACATGCGGCTTCGTGCGTTCAAACTTCTCTTTCGACATCGGCTTCTTCCTTCTGCTCTATCTGCCGTTAAGCCAGTTTCGAGATGACGTCATCGCTGACGCTCTTCGGAACCGGCTCATAATGTGAAAACTGCATGGTGAACTGCGCGCGGCCCTGGGTCATGGACCGCAGCGTGTTCACATAACCAAACATATTCGCCAGCGGCACCTTGGCATCGATCACCTGCGCGTTGCCGCGGACATTAGTCCCTTCAACAAGGCCGCGACGGCTTTGAAGGTCGCCCATAACGTCGCCGGTATAGTCTTCCGGGGTCACGACTTCGACTTCCATCATCGGCTCAAGCAACTGAATGCCGCCCTGCTGACATGCTTCACGCATGGCGGCCCGGCCGGCGATCTCAAACGCCATGACGCTGGAGTCAACATCGTGATAGGCGCCGTCAATCAGCTCGACCTTGAAGTCAATAATCGGGAAGCCCGCCAGCGCACCGCTCTCGGCCACACTGTTGATGCCCTTCTCGACACCGGGGATGTACTCTTTCGGGATCGAACCGCCGACAATCTTGGATTCAAAGACGACGCCTGAACCGCGCTCACCCGGCTCAACAATCATCTTACACCGGGCGAACTGACCTGACCCGCCAGTCTGCTTCTTGTGGGTGTAGTCAACCTCGGCCGTGCGGGTAAGGCTCTCACGGTAAGCGACCTGCGGGGCGCCGACGTTTGCCTCAACCTTGAACTCACGCTTCATACGGTCGACCAGAATGTCGAGGTGAAGCTCACCCATGCCCTTAATGACCGTCTGACCGCTTTCGTGGTCGACCGAAACCCGGAACGACGGATCTTCCTGCGCCAAACGATTCAGCGCGATGCCCATCTTCTCCTGGTCGGCCTTGGTCTTGGGCTCGACAGCCACTTCGATAACCGGCTCCGGGAACTCCATCCGTTCCAGAACAACCGGTTTGACCGGATCACAAAGCGTATCACCGGTCGTGGTCTCTTTCAGACCCGCCAGCGCAATGATGTCGCCGGCGCGCGCCTCGGTCAGATCTTCACGGCTGTTGGCGTGCATCTGAAGCATCCGGCCAACACGCTCGCGCTTGCCTTTCACCGAATTCATCACCTGGGTACCGGATTCAACGACACCGGAATAAATCCGCGCAAATGTCAGCGAACCAACAAACGGATCGGTCATGACCTTAAACGCCAAGGCCGAGAACGGCTCTTCGTCGTCGGGCTTGCGCTCGACAGTCTCGTCGCTGTCCGGCAGCAGGCCTTCATAGGCCGGCAGATCAACCGGCGCCGGCATGAAATCAATGACCGCATCGAGCAACGGCTGCACGCCCTTGTTCTTGAACGCAGTACCGTTGAGAACCGGTACGAAGGACCCATCGATGGTGCCCTTACGGATGCAGCGCAGCAGGGTGGCTTCGTCCGGCTCGTTGCCTTCCAGATACTGCTCCATGGCGTCATCGTCCTGCTCAACGGCAAGCTCGATCATCTCCATGCGCGCGAGTTCGGCCGCTTCAGTCAGATCATCGGGGATGTCGACATATTCGAACTCGGCGCCCAGCGCCTCATCCTTCCAGACGACCGCCTGGTTTTTGATCAGATCAACGACGCCCTTGTAGTCGCTTTCCGCACCAATCGGCAGCTGGATGACCAGCGCAGTGGCGCCCAGGCGATCCTTGATCATCTCAAGGCACATCTCGAAATTGGCGCCGGTCCGGTCCATCTTGTTGATGAAACACATCCGCGGCACGCCATACTTGTCCGCCTGGCGCCAGACCGTCTCTGACTGCGGCTCTACACCAGCGACGGAATCAAAAACGGCCACCGCACCATCCAAAACGCGCAATGACCGCTCTACTTCAATCGTGAAATCCACGTGACCCGGTGTATCAATAATATTGATACGGTGGTCGCGCCAGAAACAGGTGGTCGCAGCAGATGTAATCGTGATGCCGCGCTCTTGTTCCTGCTCCATCCAGTCCATGGTGGCCGCGCCGTCATGGACCTCGCCGATCTTGTGGCTGACGCCTGTATAATAGAGAATCCGCTCTGTCGTCGTCGTTTTCCCGGCGTCGATATGAGCCATGATTCCGATGTTGCGATAGCGGTCTAGTGGAGTTGTGCGGGGCATGATGAGTTCTCGTTAAGCCGTCTACCAGCGATAATGCGAAAAGGCGCGGTTGGCATCCGCCATACGGTGGGTGTCTTCGCGCTTCTTGACAGATGAGCCGCGGTTTTCGCTGGCGTCCATCAGCTCTTTAAACAGGCGCTCTTCCATGGTGTTTTCCGACCGGCTGCGCGCTGCTTCGATCAACCAGCGAATGGCCAATGCCTGGGCACGGTCTGACCGAACCTCGACCGGCACCTGATAAGTCGCACCACCAACCCGGCGGGAGCGCACCTCAATGTGCGGCCGGACATTGTCCAGCGCTTCATGGAACGTGCGGACCGGCTCTGACTTGCCGGTGTTCTCAATCCGCGTCAGCGCGCCGTAAACAATGCGCTCGGCGGCGGACTTCTTGCCATCATTCATTACATTATTGATGAACTTCGACAGGACCAGATCACCATATTTGGCGTCAGGCAGGATTTCGCGTTTTTCGGCGGCGCGGCGGCGTGACATCGCTCTGCTTCCTTACTTGGGTCGCTTGGCGCCGTATTTTGACCGGCGCTGGCGGCGGTCCTTGACACCCTGGGTATCAAGCACGCCGCGGAGAATGTGATAGCGAACACCCGGCAAATCCTTCACACGGCCACCGCGCAGCAACACGACCGAGTGCTCCTGCAAATTATGGCCCTCACCGGGAATGTAGCTCGTGACCTCAAAGCCGTTCGTCAGCCGAACGCGCGCGACCTTACGCAGCGCTGAATTCGGCTTTTTCGGGGTGGTTGTATACACCCGTGTGCATACACCGCGCTTCTGCGGGCACCCTTCCAGCGCCGGGACCTTATTCCGCTTAATCGGCGCCTTTCGCGGCTTGCGGATCAACTGGTTGACTGTCGGCATAGCGACCCTTTTCCTTCAACCTTAAAACCAAGTGACCAACCCAACTCGAGCCTGGATGGCCACGTTTCATTCGCACAAACAACAACAGCAGCCTGCTTTAAACATGCGGCTGCTGCCATTAACCTCGGGGCGATGTAGGGGCTGAAACCCGCCTTCGGGCTTGCTCAGCGCAGCGTCTAGGACATGTCCTACGGCCTGCACCCTCGAGAGGCGCGGAACATATAGCCGCCCCCCTGCCCCGTCAACCCTTCAAGAGCACTTTTTTTCCGCAGTTTCCTGCGGGATTCTGACAGGATCTGTACCCAGAAACGGGACTTGGCGGAAAAAGCGTCGAATCGATAGAATTCAGGGCAGCACCAACATTATGAGGCGGGAGCCCCTTTATGTCTCGAGCCGGCTATTTCCAGGCTATCACAGTTGCCAGTGCCGTCGTACTAGGCTCAGCCAGCGTCTGGGCCTATGAGGGCCCATTCTGGGACAGACATCGCCAAGATCACCCGAAATGCACGTCTTGGGTCAATCAACATGAGTCGATGACCCAACAGCTCGAAAAAACCGCCGAAGGCCTGCGGTCACGGAAATCATCGGAGCAAAAAACCAAGATTCAAAGACGCCTGAACGCATTGGCTCAACAACGCAGCCAGGCCATGGCTCATTTGCAGGACTGTATCGCCGCCAACTATGGTTTCAACCGGACCTTTACGCTAGATGCAAGCGAGAATCAGGTCGGACTGTCGGCGCTATCCGGCACAACGCACTTTGGAGGCGCGCCGTTCAACGTATCACTCGCCAAGGGTCATCTGATCGGGGAGGCAATAGACGGGCCTGTTGCGGGCCATCCCACCTATAACCATGCCTGGGGCAAGCTGACGTCGGAGTATGAATTCACGGTGACCCGTTTGCGGGATACCTCTGGCCGTATCGGTCAAGTTAACTTTGTTGTACCGGTTGTCCCAGCCCAGTGATGTTATAGCGTCTCGAAGCCCGAGTGCTTGCATATGCAAAACGTGCAAAAGCCATGGAACCCGCTCACAGTTGAAGAAACCTCGATTGTATTCGTCAACGCGCCGTTTCCATGGTGGATTGCAGGGGGATTTGCTTTGGAATTGGCCATCGGAGACAGAATCCGAGAGCACGCTGACATTGATGTTCTATTGCTTCGCAGCGATCACCTTGCAGCAAGAGCGCTGCTGAAAGATTGGGATTGCTGGGCCGCTGATCCGCCCGGACAGCTTCGCGCGTGGCTGATGGAACAACGGTTAGATGCTTCAGTGCGCGATATCTGGTGCAGAAAAAAGCCGCAAGATGACTGGCGAATGCAGTTGATGTTGGATGAATCTGACGGAACCGACTGGGTATCTCGTCGAGACAACCGGGTTCGGGCCCCCATACAAGAGATAACCAGAACGACGTCCACCGGCATCCCCTATCTCGCACCGCACATACAGCTCTACTACAAAGCCAAAAACCCCCGGCCTCAGGATGAAGTGGACTTCGAAGCTGTGTTGGATAGTGGAATAAGTCTGGATACGAGTTGGCTACGGACTGCGATTTCTCACACCTACGGTCCGCAACACCCTTGGCTCGCACGACTGATCTAGACAGTGCTTCCTGGCCGATGGCAGTTGTTTACTCAGTCAAGACGTTGAATTCGCAGGGTTGGGAGAGTGGAATGACTAGAGGTGAATGCAGTTGTGGCCGTGTCGAATATCAGGTTAGTGGACCCATAGGCGAGGTGCGGTATTGCCACTGCAGCTCTTGTCGACGGGCCAGTGGCTCGGCCTTTTCGGCTAACGCCCGCATCGCGGCAGAGAATTTCAACCTGGTGCGGGGTCAGGACCTGATCACTGAGTATAAATCGTCAGCCCACGCCACCCGCGGATTCTGCTCGGTCTGCGGCTCTCCCCTTTATGCGCGCGTGATTGATGAACCCGATCACATCCGCATCAGGCTGGGTGGACTAGAGGACCCGCAAAGCGTCAACGTCACGGGGCATGTTTGGGTCGATGACAAAGCCGATTGGTTCGACATAGAGGATGATTTGCCCCAATGGCACGAAGGTGCCCCCGGGGTACCGCTCAAATAGAAACGGGCGGCACCGTTAAGGTACCGCCCGCTGCTCTGCCAAATATGGCTATGGCGCTATTCGCCCGGTGTATCGGGCGCGGAGTCCCCATCACTGGGCGGGATCATGAAGGCATCACCGACCAATTCGTCGTCAGCCTCGTCTTGACGGGCATCGAGGAATTCGCGGTCACGGCGGGCAGCCACCTTGCGCAGCTGCGCCATCGCATTCCCGGTACCGGCCGGGATCAGCCCACCGACAATGACATTTTCCTTCAGACCATAAAGCTGATCGGTCTTGCCGTTGACGGCAGCTTCGGTCAGCACACGGGTCGTTTCCTGGAACGACGCTGCAGAGATGAATGAACGGGTCTGCAGCGAGGCCTTGGTAATGCCAAGAAGGACAGGTTCTGCCTGCGCTTCCTTCTCGCCATTGGCTTTGGCCTTGGCGTTGATCTCATCGAACTCGATCCGGTCGACCTGTTCACCCTTCAACAGAGTGGTTTCGCCGCCATCGGTGATCTCGACCTTCTGCAGCATCTGGCGAACGATCGTTTCGATGTGCTTGTCGTTGATCTTCACGCCCTGTAGCCGGTAGACCTCCTGGATCTCGTTGACCAGATAGTTGGCCAGCGCTTCGACCCCCTGCACCCGCAAAATGTCATGCGGGACCGGGTTGCCTTCCAGTAGGTACTCACCGTGTTCGATGAAGTCGCCTTCGCGGACACTGATGTGCTTGCCTTTGGGAATCAGATATTCCATCCCCTTGGCTTCATCAGAGCCCTCTTCAGCATCACGCGGGCGGATGATGATCCGCTGCTTGTTCTTGTAGTCCTTGCCGAATTCGACCACGCCGGAGTTCTCAGCAATGATGCCGTGATCCTTCGGCTTGCGGGCCTCGAACAGCTCAGCAACGCGCGGCAGACCACCGGTGATGTCACGCGTTTTTGCCGCTTCACGCGGGATACGCGCAATCACGTCTCCGGCATGAAGCTCGGCCCCGTCATTGACGGCCAGGATCGCATCAACCGACAGCATGTAGCGTGCTTCGAGCCCGTTGGAGAGCTCGATCACCTCGCCATCTTTATCCCGCAGGGTAATCCGCGGACGCAGTTCAGAGCCCTTGGGCTGTGAACGCCAGTCCACGACCACACGCTGGGAGATGCCGGTGGTTTCGTCCATCACGTCACGGACCGAAACACCGTCGACCAGATCGATGAAGTTCGCGATACCGCCGCGCTCGACGATAATGGGGATCGTGTAAGGGTCCCACTCAGCGAGCTTGGTATCACGCTCAACCTTGGCGCCGTCATCGACCAGCAGGTGCGAGCCATAGGGAACCTTATGGCGTTCACGCTGCCTGCCATTTTCGTCACTGACGACGATTTCACAGTTGCGGCTCATCGAGATCAGGCGGCCTTGCGAGTCCTCAACGACGTTACGGTTTTCAAGTGCAACCGTACCTTCCGTTGAGGCTTCCACGGCCGACTGTTCAGCAAACTGTGCCGTGCCGCCGATGTGGAATGTCCGCATGGTCAGCTGCGTGCCCGGCTCACCGATGGACTGCGCGGCGATAACGCCGACTGCCTCACCGATATTGACGGGAATACCGCGGGCCAGGTCACGGCCATAGCACTTGGCGCAAACGCCCCCACCGGACTCACATGTCAGGACCGACCGGATCCGGACGGTGGAAACACCGGCGCGCTCGACCTTCTCCACGGCGACCTCATCCAGCTCGGTACCCTTCTTGATCAGCACCTCACCGGAAACCGGGTCTTCAATGTCGGTGGCAGCCGTACGACCCAGAATGCGGTCGACCAGCGGCTCGATCACCTCACCGCCTTCGATCACTTCGCTAACGGTCAGACCGCGTTCGGTGCCGCAATCCTCTTCGATGATGATGCAGTCTTGCGCCACATCGACGAGACGGCGGGTCAGATAGCCCGAATTAGCGGTCTTCAGCGCCGTATCGGCCAGGCCCTTACGCGCACCGTGGGTCGAGTTAAAGTACTCGAGCACGGTCAGACCTTCTTTAAAGTTCGAGATGATCGGTGTTTCGATGATCTCGCCCGAGGGCTTGGCCATCAGGCCACGCATACCAGCAAGCTGCTTCATCTGCGCGGGTGAACCACGCGCACCGGAATGCGACATCATATAGATCGAGTTGATCGGGTGCGCTTTGCCGCTCTCTTCGTCGACCTGAACCGACGAAATCCGCTGCATCATCTCATCAGCGACCTTGTCGGTACATTGCGCCCAGGCATCGATCACCTTGTTGTATTTCTCACCCTGGGTGATCAGGCCCTCAGCATATTGCTTCTCGTATTCCTTGGCGAGTTGACGTGTCTCATCAACCAGACCCGACTTGGTATCTGGAATGACCATGTCGTCCTTGCCGAAGGAAATGCCGGCAAGCGCAGCCTGACGGAAGCCAATGCCCATAATCGCATCGGCGAAAAGCACCGTCTCCTTCTGACCGCAATGGCGGTAGACCATGTCGATCACTTCGGAAATCTGCTTCTTCGCCAACACCTTATTGACCAGATCGAAGCTGACCTCAGGATGACGCGGCAGGTGTTCAGCCAAAAGCATCCGGCCCGGGGTGGATTCAACCACCAGGCTGACCGGATTATTATCGGCATCCACGGTCTCATAGCGGCACTTGATCTTGGCGTGCAGTGACACCGCCTTGGCGTCGAGCGCCTGACGGATTTCCTGAACACCGGCGAAGACCATGCCCTCGCCTTCCTCATTGTCGTATTCGAGCGTCAGGTAATAGAGACCCAGGACAATATCCTGACTGGGCACGATGATCGGCTTGCCGTTGGCGGGGCTGAGGATGTTATTGGTCGACATCATCAGCACGCGAGCTTCCAACTGCGCTTCCAGTGACAGCGGCACGTGTACCGCCATCTGGTCGCCGTCAAAGTCGGCATTGAACGCCGCGCAGACCAGCGGATGCAGCTGGATCGCCTTACCTTCGATCAGGACAGGCTCGAACGCCTGAATGCCCAGACGGTGCAGCGTCGGTGCGCGGTTCAACATGACCGGGTGTTCGCGGATCACCTCGTCAAGGATGTCCCACACCTCAGGGCGCTGATGTTCAACCATTTTCTTGGCTTGCTTGATGGTCGTCGACAGGCCCTTTTGGTCCAGCCGCGAATAGATGAACGGCTTGAACAGCTCCAGCGCCATTTTCTTTGGCAGACCACACTGATGGAGTTTCAGTTCCGGTCCCACAACAATGACCGAGCGGCCCGAATAGTCGACACGCTTGCCGAGCAGGTTCTGACGGAACCGGCCCTGCTTGCCTTTCAGCATGTCAGACAGGGACTTCAGCGGACGCTTATTGGCGCCGGTAATGGTCCGGCCACGGCGGCCATTGTCGAACAGCGCATCAACAGCTTCCTGCAGCATACGCTTTTCGTTGCGGACGATAATGTCCGGCGCACGCAGCTCGATCAGCCGCTTTAGGCGGTTATTCCGGTTAATCACCCGGCGATAGAGGTCATTGAGGTCTGACGTTGCAAACCTGCCGCCATCGAGAGGCACCAGCGGGCGCAGTTCCGGCGGAATGACCGGAATGACTTCAAGAATCATCCATTCAGGCCGATTGCCGGATTCCATGAAGGCTTCAACGACCTTCAGCCGCTTGATCAGCTTTTTCGGCTTCAGTTCGGATTTGGTCTCGGCCAGTTCGACGCGAATCTCCTCACGGATCTCCTCAAGATCTAGACCCTCCATAATGATCCGGATGGCCTCGGCACCAATGCCGCCGGTGAACGCATCGTCACCATAGGTATCCTGCGCCTCGACATATTCATCGTCGGACAGCAGCTGACCCTTCTTAAGCGGGGTCAGGCCCGGCTCGATCACCACATGGCTTTCGAAGTAAAGGATCCGTTCCAGATCCTTCAAGGTCATGTCGAGCAGCAGGCCAATGCGTGACGGCAGGCTCTTCAGGAACCAGATATGCGCAACCGGCGCAGCCAGTTCGATATGGCCCATCCGCTCGCGGCGGACTTTCGATAGCGTGACTTCAACACCGCATTTTTCGCAGACAATGCCGCGATACTTCATGCGCTTATACTTGCCGCACAAGCACTCATAGTCCTTGATCGGACCGAAAATACGCGCACAGAACAGGCCATCCCGTTCCGGCTTGAACGTCCGGTAATTGATGGTTTCAGGCTTCTTGATCTCGCCGAAAGACCAGGACCTGATCCGCTCCGGACTCGCGATCGAAATACGGATCGCATCGAAGGTCTGCGCCTTGGCCTGCGGGCCAAATACGTTCATGACCTCTTGGTTCATACGTGTTCTCCTAGCTGTGGCCCCAGGGGGCCGTTTGCTCGGTCAATAGTCAGTCCGGTCATCACTCTTCGGTGTTCACCAGCTCAACGTTAAGTGCCAGCGACCGCATTTCCTTCACGAGCACGTTGAAGGATTCGGGAATGCCAGCTTCGAATGTGTCATCGCCTTTGACGATGGCTTCATAAACGCCTGTGCGGCCCGCAACGTCATCCGACTTCACGGTCAGCATTTCCTGCAGCGTGTATGCAGCGCCATATGCCTGCAGCGCCCAGACCTCCATCTCGCCGAAGCGTTGGCCACCGAATTGCGCCTTACCGCCCAGCGGCTGCTGGGTCACCAGGCTGTACGGGCCAATGGAACGGGCGTGGATCTTGTCGTCCACCAGGTGATGCAGTTTGAGCATATAGATATAGCCAACGGTGACCTTACGATCGAAGGGCTCGCCGGTCCGGCCATCATAGAGGGTCGACTGCCCCGATCCGTCAAGGCCGGCCGCCACCAGGGCATCAACAATATCGGCTTCCTTGGCACCGTCAAAGACCGGCGTCGCCATGGGAATACCGTTACGCAGATTGCCCGACAGCTCCAGGACTGCATCATCATCAAGGTCTTTGATAACCCCGTTATACTGCTTGTCTGAATACAGATCCTTCAGCTTTTTGCGCAGCTTGTCGGTCTTGCCGCTCTTCTGGGCAGCTTGCAGCATGTCCCCGACCTGACGGCCAAGGCCTGCCGCGGCCCAACCCAGATGGGTTTCTAGGATCTGCCCCACATTCATCCGCGAGGGCACGCCCAGCGGGTTGAGCACGATGTCGACATTGGTGCCGTCTTCAAGGAACGGCATGTCTTCGATCGGGGCAATCCGCGAAATCACACCCTTGTTGCCGTGGCGTCCGGCCATCTTGTCGCCCGGCTGCAGCTTGCGCTTCACCGCGACGAACACTTTGACCATCTTCATCACGCCGGGCAGCAATTCGTCACCGCGCTGCAGCTTGTCGACTTTTTCTTCAAAGTGCGCTTGAAGCTGCTTCTTGGCTTCCTCGAAATGCTTGCGCAGCGCCTCAATATCGGCCTGACGGTCTTCGTTCTTGACCGCAATCTGCCAAAGCTGACCACGCGTCAAATCTTCGACCACGTTCTTGGTCACCCGACCGCCGGTCTTCAGGCCCTTAGGCCCGCCGGCAATGGTTTGATTGAGCAGCAGGTCTTCAAGGCGCGCATAGGAACTACGCTCCAGAATCGCCAGTTCGTCATCACGGTCCTTGGCGAGACGTTCGATTTCCTCGCGCTCAATGGTCAGCGCACGCTCGTCCTTGTCAACGCCATGGCGATTGAACACCCGGACCTCAACAACCGTTCCGGAATCACCGGGCGGGATGCGCAGCGAGGTATCGCGCACGTCAGACGCTTTTTCACCGAAGATGGCCCGAAGCAGCTTTTCTTCCGGCGTCATCGGTGATTCACCCTTGGGCGTCACTTTGCCGACCAGAATATCCCCGGCACGCACCTCGGCGCCGATATAGACAATACCGGCTTCGTCCAGATGGCTCAGGCTTTCTTCGCCGACATTGGGAATATCACGGGTGATTTCTTCCGGACCCAGCTTCGTATCACGGGCCATCACCTCGAACTCCTCGATATGGATCGAGGTGAAGACGTCGTCCCGGACCATCCGTTCGGAAATCAGGATCGAGTCCTCGAAGTTGTAGCCCATCCACGGCATGAACGCGACGAGCACGTTGCGGCCCAGCGCCAGCTCACCCAGGTCGGTCGAGGGGCCATCGGCGATGATGTCGCCCTTCTCAACCTCGTCCCCGACACGGACCAAAGGCCGCTGGGTGATGCAGGTGTTCTGGTTCGACCGCTGGAATTTCACCAGATTATAGATGTCCACACCGGACGACCCGGCGCTTACATCGTCGGTCGCACGGACAACAACGCGGGTACTGTCAACCTGATCGACAATGCCGCTGCGGTGGGCGACCACCGTCACGCCGCTATCGCGGGCGACAACCTCTTCCATGCCGGTACCGACCAGGGGCGCCTGTGCCTGAAGCAGCGGCACGGCCTGACGTTGCATGTTCGAACCCATCAGCGCGCGGTTGGCGTCATCGTTTTCGAGGAACGGGATCAGCGCGGCAGCAACCGAAACCAGCTGCTTGGGCGAAACGTCCATGAAATCAATGGTGTCGGGCGTCGCCATGACAAAGTCACCCGCCTGCCGGCAGCTGACCAGATCATTGACGAACTTACCCTTGTCATCGATCGGCGCGTTCGCCTGGGCGATGGTGTATTTGCCTTCTTCCATGGCGGACAGATAGATCACCTCATTGGTGACAACACCGTCGGAAATTTTGCGATAAGGCGATTCAATAAAGCCGTATTTGTTCACCCGGGCAAACGTCGCCAGCGAGTTGATCAGGCCAATATTCGGCCCTTCCGGCGTTTCAATCGGGCAGATCCGGCCATAGTGAGTCGGGTGCACGTCACGCACTTCAAAACCGGCGCGCTCACGCGTCAGCCCACCCGGACCAAGCGCTGAAAGACGGCGCTTATGCGTTACTTCACTGAGCGGGTTGGTCTGATCCATGAACTGGCTGAGCTGGCTGGAGCCAAAGAACTCACGCACGGCTGCGGCGGCCGGCTTCGCATTGATCAGGTCGTGCGGCATGACGGTGTCGATTTCAACCGAGCTCATGCGCTCTTTGATCGCCCGCTCCATACGCAGCAGCCCGATGCGGTACTGGTTTTCCATCAGCTCGCCGACGGAACGGACCCGGCGGTTACCCAGATGGTCGATATCATCGATATCGCCCTTACCGTCTTTCAGATCGATCAGCGTGCGAATGACCGACAGAATGTCTTCCTTGCGCAGGGTCCGATGCGTATCGGGCGCATCCAGGCTCAAACGCATATTCATCTTCACGCGGCCGACAGCCGAGAGATCATACCGCTCTGAGTCGAAGAACAGGCCATCGAACAGCGCTTCTGCCGTTTCACGGGTCGGTGGTTCGCCAGGACGCATCACCCGGTAGATTTCGACCAGGGCCTGTTCATAGGATTCAACCTTGTCCGCCACCATGGTGTTGCGCAGGTGGGCACCGACATTGATGTGGTCGATGTCCAGCGTCGGGACCTGCTTCATTTTGGCTTCATCGAAGGCTTCAATATGCGCTTCGGTGATTTCCTCACCGGCTTCGATATAGATTTCGCCCGTATCCGCATTGACCAGATCCGTCGCCGCATAACGGCCGATCAGATCGTCGGCCGGGACGAGGACTTCCTTGACGCCGTCTTTTTCAAGCTGACGGGCCAGACGCGGGCTAAGCTTTTCCTCCGCCTCAACAATCACTTCGCCGGTCTTGGCGTTGGCAATCGGATAGGGCTGCTTGGTACCGCGCATCTTGGCGGCATCAAACGGGCGCTTCCAGCCGTTCTTGCCCTTGGCGTAGGTGACCTGATCATAGCCGAAATCGAGGATCTCTTCGCTCGACATCCCCAGCGCATAAAGCAGCGTGGTGACCGGCAGCTTACGGCGGCGATCGATCCGGGCATGCACGATATCCTTGGCGTCGAATTCGAAGTCGAGCCAGGAACCGCGGTAAGGAATCACCCGCGCGGCAAACAAGAATTTGCCGGACGAATGGGTTTTGCCCTTGTCATGATCGAAAAACACACCAGGCGACCGGTGCATCTGGGACACGATTACACGCTCGGTGCCATTGATGACGAATGTGCCATTGGGCGTCATCAAAGGCATATCGCCCATGTAGACTTCCTGCTCCTTAATATCGAGCACGGATTTGGCGCCGGTATCTTCATCGACTTCAAAGACGATCAGACGCAAAGTCGCCTTCAACGGCGCGGCATAGGTCATGTCGCGCTGCTGGCATTCCTCAACGTCATACTTCGGCGCTTCGAATTCATAGCGGACGAACTCGAGCGACGACGTCTCCGAAAAATCACTGATCGGGAAGACGGATTTGAAGACGCCCTGCAAGCCGGAATCATCCCGCTCTGCCGCAGGCTCGTCCATCTGCAGGAACTGGTCATATGAGTTCTTCTGCACTTCGATGAGATTGGGCATCGAAGTAACTTCCTGGATGTGCCCGAAAAAATTGCGGACCCGCTTACGCCCAGTGAACGTGTTTGCCATGCCTTGTCCTTCGTTCCGTCACCGCGCCGGCAATAATGACCGGCTGTCTTTTTCTTAACGACTAAAGCGGGCAGGTCCGGCGCCATGGCCCCGGACCTGCCCAATAGTTCACAGCGAGATTACTTGACCTCGACCGTGGCGCCGGCTTCCTCAAGCTTCTTCTTGAGTTCCTCGGCTTCTTCCTTGTTGACGCCTTCCTTGACCGGCTTCGGCGCTGCCTCAACCAGGTCTTTGGCGTCTTTGAGGCCCAGGCCGGTAATGCCGCGCACCTCTTTAATGACGTTGATTTTCTTGTCTCCGGCGGAGGCAAGAATAACGTCGAACTCTGTCTGCTCTTCGCCGGCGTCACCGCCGCCGTCTGCTACTACCGTACCTTGTTGGGCTACAACGGGTGCGGCCGCTGATACGCCCCACTTCTCTTCGAGAAGCTTGGAAAGTTCTGCCGCTTCAAGAACGGTCAGATTGGATAGCTCGTCTACCAGCTTTTCCATGTCAGCCATTTTGGTCTCCTAAATAGGCCCTATTGGGTTTTGGTCTGGGTTAGGCCGCTTCGCTGCTGCCGTAGGCACCGAAAACGCGCGCCAATTGTCCCGCCGGTGCTTGCGTCACACCTGCGATACGCGTCGCCGGCGTGTTGATCATACCGACGATCTTGGCCCGCAATTCATCCAGGGACGGCATCGATGCCAGCGACTTAACGCCGCCTTCATCCAATTCCGTCTCGCCCATGATGCCTCCAAGAACGATGAGTTTTTCGTTCTCCTTGGCAAAGCCCACCGATGCTTTCGCTGCCGCAACCGGATCGTCTGAATAGGCGATCGCTGTCGGCCCGGTGAACAAATGGGCAATGGGTGAACAAGGGGTGTCTTCGAGAGCAAGCTTTGTCAGCCTGTTCTTCGTGACCCGAAACTGGGCACCGGCTTCACGCATCTGCGAACGCAGATCGGTCATTTCAGCCACCGTCAGGCCGGAGTAGTGCGTGACCACTACGGCTGCGGCGTCCTGAAACACATCTTTGAGTTCAGCGACCAGTTCGGTTTTCTGGGCTCGGTCCACTTCTATTCTCCAGTGTCCGTGCGGGTTGGCAAATGCCGCGCCGCAACCCTCGTTAAGGTTCGAATTGCAGCATGGCTGCTCTTCGAACCCGGTTTCCCCTGTCCCAGGGCCGTAGACCTGTTACCCGCCGCTTGGGCCCTTAAAGTCCGTTTGGCCTTCAAGGCAGTCCGGTTGCCCGGACCAAAGCTTCAAATCTCGTTCCCCCGTCTATGCAGGCCGGTTCCCCGATTAAACCACCCCGAATGATTTCAGGATGGCACCTACAGTCTCGGACAGGCGGGCGGTTTGTTCTTATCCGCCCTATTCCCGGACACCGAAGCGGCCGGAAAATCTTCGCTCTTTCGGGCCTTCTAAGCGCCCGTCAGGCTCGCAACGTCAATCTTGACGCCCGGGCCCATGGTCGATGTGATCGATACCTTGTTGACGAACGTACCTTTGGCACCGCTCGGCTTGGCCTTGATCACAGCATCTGCAAAAGCGCGGACATTTTCTTCCAGCGCCCCTTCCGAAAAGCTGGCCTTGCCGACACCGGCGTGAATTACACCGGCCTTCTCGACCCGGAATTCAACCTGGCCGCCCTTGGCAGCCTTAACCGCCTCTGCAACGTCCGGTGTAACCGTGCCCAGCTTCGGGTTCGGCATCAGGCCACGGGGCCCAAGAACCTTACCCAGCCGTCCAACGACAGCCATCATGTCCGGCGTGGCAATGACGCGGTCGAAGCCCATCTCGCCCTTCTGAATCTGCTCGGCCAAATCTTCTGCACCCACCAGTTCAGCACCGGCGGCCTTTGCCTCGTCGGCCTTGTCGTCCTTGGCGAAAACTGCGACGCGGACGCTCTTGCCCGTACCATTGGGCAGTTGAACCACACCGCGGACCATCTGGTCCGAGTGGCGCGGATCAACTCCCAGATTCATCGCCAGTTCGACGGTTTCGTCGAATTTGGAAGTCGCACACTGCTTGATCAGCGCAACAGCCTCATTCAGCGGATAGTCGTGATCACGGTCAATCGCCTCGCGGGCCGCTTTATTCTTCTTTGTCATCTTGGCCATGGCGTTAGTCCCTCACCTCGTAGCCCATCGAGCGGGCAGAGCCTGCAATCATCTTCATCGCCGCTTCGATATCGTTGGCGTTGAGGTCCGGGTTTTTCGCTTCCGCGATTTCCCGCAGGTCGTTCTGCGTCACATAGCCGGTGACTTCACGGCCCGGATTGCTTGCACCCTTGGCCTGCTTGGCGGCCTTCTTCAGGTAGAAGGACGCAGGCGGCGTCTTGGTGACAAAGGTGAAGCTGCGATCCGCATAGACCGTAATCTTGGTCGGAATCGGCGTGTCCTTGTCATAGTCCTGCGTCGAGGCATTAAACGCCTTACAGAATTCCATGATGTTCACACCGCGCTGACCCAAAGCCGGCCCGATGGGCGGTGAGGGTGAGGCGTTGCCTGCAGGCACCTGCAAATTAATGTATCCGTCGATCTTCTTCGCCATGCTTTTCCCGTCCTTTCAAACGTCTTGTTGTGGTGCGTCTGCACCGTCTGGGAACGCGCGGTACGGTCATGGCTAACCTCCCGCACGGTTGGGCGCCGAGGCGCCCTTTCTAATTCCGTTATCCTTTTTCGACCTGGCTGTACTCCAGCTCCACCGGGGTCGCGCGCCCGAAGATGGACACCGAGACCTTGAGCCGCGCACGCTCTTCATCAACGTCTTCGACCTCACCGTTAAACGAGGTGAAGGGGCCATCGGTGACGCGTACCTGCTCGCCGATCTCGAAAGTGATCGACGGCTTGGGCCGGTCGATGCCTTCTTGAACCTGGTTGAGAATGCGGTTTGCTTCGCGCTCAGAGATCGGCATCGGCTTGTTACCGGTCCCCAGGAAATTCGACACTTTGGGAATCTCACGAACCAGATGATAGCTCTGGTCGGTCAAATCCATCTTGGCAAGCACATAGCCGGGGAAAAACTTACGCTCGGCATTGACCTTCTGGCCGCGGCGAATTTCGACAACCTCTTCCATCGGCACGAGCACTTCTTCAAACAAGTCTTCCATGCCCTGCAGCACGGCTTGTTCCTTGATCGACTCAGCGACCTTTTTCTCGAAATTCGAGTAGGTCTGAATAATGTACCACTTTGCCGTCATTGCAGCCCCAATACCCTTATCCACGGCCCGGCAGAACAAGGCCAACCAGCTGCGAAAACACCATGTCGACCAGCACAAAGAACACTGACGCCAGCGCGACCATGATGAAAACCATCAGCGTGGAGACCATGGTTTCCTTGCGCGTCGGCCAGATTACCTTGGAAACTTCCTGACGGACTTGCCGTACAAATTGTCCTGGACTTGTTCGTGCCATCTATTCCTACAGTCAGCTTTGGCGCGGGAAGACGGTTTCCCGCCACCCAACACACCCTACGAAATGGCAGGAGTGGAGGGACTCGAACCCACAGCCCCCGGTTTTGGAGACCGGTGCTCTGCCAATTGAGCTACACTCCTAATTTATCTCGGTTTTCCTGAACTTACCCGCCGCCTGAACGAACCATAACGCATCCGGGGACGGCCCTCTGGCCGCCCCCGGTGCGCTCTGAATTCCTTCAAGCCCTACTTTTATGGTGCCTAAGGCCGTTTTGTCAACCTCAGCAACACGATAGATGGGCTTATTCGACGATTTTGGATACGACGCCTGATCCGACGGTGCGGCCACCTTCACGGATGGCAAAGCGCAGGCCCTCATCCATCGCGATCGGCACGATCAG
>JANQQJ010000024.1 GCA_028284945.1 Alphaproteobacteria bacterium | reverse complement strand
AAGAATCTGGTCTTTCGCCGCCATGGAAAAGCGTGGCCTCAAGGGGTGCAGAATATAACTCAGCGCCAGGTTGGCCACAGTCTGTGCGACCATTCCGATGACCAGTGCCCAATAGTTCCGCAATATGATGGCAGCGGCGATCGTGGCGACCACGCCGATCAGCCGGCTCAGCGCAATCCACAGGAAATGCCGCCTGAGTGCCAGGTCCTTGCGGTACTCGATCATGCCGGTGTTGGCGAGAGAGGCCAGCAATGACATCGCCGCCAGGCACCACAGAATCGGCTTGATCTCGGCAATTTCCAGATGGGTTGCGGCGAACGGTGCGACAGAAACGAGAAGAATGGCGATGACGACGCCCAGCAGGGTCTCAACCGTCCATGCCGTGTCATAGTGCCGCTTCTCGACATCGGGCAGCCGGATCAGCGCGGCCTCGACGCCAGAGGCTCTCAGCACGGCGATCAGCTCAAAGACGATCATGGCGACCGCCATGATGCCGAAGTCAGCCGGGGTGAGCAGCCTGGCCAGGATTGCGGTGCTGATCAGGCCGGCAAACCGCATCGCCCAGCGCAGGCCCAGCATCCACGCGGCGCCGCGCATCGCCAGCGCCCCCACGTCCCGATCCGGTTGGTTTGGTGCGTCTACCAAGACGTTCTGTCACCCCATGCCATGTGCCGGCACTGTAACGGACTGGCGGACTTGAGGGGAGGGGCGTTCGTTTCTTGCTGTTGCTGGTGAAAGGTCAATTACGTGGTATGGAAGAGGATGAAATAATTAAGTCGATTTTAACGTTCTGGATTTAAGCTAATGCAGCGCCCGCATACTGGATCAAATGTACTTATCGCGCGGTACTTTCTGGCGACAGCCTTTGTGATGTTCGGTGGAACTTGGGTGCTTATGCCAGCCTTGTTGACTGTTTCTGCGACACTTACGCGAGATGGATTGGCTGCTGCACACACCTTGATGTTCCTTTGGTCGCTGGGCACATTTGTTTTTGCTGCGCTCTCGATACCGGCGGAATGGCGAAAACCAGCACGACGTTGGTGCGTAGTTCTTTTGATTCTGGCATATGTCGTCTTGCTGGCAGGTTGTGTCCGAAACATCGCTGTTTCGGTAGATATGCTGAACCTCGTACTCGCCCGATATGATCCGGCAAGAATACCCGCCGAAGGTCTGATTACGTGGCTTGCTGAACCTATCTATACGAACATTCGCTAGTACGGTTTTGCTCGGAACATGCATCCATCGGCCTACCTGAAGCATAGGAAGCTAAAATGTTTCGTATGTGGGCTCAGGTCTGCTTGGGTTTAGTGATTATTGCTCCCATGCTGCTCATGTTTCCGGTACCTGGTGCTGCTCAGTCAACCGAGGCGATGGTTGGACCGGGCGAGACTATCTACCTCCGCGGTGAGCCGCGTCCGTATGGGGTTAATGACGACGCTGTAACGGCCGTGCAAGCCAATACCTTAAGACGCCCATCCTGGGCTGGTGCCGAGAACAATGTTGGCGCTGTTGCGGCGTTTCTATTTCTTGTAGGGCTTACGGTGCTTGTATTTCTTGCGATGGATCTTATCACCCGGATGCGTGGAGATGCCGCATCGCGGTCCGGTTCTCTTTCGCGGGCGATGGGGCCCGCTCGGTCAGCGAGTGTGACTATGTCACCCGGTGCAATTCTGGCGATGGGGGAGACCGGGAAAGAACCAACTGAAACTCCAACCCCTTATACCGGGCTAAGGCGACGGCAGCGGAAGGATCCACGGCGAAATTCGGTTAGGCGCTTTGCGGAGAAGCATCCGGTGCTTCGCTTTCACCCACGGGCAGGCAAACCTTTTATGAAGACAAGGACGCAAATTTAGACAGGACCGTTACTCTTTGTCTTGACGGCGCTTCCTGCTATATCCCCGCCATGCGCACGGCAAAAGTTGAACGCAATACCAAGGAAACTCAAATCGCGGTCGAGGTGAACCTCGACGGCACGGGCACCTATGACGTGTCGACCGGGATCGGCTTTCTCGATCACATGCTGGAACAATTGTCGCGCCACTCGCTGATGGATCTGACCGTCAAGGCGACCGGCGACCTGCACATCGATTTTCATCACACCACGGAAGATACCGGCATCTGCATTGGTGAGGCTGTGTCACAGGCGCTGGGCGGGCGCGAGGGGATAGAGCGGTATGGCTCTGCCATCATCCCCATGGATGAGACCTGTACCCGTGTAGCGATCGACCTGTCGAACCGGCCCTATCTGATCTGGCGGGTGGATTTTAGCCGGCCAAAACTGGGCGATATGGATACTGAACTGTTCAAGGAGTGGTTCCAGGCCTTCGCCCAGGCGGCGGGTGCAACACTCCATGTCGACAATCTCTATGGTGAGAACAACCACCATATTGTTGAGAGTTGCTACAAGGGCCTGGCCCGAAGCCTGAAGGCCGCGATAACAGTCGATCCGCGCAAGGCCGATGCGGTGCCGTCGACCAAGGGCACGCTGGGCGGCAGTCTTTAGGCCATGTTCCCGGGGCGCACACGGGTCTACACGGTTCATGAAAAGGGCGGGCCTGAAGGCGATGTGATTTTTGTGCTCGAAGGCTTCAGCCTGCTGGCGCTGATCTTCAATTTCCTGTGGCTGTTCTTCCATCGGCTTTGGCTGCCGGGGCTGGTTGTGCTGGCGCTGTCTGTCGTGTTGATCGTGGCACCCGGCGCGCTTGGTCTCTCCGAGATTCTGGGGGCTGCGTTGCGGGGTGTATTGGCGGTTACGGTTGGCATCTTTGCCTTTGATCTGCGCCGTGCGGGGCTTGAGGCGCGTGGATTTCAGGAAACCGGCGTGACGACCGGCAGCACACATGAAGAGGCTGAAATCCGGTATTTTTCCAAGCGGCTTGCTGAAAAAGAGCCAATCGCCTCCACGGAACTCTCAGCCACCTAGATTTTTCTTGTCATTCGACCGGCTGTCTGCCCTATAGGGCAGCTTCAGATGAAACCAGTCGTCATCCCGGCGGAGGCCGGGATCCAGACCGGCGGCAAAAATGGATTCCGGCCTTCGCCGGAATGACACAGTAGAGAATGACCCAAGACGAAATCGTCGCGATTATCGATTATGGCTCGGGCAATCTGCGCTCGGCGGAA
Source organism: Alphaproteobacteria bacterium (assembly GCA_028284945.1). GTDB lineage: Bacteria > Pseudomonadota > Alphaproteobacteria > SMXS01 > SMXS01 > JANQQJ01. Next base: position 312,939 of record JANQQJ010000024.1, on the reverse strand, counting down.
AAGGCCTTTGCGCGGATGGCGGCGGAGGCTGAAACCGGCCAGACAATCATCGTCACGGACGATCCGGCGCAGGTGGCTGATGCGGGCCGGATCGTATTGCCTGGTGTGGGGGCCTTTGCCGATTGCAAGAGCGGCGTGACCGGCATCCCCGGCATGATGGAGGCGCTGGAGCAGGTTGTGCGGGTCGAGAAACGTCCCTATTTCGGTATATGCGTAGGCATGCAGCTCATGGCGGAAACCGGGCTTGAGCATGGCCGCCACGATGGCTTTGGCTGGCTAGAAGGTGTTGTTGCACCTATTGAGCCGACGGATCCATCGCTCAAAATTCCACATATGGGCTGGAACGAGCTTCAGCTGACGGACTATGGCCGCGCTCACCCGGTGCTGGATTGCATCAAGGATGGCGATCATGCCTATTTCGTCCATTCCTATGCGTTTCAGACGGTCGATGATGACGAGCTATTGGCCGCTGTTGATTATGCAGGCCCCGTTACCGCCATGGTCGGGCAGGACAATATGATCGGCACCCAGTTTCACCCGGAAAAAAGTCAGGAGGTGGGCCTTCGTCTGATCGGTAATTTCCTGAAATGGCAGCCTGCCGGAGCCTCCACATGATTTTGTTTCCTGCAATTGACCTCAAGGACGGTCAATGCGTGCGTCTGCTTAAGGGCGACATGGACAAAGCTACTGTCTATGGCGACGATCCGGCGGCCCAGGCCCGCGCCTTTCAAGACGCCGGGTGTGAGTGGCTGCATATCGTCGACCTGAACGGTGCCATCGAAGGCCGGCCGGTGAATGGCCCGGCTGTCGATGCGATTCTGAATAGCGTTTCGGTACCGATCCAATTGGGTGGCGGCATCCGCGACCTGGATACCATTGCCATGTGGCTCGACAAGGGTATCCGCCGCGTCATTCTGGGCACGGTCGCGGTTGAAAAGCCCGAAATTGTACGCGAGGCATGCCGTCAGTTCCCCAAACGGATCGTCGTAGGCATTGACGCTCGTGGAGCGGAAGTCGCGACAGAAGGATGGGAGCGTGATAGCGGTGTATCGATTGTCACTATGATAAATCGATTCCGTGATGATGGGGTGGAAGCTGTTGTCTACACGGATATTGATCGCGATGGCACGCTCGAGGGCCCCAATTTTGATTTGACCATTGGCCTCGCCAAAGCAGCAGAAATGAAAGTTATTGCATCAGGTGGTGTCAGCTCTCTTACAGACCTTAAGACTCTCAAATCAGATGCACAGAAAGCAAATGTCAATCTTGAGGGGGTTATCAGTGGCCGCGCCATTTACGAAGGCAGGTTGGACTTGGTTGAGGCGTTGAAGGTTTTGAAAAATGATTAGTGTGGCTGAACCAGGACCGTTCGTGCTGAGGAGGCGCACCACATGCCCGATAGGGCAAAGGGGGGCCGTCTCGAAGTATGAACGGTCCGTTGCCCTTCGAGACGCAGGCTCCGCCCGCTCCTCAGGACGAACGGGCCTGGGTGCATTGGCATGCTGAAAGCCCGCATCATCCCCTGCCTTGACGTGAAGGATGGCCGCGTCGTCAAAGGTGTTAACTTCGTCAATCTGCGCGATGCGGGCGATCCCGTCGAACAAGCCAAGGTCTATGATGCGGCCGGCGCCGATGAACTCTGTTTTCTCGACATCACGGCCAGCCATGAAAAGCGCGACATCATCTTCGATGTGGTCCGCCATACCGCCGAGGAATGCTTTATGCCGCTGACGGTCGGGGGTGGAGTCCGCACGGTCGACGACGTCCGCAAGCTGTTGCTCGCCGGGGCCGACAAGGTGTCGATCAACACGACGGCGGTCCGAAACCCGGATTTCGTGCGCGAAGCGGCGGAAAAATTCGGATCGCAATGCATCGTTGTTGCCATTGACGCGAAACAGGTATCCGACGGCAAATGGGAAATCTTCACCCATGGTGGCCGCGAACCCACAGGGATCGATGCCATCGAATTTGCCCAGCTGGTCGAGGCCAAGGGCGCGGGCGAAATCCTGCTGACGTCGATGGACCGGGACGGCACCGGCATCGGTTTCGATATTGCGCTGACGCGGGCCATCGCCGATGCGTTGACCATTCCGGTGATCGCCTCAGGCGGCGTCGGCACGCTTGACCACATGGTCGAAGGCATTCGCGACGGCCACGCGACCGCTGTGCTGGCTGCATCGATCTTCCATTTCGGCACCTATTCGATTGCCGAGACAAAAGCCCACATGGCTGCCGCTGGCGTTGCTATCCGCCCGGCCTAAATCTAAGCTCAAATCATGAGCGCAGACACCGACATCCTCGACAGACTCTACGCGGTGATCGACTCCCGTAAGGGCGGCGATCCAGACTCAAGCTATGTCGCTAAACTGCATGGCAAGGGGACCCGGAAAATCGCCGAGAAGATGGGCGAGGAAGCTGTGGAAACCGTTGCCGCCGCGGTCGCCGGGGACAAAGCTGAGCTGATCGCCGAATCCGGTGACCTGTTATTTCATCTCATGGTGTTGTGGTCATCGGCGGGGGTTACGCCCGATGATGTCCGCGAGGAACTCGCCCGGCGCGAAGGCGTGTCCGGCATAGACGAGAAAAAGAGCAGGAAGACCTGATGTCTTACGACGATAAAAATGTATTCGCCAAAATCCTGCGTGGGGAAATCCCCTGTAACAAGGTCTATGAGGATGACCACGCGCTCGCCTTTCACGACATCAACCCCCAGGCGCCGGTACACGTGCTGGTGATCCCGAAGGGTGCCTATGTGTCGATGGCGGATTTCACGGCCAATGCACCCGAAGATCTGATGGTTGGTTTTTTCCGAGCTGTTGGATTGGTGGCGGATCAGCTTGATCTGGTCGAACCGGGATACCGGATCATGGCCAATCATGGGCCGGATTCACATCAGGAAGTGCCGCATCTACATATCCACATCTTCGGCGGCAAACGTCTTGGGCCGATGTTGATGCGCAATTGGGACGGTGGTGAGTAAGGTCTAGCCCAACCGTTCTTTGACCATTTCTTTCAGATCGGCCTGGGGTCTGGGGCCCATATGGCTGATCACCTCCGCAGCGGCGATGGAGCCCATGCGTCCGCAATCATGCAACGACCGGCCCTGTGTGTAGCCGGCCAGAAACCCGGCGGCATAAAGATCGCCTGCACCGGTGGTATCGACCACGGGCAGTCCCAGCTCTGCATCGATTACATGTACCTCACCGCCGTCGACCACGATAGATCCCTTCTCTGACCGGGTCAGCGCAGCCAGGGTGCCGGTTTCATGCACGATCTGCAGCGCGGCATCGAATTCATCGACCTGATAGAGCGACAGGATCTCCGCCTCATTGGCAAACAGAATATCGACTTGTGCAGCCAGCTCGCGAAATTCGTCGCGGTGCCGCTCGACACAAAAGGAATCGGACAAGGTTAACGCCACCTTGCGGCCCTTCGCTTGCGCAATGTCGAGTGCGCGGCGGAACGCTTCCTTGGCATTCTCCGGGTCCCATAAATAGCCTTCCAGATAGGTCACCTTGGCAGCCTCAATAACCTCTGGATTGACGTCTTGGGGCGTCAGGCCGGTGCCGGCACCCAGATAGGTATTCATGGTGCGTTGAGCGTCGGGTGTGACCAGGATCAGGCACCGGCCGGTGGCCGGCCCTTCCAGCGCAGGTGGTGTGACGAAGCTGACGCCGATGGCCCGCAAATCATGGGCAAAGACTTCGCCAAGTTGGTCGTCACGGACCTTGCCGATAAAGGCGGCCTTGCCGCCCAATGCCGCAACGCCTGCGATGGTGTTGGCCGCAGATCCGCCGGAAATTTCGACGCCTTGCCCCATCACGCCGTAAAGGCTGCGGGCCCGGTCTTCATCGATCAGGGTCATGGCGCCTTTGACCAGCCCATGCGTTTCCAGGAACGCGTCATCGGCGTGGCTCAGAACATCAACAATCGCATTGCCGATTCCGACAACATCCAGTTCTTGCATCGGGGTGGAATCCTTCAGACTGTGGTGGCGCGCAGTATAGGCAGGCGGCAGCCACCGGCAACTGTTGAGGTCTCGCCAAGCCTTCTTAAATACTCGATAGTGGGCGCGCATTTGTGGTCAGGAGCCGATGCTAAACGACATCATAAAAAGTTTTGATCAGCTGTTTTCCCGAACCTTCTGGGCCGTAACGCTGAAAACTCTGGCGCTCACCGTGCCGATTTTGATTGTCGCGATCTGGGCGGGCTTCCAGGGCGTCGACGCGATCCCGGCCACCGGCTGGGGTTGGGTCGACAAGCTGGTCGATTTCCTTGGGTCCGCGGCCGCCATCGTGCTTGCCCTGGTGCTGTTTCCGGCCCTGTCCCAGATGGTGATGGGCATCTTTCTGGATGACATTGCAGGCGCGGTAGAAGGCAAGCACTACCCGGCAGACGCGCCCGGAAAGCCAGTGGGTATGGGCACCGCGGTGGGCCAGGGCGTGAAACTTGGTGCCCTCATTCTAGTCGTCAATCTGGTGCTTCTGCCGCTCTATTTGATCTTTTTGTTTTTTCCGCTGCTCAGTCTGGCGCTCTACTACATGGTGAATGGCTGGTTGCTGAATCGGGAGTATTTCGAGCTGGTGGCGACGCGGCACGTCGACGCCGGGTCCCATAAGCGGCTGCGCCGGGGCAATGGTTCAAAACTGTTTATCGCCGGGTGTGCCATTGCCTTTGTATTCACCATCCCGATCATCAATTTGTTGGCGCCGGCCTGGGCGACGGCCTTCATGACCCATGTCTACAAAAGGATTGAGGGGGCGGCTGATGCGGTGGTTGCTTAGCGCTTTGTTGCTTTGGAGTTCAGCGGCGGCCGCGCAAGATGCATCACAGCCACTGGCCGGGCTGGACTTTGGCCAGGTGGAAGCCTTGTTGGGCAAGCCGGACTTGATCACGCGGGATATGCCCGCAGAGATCTGGCAATACAGCAACGATGTTTGCGTTGTGCATGTCTTTTTCTATCGGGAAAAGTTGGGCCGTCCCTTTGCCGTAGATCATATCGAAACCCGGATGCGGGATGGTTATGCGGACCGGCCCGACGTTTGTGAGGCCGTACTTGCCGGTCAGCCGGTAGAGGAGACGCCAGCGGCAGTTACCCCGGATGTTGAGGAAACTGCACCGGATGATTCAGCGCCCGTCTCTTCTGATTTGCCGCCGCTAAACTGAGTGTTGTCTATACGGTCTTTTTCTTGAACCGGCACAGGTCTTCCAACGTACAGCGCGGGCAGTCGGGCTTGCGCGCTTTGCAGATATAGCGCCCGTGCAAAATCAGCCAGTGATGCGCGTGCAGCTTGAACTCGTCCGGTACGACCTTCACCAGTTTTTCTTCGACCTTGTCGGGGGTTTTGGCCGGTGCCAACCCGGTGCGGTTGCTGACCCGGAAGATATGTGTGTCGACCGCGATGGTCGGCTCCCCGAAAGCGACGTTGAGCACCACATTGGCGGTTTTTCGGCCCACGCCGGGTAGTGCAACCAGGGCATCGCGGTCCCGCGGGACGACGCTGCCATGCTGTTCGATCAGGATCTCTGACAGGGCGATGACGTTCTTGGCCTTGGAGTTAAACAGCCCGATGGTCTTGATGTAATCGCGGACTTTATCGACGCCCAAGGCAACCATCTTCTCCGGCGTGTCGGCGGCCTTGAACAGCGGTCCGGTCGCCCGGTTGACGCCGACATCGGTCGCCTGTGCCGACAGAACCACAGCCACCAGCAGCGTATAGGGGCTGGCGTAGTTGAGCTCGGTCTGCGGGTCCGGATCGGCATCGCGCAGCCGGGTGAAGAACTCATGGATATCGGCTTTTTTCATGGCGGACCGATAGTATAGATGCATGGCTGTCCGGCAAGCACCGGGCTTGGCCCGGGCGCACGATGCCCATAGAGTTTCAGCATGCCGACTCGCGATACGCTTTATTTTGATGCCGTCCTGCACCCTCACCGGTCTTTGTCTCCGACGGGGTTTGTGGTGTTGATGGCGGGGGTCGGTACCATCAGTTTCGCGGCAGGCCTGTTCTTTCTGCTGCATGGCGCGTGGCCCGTTCTCGGCTTTTTTGGGTTGGATGTGGCGCTGATCTTCCTGGCGTTCCGTCTCAACTTTCGGTCCGGCAAGCAGTTCGAAACGCTCACGCTGGACCGCCGTGCGCTGGAACTGCGGCGGGTTGCCCCCAATGGCGGTGAGACAGCCTGGCGGTTTGAGCCCTATTGGGCCCGGGTCACCCTGGATAATGATGGGCGTCTGCATCTGGTCTCACGTGGGCGCGATGTCACTTTCGGCGCGTTTTTGAACGATGAAGAGCGCGAAAGCCTGCGCGATGCCCTTACCGCGGCGCTCTATGGTTGGCGTCACCGACCGGAAGCAGTTTAGAACCCCAGAACATCCTGCATGGAATAAAGGCCAGCCTGCCGATCACGCGTCCACAATGCGGCCTTTACCGCGCCGCGGGCGAAGATCATTCTGTCTGTTGCCTTGTGGGTGATTTCGATGCGTTCGTCATCGGCGGCAAAGATCACCGAATGGTCGCCGGCGACATTACCGCCGCGCAGTACGGCAAAGCCGATGTCGCCTTTCGTTCGTTCGCCTGTGATGCCGTCCCGGCCCCGGTCTGAAACCGCATCCAATTCGACACCGCGGCCGTCGGCAGCCGCTTGGCCCAGCGCAAGCGCGGTGCCCGATGGCGCATCGATCTTGTGCCGGTGGTGCATCTCTACCACTTCCACATCGAAGTCATCGTTCAACGTCGCTGCCGCTTGCTTCGTCAGCGCCAACGCCAGATTAACGCCCAAGGAGAAGTTGGCAGCCTGAACGACAGGCACCTTTGATGCAGCGGCCTCGATAGCCTGTTGGTGGGATGCCTCCAGGCCCGTGGTGCCGACCACATAAGCGGTCCCGGTATCACGCGCGAGCGTGGCGTATCTTTCGGTAACTGCAGGGACGGTAAAGTCGATCACAACATCGGCTTTGCCGAACAAGGCATCAGCCTCGTCAAACAACAGGATGCCAATTTCACCCAGCCCGGCGAGCACGCCCAGATCGGCGCCCGTGTCGGGATGGTTTGGCACATCGACGCCGCCCGCAAGCGTGCATCCGTCAGCTTCACTGACCGCGCGCACCAGCGCCCGGCCCATACGGCCGGTCGCACCCACAATGCCGATGCCTAGTGCCTGTTCAGTATTCGCCATCGCCTGTCCTACGCTAGACTGTCATTCCCGCGACCAGGCTGCGCCCAGCGAGGAGCGGGAATCCAGAGGGTGTATCCACCGCGTGTTCTTGTGTGAGAACCGGCTGGACGTCAAGGATTGACTGGATCCCCGGCTTTAGCCTGTCCTGAGCGACGCCGCAGGCGGCGTCGAAGGGCGGGGATGACAAAATTCAGAGCGCTAGATCATGTCTAGTCGGTCAGGTCTTCCCAAAACTCTTTGGCTTTGGAGAAAAAGCTTTCCGATTCGGGGCTCGAATTGCCGCTGGCCTCGTCGAATTCCTTCAAGATCTTTTTCTGTTCCGAGGTCAGGTTGACCGGTGTCTCCACATCGACATGGACGAACATGTCGCCCTCGCCACCGCGTTGCAGCCGGGGCATCCCCTTCCCCCGCAGCCGGAACTGGCGGCCGCTTTGGGTGCCTTCCGGCACGGTGATGCGGGCGCGTTTGCCATCGATGGTGGGCACCTCGATTTGGCCACCCAGCGCCGCCGTCGTCATCGGGATCGGCACGCCGACATGCAGGTCATTGCCGTCGCGTTTGAACAGACGGTGCGGCCGCACCGACAGAAACAGATAAAGGTCGCCCGGCGGGCCGCCGCGCATGCCGGCCTCACCTTCGCCCCCCAATCTGATTCGGGTACCGTTTTCCACGCCTTTGGGAATGTTGACCGACAGGGTCTTTTCCCGCTGCACCTGACCGCTGCCATGGCAAGCATCGCATGGATCGCTGATCACTTGGCCCGATCCGTGGCACGTTGGGCAAGTGCGCTCCACCGTAAAGAACCCCTGCTGGGAGCGGACCTTGCCGACGCCATTACAGGTGCCGCAAGTGGTCGGTGTGCTACCGGCTTTGGCGCCGGACCCGCCGCATGTGTCGCAGGTGACTGAGGTATTGATCGTCACCTCGGCTTTCTTGCCGGTATAGGCTTCCTCCAGGCTGACATCATAGTCGTAGCGTAGGTCAGACCCGCGCTGGACGCCGCTGTTGCGGCCGCCCCCGGGACCCCGGCTGAATGCATCGCCGAACAGATCGTCGAAAATGTCAGAGAAACTGCCACCGAAGTTAAAGCCGCCGGCCCCCATGCCGCCGCCGGGGCCGCCCATGCCGGCTTCAAAGGCCGCGTGGCCGAACTGGTCATAGGCTGCCCGCCGTTCCGGGTCTTTCAAAACGTCGTAGGCTTCGTTGATTTCCTTGAACTTTTGCTCAGCAGCGTCGTCATCCGGGTTGCGGTCCGGATGGTACTGCATTGCCAGTTTGCGGAAGGCTTTCTTGAGGTCGCCCTCAGACGCGCCCCGATCCACCCCCAGCGTTTCGTAAAAATCAGCCTTCGCCATGGATAGTCCTTATCCCGGCAGCGCATCGACCGGGCGCCGCATCAGCAGCCCCCGGTCTCGGCACTATATGAACTTTAGGAAGACGACCGCGGCTTGTCGTCGTCGACCTCTTCGAAGTCGGCATCCAGCACGTCATCATCCGGGTTGCCGCCCGCTTCGGGGCCGCCCTCACCGGGCACGTCCTGCTGCGCCTGGGCGGCATACATTGCCTCGCCCAGTTTCATGGATGCCTGCGCCACGACCTCAACCTTGGCGGTGATGTCGGCAACGTCGCCGCCCTCCAGCGCCTCTTTCAGGTCGGCAACGGCTGTTTCGATCGCCTGCCGCTCGCCGTCGGGCACCTTGTCGCCATACTCAGCCAGGTTCTTCTCGGTCGTGTGAATGACCGATTCGGCCTGATTGCGGGTCTCGATCAGCTCACGCTTGGCCTTGTCATCGGCGGCGTTGGCCTCAGCGTCCTTGACCATCTGGTCGATCTCGTCGTCGGATAGACCGCCAGAGGCCTGGATGCGGATCTGCTGCTCCTTGCCGGTGCCCTTGTCTTTCGCAGACACGTTAACAATGCCGTTGGCGTCAATGTCGAACGTCACCTCGACCTGCGGCACACCGCGCGGTGCAGGCGGAATACCGACCAGATCGAACTGGCCCAGCAGTTTGTTGTCGGCGGCCATTTCGCGCTCGCCCTGCTGCACCCGGATCGTCACCGCGTTCTGATTGTCTTCGGCGGTGGAGAAGATCTGGCTCTTCTTGGTCGGAATCGTCGTATTGCGGTCGATCAGACGGGTGAACACGCCGCCCAGCGTTTCGATGCCCAGCGACAGCGGGGTCACATCCAGCAGCAACACGTCTTTGACGTCGCCTTTGAGCACGCCGGCCTGGATGGCCGCACCCATGGCGACAACCTCGTCCGGGTTCACGCCTTTATGTGGCTCGCGGCCGAAGATTTCCTTCACCCGCTCCTGGATCTTGGGCATGCGGGTCATGCCGCCGACCAGAACAACCTCGTCGATCTCGCCCGCCGTCATGCCGGCGTCTTTCAGCGCGTCATTGCAGGGGCCGACGGTGCGCGCGATGAAATCTTCCACCAGCGCTTCCAGCTTGGCCCGTGTCAGCTTCATGGTCAGGTGCTTGGGCCCCGAGGCATCGGCGGTGATGAAGGGCAGGTTGATTTCGGTCTGCGTGGCGCTCGACAGCTCGATCTTGGCTTTCTCAGCCGCCTCTTTCAGCCGTTGCAGCGCCATCTTGTCCTGGCGCAGATCGATGCCGTTTTCCTTATTGAACTCATCGGCCAGATAATTCATCAGGCGAAGGTCAAAGTCTTCACCGCCCAGGAACGTGTCGCCGTTGGTTGCCTTCACTTCGAAGACGCCGTCGCCGATCTCCAGGATGGAAATATCGAAGGTGCCGCCGCCAAGGTCATAGACCGCGATGGTCTTGCCGTCGTTCTTGTCGAGGCCATAGGCGAGCGCCGCCGCTGTCGGCTCGTTGATGATGCGCAGCACCTCAAGGCCGGCAATCTTGCCGGCATCCTTGGTGGCCTGACGTTGTGAGTCGTTGAAATAGGCCGGAACGGTGATCACCGCCTGGCTGACTTCCTCGCCCAGATACTCTTCAGCATCTTCCTTCAGCTTCTGCAGTACGAAGGCGCTGATCTCGCTGGGGCTGTATTTCTTGCCCTGCGCCTCGACCCAGGCGTCGCCATTGTCCGCCTTGACGATGCTGTAAGACACCATCTCGATGTCCTTCTGCGTCGCCGGATCGTCAAATGTGCGGCCGATCAGCCGCTTGATCGCGAACAGGGTGTTTTCCGGGTTGGTCACGGCCTGGCGCTTTGCAGCCTGGCCGACAAGCCGTTCACCATCGCCGGTGAAGGCCACCATGGACGGCGTCGTGCGCGCGCCCTCTGAATTTTCAATAACCTTGGGTTCCTTGCCGTCCATGACGGAAATACACGAATTGGTCGTGCCAAGGTCGATACCGATGACTTTAGCCATTTTCTTCTTCCTCCTGGCAAACCGGCGCAGCCACGTCATGCACCGAACCGGTTTCCGGTTTCCTGCGACCCAAACTGTGTTTGGTTTTTGTACCGACGCTATATAGTGACCGCCGAAACGGCCTACAAGCGGTGGTGCTTAATTTTCCTCAGGCCGTTGAATGGCTTGTGTTCTAAGGGTTAGCGGGTGATGACGATGCGTGTTTCAAATTTGATGGTTTTGGGTGCGATGGTTTTAGCGCTGGGTGCGTGTGGTGTGGACGACCCACCTGAACCCGAGACGGTCAGCGAACCAAGTAGCGATGAGTCAGTTGATGAGCACATTGCCATCATGGACGTGTGGGCACGGGTTAATCCCATTCCGGGCCGCCCCGCTGCGGTTTATCTTTCGGCCACGTCACCCATCGATGAAGAACTCATCGGGGTTTCAACGCCCATTGCCGAGCGCGCAGAGCTACACACGCATGAGCACAAAGACGGCATGATGCAGATGATACAGGTCGACTCCTTTGCGTTTTCACCAGGCGCCCCGCTCAAACTTCAACCGGGTGGTGACCATCTTATGCTGTTCGGCTCGGATGAGGGGCTTGCTGAATTGACGCAATTTCCGATCACCTTGACGTTCCGCGAGGCGGGCGACATTGAGGTTTCAGTGACCGTCGGTGAGCCAGAGATGCAGCCCGATCACTCCTCTCATTCCTCGCACTAAATGTCCTAGCGGTCGGCATATTATCGGCAAAGGGCCTGACAGCCAGTGAATGTGCGCGTCTCAGTCTCGATACTCCTCCTTGGGTTGCTGCTGGCCGGCTGTTCGAACCCTGATAGTAATAGTTCTGCCACCGGAGGGCCTGAGTCCAATCTTGGATTGGACCTGACAGGGGGACAACACCTTCTGATCGAAACGGACATTGGCTCGCGGTCCGTCAACTCGCCCGCCGAACTTGTCAACATGGCGAGGCGCTGTCTCCAATCACGCAGGCACGATGACTCTGGGAATCCCTCATTGCTTTTGATCGGAGCGGCCTGGGCGCGTCCCAACCCCGTACCGGACCGTCCGTCTTCAGCTTACTTTTCGATTCGCAACCTGGGTCCTGACGACAGGCTGATTGGTGTTGCGACATCAGCAGCTGAAAAAGTAGAGCTTCATACTCATAAGCTTGAGGGCGGCAGTATGATTATGCGGCAGGTCGCAGACATTCTGATTGGGTCCGGAGAAACAATTGAACTGGAACCTGGTGGGGATCACGTCATGCTCTTTGGCACCACCGAAGGGGTAGAAGAAGGCAACGCAATTATGCTTACTCTTCAATTTGAAACAGCGGGCGAAATTGAGATTGAGGTTCCCGTCGGGGTTCCCGCCTGGAGGAACGATCCCATTTGTGTGCTCTTATCAACAGAGCCTGCAAGCTGATGACCGCTGAAGAGGTCATTGCCGCGCTGGGTCTCGAGCCGCATCCGGAAGGCGGCTATTTCAAGGAAATCCATCGCGCGGATCCACTTGGGGCCGAAGGACGCAGCCCGGTCACGTCGATCTACTACCTGTTGAGAGAGGGTGAGCGGTCGCACTGGCACCGCATCGATACGACCGAAGTCTGGAACTTCCATGGTGGTGCGCCCATGCTGCTGCAGATCGCTGAAGACGGTCAGCCTGCCCAGCGCCACTTACTGGGGACGGCTCTTGACCTGGGCCAACGGCCACAAGCGATCGTGCCGCCGCGTGCCTGGCAATCCGCCGAACCACAGGGCCATTGGTCGCTGGTCGGCTGCGCCGTCGCGCCGGGGTTTGAATTCTCAGCATTTGAGATGGCGCCTGAGGGGCGGATGCCGAGAGGCTTCTAGGCCGTCACCCCGGCGAAGGCCGGGGTCCAGACCAACAGAGGAGCAGCGAATACGTCTGACTGGATTCCGGCCTTCGCCGGAATGACAGCCTAATTAGCGTTGGGGTTTGATTCGTTTTCTGCCTCTGCGTCGGTAGCTTCTTCAGCCTCCGGCTCCTCAGCCTTTGGCTCTTCCGGCGGCTTGGGCCGTTTGGTCACGCCCACCATGGCGGGGCGCAGCAGGCGATTGCCCAGCGTATAGCCAATTTGCATGACCTCGGTGACGGTGCCGTGGGGTTTGTCGGCATCTTCGACCTCAAACATGGCCTGATGCAGATTATGGTCGAAGGTATCGCCATGCGGCTTCACTTCTTTGATGCCGTGCTTTTCGAACACGGTAACCAGTTCCCGGCCCGTCAGTTCCACGCCTTCGACAAAGCTGCCCAGGTTCTTGTCCTCTTTGGCGTTTTCCGGCAGGGCGTCAAGCGCACGGCCCAGATTGTCAGCCACCGACAACAGATCGCGGGCAAAGTTGCTGATCGCATATTTGGACGCATCTTCGCGTTCCCGTGACCCGCGGCGGCGAATATTTTCATTCTCCGCCAAGGCACGCAGTACCTTGTCTTTCAGCTCGTCGACTTCCTTATGTGCGCGCTTTAGCCGGGCTTCCAGCGTCTCGGTTTCGCTGAGCTCAAGCTCGATTTCTTCTTCCGGCTCAAGCGTCTCGATATCCTCGCCGTCTACGGGCGGGGTCTCAGGGTCAGATGCTGCCGCCTTGTCTTCGGCGGGCTTATTTTTTTCTTCGTCGATCATGTTGGTCCTCAGCTTAAAAGCCTGCCCACGACGCGGGCCGTATAATCCACCATCGGCACCACCCGGGCATAGTTGATGCGGGTGGGTCCGATGACGCCAACCACCCCAACAACATTGCGCTGTTCGTTCTTATAGGGCGCCAAAATCAGCGACGATCCGGACAAGCTGAACAGCTGGTTTTCCGACCCGATAAAGATACGAACACCCCGGGCCTCGTTGGCCAGGTCCAGCAAATGTAGGAAGTCGCGCTTGTTTTCAAGGTCCTCGATCAGTTTTCTGATTCGTTCCAGGTCTTCAGCCGCCTGCAGATCTTCCAGCAGGTGGCTTTGGCCATGGACGATAAGGATCTGGTCGCCGCCCTCACCGGACAGGATCGCGAGCCCCTCTTCGGCCACCTTGGCGCTCAACTCATCAAGCTGCGCCTGATGCTGGTGCAGCTCTTCGGTGATCGCCAGCTTGGCTTCTTCCAGGGTTTTGCCGGTCAGCCGGGCGCTCAGATAATTGCTGGCGCGGGTCAAGGTGGACGGCATCATGCCGGCGGGTAATTCCATGATCCGGTTTTCAACCTGGCCGTCTTCGGTGACCAGCACCGCCAGAGCCTGGGTGGGGCTTAGGCTGACGAAATCCACATGGCGAATCGGGCTGTTGAATTTCGGCGCGACGACCAGCCCGGCTGCGTGCGACAGGCCGGACAGCAGCGCAGAGGCCTCGTTCAGCACGCCTTCCAGGGCGCGGCCGCCCGCCGCAAAGCGGCCTTCGATGGCGCTGCGCTCATCCTGCGACAGGTTGCCCAGTTCCAACAGGCCGTCGACAAACATACGCAGGCCTTGCTCCGTCGGCAGGCGCCCGGCCGAGGTATGCGGCGCATAAAGCAGCCCGGCATCTTCCAGATCGGCCATTACATTGCGAATGCTGGCGGGTGACAGGTTCAGGTCCAGCTGGTGCGCAAGCGTGCGTGACCCGACCGGTGCCCCGGTGTCGAGGTAGTTCTCAACGATGCCGCGAAAAATATCCCGCGTGCGCTGGTTGAAATCTTCGATCATCGTTCGACTATGTAGGAGGAACCATCAACCCCGTCAACGCGGGCTGGACGGCGGTCCACCCGCGCGATAGAACCCGCGCCAGACTCACCCAGCAAGGAAAACAGCATGCGCCCATCAGGCCGCGCGGCGGATCAGCTCCGCACCGTGACATTGGAAACCGGATTCTCCCCCTATGCAGAAGGCTCGTGCCTTATCCGTTTTGGCGGTACCCATGTGTTGTGCACTGCCTCGCTGGATGAAGGCGTGCCGCGGTTCCTGCGCGGTTCCGGTGGCGGTTGGGTGACCGGTGAATATGGCATGCTGCCGCGTGCGACCCATACCAGGGGCAGCCGCGAAGCTGCCCGGGGCAAGCAGTCCGGCCGCACCCAGGAGATTCAACGGCTGATCGGGCGCAGCCTGCGCGCGGTGACCGATATGTCGAAGATGGGGGAACGTCAGATCGTCGTCGACTGCGATGTGATTCAAGCCGATGGCGGCACCCGCACGGCCTCGATCACCGGCGGCTATGTCGCACTGCATCTGTGTTTCCAGAACATGGTGGAACGCGGCCTGATTGATGAGGTGCCGTTGACCGATCATGTGGCCGCTGTTTCCTGCGGGATTTTTGACGGTGTGCCGGTCCTCGATCTTGACTATCCGGAGGATTCCAACGCCCAGGCCGACGCCAATTTTGTTCTGACCGGCAATCATGGGATCGTTGAGATTCAGGGTACCGCAGAAGAAGAACCCTTTGCTGAAGACGCGTTCATGACCCTGCTGTCGCTGGCGAAAAAAGGCGTGGGCGAACTGGTCGCGCTGCAGCAAGAGGCGATCGGAAAAGCCTGATGACTCGCCGGTTCGAGGGCGACCGGCTGGTGGTCGCGAGCCATAACCCCGGCAAGGTCCGGGAGATCGGTGACCTGTTGCGGCCGCTTGAGATCGAGGCTGTTTCCGCCGGTGAGCTGGGGCTTGATGAACCCGAAGAAACCGGCACGACGTTCAAGGCCAATGCAGAACTGAAGGCATTGGCCGCAGCCACCGCTGCCAACCTTCCCGCGCTGGCAGACGATTCGGGCCTGGTGATTCATGCGCTGGGCGGTGATCCGGGGATCTATTCGGCGCGCTGGGCGGGGCCCGGCAAAGACTTTGCCGTGGCCATGGAAAAGGTTGAGGCCGCATTGGCCGGAAAAACCGACCGCAGCGCCCATTTCACCTGCGCGCTGACGCTGGCCTGGCCGGATGGTCATATGGAGACCTTCGAAGGCTATGTCCATGGCGCCCTGGTCTGGCCGCCGCGCGGCGACCGGGGCTTCGGGTACGATCCGGTGTTTGTTGCCGACGGCTATAACATCACCTTTGGTGAGATGGAGCCGGACGCCAAACATGCGATCAGCCACCGGGCCGATGCGTTCCGGCAGTTGCTCGATGCCTGTTTCAAAGGCTGAACGGCCAGAGTTCGGGGTCTATGTCCATTGGCCCTTCTGCCTGCAGAAGTGCCCCTATTGCGATTTCAACAGCCACGTCCGCGAGAGGGTGGATCAGGCCCGCTGGCGCGCGGCGCTTCTGACGGAAGTCGACCATATCGCGGCGATCACCCCGGGCCGCACGGTCACCAGCATCTTTTTCGGCGGGGGAACGCCCTCGTTGATGGACCCCGCAACTGCGGGGGCCGTCATCGACCGGGTCGGTGAACAATGGGGCTTGGCGGACGATGTTGAAATCACGCTGGAGGCCAATCCGACAAGCATTGAGGCCGCGCGGTTTCGCGACTTTGTCAAAGCGGGAATCAATCGCGCCTCCGTCGGTGTGCAGGCGCTCAATGATCCTGACCTGAAGGCCTTGGGCCGTGGGCATAGCGCCGATGAAGCGCGCGATGCGGTCGCCATCGCCCGGGACAATTTCCCGCGTTTTTCCTTCGATCTGATTTACGCACGGCCCGGTCAGACACAATCCGACTGGGAAATCGAGCTGGCCGAGGCGCTTGAGATGGCGGGTGACCACCTGTCGATGTATCAGCTGACCATGGAGCCGGGTACAGCCTTTCATGCCGCCTGGCGCGCAGGTCACCTGCAAATTCCTGACGAGGATACCGGGGCGGCGCTCTACGAACTCACCCAGCAGATGTGCGCCGGGGCAGGCCTTCCGGCCTATGAAATTTCAAATCATGCGCGGCCTGGCGGCGAAAGCCGGCACAACATGACCTATTGGCGTTATGGCGAATATGCGGGCATCGGCCCCGGTGCTCATGGCCGGCTGCATCTGGAAAACGGCGTTGTTGCCACTGCCGACCGGCGTAAGCCGGAAAGCTGGCTGGCGCTGGTCGAAGCGCAGGGCCATGGCCGTGAGACGTTCGATCCCGTCCCGCCCGACGCGTGCGCCGAAGAGATGATCATGATGGGCCTGCGCACGGCAGAAGGGGTTTCGATCACCCGGCTTGAAGCGCTATCAGGCAAGTCCTTCGACCAGATTGTCGATGGAGATGCCCTAGAATCCCTTTTGGAACAGGGATTGATCCGTATCCGAAATGAATATCTTCAGGCGACGGATCAGGGCTTTCCTGTGCTCAATGCAGTGATTGAAGCGTTGCTCGCCTAAACCGCTTTCTGGAACTTCAGGTGCAGGTTGAAGGTGCCGAGCATGATGCCGGGCTGGTGCAGGAACGTATTGCCATCGCCATATTCGATCTTGTCGAGCCGCTCAAACAGCCGCTGCCAGGCGATCATCTGCTCCAGCCGCGAAATACCGGCGCCGGGGCACACGCGCGGCCCTTGCGAGAAGGTCAGGTGCCGGGCGACGCCCTTGCGGTTCAGGTCGATCTCCATCGGGCATTCGCCCCATTCTTCCGGGTCGACATTGCCGGCAGCCCAGCGAAGGTGAAGCAATGACCCTTTCGGAACCGTAACGCCCTGGAAGTCTTCGTCCTGGCTGGTCAGCCGGGTGGACAGGCCCTGTGTCGGGGAGCGGAGCCGCATGCCCTCTTCGGTAAAGTGGCGCAGCTTGCTGCGGTCTGCTTTCAGCGCGTCCCATGTGTCCGGATTTTCACAGAGCAGCTGGGCCTGTTCTTCCAGCGCATATTGCGTGGTCTCCAGCCCGCCAATCACCATGGCGTAGACGACGCCGACGATTTCCATGTCGGTCAGCTTGCGGTCGAGCGGGCTATAGGTAACGTCGGTCAGGAAGGTGATCATGTCTTCCTTGGGGTTCTTGCGGCGTTCCTTCACCTTGTCGAGGACGTATTCGTTGAAGCCAGCCAGGATGGCGAATTGCTCTTCCATCTCTTCCTGGGTCAACTTGTTGTTGTGGCCGCGCCCATAGACGAAGGACTTTACCTGCGCGTTGCCCCATTTTGCCTGTTGTTCAAGGTCCTCCAGCGGGAAACCGAGCACATTGGCCATCACCATCTGCGGCAATGGGCGGGCAAATTCGTGAATGAACTCCACCTCACCCCGGTCGATCCATTTGTCGATCAGATCGTCGACCAGCTTGGTGATCATTTCGGTGTGGCGGACAGCCCCGGGGCCGACCCAGGGGTCTGTCAGTTCCTGCCGGTGCGCGCGCCACATTTCCGGATTGGGCCGCAAGGTGCGGATCGAAATCTGCATCGCATTGACCAGCGCGCCGGGGTCGTTCTCATCGACGTCGGCGGCTTGCTCGACAAACAGCGACAGGGTCGGCGGGTAACGTTCCCAGTCCTTCACCACGCGGGCGATATCGGCATATTTGGTCAGGATATAGGCGTCGCTCCCGGGAAACAGACCTTCACCCGGCAGGCGCACCACCGGTGATTCGGCATGCAGGATCGGATAGGCGTCATACCAGTGCTCCTGCGCACCCGGTGAAAACAGATCAACATCCTCCAGCGTGCGCGGGCATTTCATAACGCTGAGGTCTTGATTAGGCAGTTTGTTCATCGATTGATTCCCCGAGACATGTCTTGTGCTGTGTGTCCCACAGATTCAGCCATGAGACAACATTCACCCTTAACTCTCTTAATTGTTCTGCAGGCTTTCCAGAGATTGTGCCGGGGTCACGGTAATCGTGGTGAAGCTGACGGGGGCGTTGTCGATCAAGGCGGTGCCGTCCGGGGAAATCTCAATCACGGCCAGGCCGCGTTCGGCGACGCCATTGGTGCCCAGCCGGAAAACGCCGTCGATCCCGGCAAAACCCTTCGGGTTGGTCAGGTTCTGAAAGCCGAAGGGGTCGTTCGGGTTCTGCCGCAACAGGGCAGCGACCAGCGCAACCGAATCATAGGCCAGGCTGGCGACACGCGGTGGCCGTGCGCGATAGGTATTCTGGAAATGCGACCGGAATAAAGAGGCCGATTCGGGCGGCGGCCCTGCGTACCAGGCGCCGTCCAGTGCCGGTTCCCGGCTCAGGCCCGGGTCGTCCCAAAGGCCAGTTCCCAGATACTGAACCCGGCGGGGGTCGACATCATAATAGAAGAGCAAGGGCGCCAGCGCCCGCAGCATCGCCCCGCCAGCCGGAATGAACACCGAATCGAACGCCAGACCGCCATAAGTGTCCCGCGCCGACAAACTGGTCAGCAATTCCTGGGCGAAGTCATCATCGTCGCCCATGCCGGCGAGCGCTTGTTTTTCCGCCTCCAGCTCGGCCTGGCGCCGGTCATAGCGCGCCAGGCGGCGGACCGGATCGTAGAGAAGCTGTTCGTCTTCCTCATAGCGTTCGACCTGAACAACGCTGACACCGCGCCGATTTGCCGTCACCCGCAAGGACTGAAGGATCGCGTCGCCATAAGCGGAATAGGGAATCAGCGCGGCAATCCGGCTGCGTCCATTGGCCGCGGCAAAGCCGATAATCCGGTCGACTTGCTGCTGCGGTGTGAACCCCAGAATGTAAACCCCGTTTCCGGCAACGCTGCGGTCGGTCGAAAATCCGATCAGCGGCACGCCGAATTCGCGGGCAATCGGTGTCGCGCCGCGAATGGATGTGGAAAAGACCGGTCCCAGGATTACCCGGGCGCCGTCGTCGACAGCGGACTGGGCCGCCGCTGCGGCGCCCTCTGCCGTGCCACGCGTATCGCGGGGCAACAGGATGATACTGTCATCACCGGCGTCAAAAAGGGCCAGCTGGGCAGCCTTCAGCATGATATCGCCCAGGCCCGCCCGGGGTCCGCTCAACGGCAGTAGCAATCCGACGCGGACTTTGCCGGGCTCGAATTTTTCCGGCGTGGGGATAACAATGGCCGGCGCATTGAGCGTATAGGGCTGCGGCTCCAGCACCGCGACTTCCTGCCGTTCCGGCGGTGGTGCCGTCTGTGTTTGAGGGCGCGGCAGCGGTTCGCGGACCGAGGCACAGCCGGATAACAGGGCCGTTGCTGCTAAAAGCCAAAGCGGGGCACAATATCGGCGCTTGAAGGACATGGAACTCACGGGCTAGCGGATCAGGCCCTACCCCAAATGCCTTCGAGGAATGGGCGACTAGGATTGAATATGGAAGTCCCGGACAGGCAAGTCAATTTGGCCGCAGGCCTTTATCTGGTGGCGACCCCTGTCGGCAACCTGCGGGATGTGACCCTGCGGGCGCTTGATGTGCTGGCCGCATGCGATGTGATTGCCTGTGAAGACACGCGTGTCACCCGTCGGCTGCTGGACCGCTACAGTATCGATACACCGATGATCCGGTATGACGATCATAGCGGTGAGTCAGCGCGAACCGCGTTGATCGAGCGGATCGCAGCTGGCCAGGCTGTTGCCCTGGCCAGCGATGCGGGTACGCCCTTGGTTTCTGACCCGGGCTTCAAACTGGTGCGGGCAGTGGCGGAGGCGGACTTGCGGGTGGTCCCCATCCCCGGTCCGTCGGCGGTCCTGGCGGGATTGTCGGGATCGGGGCTGCCGACCGATAGTTTTTCGTTCCACGGCTTTTTGCCGGAGAAACAGGCTGCCCGCCTTAAGCGTCTGCAGGATTTGCTTGCGCGCCAGGACACAGTGATCGTGTTTGAATCCGCGCGGCGATTGCCGGCATCACTGGGTGACCTTGCCTCCATTGCGGCCAACCGCCCGGTTGTGGTGGCCCGTGAACTCACCAAACGCTTCGAAGAATTCCGCCGGGGGTCGGCGGCTGAGTTGGCTGATCACTATGCTGCGGCAGGGCCGCCGCGCGGTGAAGCCGTACTGGTGATCGGGCCGGGCGAAGCGACGGGGATGAGCGAGGCTGATATCGACCGGGCGCTTATCGATGCGCTGGCCCACTCAAGCGTCAAAGATGCGGCCCAGGCGGTCGCTGATCTGACGGGCCTGCGCCGCCGCGATCTCTATCAGCGGGCCTTGGCCTTGTCGAAAGCGGACGAGGAACTGTGAGCCGGTCGACCTCCGACCGTCAGCGTGCCTATCGGGCCGGGCGATGGGGCGAACACGCGGCAGTTCTGGCTCTTCGCCTGAAAGGCTATCGCATACTGGCTCGGAATTGGCGCACACCGGTCGGTGAAGCCGATATTGTCGCGGCAAAAGGCGATATTCTCGCCTTTGTCGAAGTCAAAAAGCGCGCGACCTTGTCACAAGCGCAAGAGGCTGTCTCGTCTCACCAACAGGCACGCATCCGGCGGGCGGCTGAAGCCTTTTTGGCCGCTCATCCCCATTGTGCAAATATGCACGTCCGTTTTGATCTTATGGCGATTGTTCCGTTCCGCTGGCCTGCTCATAGTCGAGCCGCCTGGGGACATGACAGCGCCCCCAGCAGGAGAGTTTAGTTGAGTTTAGCCGTGGCCATTCAGATGGATCCCATCGATTCTATCGATATCGATGGCGATAGTACTTTTGCCCTGGCGTTGGAGGCGCAGTCGCGCGGGCACAGGCTCTATTATTATCTGCCACGCGATCTTTCGATGACGCATGGACGGGTTGTCGCGCGGGCGCACGCGTTGACCGTAAAGCGCAGCAAAGGCGATCACTTCAGTCTGGGTGGCGAAGAGTTAATCGATCTGGCTGACCTGGATGTGGTCCTGCTGCGCCAGGATCCTCCCTTCGATATGAGCTATATCACCACGACGCATCTCTTGGAGCAGGTGCACCCGGACACGCTGGTAGTGAACGATCCGCATCATGTGCGTAATGCGCCGGAAAAACTGTTCGTCACGCACTTTCCCGATCTGATGCCGCCGACGCTGATTTCGTCCAACAAGAGAGAGATCCTGGCCTTTCGTGAGACTTATGGCGACATCATCATGAAGCCGCTCTATGGCAATGGCGGCGCGGGCGTGTTCCGGCTTAAGGCGGGGGATGAAAACTTCAGCTCGCTGTTCGAGATGTTCACCGAATTCTATCGTGAACCGATTGTGGTGCAGCAATATCTGCCCGATGTCCGCAAAGGCGATAAGCGGATCATCCTCGTTGATGGGGTCCCTGTCGGCGCGATCAACCGAGTACCGCCTGAAGGCGAAGCCCGCTCCAACATGCATGTCGGCGGGCGGGCCGAGAAGGTGGGACTGAGTGCCCGCGACGAGGAAATCTGCGCCGCCATTGGTCCGGCGCTGGCCGAGCGGGGGTTGATCTTTGTCGGGATCGATGTGATCGGCGATTACCTCACCGAAATCAACGTGACCTCACCGACAGGCATTCAGGAAATCGACCGGTTCGATGGGGTCAACCTGTCCGGCATGGTCTGGGACGCGATTGAAAACCGCATCGCCGGACAGCAGGCAGCATAGGAATTTGACAACTTAGTTGTCATATGGTCTAGTGCGCGCGGCGCTGAAGAGCACGCGCAGGTTTGGAGAATGTGGCAATGAGTACTTGGGTCAATTCCTATGCCGAATGGCTGTTCCGCTGGCGCTGGCTCGTTCTTCCCGCTGTTCTGATCGCGACATTTGCCGGTATTGCCGGGCTGCAGCACGCTCACTTCAAAGGCGATTACCGGATTTTCTTCGGTGAGGACAATCCGCAGCTGATGGCGCATGACGCGCTCGAGCGGACCTATACCAAGGCTGACAGCATCTTCTTCGTCGTCCAGCCCCGCGAGGGCACGGTCTTTGAACCCAATGTCCTGGAAGCGATCCGCTACATTTCCGATGAAGCCTGGCTCATTGAAAAAGCCATTCGGGTCGATTCCGTCACCGACTATCAGCATATGCGGGCCGAGGACGACGACCTGATCGTCGAAGACCTGGTCGGCAACCCTCAGGACCTTAACGAAGAAACCAAGGCCTATATCCGCGATGTGGCGCTGGGTGAGCCCTTCCTGCGCGACAAGATGGTGGCTGGCGACTCCCGCACCACCGGTGTTCAGGTCACGCTGCAATTGCCGGATGAGGCCGGGTCCATCGTGCCGGGCATCGCCGCCCATGCGCGCCAGATTAAGGCGGATACCGAGGCCAGGTTCCCCGATCTTCGGGTCGAGCTGACCGGTACGGTGATGCTGAACAACAGCTTCATCGAATCGGCCCAGACCGACATGACGACGCTTTATCCGTTGATGATGCTGTTCCTGGCGCTGACCCTGACGTGGTTTTTGCGGTCGTTCCGTGCTGCACTGATGTTTGCCGGCATCGTCGGTGGTGCGGTGCTGTTGTCACGCGTGCTGCCGCTATGGGCGGATCTGGCTGTGGTGGCCGTCGTCTTTGTCGTCTGGTTCTGGCGCTGGGGGGCTGAAGCCACTGCGGCGATGATTGTGACCATCCTGTCGGCGGTGTTTGCCTATGGCGTCATCTCATGGACGGGCACGCCGATCACGTCGCCCTCAACCACCGGATTTGTGATGATTCTGACCATTGCCGTGGCGGATTCGATCCATGTGATGATCACCATGTTCTCGCAATTGGCGGACGGCAAAAGCCGGCGCGAAGCGATTTCGGAAAGCCTGCGGCTCAATATGCAACCGGTTTTTCTCACCAGTCTGACGACGGTGATCGGGTTCTTGAGCCTGAACTTTTCAGATGCCCCACCGATCAACGATGTCGGCAATATTGCCGCCATTGGCACCGCCTGGGCGTTCACGCTCTCAGTGGTGATGTTGCCGATCCTGCTCGATATTTTTCCGATCCGTGCAAAGGATCACGGCAAAGGCCGAACCAAGTTTTTGCTGAACGTGGTGGAGTTCGTTATTCCGCGCAAACGCCCGATTGTGGTGGGCACGGTGCTTGTTGTCGCTGCGCTGGCGGTCATGATCCCCCGTCTTGAGGTGAATGATAAATTCGTCGAGTTCTTCTCCGAGAATATGGATTTCCGCAACGCATCCGACTTCTCGCTGGAAAACCTCACCGGCATTTACATTGTCGAGTTCTCCATCGGGGCGGGTGAGCCGGGCGGCATTGCAGACCCTGAATATCTCAAACGGCTCGATACGTTTGTCGACTGGATCAAGGCCTACCCGCCCTATGAGGACACAGGCCAGGGTGTCGCCCATGTCAACGCCTTCACCTATGTTATGAAGCGCATCAATAGAAGCATGCATGGGGACGATCCGGCCTATTACAAATTGCCCGAAGACCGGGAACTCGCCTCGCAATATCTGTTGCTCTACGAGATGTCACTGCCGGAAGGGCAGGATCTCAACAACCAGATCAATGTCGACAAGTCCTCGACCCGGGTGACCGTCACGCTGGGCGACGTGGCGAGCAAATATATGCGCCAATTTGCCGCAGACGGGTCGGCGTTCCTGAAAGAAAACATGCCGCCGGCCATGCATTCCGAACCCGCGGGCGTGACGATGATCTTTGCTTATCTGACAGAGCGCAATGTGTTGACCATGGCAAACGGGACGGCGGTTGCCTTCGTGCTGATCTCTCTTACCCTGTTGGTTGCACTGCGCAGCTTCAAAATGGGGGCGCTCAGCCTGTTGCCCAATATGATCCCGCCCGTCATCGTTTTCGGCATCTGGGCCATCATCTATGGCGAGGCCGGCATGTATGCTGCCTTTGTGACAGCGACAGCTTTGGGCTTGATTGTCGATTTTACGGTCCATTTCTTAAGCAAGTATCTGCGGGCCAGGCGCGAGCAGGGCTTGTCGGCTGAAGAAGGTGTGCGCTACGCCATGTCGACAGTCGGGAATGCGCTCTGGGTCACGGCTTTCGTGCTGATCGCCGGGTTCAGCGCGCTGGCCCTGTCAGACTTCCTGATCAACGCGCTGATGGGCGTGCTGGTCGCTTTGATTATTGCCACAGCGTTGATTACGGATTTCCTCTTCCTGCCCGCGCTGTTACTTCTTGTCGATGGAAAGAAGGAGAAGCGTTCAAATGACACGCCTCGAGATGTTGCCCAGCAGCCTGCTTAGAACAGGTTGCGTTGCCGCCGCGCTGCTGTTCAGCGCCCAGGCTGCTGCCCAAAGTGTTGATACGGCCGAAGGTGTCACGATAGCCAC
Source organism: Alphaproteobacteria bacterium (assembly GCA_028284945.1). Lineage (GTDB taxonomy): Bacteria > Pseudomonadota > Alphaproteobacteria > SMXS01 > SMXS01 > JANQQJ01. Next base: position 288,452 of record JANQQJ010000024.1, on the reverse strand, counting down.
GAAAGCCATGGAACAATGCGGCGAGACTGTCGATGCCTCGACATTGGCAGAGGCCGTCGAAAAGGGCCGTGCGATTGCCCTCGCCAACGAAGAATATGATGCCGGTTTCGGCGACTCCGAAGCCGAAATGCGGATGATTCTCCACAATCGCCACGGCGAAACCTCAGAGCGCGAACTGCGCCAGATGACCCTAGAAAACCCCTCGCTGGAGATGGGTGACAAGTCCTTGATCGTGTTTGACCGGCCGCGCGATGTTGCCGGTACCTCAATGTTGACCTTCGCCAAGATCTTGGAAGCCGATGACCAGTGGATGTTCCTGCCCGCGCTGAAACGGGTGAAGCGGATTTCATCGAAGAACAAGTCCGGCCCGTTCATGGGCTCCGAATTCGCGTTCGAGGATTTCTCCAGCCAGGAGTTCGGCAAATACTCATACCGCTTCCTGCGTGAGGAAGCCTGCCCTGGCGCGGAAGAAGAAACCTGTGATGTGGTGGAGCGTTACCCGCTTTATGAAAATTCCGGCTATGTGAAACAGGTTTCCTGGTCCGACCGCCAGCACCGGGGCCATATGACCGAGTTCTACAATCGCCGTTGCGACAAGCTGAAGACCCTCACCTTTTCCGACTACCGGCAATATCTCGATCACTATTGGCGGGCGCACAAGCTGCGCATGGAAAATCACCTGACCGGCAAGTCGACCGACCTGTTGTGGGAAGAGTACGCGTTTCAGGTTGGCCTCGACGAGGGCGACTTTAACCAGAACGCGTTGAAGCGCGCGCGGTAGAAGCCGATAGCTCGGTTAGCCGGTGATCATTCAGCCCGTTCGCCCTGAGGAGCTTGGTCATGACCAAGCGTCTCGAAGGGTCCCTGAGAACGGGCGTTTCCATCAACAAAGCCATTCGCAGGAAGCCTTCGAGACGTGTCTCGCTATGCTCAACACTCCTCAGGCCGAACGGCTTTGTTGATGCGGTTATCGATAGCCGCGTGTTTGGGCCTCGCAATGACGGGGCTCTTATACATTGCGCCCGCCCATGCCGAGTTCGAGTGGGACCTTGAAGGCAATATTGAGGCCGAATTTCGGGCCTTTCCCAATGATGGGCTGGCGCCGGACACGCCGGATATCAATACCTCCCTGTCGATCGATCCGATTGTCGAAATGTTCTTTGGGCGCGATCATAGCGTCACCATCAATCCCTATTTCCGTATCGATCAGAACGATGGCCGGCGCACCCATTTCGATGTGCGCCAACTGAAATGGATCGGCGTGTTCGATGACCTGGAGGTCCGGGTCGGCTTCGACAAGGTGTTCTGGGGCGTAACGGAATCGGTTCATCTGGTCGACATCGTCAATCAGGATGACGGGGTCGAAGATGTGGATGGTGAAGACAAGCTGGGCCAGCCCCTGGTGTCGTTATCCTATTGGACTGAGATCGGGACGTTTACTGCGATCCTCATGCCCTATTTCCGCGAGCGCACTTTTACCGGGCGCGATGGGCGTCCCCGGTCGCCGCTCTTTGTCGATACCAAACAGGACTTCAACGCCACCGGGTCCAACAACTGGCATGCGGATTTTGCGCTGCGCTATGCCCACACTTTCAGCGTGATCGATCTGGGCGTCAGCTATTTCGATGGCATCAGCCGTGACCCGATGCTGCTGCCCGGTCTGGGCGAGGCCGGTGAGCCGGTACTGATCCCCTTCTATGACAAGATCAGTCAGGTCGGCGTCGACATCCAGGCCACCATAGACGCCTGGCTGCTGAAATTCGAAGGCATCACCGTCAATGGCCGCAATCAGGACCGGTCCTGGTCGTTTGCCGCGGGCCTTGAATACACTTTTTACCAGGTGTTCGATTCCGATGCCGATATTGGCGTTCTGGTCGAATATTTGTGGGACAGCCGTGGCGTCATGGCGCCCACGCCGTTCGAAAGCGATCTGTTCATCGGTCTGCGCTGGGAAGGCAATGACGAGCAGACCACCCGCGTGCTCGGCGGTGTGATCTTTGACATGGATACCGGCACCAAGAACGTGTTCGTTGAAGCGAGCCGCCGCCTGGGTGACCGCTGGCGCATTACCATCGACGCGCGCTTTTCCATCGATGTGTCCCCGACGGACCCCACCTTCCCGTTCCGCAAGGATGATTTTGTGCAACTCCGGCTCGCCCGGTTCTTTTAGCGAAGAACGAACAGCGCCTCTTGGCCCACTCCCACTTGCCCGATTAGGATGGGGGCCATTGCGGAGCGGGCGATTGGTTAGGGTATGACGGGATTTGAAGGGGTCTTTGATCGATCGGGCCAGTTGGCACGGCCTTCGCTCTTCCGGCTTCCGCACGAATTCGCATCCTTCCTGTTCTATAACCCGGAAGCACCGGATGGCGCGAGCATCGATGGCCAAGGCCACCGGGTGATGGTGCTGCCGGGCCTGATGACGTGGGATGCGTTTACCGGCAATTTGCGGGCTCATCTGGCGCGCTGCGGCTACCGGCCGCAGGGCTGGGGGCAAGGCTTGAACTGGGGCCCAACCGAACGGATCAGAACAGGCATCCGTGACCGGCTGGATCAATTGTGCGACGCCGAGGGTGGCCCTGTCAGTGTGATCGGGGTCAGCATGGGTGGTATTCTGGCGCGCGATCTGGCCCATGACCGGCCGGATCATGTTAAGCGGTTGGTGAGTATTGTCAGTCCGACGCACTTTCCCACAGCCAGCTACGCCGAATATCTCGTTGGCGTGCTTAAGCCTTTTTATAGTACGGACATTGATACCGAGCGGTATGGAGACCCGCTCGCAATGCCCGCGCTCCATTTGTTCACACGCGATGATGGTTTGCTGGCCTGGCAAAGCTGCCAGGGATGCGATCCGGCCAGCACCACGGTCGAGGTGGAAGGTCCGCACGTTACGATATGCCGTAACCCCAAGGTACTGGCCACTGTTGCCGAATGGCTGCAGCCGGCGAATGAGGATCCCGCATGACCGCGCATGTCCGCACTGTGGCGTTTATCGGCATCGACGCGCGGCCGGTGGAGGTGCAGGTCCAGGTGGCGGGCGGCATGCCTGCCTTTACCATTGTTGGCTTGCCGGACAAGGCGGTGGCAGAATCGCGCGAACGGGTGCGTGGTGCATTGAACGCTGTTGGTCTGTCGCTGCCGCCCAAACGGATCACGGTTAATCTGGCGCCGGCGGACCTGCCCAAAGAAGGCAGCCATTTCGACCTGCCGATTGCGCTGGGCATGCTGGGCGCGATGGAGGTTTTGCCCACCGATGTCACCGACGGCTATTGCGTGGTCGGCGAAATGGGGCTCGATGGGTCGATCACCGCGGTGAACGGCGTGCTGTTGGCGGCGCTCAAGGCGGGTGAAGACGGGCTGGGCCTGATCTGCCCGGCGGCCTGCGGGCCAGAGGCGGCGTGGGCCGGATCGGTTGAGGTCGTGGCCGCGCCCAATCTGATTTCACTGGTCAATCATTTGAAGGGCACGCAGGTGCTTTCCCCTCCGGAGCCGGCCATGGCCGATGAATCGGGCGCGCTGCCCGACCTGAAGGATATCAAGGGCCAAGAGGCCGCCAAGCGCGCCATCGAGGTTGCTGCTGCCGGTGGCCATAATCTGTTGATGGTGGGCCCGCCCGGCGCGGGCAAAAGCATGCTGGCCGCCCGTTTGCCTGGGCTGCTGCCACCGCTCACACCCGCAGAGGCGCTTGAAGTCTCGATGATTGCCTCCATCGCCGGGCAGTTGGAGGGCGGGCGAATTTCCAAGCGCCGGCCCTATCGGTCACCGCACCATTCGGCCTCCATGGCCGCGCTGGTTGGCGGCGGGCTCAAAGTGCGGCCCGGAGAGGTCTCGCTCGCTCACAACGGCGTGCTGTTCCTGGATGAGTTGCCGGAATTCTCCCGACAGGTGCTGGATAGCTTGCGCCAGCCGCTGGAGGCAGGCCGGGTGATGGTTGCGCGCGCCAATGCGCATGTGGATTATCCCGCGCGCGTCCAGCTGGTCGCGGCCATGAACCCCTGCCGGTGCGGTTATCTGGGTGATCCGCAACTGGCCTGCAACCGGGCGCCCAAATGCGCCATCGACTATCAGGGCAAGATTTCTGGCCCGCTCTATGACCGGATCGATCTACAGGTGGAGGTGCCGGCAGTGTCCGCGGCAGACCTTTCCCTGCCGCCTGCCGCGGAAGGCTCAGCCGACGTCGCTGCGCGTGTCGCCCAGGCGCGGACGGTCCAGACCGAACGCTATCAGGCACGCGACCCCTCGGTCCGCTGCAACGCGCAGGCCGATGGTGAACTGCTGGAACAGGTTGCGGCGCCGGATGATGCCGGGCGTGATCTGCTTAAAGACGCGGCCGAACAGCTGCGCCTCTCGGCGCGGGGCTATCATCGGGTGCTGCGGGTGGCGCGGACTTTAAGCGACCTCGCGGGGCTCGAAACCGTGGGGCGCAGCGCCATCGCTGAAGCCCTCTCCTACCGCCGGCTCACGCTCCAGCGGTGAGCCATTGACGGCGGCGCCATTGGCCCCTGTTTCGGAGACCGGTGTCTCGGGCGCTGATGCTTCGGGCGCGGGCGGGTTGGTTGGCAAAGGGTGCTGATCCCGATATTCATTTGAGAGTGCCGCGAGCCGTCTTGCATCATCGGCATCCGAGCTCAGATTGCCCAGCGCATAGAGCACGAAGTCGCGGCGCAGCTCGGTCTCGACGCCGTGATAGCGGCAGATGTCGATCACCCGGTCGATGATGAAGCCTGGCTGGTAATTCGACGGCAGTTTGCCGTTGTGGTCGTAATAGACGTCGTAAATGAACGGGATCAGATCTTCCGGCAGATCGACCTTTTTGCCGCGGCAGACGGCCCGGAAAATTGCCTCATACATCTCACGCGACGGGGTGCCGATTTCGATCTTGTAGGGAATCCGGCGCAGGAAGGCGTCGTCCATCAGGTCGTCAGGAACCAGGTTGGTTGAGAAGATCAGTAATTCGTCGAACGGCACCTGAATGGTTTGCCCGGTGACCAGCGCCAGATAATCGACGCGCTTTTCAAGCGGAATAATCCAGCGGTTCAAAAGGTCCGACGGTTCCACCTGTTGACGGCCAAAGTCATCGATCAGGAAGACGCCGTTGATCGCTTTAACATGCAGTGGCGCTTCATAGAACTTTGCGGTTTCGTTATAGACGAAGTTCAGCATGTCGAGCGTTAACTCACCGCCCGCGACAACCACTGGCCGATAACAGGGGACCCAGCGGCCATCGAGGGTTTCTGTCCGCCGCTTGACCAGTGTCCTGGCTGTTTCGGCCTCGGGGTTTTCGTCGCGGCGGCGGTGAAGGGCCTCGTCATAGACCTTGATGATCTGCCCATCGACTTCGACCGCATGGGGAATAAAGACCAGGCTCTTGAACGCCTCGGCAACGCCTTCAGCAATGGTGGTCTTACCATTGCCCGGGGGGCCGTAAATCAGTGCCGACCGACCGGAATTCACCGCCGGCCCCAGCTCGTCGATAAAGCCGTCCGGCAGCACGAGATGAGAAAGCGATTCTGCCAGGCTGCGCGGGTTGATCGGATCGGTCAGGATCGACTGTTTTTTGATCTGTTCGATCCATTTGTCGAACGGCACCGGGGCCGGGCCGATATATTGGTTGCTCTCCAGCGCCTCCATCGCCCAGTCGCGCCCCCGTGCGGTCAACCCATAGCGGATTTCGTTGCTGCTTGATTGGCCGGTCAGCGCCGCTGACCCCATCATCTGAACCAGCTCGCGTTCACGGATGGCCTCAACCAGTTCAGCACAGACTTGACCGGGCAGCGCGATGGCGCGCTCCAGCTCGCTGGCGGTCTCCAGGCCCAATGTATGAATCAGCTTCAGCGTATGGCCCAGCAACTGTGTCGGGTTTAGGCCGGTATCATCGATAGACCGTGGCGGTTCGGGGAAATAGGCCAGCGCGTCGGCAAGTTCTTCACTGGTGATCACACCCATATTGACCAGGTGTTCACCAAGCTGTCCGCCGTGTTCGCGCTGAAGTTTCAAGGCGTCGAACACATTGTCTTCTGTCACGACATTGCGTGCGACGAGAAATTCCCCAAGCCTCATTTTCCTGCTCCGATCTGGTCAGCGTCCTTTAATCAGATCAGCAACACCCGCTGCTGACCTAAGCCCGTCAAAGCGCGAAAGGCAGAAACCGCATTGGCATGATCGAGAGGAAATTGGGCTGAACCCCGGTTGCTTTCGGGGCCGGAATTACCCATCCGTCTGGCGTTGGCCGTCGCCATCCTAAGTCCTTTCGGTAGCCCCGCTACCCATCCGGTTGATCCGGATTGGGGCCGGTGGCTTTGCGTCCCGTCCTTCCGGACGGTTTGCCGTTTCGTCGACTTGACGGGCTGCAGAGTACAAAAAACCGGCCGGCCATGCACGTTAAGAATTGTTCGGATTTATTTAACAGTTTGAAGTAAAATAGAAATTCTCAGGTTGCGGTTCCTATCGTCGCCCCCCTCATCAGCCAAGCACCGATGGAAATGTCGCGGGTGAGTGCTTAATGTCTTCTCCGATGAGCACGTCCGCCGCCTATGTCCTGCCGCCCCAATGGGTCGATCGCCTCGGCGCGGCAGCGGTCTATGCCGAACGGCGAGTCGCCCTGTTCTTCCTGTTCGGTTTCTCGTCGGGCCTGCCGCTGGCGCTTTCCTTTGGAACGCTGACCTATTGGTTGACTCAGGTCGGCACCGCCAAGGGCGAAATCGGCCTGTTTGCGCTGCTGACCGTGCCTTATGCGTTCAAATTTGTCTGGGCGCCGTTTATCGACCGGCTGCCTTTTCCGATTTTGACGCGCCTGTTCGGGCGGCGGCGTGGCTGGATGCTGGCCACACAAATTGGCCTGATGATCTCGATCGCTGCCGTCGGCTTTTCAGCGCCTTCGCCGGGTAATCTGTTGCCTGTTGCGATGGGGGCACTGGCCATCGCGTTTTTCTCGGCCAGCCAGGATATCGTCATTGACGCGCACCGGGTTGAGCTGCTGGACCTGGACCAGCAAGGCGCGGGCGCAGGCGCCTATCAGATCGGCTACCGGATCGCGATGCTGGTGTCCGGCGGTGGGGCGCTGATCATTGCCGGACTGGGCGCGACCGGGCCCGAGGCTGTCGGCAATTGGGAGGCTGCCTATCTGGCCATGGCGCTCTTGATGCTGGTCGGTGTCGCCGCGGTGCTGATCAGCCCCGAACCGGAACAGCAGGATTCAGAAGATGCCATTGAAAGGCGTGCGCAAGCGGCTGCGTTCATTGGCAAGCGGCCCGGCCTTCGTGGCCCCATCGGTGACGTTTCCGTCTGGCTTTATGTCTCTGCCGTCGCCCCTTTCCTGGAGTTCATGAAGAAAGGGGGGTGGGCCCCCATTCTGGCCTTCGTGCTGTTCTATAAGTTCGGCGACACGCTGGCCTCGATGATGACGGGGCCGTTTTATCTCGAACTGGGCTTCTCGCTGGAACAGGTCGGCCTGATCTCGAAACCCGTCGGGATTACCTCCACCATTCTGGGGGCGGTGCTCGCGGGTGTACTGGTATACCGGCTGGGGATCATTAAATCGCTCTGGATTGGCGGCATCGCACAGCTGGTCTCGAACTTCATGTTTGTATTGCTCGCCTGGGCCGGGCCAGACCCCTGGATGCTGGGGGTAACCGTCGCGGTCGAGAACTTCGCCGGGGGCATGGGGGCGACCGCTTTCATGGCCTATATGGCAAGCCTCTGCAATGTGGCCTATACCGCGACACAGTATGCGCTGCTGACGTCGCTGATGAATGTCGGGCGAACCCTGTTCTCCGCCCCCGCCGGATTTCTGGCAGAAGCAGTCAGCTGGCCGATTTTCTTTGGCCTGACAGTGCTGGCCGCCGTGCCCGGGCTTCTGCTGCTGTGGTGGGTTACAAAAAGGTTCTCAAAGGAAGTGGTTGAACCCTGATTCTGCGTCACCATTTTGTCATCCACATCGCCGCGCACTGTGTTAGGGTGCGCAAACTCGGCTAGTGAACATCACGGGGGAGGTTTTGTTATCTCTGTTCTAGCCACGCGGCCCGCCTCTATGGAGGTCAGGCTTGCTGCTGATGATCAAGAAATTCGCGCTGCTGAGCGGCTACGTTACCGGGTCTTTTACGAAGAACTGGGTGCGACGCCGACCGACGTTATGGCTGCAGAACGGCGGGATTTCGACGAATTCGACCCGATTTGCGACCATTTACTCGTGATCGACCACTCGCTGCCGGCTGATGAAGCCGTTGTCGGCACCTATCGTCTGCTGCGCGAGGAAGTCGCGCTGCAGAATGACGGATTTTATTCCGCCTCTGAATATGACCTTAGTCCGCTATTTGTCGGCCGCGATGAGAATACGTATCGTCGTCACGGCCAGTTTCTCGAGCTTGGGCGGTCTTGTGTGCGGGCTGAATACCGCTCCAATGCGACGATCCAGCTGCTCTGGAAGGGCATTGCTGAACATGTATATGCGCACAAGGTGTCTTATCTGTTTGGCTGCGCCAGCCTGCCCGGGATCGACTTGCAGCAGCATGCCGAGGCATTGTCGTACCTCTACCACAACTTCCGTGCGCCCGATGATCTGTGCGTTTATGCGGTCCCGTCTCGCCACATAGAGATGAATATCATGCCCGCCGATCAGGTTCGCGAGCGCGATGTGGTCAAGGCGCTACCGCCGCTGATCAAAGGCTATTTGAGGGTTGGCGCCTATATTGGCGATGGCGCGGTCATCGACGAACAGTTCGGCACAACGGATGTGTTTGTGATTCAGTCCATCGCCCGGGTGCCGGACAAATATTTCGCGCATCTGGCGCGCCGCGAACGCCCGGCTTAGCTAGATAAATTCGGCGAAAGCTACTGTGTTCACCGGCGGCAGGCGTTCGGCCAGTAGTGTCCAGCTGTCACCGGCATTTTCGCTGACCCAAAGCCCGCCAGATGTCGAGCCCATGGCCAGCCGGTTGCCGGTTTCGTCGATATCTAGCGCATGGCGATAAACCAAGTCATAGGCATCGGCGTCTGGCAGCCCGTTGATCAACACATCCGCTGATTGGCCACCATCGGTGGTGCGGGTGACGACAAATCGCCCGTCGACCGGATAGCGATATTCATCCTTGATTGCCGGCACGAACCAGGCGGTTTGCGGGTTGTTTGGGTGTACGGCGAGTGCGAAGCCGAATGTCGACGGACCCATCTCATGAATTTCCTGCCAGCTCTTCAGGTCGTCGGTGGACTTGAAGATGCCGTTATGGTGCTGGATCCAATAGTTTTCGGGCGCGCCTTTGCATTGGATCAGGCGATGCGGGTCCTGCATTGCGCCCTCTTCGGCGATGCCCGGCGGCGTATAGTCACTGCGCAGCCCGTCAGCGCGAAGGACCCAGCTATCGCCATCGTCTTCTGAAAGCCAAACACCACCACAGGAGACACCCGCTATGAGTCGCTCCGGGTTGCGCGCGTCGACGATGATGGAATGAATACCGGGTTCGTCAAAGCCGCCGCCGACCCATTTCTGCCGGTCGGGCTCGTTCCAGAGCGGTTCATTGAGGGCCCAGCTTTCGCCGTGATCGTCGGACCGGAAAAGCCCGCCGGGAATCGTGCCAGCCCATAATCTGCCGTCTTGCCCGGGCCCCCCGGCTTCAAGAACCCAAAGCAGCTTGACCGAAGGTGCCCCGTCTTCATCTGATGGCGCATAGGCTGGCGGGTTGAGCTCGGTCCATGTTTCACCTTGATCATCCGACCGATGCAGCTTGGCGCCAAAGTGGCCCAGGTCGAGCGCCGCATAGAGATAGCCGGATCGCGTGTCGTACAGCGTTGCGCTGACGGGCTGACCCAGAAAGGCGGTCCGGTCGACAGCCCAGCCGCCGCCGTCGGTGCGCATGATGAAAAGACCCTTGCGGGTTCCTATAAGAAGCCGGTCCTGCATCGCATCCCTCCTGACAAGGCCTGCATAATATAGACTTCGCTTTCAGCCCCGACAGGATGGGTCAAAGAACCGGTGAAGTCGATTCTCTCTTCATCGACAAAGATACAGACATGTTTTCGCAGCGCGCCCTGATCGTCCACCACGTAGCTTTTCAGGGCAGGAATCTCGTCAAAAATGCCGTCCAGAACAGACGCAATGGTGTCGCCTGAGACCTCGACGGGTTCATAGGGGACAAGGCGGCGCAGGTGCTGTGTGAAGAAGACCTGTGCCATACCCGGCTCAAAGGCGGCTGGATCCGAAGGAGGCCAAGGCGGCGGTGCTGACAATATCGGCAGCCGACGCACTCATCGGGACGATCTGGACCGATCGTTCCAACCCGATCAACAGCGGGCCGACAATCGATCCGCCGCCCAGGGCCTTAATCAGTTTCGAGCTGATATTGGCCGAGTGCAGCGCCGGCATCACCAGCACATTGGCCGGCCCGGACAGCCGCATGAACGGGTATAGTTTTTGCAATTCCGGATCGAGGGCGACGTCGGCCGCCATTTCCCCATCATATTCAAAGTCGGTGTGCTGACCGTCCAGAATCTGCACCGCATCTCTGATTCGGTCGCTGCGGAACCCTTCCGGGTGGCCGAAATTGGCATAGGACAGCAGCGCCACGCGGGGCTCTTCGCCGAACATGCGGGCAGCTTCAGCCGATCCCTGGACGATGCCGGCCAGCTGTTCAGCGCTGGGCAGTTCGTTCACCTGGGTGTCAGCGACGAAGACCGTGCGGTCGCGGCTGACGATCATGGAAAGGCCAAACACCGTCCTACCCGGCTGGGGATCGATCACCCGCCGCACCTCTTCATAGGCAGTAAAGTAATTCCGGGTAACACCGGTCACCATGGCATCAGCATCGCCCTTGGCGACCATACAAGCGGCAAAGATGTTGCGGTCATTGTTGACCATGCGCAGGCAGTCCCGGAATAGGTAACCCTTGCGCTGCAGCTTTTCGTAGAGGAACTGCGCATAGGCTTGATTGTTGGCGCTTTCGCGGGCGTTATGGATCTCCAGCCAGGTGGGATCGTCCACCCCCATGGCCTGCATGGTCTTGCGCACCTCCTCGTCGCGGCCAACGAGCACCGGTGTGCCATATCCGGCATTGCGGTAGGCGATGGCGGCGCGGATGATCTTTTCCTCTTCACCCTCGGCAAACACCACGCGTTTCGGCGCGGCCCGCACATCCTCATAGATCATCTGCAGCTGGCCGCTAGTGGGGTTGAGCCGGGCCGCCAGTTCCGCCTTATAGCCATCCATGTCGATAATCGGCCGCCGCGCGACACCGGAATCCATCGCCGCTTGCGCGACTGCTGGCGGTACATGACTGATCAGCCGGGGGTCGAACGGCACCGGAATAATGTAGTTGGGTCCATAGGTCGGCCGATGCCCGGCATAGGCGCTGGCGACCTCGTCCGGCACGTCTTCGCGCGCCAGGCCGGCAAGGGCGTGCGCCGCGGCAATTTTCATATCTTCATTGATGGTGGTGGCGCGAACGTCTAACGCGCCGCGGAAGATATAGGGAAAACCGAGCACATTATTGACCTGGTTGGGATAATCCGACCGGCCGGTCGCCACAATCGCATCGTCCCGGACTTCTTCAACCTCTTCGGGTGAAATCTCCGGGTCGGGATTGGCCATGGCAAAAATGATCGGATTGTCGGCCATGCTGGCGACCATTTTCTTTGTGAATGCACCTTCGACCGACAGGCCCCAGGCCACATCGGCGCCGTCCATCGCCTCTTCCAGTGTCCGCGCATCGGTGACCGCCGCGTGGGCAGACTTCCACTGATTCATGCCTTCTTCGCGGCCCTGATAGATCACGCCCTTGGAATCGCACATGATGACCCGGTCGCTGCCGACACCCATGGCCTTGATCAGCTCAACGCAGGCAATCGCCGCAGCGCCCGCGCCATTGACGACGACTTTCTGGCAATCCTGGATGTCACGGCCGGTCAGGTGCAGCGCGTTGATCAGGCCTGCAGCGGCGATAATCGCTGTCCCGTGCTGATCATCGTGGAACACCGGGATATTCATTTCTTCACGCAGTCGCTGCTCGATGATGAAACATTCCGGCGCCTTGATGTCTTCCAGGTTGATGCCGCCAAAGCTGGGGCCCAGAAGCCGCGCACAGTTGATGAATTCCTCGACCTCTTCTGTATCGACTTCCAGGTCGATGGAGTCGACATCAGCGAAACGCTTGAACAGCACCGCCTTGCCTTCCATCACCGGCTTCGATGCCAGCGCGCCCAGATTGCCAAGGCCCAGAATGGCGGTGCCGTTGGAAATCACCGCCACCAGATTGCCCTTGGCGGTGTAGTCATAGGCCAGGGTTTCATCTTCATGAATCGAGCGGACGGGCGCGGCAACGCCGGGCGAATAGGCGAGTGACAGATCGCGCTGGGTCGCCATGGGTTTGGTCGCGATAATCTCGATTTTTCCGGGGCGACCCTGTGTGTGAAACAGCAGCGCCTCGCGCTCGGAATATTTTTCGTCAGCCATAGGTATCTCGGCAAATTTTGGATTGGGGAGTCGGTTGAACCGGCTTGGGACGGACAGTACGATGGGGGCTGGATTTAGCACCTCCCATCCGGATTGTGAAGCGCTGTGGTTACAGGTTTGTGTAATAATCTTACATTTTGTGCGCGTTTAGCGACCTTTTCTTAAGAAAATGGTTCTAATCCGGGTTATTTTATGTCTGTAGCACGCGCGTCCCAGAAGGCAAAAGCGAAAGCGGCCGCCCCCACACCGATGATGGCGCAGTTTCTGGGCATCAAGGAACAATATCCGGATTGTCTGTTGTTCTATCGCATGGGCGATTTTTACGAGCTGTTCTTCGATGACGCGGTCAAGGCTGCAGAAGCACTCGATATTACGCTCACCAAGCGCGGAAAGCATCTGGGGGAAGATATCCCCATGTGCGGCGTGCCGGTTCATGCAGCTGACAGCTATCTGGCACGGTTGATCAAAAAGGGGTTCAGGGTCGCCGTCTGTGAACAGACAGAGGATCCCGCAGAAGCCAAAAAGCGGGGCTCAAAGTCCGTCGTGGCCCGTGATGTGATCCGGCTGGTGACGGCCGGGACGCTAACCGAAGAAGTGCTGCTTGACGCACGGGCGCATAATTATCTAACAGCCCTCGCCCGCGCCGAGGGGCGATTGGCGTTGGCCTGGCTCGATATGTCGACAGGCGACTTCTTTGCCGGACCGACTACAATTGAAGACCTGGAAGCCGATCTGGCGCGGCTGCAGCCAGGGGAATTGCTTGTCCCGGATACGCTGGGGGCAGCAGACGGTTTTGCCGACGCATTTGATGAATGGCATGAGGCGCTGACGCCAATGCCTGCCGGTCTTTTCGGGTCTGCCCGGGGCGAAGACCTGTTGAAAGTACAGTTCAACGTCGCCAGCCTGGACGGGTTTGGCAGCTTTTCCCGTGCAGAACATGCAGCGGCCGGTGCGCTGGTTGGCTATCTGGACGACACGCAAAAAGGCAACCTGCCACAGCTGCGGCCACCGCAACGGGTTGAGGCGCAGGCGACTGTCGCGATTGATGCGGCAACCAGACGGAGCCTGGAGCTGGTTCGTTCCCAGACCGGCGAACGATCCGGCAGCCTGCTGGCCACCATCGACGAAACGGTGACGGGTGCGGGCGCCAGGCTGCTGGCAGATCATGTTTCGGCGCCACTGACCGATCCGGATGCGATCAATGACCGGCTTGATATGGTCGCTTGGTTTTTGGATCAGCAAGTCTTGATGGCACAAATGCGCGACGCATTGAGGGCTTGCCCTGATCTAGAGCGGGCGCTGTCGCGGCTGACGGTCGGCCGGGCCGGGCCGCGTGACCTGAAAGCCGTCGGTCAGGGTCTTGCGCAAGGCGGGATCATCCAGCAGATGATCCTGTCATCCGGTCCGGACCTGTCACCACCGCCGAAGGGGGTGATGCTGGCGGCGGACGACCTGGGTGACCATGCTGTGATGATTGATACGCTCGCTGCTGCGCTGGTTGAAGACCCGCCGCTGATCACCCGTGACGGCGGATTCGTTGCGGAGGGGTTTAGCAAGGATTTGGACGAACAGCGCCAGCTGCGTGATGACAGCCGTCAGCTGATTGCCGGATTGCAGGCGTCTTACCGCGATCACACGGGCATCAACAGCCTTAAGGTCCGGCACAACAATGTGTTGGGGTATTACATTGAAGTGCCGGCGGCGCATGGCGACGTGCTGATGCAGCCGCCGATGAATGAGACATACATCCACCGGCAGACCATGGCCGGTGCGGTCCGTTTCAATACGACCGAACTGGCGGAACTGGATTCCAAAATCAGCCGCGCGGCGGATCGGGCCCTTGCTCTCGAACTTCGGATTTTTGAAGAGCTATCGGCGAAAGTCACTGCGAATTGGGCGGCGATCTCTCTGGCGGCGCGGGCGCTGGCTGCGCTGGATGTTGCAGCGGCGATGGGGCATCTGGCCGCAACCCGCAATTGGTGCCGTCCCAAGGTCGACCACTCGCTCGCCTTTCAGATCGAAGGCGGCCGCCATGCGGTGGTGGAAGCCGCACTTAAGGTGGACGGCAATAGCAGCTTTGTTTCCAATGCCAGTGATCTGGGCGAAGACCAACGGCTTTGGCTGGTCACCGGGCCCAACATGGCGGGCAAGAGTACATTTTTGCGCCAGAATGCGTTGATCGCCGTATTGGCGCAGGCGGGGATTTATGTGCCGGCATCATCAGCCCATATCGGCGTTGTTGACCGGGTATTCAGCCGCGTAGGCGCGAGTGATGACTTGGCGCGGGGCCGGTCCACCTTCATGGTCGAAATGGTCGAGACCGCGGCGATCCTCAATCAGGCAACGGATCGATCGCTGGTCATTCTGGATGAGATCGGCCGGGGTACGGCGACCTATGACGGACTCTCCATCGCCTGGGCCGCGGTCGAGCATCTCCATGATGTAAACAAGAGCCGGGCGCTTTTTGCCACCCACTATCATGAGCTGACCGCGCTGGCAGGCAAGCTCAATGCTTTGGCCACCTACACCATGCGCGTCAAAGAATGGGAAGGGTCGGTCGTTTTCCTGCATGAGGTCGCGCCCGGCACAGCGGACCGGTCCTATGGCATTCAGGTTGCCAAACTGGCTGGACTGCCCAACCCGGTGATCAGCAGGGCGCAAACGGTTCTTGAGCGATTGGAGAGTGATGAGCGCACAACAGCGGCAGATCTGGCGGATGATCTGCCGTTATTCTCCACCCATGTTGCCGAGGCACCGGCGTCTGCCGCCCCGTCAGCGGTCGAAGAAGCGCTCAGTGAGATCGACCCGGACGATCTGACACCGCGTGACGCGCTGGAGGCGCTCTATCGCCTGAGACAATTGTTGAAGCATGGCTGATCCGATAGCCGGTCCGGGCGCATATGGCCTTTGATGCCGGAAACGACTAGGTTACGGGGATGCACAGGGTCGAAAATCAACGCGCGATCATCAACCGGTTGGCGCTCATCGAAAAGCTGGACACGCTGGCCGAGGATACCGCGCCCGACCAGTTGCGCGATCCCCTGCTCGCCATCCTGCGTGAGACCATGGCGGCGGGAGAGTCCGAAATCCGCGATCGCCTTATGGCTGGGGAGGATGGCCGCGCGATCGCCCATGCCCGTTCGTTCCTGATCGATCAGTTGATCAGGCTGTTGTTCGATTTTACCATCGCTTATCAGTACCGGGCGACCAATCCGACCAGTGCGGAACGGCTGACGATCATTGCTGTCGGCGGTTATGGCCGTGGCGAAATGGCGCCGCAATCCGATGTCGACCTTCTATTTTTGCGCCCGTACAAGGAAACCGCCTGGGGCGAGCAGGTCGTCGAGTTCATGCTCTACATCCTGTGGGATCTAGGCCTCAAGGTCGGATATTCAGTGCGGTCGATCGACGACTGCATCCGTCTGTCGACGCAAGATCTGACAATCCGCACCTCGCTGATTGAAATGCGTTTTATCTGGGGTGACCGCGATCTGTTTGGCGAATTGCGTCAACGCTTCGATCAGGAAGTTGTCGCGTCCAGTGGCCCGGAATTTGTCGAGGCTAAGCTGCTTGAACGCGACGAGCGGCACAAGCGGATGGGGGACAGCCGTTATGTCGTCGAACCCAACCTGAAGGATGGCAAGGGCGGGCTGCGCGATCTGCAGACGCTCTATTGGCTGCTCAAATATGTCTACCGGACCGACAGCGTCAGTGTACTGGTCGAGAACGGCGTGCTGACGGCTGGGGAAAAGCGTCGGTTTGACCGCGCTGAAAGTTTTTTGTGGACTGTCCGCTGTCATCTTCACGACATTGTCGG
Organism: Alphaproteobacteria bacterium; assembly: GCA_028284945.1. Taxonomy (GTDB): domain Bacteria; phylum Pseudomonadota; class Alphaproteobacteria; order SMXS01; family SMXS01; genus JANQQJ01. The sequence goes on along the minus strand of JANQQJ010000024.1, from coordinate 272,196 downwards.
CCGTCCGGAAGAACGGCTGACCTTCGATGTCCAGGTCCAGCTGGCAGAGCGCCTTGGCTATACCGACCGGCCCGGCTCACAAGGCGTCGAGCGGTTCATGAAGCACTATTTCCTGACCGCGAAGAATGTTGGCGATCTGACGCGCATCTTCTGCGCCCATCTGGAAGAGCAGCATCAGAAGAAGCCGATCATTCGGTTGCCCAAATTCGGTCTGCGGAGCCGCGAGGTCGAAGGATTTCAGGTCGAGGGTGACCGGATCGCGTTTGCCGATCCCGGCGATTTGAAACAGGATCCGGTCTCAATTCTGCGGTTGTTCCGGGTGGCCCAGCAACGAGAATTGGACATTCATCCCGAAGCGTTACGCTTAATCACCCGGAATCTGAGCCGCATCGACCGCGACGTACAGAACGACCCGGAAGCCAACGCCGTCTTCCTGGATATTCTGACATCCAAAAACAACCCCGCCTCAACGCTGCGGCGGATGAACGAGGCGGGCGTTTTTGGCCGTTTTGTGCCCGACTTTGGCCGCGTCGTCGCCCAGATGCAGCACGATATGTATCACCACTATACGGTGGATGAGCACACGATCAGGGCGATCGACATATTGGCGAAAATCGAATCAGGAGAATATGCCGAAGACCATCCGGTGGCGGACAAGGTCATCCACAAGGTTCTGTCACGACGGGTGCTCTATGTTGCCGTGCTGTTGCATGACATTGCCAAGGGCCGGGGCGGGGATCACTCGGTGTTGGGCGCTGAAGTCGCTGAGAAACTGTGCCCGCGCCTCGGCTTTACCGAGGCTGAAACGGAAGCCACGGCTTGGCTTGTCCGCTGGCATCTGGCGATGTCGAATACAGCTTTCAAGCGTGATGTTTCGGACCCGAAAACACTCAAAGACTTCTGTGATCAGGTGCAAAGCGTAGAACGTCTGCGGCTCCTATTGTGCCTCACCGTTGCTGATATCCGGGCCGTGGGGCCAGGGGTCTGGAATGGCTGGAAGGGCCAGTTGCTGCGCGATCTTTACAATGCAGCGGAAGACTATCTTACCGGTGGCGCGGCCGAACAGGGCGCCTCTTACCGCGCTGAAGCCGCGCGCCAACAGCTTGCCGACGCGCTTGAAGACTGGACGCCGGAGGAATTCGCGGCCTATGCCAAACGTCACTATGGCCCCTATTGGGTCGGTATGACGCTTGACCAGCATATCGCCGATGCCACGTTGATCCGCGAGGCAGATGAGGAGGGCGAGCGTTTCAAGATTTCGGTTCGGCCGGACAGCTTCCAGGCGGCGACCGAGCTCACACTCTATACACAAGATCATCCGGGATTGTTTGCCCGTGTTGCGGGTGCCCTCGGCCTGATTGGCGCGACTATTCTAGATGCCAAGATCTTCACCACCAAGGACGGCATGGCGCTGGATCACTTTACGGTGCAGGACCACGACGATGCAGCGATTGCCAGCCCAAAGCGCTTGAAGCGGATGGAAGAGGTAATCCGCAAGACGCTCGCCGGCGATGTGATTCCGCGCGAGGAATTCGCCAAGCCACCAAGCATTCCCAGCCGGACCCGCAAGGTGTTCAAGGTGGCGCCGGCGGTCTTTATCGATAATGGCATCAGCCACACTCATACCGTGATCGAGGTGAATGGCCGTGACCGGCCTGGCCTGATCCATAATCTCACCAGGGCACTATTTGACCTGAAGCTGACGATCTCCAGCGCGCATATCGCAACCTATGGCGAACGGGCTGTAGATACTTTTTATGTCCGCGATCTGTTCGGTCACAAAATCACCCATGAGAGCCGGCTGAAGACCATCGAAGAGCGGCTGATACAGGCGCTACGTGACGGGGAATCGCCGGACGACCCACAAAGTGACGCCGGCCAAAGGGTTGACGAAGACGTTGTTGCCGCTGAGTAGCCTGGGCTAGGGAGCGGTCCCGGAATGGCACTTTGGCGTTCCATTGCCACCATTGGCGGGCTGACCTCGATCAGCCGTATCACTGGCTTTGTCCGCGATGTGGCGATGACCGCCGTGGTTGGCGCGGGCATGGTCGCCGACTGCTTCGTTGTTGCGTTCAAGCTGCCAAACTTCTTTCGGCGGCTATTTGCAGAAGGGGCCTTTAACGCCGCCTTTGTGCCCCTGTTCACCGAAAAACTCGCACTGGAGAACGGGCGCGAAGAAGCCCGGCGTTTTGCGGAAGACAGTTTGGCCGTCCTGCTGGTGACCCTGCTCGCCTTCGTCGCGCTGATGCAGGCCATCATGCCCTGGTTTCTCTATGTTTTGGCCAACGGCTTTGTCGATGACCCGCCAAAATTCGACCTGGCCGTCACGCTGACGCGGATCACCTTTCCCTATCTTTTATTCATCAGTTTGGTTTCGTTGCTGGGCGGGGTGCTGAATTCGCTGGAGCGTTTTGCTGCTGTCGCCTCGACACCAATCATCCTCAATCTGACGCTGATCGGATCGCTGTTTGCCCTCGAACCGGTTCTACTGACAGGCGGCCATGCATTGGCCATCGGCGTCACGTTGGGTGGTCTGTTGCAGTTTCTCTGGTTGGTTGTCGCGTTGCACCGGTCCGGCTTCCGGCTGAGGTTACGGCGCCCTCGGCTGACCCCAGGGGTTAAGCGATTGCTGATCCTGATGGCGCCGATCGCCATTGGCGCTGGTGCAGTACAGCTCAACCTGCTGATCGACGTCGTGATCGCCTCGTTCCTGCCAGAAGGGTCGATGTCGTTCCTGTTCTATGCGGACCGGCTCAATCAATTGCCCATCGGTGTCGTCGGTGTCGCGGTTGGCACGGCGTTATTGCCGTTGCTGTCGCGGCAAATCACCGCAGGCAATGATGCAGATGCCCTATCCAGCCTGAACAGGGCCATCGAGATTTCGCTCTTCCTGACCCTGCCAGCCGCGGTCGCGCTGGTTCTGGTGCCGGGCCCGCTGGTGGCGACCCTGTTCGAGCGTGGCGCCTTCGACGCCGCCGATAGCGCAGCAACGGCGGCGGCCCTGGCCGCCTATGCAACGGGCCTGCCGGCCTATGTGTTGCTCAAAGTCCTGGGGCCGGCCTATTTCGCCCGGCAGGACACCAGAACGCCGGTCAAATTCTCACTCATTGCCCTTGTCGTGAACACAGCGCTCAACTTGATTCTGATGGGGCCATTCCTGCATGTCGGGCTGGCGATGGCGACCTCGATAGCAGCCTGGCTTAACGTGGCGATGCTGACGGGGGGCCTCATCCGCCGCGGCCACTTCCAACTGGATCAGCGTTTGCGCAGTAGGCTGCCCCGCTTAGTTGTCTCCACAGCGGTGATGGGCGCGCTGGTCTGGTGGGTGGCGGCGCAGATGCCCGCATGGTCCGGTACGGCAGAACTCGACCGCATCGGTTCCGCTTTGATGCTGGTCGGTAGCGGCGCATTGAGTTTCGCGGTCATGGCCCAGCTGACGGGTACGCTGCGTGTGCGTGAACTGCGCGGCCTGATCCGCGGTCAGCAGAACTGAAGCAGAGTTGACCTTTCAGGGCCGATCACGCGATAACCCGCGCGCGACAGCAGTGATTTAGGAACGGATCGTGAGCGGGACAGTTTTTTCAGGCGTGCAGCCGACCGGTGATTTGCATTTGGGCAATTATCTGGGCGCGATCAAAAACTGGATCGCGCTGCAGGATCAATATGACTGCATCTTCTCTGTCGTCGATATGCACGCGATCACCCAGTTTCAGGACCCAGCGGCCCTGCGAGACAGCACGCGCAAGGTGGCGGCGACATACATCGCTGCGGGAATCGATCCGGACAAGGCGCTTTTGTTTGTCCAGAGCCAGGTGCCGGCCCATGCCGAACTGGCCTGGATTTTCAACTGTGTGGCACGGATCGGCTGGCTCAATCGAATGACCCAGTTCAAGGACAAGGCGGGCAAGAATCGCGAAAAGGCCAGCGCTGGGCTCTATGTCTATCCGAACCTGATGGCCGCAGACATCCTGCTCTACAAGGCGACCCATGTACCGGTCGGTGAGGACCAGAAGCAGCATCTGGAGCTGACGCGTGATATCGCACAGAAGTTCAATACCGACTTCGGGTCTGAATTTTTCCCGCTGCCTGAGCCGTTGATCATGGGGGCTGCCACCCGCGTGATGTCATTGAAGGACGGAACCAAGAAAATGGGCAAGTCCGACCCATCGGCCGCCTCGCGGATCGATCTGACAGATTCAGTAGACGAGATCGCCAAAAAGATCCGAAAAGCGCGCACCGATCCCGATCCGTTGCCCGGTGCCGTCGAGGGACTAAGCGAACGGCCGGAGGCGCGGAATCTGGTGAGCATCTTTGCCGCGTTGTCCGGCCAGACCGCTGAGCAGGTCCTGGGCCGCCATGAAGGGGAACAGTTTTCCACGTTTAAGGCTGATCTGACAGAGCTGGCCGTCGGTGTGTTGGTGCCGATTGGCGACGAGGTGGCGCGGTTGACGGATGATGCCAGCGGCATCGACAAAATCCTGAGTCAGGGGGCCGAGCGCGCCCGCGCGTTGAGTGAGCCCATTTTGCGCGAGGTCCATGATATTGTAGGGTTCTTGCGCGCGTGAGACCGGCTTCCTACCTGTTAAGATGTATATGCATCTTAGTGGGGTAAGCGCGAGGAATTTTAACAAGGACAAGGCCATGACCAACCACGCAAAGTTTCTTATCGTCATCGCGACCGCACTGGTCGTCACCGGCTGTGCCGGTAAATTCCGGTCTGACGTATCCAGCTGGCACCGCCTGCAGCAGCCCAGCGGTGAGACCTTTGTCGTCGTCGCCAAGGATGAGGCGAAACGCGGCAGTCTGGAGTTTGCGCAATATTCTGGCTTTGTCGCCGAACAGCTTCGGATGATCGGCTATCGGCCTGTGGCACAGGGCGCAACACCTGACCTGGTCGTTCGTGTCGATTACGGCATTGGCGATCCCCGCACCGATATCCGGTCCTACAACTATGGTGGCTTTCGCGGTGGATATTATGGCTATCATCATTGGGGCCATTTCCGCCCCTACAGCCGGTTCGGTTACCCCGGCTACGGTTATGGTGGCACCGACATCCGGTCCTATCCCGTCTACACCCGTCGGCTGGAGATGGAAATCGCCGCGGCCAACAACCCGGACGTGAACCTGTTTGAAAGCCGGGTCATGAGCGAAGGCCGCTCTAACCGGCTTGAAGAAGTGATGCCCTTGATGGTGCAATCCATGTTCCAGGATTTCCCCGGCCCCAGCGGCACCACCCGCGAGGTCACCATCGACCTGGAAGAGAGTTCTTCGCGCTACTAACCGATTTGCGTAACGGGCCGATCCGGCGACCGACATCCGATGTCGCCGCCGATTGGCGCATCTGTTAGACTCCCGCAGGTCTGATGGGAGGAGTTGGCGACAATGTCGGCCATGGAACCCGCGGTCGAGTCGGCCGATACCGCAGCGTTTTGGAAGTTTCTGGTCGTCGTTGATGAGACGCCGGAGTGCAACAACGCCATCCGATTTGCGGCCCTGCGCGCGGCCAAGACCAATGGCGGCGTCACCCTGCTCTACATCATCGACCCACCGGATTTTCAGCACTGGATGTCGGTTGAGGAGGTCATGCGCGAAGAAGCCCATGAAGAGGGCAGTGCGCTACTGCAAAAGGCCGCCGACCGGATTGCCGACGAAGTCGGCCTGAAGGCGAACATGCTGATTCGCGAAGGCAAGGCGATCAACGAGATCCTGAAAGTGATCGAGGAAGATCCCGGCATCCGGATTCTTGTGCTGGCCGCAGGCACCGGCAAAGAGGGCCCCGGGCCCTTGGTCAGTTCTTTTTCAGGCCAGATGCTGGGCACATTGCCCATCGCCATGACCATTGTGCCCGGCCACTTGCCTACCGATCAGATCGACCAGATCACGTAGCGGAAAGCCATCAAATGCTTGAATTCGGCGCCGCGCTGGGACATATAAGCTCTAACTGGACGAAATCAGTCTGAATTGGAGTTTTCCATGTTCATTGAAACCGAGATGACGCCGAACCCGGCGACCCTGAAGTTCCTGCCGGGCCGCGATGTCATGGGCGACACGACGGCCAATTTCTCAAATGTCGAGGCCGCCGCGCGGTCGCCTCTCGCGCTTCGGCTGTTTGATGTCAGTGGCGTTGCGGCGGTGTTCTTCGGCAGCAATTTTGTGACCGTGACCACCGACGGGACCGACTGGCAGGATCTGAAGCCAGCCGTTCTGGGCGCGATCATGGAACACTTCACCTCTGGCGAGCCGGTGGTTCAGCCGGACGAAACCCCGGCAGCAGACTCTGACGATGACGATGATGAAGTTGTCCAGCAGATCAAAGAGCTGCTCGACAGCCGCGTTCGGCCTGCCGTGGCGCAGGATGGTGGCGATATCCTCTATCACGGGTTCGAGGACGGTGTCGTCTATCTGCACATGCAAGGCGCTTGTGCCGGATGCCCCAGCTCGACAGCGACGCTGAAGCACGGGATCGAAAACCTGCTGAAGCACTTTGTCCCCGAAGTGAATGAAGTCCGCCCCGTTTAGGGGTTAAACTTACGCCCCAACAAGAACCGGACCAGGGAGGCTCAGCATGAGTGACGTACTGGACGATCAGGCTTTTGACGTGCTTTTCCGCGAGGCGCGCACCCAGAACATATGGCGCGAGGAGCCGATTTCTGACGACCGCATCAGGGCGCTCTATGATTTGATGAAATGGGGGCCGACAAGCGCCAACTGTTTCCCGATGCGCACGATCTTTGTGGCATCTGAAGAGGAAAAGGCACGGTTGGCGACTATGGTCATGGAAGGCAACGACGAGAAGGTCAAAGCCGCATCGGCGGTCGCGATCATCGGTTACGATCTCGAATTCTATGAGATGATTCCGACGCTGTTCCCGCATCAGCCGGAAGCGCGGGAATGGTTCGCCCACGATAAAGACGTGGCGTTCACAACCGCGTTCCGCAACGGCACATTGCAGGGCGCCTATTTGATGATAGCCGCCCGCGGGCTCGGGCTGGATTGTGGCCCGATGTCCGGCTTTGACAATGCCGCGGTTGACGAAGCCTATTTTGCGGGCACATCGGTCAAATCGAATTTTCTATGCGCGCTGGGGACTGGCGATCCTGCTGGTTTGTTCCCGCGCAGCCCGCGTCCCGACTTCGACGAGGTCTGCCAGATTCTGTAAGATCGTGGGATGAATATCCTCGCTTTCGATTGCGCGCTTGGGCGCGGTTCCGTTGCAGTCTCCGTGGACGGGCACTGCGCATCTGAGGTCATTGAGTCGGAACCGCGCGCGATGGCTGAGCGGCTTTTGCCGATGATCGAAACCGCGCTGGGCGAGGCCGGCATCGGATATGCCGAGCTGGACCGGATTGGGGCCACCATCGGTCCGGGCACCTTCACCGGCCTGCGAATCGGTGTCGCTGCCGCCCGGGGCCTGGCTCTGGCGACCGGGTTGCCCTGCATCGGCGTCACCAGCCTGGAGGCGCTCGCGCAGACCGCGTGCGATCAAGTTTCAGAGGGCGAGGCAATTGTGGCCGCGCATGATGCGCGCCGCGGGCAAATCTATCTCCAGCCCTTTGCTCGGTCGGGTACCACCGTTGTAGCAAGGGCTGAGGCGCGGGCCGTCGATCCCGAAACCGCTATGCAGTCTGTGGCGGGACTGACGGGAATTGCCGTGGGTTCCGCAGCCGGTATGGTCACTGCCGGTGATGAAGCCCGCGTGACTGCCAAGCCTGACATGGTGCATATCGCACCGATGGCGGTGGCCACCTTGGCCGCCGCCAAGCCGCCGACAGGGCAGCCGATCAAGCCGCTTTATCTGCGGCAGCCGGACGCCAAGCTGCCCTCGGCCCGGGTGATGTCGTGACCGGCCTATTCGATATCGTTGAGATTCAACCGGCGGCCGGGGTCGAAAACATGCTGGCGGCACTGCATGCCGCTTGTTTCTGCCGGCCGGGTGATGAGACGTGGACCGCGAAATCTTTCGCGGACGTGATGGGCATGGCGGGCGCCTTCTGTCTGCTGGCCCGGCAGGAGCATGAAGACGGGGCAGAACCGATCGGCTTCGCGGTGTGCCGAACCGGCGGTGGTGAGAGTGAGTTACTCTCAATTGGGGTGATTCCGGAACACCGGCAATCCGGAACGGCACGGTCATTGATCGCCAGGTCGATGGACATGTGCCGCCGTGCCGGCGCACGGCACCTTACCCTTGAAGTTGCAACCGACAACCCCCTGGCACGGGATCTTTATGTGTCGCTGGGTTTTCAGGCGGTGGGCAGACGGGCGGGCTATTATCGCCGTCTACAGGGGCGGCGGGTCGACGCCATCACCATGCGCCGTTCACTGGATGCGGCGCGTTAATTTACGAGCGTTAAACGACCCGAACTGTCATCAGAAACGTTTCGCCTTCGTTTATAGGGTCAAGTGATTCGACCTCATGTCCCAAATCCTTAACGGACTGGGGAACGTTTTCTTTGGCTTCACCATCAGACAGCACTATCTCGACAAATTCGCCTGGCGCTGTTTTTTCCAAGAGCAGCCGAGTTTTGACGAAAGTCATGGGACACTTTTCGGTTGTAATGTCCAACCGAATGTTTGGTGATTTCGGAGATTTATCAATACTCACAGACAAAGACTCTTATTCTTGATGAAAAACAAGATTCACCCTATACGTATCAAAGTGTACTAGTAATCAATTTGAAACGTAGGTCGGCCCATGTCAAATGAAGCTAAAGAGAACGTAGAGCGGAGTGAAATTCTGGCTCTGACATCAGATATAGTATCCTCTCATGTCGCGAATAATAGTGTCGCCATGGCGGATGTGCCGCATCTGATCGAGCAGGTTTTTCACACCTTGTCGAAACTCGGTGATGAACCCGCCGAGGCGCCCGTCGAAAAGCCCAAACCGGCGGTTCCGATTCGCCGCTCCATCACACCGGACTACATCATTTGCCTGGAAGATGGTAAGAAGTTGAAGATGCTCAAGCGGCACCTTCGGACGGCTTATGGAATGTCGCCCGAGGAGTATCGCGAGCGGTGGGGTTTGCCGGCGGATTATCCGATGGTTGCCCCGAACTACGCGGCGCAGCGGCGCACCCTGGCCAAGAAGATCGGCCTGGGGACGAAGCGAAGCCGCAAGCGTTGATCAACGGGGTGCAGTCAACCTGAGACCGGCATCCCACAAGGGGGTTAGTGTAGATGCCGGACAGGTTGGAGCGCCTGTGTATCGAAAAAGGAATGCGGATGACGGATCAGCGCCGGGTCATTGCCCGTGTGCTGTCCACATCAGAGGATCATCCGGACGTCGAAGAGCTTTATGCCAGGGCGTCAGATATCGATGACAAGATCAGTATCGCCACGGTGTACCGCACGGTGCGGCTCTTTGAAGAAGCCGGCATCCTGGAACGGCATGACTTTGGCGACGGGCGTGCGCGCTACGAAGAAGTGCCCGAGACTCATCACGATCACCTGATTGACGTTCAAAGCGGACAGGTGATCGAGTTTCGTGATGAAGAAATCGAACGCCTGCAAGAGGCGGTTGCGCGCAAGCTCGGCTTCAAATTGGTCGATCACCGACTTGAACTCTATGCTGTTCCCTTGAGCGGCAAGAGTGAGAGTTAAAGCACATTGGTGCTGATGCTGGAGTCACGTCAGCGGGGCGCGTTTTGAATATGGTCCGGGCCGGACTAAGCGCCATCGCTCTTGCGATGTGTTTAATGGTGATTATTCCGATCCAGCCCTTTCTGAGCCTGGCCGGCGGCAAAATTGCCGAGTTCTTGCCCTATTGGTTCTTTCGAATCGGAAATCGCATTATTGGCGTCAAGATCGTGTCCCGCGGGATACCCTCGCGTGACAAGTCGGTGCTTTACGTGTCCAACCATATTTCGTGGCTGGACATCTTTGTGCTGGGCGGTCTCTTGGGCTCATCATTCGTCGCCCGGGCAGATCTTGCAGAGTGGCGCCTGTTTGGCTGGCTCTCGAAACTGCGCCGCACCATCTTCATCGACCGGGAAAACCGCGCTCGGTCCAGCGCCCATCTGGAACAGATGATCGAACGGCTGGACCGGGGCGACAGCCTGATTCTATTTCCCGAAGGAACAAGTTCCGATGGCGCCCGCGTCCTGCCCTTCAAGAGCAGCTTGTTTGCCGTTGCCGAACGCTGGCAGGGGGCTAAGCCGTTGACGGTTCAACCAATCTCCATCGCCTATACACGGATCAACAATATGCCGCTTAACCGCCATTTCCGGCCCTATGTCGGTTGGTATGGCGATATGGAACTGGGCCCGCATCTTTGGGAATTCATGACCATGGGACGGCTGACTGCTGTCGTCACGTTTCACGAGCCGGTGACGCTGGAGACCATGAAGGGGCGCAAGGACATGAGCGCGCATTGCCATGGTGAGATCGCGCGTGAGCTGGAAAAGCTGAATGCCGGCTATGGCCTTGAGGAAAAAGCCGCTTGAGAAATCATGCTGCAGCTGGGGCTCTGCTTGACTTGTCATCCGCCATTGATACGGTGCGCCGCCTTTTGTTGAGAGCTTTTTGAGATGAGTGCGAAGCGCGTCCATATAAAGACCTATGGCTGCCAGATGAACGTCTATGATTCGGCGCGCATGGCCGACGTGTTGGCGCCAATCGGCTATCAGACAGCGGACAGCCCGGAAGAGGCTGATCTGGTGATTCTGAACACCTGCCATATTCGCGAGAAAGCGGCTGAAAAGGTCTATTCAGAAGTCGGCCGCCTGCGTGCCCTGAAAGAGCGCAAAGCGCTGGACGGGGAACAGATGCTGGTGGCCATTGGCGGCTGTGTTGCGCAGGCACAGGGGGCGGAAATGATGCGCCGCGCCCCGGCGATCGACCTGGTATTCGGGCCGCAGACCTATCAGGAACTTCCGACCCTTATTGCAAAGGCAGAGCGTGACCTGGCCGAAACCGGCCGCTCGCGTGTTGTTGCGGTCGATCTGGCGACCGACGAGAAATTCGATCACCTGCCACAAGAATCCGCGCCGCAAGGCTCCAGTGCATTTCTGACCATTCAGGAAGGCTGCGACAAGTTCTGCACATTTTGCGTGGTGCCCTATACCAGGGGCGCGGAATATTCCCGGCCCGTCGGCGACGTGTTGGCCGAAGCCCGCCGTCTTGTTGAACAAGGGGCTGTCGACATCACCTTGCTGGGCCAGAACGTGAACGCCTATCACGGTGACGATGGCGGTAGCCCGGCTGGATTGGGTGCGCTGATGCGCCACTTGGCCGCGATTGAGGGGCTGGAACGGATTCGTTACACCACGTCCCACCCGCGTGACGTTGATGATGAGTTGATTGCCGCGCACCGTGATGTGCCTGAAATCATGCCGTTCCTTCATCTGCCGGTACAAAGCGGCTCTGATAGGATTCTGCAAGCGATGAACCGCCGCCATACCGCTGCTGAATATCGGGATATCGTTGCCCGGCTGCGCGAGGCCCGGCCTGATCTCGCGCTATCGAGCGATTTTATCGTCGGCTTCCCCGGGGAGACGGACGAGGATTTCGAAGCGACGATGGACTTGGTCCGGACGGTCGGCTTCGTGATGGCCTATTCCTTTAAATACAGCCCTCGGCCCGGCACGCCGGCGGCCGATCACGCCGACCAGGTCCCTGAAGACGTGAAATCGGTCCGGCTTGCAACTCTGCAGGCCGAACTGTCGCGCCAACAAAACGCGTTCAACGCGTCGTGCCTGGGCGAAACCATGCCGGTTTTGTTTGAGCGTCGCGGCAGGCATGCCGGACAGATCGCTGGGCGGAGCCCGTTCATGCAGGCGGTTTCCGTCGACGGTGTCGATAATGCCGAGGCGTTTATCGGCCGCATTTTCCCGGTCGAGATTACCAGTATTTTACCCAACAGCCTGTCCGGGCGGATCGCAGACCAACAGACCCGGGCCGCTGCGCAATGACAGGGGTTCCCATTGAATAAGCAGCAACGCCCCGCGCCTGCACAACCGCAGTCCGAGGCGACGTCCGTTATCGATTTTGACGACAACACTCATTTGACGGAACTGTTCGGTGAATTTGATCGCAACTTGGCGCAGATTGAAGAACGGCTGGGCGTCACGTTGTCGTCGCGCGGCAACCGGGTGTCGGTCAGTGGGCCGGCGGATGCTGCGGAAACGGCAAAGGCTGTCCTGCGCGCGCTTTATGGCCGGTTACGCAATGGACTGACGGTGAATGCCGGCGATGTTGATGGGGCGGTGCGCATGGCCGAAAGTCAAACGGATGGCGCGTCGGCAAGCGGCGATCTGGCCGGGGTCATCCGAACCAGGAAGCGGGTGATTTCTCCGCGGTCACCGCGTCAGGCCGAATATGTCGCGCGGTTGCGTGACAGCGAATTGGTGTTCGCCAGCGGCCCTGCCGGTACCGGTAAAACCTATTTGGCCGTCGCGGTTGCGGTGGAAATGTTACAGCAGGGTGCAGTCGACCGGCTCATTCTGTCGCGTCCGGCCGTTGAAGCAGGTGAGCGGATCGGCTTTTTACCCGGCGATATGCGTGACAAGATCGATCCCTATTTGCGCCCGCTCTATGATGCGCTGCACGACATGCAGCCCGGGGACCAGGTGGTCAAAGGCATGGCGAACGGCGATATCGAGGTCGCCCCGTTGGGCTTTATGCGCGGACGGACCCTGTCCAACGCATTCGTTATTCTCGATGAGGCGCAAAATACGACGCCGATGCAGATGAAGATGTTCCTGACCCGGCTGGGCGAAAACTCGCGCATGGCGGTCTGCGGCGACCTCACCCAAGTTGATCTACCGATGGGCAGCCGGTCTGGCCTGCAAGACGCGTTCGATGTTCTGGGTAATGTTGAGGGCGTCTCGTTTGTCCGGTTCGGCGAGCGGGATGTGGTTCGCCACCGGCTCGTCACCCGGATGGTTCAGGCCTATAACGCCAGTGAAGAACAAAAACGCCTGGCGGCGATCAAGCGGCGGAAACCCGCCGGAGACGACGCGGATTAGTCCAAGAGCGATGCACACAGTCGACATTCTGGTTGAAGAACAGCGGTGGATGGACGCCCTGCCCACGCTGGAGCATTGCGCGCGTACCGCGCTCCATGCTGCAGCGGCTGACGACCGGGCACAGGGCACTGTGAGCGTTCTGTTTACCGACGATGATCGGATCCAGGCGCTCAACGGGCGTTATCGACAAAAGGATAAGCCAACCAACGTGCTCTCCTTTCCAGCTGGTGACATGCAGGTGCCTGGTGAAGGGCCGGTCCTTGGTGATCTGGCGTTGGGCTTTGACACGGTGTCGCGAGAGGCGGCCGCTGCGGGCCTGACGCTGGAAGATCATCTGTCGCATCTATTGGTGCACGGCTATTTGCATCTGGCCGGTTATGACCACGAAACTGAGGCAGAAGCGATAGAGATGGAGGCACTGGAGGTGGCGATCCTTAAAACGCTCGACATCGCCAATCCCTATGCCGATGATGTCGAGGATTGTGAGGTTGGGTCATGAAGGATGCGTCATCCGACGCCTCTTTAACCGGCGAGAATAATCCCCCGGTAAAAGAAAAGAGCCTGTTTGAAGGCGTTTGGAGCGTGCTGCGCCGGCGCGAGCCGTCGCTGCGTGAGAGCCTTGAAGACGTCATTGAAGAACACAGTGACGACACGTCCGAGCTGACCGCTGAAGAGCGGATCATGCTGATGAACATCATTAATCTGCGCGAGTTGGAGATTGATGACGTGATGGTGCCGCGGGCGGATATTGTCGCGGTCGAAATGTCCTCGTCATTTGACGAATTGGTGACCGCGTTCAAGGATGCGGCGCACTCCCGGCTGCCGATCTATACCGATACGCTCGATGATGTCGCCGGCATGGTGCATATCAAGGATGTGTTAAGCGTTATCGGCGATCCGGATCGCCAGGGGTCTCCCCCGTCGGTGGGGGAAATCAAAAGGCGGGTGCTCTTTGTCCCGCCCTCTATGCCGGTTGTCGATTTGCTGCTGCGCATGCGGTTGAGCCGGATTCACATGGCGCTGGTTATTGACGAATATGGCGGGACCGACGGCCTTGTCACGATTGAAGACCTCATTGAACAGATTGTCGGTGAAATTGAAGACGAACATGATGAACAGCTCACCCCGTTGATCGTCGCACGGAGCGGCGGGCTTTTTGACGTCGACGCCCGCTGCCTGGTCGAGGATCTGGAGGCCCGGGTTTCGGTCGACCTGCTGCCGCCGGACCGCGAGGAATATGTCGATACGGTCGGCGGGCTTGTCTTCTCACTGGCTGGCCGGGTGCCGACGCGGGGCGAGATCATTACCCATCCAGGCGGGTTGGAATTCGAAGTTATCGACGTGGACGCCCGCCGTTTGAAGCGGGTCAGGGTGCGCAGAAGCAAACCGGCGGAGTCGTGACGGCAAAGTCATTGGCATGGTTGGCGCGCCGCCCGCTCTGGCAGCGCATGGTGATCGCACTTGTCGCCGGTGCGCTGGCGACTGCGGCCCTGGCACCGATCTATGCCGTCCCCCTGCTGCTGCTCGCAATCCCGACACTGATCATACTGCTCGACCAATGCAACAGTGCCCGGTCGGCATTTGCCATCGGTTGGGCTTTTGGCGCCGGGCATTTTTCCACCGGCTTCTTTTGGGTCGCCAATGCGCTGGCCATTGCGGGGGCCCCGCCGGCGGCGGCTATCCCGCTCCCGCTGGGTATCGCCTTGTTTATCGGCGTTGGCGGCGTTCTCTATTGGTATCTGGTTAAACAGTTCCGGGCCCGGGTTCTGGTTTTTGCTGTCGTCTGGATGGCGATGGAATGGGCCCGTGGGCATATTCCGTTTGGCGGCTTTCCCTGGAACCTGATCGGTTATAGCTGGGCGTTTTCCGATACGATGAGCCAGTTCGCGGCGATTGGTGGCGCCTATGGTCTGGGCCTGTTGACCGTCCTGGTTGCAGCAGCACCGGTCAATTTGATTGGCCGGTCAGCAGAAGGATGGACCTTTCTTCGACCCCTGATTGCCCCCGTCCTGATACTCGCGCTGATGCTCGGCTATGGCCTGTGGCGGTTGCCGAGTGACGATAACAGGACACCCGGTCAGCCGACCGTTCGCGTCGTGCAGGCCAACATCCCCCAAGAGCTTAAGTGGCGGGCGGACCTTCGTGACGACCATTTCGTCAGGTATCTCACCATGTCAGAACCGGAGATTGGGGAAACGATTGATCTTTTGCTGTGGCCGGAAGCGTCAATCCCCTATCGGCTGGATCAGGATCTGGCGCGGTCGGTCATGATCGGCCGGTTGCTGGAGCCGGGTGGTTATGTGCTGACCGGGTTTCCCCGCGCTGAGCAGGGACCGGAAGGCTATGCCTTCTTTAACAGCATGATTGTCATCGACCATGTTGGGCGCGAGCGTGGCATTTATGACAAGGCCCACTTGGTGCCGTTTGGCGAATATGTGCCGGTGCCGGGCTTCTTCGCCTGGGTGAACAGTGCCTTGAACCTGATTGGTTTTGAGGATGGGGTGCAAAAAGTCGTGGCGGGCGGCGGTGACTTCAAGGCCGGCCCGGGCCCCGTCGTCATGGAGTTGCCGGGCCTTCCCTCTGTCGGACCGCTGATCTGCTATGAGGTCATATTCCCCGGTCAAGTGACCCCCGAAGGCGACCGGCCAGACTGGCTTTACAACCTGACCAATGACTCCTGGTATGGCGATTTGTCGGGCCCGTTCCAGCACATGACAATTGCCCGCTTCCGCAGTATCGAAGAAGGATTGCCGATGATCCGGTCGGCACAAACCGGAGTGTCGGCAATCATCGATGCCCATGGCCGGGTGCTGCGCAGCCTGGAACTGGGCAAGCAGGGTGTCCTCAACGGACAGTTGCCGCCACCGCTTCCACCGACGATTTTCGCGCGATATGGAAATTCGGTGTTCTTTTTAATGCTCTTTGCTTGCGCTCTTCTGATCCTACTTTCAAGAGTAGGCAACAAAACAAATAGACCTGTTGCAAATTAGACTCTTGACCGGGAATCAACGGCTCGATTAAACAGGGCGAACTAAACCGGAACTGGGTCGGTGGGTGCTGCGGTATTTGCGCGGTGCGCGATGGAAAGCTGGCCCTCAGTTCCTCCACGCGCGTCGTCAGATTCCTCGGCCAAGCAATTGAGGAGTCTAAGAACGTGGCATCAAATCCCAATCCCGTTGACGTACATGTCGGCAAGCGCCTTCGCCAGCGGCGCACCTTTCTCGGAATGACACAGGAACAGCTCGGCAAGGCGCTGGGCATAACCTTCCAGCAGGTCCAGAAATACGAACGCGGCACCAATCGTGTAGGTGCCAGCCGGCTTTATGACATCAGTCAAGTTCTTGATGTTACGCCGCAATTCTTCTTCGACGAAATGGAAGACGATGCGGAAAAGGATGGTGGCTTTGGTGAAAAGGGCCAGGCCCCGTTCGCTTCCGATGGTATTATGGACCGCGAAATCATGGACTTGGTCCGCGCTTTCCGCCGCGTTTCCAACCCGACGGTCCGCCAACGCATGGTCGACCTGATCCGGACGATCGGCCGCCAAGACTAAGCTGCATTCAGTAGAATCTTTGCGGCGGCGTCATGCCGCTGCTATATAGCCTGCGACCGGTCCGGCCGGCGCGGTCATCCCCTTATGCTGCTTGAGGCTTGGCGTGGCGAAAAACACATATCTATTTGCCAGTGAATCTGTTTCGGAAGGCCATCCGGATAAGGTTTGCGATAAAATTTCTGATGCGATCTTGGATACTTATCTTGCCGCGCAGCCCGATGCGCGTGTCGCGGTCGAAACGCTGGTGACCACGCAGAAGGTCGTGCTGGCCGGTGAAGTACGCGGCCCCGCATCGATTACGGCGGATGTACTGGAAAACGTCGCGCGCGAGACGATCCGCGAAATCGGTTATGAGCAGGATGGATTTCACTGGAAAACGGCGGATGTCGATGTGCTGGTGCACAATCAGTCCGAAGATATTGCTGTGGGCGTCGACGCGGCCGGCAACAAGGATGAAGGCGCCGGTGATCAGGGCATCATGTTTGGTTATGCCTGCCGCGAAACCGATGTGCTGATGCCCGCACCGGTTCATTATGCCCATAAGATCCTTCAGGCCATGGCCGATGTTCGCCACAGCGGGGCCGTTGAAGGCCTTGGGCCGGACTCGAAAAGCCAGGTCAGCCTTATCTATGAAGACGGCGTGCCAAGGCGGGCAACCTCGATTGTGGTCTCAACCCAGCATAATGAGGATCAGTCACAGGAAGCCGTGCAGGCCATTGTGCGTCCGATTGTCGACCAGGTCATGCCGGATGGCTGGATCACCGATGAAACCGAGTTCTTTATTAACCCTACCGGGCGCTTTGTCATCGGCGGGCCGGATGGCGATGCCGGGCTGACAGGGCGAAAAATTATTGTCGACACCTATGGCGGTGCAGCACCGCATGGCGGTGGCGCATTCTCTGGCAAGGACCCCACTAAGGTCGACCGGTCAGCCGCCTATGCGTCACGTTATCTGGCAAAAAATGTCGTGGCTGCTGGCCTTGCTGACCGCTGTACCATTCAGCTGTCTTATGCGATTGGTGTGTCCAAGCCGTTGTCGGTCTATGTCGATCTTCACGGCACCGGTCAGGTGGATGAAGCCAAATTGGGCGATGCCTTGATGCAGGCGATGGATCTAAGCCCGCGCGGCATCCGCGAGCATTTAAAGCTCAATCGCCCGATCTTTGCCCGCACCGCGGCCTACGGTCATTTTGGCCGCCAGCCTGACGACGATGGTGGGTTCAGCTGGGAGCGGACCGATCTGGCCGAGGCGCTCAGGTCGGCCCTGGCCTAACGGCCATGACTGCCGCAGACAGCCGGCGGGACCGGCGGGTCTTTGGCCGCAGACGGGGCAAGCCGCTCAGCGCGACGCGCAAGGCGCTCGTTGAAGAAACGCTCGGCAACGTTGCAATTGATATTCCCGACGGCGAGTCGGATATCGACCCGGGCACTTGGTTTGATGCATCCATCGAGTCGATCTGGCTGGAAGTCGGTTTCGGTAAGGGCGAGCATCTTGCCTGGCAGGCGCAACAAAACCCTCACGTGGGCATTATCGGCTGTGAGCCATATGAAACCGGCACGGCCAGTCTTCTGGCGGAGCTGTCGGCCCGGAACATCGGCAATGTGCGGGTTTTTTCCGACGACGCTGCATATCTGCTGTCATCTCTGAAGCCGGCCTGTCTGAAGCGTACCTTTATTTTGTTTCCTGACCCGTGGCCGAAAAAGCGGCATCACAAGCGCCGCTTCATTAACGAAACCTCACTGGGGCTTTTGGCGGATGCGCTTGACGACGGCGCAGAGCTCAGGATCGCGACCGATCATCCGGGTTACCTCCAATGGATTCTCAAAGCCATGCTTGCCCGGCCTGAGTTCGAGTGGCTTGTTGAGGGGCCCGCCGATTGGCGGACCCGGACTGCAGATTGGCCGCAGACGCGGTACGAAGCCAAAGCCCTTGAAGCCGGGGCTCGGCCTGCTTATCTGCGTTATCGAAGGGCGCCGCGGGCCGGACATATTGCTTGATAAAAAGCGCCTTTTGGCTATTATTCCCGTGCTCTTTACATAGCTTTCGTACCAAAGGTTGGGGCGAAAGAGACTTAAAGGAGTGGGCCTGCCGCCCACTTTTTTTGTTTTGGGCGAACGAAACAGAAATAGAGGCCGCACCGGTGGCTACGGTTGCTGACAAAATTCGCGAACTAATCGAAGCGCCTTCCCAGGCGTTGGGCTTCGATATTGTGCGCGTGCGTTACATGACCGGCGGCCGGCCCACCTTGCAGATCATGGCAGAGCGGCCCGACGGGTCGATGAATGTGGAAGACTGCACCCAGCTGAGCCGGACCTTGTCGGCCGTGCTTGATGTCGAAGACCCCATTCGCGGTGAATATGATCTGGAAATCAGCTCACCGGGGATTGACCGGCCGTTGGTGCGCGAGCGCGATTTCGAGCGCTATGCGGGATTCGAGGCAAAGGTCGAACTCGCCACGCCACAGGAAGGGCAGCGCCGTTTTCGCGGTCTGCTGCAGGGATTGGATGAAGGGCTGGTTGTGCTGCAAACGGATCAAGGCACAGCCTACCTGCCCTTTGACGACATTGATAATGCCAAGCTGGTATTGACCGATGCGCTGATCGACGCGCATCAAAATGCCCATGCCGAGCACTGAGGAAGAAGGAGTAACGGCTCATGTCCACGGCGATTAGCGCCAATCGGTTGGAATTGCTTCAGGTTGCTGATGCGGTTGCAGCTGACAAGGTCATTGAGAAAGACCTGGTCATCGAAGCGATGGAAGAAGCGCTGCAAAAGGCAGCCCGCTCCCGCTATGGGGCAGAGCTCGACCTTCGTGCGACCATTAACCGCGAGACCGGAGAGATCGATCTTAAGCGGTATACGACTGTGGTCGAAGAGGTTGAGAACGAGGCCGCTGAGCTGACCGTTGACGAGGCGCGCAAGCTTTATCCGAATGACGAGATCGAGGTCGGCACCGAATTCATCGAACAGCTGCCGCCGCTGGAATTCGGCCGCATTGCTGCCCAGACCGCCAAGCAGGTCATCACCCAGAAGGTTCGCGAAGCTGAACGGGCCCGTCAGTACGAAGAATACAAGGACCGCGTCGGGGAAGTGACCAACGGTATCGTCAAGCGGGTGGAATATGGCAATGTGATTGTCGACCTGGGCCGGGCTGAAGCGGTCATCCGCCGGGACGAAGGTCTGCCGCGCGAGAATTTGCGCAATGGTGACCGGGTCCGCGCCTTCATTTTTGATGTGCGCGAAGAAGCGCGCGGTCCGCAGATCTTCCTGTCGCGCGCCAGGCCGGAATTCATGGCCGAACTTTTCGCGCAGGAAGTGCCGGAGATTTACGACGGTATTATCGAGATCAAGGCGGTGGCCCGCGATCCGGGCAGCCGGGCCAAGATTGCCGTTCAGTCCAGCGACCCCGGTATCGATCCTGTGGGCGCCTGCGTCGGTATGCGCGGCAGCCGGGTGCAGGCCGTGGTCAACGAGCTGCAGGGCGAAAAGATCGACATTATTCAGTGGTCGCCTGATGTCGCCAGCTTCGTGGTCAACGGATTGGCGCCGGCAGAGGTCCAGAAAGTGGTTCTTGATGAGGACAATGAGCGGATCGAAGTGGTGGTGCCCGATGATCAGCTCAGCCTGGCGATTGGCCGCCGCGGTCAGAATGTGCGTCTTGCATCGCAGCTCACTGGCTGGACCATCGATATCCTGACCGAGGCGGAAGAGTCCGAACGCCGTCAGCAGGAATTTATCCAGCGGTCCGAATTGTTCATGAATGCGCTCGATGTCGAGGAAACCATCGCTCAGTTGCTGGTCGCGGAAGGCTTCAGTGAACTTGAAGAGGTTGCCTTTATCGAAGTTGAAGAGATCGCGGCCATTGAAGGGTTTGATGACGACATTGCCGAAGAGCTTCAGAATCGCGCCCGTGCGGCGCTGCAGCGCCTTGATGATGAGGCAGACGACGAACGCAAGGCCCTGGGTGTTGAAGATGGTGTTGCAGCAATTGAGGCCTTGACCCCTCAAATGCTCGTCGCGCTGGGCAAGGCGGGCGTGAAAACGCTGGATGATCTGGGTGAATTTGCCGGGTTCGAATTGATCGAGGTGGGTGAAGGCCCGCTAGAGACGTTCGAGCTGACTGAGGATGAGGCCAATGAGATCATCATGGCCGCCCGGGCGCACTGGTTTGACGATGAAGATGAAGCAGCTGCCGAGGCCGCGCCTGAAGACGGCGTTGCTGACGCGGAAAAAGAAGAGGCACCTGAAGGTGCCTGAGGTACTTAACCAACGGAGCGTCAATGACGCGCAGGACCCATGTCGCTGAACGGCGATGTATCGTAAGTGGCCATGTGCTGCCGCAACCGGATCTGGTGCGTTTTGTCATCGGTCCGGACGATACGGTTGTGCCCGACCTCAAGGGCAGCCTGCCAGGGCGCGGGCTTTGGGTTAGTGCGTCCCGCGCAGCGATAGAGGCCGCTGATGGAAGGGCATTTGCCCGTGCTGCGCGTCAAAAGGTTAGCATCCCGGATGGTCTTTCTGACACCATTGAAAACCAGCTAGCGACCCGTTGTTTGAACTTGTTGGGCCTGGCCCGCAAGGCTGGCGACCTGGTTCTGGGATTTGAGAATGTGAAGGATTTGCTGCGTCATGGCGCCGCCATTTTGGTGACGGCCAGTGACGCTGCGAAGGACGGCCGGGCCAAATTGGAACGATTAGCCGTCGACACCCCCGTCATCAGTGTTTTCAGCCGAGACGAATTGAGTTTGGCACTGGGACGGGAGAATGTGGTACATGCAGCGCTTCGCGATGGTGGGCTTGCCCGCCGATTTATTGCGGAATCCCGGCGGTTGGCCGGTTTTCGCGGAGAATCGGTGTCAGCGCAGGCAACCGATGCGTGCGGTTAGGTGGATTTGAATGAGTGACACAAAAGAAACCGGCGACAACAAACTTACCCTGTCTAAGGGTAAGACGTTGCAGTTGAAAAAGTCGGTCGACCCGGGACAGGTTCGGCAAAGCATCTCGCAGCGCCGGGGCAAGTCCGTTGTGGTCGAGCGCAAGCGCCGGCGTGTTGTCTCGCGCGATACCGAAACAAAAGCGCCTGCTGAACCCGAGGTCGAAGAGTCTGTGGAGGATGGCGCCGATAGCCATCTGACAACCGACGAGCGCGCGGTGCGTGCCAAAGCGCTGGAAGAGGCGCGCAAGGCAGAGGTTGAGCGCAAGGCGCAAGAAGAAATCGAGCAGAAGCGCGAAGCCGAAGAGCGCGCGAAACGCGAAGCAGAAGAAGCAGCGCGTGCCGCAGAAGAAGAAAAAGTAAAAGCCGAAGCGCCAGCCGAAGAGGCAACACCGGAACCGGAACCGGAACCTGTCGTGCCGCCTCAAGCGCTCGAGCCGACACCCAAGCCGGAGTCCAAGCCGCGGGTCAAGGCCGCGCCCACGCCGCCACCGGTTGAAGAAGACGACCGCCGGCGCAAGGTCAAACCGGTTGACCGGCCGAAGAATCGTCCGACAACCCGGGCAGAGCCTCGCCGCCGTGAACGGCCGCTCACCATTCAACGGGCGCTGGACGATGGTGCTGAAGAACGGCAACGCTCACTGGCCGCCATGCGCCGTGCGCGGGAAAAACGCAAGGCCGCTGCCCGCCAACCGGATGAGCCCCGTAAATTGTTCAGAGAGGTTGTTGTTCCCGAATCCATCACGGTTGCCGAACTTGCGAACCGGATGTCAGAGCGCAGTGTCGCCGTGGTCCGCGAATTGGCCAAGATCGGTGTGATGGTCACCGCTGATGAGGAAATCGACGCCGATACAGCCGAATTGGTGATCACGGAAATGGGTCACACGATCCGGCGCGTCGCGGAAGCCGATGTTGAAATCGGGCTCGTTGAGGACACTGAGGAAGAGGACGAAAAAGATCTTCAGCCGCGTCCGCCGGTGGTTACCGTCATGGGCCACGTCGATCACGGCAAGACCTCGCTGTTGGATGCGCTGCGTGCGACAGATGTCGTTGCAGGCGAAGCCGGCGGCATTACCCAGCATATTGGCGCCTATCAGGTCAATTTGGCAGGGGGCGAGAAGATCACCTTCCTGGATACGCCGGGCCATGCCGCCTTTACAGCCATGCGCGCGCGGGGCGCTCAGGCGACCGATCTGGTCGTGCTGGTTGTCGCCTCCGATGATGGCGTCATGCCGCAAACCATTGAGGCCATTCAGCACGCCAAGGCGGCTGAGGTGCCGATCATTGTCGCGATCAACAAGATGGACAAGCCGGACGCAACGCCGGACCGGGTAAGGCAGGAGTTGTTGCAGCACGAGATCATCGTTGAAGGCATGGGCGGTGATGTGCTCGATGTTGAGGTTTCGGCGACTGAGAAGATGAACCTGGACAAGCTTGAAGAGGCAATCACCCTTCAGGCTGAGTTGATGGAGCTTAAAGCCAATCCGGACCGGCCTGCGTCGGGCGTCGTAATCGAAGCAACCCTGGACAAGGGGCGTGGCTCGGTGGCCTCGGTGCTGGTGACCCGCGGCACGCTGAAAGTCGGTGACATTTTTGTGGCCGGTGCCGAATGGGGCCGCGTCCGTGCGCTGATCGACGATAAGGGTAAGCAGATTAAAGAGGCTGGTCCGTCTCTTCCGGTTGAAGTGCTCGGACTGGGCGGTACACCAACAGCGGGTGATGAGTTTGCTGTTGTTGAAAACGATGCGCGCGCGCGCGAAGTCTCGGAATATCGCCAGCGTCAGCGGCGTGAGCTGGAGAATGTGGCGCAACCCCGGGCGTCGCTGGAAGCGATGCTCGACAAACTACAGTCGGACGAGGTTCAGGAGCTGCCGGTCGTCGTTAAAGCCGATGTGCACGGTTCGGCTGAAGCCGTGGTTGGCGCATTGGAAAAAATGAACACGGATGAAGTCGCGGTCAAAGTTTTGCTGACTGGCGTGGGCGGTGTCAGCGAGTCTGATGTTGTTCTGGCTGAGGCGTCGAATGCGCCGATCCTGGCGTTCAATGTCCGGGCGCCTGGAAAGGTGCGCTCGCAGGCCGAAGCACAGGGCGTCGAAATCCGTTATTATTCAGTGATTTACGATCTGGTTGACGATATCAAGGCGGCCTTGTCCGGCATGCTTGCGCCTGAGATCCGCGAGACCATTCTGGGCACCGCGGATGTTAAAGACGTATTCGCAGCCGGTAAGGGCAAGGCAGCCGGTTGCATCGTGGTCGATGGCACAGTCAAGGCAGACGCCAAGGCGCGGCTGCTGCGTGACGATGTGGTGATCTATACCGGTGAAATGCGGTCGCTGCGGCGCTTCAAGGATGAGGTTAAAGAGGTTGCCGCGGGTACGGAATGCGGCATCGCGCTCGAAAATTTCGACGACATCAAGGCTGGCGACACCATTGAGGTCTTCGAAACAGAAGAGCTGGCCCGCTCGCTATAGCCGGACAGACGACCAAGGCATAAGGCCCCTTAGCTATGACAAGAACCCGCGGGAACATCCGGTCCCAGCGCCAGCAACGTGTTGGTGAACTGGTGCGCCACGCCCTGGCCGATATTTTCGCCCATGGTGAATTGCGGGACCCCGCGCTTGTCGGCGTATCGATTACCGTGACGGAAGTTGATGTCAGTCCGGACCTGAAAAACGTCACCGCCTGGGTGATGCCGCTGGGGGGTGAAGCGTCGGCGGAGGTTGAGGATGCATTGAACCGTTCCGCCAAGTTTCTGCGCGGGCGCCTGTCCAAGGCTGTCACGCTGAAATATGCGCCACAGATCAAATTCGCCATCGACTATTCATTTGATGCTGCCGACCGGATTGACGAATTGCTGCGGGATCCGCAGGTGGTGCGTGATCTGGGCCGGGGCGAGAGCGAGTAGCGTTCATGGCCAGGCGCCATAAAGGCGATCACATTTCCGGATGGTTGGTGCTCGATAAACCCAGGGGCATGACCTCGTCGCAGGCAGTCGGTGCGGTCAAGCGTCTACTGAATGCAGCCAAGATCGGCCATGCCGGCACGCTTGATCCACTGGCAACAGGGGTTCTGCCTCTTGCCGTGGGTGAGGCCACCAAGGTCGTGTCCTTTGCCATGAATGGTAAAAAAACATACAAGTTTTCAATATGTTGGGGAGAGGCCCGCGATACGGACGACCTGGAAGGGACGGTCATCGCAACCAGCGATGTGCGGCCCTGTACCGATGACATCGTGGCTGCCTTACCGGAATTTACCGGCCTCGTCTCGCAGAAACCGCCGGCCTTTTCCGCGATCAAGGTCTCTGGCGAGCGCGCCTATGATCTGGCGCGCGACGGCGAGGCAGTCGATCTGCCGCCCCGTGAGGTCCAGATCGACCGGCTCGAGCTGTTGTCGGCAACCGGGGATGGGGCCGAATTCGAGATGGGTTGTGGCAAGGGCACCTATGTTCGTGCGCTGGCCCGCGACCTGGGCGAACGGCTCGGAACCCTTGGTTATGTGTCCGACCTGCGTAGAACGCGGGTCGGCTCGTTTGATGAAACAGATGCTTTTTCGCTGGATAAACTGGAAGAGATCGGTGATATTCCCGCGCGTCAAGGCCTATTGCTGCCAATAGAGACCCCTCTGGACGACATCCCGGTGGTGGCCGTTATGGACAGTGAGGCCGGCCGTCTCCGCAATGGACAGTCGGTAATGATTCCCCGCCAGGTTTCTGGTGAGGTTCTGATTACCGCGTCCGATCAGCCTGTCGGGCTGGGCTTTGTGGAGAATGCAACATTGAAGCCAAAAAGGCTTTTTAGACTTTAGATAAGGAGTACCCGATGTCGATTACCACTGAGCGCAAGGATGCGCTGATCAAGGAATACGCCGTCAAGGATGGCGACACAGGGTCGCCCGAAGTTCAGGTCGCGATTTTGACCGAACGGATCAACAATCTGACGGAACACTTCAAGACCCACGGTAAAGACAACCACTCCAGGCGGGGACTGATCAAGATGGTCAGCCAGCGCCGCCGGTTGCTCGACTACGTGAAGAATAAGGACGCCGAGCGATATGCATCGCTGATCGGCCGTCTGGGTCTTCGTAAGTAAAACAAACGGCGCCGATTCCGGCGCCGTTTCTTGCTTTAAAGGCAGCAGGAAGGGTGATGGGCAATGGGGCCCGTCCCGCATAAATCAGGAAAAAAGAATATGTTTAATGTAACCCGCAAGGAAATCGATTGGGGCGGTAGGCCTCTTATATTGGAAACAGGCCGCGTGGCGCGGCAGGCCGATGGGGCCGTTATGGCGACGTATGGCGACACGGTCGTGCTCTGCACGGTTGTTGCCGACAAGGCGCCGAAGCCGCATCTCGACTTCTTTCCGCTGACGGTTAACTACTCGGAAAAATACTATGCCTCGGGCAAAATCCCCGGCGGCTTTTTCAAGCGCGAAGGGCGCCCGACAGAAAAGGAAACGCTGACGTCGCGGTTGATTGACCGCCCGATCCGTCCGCTGTTCCCGGCCGGCTTCAAGAACGAAACCCAGGTTCTGACCACGGTTCTGAGCCACGACCTAGAAAACGATCCGGATATTGTCGCTATGGTCGGTGCCAGTGCGGCGCTGACGCTGTCAGGCATCCCGTTCATTGGCCCGATTGGCGGCGCCCGCGTTGGCTACGCTGACGGCGAATACATCCTCAACCCGGCCGTCGATACTGTTGATGATCTTGAACTGGATCTGGTGGTCGCCGGCACCCGCGACGCGGTGCTGATGGTTGAATCCCAGGCTGAAGAGCTCAGCGAAGAGGTCATGCTGGGTGCGGTGATGTTCGGTCACCAGCAGATGCAGCCGGTGATTGACGCCATCATCGACATGGCAGAACGCGCGGCGAAAGATCCGTGGGAACTGCCCGAAGGCGAAGATCACAGTGCCCTTGAAGCTGAAGTGGCGAAGCTGGCCGAAGCGGGGCTGCGCGATGCCTATAGCCATACGGTCAAGCAGGAACGCACCGCGAAGATTTCTGAAGTCAAAGCCAGCGTGATGGAAACGCTGACCGGTGACGAAGACAGCGAAAACGACCCTGGCGTCGTCAAGGACCTGCTGAAGGACCTGGAAAAGAGCATCGTTCGCGGCAACATCATCAAGACGGGTCAGCGCATCGATGGCCGTGACCTGCGGACGGTTCGACAGATCGAGGCCGAGGTCGGCGTTCTGCCACGCACCCACGGCTCGTGCCTGTTCACCCGCGGTGAAACCCAGTCGCTGGGTGTTGTGACCCTGGGTACCGGTGACGATGAACAGCTGATCGATTCGCTGGAAGGCAATTACCGCCGCAATTTCATGCTGCACTATAACTTCCCGCCGTTCTCTGTCGGTGAGACCGGGCGGACTGGCTTTACCGGCCGGCGTGAAATTGGCCATGGCAAGCTGGCCTGGCGTGCGTTGCGCGCCGTGCTGCCCGAGCATGAGCAGTTCCCTTACACGATCCGGATTGTCTCCGAGATCACCGAGTCCAATGGGTCGAGCTCGATGGCGACGGTCTGTAGTTCGTCGCTTTCCATGATGGATGCTGGTGTGCCGATTACCCGCCCGGTCTCAGGCATTGCCATGGGCCTGATCCTGGAAGACGAGGGTCATGCGGTGTTGTCCGATATTCTGGGTGATGAAGATCACTTGGGTGACATGGACTTCAAGGTGGCCGGTACCACCGAAGGCATCACATCGCTGCAGATGGATATCAAGATCACCGGCATCACCGAAGACATCATGCGCACCGCGCTGGATCAGGCACAGGAAGGCCGGTTGCACATCTTGAATGA
This sequence comes from Alphaproteobacteria bacterium, assembly GCA_028284945.1. Taxonomy (GTDB): domain Bacteria; phylum Pseudomonadota; class Alphaproteobacteria; order SMXS01; family SMXS01; genus JANQQJ01. The sequence continues at coordinate 244,950 of JANQQJ010000024.1, read as the reverse complement.
GATGGCCAAGTCGCTGGATCATGCGCGTGAGGAACTGAACCAGAATGCACCGCGCATCGAAACGCTGAAGGTCGCCAAGGACAAGATCCGCGACATCATCGGCACCGGCGGTAAGGTCATTCGCGAGATTGTCGAAGTCACCGGCGCCAAGGTCGATGTCGAAGATGACGGCACGGTCAAGATCGCGTCGTCCGATGGCGAGGCCCTGCAGGCCGCCCGGACCTGGATTGAGGGCATCGTCGCCGAACCGGAAGTCGGCGTGATCTATGACGGTAAGGTCGTCAAGGTGGTCGACTTCGGCGCCTTTGTGAACTTCATCGGCAATAAGGACGGCTTGGTCCATATCTCTGAGCTCAAGAATGAGCGGGTCGAGAAAGTTACCGATGTCATCAATGAGGGTGATGCGGTTAAGGTTAAAGTGTTGGGCATCGACGACCGGGGCAAAGTCCGCCTCTCCATGCGTGTCGTTGATCAGGAAACCGGCGAGGAACTGGCAGACGAGCGGCCACCGCGCAAAGAGCGCAAATAGGTCGGCTCTCGGGCTCTGATTGGCCTTTCGGGGAAATCGGCATAGTTTCCTGTCGGTAACTTAGGGCCAATCGGGCTGGAACGGAGCAAAGCATGAAATCGCTTAATGCGATCAGGCTTGGGGGAAAAGAGGTGCTGCCGCTGGTTGAGGGCGGCAAAGGCATCTCTATATCCAATGGTGCCAGTGCCGGGGCCTGGGCTGCTGCTGGCGGTGTCGGCACCGTGTCCTGCGTCAATGCGGATTCCTACGATGAAGACGGCAATATCATCCCGCAGGTCTATCATGGCCGGACCCGAACCGCGCGCCATGACGAGCTTGTCAAATATGCCGTCGATGGCGGTTTAGCCCAGATTCGTGAAGCCTATGAACGGGCTTCCGGCACTGGCTGGATCAACATCAATGTGCTTTGGGAGATGGGCGGGGCGCAGCGGGTGCTGCACGAGGTGCTCGACAAAGCCCGCGACATGATCCACGGCGTCACTTGTGGTGCGGGTATGCCCTATAAGCTCAGTGAAATCGCCCAGCGCTACAATGTCCACTACTACCCGATCATCTCCTCGGGCCGGGCCTTCCGCGCGCTCTGGAAGCGGGCCTATCACAAGTGCGAAGAGCTGCTGGGCGGCGTGGTCTATGAGGATCCATGGAAGGCCGGCGGCCATAATGGCCTGTCCAATTCCGAAGATCCGCTGCAGCCGGAACCGGCCTATCCGCGGGTTGTCGCGCTGCGGAAGCAGATGAATGAATTCGGTCTGCATGACACGCCCATTATCATGGCGGGTGGTGTTTGGTACCTGCGTGACTACGAGGACTGGCTGGATAACCCGGAAGTCGGGCCGATCTGTTTTCAGTTCGGCACCCGTCCCCTGGTCACCAAGGAAAGCCCGATTCCGGAAGCCTGGAAGCAGCGCCTGATGACGTTGGAAGAGGGCGATGTGCAATTGCACCGGCACTCCCCCACAGGCTTTTACTCGTCGGCGGTACGCAATGACTTCCTGCGTGAACTGGATGCCCGCTGTGACCGGCAGATCGCCTACACGGCGGAACCGATCGGGGAGCATAATGTCGAGTTCAGCCTGGGCCTGCGCAAGCGCAGCGTCTTCGTCACCCGTGGTGACCGGGCCCGGGCAGAGGCCTGGAAGGCCGAAGGCTTTGTGGAAACCATGCCGACGCCGGACCAGACGCTGATCTTCGTAACGCCGGAGAGCCGCAAGGAGATTCATAAGGACCAGGCTGACTGCATGGGCTGCCTGAGTGCTTGCAAATTCTCCAATTGGTCGGACAAGGATAACCATTCCACCGGCCGGAAAGCCGATCCGCGCAGCTTCTGCATCCAGAAGACCTTGATGGATATCGCGCATGGCGGCGACCTGGACAACAACCTGATGTTCGCCGGCCACGGCGCCTATCAGTTTGCCAAAGATCCTTTTTATTCCAATGGCTTCGTGCCCACCGTCAAGCAACTCGTCGACCGGATCGCGACCGGCGACTGACCGCCCTTCAACCGGTGTTAAGGTCTGGTTGGCCCGGTCTCAGGGCCGCCAGGGGCCGCCGTTAAATACCTCACTGCTGGAGGGTGTTTGCGAAGGTATGGGTGAAATGCTGAAGGTGGTATGCCAACGGCTTTTCCCCATCGCCCAGTTTTTCGAACAGACGATCTCGATCGCATCCGGTTGCGCGTCGTTCCGGTCGCAGGTGCCTTGCCAGCTCCAGGTTGTGTCGGCGCCTTCGAAGCTCTCCCCTGTAACGGCATAGGTGCATTTGGTGGCGATCGAGTCGTCGTTACGGCCAACGCCAAAATAAACATGCACTTGCGTGTTGTAGTCGAAGAATAATTCGCTGGTTTCTGTACCAGGCTGAACGGACCGGTACTGCTCAAGAACGATCTCTTCTTTTGGGTTGCCATTCTCGTCCGGGAACTCCTGACGGGTAATCTTGATCGGAACAGTGAAGTTCCACTTGTTCTTGATGGTCGTTTTGATGCCGGGTTTCTGATCAGCGCCCCGCTTCTTTTCGGTACAGTTTGCGGCCTCTGCGCCGGTAACCAGAAACATGGCGCCCAGGCAGGTTGCAAGGGCCAGAATGAACCGGTGACTAAGGGACCCTGGGTTCTTCTGCTTGTCGTTTGTCATCCGTCTCTCCTTTCGGTAGCGACGGCAAGCTTGAATAAACTTCTATGCTGTGGAAATTACCTGCCATGTAATAAGTGGGGCTCGGACGGCTGCCATACTCGTAAATCGCCAATGTCCAACCCCTTGATAATCGCGGACTTGACTTTTGTACTTTATAGTCAATCTAATGTAGCGGAGATGACGTGAAGGCGTTGATATGGAAAAGCAGACAGACATGGATGTGATCGACAGGCTTCGGGCGGCAAAGCTGCGCCCGACCCGTCAGCGCGTGGCGCTTGCCCATCTGCTGTTTGACGGGGACATCGACCGCCATATTACCGCTGAATCCCTGCATGAAGAGGTTCTGGCGACCGGTCCGCGGGTGTCGCTGGCAACGGTTTACAATACGCTGCACCAGTTCACCGATGCAGGACTTTTGCGTGAAATCATGGCGGCGTCGGGTAAAACCTACTTCGATACCAATACGGCAGACCATCATCACTTCCTGGATGCCAAGAACGCGACGCTGATCGATATTCCAGAAGATCAGATCGCCTTGGCCCATCTGCCGGAAGCGCCGGCGGGTCAGCGGATCGCCCGTGTCGATGTCGTGATTCGTCTCGAAGACGAATAATATCGCAGCCCCCTTCTTTAGAACTGTTCTAAAATTTGTTGACCGTTCTGCACGAGCGGTTCATATTAGGTCTGTTCGGCAAATCTTGCCGTACTAAGCGGGGCGAAAACGCCCCAGGGACCCAATTTAGGAATTTCAGGAGAACAGTATGTCGCTTGCGGGATCGAAAACCGAAGAAAACCTCAAGGAAGCGTTTGCCGGCGAAAGCCAGGCCAACCGCCGTTATCTCTATTTCGCTCAGAAGGCCGACGTCGAAGGTTACAATGATGTCGCCACTGTTTTCCGCTCGACTGCCGAGGGCGAAACCGGCCACGCCCATGGCCATCTTGAGTATCTTGAAGAGGTGGGCGATCCGGCGACGGGCGAGCCGATCGGCAGCACCGCCAATAATCTGAAAGCTGCTGTTGCGGGCGAAACGCACGAATACACCGATATGTATCCGGGCATGGCGCGCACGGCGCGTGATGAGGGCTTTGACGAAATCGCCGACTGGTTCGAGACACTGGCCAAGGCCGAGCGGTCTCACGCGGGCCGCTTCCAAAAGGCGCTCGACACGCTCGACGACTAGGTCGTACGGAATTAGACCCGTTCGCCCTGAGGAGGGTGTCCAAGGCACCCGTCTCGAAGGGTGAGCGGGCCATTCGTACTTCGAGATGAACCCGTGGCTTTCGCTTCCGGGTTCTCCTCAGCACAAACGGCGAGGTAAACAAAGAGAGGTAGCACGATGCGCGAGGGCAGTCTCGATGCCCCGATCCGCCATCCTTTGGACTGGCAGGATCCGGATTTCTATGACGCGGAAAAACTTGATGAAGAGCTAAGGCGCGTCTTCGATATTTGTCATGGCTGCCGGCGCTGCTTCAATCTGTGTGACTCGTTTCCGCGTCTGTTCGACTTGATCGATGATTCAGAGTCGATGGAACTGGACACGGTGGCGAGTGAGGATTTTAAGCCGGTCGTCGATGCGTGCACGCTCTGTGATATGTGCTTCATGACCAAGTGCCCCTATGTGCCACCGCATGAATTCAACTTGGATTTCCCGCATCTGATGCTGCGCTATCGCGCTACGGAACGGAAGCGCGGTGAGACCAAGGCGGTCCATGAACAACTGGTGAAGACCGACCGGAACGGCAAGCTGTTCGGATCGATTGCACCGGTGTCGAACTGGGCGACAAAATCAGACAATGGCTTAACCCGCCCGGTGATGGAATCGGTTTTGGGCATTGACCGCAAGGCTGCTGTTCCGGAGTTCCATGGCAGCACCTTCGCCCGCCGCGCGAAGAAGAACCCACCGACTGTTAATGCCGAGGCACCGGCCGCGGGCCGCAAGGCGGTTATCTATGCCACCTGTTTTGCCAATTACAACAAGCCGACAATTGGGACGGCCGCGCAAGGTATTCTGGCCCGCAATGGCGTCGAGACCGAGGTGGTTTATCCGAAATGCTGCGGTATGCCGCTGATGGAGCAGGGTGATATTGACGGTGTCGCGAAGAACGCCCGCGAGATTGCAACGGAACTGAAGCCCTGGGTGGAAAAGGGCTATGACGTGGTAGCGCTCGTGCCGTCCTGCGCGCTGATGATGAAGTTCGAATGGCCGCTGATCCTGCCGGAAGACGAAGACATTAAGTTGATTTCGCAGGCGACATTCGACGTGTCTGAATATGTGGTGGATATCGCCAAGAAAGAAGGCCTGGCCGATGGGCTGCAACCGCTTGAAGGCGGCGTCAGCGTTCATCTGGCTTGTCATGCCCGCGCTCAGAATATGGGCGCCAAGGCTGCTGAAATGATGAACCTGCTGCCTGATGCCGATGTCGACGTGATCGAACGCTGTTCCGGCCATGGCGGCAGCTGGGGCATGTATAAGGAAAATTTTGAGACGGGCATGAAAGTCGGCAAACCGGTTGCGCGTACAGCGGTCAAACAAGGCAAGGCCTATGTCGCCAGTGAATGCCCGCTGGCTGCGGACCATATCGTGCAAGCCATGGAACGGGAGGATGCGGCCAAGGCACCAAACCAGGCGCAACATCCGATTGAGCTGATGGCTCTGGCCTACGGTATCGAGATCTAAAGAGGTTCTCCCATGACGCACCAGCCAAAACAGATTACCGCCGCCGACATCATGCCGATGGATGATTACGGCCAGATTCGCAAGCAGAAGCGTGCGGAACTGGTGGTGCAGAAAAAGCATCGCCGCATTGCCGTCGGACCGGACGCGACCTTCTATTTCGAAAGCTACGACACGATGTGGCTACAGGTGCATGAGATGCTGTTCATTGAAAAGGGAGGCGCCGATCAGGTGCCCGATGAACTCGCAGCCTATAACCCGCTGATCCCACAGGGGTCCGAACTGGTGGCGACCCTGATGTTCGAAATCGATGACGAAGCGCGCCGCAAACGCGTGCTGGGCAAGTTGGGCGGCGTTGAAGAAACGGTGACCATCACCATGGGCGATCATGTGGTGCAGGGCGCGGCTGAAGAAGATGTCGACCGCACCACCGCCGACGGCAAAGCGTCATCGGTGCATTTTTTGCACTTCGCCTTTACGCCTGAACAAATTGCCGCGTTCAAAGACCCTTCAACCCAGGTGATCCTGGGCATCGGCCACGAGAATTACCAGCACATGGCCGCACTGGGCGCTGAGACGCGGGCTGCGCTCGCTTCCGACTTCGACTAACGGAAGACCTCGGCGGCATAGACACCCCAAATCTGATCCTTGGCAATCCAGCCCAGGGTGCGGCCGATCTCTATTTCGCACCAGTCGGCCTCACACTGTTCCAGACGCCCCATAACGCCTTGCGCTGCATAGAGAATGTGCGCGGCGCCGCGTTCTGGCTTTTTGTGCAGTGTCGCGAGCGGGACCGAGACAATGGCTGAGCGTTTGCTGCTCAGCAATTGCTTGTGGATCCAGCCTTCATCGCCATCAATATCGCGGACCTGCCGCCACAGATCGTATTCGCCGATCACCTCGACCGGCAGCGCGCGGCGCTGATAGACCCATTCAATCGGATATCTGAAATCGGGGCCAACGCGCATATTGGCGCGCTCTGCGGCAATCGAAACGAACCGTGGAATGGGCAGTCCGGAAGCGCCTGTTTCGGCATGGGCGGCCGGGATGTACGGTGCGATCATCAGGGCTGCCAGCAGACAGACGCCAAGCAAATTCCGAATTTTCATTGTGGTGCCTGCCCCATCGCCCTTGCCTTAAGTCCGTCTGGTTTAGGTGCCACCCCGGGGCGCGTCAAGGCGGCTTCGTGTCCGTTTGAAACAGTGCGGTATCTCTGCTAGACACAACGCCGAGTGAGGCACTTTTTTGATCCGCCTCACACCCATCGGAGTTCCCCGCGGAGACTGTCTCGATGCCCTATAGAAAGACGAAGGTCGTCGTGACGCGCAAGCTGCCCGATCCGATTGAAACGCGGATGATGGAGCTGTTTGACGTCAGCCTGAATGTGGAGGACAAGCCCTATTCACAGGCACAGCTTGTCGAGGCGGTGCAACAGGCGGATATTTTGGTTCCTACCGTTACCGACCGAATCGATGCCGGTGTGCTCTCGCAAGCCAATCCCGATCTGCGGTTGATCGCCAGTTTTGGCGCGGGCGTCGACCATATCGACCTGGCTACCGCACGGCAGCGCGGCATTACTGTAACTAACACGCCAGGCGTGCTGACCGAAGATACTGCTGATATGACCCTGGCGTTGATCCTGGCTGTGCCGCGCCGCCTGACGGAAGGCGAACGCTATCTGCGCGCGGGCGACTGGACCGGCTGGGCCCCGACCGGCATGCTCGGCAACCGGATTTGGGGTAAGCGGCTGGGTATCGTTGGCATGGGCCGGATCGGCTCTGCAGTGGCACGCCGCGCCCGGGCCTTCGGCATGTCGATCCACTATCACAATCGGAACCGTGTTTCCGACGAGCTGGAACAGGAGCTTGAGGCGACCTATTGGGAAAGCCTCGATCAGATGCTGGCGCGGATGGATATTGTCTCGGTCAATTGCCCGCATACGCCCGGCACATTCCACCTGTTGTCGGCCCGGCGCCTCAAGCTATTGCGGCCACATGCTTATGTGGTCAATACGTCGCGCGGCGAAGTGGTCGATGAAAACGCGCTAACCCGTATGCTCGAATCCGGCGAACTTGCTGGAGCCGGGCTTGATGTGTTCGAGCACGAACCGGCGGTGAACCCGAAACTGCTGGCGATGGATAATGTCGTCCTGTTGCCCCATATGGGCTCGGCCACCATCGAGGGCCGCCTCGACATGGGCGAGAAGGTGATCATCAACATCAAGACCTTTGTCGATGGCCACGCCCCGCCCGACCGGGTGATTGAGGGGCTTCTTTAGGGTCAGACGAACACAATCTGGCCGTTTGCAGATGCATCGGCCAGGAAGGTTGCGGCGCCCGTGACCTCCAGATTGAGATCGTCGCGCAGGTCGGCTTCCTTCAGTTCCGTCAGCGCCAGGGCTGTTTCGCAGACAAGCAACCGGGCGCCCAGGTCACGGACGCTGGTCAACAGTTCCTCGAACCCGGCAACCCGCAATGCCTTGATGCGGTGTTCTTCGTCTGGATAGACGAAGGTCTTGGTCAATAGCCGAACCGCTTCACCAGCAAACAGGATCGTGACGGGCTTGGCCGTGCCAACGCCGGTGGCTGCCATCACCATCCCATAATGCAGCCTGGCAAAGTCGCCGCTGTGCAGAACGATGGAAAGCTTGTCGATTGCCATCAGCCGGTTGTCAGGCAGCGTGCTGCGACAGGTCGTGGATCGTCGCCTGGCTACCACACAGCGCGCATTTCGGATCGCGTGGCACCTTGACCGTACGGAACCGGGTGGCGAGCGAGTCATAAATCAACAACCGCCCGGCCATGCTGTCGCCCAGGTTCAGAATCTCCTTGATGACTTCCATTGCCTGCAGCGACCCCATGATTCCCCCCAAAGCGCCGATTACACCGGCTTCGGCACAGCTGGGCACCGTGCCTGGCGGCGGGGCCTCGGGGAAAATACACCGATAGCACGGGGCCTCGCCGTCAAACGCGCGGTAGGTCGACAACTGCCCCTCGAACTGGCCGATGGCGGCTGAGACCAAGGGTACCTTTGCAAAGTAACAGGCGTCGTTGATCAGGAACCGGCTTTCAAAGTTATCGGTACCGTCCGCTACGACATCATAGCCGGCTACGAGATCGACCGCGTTCTCAGCACTAAGCCGTGTCGAATGCCGCTCAATCGTCACGTCCGGGTTAAGCGCCGCCAATCTTTCAGCGGCACTGTCGACCTTGGGCCGGTCAATATCGGCGGTGTCGTGGGCGATCTGCCGCTGCAGGTTGGACAAGGACACAACATCATCATCAACAATACCGATGGTCCCGACCCCGGCAGCCGCCAGATACATCAACAGTGGCGACCCCAGGCCCCCGGCACCGACGACGAGAACCCGTGCGTTCAAAAGAGCTTGCTGACCGGCGCCGCCGACGTCACGCAGAATGATATGGCGCGAATAGCGCTCAACCTGGTCGTCGGTGAAGTCCATTAAAGTCCTTCGAACAGCGCCGTCGACAGATACCGTTCGGCAAAAGACGGAATGATGATGACAATGTTCTTGTCGGCCATGTTGGCACGGGTGCCGATCTCAACCGCAGCAGCGACCGCGGCGCCAGAAGAAATTCCCACCGGAATACCCTCGCTTGCGGCCAGTTCTCGGGCGAATGTGAATGCCGTTTCATTGCCGATGGTCAGCACCTCATCGATGATCGATGTGTTCAGGATCGACGGGATAAATCCGGCTCCGATCCCTTGAATCTTGTGCGGGCCGGGCTCGCCACCCGACAGGATCGGGCTATCCTCGGGCTCGACCGCGATCATCTGCACCTCGGGCTTGCGCTCTTTGAGCACCTCGCCAACGCCGGTAATGGTACCGCCCGTGCCAATGCCGGAAATCACCACATCGACACCGCCATCGGTATCGTTCCAGATTTCTTCAGCGGTGGTCACCCGGTGGATATGCGGGTTGGCCGGGTTATCGAACTGTTGCGGGATGACCGCATTGCCGATCTCTTCCTTCAGTTCCTCGGCGCGCTGGATGGCGCCGCGCATGCCCTTCGCCGCCGGCGTCAGTTCCAGTTCGGCGCCCAACAGCACCAGCATCTTGCGCCGTTCGACCGACATGCTCTCCGGCATCACCAGGATCAGGCGGTAACCCTTGGCCGCACAAACGAAGGCCAGGGCGATACCGGTGTTGCCCGATGTGGGTTCGACAATCGCCGTATCAGACTTCAGGACACCAGCGGCTTCCATTGATTCGATCATCGAGATGCCGATCCGGTCCTTCACCGACGCGATGGGATTGAAAAACTCCAGCTTTGCCAGCAGGTTGGCGTTGACATTGTGCGCCTTGGCGATCCGGTCGATCCGCACCAGCGGCGTGTTACCGACGGTTTCTGTAATCGATCCGTAGATCTTGCCGCGGCCCTGTGTTCCATCGTCTGTTACGCCCATTTTTGTCTCCCGTTGGCTACCGCCATCAAATGGTAAAATCGATTCGATCGCGGGATTCGCGCGGCACACTCTCGGCCGATGCTTCGGTGCATAGGTCGTCGATACTGACCGAATCCAGCTGCGCCATCATGTCGGTCTGTACCTTATCAAGCAATGGCGCGATCACCTTGACGCCCATCAAAGAGTCCGACGCGTATCCATTATCGTTTTCATCTTCCATGGCAGCGATAACACGGACGATTTCGCCCACCGTAACGCGGCGCCGTTCGCGGGCCAGCAGATAGCCGCCCCGCGGCCCGCGCACGCCTTTGAGGATGCCAGCACGGACCAATTGTTGCATCACCTGTTCTAGATAGCGTTGCGGAATGCCCTGGCGGCGGGTGATCTCTTTCGACTGGACCGGTTCGGCGCGCGCGTTATAGGCGATATCGACCACTGCCTCGAGCGCGTAGAGTGTTTTGCGGGATAGCTTCAGCATCCTGCCTCAGCCCTCAGTCCCGGTCGACCCGAAGCCACCGGTACCCCGTTCGGAATCAGAGAGCGCGGTTTCGACCCGCCAGGTGGCTTGCGAGACAGGGGCCACGACAAGCTGTGCGATCCGGTCGCCCCGCGTGATCCGGAACGTGCTGTCGCCATGGTTGATCAGAATAACGCCCACTTCGCCGCGATAATCCGCATCGATCGTTCCCGGCGCGTTCAGGACCGTGACCCCGTTGCGCAGCGCCAGACCGGACCGGGGCCGTACCTGCGCCTCGAACCCGGTGGGCAGGTCGATTGCGATGCCGGTTGGCACAAGTGTACGTTCGCCCGGTTGCAGATCGACAGGTTCGTCGATCGCTGCCAGCAGGTCGGCGCCCGCGGCATCGGTAGAGTGATAATCCGGCAGGGCCAATCCCTGCCCGTGTGGCAGCTGTTGAATCCCCACAGCGATGGCGGTCATGCGGCGGGCCCGTTCAGTTCATCAGCGATGCGGCTGGCGAGATGGTGCGCGACATCGCTTTTCGAACTTTCAGGCCAGTCCTCGACACCGTGGCCGGTCACCAAGTGCACGGTGGTCGTATCACCGCCCATGATGCCGGTCTCAGGCGAGACATCATTGGCGACGATCCAGTCGCATTTTTTCTTCGCCAGCTTGGCCTGTGCGTTGCCGATCACATTGTCGGTCTCGGCCGCAAAGCCGATCACAAGCTGCGGCCGGTCATTCGCGTGGGCGGCGATGCCGGCCAGAATATCCGGGTTCTCGAGCAATTCGAGAGCTGGCGGCCCGCCACCATTCTTTTTGATCTTGTTTTCAGCATCTTTGTTGACGCGCCAATCGGCGACGGCGGCAACGCAGACCGCCACATCGACCGGCAGTGAGGCTTCACAGGCATTGAGCATCTCGCGTGCCGATTCGATACGGATGGTTTCAACACCGCGCGGGTCTTCCAGTTCTGTCGGTCCGGAAACCATGGTGGTCTTGGCGCCCAACGCGGCCAGGGCTTCGGCAATGGCATAGCCCTGTTTGCCGGAAGACCGGTTGGCGATGTAGCGCACCGGGTCTATGGCTTCATGGGTCGGGCCCGCGGTCACCAGCGCACTGCGCCCCGCCAATGGCCGGGTGCTTCCCGCGGCGAAGAAATTCTCAACTGCGTTGATAATCTCAGGCACTTCGGCCAGCCGTCCACTGCCGAACTCACCACAGGCAAGATCGCCCGCAGCCGGCCCCACCTGCATAATCCCGTCACGGGCCAATGTCGCGACATTGCGCTGCGTTGCCGGGTGGCCCCACATCTCGACATTCATGGAGGGGGCGACCATTACCGGTTTGTCTGTGGCCAGCAACGCTGTCGTCGCAAGATCACGTGCATGGCCATGAGCCATCGAGGCCATCAGGTCCGCAGTCGCCGGTGCAACCAGCACCAGATCGGCTTCGCGCGATAGCCGGATATGGCCCATTTCTGATTCGTCTGTCAGCGAGAACAAATCCATATAGACCTTGTCGCCGGTCAGGCTGGCGACTGACAGCGGGGTGACAAACTCGCTGCCGGCCTTGGTTAGAATGGCGCGCACGCCGGCGCCCTGGTCCTGTAACCGGCGGATCAGCTCAAGGCTCTTATAGGCGGCGATACCGCCGCCAATGATCAGCAGTATCCGTCGATTCTGCAGCATGTGACCCCAATCTACGGAAGAAAAGTGTAGTTAACTTAATTACCCACTTTGAAGATGCAAGAAATTCCTTGGGCTTGGGCGCCTGCCATGCGCGTGGTTCAGTGCTAGTGAATGACGGCCAACCTTCTTATGATTCAGATGTTTGGTGTGGTCCTCACAATCTGTTTGGAAGACCCATAATGGTTAAAAAAATGTTGAAGCGTCTTGCGAAGAAAACGCTTTTGAGGACTCCGCTGAAGCGTCATTTCATACCGGCCTATCGCTATATGTATCGTCCAGAACAGCTGTGGTTTCTGTGTGAGGCTCTGAGGAGCACTGCAGATGTCGAGGGCAATATCGCTGAGATCGGCTGTGCATTCGGCAACACGACGATATTTCTGAATTTCTACATGGATGACATCGGGCTGGAAAAACCCTACTACGCTGTCGATACGTTTTCGGGGTTTGTCGACGATGACATCGATGTCGAGGTCAACGATTTTGGCAAAGGCGCCTATTCCGACATTTATGAGAACGAGTTCAGCCTGAACGATCAGGCCTGGTTTGACCTCGCGATGAAGAAATCGAAGATCAGGCGCGTCCAGTCGATCAAAGCCGACGTCAACGTCTACGATCTGTCGACATTGGCGCCATTGTCGTTCTGTTTGTTGGATGTGGATCTCTACAGACCGATCAAGAAAGCACTCCCAGAACTATATGCGAGCATGAGCCCCGGTGGCTTGATCGTTGTCGATGATTGTGATGCCGACTTCGAGGTATGGGAGGGCGCTGACCGCGCCTATAAGGAATTCATGCAGACGTTGGGCCGGGCGCCGGACATTCGGCATCAGAAATTGGGCCTTATTCGCAAAGAGTAAACAACGCCTAATCCAACAATAGGACCGCCGTAAGCAGGGCAAGAAGGGCGGCAATCGTCCACAATGCGGCTGTCTGGCCGCGTTTGGTGTTTGCCTGTGATTTTACCATATCAGCGACGGTGTCAGGGTGCAGGCGCACACCTTGATCGGTGAATGTGTTGACCTGTTTTTCAAGCTGCTTGGCGACCAGTGGCAGATAGCGGGTAAGCCCCTGTAGGGTTTCAAATCCTTCCCGCAAATAGGCATCGGGCCCCATATTGCTTTCAAGCCACCGGGTTATGATCGGAGGTGACACCTCCCACATATTGATTTCCGGGTCGAGATGCAGCGCTAGTCCCTCGGCCATGACCATGGTCCGCTGCAGCATCAGAAGCTGCGGCTGGGTGTGCATATCGAAGGTTTCGGTGGTCTTGAACAATTGTGACAGCAGCCGCCCGAACGAGATTTCGCTGACCGGCCGTCCCGCAATTGGTTCACCGATGGCCCGAAGGGCCTGGGCAAACTGGTTGATGCTTTTGTCGCGGGGCACGTAGCCGGCTTCAAAATGGACTTCGGCAATCCGGCGATAATCTCCGCTATGAAATCCGCGCAGGATTTCCGCCAGATAGCGCCGCGAGGCCTTGTCCAAGCGGCCCATAATCCCAAAGTCGACAGCGACCAAGGTGCCGTCGGGGGCGACGATCAGATTGCCCTGATGCAGATCGGCGTGGAAGAAGCCGTCGCGCATGGTTTGCAGCAGGAAGACCCGGACGAGCACCCGGGCCAGCGCTTCAACATTATGGCCGGCGTCGATCAGCCCCTGATGATCGTTGACTGAAACACCGTCGATCCACTCGGTGGTCAGAACCCGTTGGGCGGTCCGCGGCCAGTCGACACCGGGGACGCGGTAGCTGGGCTCATTTGCCATGTTCTCGGCCAGTTCGCTGGCGGCGGCGGCCTCATAGCGCAGGTCCATCTCGATCTCGACGGAATCAGCCAATGTATCGACCACATCCAGCGGGCGCAGCCGCCTGACATCTGGAACGCGCTGTTCGATTATGTCGGCCATCCATCGAAAGGTGTCCACGTCGCGGCGAAAGTCATCTTCGATACCGGGCCGTAGCACCTTAACAGCGACCGGCACCCCATCCGACGTCACCGCGCGGTGGACCTGGGCGATACTGGCGGCGGCAATGGGATTGTCGTCGAATTCCTCGAACAGGTCCTCGATGGGCTGTCCCAGTTGCTCGACAATTGTTGCCCGCGCTTTATCACCAGAGAACGGCGGCAGCCTGTCCTGCAAAGCCGTCAGTGATTGGGCAACATCGTCACCCAGAAGGTCGGGCCGGGTCGCCAGCGATTGCCCCAGTTTGATGAAAGATGGCCCAAGTGATTGCAGCGCCATGGTCAACCGTTCGCCCTCGGACTTGTCCTGCATGGTTCTGCGGCTGAACAGGCTAAACCATTTCAGCACGCGTAATATCGGCGCCGTATCCTCGACCAGTTCAAGCGGAAACAGCGCATCGTGACGCGCCAGCGTGCGGGCAATATGCATCAGCCTGAAGAAATGGCGCAGAGACCGGAACATGGAGATCAGACGCGCCAGCCGGAATGCATTGCAACGACGCCTGCGGTCATCGCGCGGTGTGAGACCCTGGCAAAGCCAGCCTCTTCTATCATTTCGGCAAAGGCCTCCCGGTTAGGGAAGCGCCGGATACTCTCAACCAAATAGCGGTATGATTCGCTGTCACCGGCAATCATCCGGCCCAGCTGGGGCACCACATTCATTGAATAGGCGTCATAGAGGCGGCGCAGCGCCTGCTGCTCGACATTGGAGAATTCCAGGCAGAGAAATCGGCCTCCAGGTTTTAAGACCCGCTTGGCTTCGCGCAATGCGGCTGGAATGTCGGTCACATTGCGAATGCCAAAAGCGATGGTATAGGCGTCGACACTCTTATCCTTAAGGGGCAGTGCCTCGGCATTGCCGCACAACCAATCAAGGTGATCGAGACGGCCTTTATCGACCGCTCGGTCACGGCCAACGCGCAGCATTTCGCCATTAATGTCGCAGACAGTAACCCTGGCCGGGCTTTGCCACTCATTAACGTCGGCATTGGCCCGGTCGAGAATTCGAAAAGCGATATCGCCGGTACCACCGGCCACGTCCAGCACGGTCATGCCGGGCCTGGGCTGCAGCCAATCGATCATCGCCGACTTCCAAAGCCGGTGAATGCCTGCGCTCATGGCGTCATTCATCACGTCATAGCGGTCAGCGACGGACGAAAACACGCCGCGCACCAGTGCAGTCTTCTCCTCTGGCGCCACTTCGCTGAATCCGAAATCAACCGTACCTGGATCGTCGGAAGATGCTGTGTTTTCCGCGTTCTTCTCTATCATGGCGGCACCTTACCCCAGCGTGCCGCAGGGAACCAGAAAGCATGGCTCATGCCTGAATTGCCTGAAGTGGAGACTGTGTGCCGTGGCCTGCGCCCGGTGCTTGAGGGGCGCGTGCTCACTGATGTGCAGGTCCGGCGGCCCGACCTGCGCTTTCCCTTGCCTGATGACATGGCAGACCGGCTGCGTGGCCGCCGGGTCGAACGGATTGACCGGCGGGCTAAATACCTTCGTGCTTTTCTGGATGACGGCCAAGTGCTGATCATGCATCTGGGCATGTCTGGCCGAATGAATCTCTGGGCTCCCAATGGTGATGAGCCGCCGCCCGCGCTCGAGAAGCATGATCATGTCGTATTCGAAGCCGGGAATGGCAGTCGGGTGGTGTTTCACGATCCCCGTCGGTTTGGGTATATGACGCTAGCGGTCGCAGCCGAGTTGGAAGGCCATCCCTATTTTGCGCCCTTGGGGCCTGAACCTTTGAGCGACGCTTTCAATGCTGATTATCTGAACACCGCGCTTTACGGCAAACGCACCCCGATCAAGGCCGCGTTGCTCGATCAGCGAATCGTTGCTGGCCTGGGCAACATCTATGTCTGCGAGGCGTTGTTCGGTGCGCGAATTTCACCGAAGCGGCTGGCCGCCAGCGTCGTGGGCAAACGCGCAGAACGGCTGGTGCCGAAAATCAAGGCGGTGCTTGACCGGGCCATTGAAGCGGGAGGCTCGACACTGCGCGACTATGCCCAGGTCGACGGTGAGCTCGGTTACTTCCAGCACAGTTGGACGGTCTATGGCCGCGAAGGCGAGGCATGTACCAGCGCGGGCTGCGATGGAATCGTCAAACGCTTGGTACAAAGTGGACGCTCGACATTCTATTGCCCCAAATGTCAAAGATAAGGGTGTTATGCGCTACTCGTTTTTGTTGCCCCTGATCTTCTGTCTGGCCGCCCCGCTTTACGCACAGGACGAATTGTCGCCGGCAGATGTCGCCGGTATTTCCGGCGTACCCTTGATGCCTGGCCTTACCCTGCTGGAAGACGAAACGGTTGTTTTCGATAAGCCGGGCGGCCGGATTGTCGATGCTGTCGCGTCCGGGCCGGTTTTGCTGCCGGCGGTGCGGGAGTACTATCTGGCTGTGCTGGACCAATTTGGCTGGACGTCGGCGTTGCCGGATATTGAAGATGGACTGATCGTCATCCGGGGTGGTGAGGTTTTGCATATTCGTCTTCGTGAGACCGAAGCCGGTGTCCGCGTTCACTACTCCCTTGCGCCTTATCGCCCGGCGCCATAGGCCTTCTCCGGCTTGTCAGCCGCGCCAAGCTCTGCCAAAACCCCGTCCACGCTGATTCGTATTGAAGAACGAGGTCTTCCATGTCCTATGAAAACATCACAGTTGACGAGCATGGCGCGGTCGCGCTGATCACCCTGAACCGCCCCAAGGCGCTGAACGCCCTTAACGGCGCCCTGATGGATGACCTGACGGCCGCGCTCGCGGCAATCGAAGCGGATGACAATATTGGCTGCACGGTGATTACCGGCAGCGATCGGGCTTTTGCCGCGGGCGCAGACATCAAGGAAATGCAGTCGAAGGACTATATCGACGTTTTCATGGAAGACTTCATCACGGCGAACTGGGAAGCGGTGACACGGACCCGCAAACCGGTGATCGCCGCGGTCGCAGGCTATGCACTGGGTGGTGGCTGCGAACTGGCTATGATGTGCGACTTTATTATCGCTGCAGACAGCGCAAAGTTCGGCCAGCCGGAAATCAATCTGGGTGTCATTCCCGGCTCTGGCGGCACGCAGCGGCTGACCCGGTTTGTCGGCAAGTCCAAGTCGATGGAGATGTGCCTCACTGGCCGGATGATGGACGCTGAAGAAGCCGAACGCGCTGGCTTGGTCAGCCGCATCGTTCCGGCAGATGACCTGGTCAAGGAAGCGCTCGATGTTGCTGCCAAGATTGCCGCACAGTCACGGCCGGCGGTGATGATCGCCAAGGAATCGGTCAACCGGGCCTATGAAACGACCCTGTCGGAAGGTGTCCGGTTCGAACGCCGGGTGTTCCATTCGCTGTTCGCGTTCGACGATCAGACGGAAGGCATGTCCGCATTCGCTGAAAAACGCACGGCCCAGTTCAAGAATCGCTGATCAAAGGGCACAAACCCTTGGTTGACGGCGGTTTGAGCGCAGTCTATAAGCGCCGCCCAAACCCATCGAGACAGTAAGTTGGAACGGAATACCCATGGCTAATTCGCCACAGGCACGCAAAAGAATTCGTCAGACTGAGCGCCGCAGTGCGGTCAACCGCACGCGTCGCGGCCGGATTCGCACGCTCATCAAGAATGTCGAACTGGCGATCGACAGCGGTGATGCCGCTGCCGCCCGTGAGGCGCTTAAGGTCGCCCAGCCGGATATCATGCGCGGCGTCGCCAAGGGCGTGATCCAGAAGAACACAGCGGCACGGAAAATTTCGCGGCTATCGAGCCGTATCAAGTCGCTCAGCGCCTGAATTCTTCACGACAGTTTTATCACGGTTTTGTGACGCGCTCGGGTTGCCGATTCGCAGCACCGGACTGCTGTGAGCACATTCCATTTTGATCTCGCCGTTTTTTTAGATCGTCGCAAGCCCAAGGCTGACATGGCTTCGTCGCAAAAGTGTAAAAATTCACTTTTGGCCTGTTGCCAACACCGCCTCTTTTTGTAATCCTAAAATCCTGACTTGGCGGCAAAGCCAGTCCCTTACAAGTAAAACCCAAGTATCTGCGGCTGTTAAATACTTCAGTTTGCTACGCTATTTCTTTGCGCTTTGGGCAGAGAAAGAACGGGTCTCCACTTTGTCGGGATGGCGCGCCGGGCACTAAAGAGGGATAAGAAGAAGAGGGGCTTGGGTCAGATGCCAGACTATGCGGGAGACCTTTCACCGAAAGATGCGTGGACGCTTTTGGAATCAGAGGGTTCGGCAACCCTTATTGATGTCCGTACGCGTGCGGAGTGGAGCTATGTTGGCGTGCCTGATCTGTCCCCGCTGAGTAAACAGACAGTCTTCATAGAGTGGCAGAGCTTTCCGGACGGTGGTCATAACGAAGCGTTCGGACAGCAGATCGATTCGCTTGGTCTGGAGAAGGATACGCCCCTGCTGTTTTTGTGTCGGTCGGGCGCGCGGTCGGCTGCGGCGGCGACGTTGATGACACAAAGCGGCTATGCCCGCTGCTACAACGTTGCTGAAGGGTTTGAAGGGGATCCCGATGGCGCGCGGCATCGCGGCACGGTCAATGGCTGGAAGGTCCATGGTCTGCCATGGATGCAGGGCTAAGGGGTCGACGTGGTGGAAAAACAGACCGGCGGCGGCAAACAACAAAAACAAATCAAGGTGCAGGGGGAAACATTGGGGGCGGATCATCACGAGGCATGGCAGCGCGTTCTGGAAAAGCTGCGTCAGGAATATTCCGATGCCACTTTTGACAGCTGGATAAAACCGCTACAGCTGGTCAGGGCCGAACAGTCGACACTGCTGATCGCCGCGCCAACCCGCTTTATGAGCGATTGGGTGCGTACACACTATCTGGGCCGTATGGCCGAATACTGGCGCGAAGAAACCGGCGATACGGTCACCGCGGACTTGATTGTCGATCTCGACCTTGCCGGTTCTCATCGCCGTGGGAAGTCTATCAATGGACAGGCGGCGACGGATCGCGAAGAAGATACCGAAAGCCAGATCGGCACACCTGCGGCTGAGGCCTTTGCCGGCCCGCTTGATCCGCGCTTTACTTTTGAGAGTTTTGTCGTCGGCAACTCGAACGAGCTGGCGCATGCAGCAGCACGCCGTGTCGCGGGCAACGAGACTGTGCAATTCAACCCGCTCTTTCTCTATGGCGGTGTGGGCCTGGGCAAGACCCATCTGATGCATGCCATGGCCTGGCAGATCAAGCAGGCGACGCCGGATCGCCGGGTGCTTTATGTTTCGGCAGAAACCTTCATGAACCAGTTCATTCGGGCGCTGCGCTTCAAGGACACAATGTCGTTCAAGGAACAGTTCCGATCGGTCGATGTTTTAATGATCGATGATGTGCAGTTCCTCACCGGCAAGGACGCTACCCAGGAAGAGTTTTTTCATACCTTCAACGCCCTGGTCGATCATAACCGTCAGTTGGTGATTTCCGCCGACCGGTCGCCCTCTGACCTGGAGGGGATCGAAGAGCGCATCAAGTCGCGGCTGGGCTGGGGCCTGGTGGCCGATATTCACCCGACGGACTATGAGCTGCGTTTTGGCATCCTGCAGTCCAAGCTCGATCAGATGGACAATGTCGACGTGCCCGGCGAGGTGCTGGAGTTCCTGGCGCGGCGGATCACGTCCAATGTCCGCGAGCTGGAAGGCGCGCTGAATCGGGTGGCGGCCTATGCCGATCTAACCGGTCGCCAAGTGACCCTCGATATGACGCAAGAGATCCTGCAGGATCTGATCCGCGCCAATGACCGGCGGCTCAGCATCACTGAAATCCAGCGTCATGTGGCTGAGTATTTCAACGTTAGACTGGCAGAATTGCTATCGGCCCGGCGCGCGGTCTCTATCGCGCGACCCCGTCAGGTTGCGATGTACCTGTCGAAGCAGTTGACGTCGGCCAGTTTGCCGCAGATCGGCCGCAAATTCGGTGGCCGGGACCATACGACGGTCATTCACGCAGTCCGGCGCATAGAGGAACTGCGTGAGATCGACAGCGTGCTCGACGAGGATGTAGAGAACCTGAGGCGCATTCTGGAAGGCTAAATTCCGGCTGTTTATTGCGGTTTTCGAGGCCGTTCGAGCACGATAGAAATTCGTGCAGATATCCCGTTGTTCTGCTAGACTCTTTCTCCGGCTGACGGGGTCCTAATTCTACTGTCTTCCGGCTCCGGAGGGTGCATTCAGCGCCTTTCGAAGAATCAGAATAATCACAAGGGCTTAGGCCCCAAAACTGATCGTAGCCAGAGCCAGATTCGCGAACCTATGAAACTCACCATTGAACGTGCTGCATTGTTGCGCTCGCTGGGCCATGTCCAAAGCGTTGTTGAGCGCCGTAACACCATTCCGATTTTGTCCAATGTGCTGCTTGATGCGGCTGACGGGACGCTTGCCCTGACGGCGACCGACCTTGACCTTGCTGTCGTCGATAATGTGGCTGCTGACGTCTCGCAAGCGGGTGCGATCACCACACCGGCACACACGCTGTTCGACATTGTCAGGAAGCTGCCCGACGGGGCCCAGGTCGCGTTGGAATATAATGGCGAAGATCAGAAACTGCTGCTGACGTCAGGGCGTTCGCGTTTCGTACTGGCCTGCCTACCACGGGAAGATTTCCCGGTGATGGCCGAAGACGATCTGCCGCACCGGTTCTCGCTGCCGGTCGATCAACTTGCGCAGTTGATCGACAAGACGCGCTTTGCCATCAGCACGGAAGAAACACGGTTCTATCTCAACGGTATCTATCTCCATGTGACCGACGAGGCCGAGCCCGCGCTGATCGCCGTGGCGACGGATGGCCATCGGTTGGCCCGGGTCAGGCTGCCTGTTCCAGATGGGGCAGCCGGTTTGCCTGGTGTGATCGTGCCGCGTAAGACCATCGGTGAGGTGCGCAAACTGCTTGAAGAAGCCGATGGCGGTGTCGCGATCGGCTTGTCGGACAGCAAGATCCGGTTTGAATTCGATGGTGCTGTGCTGACCTCGAAACTGATCGACGGCACGTTCCCAGATTATGTACGGGTCATCCCGACCGGTAATGATCGCTCTCTTGAAGTCGATTCCAAGCTGTTTGCCGAAGCCATTGACCGGGTCTCGACGATCTCCAGCGAGAAATCACGCGCTGTGAAGTTCATCATCGAACCCGAGCGGCTGACCCTGGCGGTCAACAGTCCCGACAGCGGCTCGGCGACCGAAGAAGTCGCGGCCGGTTATGGCTCCGAGTCGATGGAGATCGGCTTTAATGCCCGCTATGTGCTCGACATTATGGGGCAGATCAGCGGCGACAGCGTAAAGCTCTCGCTGGCGGATTCCGCGGCGCCGACCCTGGTACAGGATGTCGGTGATGATTCAGCGCTTTATGTGCTGATGCCGATGCGGGTGTAACCAGGCTGCGGATGCTGCACGCCCGGGATACCTCGCTTTCAGCGCCGGTTCCGCCGGCAGCGGCCCTCGCGGTCAGCCAGATGACCCTGACAGATTTCAGAAATTATCAGGCGCAGCGCGTCCATGCATCGACAGCACCCATCGTGCTGACCGGCGCGAATGGCGCGGGAAAGACCAATGTGCTTGAGGCGTTGTCCTATCTCTCAGCAGGGCGCGGGTTAAGAGGCGCCAAGCTGTCCGATCTGGCGCGGATCAACGGATCGGGCGTCTGGTCGGTCGCTGCGGTTATCGAGACGCCGCAAGGGACCGTTTCGGTCGCCACGGGGTTGGAACCGCGTGGGTCACAGAATGGTCCCGACGATGAAGAAGGGCGTGACCGGCGGGTCGTCCGGATCGACGGCGCCAATGCGCGGGGACCGGCTGCGCTGGCTGATATTATGCGCGCGATCTGGCTGACGCCGCAGATGGATGGCTTGTTTACCGATGGCCGGTCTGAGCGCCGGCGGTTTCTGGATCGTCTGGTGCTGGGGTACGACCCCGATCATGGCGCCCGGGTCAGCGGTTATGAACGGGTGATGCGCGAGCGGGCGAAACTGCTGCGCGATGGGTCGGGCGATGATGCCTGGTTGACTGCGCTTGAAGCGCGCATGGCCGAGGCCAGTGTCGCGATTGCCGCGGCCCGTCGGGAAACCGTGCAACGGCTGCATTCGGCGCTGGCGGCGGGGATTGGTCCGTTCCCCAAAGCAGGGCTGGCGTTGGTTGGTTTTGCTGAAACCCTTTTGGACGAGCATGCGGCGCTTGAAGTCGAAACACGGCTGCAAGATCAACTCCGCGACAATCGCCGTGTCGATGGGTCGTCTGGCCGCACTCAGGACGGGGCGCACCGTACGGATCTGGCAGTCACGCATCTGGGCAATGGCCTGTCGGCTGAACTGTGTTCAACCGGCGAACAAAAGGCGTTGCTGGTGGCGGTCGTATTGGCGGATGCGCGGCTTCAGGCGGTTCATCGCGGTGCGCCGCCTGTGTTGCTGCTGGATGAGATCGTTGCGCATCTTGATGCCGGTCGCCGCGCTGCATTGTTCGACGAGATTCTGGCGTTGGGCGCGCAGACCTGGCTGACCGGGACGGACAGATCACTTTTTGACCCGCTTGATGGTGTAGCGCAGTTCGCCACCGTGGAGCATGGAAAGGTAACGGGACTCGATGGTTGACGACGAAATCGAAGACGGCGATCTGCCGGAAGAGAACCCCGAAGATGATGCGGAGTATGGCGCGGATTCCATCAAGGTGCTGCGCGGGCTCGATGCGGTCCGAAAGCGGCCGGGAATGTATATCGGCGATACGGAAGATGGCTCGGGCCTTCATCACCTTGTCTTCGAGGTGATGGACAACGCCATCGATGAATCCCTCGCCGGACACTGCGACAGCATCCGCGTGGTGTTGCACTCAGATGGGTCGGCGTCGATCAGTGACAATGGCCGGGGAATCCCCACCGACATTCACGAGGAAGAAGGCGTCTCTGCCGCCCAGGTCATCATGACCCAGCTGCATGCCGGCGGGAAGTTCGACCAGAATTCCTATAAAGTCTCCGGCGGGCTGCACGGTGTGGGCGTGTCCGTTGTGAATGCCCTGTCGACATGGCTCGACCTGCGTATCTGGCGCGGCGGCAGTGAGCATTACATGCGGTTCCGCGATGGCGAGCCAGAGGCAGACCTCGCAGTCGTCGGTGATGCCGGTGACAAAACCGGCACCGAGGTCCGATTCCTGCCATCCACGGACACATTTACCGACATCGTCTTCGACTATGACCGGCTGGAACATCGGCTGCGCGAACTGGCATTTTTGAACTCCGGCGTGCGGATCATCCTGTGCGACCATCGCCACGCGGAACGCAAGGAAGTCGAGCTGTTCTATGAAGGCGGGGTGGCCGCCTTTGTCGACTATCTCGACCGAACCAAATCCGCGCTGCACTCGCCCCCTGTCTATATCACGGGCGAGCGGGACGGTATTTCCATCGAAGTCGCTTTGCAGTGGAACAACGGCTATCACGAGAATGTTCTCTGCTTCACTAACAACATTCCGCAGCGCGACGGCGGCACCCATCTGGCCGGGTTCCGCTCGGCGCTGACTCGCACGGTGAACAATTACGCCAATCAAAGCGGTCTGGCGAAAAAGGAAAAGGTCACGCTGTCAGGCGAGGATTCCCGTGAAGGGCTGACCTGTGTGCTCTCGGTCAAGGTGCCGGACCCCAAATTCTCGTCGCAGACCAAGGACAAGCTGGTGTCGTCCGAAGTCCGGCCGGTGGTCGAAAGCCTGCTCAATGAAAATCTGGGCGCCTGGCTGGATGAACATCCTGCCGATGCAAAGGCGATCGTCGGCAAGGTGGTGGAAGCGGCGTTGGCCCGTGAAGCCGCGCGCAAGGCGCGTGAGCTGACCAGACGCAAAGGCGTGCTCGATGTTTCCAATCTGCCGGGCAAACTGGCCGATTGTCAGGAGCGTGATCCCGCCCTCTCTGAAATATTCATCGTTGAGGGCGATTCGGCGGGCGGATCGGCCAAGCAGGGCCGCGACCGGTCGAATCAGGCGGTTCTGCCCCTGCGTGGAAAAATCCTCAATGTTGAACGCGCGCGCTTCGACCGGATGCTGACCTCGCAGGAAATCGGCACGCTGATCACGGCGCTGGGCACCGGTATCGGGCCAGAAGAGTTCACGCTCGAAAAGCTGCGCTATCACACGGTCATCATCATGACCGACGCTGATGTGGATGGCGCGCATATCCGGACCCTGCTGCTGACCTTCTTCTTCCGGCAGATGCGCGAGCTGATTGAGGCCGGGCACCTCTATATTGCGCAGCCACCGCTCTACAAGGTCTCCAAGGGCCGGTCAGAGGTTTACCTCAAAGACGATGATGGTCTGAACAGCTATCTGATCGATGCCGGGATCAAGGACACAACGCTCGAGCTTTTTGACGGCACACAGGTTGCCGGTGAGGATCTGCGGGCGCTCGTCCTTCGTGCTGCCCAGACCAAGTCGCTGATCGATGCGATTCCCAGTCGGTATTACCGGCCCCTGGTCGAACAACTGGCCATTGCCGGGGCGCTCAATAATGACGTTCTGGCCGATTCTGAACAGGCGTCTCAGGTCGCGGACTATATCGCGACACGGATGAATGTGTTGTCGCCGGAAACCGAACAGGGATGGGTTGGGGCGCCGGGCGAGCGCGGCGGACTTGTGTTCTCACGGGAGGTCCGCGGGGTGACGGAAGAGTATGCCGTCGATGCCGCCCTGCTCGAATCAGCAGAGGCAAGGGCGCTTGATTCGCTGGCAGCGGAGCTTCAGAAAACCTATGCCAAGCCGGCGGTCTGTCGGCACCGCGATGATGACGTCAAGATCACATCACCGCTGGAACTGCTGGCGGAAATTCTCAAGCTGGGGGGCCGGGGGATTTCCATCCAGCGTTATAAGGGTCTGGGAGAGATGAACCCAGACCAGCTGTGGGAAACGACCTTGGATCCGGATGCACGGACGTTGCTTCAGGTCCGGGTCAGTCACGCTGACACGGCCGACGAAATGTTCTCTAAACTCATGGGCGACATCGTCGAGCCACGCCGCGAGTTCATTCAATCGAATGCGCTTCGGGTTTCCAATCTTGATGTTTAGCCGGTTCATGCGGAGCGCGTATGGCCAAACGGCCGAGCAAGGCTAAGCCGTCCCCGAAGCAAAAGACCGCCAAGGGCAAGACGGCTCGAAAGACCTCGAAGAAGAAACCCGCTCGCTGGGGCCTGCGTGTCGCGCTCACGCTTATTGGTAGCGCGGTTGCCGGGCTTGCCCTAATTCTCGGCATCTGGGCGTTTGAACTTCCCGATATAGACGAGATTCTTGCCGCCCACCGGCCGCCTATCGTAACGGTGCTAGACCGGAATGGCGGACAGATCGCCGCTGAAGGTGGGGTGGGCGGAACCTGGGTTGACCGGGCCGGGATGCCGCAGACGCTTGTTGATGCCGCGCTCGCCATTGAAGACCGGCGATTCTATGAGCATGGCGGCGCCGACTTTTGGGGAATATTGCGCGCAGCGATTGCCAATCTACGGGCGGGCGACCTGGTGCAGGGTGGCTCGACTATCACCCAGCAGCTCGCCAAAAACATGTTCCTGACGCCCGAGCGCACCGCCAAGCGTAAAGTCCAGGAGATCATGCTGGCCTATGGGCTGGAGCGGCGGCTAAGCAAGGACGAAATCCTGGAGCATTATTTGAACCGGGCTTATTTGGGCAGCGGTGCCTATGGTGTTGATGCAGCCGCCCGGCGGTACTTCGGCGTCCCGGTGGGTGACCTTACTTTGACCCGCTCAGCGATGATTGCAGGGCTCTTGAAAGCGCCGAGCCGTTATTCTCCGCTCAATGACCCAGCCGCGGCGGAACAGCGCATGCAACTGGTCCTCGATGCGATGGTCGAAACCGGGGCCCTGGCCCCGTCGCGCCGCTCGATGATCACCGCCGTGCCGAAAGTACAGCCATCGGCGGGCGACAATGCGCGCTATTTCGTCGACTGGGTGATGGACGAACTGCCGGATTACATCGGCGAACCCGGGCAGGACGTAATGGTCCAGACGACATTTGATCCCAAGCTACAGGTCCTGGCGCAGCAGGCGCTGACCAATGTGCTCGATAAAGAAGGCACTGACCGCAAGATCGGTCAGGGCGCCGTGGTGGTCATGGCGCCCGACGGGGCGGTACTCGCTATGGTGGGTGGCCGCGACTATCGGTCCAGTGAATTTAACCGCGCGGTCCGCGCTCTACGGCAACCGGGCTCTGCGTTCAAATTGTTTGTCTATCTGGCCGCGTTTGAATCCGGGATGAAGCCTGGAACCCGGCTGCGCGATTCGCCTTTTGTTTATCTGGGTTGGCAGCCGAAAAACTATGGCGGGGGCCATATCGGGTCGGTGTCATTGAAGACGGCTTTTGCAAAATCGATCAACACGGTGGCGGTTAAGGCCGCTGAATCCGCGGACCGCAGCCGGGTGATCCGCATGGCGAAGCGGCTGGGCATCACAACACCGATTATCACCGAACCCAGCCTGGCGCTCGGGACGAGCGAGGTGCGGCTGCTGGATTTGACGGGTGCTTACGCTGTTGTGGCCAATGGTGGGCACGCCGTCTTTCCCCATGGAATCAAACAGGTAAGTGGTTCAATGGGGCTAACGCTCTATCAGCGGGAAACGACGTCAGATCCGGTTCTGCCGCCGGCGCTCGTGCGGGATATGGACGAGCTCTTGAAGGGTGTTGTCGCCAATGGCACCGGTCGTGCTGCCCGGCTGCAAAATGCTCTGTCGGCAGGTAAAACCGGCACCAGCCAGGCCTGGCGGGACGCCTGGTTCATCGGCTATGCCAATGGTCTGGTCACGGGTGTCTGGCTTGGCAACGACGATTCAAGCCCGATGACCAAAGTCACCGGCGGCGGCGCGCCGGCGCGAATATGGCGTGACTTTATGACGCAGGCGGCGCGCTAGATTTCCCAGTCGGTCATGTGATGCTGCAGGTCTCCGGCATCACGTTCTGAAATGGCCCGGCCACGTACCGAGATTCCAGCTCGGTGCACGCTGTCCGGATCGCCGGAGATCAGTGGATGCCAGTCTTCCAGGTCTTTGCCTTCGGCTAGCAGCCGATAGGCGCAGGTTGACGGCATCCATGCTAGCTCCCCGATGTTCTCCGGGCTCAGGACCATGCAGTCCGGCACCAGGCGCTTACGCTCGGGATAGCGCGTGCAGCGGCACTCATTCAGGTCGAGCAGGCGGCACGCGACATTTGTCTGGGTGATCTCGCCGGTATCGGCGTCTTCCAGCTTATGCAGGCAGCACTTCGCACAGCCATCGCAAAGTGACTCCCACTCTTGCGTTGTGAGTTCGTCGAGGCGCTTCCGTTTCCAGAACGGCTGCTCAGCCATTGTGACGTTGGATGAACTCGGCGACCCGTGGGGCGATTTCGTTGTGCCAGCGCCGCCCATTGAAGACGCCGTAGTGGCCGACATTGGGCTGCACATAATCCTGCTGCATCTCGGCCGGGATATTGATGCAGATATCATGCGCGGCCTGGGTCTGGCCAAGGCCCGAGATATCGTCCTTTTCGCCCTCAATGGTCAGCAGCGCCGTCTTCCGGATCGCTTCCGGTTTGATTAGCCGGTCCCGGTGCACCCATGAGCCGCGGGGCAGGTCGTGGTCCTGGAACACGACCTTGATGGTCTGCAGATAGAACTCTGCTGTCAGGTCCATCACCGCCATATATTCGTCATAGAACTCGCGGTGTTTTTGAGCGCTGTCGCCGTCGCCCTCCACCAGGTGATTGTAGTAGTTGACGTGCGAGTCGAAGTGCCGGTCGAAATTCATCGACATAAAGCCGGTGAGTTGCAGAAATCCCGGATAGACCTGCCGCCAGAATCCGGGTGCCGTTGGCGGGACGCGGTTGATGACGTTTTTTTCGAACCACTCATAGGGGCGTTCCTGGGCCAGCCGGTTGGGCACGGTCGGGCTGCGCCGCGTATCGATCGGGCTGCCCATGATGGTCATGCTGGCCGGCGTGCTGGGATCGTCTTCCTCAGCCAGGATTGAGACTGCAGCCAGCACCGCGGGGCCCGGCTGGCAGACCGCCATCACATGGGTGTTGGGGCCCAGAAGCCGCAGGTAATCGGCGATGTAATCGGTGAAGTCGTCGAGGTCGAAACTGCCCTCATAGGTCGGGACCATGCGGGCGTCGCGCCAGTCGGTAATATAAACGTCATGGCCCGGCAGCATGCTCTCAACCGTGCCCCGCAACAGGGTCGCGAAGTGGCCTGACATCGGGGCCACGATCAGCAGCCTGGAGTCATCGGGGCGGTCGGCATCGCGCACGAAGTGCTTCAATTGGCAAAAGGTCTTCCGGCCAACGATTTCTTCTGTCACCGGCACGACTGTGCCATCGATCTCGGTTTGATCGAGACCGAATTTGGGTTTTCCGAAGCGGCGGGTGGTGGATTCGAAGACGTGACAAGACGCTGAAATCGTCTTGCCGAACCAAGTGTGTGACCACGGATTATAGGGATTGGAGAAAACCATCTCGCCAGCCTCCGCCATCATGCGGGCTGGTTGCATGGCGATACGCCCAAACTCATGGGTGTGATAGAGCATGTTTCCTCCTCACCGGTTGGATGGGTCTAGTCGCCCTCCTTTTATGCAATACAGTGTAAACGATTTTTGCAGTGCGTCATAATTTTGTAACTGCAACGATGCGGCGGCTGCTAGCGGCTTACCCCATCGACTAACTGTTTGAGCGCTTGGGAGAATTCGGCCTCAAAGTCGATTTTCATCGAGGTAAGTTCAGGCACTGTGTCGAGAACCTCGCGCGCAGGCGCTGTCGGGCGGGCGAATTGGGCCAAGCCCACTGCCAGCGAAAAGCCGTGCAGGAGCAGCCCGGCGCCCTTCCCGCTCTCCAGATTGAAGGCCCGCTCCATCAACGCGCCCAAATGGGCCAACTGACCAGCCAGGTAGAGCTTGAACGCCTTGATGTCGTCAAAGGCCAGATTGGTCTCAAGCCTGCTATGCAGGTTGGATAGCAGATCCAGCAGAAGCGGGTTACTGGCCAATTCTCCGGCCAGAAAAGATGCAAAGCGGTCAGCCTGGCCTGTATTTGCAGTCAGGTGGGTTTCCAGCGCGCTAAACATGGCGGCCAGTTCGTCCTGCAGAACGCTGAGAAACAGCGTCTCTTTGGTCGGGAAATAGATATAGGCGGTGCCTTTGGCGACCCCGGCACGGGCGCTGACGTCGGCGATCTTGATATCGTCGAGATGGCGTTCCTCCAGCAAACCGCGGGCTGAGGCCAGCAGATTGGCCCGGCGCTGGTCCTTTTCTGCGTCCGTGCGCGCGCGCTGTTTTGCCAGAGGTGTACTCACCTATCCCTATGTCTTTCCCGGCTGCGGGAAACTGGTACCTAGAAACCCGTCCCACATCCGATCGGTCAGCAGTTTATTCATACCCATCAGCACATGGGCGGAAGCGGTGACTTTATACCGTGTTTTAGGTTTTGGCGTTGTTAATGCGCGCTCGATAACCTTCGCCGCGGCTTCCGGTGGTCCGGCCAGCGCGGCCAGCGGGCCTTTGTTGTAGCCGTCGGCCATGACCTGCTCCAGCTCATGATTAAAGGTGCCATAAGGGCCGCCTGCAGAATCGGCGCCTGTGGCCATCGCAGCCGTTGCAGCCTCAGCGAATTTTGTCCTGATCAGCCCCGGTTCCACGATCACGACCTTGATGCCGAACTTGGCGACTTCGTATCGCAGCACGTCGGACAGGGCTTCGACAGAAAATTTCGTCGCGTGATAGACGCCGCCGCCGGGGAAGGTGATTTTGCCGCCCATGGACGAGATGTTGATGATCCGCCCATCATCCCGTTCGCGCATCGGCGGCAGGACAAGCTGGGTCAGGCGCAGCAGGCCGAACACATTGGTCTCGAACTGCCGGCGTACGGCGTCCATGTCGAGGGTCTCCAGCGCACCGGACTGACTGTAACCGGCGTTGTTGACCAGGGCATGGACCGGCCCCGCTGCCGCGACAGCCGCGGTCATCGATGCTTCATCGGTGACGTCAAGCGCCAGCGTCTCGCATCCGGCGTTTGCAAGGCTGGCCAGCGAGTCAGGATCACGCGCTGTGGCGACGACACGCCACCCCGCGTTTTTCATCGCCAACGCGGCTGCCGCGCCGATACCTGACGAACACCCGGTAATCAGGACGGATTTTTCTGTCTTGCTCATATCGCCTTCCTTTCCATTCTATAAATGACCTTTGGTCATTAAATAATTGACCAACAGTCATTTGTAAAGCACGGCATGCAGGCTTCTACCCAGAGCGGTAAAACGACTTGAGAATCAATGGGAAGGTAAGCGGTGGTTCGACGGGCTAAAGCAGGGCTTTCAGGCCTTTGGCTATTTCATCGGCTGTTGCGCCCATGGAGAAATGGCGGATGTAGCGGCCCTGGCAGTCCATCACATAGACATAGGAAGAATGGTTCATCAAATAGTCTTCCGGCGCGTCAGGCGAGGCTTCTTTGGTGTAAAACACGCGGTAGGCTCCTGCCGCGGCAGCGATCTGCTCCGGCGTTCCTGTCAGGCCGATCAGGGAGGGATGGAAGTGGCTGACATAGGTCGCCATCGCCTCGACATCATCACGCTCGGGATCGATGGTGATCAGGATCGGTTTGATTTTGGCGGCATCGCGACCCAACAGATCAAGCGCGGCTGACATCTCCTGCAGTTCGGTCGGGCAGATATCGGGACAGTAGGTAAAGCCGAAATAAACCAGCTGATAGGCGCCGGTAAAGTCAGCTTGAGAGACCTGCTTGCCGGTATGGTCGACCAGCGCAAAATCACCGCCGATGGGGACCGACGGATCGCCTTGAACACGGCAGCTGCTGTCGCAACCGGA
Source organism: Alphaproteobacteria bacterium (assembly GCA_028284945.1). Classification (GTDB taxonomy): domain Bacteria; phylum Pseudomonadota; class Alphaproteobacteria; order SMXS01; family SMXS01; genus JANQQJ01. The sequence continues at coordinate 214,268 of JANQQJ010000024.1, read as the reverse complement.
CAGGCCCACAGCCAATAGTGCCAAACCGGCTAAAAGTGCGGCCATGGCGAGACGACGTCGAAAAGCGGGGACAAAACTGGAAGCAGTAACCATCTTGGCCCTATATATAGGCCGCGGGCCGCAGAGATAAGAAGGAATCGAGAGCGCTATGAAAAAATTATGGGGTCGTGGGGCGGCGCTCGTTTTGGTGGTCGTGTTTTCAGGATTTTCCGGCGTGTCGGCGCAGATGCCTGCAGACGCCCAGTTCATCCGTAACATCGAAAAACGTGCCTATAACGAAGTTCTGTCGTACCTCGTTAATGGTGGCAGCGCGAACGTCTATGACCAGGACAAGGTCCCGGCGCTGGTCTTTGCGGCGCGCGAGAACGATGCCAGCATCGTCAGGTCTCTGCTCGAATACAACGCCCGCCCTGATCTGGTTGACCGGACCAACGGCGAAACGGCGTTGATGGTCGGTGCGGCGCGCGGCAATGTCGATATTGTTGCATTGCTCATCTACGCAGAAGCGGATCTCGACCTCCCCGACAATAGCGGGGAAACAGCGCTCATCAAGGCGATCCGCGCCGGTGAGTTGGAGATTATGCGGTTGTTGATCGAAGCCGGGGCAGACCCGAACCTGGCGGACTATACGGGGCTGGAACCGCGCGATCATGCAGAACGCGCCCGGTCCAGACGAGTTGTTCAGGCCTTCGACGCGGCCGTCGCCGGGCAGTGAGACCGCGTCCGTCAGCGCCCAGAGGCATGGGATGATCCGGTCGCTTTTTTCATCGCGGCGATCTCCGGCGGAGCCACCGGACCAGACCCGGATTTATGCCATCGGCGATATTCATGGGCGTGCCGACCTGCTTGCAGCTTTACTGACCGATATCGCCAAGGATGCAATCCCTTATGAGGGGTTCCGAAAGGTCCTTATTACACTTGGGGACTATGTCGACCGCGGGGAAGAGAGCCGCCGTGTAATCGACATGTTGATATCGCAGCGGCCGGAAGGTTTTGACTGCATCAACCTGATCGGCAATCACGAAGACCTGATGCTTCGCTTTCTTGAGCGTCCGGCTGCGATCTCTGACTGGGTCATGAATGGCGGTGATGCGACCCTGGCAAGCTATGGAATCAAATTGCCCGGTGGCTGGGATGAAAAAGACACGGCAGGCGCGTTGCGTGACCGTCTGGCCGGCGCCCTGCCCGCCGCCCATCTGAGTTTTTTAAAGACCCTTAAGAATTTCCATATTGAAGGGGACTATGCGTTCGCGCATGCCGGTATTCGCCCCGGGCGATCGGTGGAGGATCAGGACCCTGGAGACCTGATCTGGATTCGCGAGCCCTTTCTGCGTTCAAAAAAAGATCACGGCAAAATTATCGTCCACGGTCATTCTGTCAGCTATGAGCCGGAGGTTTGGCCGTCCGAGAAGCGGCCAAGCCGCATCGGAATCGATACGGGTGCCTATCTCACCGGTAAGCTGACCTGTCTGGTGATAGCCGGTCAGACCCGGTCGTGGCTGCACACGCCGGTCAATCCAAGATTCGCGTAGAATTGATCAGGCGCCGCTGATGCTGGCGCCCGGCGGGGAGGCTTAGTCTTCCCGAGTGTCCGACATTTCCGAACGGTTTTTCATGTACTTGGAAAACAGCACGGCCAGGCCGCCCATCACTGCAAGTACAAAAATCATGAACGCGATGAGTAGCGGAAGCTGTCCTTCACCCATGGTAGTCCCTCGTGGCCAAGCTGAATGCGAGCGGTTTATATCGGTTGCCACCGGTCATGCCAAGCCGTTCTGGCGGGAAACTGTCCCTGCTCTAAAATAGGCTCTCGCCGCTCTCCAAAAAGTCGATCTCGGCCTCGGTGCTTTCGCGGCCCAATACACCGTTTCGGTGCGGAAACCGGCCGAATCGCGCAATCACATCGTGGTGCCACTTGGCAAAGCTGAAGAGCCAGTCATCGTCAAAGCGCGCATACAGATCCAGAGACCGGCGCTGAACGGCGAGGTCTTCAGCATGCTGGAACGGCATGTAGAGAAAAAGCCGCATCTGTTTATAGAGACTCTGATCAAACCCCCGGGTGATGGCTGCGTCTGCAACAGCCAGTGCCTTGGCATCTGTTTCGAAGGCCTTTGGACTGTCGCGGAAGATATTTCGCGGGAACTGGTCCAGCACAATCACCAGAGCCAGCGCGGCTTCCGCGCCTGACTGCCAGTCATCCAATGAGCCCTGTTTGGCTGAGGTGAGGAGGTCACCGCCCAGGTCGCGGATTTGCCGGTCAAAGGCGGGGTCGCTCTCGAACCAGGCGTCGCGGTGTTGCCCGTCCGGGTGTTCTGCACTGGGCCGGGTCTCGGGCGGAAACCAAAAATCCAGCACATCTGTCGGTGTTTTCATACGCCGAGAATAGCGCGTCGCCGTCATCCGGCAAGCGGGATGCCACTAATCAGGTGCTCGGAATCCATATGTAAGAGGGGTGGTTGCCAAGCCTTTGGACACTCTGTGATACTGACGTCCGCGAACAAGGACGATGCCATGGATCACAGTCTGGCAATTGACGACGCACCGTGGGTCATCATGGAGCCCGATGGTGACGCGCTTTGGGTCAAATTTGGCGGCGCTTGGACCGTCAGGCACTCTGCGTCCGTCTTCCAGCAGCTGACCCAGGTCGGCAAGTCGATCACACGCGGTGTCCTGTTCGACATGACCCAGATTCGCTACATGGATACTGTCGGCGCCTGGCTGCTTTACCGCACTGAGCGGGACTTCCGTGAACGCGGCGTGCCGGTTGAACATGTCGGCTGCACGCCAGAGCAGCGCAGCCTGATGGACCAGGCGGAAGAACACGATCAGCCCTGCGCTGTCGAGCCGCCGGACCGGCCGCAATTCCTGCGTCTGGTTGAGGATGTCGGCGGCGGCGTCATAACCGCCTTCGACAAGATGCGCTCAGCACTTGGCTTTGTTGGACTGGTCCTGGAGTCGCTGATCAGCGGGGCGCTGCACCCGAAACGGTTCAGGCTTACCGCGACCATCAGCCAGATGGAACTGGTCGGCGTTAATGCCCTGCCGATCGTTGGCCTGATCTCTTTCCTGATTGGTATTGTCATTGCCTATCAGGGGGCGCACCAGCTCAGGCTATTTGGGGCTGAGATCTTTACTGTCGATATGGTCGTGTTCGCGGTGCTGCGGGAATTCGGTATTCTGCTGACCGCGATCATGATCGCGGGCCGGTCGGGCAGCGCGTTCACCGCGGAAATCGGGTCGATGCAACTGCATCAGGAAATCGATGCGATGAATGTGATGTCGATTTCGCCGATTGAGACGTTGGTGCTACCGCGTTTTGTCGCCCTGGTCATCATGATGCCGATCCTCACATTCTATGCCGACATTGTTGGCATTCTGGGGGGTTTGGTCATCAGCTGGGCGGCGCTGGATATTTCGCCGGCGCTGTTTGTCGAACGGGCCCAGGCGGCCTTTACCATCGAAAATTTCAGTGTCGGTCTGATCAAGGCCCCGATTTTCGGGGCGATCATCGCGCTAATCGGCTGCCATGAAGGCATGCAGGTCAAAAGCAGCGCTGAAAGCCTGGGCCGGCACACAACGCTTTCCGTCGTTGAAGCCATTTTCATGATCATTGTTCTGGACGCTTTTTTCGCGATCTTCTTTACCATGATCGGAATTTGACCATGTCGTCTCAGCCGCGCGACGTGTACGACCATGTCATCACGATCAGGGGTCTTAAGGTCGGCTTCGGCGGACCCGATATCATCAGCGGCCTCGATCTTGATATCCGCCGTGGCGAGGTGCTGGGCGTCGTCGGTGGATCAGGGACCGGTAAATCCGTTCTCATGGGCACCATTCTCGGCCTTAATCATGCCCGTGCCGGATCGATCAAAGTGTTCGGTCAGGAAGTCTGCGGTGAATCCGCTGCGCAAAAGCGCGATATTGAAAAGCGCTGGGGGGTTCTGTTTCAGGACGGCGCCTTGTTTTCCGGCCTCACAGTGGCGCAAAACGTCCAGGTCCCGCTGCGCGAGCAAATGACCGGCGTTCCCAAGGCATTGATGGATGAAATTGCGGCCATGAAACTGTGCATGGTTGGCCTTCCGGCGGACGCCGGACCGAAGTATCCGTCGGAAATATCAGGCGGCATGCGCAAACGCGCCGGGATCGCCCGCGCGCTCGCGCTCGATCCCGAAATTCTGTTTCTTGATGAGCCGACAGCCGGGCTGGACCCGATTTCTGCTGCGGCATTCGACGAGTTGATCTTGGAACTTCAGCGTGTGCTGGGCCTGACGGTGATCATGGTGACGCACGATCTCGATTCGCTGAATGCTATATGCCATCGTATTGCAGTGCTTGCCGACAAGCGTGTAAGTCTGATCGGGACGATGGACGAGATGTTGGCGAGCGACCATCCGTGGATACGGAACTACTTCCATGGGCCGCGGGCGCGCGCGGCGAATCTTGGACGCCACTAGGGGGTTGGCGGCTTAATGGAAACCAGAGCACACCACGTATTGATCGGCAGCTTCGTGCTGGCGATGCTGATCGGGCTGGTCCTAACCATCATCTGGGCCTCCGGCTCCGACGGTGACCGGAAGTACGATATGTATACGGTCTACTTCGACACCGCAGTCACCGGCCTGAGTTCCTCGGGCGAGGTTCGCTTCAGCGGACTCTATGTCGGCTCGGTCGAAGATATACGCCTGGATGAAGACGATCCCAGCCGGGTGAAAGTCACCATTCAGGTTGTCGAGGGAACGCCGATCACGACCAATTCTGTCGCGACGCTGGAGGTGCAGGGCCTGACCGGCGTGTCGTTTATCCAGATCATCGCGGACGACACGGATCATACCCAGGCCGGCCGTCCGCTGGAAAGACAGGAGGGTGAGGACTATCCGGTCATCCCCTCGCGCGTGACCGGGCTGCAGGGCGTATTTATGAGCGCGCCGGAACTGCTCGACGCCGGTATTCGCCTGCTCAACCAGGCGAACAAACTGGTCAGTGACGAAAACATCCAAAAGATCGTTGGTGTCATCGACAATGTTCAAACGGTGACCGGTGGCATCGCCGACCGCACGCCTGAAATGGAAGAGGCCATTGTGCTGCTCCGTGACGCGCTGGCCACGGTCAATAATGTCGCGACCAATATCGACAACGTCACGCGGGACGATCTGCCGGCGCTGATCGCTGATCTGCGGGATGCTGCTGAAAACTTCGAAACCCTCGGCGGGACGCTCAACGATACGGTAAACGAAAACCGTCCGGCCTTGGCCCACTTCACCTCGTCTGCCCTGCCCGAACTCAGTCAGTTTGCGGTCGAGGCGCGGCGGTTGGCCGCGGCCCTTGGCCGCATCGCCGAGCGGATTGAGCAGGGTCCGGCAGACTTCATCTTCCCGCCCAAGACCCCCCAGATTGAGGCGCCAGCAGAATGACAATACGCATAACCCACCGTCTAACGCTGATCGGGCTGGCCATGCTCGCGGCTGCCTGTGGCCCTCTGGTTGAACTGCCGAACAGCGGGCCGGCACCGTCGCTTTATACACTAACGCCTGTACCGGCGATCGCCGGCGAAGGCACAACGGATCTGTTGCTTGTTGAAGACCCGACTGCTGCCGGAGGTCTGGATTCGACCATGTTGGCCCGACGGTCGTCACCGACTGCGATCCAGTATTATGCGGGTGGCCGCTGGGCGGACCGGCCAACCCAGATGATCCAGGCTGCGCTGGTTGAGGCCTTTGAAATGGCTGGCCAGCACGTATCGCGTGGCCGGGGCGGCACGTCTGTGCCAGCGGTTTATGAGTTGCAGACCGACCTGCGTGACTTTCAGGCAGAGTTCTACAGCGGCGGTGATATCCCGGAAATCCGGGTGCGGCTGGCCATAACGCTGGTCCGGCTCGGCAAATTAGAGACCATCGGCAAAAACAGTATTCTGGTAACCCGGCAGGCTAATGGCCCGACACTGGATTCCGTCGTGCTGGCATTCGATGATGCCGCGGATGAGGCCATGCGCCAGGCCGTTGAGTGGACGATCGAGCAGATTCGGGGTCAGCCCTGACGGATTCGCCGAACTGGCGCTGAAAGAGTATGCTTCCCAGAGCGCTTTCGAAGAAATCGTGGTCATTCTGCCGAGGTGATTTTGCCCGGCTTTCAGGAGCGAGGACGAAGGACATGCTACAGCATATTCAAGGACGAGCGACACCAAAGCCGGGCAAAGGCACCCGGCCCATGAGGGTTTCGCTCTGGCGGCCGCCCACCGTGTCCCGGCGCTCGCCCGATGCGGCGGCATCGCGCTTCACGCCGCTCCTTGTGGATCGGCACGCCGGAGCAGAAACAGAATTGATCACGATTCCTTTGAAAGTGCTCTAGTTCTTGGGGAAGGAGCGTGCGATGAAACATGTGTTGGTTGCCGCTGCGATGATTGCCGGTGCGCTGTCGGGCGGGGCGGCTGATGCCAGAAGCCAGACCACGATTTGGCTTGGGCCCAATCTCGCCATCACCGAAGCGGCCAGAATGATCGACAGGGGCAAGCTGTCTGAAGGGATGCAGCGTACCCGGCGTGCCATGGCACAAAAGGACCTCCATCCAAATGACCAGGCGGCGGCCTATAATAATCTATGCGTCGGGCATATCGGCCTGAAGCTCTACCAAAATGCCGTAGACTTCTGCGGTCGTGCTTTGCGGCTTCGGCCGGGGATGTGGCAGGCGCATAACAACCGCGGTAACGCCTATCTGGGCATGGCTGACTATGACTCAGCGATCCAGGATTACCGCCGGGCAATGAAATTGCGGCCTGATCTTGAACTGATCGAATTCAATCTTTACCTGGCCTTGAACGCCAAACAGCGTGGATTTCCAGCACAGCAAATTGAACGTGAAGGCTAAGGGGGGGCCACGTCAATTGCTGATCCGGGTTGGGTTTTGCGCCGTAATGGTGGTTGTCTGATGAGGAGCCGATATGTCGATATGGCATAAGAATTTGTTTGCTGCTGCTGCCGTCGCCGGGGTCGTCCTCTTCGACAGTCATGCAGGCGCGTCGCTGCCCTCGTTGAGCGCGGCGGTGCCGGAGGACGGCAAGATCAAATTCGACGTCTATCGCAAGGGTGACCGGATCGGCACCCACAAACTGACCTTTACCGAATATGGCGACAATCTGCAGGTCGATGTCGAAGTCAAGTTCAAGGTGAAGTTCCTGTTTGTGACGGTCTACAGATACAAACACCAGGCCACCGAAGTCTGGTCTGATGGCCGTTTGGTCTCACTGGCGAGTGAGACAATCCAAAATGGTAAGGAATGGTCGCTTCAGGCCGTCTGTAACGAGTCCGAAACAGTCGTTGAGGTGAACAGCGAACAGAAGGTTTTTGAGGGGTCCTTTCTGCCCACCAGCTATTGGAATGCCCAGATCGTTGAGCAATCCACGCTGTTGAACACCCAGTTTGGCTCGGCGATTGATGTGAACATCACCGCCCAGGGGTCGGACAGGATTGCGGCCATGGGGCAGGAAATCGATACGGTGCGATACAATATCAGCGCCTTCGTCGAGGAGACCGGCCAGCCGGTCGACGCCGACGTCTGGTATGACGAACGCGGCGAACTGATGAAACTGCAATTCGTCGCCAAGGACGGCTCTGTCGTCGAGTATCGCCGCGTCTCCTGACAGCCGACTATTACCAGCACATTGTCGGGCACTGATCCGGACAGCCGGGGTTAGCGTAAAAAGTCCCAGCGAAATCAACTGCCTGCGTAATGCCTGAAGCCTCCCCCATCATTGTATTGTTCGCCGGTGACCTGCGCTTGGAAGACCATCCGGCGCTGCATGCGGCATCACAGGCCGGCGTACCGGTCATCCCGGTCTATGTCCTGGACGAGGTCGATGATCCCTGGGCGCCCGGCGGTGCCAGCCGGTGGTGGCAGCATCACAGTCTGGTATCTCTTGCCAATGACCTCGCTGCTTTAGGGTCCAGATTGATCTTCAGGCGCGGCAGCACCCTCGATGTGGTGCGGGATCTATTCGCATCGACGGGGGCTTCGGCGGTTTTTTGCACTGGGTCTCACGAGCCCGCTGCCAGAGAGCGGCTGGACTCCCTCGAACAATCGGGATTGCCTGTCAAACGGTTCGCCGGAAACTGGCTACACGAACCGGGATCAGTGCTAACCGGCAGCGGGACCCCGTTCAAGGTCTTCACTCCGTTCTACCGGGCCTGCCTGCCGATTCCGGTCGATGAACCCTTACCGACGCCAGCTCGCCTGACGGCGCCCGTCAGGTGGCCCGACAGCGACGAATTGGCCTCATGGGCGCTGTTGCCCGCACCGGTCGATTGGGCGCAGGGGTTGCGCGACAGTTGGGTGCCCGGGGAATCGGGCGCAAACCAGCGGCTGGATGAGTTCCTTGGTGCGGCGGTCACCGACTACAAACATGCACGCGACGTGCCGGGTGAGCCAGGCACATCGCGGCTTTCCCCCCACCTGCATTTTGGCGAGATCAGCGCCCGAACCGTTTGGCACCAGGTGTCCCACCATTTTTCTGCCGACACAGAGGGGGCGGCCTCGTTCCTGCGGGAACTGGTCTGGCGTGAATTTTCGCTGCATTTGCTGGCGACCTTTCCCGACATGCCCGAGCGCCCGTTGCGGCCGGAATTCGAGCACTTTCCATGGCAAGACAACCCTGAGGGGCTGGCGGCGTGGCAACAGGGTGAGACCGGTTACCCGATCGTCGATGCCGGCATGCGTGAGCTTTGGCACACAGGCTGGATGCATAATCGTGTCCGGATGATTGCCGCTTCGTTTCTGCTTAAGAACCTAAGAATTGATTGGCACCTGGGTGAGAATTGGTTCTGGGATACGCTGGTTGATGCAGATTTGGCGAACAATTCGGCAAGCTGGCAATGGGTAACTGGCTGTGGTACTGACTCTTCTCCGTATTACAGGATCTTTAATCCAGTCTTGCAGGCGCGGAGATTCGATCCAAAGGGGTCTTATATCCGTAAGTGGATTCCAGAGTTGGCGCAGGTGCCGGACGAATACTTGGCAGAACCTTGGACAATGCCGGCGCTGGACCGGGAGACAGTGGGGGTCAGGCTTGGGCAAACCTACCCGCATCCGATGGTCGATCACGGCGAGGCACGCCAGGCGGCCTTGGACGCGCTGCAAAAAATGAAACAGATTGCCGGTTTGGATGGATAGATCTTCATGACACGACAGGGCCACGCGCTTTCCTTGGTTGAGACGGCAGCCGCGCAGGACGTACCGGGGCAGAATATTGCCGTTATTGGATCCGGCGCTGCCGGGCTGGCTGCGGCATGGTCGCTGTCAAAGCGTCATCAGGTGACCATCTATGAAGCTGAAGACCGGATTGGCGGGCATTGCCACACGGTCAACGTCGAGACGCCCTGGGGTGAAACGCCGGTCGATACCGGCTTCATCGTCTATAACGAGATTAACTATCCCAATCTGTGCGCCATGTTCGACCATCTGGGCGTCGAGACCAAGGCGTCCAACATGTCGTTTGCGGTCTCGATTCGTGATGGCTGGCTGGAATATAGCGGTGCCGGTATCGGCGGGCTTTTTGCACAGCGGCGCAACATGGCCCGGCCGCATTATTGGCGACTGGTATGGGATATATTGAGGTTCTACCGGGAAGCGCCAAAACTGCTTGAAGCGCAGGACCTGGAGACGGTTTCTCTGGGCGCCCTGCTTGATCAGCACGGCTATTCCAAGTTTTTCCGGCACAACCATCTCTATCCCATGGCCGCGGCGATCTGGTCGATGCCGGTCCGCAAGATCGAAGACTTTCCTGCCGCAACCTTTATCCAGTTCTACCGTAATCATGGCCTATTGCAGGTGCGCAACCGGCCGCAATGGCGCACGGTTGTCGGCGGCAGCCGGGCCTATGTCCAAGCGATTCTAGACGATATCGGCGCACCGGTCCGCAAAGGCGAACCGGTCCAGGCCGTCAGCCGGTCCGAAGGTGGCGTGGTGGTAAAAACGGCAGCGGATGAAGGGGAGCGATTTGATCATGTGGTGATCGCATCCCATGCGGATCAGGCATTGGGCATGCTAGGTAGTCCAACCAATCAGGAACGGGCGATTCTGGGTGCGTTCGACTATGAAACGAACCGTGTCCTGCTACACCGGGATACGTCTTTGATGCCGCAGCGCCGTGAGGTCTGGGCCAGCTGGAACTATCTGTCCAGCGGCGCGGGCAATATGAGTGACCGTTTGTCTGCCACCTATTGGATGAATCAGCTTCAGACCATCGATCACCGGGTGCCGATTTTCGTCACGCTGAACCCGCTTCATGAGCCGGCGGCCGATACGCTGATCCGTGAGTTCTCCTACGATCATCCGGCTTTTGACGCCAAGGCGCTTGCCGCCCAGAAAAACCTGGCCTCAATTCAGGGTAAGGATGGGATTTCGTTCTGCGGCAGTTATTTTGGCTATGGCTTCCATGAGGATGCGTTCACGTCAGGTCTGAATGTCGGCAAATCACTCGGCGCACCGCTCCCCTGGGAAGCCGAGCGCAGCGCACCCGCTGCGACCGCCGCAGCCTGAGACCAGCTATGCGCTCCGCGCTTTATCAATCCACGGTGATGCATCACAGGGTTCGGCCCTTCAAACACCGGTTTACCTACCGCGTGTTCAATCTGTTGCTCGACATTGACGAGATTCCCGCGCTTGCAAAAAAATCCAGGCTGCTGTCTCACAACAGGTTCAACCTGCTGAGTTTTTTCGACAAGGATTTTGCCAGTGGCGATGGCTCATCGCCGCGGGAATGGGTCGAAACCACGTTGCAGGACTGGGGGTACAACTTTCCGGTCGGCACCATCGACCTGATGTGTTTTCCACGCATGTTCGGCTATGTGTTCAACCCGCTCAGCGTCTATTACATCCGCGATACGGATGGGTTGCTGCGGGTCATTCTCTACGAAGTAACCAACACCTACCGTGACAGGCACAGCTATTTGCTGCCGGTTGCCCAGGAAACCGGCACGATTCGCCAGACCTGCGCAAAGAATCTCTATGTGTCGCCTTTTATCGGCATGGAAGCGCGCTATCATTTTAAACTGGGTGAGCCGGGCGAAAAACTGGCGGTGGCCATCCGCGAGGAAACGGCGGACGGCAATGTGCTGTTTGCAGCCATGTCTGGAGACCGGAAACCCTTGAACGACAAGATGTTGGCCCTCATGGTACTGCGCCACCCGCTGATGACCCTCAAAGTCATCGGTGGCATTCATTGGGAGGCGTTCAGGCTGTGGCGCAAGGGCGCAAAGGTGTTCGGCCACCAGGCGCCGCCGGATGTGCGTGTAACGGGATTAAGGGCTGGAGAGCTTGATGACCAAGCCATCGCAGCAGGACGCTGATACAGCAGGGCGCATTGCGCCCCAGGATCTCGGATTGCCTTTGAAAGCCTGGTCCGGGCTAAGCCGCGCGATTGGCCGCGCCGGTAAAGGCCGCCTGTTTGCATTTGTGGAAAACCACATGAAGGCTGGTGCGCTGACGATCCAGCTACCGTCAGGTGAACGGCATGTGGTCCGGGCTGAACAGCCGGGCATCGAGGCAGAGATCGTCATCAACAGCTGGAAAACCATCCGGCGGCTTTTTGCTGAAGGCGGCGTCGGATTTGCCGATGCCTATATTGACGGGCATTGGGAATCGCCCGATCTGGCCACGCTGATCGAATGGGCTGTCAGCAACCAGCTTGGCGCCAAGGACGACATTCGCGGTAACTTCTGGTCAAAGGCGATGCACCGGCTCGGTCATGCTAAGCGCGCCAATACCAAGAGCGGCAGCCGCCGGAATATCGCCGCCCATTATGATCTCGGAAACGATTTCTACCGGTCGTGGCTCGATGAGACCATGACCTACTCTTCAGCGATCTTCCCAACCCCCGATACCAGTCTTGCTGACGCCCAGCGTCACAAATATCGCCGTCTTCTCGATCTGATCGATCCGGCACCTGGTGAGCGCATTCTCGAAATCGGTTGCGGCTGGGGCGGGTTTGCTGAGTTCGCGGCCCATGAGCGCGCGGTTGAGGTAACGTCGATCACCATTTCCGAACAGCAGCACAAGTTTGCGCGTGAGCGGATTCGTAACGCCGGTCTCGACAATCAGGTGTCGATTGAAATGCGTGACTATCGCGACGTCACCGAGAGCTATGATCATGTTGCCTCTATCGAAATGTTCGAGGCGGTGGGTGAGGAATACTGGCCAAGCTTCTTCGGCAAGGTGGCGTCAAGTATCCGCCCCGGTGGCCGGGCGGGGTTGCAGATCATCACTATCAATGATGCGGGTTATGAGCGCTACCGGCGGAACCCGGATTTCATCCAGACCCATATTTTCCCGGGCGGTATGCTGCCCTCTCTCAAGGTCTTCCAGGACCATGTCCGCCAGGCGGGGATGCGGTCACTCGGCGAGACGTTTTTCGCCAAGGACTATGCCCGGACACTCGGCATGTGGCGGGAGCGGTTTGAAGCAGCCGCCGATCACCTGACGTTTGAAGGGCTGGACGAACGGTTTCGTCGCTTGTGGCGGTACTATCTGGCTTATTGTGAGGGTGGCTTTCGCGCCAATTCCATCGATGTGATGCAGGTCGCGCTTACCCGCGACTAGAGCCGGTCAACTTTCCGATAATCGGAAAATAGATAAAGTCGGGCAAAGCCGCGGTGGCTTTGACCATCCAGGTGAAGCGTTTTGGGAACGTAACCTCAAACCGGTTCGATTGAAGCCCGGACACAATCCGTTTGGCTGCCTTTTCCGCCGGCATCAAAAACGGCATGGGAAATTCGTTTTTGTCCGTAAGCGGTGTCTTGATAAAGCCAGGTAGGATCACCTGGACCTTGATCCCGGTCGCGGCCTGTTCACAGCGCATGGCTTCTGCCATATGGGTCACAGCCGCTTTACTGGAGCCATAGGCCGCGCTGGTCGGCAGGCCCTTCACCCCCGCGATAGACGATACCAACGCAAGGTGGCCTTTTCCCTGGTCTTTGAATACCGGCAGGACCGCCGAGATGCAGTGCACCATGCCCTGCACATTCAGCCTGTACGTGTCGGCAAAGGACTCATCGGACCAGGTGTCGATCGAGAGCGGGAGATAGGTCCCGGCATTGAGGAGGGCAACGTCGATGCCGCCCATGTCCTGTTGGATGCCGAGAGCAATGTCGCGCATGCGCGGGGCATCCGTGATGTCACCGGGATAGGCGGTAATGCTGCCGGCCAGTGGTGCGGCTTCTTCGGTCAGTTCGGCCAGTTTGTCTTCCGAACGGGCTGTGGCGGCGACCTTTGCCCCTTGCCTTGCAAGTTCAAGGCATGTCGCGCGACCGATGCCGGCGCTGGCGCCGGTCACCCAGACCCGCTCGAATGGAAGACCCATGGCGTCAGCTAGAAGCGAACGAAGGGATTAACGAAGCGGCCGATAAGGCCGGTCATCCTGATCGGGGCGTCGAGCACAGTCAGACAGATGCAGTCTTCGCCTGCGTCCGCAACCGGGCTGTGGTCGACAGACCCATCACAGACCGCCATGTCGCCGCGCCCATAATGGCCGCTGGAGTCGGAGAAACCGCCTTTCAGAACCAGCGTGTACTCCGAGCCCTTGTGCGTGTGGCGGGGCATTTTCTCACCGGCCTTGATCCGAAGCAGCGAGGCCTTGTACCCGCTATTGGCCAGCGGCACTTCGCACTGCTCAAGCCCATTGCTGCGCGCGGTCCAGCTCAGGCCGTCCAGATCCGCCGGCAGATATTGACGCAGCGGATGCGGAATAATGTCGCGCGTGGCCGCATCGTGCTGCACAGGCGCCGGCATCGGTACAGCTTGGTCGTCACTATCCAGCCGCGCCAGCGTGGCATCCAGCAGATCGCCGGAAACGGCTTCTGGCTCGAGATCTTCGAACAGCGCGCCGGCAATCGCCTCAATGTTGCGATATTCGCTACGGGCATCTTCATCCAGTGCGAGCTTCGATGCGACGATCAGGGACGGGCCCTCCGGCAGCGCGCCGCTGGCGTATTCAAGCATCAGTTCATTATGGTCCATGGTAGTGTTCATGGCTGAAGGTCTCCAAGGTTTCCGCGAAGGCGCCCAAGCGCCAGGCGGATTCGAGATTTTACGGTCCCCAACGGCAAACCCAGTTCCTCTGAGATCACACCGTGGGATTTATCTTCAAAAAACGCCAATTGCAGCACTTCACGCTGCTCATCCGGCAAGTCTTTAATCCGGGACCGCAAAACGACTGCGGCCTCATCTTGTTCGACTTTGCTGTCGGCGGGCGGGTCCTGGTCCGCGACCGGATAGTTCTCCGGCTCGATGCTCGGGCGCATCTCGCGCCGCAGCATGTCGATCCGCTTATTCCGGGCGATCGTAAAAATCCAGGTCGACAGTGCGGCCTTGGATCTGTCGTACTGCGCTGCCTTGTTCCAGACGATAATCATCGCCTCCTGGCTGATTTCTTCAGCGGTTTCCGGATCAGCGCCACCGCGAAGCATGAAGCTTTTCAGGCGCGGCGCGAAATGATCAAACAGACTGGCAAAGGCCTGTTTGTCACGCGACGATGCAACACGCTCTACGAGCGCCTCCAACTCATTGGAGGTTGGGGTCTTTTCCTGCATAGTCCGTTGAGTGCCCAAGCGGTTTCGGATCGTGGCCGGTCCGCTCAAACTACTCTCAAGGGCCACTGATGTCATCAAGCGCCTCCAGCAATTCTGATCCTGTTACGCGCTGAGCCCTGCCCTGGATCACTGTGCTTGCACCGTCTGCCCAACCGCAGTTAGGTTGCCGTCGCAGTAGCAATGGAAAGTGACCATGGACCGTCAGGAAGACCTGTGGAATATCGTTATAGACGTCTGGAACCGCGGGTTTTTGGGCGCGACGGTCGGGCAGATTTTGACCGCCCTTGGCATTTTTGTGCTGTCGCTTCTGCTGCGCCGACTGTTCTCGAAATTCGTGATTGCCTCTCTGCGCGGGTTGGTGAAACGCAGCAAGACCGAGGTAGACGACAAAATCCTTGAAGCCCTCGACCCGCCTTTGCGGCTGGTGCCGGTGATTATCGGCGTCTATTTCGCGCTCGATTTCCTGGAGATGGACCCACAATACTGGGAGATCGCGGTACAGCTGGAGCGGTCTTTGATTGCCTATGCGATTTTCTGGGGGCTTTACCGGATGATCGGGCCGTTCAGTTATGCCTTTGACCGGCTCCACGACGCGCTGGGTGTCGTTATGGTCGAATGGTTGGTCAAGGCGCTGAAGTTCATCATCTTCTTTGTCGGCGCCGCAGCGATTCTCGAGATTTGGGGCATTGAAGTCGGTCCGCTTCTGGCGGGCCTTGGCCTGTTTGGTGTTGCGGTCGCGCTCGGCGCGCAGGACCTGTTCAAGAACCTGATCGCCGGTGTGCTGATCCTGGTGGAAAAGCGTTTTCACAAGGGTGACTGGGTTCTGGTCGATGGTGTCGTTGAGGGGACGGTGGACTCCATTGGCTTCCGCTCGACATTCGTCCGCCGGTTCGACAAGGCGCCTGTCTATGTGCCGAACTCAAAAATGTCGGACAATGCAGTCACCAACTTCACCCGCATGACGCACCGCCGCATCTATTGGAAAATCGGGGTTGAGTACGGCACGACGATCGAGCAACTGCGCGAGGTTCGCGACAGTATAGAGGCCTATATCCTGGGCAATGATGACTTCGCGCATCCACCGGATGTTTCAACCTTTGTGCGGATCGACAGCTTCAACGATTCCAGCATCGATATCATGCTCTATTGCTTCACCAAGACCGTCCGCTGGGGCGAGTGGCTGGAGATCAAGGAACAGCTTGCTTATCGGGTAAAGGAAATCGTCGAAGGTGCCGGAACCGGCTTCGCCTTCCCCAGCCAGTCGATCTACGTCGAAAGCATACCGTCCGACCGGCCGGAAGTGTTTGTGCCCCCCAGCAAGGACTAGTCGGCAGCCGCTTCGACCTCACGCCAGACCCTTAACAGGTTGCCGCCCCACAGCTTCTTGATCTGGTTGCGGGTGTATCCTCGATCCACCAGCGCACGGGTAACGTTGAGCGTCTCTGACGCATCATCCCAGCCGATAATGCCGCCGCCACCGCCAAAGTCGGAGGATATCCCAACATGGTCGACGCCGATCAGGTCCACGGCATAGTCGATATGGTCGACAAGGTCGGATACCGAAGCGCGCGGCCATTGGCTGTCCAGCGCCTGGCTTCGCCGGCGGAATTCGGCGATGGTTTCCTGGCTGGCGGCACGAAAGGCCTCGCGGCTGGTCAGGCCCATCTCGTGCCCGATCGCCATCACTGCGGCAATCCGTTTGGGCTCTGGCGCCTTTAGGTAAGTATCAAACGCTACGACCTGTACCACCCCGCCCCCCGCGGCAATCGCCTTCAGGGCGTCATCACTGAGGTTGCGCGCGACATCCAGCACACCCTGAACGGCGGAGTGGGACGCAATCACCGGCGCTTTCGAGATCTGCGCAATTTGAACCGCGGCCTGGTTTGACGCGTGCGACACATCAACCATCATGCCCAGGCGGTTCATCTCCGCAATCGCGTCCCGTCCCAGATCGGACAGCCCATCATGCAATGTCTCGGTCGATTTCTGGCCCAGAGCACCTCGGGGAGTCGAGCTGTCAGAGAGCTGGTTATGGCCGCCATGGGTCAGCGACATATATCGCGCGCCGCGCGCGTAGAATTCGTCGATAAGGTCCAGGTTCTCGCCAATGGCATAACCGTTCTCGACGCCGATCATTGCGGCCAGCTTGCCGGCATGCATGGCCGTTTCAAATTCATCGACCGTATCCGCACGGACAATGGCGTCCCCATATTGCGCGGACAGGCGGTCGATGGCGTCGAACTTGGTGATCGCCGCGCGATAGGCCTCGGCATATCCCTCTTCGGACAGGTCGCCTTGCGGCACAAAAACAATGAAAAACGCCGCATCCAGCCCGCCCTCGCGCATCTTCGGCAGGTCCACTTGCATCGGCCCGCGCACACCGGGGTCAGCGTCCGGGGTTGCGTAGTAGGGTGGAATATCGACATGGCTGTCGATGGTATCGATGACGTCATGGATCTGCCTTGCAGAATCCTCGATCAGCGCAACATCTTCCTCGATGAAGGGCGGTGGCACATGTGGCTTGTCAGCTGCAAGAGCAGGCCCTCCGGTTAGTACCACGGCTGAAAACGCCAAGATTACGGTGCTTAAGACCCGTTTAAATTTTCTTTTCATGGGTTTAGACGTGCCTTGGACGATTTTGGCAGTTTGTATCTGTGCTTACTGTTGACCATCCTTCTGTACCCTTTTCATCAAATCACGGATGGTGCGGGCGGCCGCAACCGTACCATACTGAACATAGGCTTCGTGATTGGCCTCCAGGTGTTTCAGGTCGTAGCGATAGTTGACCATAAGACCGTAAGCCTGCTTCACACCGCTGTCAGAGCTGTCACCCGGCCAGTTTAACCGCTCAAGGCGTGCACCATTGCGCAGGTGGAACCGGGCCACGGCGTCGATCGGCTGCCCATCACCACGTCTTTGACTGAAATATGCGGCTGCCAGCCGGTGCACCAGGTCTTGCATTGGCGCATCAGGCGCCGGGTCCTCAGTCCAGTCTGCCGACCTCAGTCGCTCCAACGCCATGGAATCCTGGTCAGACAGGGCGAGCGCCTCGGCCTCAATCTGCTCGTCGACCCAGCGCCGGAAGCCAGGTACTGGTGACAATGTTGCGAAGTGCTGGATTTGTGGCAGTTGGAGGGACAGCGATTCTACGACCTTCTTGATCAGATGCTCACCGAAGCTGACGCCTCGTAGCCCTTTCTGAGTGTTCGAGATTGAATAGAAGATAGCGGTGTCGGTTTGGTCGGGGTCTGCCGTCGGGGCGCCGATATCGAGTAGGTCCTGAACTCTGCCGGCCAGGCCCTTGGTCAGTGCAACCTCGACAAAGGCCAGTGGTTCGGCCGACATGCTGGGATGGAACAGGGCAAAACACCGCCGGTCGGATTCAAGCCGGTTCCGAAGATCACGCCAGGACCGGATTTCGTGCACCGCTTCATAAGCGATCAGTTTTTCGAGTAGTGCGGCGGGCGATTCCCACGTGATCTGTTGGAATTGCAGGAAGCCGAGGTCAAACCAGGACACCAGCAGGTCTTTAAGGTCATCGTCCAAGGCCGCAAGATGGGCCGTTTCATTCTTGCATGCCAACAGGTCTTCGCGCATGTCGACAAGGAACTTTACGCCTTCGGGCAGCGCGTTGAACTGCTTCAATAGCCGCACACGTGGTGCTGTCAATGCGTCGCGAAGGCTTGCCTCTACAGAAAGGCGGTCGGTCGAGTCATCGGCTCGTCGCCAGTGCTCAATTTCTTGAGCCACCGTTTCAGGGTCTGGTTGCAGCGATTCCGCCAGCACGGTTAGGAATTTGCTTCGGCCAGTCGCAGACAGTCTCAAATAGGTCCGGCCCAGCTCTGCCGTTCGGGCCCGCGCAGCGTAGTCCCCTCCCGCGCCATATAGACAGTCGTGCAGCCTTGCGTCGAGCGCTGGTAGCTGGTGGTCCGGTAGATCAGGGGCGAATGTACCACCATCGCCCAGGGCCGGTGTTGTGCTGACGATATTGCGCCACGCGCGGTGGACCCGGACAAGGGTCCGGTCCAGGAAGCTCTCTGGTTTTGTGCGTTCCATTGACGGACCTGATCGTCTTTAGGTGATGTAAGGCCAATGGGCCTGCGTTTTTGATACGCTATGCCCAGACCTGCTCATACAATTTTTCAATCTCTGCGGCCGTCGGCACGCGCGGGTTGTTGCCAGGCGAGCCAGAGGCGATGGCCTGCTCAGCCATGGTCGGAATAACGCTGAAATATCTCTCTTCATCAATGCCGTAATCTTTCGGGGTGGGGACTTTCAAATCCTGGTTCAGGGCAACCAGCGCTTCGATCAGTTTGTTGACGGCGAGTTGGTCGCCTTCGCTGTCGTCCGCGATATCCATCACCCGCGCGCAATCTGCGTAACGCGCTAAGGCAGACGGGGCGGAAAATTCGGTGACGGCTGGCAGCAGCATGGCGTTGGACAGGCCGTGGGGTACGTGGAAGAAGGCGCCCAGTGGTCTGCTCATGCCATGCACCAGACAGACGCTGGCGTTAGAGAAGGCCATGCCCCCCTGCGTCGCGCCCAGCATCATCTGTTCGCGGGCGGTCTCATTGTCTGGTTCAACACAGGCTGCGCGGATATTCGCATATAGCCGTTGCATCGCCGACAGCGCGACCGAATCTGAATAGGGGTTGGCGCGCTGGCTGACATAGGCTTCCATCGCATGGGTCAGGCTGTCGATCCCGGTATCAGCCGTGGTGCGGAACGGGACTGACATGGTGAGCGTGTAGTCGATGATCGCGGCAGTCGGCAGGCAAGCCAGCCCGTTCATCAGCATCTTTTCATCGGTCGCGGTGTCTGTAATCACCATGATCTTGGTGACTTCTGATCCGGTGCCCGCGGTCGTTGGAATGCAGATCAGCGGCATCACCTCCATATTGGGGGACGCCGGTACCTTATAGTCGCGCATCTTGCCGCCTGCACAGGCGAGTACATTCATCGCCTTCGCGGTATCCATCGGGCTGCCGCCACCCAACGCGATCAGACAGTCGAAGCCGTCGCTCTTTAGGATGGCCGCGCCCGCCTCGATGACATCAGTCGTCGGGTCAGGGACCGTGTCGGAAAACACGTCGAAGGCGTGGCCTTCTGCCTCGAGCCGGTCGGTCACCTGGGCCACCTTGCCCAGTTCCACCATCAGCGGGTCGGTCACGATCAGCGGCTTTGACACGCGCAGCTGGGCCATGCAGTCCGCCAGGCTGTCCAGCGCGCCGCCGCCGATGAACATCAGTTTGGGTGTCGCAATCATCGAAGTCATGGAGGCACGCTATCGCCGGTTGGTCAGCCGTGCAACACGCTCTATGGTTCGCGGGCTTCAGTTCGGGAGGATTTCTCAATGACAGACCGCAACAATCGGCAATGGATCCTGGCGCGCCGGCCCGATGGAGACGATTTCGAATCGGCGCTCGAATTTCATGAAACGGGGGAGGTGCCGCAGCCGGCTGACGGTCAGGTTCTGGTGCGCGCGGATTATCTGTCGATGGATGCCGGGACGCGGATGTGGATGAGCCCGCGGGAAGATGCTTATCAGCCGCCCTTGCCGGTCGGCACACCGATGAGCGGCATGATGATCGGCGAGGTGGTTGAAACACGCCGCCCCGATTTTGCCATTGGCGACAAGCTTCGCTGTTTTGGCCAATGGGCGGATTATTCCACCGCCGATGAGTCGGCAGGCCTCTTTGAAAAGCTCCCAGTGGAAGACGATATTCCCCTGCCGGCCTATCTTGCGATGGGCGGCCCAAACGGATGGACTGCCTATGTCGGGATCGCCAATGTGGGTGAGGCCAAACCGGGCGAGACGGTGCTGATTTCAGCGGCCGCCGGGGCCACTGGCTCGCTGGCCGGGCAGGTTGCCAAAAACCTGGGAGCGCGCGTGATCGGTCTGACCAGCCGTGACGAAAAGTGCCGGTGGCTCACGGAAACCGCCGGATTCGACGCCGCAATCAATTACCGCACACACGACGTTGGTGAAGAACTTAAGCGCCTGGCGCCAGACGGGGTCGACGTATTTTTCGACAATGTCGGCGGCGACATTCTCGACACGGTGATGGGTCAACTGGCGATGTATGCGCGGATCGCGATCTGCGGCCTGGTCGCGCACTATGCCGATGACGGCAAGCGGCCGGGGCCGATGAATTTCGATCAGGTGCTGATGAAGCGGGCGACCATCAAGGGGTTTTTCTCACCGGATTGGTTCAGTGAATGCGAGGCCATCGAAGCAACCCTGAAGCAGTGGTACCGCACCGGAAAGCTGACCTATAATTTGGAAGTGGTTGATGGCTTAGAGAATACGCTCAAGGCCTATCACCGGCTGTTCGACGGTGCCAATATCGGCAAAGTCATGGTTAAAGTCAGGGATTGAACGCTCTTTGACCAAGTTCGCTTAATGGTAATTTAACTTGTTCTGCGCATGCAGACCCCCTATATGCGGGCGATCAGGACCTTGAAGACCCGGTGACGAACGCTTCGTCCCCAAGACCGAGCAAGACCCCTTCCGGACTTTCGACGCACTGAGACCCCGCCGGCGCAGGTGCGCCAGCGGCTCAATTTAATGAAGACAGGATACAAGACATGACGACAGGAACCGTGAAGTGGTTCAACGCCGTAAAAGGCTATGGTTTCATCGAACCGGATGATGGCGGCTCGGATGCATTTGTGCACATCTCCGCAGTCGAGCGCGCAGGGCTCTCGACACTCAATGAAGGCCAGAAGGTCAGTTACGACCTCGAGGCCGGCCGTGATGGCAAGAGTTCTGCTGCGAACCTGCAGATCGTCTAGACCAACACCACCGGATTTGACCGGTAAGGAAAGGCCCGCCATCGCGCGGGCCTTTTTTCTTGTCCTTCGCGTGGCCGGAGCCATGGATTATGGTTGTCCGCGCGACAGCGAGTTTGAATGGGGAGAAGGTTAGTGCGTATCGGGATTTCATTGCCGGTTCGGGAAATGGGTAACGACCTCACGGCGATCCGGGATTTTGCCCAGGCAGCGGAAGAGCTTGGGCTGACCCATCTTAGAGTGCCCGACCTGGTCATTCGCCCGGATAGCGGCCCATTACATGAACCGTTGATGATGCTCTCCTATATCGCGGCGGTGACCGAGAAAATCGAACTGGTCCCTTCCGTCATTGTACTGCCGGCCCGGCCGACCGTGCTGGTCGCCAAACAAATGGCGACACTGGATCATTTGAGCGGTGGCCGCGTGCGCATGGGTGTCGGCGTGGGGGGAAGTGAGGACTCATACACCGCCCAGGGACAGGACTTCGGCACACGCGGCGCGCGCTGCGACGAACAACTTGATCTGCTGAAGCTGTTGTGGACGAAAGAAGCCGTGGCGTTTGAGGGGCGTTGGGACACAGTTTCGGGCGCGGGGCTTGACCCCCTGCCGATTCAACAACCGATCCCGGTCTGGATTGGTCCGGCGCCGGATCCGGCGGCAAATGTACGCCGACGTATCGGACAAAAAGCCGATGGCTGGTTCGTATTGGCGACACCCGAGGCGTTTCCAGCCATTCAAGCGGATATCCACCGCGAAGCAGAAGCCGTGGGCCGTGATCCGGGGCTGATCGGGACAGAGGCTGGTGTCGCCGTCGTCGGCCCGCGGGAGGCGGAATGGCAAGACCGGGTCAAAGGTTGGCACGATATCGGATTGACCCATCTGTGCCTGCGCACGCTGAGCGGCGGGCTCAGCGTTGAAGACCATATTCCCCGGATGCGACAGGCTGTCGCTGATCTTCCGGTGTAGCGTTAGGGTGTCCAGCGGGTCAGGAAAAGCCGACGCCCGTCATGGGCCCGTTGATCCTTGAAAATGGGGCGATCCAACCGGATGCGCTCGCCCGCCGGCATCGCATCGAGCTGGCGCATGGCGTCGGCATATTTTTTCCGGACCAGTTCTGTCGCCTTGATCCGGATCGGGATCGGGTGTTCCGACGGCATGCCCATCCAGGGATTCGTATTGATCTCATAGGTTTCGATATTGCCCTCCACGATCCCGAAATCGATGCGCCCATACTCCAGACCGACAGCCTCAAAGATGGCCATCACCTGATCCGTATAGGGGTAGTCCTCAATGCGGGCGTAGTCCTGATCATACTGGTCCTGTTTTCCACAGGCGCGGTCACCGATCTTGGCCACCCAGCCCAGGCTCATGGTCGAAATCGACGGCACAATGGCGTCACCGATCCGATAGGCAGAATATTTGATGAAAATATCGTTTTCTTCCGGGGCAGCGCAGTACTCAATGAAGATAAGATCGGCAAGCGGATGGCCCTCTGCGACAGCGGCATCGAGGGCGGCGCGTGCCTCGGCTTCATCCGTCAGCAGGTCAGACTTTGGGCCGCGATGTGCTGCCTGGGTGCGCAGGAAAACCGGGAAACGGTCCGGAAATTCGCCCAGAACCGGGCTCCATGCCCGAAAACTATTGAGGCCCTGTCGCCGTAAATGTTCCAACATCGTGTGGCGTGAGAGAAAGCGCCCGGGGTCATTCAACACTGCCGCACCTGCGGCCTTGATCGACTGATAGAAATGGGCTGCAAGCTCTAATTCCCAGGGACCCAGCCTGTCGAAATCGGTCAGGATATACGTGCCGCCCGGTATGCTGCGCCGCCGAAACAAGCTCCAATAAGTGCGTTGGGTAAATTTAGGTATGCCGGGGAATTGTTTCGCCGGCTTGTGCGTCCCGCGCGTGGCATGGGTTGAAACGATGGTGATCAAGCGCGGAGTCCCCCGATGTGCAGCGCTCACGACTTCGTACCAGTTGTTGGCTGGGTAGCCGTTGGCTATAGTCCAGGTCACGCTAACGGCTAATAGAGGGGTTTTCCATGGCGATTGAGTTGAATGCGGACAGAATGTTGGGGTTACGCCTGTTGACGGCACAGGGGCAGTCGAGTCTGTCCCTTAAAGAAGGTAAACCGATTGGTCCCGTGCGGTTTGACCACTCTGGTGCTGTTCTTTCTCTCAAAGAAGGCAAGCCGAATGGACCGTCGCGATTCAAAGAAATCACTCCTGTCCTGGGTGCGAAAGTCGGCAAACAAAACGGCATTACAGGCTCCGACTAACCAAACCTGGCAGCCGTAGTCCGGGTTTCTCTGCAAGACGCTATCCCGCTTATGGCTGATTTTTTTGATTTCGCGCCCGATGCTGAACGTGCCGCCCGGCTGAACGCGCGCATGCATGCGGGGTTGGCGGAAAGCCTTGAACATATTTGCGAACAGACGGCAGACCTGGCCGGTTTCGATCACGCCTCGGTCATGGCTGTGGCGCGGGCGCTGCGGTCAGGCCAGAAGTTCCCGCCGGCTGCTTTCGGCCGCTATTATGAGTTGGCGTTCGCCCTGGTCGCCGATGATGAGGATTCGGCGGTCCGGGCATCAACCGCATTTGCCGGGCTCGTGCCGTTTGACGGCACACGCACCATTACCAGTATCGCTGACCCGCTGGTCAGGGGCGACGCAGACATGTTCCGCCGCCGCATTGGCGCCAATACTGACGATGAATACATTGACCCGCCAGAGCAGATGGTCGCGGATTTTGTCGGCCGGCTTGGCGACGGTCTTGCCCTGCTCAACCGGGCTGCGCCCAAGCTTGCCGATGAAGTAAATACCCTAATCCGGCAGATTGTCTTCGCCACCAACGGACCCGACGTGAACAGCCCATTTGATGGCGCTTCGATCTATCAGTTATGGGGCCTTGTCGTTCTAAACCCCAAGTTCAGCCGCACGCCGGTCGATATTGTCGAAACCCTGGCCCATGAGGGCGCGCATACCCTGCTGTTCGGGTTCACCTATGACGAGCCGTTGGTATTGAATGACGATAGTGAGCTGTTCGCGTCGCCATTGCGTCAGGACCCGCGGCCGATGGATGGAGTCTACCACGCGACTTTCGTTTCAGCGCGGATGCACTGGGCGATGACCCATCTTGCCAAAACTCGGAATATCGACACCGATTTGCGCGAGATGGCGGAGGTTTATGCGGACCGCGACCGTTTCAATTTTTTTGATGGGCTCAAAATCGTCGAGGATCATGCGCGTCTGACCGATACGGGGCGCGCATTGATGGACAATGCAAAGGCTTATATGGGTGAGGCTTAGGTCCTGTTACGGCGTCCAGCGCCGGGTCCACAGCCATTTGTGATCACGGTGCCGTTGTCGCTGAAGCACTTCACTGTCGAGGGAAACGCGCCTGCTGCTTGCCGGTGAATCGATGGTGTGGAGCGCTTCAATATAGAGTTTTCGCACGGCCTTCTTGACTTCGGGCCGCGCGGCTTCGGATTTGGGGGTCATGCGGCCCATCCAGGGGTTTGTATTGATCTCATAAGTTTCCAGCCGGCCGCCGTGAATCCCGAAGTCGATCCGTCCGTAGTCTATGTCTGCTGATTGGAAGATCTGCATGACCTGGTCGGCAAAGGGATACGTGTCTGCCTGTTTTCGTTCCTGTTCATAAAAGGATGAAAGGTTCCTTTCGTCCTCGTTGATCTTCCCTGCCCAGGACCCTGAGAAAACCGTCAGTCCGGGTGTGACTGAGTCCCCGATACGAAATGCGGCTTGTTTGGCGAACAGGCCTTCATGGATTGGTTCGGCGGCATATTCGACGAAGAGCAGGTCGTTCAGCGCATGGCCGGCCTGCAATGCCTGATCGAGGCACGCTGCGGCGTCGGACGGCGAGTGCAGTAGCTCTGATAGGGGGCCGCGATGCGCGGCCTGGGTGCGCAAAAAAACCGGAAACCGGTCAGGCATACCGCCATGGGCAGGGCTCCAGCATGTGAAGCTGTTAAAACCCTCGCGTTCCAGGTGCTTAAGTAGCGCGTGGCGAGGTTTGAACTTTGCTGGATCATTCAGGACTTTCAGCCCGGCGGCCTTGAGCGTGCGAAACAGATGGGAGGCGAGCTCAAGCTCCCAAGGTCCCATGCGATCGAAATCGGTCAAAACATAAGTCGCATGAGGAACAGTTCGGCTGTGGAACATGGACCAATAGGTCCTGCGTTTAAATCGGGGGGTGCCGTCCCATCGTTCGACGGCCTTGTGCGTTCCTCTGCAGCTGTGGGTCGTAACGAGGACGATCATGGACCGGCTTTCGCGTTTGCATTGTTTGGCGTTGTTCGCGTGCCCCTGTCCGCCAGGGGTGGTGAGGCCACCAAAGCATGAGAAGCTATTATGCGCTTAGAACTCGATAGGAAAAAACTGCTTGAGCCGCCAATTTGTACCGATACCAAACCAAATGGAAAGATATCTAAACACATGGCGCTCACCAGTCTCGCTGTGCCGGCGAGTATCGGCCTGAAGCGCCGATCAAGACGGCGGGGCTAGCGCTCCATGGAGACCACAATGACCTACAGGGGTGGCGGGCGTTAGAGCCTTTCGAGCCTGGTCTCAATACCCAGCCGGTCAAAATCAGCCTTGAAGTCATCAAGCGTCAGGATCCCGGTGCACGCTTTTGCGCCTTTGAAACTCAACCCGCCGTCCCGGATTGTCCGAACAAGCGCAAGCGCTGCCAGGGTGGGGACGTAGGGGCCTTTGCCGCCTTTTGCCGTCAGTGACCAGCGTGCTGTTTCCGTTTGCCCTGCGGCGTTGCGGCCGGCGATTTCAACAACCATACCGCCTGTATCGGTGCCAAAAGGTTGAAGCAGTGCGGCGACCTGCCGGGCAGGTCTGGCGAACGGCGCCAAAGTCGGCAACAGCCGTATGCGGACCAGCCGGCTGGTAAGTTCCAGTGTGCGGTGCAGGCTGCGCAGCTCCAACCCGGCGAGGAAAACCGCCGATTGGGTCGGCTTGTACCTCTCGACAAGCAGGTCCAGATCCGGTGTATTGCACAGAGACACCAGGCGCGAACCAATGCCCGGAAAATCCATGTCGTGGGTCAGGCCCCAGCCGGGTGCAGTGGTCCACCGCCCGCCGGAGTAAACCTTCACCGGCTGTCCAGCCCAGGACAGGATCGATTGCACAACGGAAAGGCCGCGCGGCGCCCGGTTGCCGGGGCTGATGGCTACCGTGATCGTCTCGACCTGCGACCATCCATCTATCAGCGCATCCACAACGGCGTGCGACAAGGCGGGCGTCGAACTGGCACCAGCCAGAACGGCCGCGCCCATCTGCCGGGCGGCTGCGTCGAATTGCCCTATTGTGGTGACAAATTCCCGGTCGTCGGCGAGGTCGATGTAGTGACAGCCTGCGTCGATCGCGGCACTTACCAATGCTGTGCTGTCGGGGCGGAACGGTCCCGCCGCATCGATCACGATATCGCAGGATAGTGGCAAGAGGTGGTTGGCTGAGATGGTGTTTCTGTCCATTGGCGCCACGCCGCATCCGCCGCCTAATTCGCCTGCCAAGGCATCGAGTTTTGCGCGTGTCCGCCCAGTAAGTACCAGGGAAACGCCTCTTTCGCACACGAGCTGTTCGGCGAGCTTGCGGCCGAACACACCAGCCGCTCCAACCAAAAGAACACGCACGGGCATCTGGTCCTGCTAGCTTGTCAGCGTGGTGTCATGGAACAATGCCGTTTGTTGCAGCAGGGTTCCGATCAGCGGGTGTTCCAGGGTCAGCTCAAACAGGAACGCACCGTCACCCTGCTCGACATGCTTGACGGTCACGGTCCCTGGGCTCAGCCAGCGTGGCAGGCGAAGCCGAACCGCGCCCAGTTGCAGGAAATAGTGATCGCTCTTGAAAGTGATTCCCTGATCATCACTGCTCACCTGCAATGCCATGCCGATACCGCGCCCGACATGTTCCTCCAGACCGGTTGGCCCGGTGAACCGTTTAACGCTGTTAATCACCTGAGGGAAACCTGTTGGGCGGCCATAGATCCGTGTCCAGGTCTGTCCGCCGGTGGCGGTATCTTCAGTGACGGAAACCGCCGCCGGGACATCGACGTCAGGCCGGGTCGGCAGGGGCGCGCCAACCAGCCGCGCCGCCTGTGCCAGCAACCAGCCCAGGGGATGCATGGATGCCCGCAGAACCATCCCGCTATAAAGCGCTGTCTTGCCATCGTTCAATCGTTTGGAGAAACGGGCACGTACTGGCGCTGGAAGCCGGTCCCAATTCTCTCGCCCCAGCAACAGGCAAAACCGCGCATCGCCGACGGGATGGGCCGGACTTGTGGCTTGGACTTGGCGGGTTTGGCGTGCGGTGTTCTGTTGCATGGGTCTTTCCCGCTGGGCAGGGAGGAAGAAAATTTATATTTCATTAATTTCTGTCATGACAGAAATATCAGGCATATTTGCGTGATTGTCAATAGGGAACAGCCATTTGAACAAGGACAACGCGGCTGAATTCACGGCCAGTCAGAACGATGTCTTCGCGCGAATTGCAGGCCGGTATGACCGGTTGTTTGATGTTTTCAGCTCATTGGCCGCATCGCTGCCAGTGGCGACCGCGGTGCCTATGAGTATCTGTTAAAGGGCGTTCACGACTTTCCCGATCAGCAAACGTTCGCGCGGGAAATGGAACACAGCGGATTTCAGGCGGTCAGCAATACCAATCTGACACTGGGAATTATCGCGTCACACCAAGGCAATGAGCCAGAACAGACGCGGCTTTACCGAGGCAGCGTGGTCGATCCCATCAGGTATTCATCGACGGAGCGGGCGCATTGCCGGCCCTCGCGGATCGCCCAGACAACGAGTGACTGGCCCCGCCGCATGTCACCAGCGGTAAAGACCTTCTCGACCGAGGATTTATAGGCAACCGTATTGGCTTCGACATTACCACGCCCGTCGAGTGCCGGGTCGAGTTCAGCGATCATGCCTTCATGGACGGGGTGGATAAAACCCATGGCGAGCAGGACCAGATCGGCTTTGATCTGAAACTCGCTGCCGGGCACTTCGTTGAAGTCACCGTCGACCTTGACACAGTTGAGCGCAGAGACATTGCCGTTGCCGTCGTCTTCAAAGCTCTTGGTCATCACCGACCAATCCCGGTCCGCGCCTTCTTCCTGACTGGAGGAGGTGCGCATCTTCATCGGCCAGTTGGGCCATGTCAGCCCCTTGTCTTCTTTTTCCGGCGGCTGCGGCATGATTTCGATCTGGGTGACCGAAAGCGCCTTTTGCCGGAACGAGGTACCGATGCAGTCGGAACCGGTATCACCGCCGCCAATCACCACCACATGTTTACCGGTGGCGAGGATTTCTTTCACATTGCCGACAGGTTCACCGCCGACGCGCCGGTTCTGCTGTGGTAGGAAATCCATTGCAAATTCAATGCCTTCCAGGTCACGGCCCGGGACCGGCAAATCCCGCGGGGCTTCCGCGCCACCGGCCAGAATAACCGCGTCAAAGCCATCGACAAGCGACTGAACTGGCTTGTCGACGCCGATATGGATGCCGGTGGCAAAAGTCACGCCCTCGGCTTCCATCTGCTTTTGCCGGCGATCGATATGATGCTTTTCCATTTTGAAGTCGGGAATGCCATACCGCAGCAGCCCGCCGATCTTCTTGAATTTTTCATAGACGGTCACATCATGGCCACGGCGCGCCAGCTGCTGGGCCGCGGCCATACCCGCTGGGCCCGAACCAACGATGGCTACGCGTTTGCCGGTCTGGGTTTCGGGGATCTTTGGTTCGATCCAGCCTTCCTGCCAGGCGCGGTCGACGATGGCGCATTCCATGGTCTTAATGGTGACCGGGTTGTCGTCAATGTTCAGCGTGCAGGCGGCCTCGCACGGGGCGGGGCAAATACGGCCGGTGAATTCCGGGAAATTGTTGGTGGAATCCAGTGTGATCCAGGCATCGTACCATTCTTCGCGGTACACCAGATCGTTGAAGTCCGGGATGATGTTGTTGACCGGGCAGCCCGTGTGGCAATAGGGAATGCCGCAGTCCATACAGCGCGCAGCCTGCTGATTCAGTTCCTTGGGTGCAAGCGGTTCGACAAACTCTTGATAGTGCTCGACACGCTCTTCGGCCGGGCGGTAGGGGCGGTCGACCCGCTCAAATTCCTTAAATCCGGTAACCTTGCCCATCAGTCGGCTCCCACGGCAACGGCGGCCTGTTCCTGGCGCTGCTGCATTTCCTGCAGGGCGCGGCGATAATCCACAGGCATGACCTTGACGAATTTCGGCAGGTAGGTCTCCCAGTTCTCCAGGATCTCGCGGGCGCGGTCGCTTGCCGTGTAATGCAGGTGGTTCTGCAGCAGCAGACGCAGGCGCGACGCATCAAAGCGGGTCATGTCGTGCATAACCTCGACCAGCCCATGGGTTTCCATATCGCCATGCTGGTGCATGATACGGTCCAGAAGTTCGTCCTCCGCCGGGACCGGTTCCAGATCGACCATCGACATATTGCACCGGGCTTCGAAATCGTCCGATTCATCAAGCACATAGGCAATACCACCGGACATGCCTGCAGCGAAATTCCGACCGGTCTGGCCAATAACGGCGACGACGCCGCCGGTCATATACTCGCAGCCATGATCGCCGACACCCTCGACCACCGCCGTTGCCCCGGAGTTACGCACAGCAAAGCGTTCGCCCGCGACACCGCGGAAATAACACTCACCGGTAATCGCGCCATAGAGCACCGTGTTGCCGACAATCATGCTGTCTTCGGCCACGACCTTGCTGTTAGGATGCGGATAGACCACCAGCCGCCCGCCTGAAAGGCCCTTGCCGACATAGTCATTGGCTTCACCAATCAGTTCGAGCGATATGCCGCGCGAGACAAAAGCGCCGAAGCTTTGGCCGGCAGTCCCGGTCAGCTTGATGCTGATCGTGTCTTCGGGGAGCCCGGCATGGCCATAGCGTTTGGCAACTTCACCGGACAGCATGGCGCCCACGGTCCGGTCCGTATTCTTGACCGGCAGATCGATTTGAACAGCTGTGCCGTCTTCAAGCGCCGGTTGGGCGCGTTCGATCAGCGTCCGGTCCATGATCGTGAAGATGTCGTGTTCCTGGCGTTCCGAATTATAGGTCGCCACCTCTGGCCCCATCTCCGGCTTGTGGAAAATGCGGCTGAAGTCCAGGCCCTTGGCCTTCCAGTGGTCTTCGGCGCGGCGCATATCGAGCATGTCTGACCGGCCTATCATCTCGTCTACGGTCCTGAAGCCCAGCGCGGCCATGTAGTCCCGGACTTCTTCGGCGACAAAGAAGAAATAGTTGATCACGTGTTCCGGCTGGCCGGTGAATTTCTTGCGCAGGTCTGGGTCTTGTGTCGCAATCCCGACCGGGCAGGTATTCAGATGGCACTTGCGCATCATGATGCAGCCGGCGGCGATCAGCGGCGCGGTTGAGAAGCCGAATTCGTCGGCGCCCAGCAGCGCACCCACGACCACATCGCGACCCGTGCGCAGGCCGCCGTCGACCTGGACCGAGATGCGGCCGCGCAGTCGGTTCAGCACCAGCGTCTGGTGGGTTTCGGCCAGGCCGATTTCCCACGGGCTGCCGGCATGTTTGATCGATGTCAGCGGGCTGGCGCCGGTGCCCCCGTCATAGCCTGAAATGGTGACGTGGTCGGCTTTGGCTTTCGAAACGCCTGCGGCAACCGTGCCGACGCCGATTTCCGAGACCAGTTTGACGCTGACCCGTGCGCCTGGATTGACGTTCTTCAGGTCATAGATCAGCTGCGCCAGATCTTCGATCGAATAGATATCGTGATGCGGCGGCGGTGAGATCAGGCCCACGCCCGGGGTCGAGTGGCGCACTTTGGCGATCACCTCGTCGACCTTATGACCGGGTAGCTGGCCGCCTTCGCCGGGCTTGGCACCCTGTGCCATCTTGATCTGGATATCGTCGGCGTTCACTAGATATTCGGTGGTGACGCCAAACCGGCCGCTGGCGACCTGTTTGATCGCCGAGCGCATGGACCGGCCATCCGCCATCGGTGTGAACCGGTCGACCTCTTCGCCGCCCTCGCCGGTGTTCGACTTGCCGCCGATTTCATTCATCGCGATCGCCAGCGTCGAATGCGCTTCACGTGAGATCGAGCCGAAGGACATGGCACCGGTTGCGAAACGTTTAACGATTTCCGTCGCCGGTTCCACCTCATCCAGCGGCACCGGGTGGTTGGTCTCTTTGATTTTGAACAGGCCGCGCGGCGTCAGACGATGCTCGGATTCCTGATTGATCATCTTTGCGAAGTCCCGGTACCGGTCTTCACTGTTGCCGCGCACGGCGTGCTGCAGCGAACTGACGGTCTCCGGCGTCCACATATGGTTCTCGCCTCGGATGCGGTAGGCGTAATCGCCGCCAACATCCAGCTGGCGCCGATAGATCGGCGCGTCCGAGAACGCCAGAGCGTGCCGCTTGACGGTCTCTTCGGCGATCGCATCCAGCCCGGCGCCTTCGATGGTCGAAACCGTGCCAAAGAAGAATTCATCCACAAATGGCGTCGACAGGCCGACCGCGTCAAAAATCTGCGCGCCGCAATAGGATTGATAGGTCGAAATGCCCATCTTGGACATCACCTTCAGCATGCCTTTGTCGACGGCCTTGATATAGCGCTTCACTGCATCTTCAGCGGAAACCGCTTCATCAAGCTGCGGCAGCATGTTTTCGATGGTTTCAAAGGCGACATAGGGGTTGATTGCCTCTGCGCCATAACCGGCCAGAACACAGAAGTGGTGCACTTCGCGCGCTTCACCCGTTTCAACCACAATGCCGGCACCGGTCCGCAAACCCTTTTTGATCAGGTGATGGTGAACCGACGATGTCGCCAACAGGGCTGGCAGCGGGATGCGGTCCTCGCCGACCTGGCGGTCCGACAGGATGATGATGTTATAGCCTTCCAGCACGGCGCGTTCGGCGTCGCCGCAGAGCTGCGGCAGCGCGGCTTTAACCCCATCGGCACCGTCTTCAGCCGGGAACGTCATATCGAGCGTCACGGTCTTGAAGGCGTTGTCGGCGATGTCGCCGATCACCCGGATTTTCTCCAGGTCCCCATTGGTCAGGATCGGCTGGTGCACTTCAAGCCGCTTGTGCCCGCCGGCCCCAAGTCCCAGCAGGTTCGGGCGCGGACCGATGAACGAGGTCAGCGACATCACCAATTCTTCGCGGATCGGGTCGATCGGCGGATTGGTGACCTGGGCGAACCGTTGTTTGAAATAGTTGTAGAGCAGCTTAGGCTTGCTCGACAGCACCGGGATCGGTGCGTCATTGCCCATAGAACCGATGCCTTCCTGGCCGGTCATCGCCATGGGCGTAAGCAGCGTCCGCAAGTCTTCCTGGGTGTAGCCAAAGGCCTGTTGCCGTTTTAGCAGCGGCAATTCCTTATCGCTGTGCTTGCGCGGCAGCGTCTGCGGCAGGTCTTCCAGCTGAATTTGAGCTTCGTCGAGTAGCGACTGATACGGCTTGGCCTGGGCGAGATCCGCCTTGATCTCCGCATCGTCGATAATGCGGCCCTGTTCAGTATCAATCAGCAGCATCTTGCCAGGTTGCAGCCGCCATTTCTTGACGATCCGGTCCTCGGGGATGTCCAGCACACCCGATTCCGAGGCCAGAATGACCATGTCGTCGTCGGTAATCAGATAGCGCGCGGGGCGCAGGCCATTGCGGTCCAGGGTCGCGCCGATCTGCCGGCCATCGCTGAAGGCGACAGCGGCCGGGCCGTCCCATGGCTCCATCAGGCAGGCGTGATATTCATAAAATGCCCGCCGTTCGTCATCCATCAGCGGGTTGTCGGACCACGCTTCGGGAATCAGCATCATCATCGCATGGCTGAGCGAATAGCCGCCATGCAGCAACAGTTCGAGGGCATTGTCGAAACAGGCTGAATCCGACTGGCCTTCGGGAATCAGCGGCCAGAGTTTCGCCAGATCATCGCCGAACAGCTCGGATTCCATGGCGTGCCGGCGCGCATTCATCCAGTTGATGTTGCCGCGAACCGTATTGATTTCGCCGTTGTGACAGATGTACCGGAAAGGCTGCGCCAGCTTCCAGGTGGGGAATGTGTTGGTCGAAAAGCGCTGATGCACTAGCGCCAAGGCCGACACCATCCGCTCGTCCTGCAGGTCCAGATAATAGGGGCCGACCTGGTTCGCCAGAAGAATGCCCTTATAGAGCAGCACTCGCGACGACAGTGACGGCACGTAATACCAGGCATAGGCGTCTTCGTTGTAATCAGCGACGGCAGCCGAGGCGAGTTTGCGAATCACATAAAGCTTGCGTTCGAAGGCGTCCTGATCGGCGCAATTTTCGCCGCGCGCGATAAAGAATTGCCGGATAACGGGCTCGGTCTCGCGCAGGCCTTCACTGAAATCAGAATTGTCGACGGGGACATCGCGCCAGCCCAGGAAGACTTGGCCCTCATCGGCTGCAAAGCCTTCGACCAACCGCTGAATCACAGCCTGCTGGCCTTCATCCTTGGGCAGAAACGCTGTGCCGACGCCGTAATCGCCTTCATCCGGGAGGTCCACACCTGCAACCTCACGAAGGAATGCATCGGGCATCTGTATCAGGATACCGGCGCCATCGCCGGCCTTTGGGTCCGCCCCAACCGCACCGCGATGGGTCAGGTTGATGAGAATCTCCAGGCCCTGCTGGACGATCTTGTGGCTTTTCCTACCTTTAATATTGGCCACGAAACCGATGCCGCAGGCATCGCGCTCGTTCCTTGGGTCATACAGGCCCTGTGCCCTTGGCAGGCTGGGGCTGGCAAAGTCAGAATCTGGCTTCGTCATCCGCTCCTGTCTCCGTCGAGGCCGTAGGGTAGCGTCGTGGCCATGGCGTAGGTCACGCGCATCCTCCGGTCGTGTTCTTGAGCCGCGCAGAGTACCAGTTCGCTGGTTTGTTCGCAAAGGACTCGCGCCGTCCGGTTTGCCGGGCGTGGAGCCGCTGTTGGTTCTGCTGCCTTGATGGTGCCGGAACCTGCACTTTGCCCGACGCCAATGCGGCTGATTTATAGCAGCAGTACTTACCTTTAATTAATTGCGCGAGCAACTTGTTTGTCTATCTGGCGGGCGGCATCGGCGTTAAACTGCATAGCAGAGCCAACAGGTGCCGTTAACACCCAGAAATGAAGGATCGCTGAGTATGACATCGCTGTCGGAAATCAATTTGATGGCCCCGGAAACGCTGGAGTGCCCCTTCGGCGCCTATAAGGTGCTGCAGGACGAGGCGCCGGTCTACAACGTGCCGGAAACCAATATGTATGTGGTCACCCGCTATGACCTCGTCATGGAAGCCGTGCGCAATACCAAGGTGTTTTCCAGCGCGATGAGCCAGAACGGGTCATCGACGGGCGGCATTATGGGCTATCCCGAAGTGGTCGAGCTGTTCGAAAAGGAAGGCTATCCCTTCGCGTCGACCCTGATTTCTGCGGACCCACCGGAACACACGCGCTATCGCCAGCTGGTCAACCGGGCCTTTACCGCTGGCCGGGTGCGCAAGATGCAGGCCTATATTCAGCAGATTGTGGACGAGTTGATCGATGGGTTCATCGACGACGGTGAAGTCGAGTTCATGGCGGACTTCGCCATCATGCTGCCGATCTATATCATCGCCGATCAGTTGGGTGTGCCGCGTGCCAACGCCGCGAAATTCAAGGCCTGGTCTGATGCGGCGATCCCCATCGGGCTCGATATCGGTGCCGAGGCCGAGCTGGAGCGTGCCAAGCTGGTGGTCGAGTTCCAGAAGTACTTTGTCGAGCGAATCGAAGAAGTGCGTGATAATCCGCGTGACGACATCATCAGCGACCTGGTTCATGCCGAGGTTGATGGCGAACGTCCGCTCGATATCCCCGAGCTATTGTCGATCATTCAACAGCTGCTGGTCGCCGGTAACGAAACCACGACGAATGCCTTCGGAGCGGGGCTGGTGCTGCTGATGGAAAACCCGGATCAGTTGGCGTTGCTGAAACAGGGCGATGACAAGATGATGCGGACATTTTGTGAAGAGATTTTGCGGCTCGAAGCCCCGGTCCAGGGACTGTTCCGCGTGACGACCTGCGATACGGAACTTGGGGGCTACGCGATTCCAGAAGGATCGATGGTCAATCTGCGCTGGGGGGCTGCGAACCGCGATGAGAATGTGTTTGACGCGCCCGAGAAGCTGGATGTGTGCCGCAAGAATGCGGGCGCACAAATCGGATATGGTGTTGGTGTGCACTTTTGTGTAGGTGCACAGTTGGCGCGGGAGGAGCTCTTTCTGGGCTTCAAGACATTGCTTAGCCGGCTGGACAATATCCGGTTGACGGATCCGTCGGCGCCGTTGGAACACCACCCAAACTTCCTGCTTCGGGGCCTAAAAACGCTCCCGCTCAAATTCGATAAGGCCGAACAGGCGCAGGCAGCCGAGTAGGCGTCTCTGGAAGCGTTGGGGCAAGCGACCGTTCCTTGAAGATTCTTTATCACCATCGCACCGCGGCGGCCGATGGTCAGCTGGTTCACATACTTGAACTCACTCGGGAATTAGAGGCAGCGGGGCATGAGCTCATTTTCGTCGGCCCCGGTGAACGCCGAAAGGATGTGGCCGTCGAGACCGGCGAGAGCGGTGGTCTCAAGCGCCTCTTGCCCCGCGCAATCTATGAGGTGATCGAGCTGGGATATTCCGTTCCGGCGTTTTTTCGACTCTGGCGGGCCTGGCGCCGGACAAAGCCAGATGTTCTTTATGAGCGATACAATCTGTTTTTTCTGGCAGGTCTTTGGCTGAAAAAGCTGACCGGTATTCCGATGCTGCTTGAGATCAACGCGCCGCTGGCGGATGAACGGGCCTGCTTTGATGGCCTGTCCCTGCGGGGTCTGGCGCATTGGTCGGAACGCGCGGTTTGGCGTGGTGCGGATCATGCGTTGCCGGTCACCCAGGTTCTCGCCAGCCGCGTGGCCGACGCCGGCGTACACAGCGAGCAGATTACGGTGATTCACAACGGCGTTGGCGACGGGTTTTTGGACTATCAGCCGTCCGGGCGGCAGTTCCCCTGGGATGGAAAGCTGGTACTGGGGTTTACCGGCTTCGTTCGTGACTGGCATGGACTGGACCGGGTGATAGAGTGGCTTTCAGCCGATGCACCTGCGGATGCCGTTTTGGTCATTGTCGGGGACGGGCCAGCGCGGCCCGACCTTGAAAAACGCGCGGCCCAACTGAGCGTTTCAGAACGGGTCTACTTCACCGGGGTCGTTGGCCGCGCGGATGTACCGGACTATGTGGCGTCGTTCGATGTCGCGTTGCAGCCTGCTGTGGTCGCCTATGCTTCGCCGCTCAAGCTGTTTGAATATATGGCGCTGTCCCGCTGTATTGTTGCGCCCGCCAGCGCCAATGTGTTGGAGGTCCTAACCGATCAGAAAGATGCGCTGTTGTTCGACCCCGACAGTGATCAGGGGTTCCAGCAAGCGATCCAGGCGGCCTGCGCATCAGCTGACCTGCGGCGCGATATGGGCCGCTCAGCGCGGCAGACGCTCGAAAGCAGAAAATACCTTTGGTCTGAAAATGCCGCCCGCGTCGCCAGGCTCGCCATTTCCGCAGGGAAAGGGCGGCAGCCATGATGGATGCGACGGAGCGCCTAGCGGCCATTGCGGCCATTGATGGTCCGGCCTGGCCGTTGGGTGAGGCAGGGTTGTTGCTGGCGTTGCTGGATAATCCGGGCGTGGACCTGGCCCGCTATGATCAACACTTGGCGACTCTGGGCATCCTTCTGGCCGAAACAGGCGCAGAAAGCGCCCGTGCGCGGGCCGATGCGCTGGCCACTGTTCTGCATGTCGATCACGGCTATCGCGGCGACAGTGAAACCTATGACGATATGGTCAATGCGGATCTGATGGCGGTTATTGACCGTGGCTGCGGCCTGCCGGTCGCATTGGCGATTCTCTATATTGAGGCCGCGCGCCGGGCCGGATGGCGCGCCTGGGGGCTTAATGTGCCCGGTCACTTTGTCATTCGGGTCGAGGGTGAGGCGGACTGGGAGGTCGTTGATCCGTTCCATGGCGGGGTCCCGGTCGAGGCGGGCACGCTGCAGCAATTGATAAAGACTTATGTCGGTCCGGACGCGGCGCTGGAACCGCATCACACAGCACCGATGGCCGACCGGGATATTTTGTTACGTCTGCTTAATAATATCCGCGGACGGGCGCTCCAGGCCGAAGATGCCGACCGCGGCCTGGAGATCATGGACCGCATGCTGTTGATCGCACCCAAAGAAGCAGGCCTGTGGCTTGAAAGCGCTGCGATCCGGATCAAGCTTGGGCAGTTGATGGGTGCACGCGAAGCGGTCACGCGGTGTATGGAGCTGGATGCAGATGGCTCGCTGCATGGGCAGGCTGAACGATTGCTGCGGTCGCTGCGGCGTGACCTCAATTAGACGGTTGGGGCGCTGACGACTTCTCAATCGTCATTGCGAGGAGTGGAGCGACGAAGCAATCCAGGGCGTTGCTGCGGGCGACAAGCTGGATTGCTTCCCCCGGCTTGGCGGCCGGGGTCGCAATGACGCGTTGATTGGATTTGGCCAGTCGGGCTGGTGCTTGAGGCTTGACCGGACCAGCGGCTCACATAGAGTCAGCGGGATATTGGGGAGACGATTGATGCCGCAGGAGGCAGAAGCATCGGCACAGACCGATCCGTATGACTGGCAGGAGCGGATCACGCCGGACATTCAAGAACAATACGCTCAAGACGGCTGCGTCTTCATGAAGCAGTTGCTCCATCCGGAATGGCTGGCCCAGATCGAGATGGGGTTGGCCCGGGTGATGGGCAACGCCGCACAGGCTAAGTTCAAGTTCTATGCCGAACAGGATGACGAGTTCCTGGAAACCGTCCGCAATATGGAAGTCACGCCGGAGATCCAGCGGCTGGTCTATGAATCGCCTATTGCCGATATGATCGGTCAACTCATTGGGTCAGAGAATATCTGGTACTATTCCGACGAGTTTTTCATCAAGGATGGCGCAGGATGCGGCCGCACGCCGTGGCATCAGGACATGCCCTATTTCCCTATGGAAGGGTCGCAGGTCGCATCCATCTGGGTTTCGCTTGACCCGCTCCGCAAAGAAGAGTGCCTGGAAATGATCCCGGGCACCCACCGGACCACCCGGTATGACGGGTTCGATCCGCAGTTCGTTTCGGAAGACCCAACCAAACCCTATTACGGGGAAGACTTGCCACCGCTACCGGACATCGAAGCAGAGCGGGACAAGTGGAACATCGTTTCATGGGATATTGAGCCGGGAGACGTGATCTTCCTGCATCCGGCGGTGCTGCATGGCGGCGGCCCAACGGGCGCGAATGGCAAGCGCCGGGCCATTACCATCCGGCTCTATGGCGACGATATTACCTATGGCGCGCGGCCCGCATCGCGGCCGACCTCGCCCTACACGCCGGGTGTCTCGCAAATGCTGAAACCCGGCGATCCGTTGCGCAGCCCCTGGTATCCGCGCCTGCGGCCCCTGCCCGAACACCGGCAAGTATCCTAGGAGAGATGGTCATGTCAGCGGTCGCGGACCAAGTCGATAATCCCTATGACTGGCGCAGCCGGATCACGCCCGACTTAAAGGCGCAGTTTGAACGTGACGGGGTCGTCTTCCTAAAACAGGCGCTTCATCCTGACTGGCTGCAATTGATCGAGTTAGGTCTTGCCCGGGTGATGAGCGATGGGGGCCAGACCAAACACAAATTTTATGCCGACCGGGAAGACGAGTTTCTCGAAACTATCCGTAATTTTGACGTCACGCCGGAAATCCAGCGACTGGTCTATGATTCGCCTATTGCCGACATGATCGGCGCGCTGATCGGGTCGGAAAACGTCTGGTACTATGCAGATGAGTTTTTCATCAAGGCGCGCGGCGGCTGTGGGCGAACGCCGTGGCATCAGGACACATCCTATTGGCCCATTGCCGGCAAACAGATCGCGTCCATGTGGATTTCGCTCGACCCGTTGCCGAAAGAAGAATGCCTGGAATATGTCGCCGGCACCCATCATGGCGTGATGTATGACGGCTTCAACCCGGCGGAGGTTTCGACGGATCCGACGTTGCCCTATTACGATGACGACCTGCCGCCTTTGCCGGATATCGAGGCGGACCGATCAAAATGGAACATCGTTTCGTGGGACATTGAACCGGGCGATGTGATCATGGCGCATCCGTCGGTGCTGCATGGTGGCGGGCAGACCGCACCCGGCAGTCAACGCCGGGCGATCACCGTTCGCTGTTACGGCGATGATCTTTGTTATGCGGCCCGGCCCCCGTCCCGTCCTATTGCACCGCGTATTCCGGGGCTCTCCCTGCAACTTGAGCCCGGGGAGCCGCTCCGCAGTTCGATGTATCCGCGGCTGCGGCCCCTGCCGGATCATAAGCGGCTTTACTGATTTTCGCTGGCCCAAATGGCCGTTCGTGCTGAGGAGGGCCCCAAGGCCCGATAGGGCATGGGAGGCCCGTCTCGAAGTGCGGGTGGCTGTTCACCCTTCGAGACGCTTGGCCAGAGCCAAGCTCCTCAGGGCGAACGGGCTGGGTGGTTTCTGAAGACGCTCTAATGCTGGCCGAGAGGCACTTCGACCACTATGCCGTCCAGTGCCTCAGTGACTTCAACCTGACAGCCCAACCGGCTGTTGTCGCGGCAGTCGTCAGCGAATTGCAGCAGGCTTTCTTCCATGCTGTCGGGTTCGACAGTCCCCGTTTTGCCGATCCATTCCGGCGTCACATAGACGTGGCAGGTGGCACACGCACACGCCCCACCGCAATCGCCATCGATTCCCGGCACATCGTTCTGCACTGCGGCCTCGCGCAAATTCGATCCTAGATCTGCCTCGACAACGTTGGTTGTGCCGTCCGGCTGCTTGAATATGACTTCCGGCATACTGCGCTCTAGGTCTTGGGGTGCAGGCGCACAGGAAGGGTCTTGTAGCCGCGCACAAAGTTGGAGAAGACCCGCTCGGGCTCGCCCACCACCTCGACGCGGCTAAACCGCTTCATGATCTCTTCCCAGATTATCCGCAGCTGCTGTTCGGCCAGCCGGTTGCCAACGCAGCGGTGAATCCCGAAGCCAAAGGCCAAGTGCTTGCGCGGGTTTTCCCGGTCGATGATGAAATCGTAGGGCCGGTCGATCTCGGTATCGTCGCGGTTGCCGGACAGGTACCACATAATGACCTTGTCGCCGGATTTGATCTGTTTGCCACCCAGCTCATAGTCCGCAACCGCCGTGCGGCGCATATGCGCCAGCGGCGTCTGCCAGCGGATCACTTCGGAAATCATGCTAGGCATCAATGATGGATCGTCGATCAGTTTCTGGTATTCGTCCGGATTTTCATTCAGCGCCAGTACCGCACCGCTGATCGAATTGCGTGTCGTGTCGTTGCCGCCAACGATCAACAAAACGAGATTCCCTAGGAATTCCATATAGGGCATGTCCCGCGTTGCCGGGGAATGCGCCATCATCGAGATCAGATCGTTTTTGGGTTCGGCATTGATCCGCTCATCCCACAGGGTTTTGAAATAATTGGCGCATTCGAACAGTTCTTCGCGGCGCTGGTCCCAGCTTTCGACAATGCCGGATTCTGGCGTCGCCGTGGCAACGTCCGACCACCGGGTCAGTTTGCGCCTGTCTTCCCAGGGGAAATCGAACAGGGTGGCCAGCGTCATGGTGGTGAGTTCGATAGAGACCAGATCGACCCAGTCGATATCTTCACCCACTGGCAACGAGTCCAGGATTTCTCCGGCCCGCTCGCGGATCGTGTCTTCCATCTTGGCCAGGTTGCCCGGGCCGACAATGGGGCTGACCACCTTGCGTTGCTCGTCATGCTTGGGCGGGTCCATGGCGATGAACATTGGGAGTTCGAAGTCGTTGCCGGGACCGCGGTCCTTTGGATCGGCAATGGTAATGCCGCCCAGGCTGGACTTGGAAGAGAACACCTTGTGATTGATGTCCACCTCCATAATGTCCTTGTATCTGGTCACGGACCAGTACGGGCCATAGGCGCTGTCGGGGCAGTAATGTACCGGGTCTTCCGCGCGCAGCCGGTCGAAATAGGGCTCGATAACATTCTGCTGGAAAAGCGCCGGGTTGCTGACATTCATCTCATCCAGCGGGATCGAGTTGACGTCGTTGACTTCTGCTGCGGCTGTCGACATGGCAGGCTCTCCCAAAAAGGCGGATTATCCACCTATGTTTCCAGGTGGTAAATTACTTTCGAAAATATGCCAGCTTCGCCGCTGAGAGTCGATGCTAGAAAACGCCAAGCAGCTGCAGCGTGATTATAATCAGCAGTACAGCCTGCACCAGATAAAGCGCGAACCGGATCATCACGCCGGGTACGCTGGTGGTCGCCAGGTGCACGAGCGATTGGGCGACGCGGGCATAGAGGATCCACATTGCCCATTGGTCAGAGATGGCGCCCTGGCCGCTCAGGATGGCCGCGCCGATAATGGCGCCAAAGACCGGCAGGTTTTCATAGCAATTGGCGTGTGCCCGGGCCAGGCGTTGGGAATAGCCGCCCAGATCCTCCGCGCCGGGCGCGAACGCGTTGGCTGCTTTTTGACCCTTTGTTGTGATGACGGTCCGCAGGGCGGCGATATGCAGCGTTAGAAAAATGGTCCACAGACCATAAAGCGCCAGCGCGATTAGAGATGGTGTCAAGAGGGTGCTCCCTATGGCCTCAGAACCACGCGCCCTACAATATTGCCGCTGCGCAGGTCATCAAGCGTCTGGTTGGCCTGTGCCAATGGCCGCTCCGTGACCGGAATGGGTTCAACCGCACCGCCTTTGACCAGTTCCAGCATTTCCTTGGCTTCTTCCAGCGTGCCGACAAAAGACCCCCGGATGGATGTCGCGGTAAAGGGCAGCATCGGGATTGGCATGGAAAACGCGCCACCAAACAGGCCGACAACGACGGCGGTGCCGCCCTTGCGCAGGGTGCCGTT
Source organism: Alphaproteobacteria bacterium (assembly GCA_028284945.1). Classification (GTDB taxonomy): domain Bacteria; phylum Pseudomonadota; class Alphaproteobacteria; order SMXS01; family SMXS01; genus JANQQJ01. Next base: position 171,926 of record JANQQJ010000024.1, on the reverse strand, counting down.
CGCCAATGCAAATGAACTTTCGGCACCAACGAAGTCGACCGCGCCTTGAACGCCGCCGCCGGTGGCCGCTTTGATGGCCTTGGCCACTTTAGGGTCGCTGGCATCAAAGGCCTCAGCGGCCCCGTTCTTTAGCGCTTCGTCGAGTTTGTCCTGGCTGATATCGGCAACCAAGGGGGCCTGTCCGAACATGGCCTTGGCGAACTGAACGCCCATCATGCCGACGCCGCCCAACCCGACGATCAGAATCGGGTCGTCCTTTGTCACACGGCCCAGTTTTTTGAGCGCGCCAAATGCTGTCAGGCCCGAACACATATAGGTGGCAGCCAAGCCCTCCGGAATCCCGGTATAGTCCAGCAAATAGCGTTCATGCGGCACCAGGACATATTCGGCATAACCGCCATTGACGTTGCAGCCCAACTGGCGCGGCGCATTGCAATAGATTTCGTCGCCACGGGCACAGACCGGACAGTCGCCGCAGCCGATCCACGGGAACGCCACCCGGCTGTCTCCTTCCTTAACGGTGGTTACGTCTGGCCCGACAGCCGCGACCTTGCCCTGAATTTCATGGCCCATGGTAAAGGGCAGCGGCAGACGCCCCATTTCCAGCTTATTGCCCCCACCCATATCGAAATAGCCATCGTGTATATGTACATCCGAGTGACAGACACCGCAGTGCGTGACTTTCAGGAGGACTTCGGTGCCCTGTGGTGTCGGGACCTCTGTATCGATCTCTTCCAGCGGTGCGCCAAAAATGGTGATGGCTTGATTCTTCATGGGAGTCTCCTGTCGGCGTCAGCTTCTTGCTGATCGTCCGCGCATTAGGCTGGTCGGGCAGAAACTTGTCAACCGGAGTGGTGTTGGGCGGACTGGCATTGGACGGTGCCGCCAACGACTCCTATAGTCGGCGCCAGGACAAGCATGTCCCTCTGGGTGGCTGGGAAATTTTCGATGATTGGTGCGCTAAAGCGGCGTTTTCTTGGACCTGACCGGGACCGCAAGGCCTATGACAGGGCCTGTGCCGGCATTCTCAATACACCGCCGCTTGATATTAAGGACGCGCCGCTGCGCTTTCTCAGCATGATGTGCCACCGGGATATCATTCCCTATCTGGTGGCGATCAAATCGCTCTACAGCCGAATTGGCGAGGGGCGGGTCGTCATCGTCGACGATGGAACTCTGACCGGCGAAGACCGTAGCGTGCTGGATCATCACTTGGGTGGTGTCGAGTATGCGATGGCTGCAGATATTCCCGTTGGGGCTTGCCCTCGCGGGGGCTGCTGGGAGCGGCTGCTGGCAATAGTTGACCGGCTTTCCGGCAATTACGTTGTGCAGGTCGACGCAGATACGGTCACCCTTGGCGCCGTTGACGAGATCGCTCAGCTCTATTCGGCGAACCAGTCATTTACATTGGGGACCCCCAGGGGGTCCGAGATTGCATCCTTGTCGTCTATTTCACCCCTGGTCCGGGAGTGGATTGAAGATCAGGGCATCGACACGCTTCAGGTTCAGGCGGAGGCGTTGTTTGAACAACTTCCTAACGCGGATGAGCGCCGATATGTCCGCGGATCAGCTGGCTTTGCGGGCTTTGCTAAAGGGTCGGTGACGCGCAACCAGGCCGAAGATTTTTCGCAAGAGGTTGAGGCTGCGCTGGGTCCACGCTGGCACGACTGGGGATCAGAGCAAGTGGCCTCAAACTATCTAATTGCCAATGCCCCCGATGCCGTGGTTTTGCCGCAACCCAAATATTCGTGTTATCAGCCTAATATCGATCCTACGGACGCCGCGTTCCTGCACTTCTTCGGCACCTATCGCTACGATGGTGGCCTCTATCAAAGGCTGAGTGAGACCGAGATCCGGCGTCTCATGCCCTCGACCTGATTGTGGATTTCCATATGCGTCATTCCCTCCCGGCCCTATTGGCCGCTTTCGTCATCTCATTTGCATCAAGCGACGTGTTTGCCGAGGCTGCCATTGAGGTGGCCGCTGTCATGGACGAGGCACCGGGCAATATCGCGGTTTCAGCGGCCGGCCGAATTTTCGTTAGCCTGCATCAGGCTTATGGCCCAAGCACGAATATTGTCGAGATTGTTGATGGGACGTCAGTGCCATTCGCTGACGATCTGGACCTTGTCTCGGTATTGGGTCTGCGGGTCGATGCGGTAACAGGAAATCTGTGGCTGCTAGACAATGCCCGCACAGACCCGGATGCAACACCGAAGCTGGTAGAAGTTGATCTCGCCACCGGCAAGGCCGTGCGAACGATCATGATGGATGATCAGGCCACCGACTCCGCCACATTCCACAATGATCTTGCGGTGGCGTCGAAACATCAGGCGATCTTCATTGCCGATCCCAACATTGGCGGCCAATCGACTCTGGTCGTGGTCGACCTTCAGTCTGGCGAGCAATTCAGGCGCCTCCGGGGTCAGAACGCCTTGCAGCCGGAAGATGTTCCCTCGGTGATCGCGGGCCGGCGGCTTCAGTTCGAGATGCCCGACGGTTCCATCGTTGAACCACGGGTTGGGATCAACCCCATCAGCATCAGCCCTGATGAAGAATGGCTCTATTTCGGCTCGATGAGCGGCACGGCCATCTACCGGGTCAAGGTGACCGAGGTGCTCGACCGGTCGTTGAGCGATGAGGGGCTGGCCGCGCGCATCGAGCGCTATGGGGACAAGCCTGTCAGCGGCGGCATCACGGTCGATGATGCGGGCAATGTTTACATCACCGATGTCGGGGCTCAGGGTTTAGGCGTAACGCGGGCGGATGGCAGCTATGAGCTGCTGGCGTCTGATGCGGACAAGCTCGACTGGACCGACGGTTTGAGCGTGGGGCCAGGTGGCTATGTCTACGCCACGGTTAACCGGCTCGATACGTCACCGATGATGAATGGTGGGATCAATGAGTCTGAGCCGCCGTTTTATGTCGTGCGGATTAAGGCACTTGCACCCACCACTGTTGGTCGCTGACGTGGGTTAGGGAGACCTATCTTTGAGCTGATCGTCGTTTTGAGAATCGGCAAGCGACCGGACCGTCCGTCCCTCAAGCGCTGTCTCGCGCGCCTTGGACAGCTCGGCCAGAATTTGGGCGGCTTGCGAATCCTTCGGGAGCGGCAGGTTCGACGTTGCCCCGGTATCATCGGCCGTCCGGATCAATTCAATAACATCGCTAATGGGCACCTGATCTGGCGCCCGGGCGGGCACCAGCATGGTCGGGGTCTGCTGTGTTTCGATCAGAAGCCCGCCATTGACCAGCGCGTTGACCGTCCAGTCCACCGCGGCGTCGGGAACGTCCAGCCGTTCTGCCAGCGCACTGACCGTCCAGCCTTTGTTGCCATTGTAGAACTGATCAGCGATCTCACGCATCAGGGCCAGGGCGATGGTCTCGCGCGCCCGGGCGCTGAGTTTCAGTTCGCCCAGGGAAACGGACGCGTATTGCGGCTTTTGCACATAGAAGCCCAGGCTGGCGCCAAACAGCAGAATCATCCAGCTGACATAGAGCCAGAACATGAAAATCACCAAGGTCGCGAACGCGGCATAGATCGCATAGGAACCGGATTGGGCAACCAGTTCGGCGAAACCCCAGCTGGCAATCTGCCAAAGCAGGGCCGCAACCGCCGCGCCGGCAAAGGCAGGCCATAACCGCACCCGCGTATTGGGGATGAAGACATAAAGAAAGGTAAACGCGACCAGCAGAATCGCATAAGGGATCAGACGTCCGCCCCAATCGATCAGGCCGTCGACGGCGGGAACCTTCGACAGTTCTGTTACAAGGTCGTTGCTGGCCAGTGTGGCTGTCATGCTCAATGAGGCAAATACCAGGACCGGCCCGATCAGGATGACCGACAAATAGGTGGTGAAACTGGCGCCGATCCCGCGTCCGCGCGCGACACGCCAGCAGCTATTGAACGCGCCTTCGATTTTACGCATCAGAGACAAGATCGTAACGAACAGGATCGCAAGACCCACCCCGCCCAGTACGCCTACATTGACGTTGTCGACAAAGCCAATGATCTGGTCCGTGATTTCAACTGCTTTTTCGCTGCCTAGCGGCTCTAGCGCCCCCAGCAGAGCCGGTTCGATCTGATTGTGAACCCCGAAGCCCTTCAGCACCGAAAAACTCACCGCCAGTAACGGCACCAGCGACAGCAACGTGGTGTAGACCAGGCTCATGGCGTGGAGGTTGAGGTTGCCGTGAATAACATCACGGCCCGCAGCGTTCAGCACGCGAATCGCATAGGCGAAGCGGCGTTCATGGTCGCCCAGCAATCGCAGCGGGATGGTACCCGTCAGGCGGTTCCAGCGCCGCGACAACGCGTCCATCCGGCCCGCAATTGCACTCTTTGCGTCCAGATCGTCGTTCTCGGGGTTGCGCGCATCCACGTTGCGGATCACCTTCTTGCAAATGGCGAATCGAATTTCGAACTTTAGCGCAACCGCGCATGGGATGCGCTGACAATGGCTCTACTGGGATCGCGCAGGCGCAAATGGCTTGCAGGCGGCCTTGCGGCTGTCATTTTGATCGTTGTGGCGCTGGCTTTTGTGCCGGGCTGGTACCTGCGGGGTGCCATAGACCAGGCACTGACAGAGCGTGGCTTGCGGGCCGATGGCATCGAGTCTGTTGGTTTTAACCTGTTCAACCTGGCCGCTGAAACCGGGCCGGTCGAAATATGGCGCGGTGATCAGAAGGTCATATCACTCTCTGGCCTGGAACTGTTTCTGCAGGCCTCGCCCCTGATGCAACAGCGGATCGATGTTGGCGGTGCCAGCTTGCGCGGACTCAACCTGACGATCAGTGGTGACGACTCCGGGCGCATCACCGTGTCTGGTCTTCCGGCCCTGGAGCAAAATGAAGAGGGCGAAAGCGAGGGCAGTGGCTGGCTGCTGGGCCTATCGCGGCTCGAACTGCGCGACTCGACGGTTCAGATCAACCTGCCGCAGGTCGCCGGGACCTTGCAGCTTGACCAGCTCGATCTCGTCAACTTCAAGACCTGGACGCCGGAAAACCCTGGGACAATCAGATTGCGGGCGCGGTTCGAAGGCGCGGACCTGGAAGCCGATGCCCGCATCAGTCCGTTCGGTGAAGAGATCAACGCGGAGTATGATGTCGCAGTCTCGGACCTGCCCTTGGATCGATTCGATCTTGGCCAAACGGTTACCGGGGTGTTGACGGCCGCGCTGGAAGGGTCCGCGGCGGTTGGCGATCAGACGCGTTTGGAGGCGAGCGGCAACGCGTCGATCAGCGCGCTGCAAACGGCCATGCAGGACGGCACCGCTGTCTCTGTAGAGGCTGCGTCCGTGGACCTGTCGCGCCTTGTGCTGACGCAGGCGGATGCGTTGACGCTTCAGGCTGACATCCGGCCGACCGTACAAGGCGCGCAAATCGTGCTCGGCAGCAATCAGGACGGCGCGCAGGATCAGCTTGTCGCGTCGCTGGGGGACGGCGAAGGGACGGCTTCGCTCACCTATGACGGCAGTGCCGAGGGTGCTTTTTCCGGCCAGGGCGATTTATCGCTTTCCGCGATTCAGGCCGGACTAACGGGGGGTGGCACCATCGGGGCTGCGGACCGCCTTGAGGTGTCGCAGTGGCAGTATCTTGCTGACGGGGGGCTATCGGCGTCGCAGGTGTCGCTGCGCGGCGCCAGAGGTCTCGACGAGGCTGACTCGGCCCTCGCTATTTTTGAAGGGCTCGTGCTGAAGAACCCGGCGATGGCAGCGGACGGGGGCATCAGCCTGGAATCGGCGGTGATTTCCGGGCTCGCGGTCAACCTGGGGCGCGGGAGTGACGGGTTTGAAGGCCTTGGCCTGTTGGACCGGTTGCCGCCCGGTAATCCGGAGGCCGAACCAGAGCCGCTGCGGCTCGCGATCGGCGAAATTGCGTTTGATGATCCGGCAACAGTGATCTTTGCCGATGGCGCGCTGGCAACACCGGCCCGCCAGATATTCGTGATCAACCGTTTTTCACTTAAGGATCTGGACACTGCCCAGGGAAGCCGCCAGTCGCCCCTGTTATTGGAGGCTGCAATCAACGATCAGGCGCAGGTTGCACTCAATGGCTGGATCGCACCGGTCGACGCGCCTGAACCGAGTTTCAATGTTAACGGCACCGTTGAAGGCCTGGAGCTACACAATCTGTCCCCCTATGTGGCGTCCGCGCTAGGCGTCAATCTGCGCAGCGGACGCCTCGATATCAAACTCACCGGCTTGTCGCAGCAGGGGGCGCTCGACGCGCAGACCCATTGGCTGATCAAAAAGGTCGAGTTGGAAGATCTAGACGAGTTCGAGCAGTCCAGTCTGGAACAGGCCGCCGATGTACCCATCGAAACCGCGGTCAATTTGCTGTCCGACAAGCAGGGCACGATAGAGATCAATGTGCCGATTGCCGGGCGTCTCGGCGATCCGCAGTTTGACCTGACACAGACCATCAACAAGGCGATCAACAAGGCCATCGGGAACGCGGTTAAAACCACGCTGAAGGTGGTGTTCCCGGTCATGCTGCTGGCGGAGATCGGGTCCGGCAAAAAGCTGCAATTCGATCCGGTGGTTTTTGCCCCCGGTACTGATGATCTGGTCACCGGGTCGACCGACAAGTTGAGGACGGTTGCTGATCTGTTGGACAAGCGGCCCAAGATCAGCATTACGGTCTGTGGCGTTGCGGCCAATGAGGATTTTCTCGCGGCCCGCGCGGCAGCAGCGGCAGAAGCCGCGCCAGTGGTTAAAGAACCGCTGGAGGCGGCAGGCACCGCGGTTACAGATGCCGTTCCGCCGCCACCTGAACCGATGACAGATGAAGAGCGCGCGGCCTTGGTGACGCTGGCGCAGGCCCGTACCATTTCAGCCCGGCAGTCCTTGATTGACGAATTCGGCGCTGATCCGGAACGAGTCTTCGAGTGCCGGGCGCGCGTCGACCTGGAAGACGGTGCGCCGCGGGCAGAGGTGTCGATCTAGCCTTATGCGGATATTTGCGGTCATCTTCCTGATTACAGCTATGGCCGGTTGCCAGCAGCCGGAGGCAGACCAGCCGCCAATTGCCAATCCACCAATCGAAAATGCAGCGGGCTGTGGTGGCCTGATGGGCTTGGCCTGTGAAGACGGCTTTTACTGTTCTATCCCCGGCGGCACCTGTGGCGCGGCGGACCAGACGGGCGTGTGCGCGCGTAAGCCGGATGCCTGCACCATGGAATATGACCCGGTCTGCGGCTGTGACGACAGGACCTATGGCAATGCCTGTGGCGCCGCCGCGGCTGGTGTTTCAGTGCGCAGCAAGGGTGAATGTTAGGCGGGTAAAAGGCTTTCCAGCGCTTCGATCTTGTCGGCTTCGTGCGGGGGTTTGTCCCATCTGATGCGGTGAATCCGCGGGAAGCGCATGGCCAGGCCGGATTTGTGCCGGGTTGATCGGTTTAATCCTTCAAATGCCACTTCGAAGACCAGCCCGTGGTCGGGCTCGTGGGTGACTTGCCGCACCGGGCCGAAACTGTCTTCGGTATTGTCGCGGACGAACTTGTCGATCTGTTTCAGTTCCGCGTCGGTGAATCCGAAATAGGCCTTGCCGACAGGGACCAGTTCGCCGTCGCGCCACACGCCGAACGTATAGTCGGAATAGAAGCTGGAGCGTTTGCCGTGGCCGCGCTGGGCATAAAGCAGCACCGCATCAACGAGATACGGGTCCCGCTTCCATTTGAACCACGGACCCTTCGGACGCCCGGCTTCGTAAACGCTATCGCCCCGCTTCAGCATCACCCCTTCAATACTTTGGGCAGCGGGGTCATTCCGGATGCGGTCTAAATCGTCGAAACTTTGAAAATCGATTAGGGGCGACAGGCTGATGCGCGGATGGTTCAGGCGTTCCACCCAGTTCTCCAGCCGTTTCCTGCGTTCATCGAAAGGCAGGATGCGCAGGTCTTCGCCGCTTTCAAACAACAGATCATAGGCGCGGATTGCGGCGGGAAACTCGTTCAGGAGCTTCTTTGATGTTGTCTTGCGATTGAGCCGTTTTTGCAGGTCACCGAATGGCGCGACCTGTCCGTCACGCACCACCAGCAACTCGCCGTCGATGGCGGCGTCGAAATTCATTGCCTCGATCAGGTCGGGAAAGGTACCGGTCATGTCTTCGCCGGTGCGGCTGTAAAGCCGGCGTTCTCCGCCTGCGGCAACCGCTTGTACCCGCACACCATCCCACTTCCACTCGGCGCGGAAATCGGCCGGGCTCAGCTTGGCAAAATCGGCATCTTCAACCGGATGCGCCAGCATCACGGGCCGGAAGGGAGCAGCAATATCGGGTTCGGGGCGCGGTCCCGTGCCGTCTGCCCAGGCGAAGAGATCGATATAGGGCGCCTCCAGCCCGTGCCAGATTTCTTCCACCTCCTTGAGGTCGAGATCGCCATATTGCGCCAGCGCGGTTTTGGCGAGGCGTGATGAGACCCCAATTCGCAGGCCCCCGGTAATCAGTTTGATCAGCGCCCAGCGGCCATTTTCATCAAGTGCGTCCAGCCAGCCGGCGATCAGCCCCGGCATGTCCGACTTGGACGTTTCACGCAGGGTCTCAACGATCTCAGTCAATTCCGGCACCCGGTTGACGCCATGCTTGGCCGGCCATAACAGCGAGATGGTCTCTGCCATATCGCCCACATAATCATAGGACAGGCGGAACAACACCGGGTCCGTCCGCTCCTCGACAAGGCCCCGGATCAGCGCCGGTTTGGCGTGTTTGAAATCCAGCCCGCCGGTCAGCGCGGCGAGGGCATAACCACGGTCCGGATCAGAAACGGTAGCGAAATGATCTTTGATCAGGGCCAGCTTGTCGTTGCGGCCTGATGCATAGGCGAGTCGGTCGAGAAGGGCCGCAAAACGGTTCATCCGTGGTCCCCGCCTTCCTCGTCATAACCGACCAGTGATAGCGGACGCGCGTTGATGCCCTGCGTGCCGGCCCAGTGCACCAGCGCATCTTCGCGCCCATGGGTGACCCAGACTTCCTCCGGGCGCAGCTCTTCAATTGTCGTGGTCAGTTCATCCCAGTCCGCGTGATCCGAAATGATCAGCGGTAATTCAACACCGCGTTGCCTGGCCCGCGCCCGTACCCGCATCCAGCCGCTGGCAAAGGCAGCGACCGGGTCCGGCAGGCGCCGGGACCATTTGTCATTGAGCGACTGCGGCGGCGCGACGATCAGGTGCCCGCGCATCTCGTCCTTCTCGGCTTTCATCACCGGGCGCAGATCGCCCAGCCGTACCCCCAGGGTTTCATAGAGGGTACACAGCTTTTCAACGGCGCCATGCAGATAGATCGGTGCGTCATGCCCGGCTTCGCGCGCGAGACCGATCAGCCTCTGTGCCTTGCCCAGCGAATAGGCCCCCAGCAGCACGCAACGCTCTGGAAACACCTCCAGCATATGCAGCGCCTTGGCTACTTCGCCCGTGTCATCCGGGTGGCGGAAAACAGGCAGGGCAAAGGTCGCTTCGGTTACGAAAACATCGCAGGGTACGGGCTCAAACCGGGCGCAGGTCGGATCGCGGCGGCGCTTATAGTCGCCGGAGACGACGATGCGCACACCCTTGGCTTCAATCACCGCTTGGGCGCTGCCCAGCACATGACCGGCGGGGGCGAGCCAGACTGTGGCATCGCCGATCTTGTGGCGTTCACCCAGCGCGGCAGTCTGCTGCGCCGGGGTGAAATTGGCGCCATAACGCGACCCCATGATTGCGAGCGTTTGGCGGGTCGCCAGTACCGCACCATGACCGGCACGCGCATGGTCGGCATGGCCATGGGTGACCACGGCCCTGTCCACCTGGCGCGTGGGATCGATATAGAAGTCCCCCGGCGGGCAATAGAGCCCGGCCTTGGTCGGCATCAGGATGTCTGAAAACGTGACCATCACTCGTTTCATACGGGGGTGCCAGTATTCTAGACCGGCCGCCCAAGAATCCTCTGTTCTTATTCTGTTCCGCCGGTAAAGTGAGCCCTATGGAGACCCGTGCCGTCAAGCCGAAAGCCGACACCGCCCTTCCGGCGGTGGTGACGGACTGGTTCGCGGCACGCGGCTGGGCGCCGCGCCGTCATCAGCTCGATCTAATTGACGCAGCAGCCGAAGGACGGTCTGCACTCTTGGTCGCGCCTACTGGCGCGGGCAAGACCTTGGCGGGGTTCCTGCCCAGCTTGATTGAGATTATCGGTGATCACGAACAGCACCCGCTGAAACGCCGACGCGGTCTGCACACGCTTTATATCTCGCCGCTTAAAGCGCTCGCTGTTGATATTGCGCGTAATCTCGAAGCGCCAGTGGCTGAAATGGGGCTCGACATCCGAATCGAGACGCGGACCGGCGATACGCCATCGGCGAAAAAGACCCGCCAGCGCCGCGACCCACCGGAAATTCTGCTGACCACGCCGGAACAGGTTTCGTTGCTCTTGGCGCACCGGGATGGCCGGGCGCTGTTCAAGACCGTTCAGGCGATCATCATTGATGAGCTTCACGCGCTGGAAAACACCAAACGGGGTGACCTGTTGGCGCTTGCGCTGGGCCGCCTGTCGGCTATCGCGCCCCATATGCGCCGAATCGGCCTGTCGGCTACGGTGGCCGATCCGGACCGGTTGTGCCGCTATTTGATGCCGCAGGAAAAAGACACGCCGGTTTTGGCTGACCTGATCGTGGCCGATGCGGGCGCACCGCCGCAGGTCTCTGTATTGGACAGTCAGGCGCGCGTGCCCTGGTCGGGGCACAGCTCAGCCTATGCGGCTGAAGACATCATGGCGGCGATCAAGCAGGTGAAATGCGCGCTGGTCTTCGTCAACACACGCTCCCAGGCGGAAATGACGTTTCAAAATCTGTGGCACCTCAATGAAGATCAACTGCCCATCGCGCTTCATCACGGGTCGCTGTCTGTGGAACAACGCCGCCGGGTGGAAGCCGCCATGACCCGCGGTGATCTGCGCGCCGTGGTCTGCACGTCGACGCTCGAACTGGGGGTGGACTGGGGCGCCATTGATCTGGTGATCCAGCTCGGCGCGCCCAAGGGGTCGTCGCGGATGATGCAGCGGATTGGCCGCGCCAATCACAGACTGGATGAACCATCCAATGCGCTCTTTGTGCCGTCCAACCGGTTCGAGGTGCTGGAGTGCCAGTCGGCCAAGAACGCCATCGCCGAAGGCATCCATGATGGTGACCTGCCACGGCCCGGCGGGCTGGATGTGCTGGCCCAGCATGTGCTGGGCCGGGCGTGTGGCGAGCCGTTTCTGATGCCTGACCTCTATGACGAAGTGACCGCAGCAGCACCCTTCGCTGAGCTTGATTACGAGACGTTCGAGCGGGTGGTCGATTTCGTCGCCACCGGCGGCTACGCCCTGCGCCGCTATGATCAATACAAGAAGCTGGAAAAACTGGCGGACGGACGGCTGACCGTCGCGTCGCGAAAGGTGGCCCAGCAGTACCGCTTGAATGCCGGCACCATCGTTGAAGCGCCCATGCTGAAGCTGCGCGCGGTCGCGGCAGGCAAGAAACGGGTCCGGCAGGGTATCTCGCAAGTGGGTGGCAGGCCCGTGGGCCGTGCCGGGGCGTCCATCGGCGAAGTAGAAGAGTGGTTCATCGAACAGCTTCGCCCCGGCGATACGTTCCTGTTCGCGGGCAAGGTCTGGCGGTTTGAGGGGCTGGCCGAAGCAGAGGCCTTTGCCTCGCGCACCAACGATAAGGAACCGATGGTGCCGTCCTATCAGGGGGGCAAGTTCCCACTCTCGACCTTTCTGGCCGAACGGGTCCGGGCCATTCTGGCCGATCCCAAGACCTGGACCGGACTTCCCGGGCAGGTACGGTGGTGGCTTGAGCTGCAGCGCGATAAATCCGGTATTCCGCGCGCCGACCAGATGCTGATTGAGACCTTTCCCCGTGCCCGCAAGTTCTACATGACTTGTTATCCATTCGAGGGGCGCCTGGCGCATCAGACGCTGGGCATGCTTTTGACCAAACGGCTGGAAGAGGCCGGGTTCAAACCCATGGGGTTCATGGCCAATGATTATGCGCTGGCGATCTGGGCGCTGGGTGACCTGTCACGGGCCGATATGAATGCGCTGTTCAGCGACAAAGGCATCGATGACGGACTTGATGACTGGATGACCGAATCCAATCTGCTCAAGCGGACATTCCGTAATGTCGCGACCATTGCCGGGCTGATTGACCGCAAGCATCCCGGCAAGGAAAAGACCGGGCGGCAGATGAACATTTCCTCTGACCTGATTTATGAAGTGCTGGTGCGCCACGAACCCGATCATATTCTGTTGCAGGCCACCCGCGAGGATGTGTCCTCCGGCCTGCTTGATCTGGCGCGCATGCGCGGCTTGCTGGAGCGTGTTCAGGCGCCAGACAGCCTGATGGTGAAACACTTGGAACGAATTTCGCCACTTGCTGTGCCGGTCATGCTTGAAATCAGCAAAGTGCCCATTGCCGGTGAAGCCAATGAAGCCCTGCTTGAAGAAGTCGCCGACGACTTCATGGAAGAACTGAATGGATAGTTTGGCCGTGACGGTCGCGGTGTTGGCCTTTGCGTCAGCCGTTCATGGTGCTTTTGGATTTGGCGCTGGGCTTGTCGCGATGCCGTTGTTGGCGCTGGGCGTCGGTTTGACGACCGCGACGCCGCTCGTTGCACTCGTGATGGGAACGAACATCGTGCTGCTGCTTTGGCTGGACCGCGCCCATGTCGAGTGGCCGTCTGCCCTGCGGTTATTGGTAGCTACAGTGCCTGGCATCGCTGTTGGGATTTTGATGTTGGAGGTTCTGCCAGAGCGGACGGGGCGGCAAGTGCTGGGTGGGTTGCTGATCCTGATTGGCGTCTACAGCCTCTTGAAGGTCTCTACCCCCCGGCTTCACGCTGACGCCTGGTCTTACCCGTTCGGATTCATTGCCGGCGTTCTGGGCGGCGCTTTCAATATGAACGCGCCCCCTCTCGTCATCTATGGCGCCTTCCGAGGCTGGTCACCCGATCGGTTCCGTGGCACGCTGCAGGGTTATTTTCTCCCCGCTGCCTTTTTCATCGCTGCGGGACATGGGCTGGCAGGCCTTTGGACGGTTCAAGTCGGGGTGCTCTATCTGTATGCGATACCCGCTGCGCTTGCGGCGCTGATTGCCGGCCGTTGGCTCGGACAAAAACTGCCGGTGAGCCTGTTCACCCGCGTTCTCTACGCCGTCCTGATCGCCTTGGGCGCGATACTGGTCTTTGTTTAGGGTAGTCATGGCCAGTTGGAACTTTGAAGAGAGCTCAGTGAATGAGGTGCTGCTCGAAAAAGTCGCAGACGAGTTCGTGGGAGAGCTGAATGGGTGACCGGCAAGGCGGTGTACTGACAGCGATCGGCGACACCCCGTTGGTGCCGTTACACAAAGTCCATCGCGGACCTGGGGAGGTGCTGGCCAAGCTCGAGTTCCTCAATCCTGGCGGAAGCATCAAGGACCGCGCAGCGCTCAAGATCATCGAACGCGCTTTGGCGCGGGGAGACCTCGTGCCCGGCCAGCCGGTGGTCGAAATGACCAGCGGCAATATGGGCGCAGGGCTCGCGGTGGTCTGTGCGGCTCTCGGCCATCCGCTCACGCTCACCATGTCCGAAGGCAACAGCCCGGCCCGCGTTAAGATCCTGCGTGAGCTGGGCGTTGAGGTCATCCTCGTACCGCAGGTCGACGGCGAGCCTGGCAAGGTCACGGGCGCGGACATTGCAGCGGCGGTGGATGTGGCTAAGCGCATTTCCGTCGAACAGGGCGCCTACTATGTCGACCAGTTCAACAACCCTGGTAGCGTGCTCGCCCATGAAGAGGGGACAGGCCCCGAGATATGGGCGGCGGCCGATGGTGACCTCGATGCCTTTGTTGTGGCGGTCGGCTCGGGTGGAACGTTTGTTGGTGTTTCGCGCTATTTGAAATCACGGCACCCTTCCATTCTCTGCGCGGCGGTCGAGCCTGCGGGTGCTGCTGTGCTTGCCGGTAAGCCCGTTACCAAACCGCAGCATGTCATTCAGGGCACGGGCTATGGGTCTGTACCGCCGCATTGGCAGCCGGATTTGATGGACGAATCAATTGCCGTAACAGATGAAGAGGCGGTCCTCTGGCACAGGCGTCTGGCGGTAGAAGAAGGGCTCTATGTTGGCTATTCGGCGGCGGCCAATGTCTGCGCGGCGGTTAAACTTCTAGAGAGCAGGCGGTTGGGGCCTGATGCCCGCGTTGTTACGGTCCTCTGCGACACCGGGCTCAAATATTGATGGCTTACCGTCGCGAGAGCGCGAGACCAATGCCCGCACCAATCAGGAATCCACCCGTGATCCGATTGCGCAGTCGGCCATACCGGATCAGAACCGGACGCGCAGCGCTTGCGGCCAGTGCCCAGATCGTGTCGCCGATAAAGACTGTTGCCAAAAACACCACGCTGACCAGCATCATCATGGCCGGAGCGTCGGGTCCTGGCGAAACGAATTGCGGCAGGAAAGCCGCGTTAAACAAAAGTGTCTTCGGGTTTACGACCGCAACGCCCAGGCCGGACCATAGTTCGCGCCAACCCTGGCCGTGCTTGACGGTGGCATCGGTAAGGTCTGAGGCTGGTTCTTGCCATGTCCGAACGCCCAAAAACAGCAAGTATGCAACCCCGATCCATTTCAACCAGACCAGGACGCCGGCAACCAGTTCGATCATGGCGGCAATGCCGATGGTAATCAGCAGCAATTGCACCCCAACGCCGATCGTGGACCCGGCCACCGTCCTCAATCCGGCGCCCCGCCCGTCTCGAATGCTATTGGCAACGATTAGCGCAACATTTGGCCCTGGTATTGCAACGAGGACAAGGGTCGCGGCGACTAGAGCCAGCAAGCTCTCCATTCCAATCTCCCGTGCTTGGGTCTCGATTAAATTGCGCTCTTGGGCTCGCGTACACAAGGGTGGTTTGATATGACCGTCTCGATTGGCATCAACGGCGCGCATGTGGCGTTCGATCCTTCTGGGGCCATGTGGTGGCCGGACGAACGGCTGCTGGTGGTTGCCGATCTGCATTTCGAGAAGGGCTCCGCGCAGGCGCAAAAGGGCCAACTGATTCCGCCCTACGACACGCGCGAAACGCTCACCCGTTTGGAGACCGTGATCGCCGCGCATGATCCGGCGGTGGTTGTCTGTCTGGGTGATAGCTTTCATGACCTGGAGGCTGCGGGGCGCCTGACGGATCATGAGATTGGGCGGATTGCGGCACTAACGGCGGCCCGCGACTGGGTCTGGATCGAGGGCAACCACGATCCGCAACCGCCACGGCATCTGGGCGGGCGGGTGACCGATATGCTCGAAATCGGCACGCTGCTGTTCCGGCACTTGCCGCAAGAAGGCTGGCAGCCAGGCGAAGTGGCGGGGCATCTGCACCCCGCCGCACGGGTGCGCGTGCGGGGACGCAGCCTTCGGCGTCCCTGTTTCGTCAGTGACGGATCACGGCTGATTCTGCCGTCATTCGGCGCCTATACCGGCGGCCTTGATGTGCTGAACCCGGCTTTTGCCTTCCTTTTGCGCGAGCCGTTTCATGCCTGGATGATCGGCCAGAACCAACTCTACAAAATTTCCAGCAAGCGGCTGAAAGCCTAACACGCGACTATCAAGCGAGCATCATCACCCGGGCGAAGATCAACAACAGGGCCGCGTCGGCAGCAAGGGTCAACGGCATCCGAAGTTTCGGATACCAGGCCGGGGCGGTGCCTTCCTTGGCCGCGAACAGATCAGAGGCATACATCAGGCCGAAGGCGACGGCAGTGCCCAGCAGCCCCCATTGCAGGTCGATCAACAGCATCACCCAGGCAACCAACGGCGGGAAAATGCCGATGGTCAGCGATGATGCCATCCGCGACGAGCGCGGATTGTTGAGCGCCATTCCCCAGCGCACGCCGCCCAGAAACGACAGCACGGTCGCGCTGTAGAACAACATGGCTTCGGCAACGACGCCGACTTCAGCGGTTTCAGAGGTCCACACGGCGATGGCACCGGCGATCAACGGTACCAGGCCGACATAGCCGAAACCTTGTGCAGCGGATGGAATTTTTTGTTCTTTCTCGTCAGTCACGATAGACGCCTCTCTGCCCATTGGATCGCTTCCCGCGGCGAAGGATACAGCCGTTCGGGCCGTATTCCAATCACATGGGTTGCCGATCGACGCGGTGTTGGGTAAGCGAAGATATGTGTGCGCGCTTGTCACAGATTCTGCCGCCAGAGGCGATGCGGCGATTGTTCGATCTCGATCTCTGGAAGAATCTGCCACCGCGCTACAACGTCGCGCCGACCCAAGACGTGTGGATCATTCGGCGCATTGACGATGACCGCGAGGCGCTTCAGATGCGCTGGGGCCTGATCCCGGCCTGGGCCGACGACGCCAAGATCGGCGCCATGACGATCAACGCGCGGTCCGAAACCGCGGCGGAAAAGCCGTCATTCCGCGATGCTTTTTTCAAGCGCCGCTGCATTGTCCCGGCAGACGGATTCTATGAGTGGGAAAAGGGCACCAATCCGCGGCAGCCTTATCGTTTCCTGCGCGCCGATGGTGAACCGATGGCGCTGGCTGGGTTGTGGGAAGTCAACAAGACCCTCGGTCTTGCGACATTCACGATCGTGACTACCCGGGCTAATGATCATATGGATGCGATCGGCCATGACCGTAGCCCCGTCATTCTGGAGCCGGAACAGGTTGATGTCTGGCTGGATGTGACGACACCGCGCGAGGACCTCGAGCAACTTATGCTGCCCTTCCCGGATGACAAGCTGACCTGTTTTCCGGTCAGCACAATCGTCAATAACGTTCGCAATGAAGGGCCCGAATGTATCGAACCTTCGTCCGGCCCCGATCAGCTCTCCCTGCTTTAGCGGCCGATTGCGGCCAGTGCTGCCGCACAGGCGTCTTCCGGTTCGCTTGGTGCTGATGCGGCCTCATTTTTCTGGTCGTTGCCCGTCACCTTGTCGAGCAGCTTGCCGAAGCCGCCCAGGCCTCCTTTCTTTTTACCGTCGCCGCCGTCCTTATTGCCGCCGAACAGCCCACTCACGGAATCAACGGCGCTGGCCACGCCCTGAACCGACCCCAACGGATCGGGATAGGCATTGGGCGATGCGAGCGTCCCTTCCACACGGAACGGCACCGCCAGGCTTACCAGGGCGGCTTCGCGCGTCTTTGTATCGAACTTGAGTTTCAGCTTTTCCGTACGCAGATCGGCGGACCCGGAGCCCTTCAGAGTAAAGGTGTCGCTGTCGACCACCATGGCGCGGGTATTGGCGACGCCACCCGAGATGTCATACCGGCTGATCGCACAGTTCAGATTGGTTTTGTTCTTGCCGCCAAACAGCGGCCCAACCACGCTATCGAGACCGGTGCTGACCACGGCCAACAGCTGATTGGTGATGACCCCGTCTGTCGCGACCAATTCGGTATAGCCGTTGAGGCCCGTCGCGATCTGCCGCATGGAGTTGCCGGTGCCGCGCAGATTAACGGTGAAATCGATCACCCCGTCGACGCTCTCGGATATGTCCATGGTTTTCAGCACATCGCCATAGTTCAGGCCGCGTACCTTCAAATCCGTTTCCAGCCGGGCCGGCGAAGCAGCACCGTTGATGCGTGCAGTCATGTCGACCGTCCCCTGCATCGATGCTCCGCTGAGTTTGGACAGGTTTAGATCACCGTTGTTGAGCGTGAGCGCGATCAGCGCGTCCGTTACCTCGGCCTTTTCTGTCACCTTGATGGTGTTGGCCGACACATTGATATCTGCGTCGACGGACCGCAGGGCCCCGATGGGTAGTGGGTCTTCGGTGAACACATATTGTCCGGTCGGGGCTGCTTCGGCCGTTGCTTCTGCTTCACTGCCGGCAAAACCGGTCAGGTCGACAACTTTGGATGTAAAGTTGGCGGTAATTTTTGGCCGCGCGCCACCCAGGGCAAGGCTGCCGCTGCCGATCAGATCCGTACCGCCATAAGTCATCGACGCATCATCGATACTGTAATCGCTGCCGGATTGGGTAAGCTCGGCCTCGAGCGAAAACGGGGTGCCATCAGCGCTGCCGGATGTGTCGACGTTAAGGCGCTGCGCGCTCGGCGCGCTACCCGTCAGGCTATCAAGCACAATGTTACTGATTTCGCCGGTAACTCCATCCTTATAGGTGACCTTGGCATCTTTGATGACGATCTCGTCGACCTGCAGCGCCATCGCGCCACCAGTATCCTGGGCCGGTTCCGACTCCGGCAGGTCAAGTTCCCAGTTGCCGCGGCCGTTGCGGTCTGTCTCGAGGTAAATGTCCGGTTCAATCAGGACCAGCCGGCTGATCTGCAGCGATCCGCTGAGCAAGGGAATCACGCCGACTTCCAGTTCAAAACGCTTCATGGACGCCATTTCCGGCTGGCTGCCCCAACTCGCATTGGCGAAGCTGACGTCCTCGACAATGATCGCCGGCGTCAGTGAAATCTTGAAGTCCAGAGGGCCGGAAACTGTCAGCTTTCTGCCTGTCGCGGCCTCGGCCTGTTCCTGGGCAATTTGCTTCAGTTCATCGCGGTCATAGCCGGTCAGGATGAAATAGGCCGCGCCCACCACCAGCACGACGATGACGACCAGTCCGATCAGGACCTTCATCAATAGTTTCATGGCTCCCTCCTTTGCGGGTATCTCCCCTAACACATAGTGAGGTGTCAGCAGAGTCCTAGCCCCGGACCATGGCGGGATTGTGACACATTGAGCAGCGCGAAAAATTGTGGCACGCCAGGTACGATGATTGTCCAGATCTATGAAGTATCGACGGTGGAGGAAGCGCGGGCCTGCGCCGCGGCTGGTGTTGACCATGTCGGCGTGCTTGTTGGCCCCGGGGCCTTTCCGCGTGAGCTGTCCCCGGCCGCCGCCACTCTGGTACTGGATGCTTTTCCCGATGGCGTGTCGGGCAGTGCCCTAACGCTGTCCGGCGATCTGGGCGTGATTGGTGACGCGGCTGAGATCGGCCCGGATATCCTCCATCTGGGCGCGGCGCCCGAACAGCTTTCAGTCGATCAGGTGAAACAAATCAAACGGGCCTATCCCGACTTGACGCTGATGCGCAGTATCCCGGTTACGGGGCTTGAGAGTGTTGACCTGGCCCGATTCTATGACGGTCTCGCCGATTTTCTGTTGCTGGACAGTCACGAGCCCGGTGACGCGCAGGTCGGTGCGCTGGGCCGTACCCATGACTGGTCGGTCAGCCGGCGGATTGTCGAGACGGTCTCGATCCCGTGCATCCTGGCAGGTGGACTGGGCCCGGACAACGTGGCTGCCGCGATCCGAAAGGTTGCACCCGCAGGGGTCGATTCGAAGACCCGGACAGACATTCCCGGGTCTCACAACAAGGACATGGATGCCGTCCGGCGGTTTGTCCAAAACGCGCGCGGCTGATCAGGGGGCCTCGGGCGCTTGTTCGGCAGGCGGCGGGCCAAAGCGGCCTATGCCGTCGTGGCCCGGCCCATGCGGCCCGCGGCCAAAATGTCCGCCCCGGTGGCCACGGCCGCCCATCATGCGACGGATGAAACGGTGCCCCATTTTGGCTAGCTCCTGCCGTTCTTCATAGGTCATTTCCGCTGCGGTCTCGGCCATGATTCTGTGCATGGTGGCGAACATATTCGTCTGTGCCACTCTGGCATCTGCAAACGCCTGTTCCAGCGCGGCCTGATCCAGGGTTTCTGCGCGCAGCGTATCAGCGGCCTGGCGATGGGCGTCGCGGATGGCCCGGAAATTCTGCCGAAGTTCATCTTTGTTGGCTGCCACACTGGCTCTGAGAGCGTCGCGTGCTTCAGGCTCAAGGTGTTCGGCGATTCGGTCGACAGCAAATTCAGGCCCCCGGCCATGATGGAAACCGGCAGCCATGGCTGCGATGAAACCAACGATCAGAAGATTAAGGCCGACGGAGATCACCAGCCCGATGGTCAAGCGCTTCTCGGTGCGGGTCATAGTTCGATTCCTTCCGGCAGATCCTCGCCATAAACATAGTCCACCAGATCGACGACTTCGGTATTGGCAACCTGGAACGGACTGTCCACAGGCACGACATTCAAGGTGCCCAAATAAAATCCAAGTGCCAGGGCCGCTGCCGCGCCTGCCAGCTGTGGGATCAGATGGCCCACACCAAACGACCAGCCAGACGCGCGGCGTTTCTTGCGTTCCTGTTTGTGTTGCCGAGGAAGGTCACCGATCTGAGACCGGAGCGCCGGACGAACCGCCACTTCAGGCATCGCTGCCAGCAGATCATCGACCATTCGCGCGTCTTCAACGATGTCGCGCGCGTCGGCAGAGCGCTCAACCAGTGCCTCCGCGGCATCACGCCTGTCATCAGGCCACCGTCCAGGGTCGCTGCCATAGGCATCAACCAGGTTGCGTAGGTCTTCCAAAGTCATTGTTCGAACCCCATAAGCTCGTCCTTCATATGCGACAACCGGTCCTTCAAGGCCCGGCGCCCCCGTGTCAGCAGGCTTTCCAGCGCTTTGATATTTATGTCCAGCACGTCCGCTGCTTCCTTGTTACTCATGCCGTGCAAGTAGCAGAGCGTGATGGCTATTCGCTGGCGCTCCGGCAGGTCTGCGACAGCACCTGCCACCTGGCCGCCGATCTGCGCCTGTTGCACCTGGTCGTCGGCGCCTTGGCGGTCATCCGCCGGGTCGCCCGCAGCATCCAGCGGGACCATTGTGGCGCGCCGGGTCCGCTGCCTGTCGATGCACAGGTTCATGACCACACGGTAGAACCAGGTCGTGAACTTGGCCCCTTTCGGCGACCAGTTGGGCGCATGGCGCCACAGCCGCAGAAACGCCTCCTGCGCGATTTCTTCGCCTTCGGCCCGGTTGCCAAGAACCTTGGCTGCCATGCCCAGGCTTTGCCCCAGATGACGGTCGACCAGCGCCTGATAAGCATGCTCGTCGCCGTCGGCGATCCGCGCCATCAGGGCCTCGTCCGACAGCACCTCAAGCGCTGACCGCTGCGCCTGTGGCGACATGGATTCAGGCGTCGATCCTCGCATCGCTACGATGCCCTGCTCCCTTGAAAAGAACACTTCACCTTATCCTATCGCCCAACGTTGCTCTAAGCGCGCTTCTTGGCTATTAAACGGTCGTGTAACAATAATCCTTCGGCAGTACTTGCAGTGCCGGAAAGCGGGGGAAGCATCGTGAAATCAATCCAAGTCCGGCAGGCAAAAATATGACCGTGACCGTTGCGATCATTGGGTCCGGACCCGGCGGCTTTTACGCTGCTACTGCCTTGACCAAGGAAATCGAGGATTGCCGTGTCGATGTGATCGACCGCCTGCCAACGCCTTATGGGCTGATCCGGGCGGGCGTTGCGCCTGACCATCAGAGCATGAAAAAAGTGTCCGCCCGTTTCGAGAAGACGGCGCAGGACCCGAGGGTCCGGTTTCTTGGCAATGTCGAAGTCGACCGCGACCTGACGCTGGCTGAACTTCGGTCGATGTATGACGCGGTCGTCATCGCAACAGGCGCGCCGATCGACCGGCGCCTCGGTATTCCTGGTGAAGAGCTGGAGGGCGTTTTTGGATCGGCAGAGTTTGTCGGCTGGTACAACGCGCATCCGGACCAGCGGGAACTGGCACCCAGCCTGGAAAGCGGCACATTGGTCGTGATCGGTGCAGGTAATGTTGCGCTTGATGTGGCGCGCATGGTGGCCAAGACCGGGGACGAAGTGCGGGTCACCGATATGGCGCATTATGCGGTTGACGAGATCGATGTTACGCCGATCAAGGACATTTATATCTATGCACGCCGCGGCCCGCTTCAGGCCGCCTTTACCCACAAGGAAGTTCAGGAATTCGGCCACCTTGAACGCGCCATTCCGCTGGTCGATCCGGCTGTTTTGCCACCGGAAGACATTGACCTGACCAGCAAGGGCCGTGGCAATCAGGAAAAAAATATCGCGTTGCTACGCGGTTATGCGGTCAATACAGGCGACGAGAAGCCGGTCAAAATCCACATCGCCTTCTATGCCATGCCCTTGGAGATTCTGGGTGACGATGGCCGGGTGACCGGCATTCGCATGGAACGGACCGAACTTCTTGATGACGGCTCGTGCGTCGGCACGGGCGAGACGTTCGATCTGCCCTGCAATGTGGTGGTGAGCTGCATCGGTACGGAATCGACGGTTCTGGAAGGGGCGCCCTTTGATGAAAAGCGCAACCGGTTCGTTAATGCCGATGGCAAGATCGACGACGGGCTTTTTGCGTCCGGCTGGGCCCGCCGCGGACCGACCGGAACCATCGGCACCAATCACCCCGATGGGGTCGCGGTCGCCAATATGGTCATGGAATTGACGCCGGATCCGGCCAAGACGGGGCCGGACGCACTTGACGCCCTGCTGAACGAGCGCGGGGTGCGGGTGGTGACGTTCGACGACTGGAAACGCCTTGAGGCCGCTGAAGAAGAAGCCGCCAGCCACGGCGCACCGCGGCGCAAGTTCACCTCAATCGACGAGATGCTGGACAGGCTTGGCTGAGGTTTTTCCGCTCGATTTGAACTGGTGTCGTCACAATCCCGTTCGCCCTGAGGAGCGTGCGACAGCAAGCGTCTCTAAGCATGTCCTGAGCGACGCCGCAAGGCGGCGTCGAAGGGGGGAACGGGGTGTCGCCCGTAATTCGAGACGCCTTCCGCGTTGCGCAAGGCTCCTCAGCATGAACGGCTTTGTTTCGAGTGGTCTTTTAATCGACCGTCCAGGTGCTGCCGGCGAACAATAGTTCCTTCATGTCCGCATTGGGCTTGGCCTCTTTGGCCTTGGCCACCCGCTCGCCGACCGAGTCGTTATAGGTCTGGCCCGGCTCGCAATAGAGCACGCCAAGCACCACCGGCATATCGTGCCCATCCAGGTGGATCAGCATATTGGCGATGGTGATGTCGGTTTCATCATGGACCAGAATATCGTCAGCGGTCACACCGTTTTCGCCGATCGTCACGACCTCGATCTTGTGGTCGCCCGGACTGAAGCGCAGACCCTTATCCTTTTCCTTGCCGAAGATC
Source organism: Alphaproteobacteria bacterium (assembly GCA_028284945.1). GTDB lineage: Bacteria > Pseudomonadota > Alphaproteobacteria > SMXS01 > SMXS01 > JANQQJ01. Next base: position 148,932 of record JANQQJ010000024.1, on the reverse strand, counting down.
AGTGGCTCGCCATGTTCGGCATGGATCTGCCGGTCAGCAGCGACCTGCTTGTTGGTGAAGTCGCCGAACACATTGTCGTTAAAGACAATACAGTTCTGATAGATCTCGACGAATGACGCGCCCCGGTGTTCGCGGGCGCGCTTCAGGATCGTCGGCATATGCTTCTGATCGGTGTCGATCGTCCGCGCGATGAAGCGGGCGCTGGCGCCGACGGCGAAGGCACAGGGGTTCATATTCGGCTCAACCGATCCGCCAGGGCTTGACGGTGAATTGGTTCCCGGCCGCGATGTCGGTGAATACTGGCCCTTGGTCAGGCCGTAGATCTCGTTGTTGAACAACAGAATCTGCAGGTCCACGTTGCGGCGCAGAATATGCAGCATATGGTTGCCGCCGATCGACAATCCATCGCCGTCACCGGTGACCAGCCAGACGTCGAGGTCCGGGTTGGCGAGCTTTACGCCGGTCGCAATCGCAGGCGCCCGGCCATGGATCGTGTGAAATCCGTAGGTCGCCATGTAATAGGGAAAGCGCGACGAGCAGCCGATGCCGGACACAAACACCGTGTTGGCCGGGTCTGCCTCAAGGTCGGCAAGCGTCTTTTGAACAGATTTCAGAATCGCGTAGTCGCCGCAACCGGGGCACCAGCGTACTTCCTGGTCGGTCGCGAAATCTTTGGCGGTCAGTTTTTTGGGTGCCAATTCGTTCATCGTTAATCTCCTAACCCGCCAGCTCGGTGATCTTGTCGACCAGCGCGCTGACCTTGAAGGGTTGGCCGTTGACCTGGTTGAAGCGAACAGATTCGATCAGATACTGGTCGCGCAGCAGCGTCGCGAACTGGCCCATATTCATTTCCGGTATCAGCACCTGATCATAGGTCTGCAATAGATCACCCAGATTTTTCGGCAAAGGCCATATGTGCTTCACGTGAATATGCGAAACGTCCAGGCCGGTCTCGCGGCAGGATTTTACCGCACGGTGGATCGGTCCAAAGGTCGATCCCCAGCCGACAACCGCAAGCTTACCGCCAGCATCACCGACCGCGATTTCCTGGTCCGGAATGTCGTCGGCAATGTTCAGCACCTTGTTCCAACGCGTGTCGGTCATCTTCTGATGATTGTCCGACGCATAGGAGATGTTGCCGCTGTCATAGTCTTTTTCCAGCCCGCCAATCCGGTGCTCGAGGCCCGGGGTGCCGGGAATCGCCCAGTTCCGGGCCAGCGTCTTTTCGTCCCGCTTATAGGGATGGAACCCGTCTGGGTTGGTCTCGAACTCGACGGGGAAATGTTTCAGTGAATCGAAATCCGGGATCGGCCAAGGCTCGGCGGCGTTGGCCAGATATCCGTCGGTCAGCAGGATGACCGGGGTCATATATTTGACCGCCAGCCGCACCGCTTCGATCGCGGTATCGAAACAGTCACCTGGCGCATAGGACGCAATAACCGGCATCGGCGCGTCGCCATTACGGCCATAGACGGCCTGATACAGATCCGACTGTTCAGTCTTTGTCGGCAGGCCTGTCGACGGGCCACCGCGCTGGGAATTGACGATCACCAGTGGCAATTCAGTCGTCAGCGCCAGGCCCATGGCTTCCGATTTGAGCGCCAGACCAGGCCCCGAGCTTGATGTAATGCCGAGCTTACCGGCGAAACTGGCGCCGATGGCGGCACAGATCGCGGCAATTTCGTCTTCGGCCTGGAATGTGACCACACCATGTTCTTTCAGGCGCGCCAGCTGATGCAGCAGGGTCGAGGCCGGGGTGATCGGGTAAGACCCGAACATGATATCGATTTCAGCCAGCTTGCTGCCTGCCACCAGACCCAGAGCGAGCGCTTCCGCACCGGTGATCGTCCGATAGACGCCGGGTTCAACCCGGGCACTGGCAACATCCAAGTGGCTCAAATCGCCTGCAAGCTCGAGCGTTTCGCCAAAGGCGTGACCGGCATTAAGCGCGGCGATATTGGAATCCGCGATATCCGGGCGCTTGGCAAATTTGCCTTCCAGCCATTCCACCACGGGGGCGCGCTGGCGGCCATACATCCACAGCACCAGGCCCAGCGTCCACATGTTCTTGGACCGGAGCGCTTCTTTGTTGGACAGGCCGAACTGCTTGACCGCTTCCAGCGTCATCTTGGTGATATCGAGCTTGATGACGTTGTAGGGAGAAATCGTGCCATCGATCAGCGGGTTGTGGTCGTACCCGGCTTTGGCAAGATTACGTTCAGTAAACGCGCCTTCGTCCACGACCAGGGTGCCGCCGGGTTTCAGTTCTTCCAGATTGACCTTCAGCGCCGCCGGGTTCATGGCGACCAGCACATCCGGCGCATCGCCCGCGGTCATGATTTCGCGGGGGCCGAAATTAATCTGATAGGCCGACACGCCGAACGTGGTGCCGGCAGGCGCGCGGATTTCCGCTGGGAAATCCGGGAACGTCGCCAGGTCGGTTCCCATCAGGGCCGTGGAATTGGTGAACTGGGTTCCGGTTAATTGCATACCGTCGCCGGAATCGCCGGCAAAACGAATGACGACAGAGTCGATCTGCGAGGAACTTTTCCCCGAGCCCGACTCATCCTCTTGGGCGAGTTGAGTGGCCATAGTCTCCCTTTTCCCGTCGTGGGATTTGTGGGCCCGAAACGCGGCTAAACCGCGCTGTCATAAAGGTTACATACTACCAGTTGTCAGACGCGGCAAGCCGAACCGTCATGTTTAACAGTCATGCCTGACGGTGTTTGGAATTGGGGGCTCAACTATGGTTCCGCAAGGGCGAATATTGACTGTATCTGCGACGCTTGTTTCCCAGGATTGGTTACGCCGGCGATGGGCGTTCCAGCAGCTCCAGCCGGTTGCCGAAGGGGTCGAAGATAAAGATCCGCCGGCAGTCCGGGATCGGGGCGCCCGGAACGACCTCGTGGCCCGCATCGCGCAACGCGGCTTCGAGGTCATTCAGGCCCGTCACCAGCAGCCCGACATGGGCCTTTTTGGCCGGGCGAAAGTCCGGATCGACTCCCAGATCCAGATGAAGGCCGTCTTGGCGAAACCACACACCGCCATTGGGTTTCAGATTGGCAGGCTTTTCAACCTCGGTGAGGCCGAGCAGCCCGCCATAAAAGGCGCGCGCCTTCTCCTCTCCGCCGGCTGGCATCGCGATCTGCACGTGGTCGATGGCCTGGATGGGCATGGTGGTCCAAATGACCCTTATTTTGCGTTAAGAGAATAATGAAATCCTATCACGCGAAGGAGCAGATCATGGAAAAACTGACAGGCGACGCACGGCAGCAAGCCTTGGGCGGTTTGAAAGGTTGGGCCGAAGTGGATGGCCGGGACGCGATCAGCAAGACCTTTCAGTTCGCCGACTTCAACGAAGCGTTCGGTTTTATGAGCCGTGTCGCGCTGGTGGCGGAAAAGGCCGATCACCATCCGGAATGGTTTAACGTCTATAACCGGGTGGAGGTAACGCTCTCGACCCACGATGCCGGTGGCTTGACGCAAAAGGACATCGATCTGGCGTCCTTCATGGATGCTGCTGCGGGGTAGATTGCTGAACGACGTCGGGTGGCTTAACCAACATAACAGTGCAGCCTGGCCACCACGAACCGGCGGCGCATTCTGTCGCCATTTGCTTGCAGATTGTCGGGGGTAATGTAGGGCTTGGTGACCTTGCCGGCATCCGGTTGCCGGTCTGCGATCTGGAACATGGTGGCAAAGGTGCGCGGGGCGGTGCCGATAATTCGGCCGCGGCGGGGATTTTCAGCGACCGTCACGCCGATCACCTGCCCGGTACCGTTGAAAATCGGCCCGCCGGATATGCCGCCCAGCCCACCGGTAAAATCGGGATAGCGTTTTACTTCAGCATAGGCGACCGCGGGCTCGTTGGATCGATAACGGCCCCGCGTGATCATGCGTGCAGAGCCGATCACTTTAGACCAGACGTCGCCGGGCCGGCCCCTCGGAAACCCGATGTGAAAGGCATTGGCGCCCTGGCCAGCAGGGCGCGGCGCGAGTTCAAAACCGGCCCGTGCGCTGGGTCCTTCGACGACCGCCATATCGCTATGCGGATGGATCCAGGCCGGGCCGGCCTCGTTCGTGCCGCGGATGCCGGGCCGTGCGAACCCCAAGGCGCGGCAGCCGCCCACCACATGCCGGGCCGTTATCCATAACCCGTCATCATCAATGGCAAAGGCCGTGCCGACGGAGTTCTGTTTCGCGCCCGGGTCTTCAACCACATAACGGGGGTCGCCCAGGCCGGGGCTGCGCGGGGCGGGCAAAGTGGGCACATCTTCTGCCTGGATAGGCGGCTGCGGCACCTGCCTTGGTGTTCGGACGTCTACGTTATCATCTGGTCTGACCGACCAATAGATGACCGCGATAACAAGCAAATAGAGTGGAAGCTCACCCCACTTCATCAGCCGGAAACTGCCGCGGCATTAATGGCCGCGGTCGTCAGCTTGACCGATACCAGCAAGACTGCTGATGCCATGTCGCCGTCTTCAATCCGGCCCGACATGTTTTTGAGCATCCGGTCGACGACGAAAAACGCTACCAGTTGCAGGACCAGCGTCACGACGCCCCATAAGACGATATCGAGAACGGATACGGAAAAGGCCAGCACGAAGGCCAGCGGGATGGCGATGCCGATGATCGCGCCGCCCAGGCTTAGGCCCGCCGCCGTATTGCCTGCGCGAATGAGCGCCAATTCATCATGTGGCGTGACCAGCATGTAGACGCGGACGCCAATAATCAAAATCAGGAATGTCGTGGCGCTGTGCGCCATCAACAGCGGAAAGCCGCTCAAGAATGACTGGATTATCGGGTCCATATGTCTTTTCCCTCACTGGCGGACCAGGGCGAGGAAACCGGCCAAGTTTCTCCGGTCAGCGTGGCGCCATGCGCAGCGCGCCGTCAAGGCGGATGGTCTCGCCATTAATCATCGGCGTGTTGCAGATAAACATGGCGGCCTGTGCATATTCGCTGGGGTCACCCAGGCGCGATGGGAACGGTACGGCTGCACCCAGGGAAATCTGAACATTCTCCGGCAGGCCTTCCAGCATCGGCGTCAGGAACAGGCCCGGCGCGATGGTGCAGCAACGCACGCCATCACGGGCAAGATCACGCGCCACAGTAAGGGTCATGGAAACAACGCCGCCTTTGGATGAAGCATAGGCCACCTGACCGATCTGGCCCTCATAGGCTGCGACCGAGGCTGTGTTGATAATCACGCCGCGCTCGCCATCGGGCAGAATATCCATTTGCGTCATTCGCGCCGCGGCAAGGCGGATACAGTTGAACGTGCCGACCAGATTGATCTCGACAACTTTCTTGTATTGTTCGAGCGCCAGCGGCTCGCCGTGAGAGACGGTCTTGCCGGCCCAACCGACACCGGCGCAGTTCACCAGGATGCGGGCATCATCGCCGTGTGCTTCCTTGCCCTTGTCGAGCCCCGCAATGGTGCTGGCTTCGTCAGCCACATCGACTTTGGCAAAGGTTCCGCCGATTTCTGCCGCGGCAGCCTCGCCCGCCTCTTCATTGAGGTCGAAAATGGTGACTTTGGCACCGGCATCACTAAGAGCCTTTGCCGTCGCCCGGCCAAGTCCCGATGCGCCGCCTGTAACAATGGCGGCCAGCCCGTTCACGTCCATGGTGTTTCCTCGTATTGGGTGATGTTTTGCAATAGACGCCGGGCGTTTAGCATAGGGGCGTGACCCTGTCGACCCGGCCCGCCGAACAAGCGCGTTAGACCGGGTCGTCGCGGGCGATTTTCGCTTCCCGGCGGACGACATAGAGGGTTGAGGCGATGACGATTGCCGCACCGACCCATGTCCATGTGTCCGGCACTTCTGAATAGACAAAGTATCCAAGGGCTGCGCTGAACAGCAGCCGCGAATAGTCAAATGGAGCCACGCCTGAGGCTTCGGCGATCCGGTATGCCCGCACGGAACAGAACTGCATCCCCATCCCGCTGACGGCGACACCCAGCAGATAGGCCATCGCCTCCCAGCTCGGCGTTACCCAGACCAACGAGGCAGGGATCGCTAACACAATGGCCTGCAACAGGGTGGAATAGAAGATCATTGTCTCGGTACGGTCTGTTCTGGTTAGCTTCTTAACGAAGACGATGTTAAGCGCGATCAGCGCCGCGGTTAGCATGGCTAGCAGCGCAACCGGGTCCATATCCGTGCCCGGCCGCACGATGATCAAGATGCCGACAAACCCGATTATGGTGGCAATGGACCGGAACCATTGCAGCCGTTCGCCTAGGAACAGCGCAGCCAGGATCAAGACGAATAGTGGTCTTGAGAACGAAATCGAGGTCAGCTGTGCCAGCGGCAGGTGGGCTATGGTGTAGAAGCCCAGCGACAGGATGATGCTTGCGTTCACGCCCCGCGCCAATTGCAGGTGAATCTGTTTGCTTTTGAATCCGGCAAGACCGACCCGGGCAATAAATGGCAGGATAATGACAACCCCGAAAACCCCGCGCAGAAAGGCGATTTCCGTGGTCGGCAGGGTTTGTGCCGCGCCGCGCACGCAATAGATCATACCGGTGCTGATCGCAGCGACGAGAAGGATCCAAACCGCGCCGCGCAAATTGTTTGAGCGGCCTGGGCTGGGCACGCTTTCTGTTACATCGGGGGCGCTCACGTGCCCGACTCCCGTGCAACAACAGGGGCCCTGGTTTCCTGCCGGGCGATATAGACCGTCGAACACAGGATGATCCCCGCCCCCAGCCAGGTCAGCAGGGGGGTCTGTTCGCCGAATAGCACCGCACCCAGCGTCGTAACGAAGACCAGCCGAAGGAAGTCGACCGGTAATACGGCCCCGGCATCGGCGAGTTTCAGGGCCCGGTTGAGAAACAGTTGCGCGACGGTCGACAGCGCCCCGATGGCCACCAGAAGACCGAATTCCAGCCAGCTCATGCCCTGCCATACGGTAAGGGCCAGCCCGAATGAAACAGGCAGCGCCAGCGTATTGCCATAGGCGATGATGGTCGTGTTGGCTTCTGTCGCTGCGAGCGATTTGATGCTCAGCAGCGAGCCTGCCATGCCAAGGACGCCGATCAGCGCCGCCAGCACGCCAAGGCTGACATGGTCGACCCCGGGCCGCACGACGATCAGCATGCCGGCAAAGCCAATGGCCAGCGCGATAATGCGCTGCTTGGGCAGTGCTTCTCTGAAAATTAGGACGGCGCCCAGCGTGGCGAACAGCGGCCCGGAATAGTTGATCGCCATCGCCTGGCCGAGCGGGATGTTGGCCACCGAATAAAAGATACCGCCCATGGCGACCACGCCGCAGATACTGCGCAGCGCGTGGACCGGCAGCCGGTCGGTTTTGAGCGAGGCTGGTCCGGCCCGCACAAAGACCGGCAACAGGATCAGCACGCCGAACACCGACCGCCAGAACAGAATGTAGAACGGGTGCATCGTCTCCGATGCGATCCGCAGCACCGCCCACAGCACAGCGATCGTCGCGCTGGCGCAGACCATCATGAAGATGCCTTGGGCGGTACTGGAATTCAGGCGGGTTGGCATGGGCGGCAAGGCTAGAGCCTCACCGACTCCCTGCCAAGCATGCTGGCTTTGCACCATCGGACAAGGCGGCTTCGGTATCACTTTTGCTGCATATGCATTCTTGCTATACTGTGTAAATGAAAACACTCACAGCACTTATTCTGACGGCCTTGATCGCGCTGCCCGCGGCGGCGACCGACCGTCCCACACAGGGTCAGAAGATCTGGCTCAACAGTTCCCAGGATATTCGCAATGGCGCGGCGTTGATCGATGCCGGCAAGTTCGAGGAAGGCGTGAAGCTGACCCGTAAAGCGCTGGATGATGATCTGACGATTTCCGATATCGCCGCTGCCTACACCAATCTGTGCTCCGCGGACGTGCAGACCGGCCGCTATCAACAGGCCATGGAACACTGCGAGAAGGCCCTGAAAATCAACAGCCGCATGCCCGAAGCGCTCAACAATGTCGCGACGGTCCAATTCATGCTCGGCGATTATCAGACCGCGGTGGCGACTTATAAGAAAGCGCTGCGCGGCAAGCCGTTTGATGATTTGATCATGGGCAATCTTTTGCTGGCGCAGCGTAAGCTGCAAGAGACCCAGCAGGCGACGGACCAGGCGAAGCCAAGCGCGTCGTGACGGTAACGCGACGGCCGTCAGCTTAGCTCCAAGAACCTCTTTCCAACCAGGACTGGCCAACCAGGACTGGCCTGCGCTGGCCATTCCATGCATCCTCATGGGCGTGATCGCTCAAAGGGGAGACAGGGGATGCAGCCGGAACAGTTTGACGTGTCGTTTCCGCAGGCCGGGATCGATGATTTGCGGGAACGCTTGACGTCCACCAACTGGGCGCAGGACTTCGGCAATGACGATTGGGGCTATGGCGTCAATGGGGACTATCTGCACGGCCTTGTCGATTATTGGCTGAACGGCTTCGACTGGCCGGCACAGCAGGCCGAGATCAACGCCAACAATCACTACCGGGTTCAGATCGACGGCATGCCGGTCCACTACATGCATGTGCCTGGTAAGGGGCCGAACCCGATCCCGATGATGATGATCCATGGCTGGCCATGGACGTTCTGGGACTATCATAAGGTGATGGACGCCCTGGCCGATCCTGCGGCACATGGCGGCGACCCGGCGGATGCGTTCGACCTTTACATTGTTTCCATGCCCGGCTTCGGGTTTTCGTCGCCGCTCACCACGCCCGGGGTCAATTCCTGGGTCGCGGCGGATATTCTGCATAAGCTGATGACCGACGTCTTGGGTTTTGAGCGTTATGCGGTGCAGGGCGGGGACTGGGGCGCTTTTGCCACCACCCAGATCGGTCACAAATATTGGGACAGCCTGATCGGGCTGCACCTCACCAGCACGCCGACCTTGTCGCACTGGAACAATGAACGGCCGTGGGACGTGACGGCGGGCCGCATGGTGCCGGAGGGCACGCCCGATGATGTCCGGGCGCGGATCGTCGATGTCCAGCACCGCATCGCCGCCCATGTGGCCGTCCATATGCTGGATGCGCAGACCCTGGCCTATGCGTTGCAGGATTCGCCCGTTGGCCTGCTCGCCTGGCTGGTACGTCGCCGTTACAACTGGAGTCATTGCCAAGGCGATGTGGAATCGGTGTTCTCGAAAGATTTTCTGCTGACCACCACCATGATCTATTGGTTCACCAAGACCATTGGCACGTCCATGCGGCTTTATGCCGAGGCGGGCAAACGGCCCTGGTCCCGGGCCAATGACAATGAGCCGTTGGTCAAGGCGCCTACCGGCGCCACCTATCTGGAATTCGATGTCGGCCGCGGTCTCGGCAAGGAAGCCGAGAAGCAGTTCAATATGGTTTACTCCAAAGAGCACAAGGGCGGGGGCCACTTCGTGCCGATGGAAAACCCACAGGCCGTGATCGACGATGTGCGTGCCACGTTCCGGGGTCTGCGTTAGCGAAGCTTGCAACCGACTATTGATCTCGCTCATCGAAACTTAGATGCGTCATCTACTAGCCTTTTGCCGTTAACAGCATTCAAGGGACCGCTTATAGTGCGCACCAATACCGGGCGTCAGGGGCCCGTCACTGCAGGATCAGGGGAGACTAGATATGGATTTTACCATTCCGGCCGAAATTCAGGCCAAGCTCGACGCGCTCGACGCGTTTATCGAAAAGGAAATCAAGCCGCTTCAAGCGCAGGACGATAACGAACGCTTCTTCGACCATCGCCGTGAGCATTCGCGCACCGATTGGGACAATGACGGCCAGCCCAATGAAGAGTGGGAAGAGCTGTTGCGCGAGATGCGCCGCCGGGCCGATGCCGCTGGCCATCTCCGCTATGCGCTGCCCAAGGAAGTGGGCGGCGACGACGGCACCAATCTGGGCATGGCCATTATCCGCGAACATCTCGCCGCCAAGGGCCTGGGCCTGCACAACGATCTTCAGAACGAGTCGTCGATTGTCGGCAACTTCCCCTTCGTCCATATGCTGATGCGCTTTGCCAGCGACGAACACAAAGAACAGTTCCTCGAGCCGTCGATCCAGGGCAAGGCGCGTGTCGCCTTCGGCCTGACCGAACCGGATCACGGCTCAGACGCTACATGGATGGAAACCACTGCTGTGCGCCAGGGCGACGAGTGGGTCATCAATGGCGAAAAGATGTGGAACACCGGCCTGCATGCCGCGACCCACGACATGATCTATGCGCGTACGTCTGGCAGCGACGGCGATGCCAACGGCATCACCTGCTTCTTTGTGCCGACCGATTCGCCAGGCTTCAAGGTCGAGAAGTTCATGTGGACCTTCAACATGCCGACCGACCACGCCCATGTGACATTGCGGGACGTCCGTGTGCCGCACTCATCGATCTTTGGTGAAGAAGGCCAGGGCCTAGCCGTGGCACAGACCTTCCTCCACGAAAACCGAATCCGCCAGGCGGCCTCCGGCGTCGGCGTTGGCCAGTACTGCATCAATGAAAGCGTCGAATATGCCCGGAACCGGCGCGTGTTCGGCGAACCCATCGCAACCAAGCAGGCGATCCAGTGGCCCCTGGCTGAACTGCACACCGAAGCAGAGATGGTCCGGTGGCTGGTCCGCAAAACCGCCTGGGAGCTCGACAAGCAGAATCACATGGAAGTCTCTGACGCGGTCTCCATGTGCAACTACCGGGGCAACCGGCTGGCCTGTAACGCGGCTGACACCGCGATCCAGACCCATGGCGGCATGGGCTATTCAAGGCACAAGCCGTTCGAGCACATCTACCGTCATCACCGCCGCTACCGGATCACCGAAGGCTCGGAGGAAATCCAGATCCGCAAGGTGGCTGGCCACCTGTTCGGCTTCCAGGGCCCGCGCAAGCGCGCCTTTGCCAAGGCGGCGGAGTAGGTCTCATAGCAAAGCCGTTCGGCAGGGACCCTTCGAGACGCCCGCCATCTGCCCTATAGGGCGTATTGGGCGGGCTCCTCAGGGCGAACGGCTTTTGCACTAACCGTTCGTGCTGAGGAGCGCGAAGCGCGTCTCGAAGTATGAACGGATATTGGGGAGGCAGCGATGCTCGCACCATCGGACTTCGTGCACACGCTCTATGACGTGGCGGATCATGTGGCCACCGTCACGCTCAACCGGCCGGAAATCTATAACGCGCTCAATCACCGGGCCTATGACGAGCTCGAAAGTTCGTTCCGCATCGCCCATGACGATGCCGATGTCCGCTGCGTTATCATCACCGGCGCCGATCCGGGGTTCTGCTCTGGCGACGATGTCCGCGCCATCATGGCGGGCGATGAGCGTGAAGGCAGCGTCAGTCGGCTGACCCAGGTGAAGCCGGTGCCCACGCCTGCGGCCAGCGCCATTCTGGAGTGCGGCAAACCGGTCATTGCTGCGGTCAATGGCGCGGCAGTGGGCTGGGGCATGGACCTGTCGCTGATGGCCGACCTCCGAATCGCCTCGGATAAGGCCAAGTTCGGCGAACTCTTCGTCAAGCGCGGGCTGATCACCGATTTGGGCGGCCTCACCCGGCTGCCGCTGGCGGTTGGGGCACAGAAGGCGGCCGAACTGCTGTTCACCGGCGATGTCATCGATGCAGCACAGGCCGAAAAGATCGGCCTGGTGCTCAAGACCGTGCCACATGAGAGCCTAATGGACGAAGCCTGGGCGCTGGCGGGCAAGATCGCGAACAACCCGCCGCTCGCGGTTCAACACCTGAAAGAAGGCCTGCGCAAATCCACCTATGGGGAGCACCGGGAAATCGGCAGCTGGATTGCGCACACACTCGGCCTACTTTTCCAGACGGAAGATCATAAAGAAGGCGTCGCGAGCTTCCTGGAAAAACGCGATCCGACCTTCAAGGGGAAGTAAATATGGATCAGGTAATCGAAACCGCCGGCGCACCCTTTCTGCCGGTCAATCATGCCGAAGCGCGCGCCAGCATGACCCGGCGTGACAATGGCGAAATCATTGTCGAGGCGGGCTATCCGCTGGGCGAGTATGAGTGCAACATCGTCAGCTATCTTCATCAGTGGGCCGGGCGGGAGCCGGACCGGGTCTGGATGGCCCAGCGGGATGCGTCCGGCGCCTGGGCGGAGTTGACCTATGGCGAGGGGCTGAAAAAGGTGAACGTCTTGTCGCAGGCGCTGCTCGACCGAGGTCTCGATCAATCGTCGCCGGTGATGATCCTGTCGGCGAATTCGATCAATCACGCCCTTTTGGTGATGGCCGCGATGCAGGTCGGCGTGCCTGCTGCGCCTGTTGCAATCGCTTATTCGCTGATGCCCGGTGCGCACGCCAAGCTGCATCATGTGTTTGATCTGGTTGAGCCGAAGCTGATTTTTGCGGAACAAGGCATGCCCTATGCCGAGGCCTTGGAAGGCCTCAATCTTGACGGGGTTGAGGTCGTGGTCGATCAGTTACCGCCCAACACCATCGCGAGCACGCCTTTTGCTGATCTGATGGGCACGGAACCGACCGATGCGGTGATGGAGGCATTCAACGCGACGGTGCCGGAAACCGTCGGCAAATATCTGTTCACCTCCGGCTCGACCGGCATGCCAAAGGCCGTGCCGCAGACCCAGAAGATGATGTGCGCCAATATGAAGGCCGGGCACATTTTGTTTCCGCCCGATCCGGAAAACCCGCCGGTCATTCTCGATTGGTTGCCATGGAACCATTGCTATGGCGGCAACTCGAATTTCCACGGCGTGCTGAGCCAGGGCGGGTCGTATTACATCGATGACGGCCGCCCGCTGCCAGGCCAGATCGAGACCACCATCGCCAACCTGCGCGACATCGCGCCAACCGAATATCTGAACGTGGCTGCTGGCCATGCGCTGGTCGTCCATGCGCTCGAAGAAGACGAGGAATTGCGCCGCAACTTCTTCAGCCGGCTCAAAGGCCTGGCTTATGGCGGGGCGAGCATGCCGCATGAGGTGTGGCAGCGCTATCAGGACCTGGCCGTCAAGGAAACCGGCCACCGGATTCTGTTCCGCACCGGCTACGGCTCGACGGAAACCGCGCCTGTCGCCTCCAGCCTGCATTGGCCGATCGAGGGCACCGGCAATGTCGGCCTGCCGCTGCCCGGGACCACCTTCAAGCTGGTGCCTAACGGGTCGAAATACGAAGTGCGGATCAAGGGCGACAACGTCTTCACCGGCTATTACCGCATGCCGGAAAAGACCGCCGACGCCTTCGACGAAGAAGGCTTCTACAAGATCGGTGATGCGCTTCAGCTCGTCGATGAGGATGACATCACCAAGGGGCTGATCTTCGATGGCCGGGTGGTGGAGGACTTCAAGCTGCTGTCCGGAACCTTCGTGTCGGTCGGGACGCTCAGGGTCCAGGTTAACAATGCCTGCGCACCCGCCATCGCGGACTGCGTCGTCTGCGGCCACGACAAGGATTATGTCGCGGTGCTTGCCTGGCCCAATGTGGAGGCCTGCAAGAAGATCGCCGGCGCCGATCTGGGTATCGAAGACCTGCTCAGCGACGAAAAGGTGCTGGCGCACATCAAGGCGGGCCTGGAGGCCCACAACAAGGAATGGCCGGGGTCGTCAACGCGCATCCACCGGCTGATGTTGATGGCCGAGCCGCCTTCCATGGAAGGCCACGAGATCACCGAAAAGGGCTATGTCAATCAGCGTGCCACGCTGGAGAACCGCGCCGATCTCGTAAAGGCGCTCTACGCCGAACCGCTGGCCGACGGGGTCATCGAGGTCGACTAGCGGCCTTCTCTACCACGTCACATTCAGCGACTTGATACAGCGCATCAGGTTGGTCGGCCGGAACTCGGGATTGAGGGTCTCGAGCTGCATGCCGGGGCAGCCCGTCGCGAGGTTTTCCAGTGCGATCTGAATCTCGGTCTTGGCGATCGATTGCCCGACGCAGATGTGTGGCCCGCCGCCAAAGGTAATCGGGCGGCGTTTCCCGACCAGAATGTTTAGCTGATCCGGGTTCTCGAAGACTGCTGGGTCGTGGTTGGCCGCGCCGATATAGAACAGAATCATGGAGCCCTGTGGGACCTGCTTGCCACCCAGCTCGACATCGCGCATGGCAACCCGCGCGGTGGCCTGGCCCGGCGTGTCATAGCGTAGCAGTTCGTCAACGGCAGATCGGGCGAGGGAGGGGTCATCCGTCAGCAGCTTCCACTGATCCGGATTGCGGTGCAGCGACAGCATCACGATCCCGATGGCGCCGGTCGTGGTGTCGTGCCCGGCTATATACATCAGGATGGCGTTAGAGATCGCTTCGTCCTCGGTCATGCCGTCGGGCGCATCGATGGCGGCCAGCAGGTCGGTCAAATGGTCTTCGCCAGGGTGCTTTCGCTTATGGGCCAACAGGTCGCGAAAATAGTCCTCGAGCACCAATATGGACTCGTTCACACTTGCCAATGTCTCAGCGCCCATCGGCAGGAATTCGAAGGTGGGGCTGAGCTTTGCGGCCGACTCGGCAATGCTGTCATGGTCTTCTTCTGGCACGCCGAGCAAATCGCCAATGGCTGACTTGGGCAGCTGAAGCGCAAAATCGCCGATAAGCTCCATGCGCCGCTCCGCGGCGTATTTGTCTAGCAGCGCTTCGGCGATGGACTGAAGCTTTCGCCTTGTGCTTGGCAGGCGTTGCACGAGCGATCCCTGAACATATTTGCGCAACGCTGGGTGGCGGGGCTGGTCCATCACAAAGATCATACGTTGGAAGCGCGAGAAATAGGGCTCTTCGGCGACCGCATCGCCCAGCCGCGCCTGCTGCGTTTGCGCATAACAGTGCTGATAGGTTTCAGCATCGCCCAGCACTACGGCCACTTCTGCATAGCGGGTCAGCACCCAGAAACCTAGTGGCGACTGGTGAACCGGGTCCGCCTCGCGCAGTTCTTTGTATGCCGGGTAGGGGTTCGCGGCGAGATCAGGGTCCATAGGGTTGAATGCAAGTGGTGCTTCAACGTTCATGGCCGTGGCTCCTTTGCCGAGAGGGGCGCAACAACGAACGCCCGGACGTATTGCTCGCACTCGGCCAGCGACAGGCCGAAGGTCCGTGTTGCGCTGAACAGATTGAGTTCGGTCAGGCCTATCCAGCGGGCGATGTCTGCGGGCGAGAGGTCGGACGCCAGCTCGCCGGACGCTAACCCGCGCTCGATGACAGGCACCCAAAGGTCACGGCTAAGCGCAAGGGCCGCTTCGGGCGCGCCCTCTGCACCCCCTTCGCCGGTGGCCGGCAGCACAAGCAGGCCGAAGTATCGGTCTGACTGGGCCGCTTTGATCGCGGCCAACATCCCGTCAACGATCGCTTGAGCCACTGAAGGCGCATCGCCAAGCACGTTTGCCTGGTGCACATTGAACGCTTGGGCATGCGCAACAAGCAGCGCCAACAAAAGGTCGTTGCGTGAGCCGAAACGGTTGTAGATCTGAACCCGCGTTAGGCCGGCTTCCGCCGCGACCTCCGCCATCGTGAACTTGTCATGGCCAGACCGGTCGATGCACCGCCGCGTCGCGCGCAGGATTTCTTCATCCGATACGCGGGGGCGTGGGCCGGTGGCTGCGAGCTGTGTCGACATTGATCCTTATTTAACAAATATCCTGATTTGTATATACTATACAAATAGTAATTATTGTCAAATTGAGTGCGCGCATGAGCGCGCCGCCTGCCCTTTGGTCAAGGCGCACTGATCGCGCCTAAGAGAATGTGCCGCCGCGTCCTTCCCCGCCGGTAAACCGTGCTGCGCCATCAAATGTCTCACCCGACTGGACGGTCTCCATGCCTCTGCGGAACTCGGTCACCATGGCGTCCTGCTCGCTGAGTCCCCACTGATCGAGCGCCGATAGCCGGTCGTTGCGCATACAGGTTTGGGGAAAGGCAGAAAGCTGTTTGGCAAGATCAAGCGCGACGGCAAGCGCCTCACCGTTGGGCGCGAGTCGGTTGGCGATGCCGAATTGCAGTGCCTCTTCTGCCTCGACCGGCCGTCCGGTCAGGATCAGGTCCATCGCGCGGCTGTGGCCGATCAGCCTAGGTAGCCGCACGGTGCCCAGGTCAATGAGCGGCACGCCAAACCGGCGGCAGAAAATCCCGAAGATTGACCCCTCCGCCATCACTCGAAGGTCACACCACAAGGCAAGCTCTGCGCCGCCGGCCACTGCATAGCCTTCGATGGCCGCGATCACCGGTTTGGACAGCCGCATGCGGCTGGGTCCCATTGGGCCCATCGGGTCGGTCTCGTCGTAGGACTTTCGCTTCCCCTCGGTCATGGCCCTCAGGTCGGCACCGGCACAAAAATGACCACCTGCACCCGTCAGGATGGCAACGTCCAGATCATCATCCTGATCGAATTTCAGGAATGCATCGTACAGCTCAGCCTTTGTATCGACGTCTACGGCATTGCGCCGGTCCGGCCGGTTGATTGTGACGACTGTTGTCCGGTCCCGAATTTCATAGAGGACGTTGGCCACGGTCAGACCCTTAGCATCAGGCCACCGTCGACCCGCAGCCCGTGGCCGGAGACAAAGGCGCCCAAATCCGATGCCAGAAACAATGCACCCTTGGCGATATCGATCGGTTTGCCGAGCCGTTTCAGCGCTGACTTGCGGGCCCAGATGTCGGCGATGTCGTCATTGACGAAGTTCTTTTCCGTCATCCCGGTATAGATTGCCCCGGGCTCGATATAGTTGGCGGTGATGCCGTATCGGCCTTCTTCCAGCGCGATATTGCGGGTGAGCCCGGCGACCCCGGCTTTCGACGCGCAGTAGGCGGCCAGGCCATAATCCGTGCCCTCGGCCATCACGGACGCTGTGTTGATAATCCGGCCCGAGCCTGCCTCGCGCAGATGCGGGATCGCCTCGCGAATCAGCCGGAACTGCGCGGTGACATTCACCGCCATGGTCCGGTCCCACAGGTCGTCAGGCATGTCATAGGCGTTCAGGCCCCCGCCGCCGACACCGGCATTGTTGAAAACGATGTCCAGCTTGCCGGCTGTATCCAGTGCGGCCTGAACGATCTTCTTGGGTGCATCGGTTTCGGTGATGTCCTGTTCCAGCGCGGTAATAGCGTCATGGCCCTTGTGCGTATTCGCGAGGTCCTTGCCCGGCACATCGACCGCCAGCACCGTGGCGCCGTGGTCGGCAAAGAGTTGTGCGCTTGCAGCCCCGATCCCAGAGCCTGCACCGGTCACAATGGCGGATTTTCCTTCCAATAGCATGATCGTTCCCCGTTGATGATTGGTTGTCGGAAACAACTATAGGCGATGGCTGGCATCTGGCCACTTGCCATCGGCGCCGCGACCCCCTAAACAGCCGCGCCATGACCGGATCGATGGAAATCGTCAAAGCCTTCACCTTCGAGGCCGCGCACCATTTCGAGCATATGCCCGAAGGGCATGGCTATAAGCGCCTGCATGGCCACTCTTATCAAGTAGAGGTGGCGATCACCGGCCTCCCCGATCCGGCGACCGGGTGGATTGCTGATTTCGGCCAGGTTGAAACGGCGTTGGATGGGATCAAGGACCAGCTTGATCACCATCTGCTCAACGAGGTCGACGGCCTGTCGAATCCGTCGCTGGAAAACATTGCGATCTGGATTTCAACGGCACTGCAACCGGCCTTTCCCGGCATCAGCTGGGTGCGCGTCAGCCGCCCGAGTTGCGCCGAATCCTGCACCTTCCGGCTGGCTGCTTGAGGCTACGGCCACCGGAGCGATTTTTGCGCTTGATTTGCGGGTAGCACACGCATAAATCGTCGCCGTCGATAGCTATTTTGATGTGAGCGGACCGAGCCCGTGACAGACCTTTCGCTGGAAGAACAAACGTCGATTGCGCAGTTCGTCTCTGACGAAGGGCCCGGCAATGACCACTATGTTCAACATGGTGGGGTCCGCTGCGCCGGGGTGCATTTGATCCTTGATGTGAAGGGGGGCCGCCGGCTCAACGATGTCGACCATATCGATGCCACGTTGCGCCGGTGTGTAGAGGCATGTGGGGCGACCCTGCTGCATATTCATCTGCACCACTTCACCCCGAATTTCGGGGTATCGGGCGTGGCTGTGCTGGCCGAATCGCATATCAGCATTCACACATGGCCCGAGCACGACTATGCCGCGCTCGACGTCTTTATGTGCGGTGAGACCGACCCCCACAAGGCCATCGACATTATCCGGGATGCCTTCAGTGCGTCGACGGTCGAGGTTAAGAAAATCCTCCGCGGAGAGGCGGTTTGACCGACTGGGCGTGGGAGACGCTTCACGATGACCTGCACGTGGGGTTGAGGCGCTCCAAAGTCCTGTTCGACAGCAAGACCGACCATCAACGGTTGGTTTTGTTCGACAACCCGACCTTCGGCAAGGTGCTCACGCTTGATGGTGTCATCCAAACCACTGAAGCAGACGAGTTCATTTATCATGAAATGCTAACCCACGTGCCGGTGATGGCCCATGGCGCGGTCAAGCGCGCGCTGATCATTGGCGGCGGTGATGGCGGCATGCTGGAAGAGCTGTTGAAGCATCCCGGCATCGAGCATGTGACGATGGTCGAAATCGACGCCTCGGTGATCGAATTCTCCAAACAGCATCTGTCTGCCATCTGCAAGGACGCGTTCGAGGATCCGAGGCTCAATCTGCATATCGGCGACGGCGCGGTGTTCGTCGCTGAAAGCGCCGACAGCTTCGACCTGATCATCTGCGATTCAACTGACCCCATCGGCCCGGGTGAGGCGTTGTTTACCCAAGGGTTTTATGCCAATGCCAAGGCTCGGCTGGACCAGGGCGGGGTGCTCGTCACCCAGAATGGCGTTCCCTTCCTGCAACCCGACGAATTGCGCGGCACCATGCGCGCTTTCCGCCAGTTGTTTGCCGACGCGACCTGCTACCTTGCCACAGTGCCAACCTATGTCGGCGGGCCCATGGCCTTCGGCTGGGGCACGGATAATCCCGCATTGCGGCAGGTAACTGATGAAACGCTGCAAGACCGTTTTGACGCCTGGGGTGCCGAGACACGTTACTATACACCGGCGGTCCACAAGGCCGCGTTTGCCTTGCCTCCTTATATTGAAAGATTGGTGATTCCCTAGGGGGCAGATAATGCCCGTTGTTACTCTATATGGTGCAGTTGGTACCGGCGTAATCATTAGCTGTGATTCCGGAATTTCATACTGCAACCAAGTTGGCGGCTACTTGTGTCGTCAACTTGAGTTCGATGGTGTGTATTTGCCTTTGGCGAACGATGTAGCGCTGAAAAACAAAGAGCTCATGAGTCCAGAGAATGAACTTCGTGCCTATTTCGAAGGTCCTAAGCATAATGGATGGGGCGCCAATGATGGCCTTGATGATGAGGACGCAGACTTTATCGACTCTGCACTTCAAAAATACCACCAAGATAAGTGGATCAAGGTCGACAGAAGCCGGCTTAAAGAAAGCTGCGAAGCATGGGTGTTTGTTCAGGTCTACGCTGAAGATGATCCGGTTCCTCTGCAATCCGGGTTTGAGGAGTATCCCAGACTTGGCGTGCTGACCTGGAGCAATTCCGACTAGTCCATCTTTCTTGCCGCTCCATCCCGGGTGACGTAACGTCATCAGGGACTTAAGGGGCGGGGAACGGATGAGCGCAGAGACAGCCAGAAATCTGGTCAGCATGTTTTACGATCAGGCGGACCGCCTGGGCGACAGGCCGTTTGTCTGGGCCAAGCCAAAGCGCGGCGCACCCTATCAATCGCAAAGCTGGCGGGAAATCAGCGAACAGGTGGCTAGGCTGGCCGGCGGGCTGAAATCTTTGGGGATTGCACCGGGCGACCGGGTGGCACTGGTCAGCGAAAGCCGTCCTGAGTGGCTGATTTCGGATCTGGCGGTCATGGCCGTGGGCGGCATTACCGTGCCGACTTACATCACCAACACGCCGCGCGATCACGAACATATTCTCGACGACAGTGGCGCCAAAGGGGCCATTGTTTCGACCGCCAGACTGGCGCAAAATCTGCTGCCGGCGGCGCACGAATCCGACCATCTGGATTTCGTCATCGCCATGGAGGCGCCGAAGCGGGACCAGAGCCTCAATGTCGATATCCATCTATGGGATGACGTCATGCTGGCCAGCCAGGGCAAGATCGGCGATGTGCTGGAAGCCATGGAAGGTGTTGGCCGGGATGATGTTGCCTGCTTGATCTATACGTCGGGCACCGGCGGTGCGCCCAAGGGGGTGATGATCAGCCACGGGGCGATCCTTCACAACAGCACCGGCGCGACCGAGGTCATCGAAGAGCTGGGCATAGACGACGAAGTGTTTCTGTCCTTCCTACCCCTGTCGCATGCTTACGAACATACGGCGGGGATGTTTTTCCCGATTTCTCTGGGTGCCCAGATCTATTACGCCGAAGGCCTGGATCGGCTTGCCGTCAATATGGAGGAGGCCAAGCCGACGATTATGACCGTCGTGCCGCGGCTGTTTGAGATGCTGCGGATGCGCGTCACGCGGTCGATTGAGGATCAGGGCGGCCTGCGCGCCAAGCTGTTCCAGCGAGCGTTGGAACTCGGGGAAAAGCGCTTCAACGACCCCTCGTCTCTTGGCCTGTTTGAAAAGATCATGGACAAGATCCTCGATCGCCTGGTCCGTAAGAAAGTCCAGCAGCGCTTCGGCGGGCGGATCAAGGCCCTGGTCTCGGGCGGTGCGCCGCTCAACCCGGATGTGGGCATGTTCTTCCATGCGCTGGGACTGCGGCTGCTGCAGGGCTATGGCCAGACCGAGTCGGGCCCGGTCTCTAACGTGAACCGGCCCAGCCTGGTCAAAATGCATACGGTCGGGCCGCCCATTCGCGATACAGAGGTTAAGATCGCCGATGACGGAGAGATATTGCTGCGCGGCGAACTGGTGATGAAGGGGTATTGGGATGACCCGGAATCGACCGCTGCCGCGCTTCAGGACGGCTGGCTGCATACCGGCGATATCGGTGTGATCGACGAAGACGGTCACCTGCAGATCACCGACCGGAAGAAGGATATTCTGGTTAACGACAAAGGTGACAATGTCTCGCCTGCGCGGGTGGAGGGCCTTTTGACCCTTGAGCCGGAAATCGCTCAGGCTATGATCTATGGCGACCGCCGGCCGCATATGGTGGCGCTGTTGGTGCCGGATGCAGATTGGCTGGCCGAATGGGCCAAGGAACACGGTAAAGAAGGTGGTGTCGCGGAACTGGCCGACGACGCCGATTTACATGATGCGCTCGATCAGGCTGTTGGCCGGGTGAACAAACGGCTATCCAATATCGAAAAGGTCCGCCGGTTTGCGGTCGCTGCCGAACCGTTCACCATCGAAAACGAACAGATGACGCCGAAGATGAGCATCCGCCGCCATGTGATTAAGGCTGAGTATCAGGATACGCTAGAGGGACTCTATTGAGTCAGCGAGAACCTGGAAAATACGCGGATTAAGCCGCGCAGCCTGAAACAATTGAAACATTGAAACGGGCCTCGTGAAACACCCCGGATACAAACACGCGTTAGTCTTCAGCGTCGTTTGGAACGCGCGAAAAGGCAGATGCGTGCAGATCACGAGGCTGGCAGTACTGGGGCTTTGGGCGGTCTTCTGGCCGACCCTTGTGTGTGGTTACTCGGCCGCTCAGGCGACTGACGCACCTGCCAACGCGGTGGTCTTGCAAGATGAAACAGACAAGATCTATCTCGGTGGCCATATCGAGTTTCTCGCTGATTCAGACGGAACACTGACCCTCGAGGATGTCCGATCTGGTCAGTTGGACGGGGTGTTCCAGCTATCGGCGACGGATTTTCCAGCCCTCGGCTTCAAATCAGGTGCGCTGTGGACGCGTATCCGCGTGACGAACCAATCCTCCGGCGATGCGGCCTGGTTGCTGGCGATGCTTTCGGCGCGGACCAACCAGGAGGAGGTTTACATCATTCGTGAAGACGGCGCGGTGACCACCTACCGGGCTGGCTTTACCGTCCCTGAATGGACCGGTATGGCCGGTACGCGGACACCGGTTTTCCCACTGAACCTCCGCCGGGATGAGACCGTCGATATCTATATGCGGTCGGAGAGTGTACCGCTCACCATCGCCACCCCGGTCATTGTGACGGCCGACGCCTGGGCGCATGCCGAACAGGTTGAATGGTTGCTGTTCGGCATTGTGTTCGGCCTGCTGGTCGGGGTTTGCGCCTATCTGGCGGTGATGGGTCCGGTTTTACCCGGCAAGGACCACCACTATCTGACCGCCCTTATCATCAGCTACGCGGGATTTATGGCCAGTAACTCTGGTTTCCTGCGCCTGTCGCTTGGGCCCTGGCCGGGAACCGTACCGCTCATTGTTGAAGCGCTAATCGCGATTGGTATCTGGGTTTTCGGAATCGAGGTTCTGCGGCGCTTTATCGCGTCGCGTCAGACCATGCCGCGGATGGATGTGGTGCTGCGGGTCTGTCAGGGGGTCCGGTTCCTGCTTGTGATCCCTTTGTTTCTGGCGCCGCTAACCACGGTTTACATCCTGTTCGCGCTTCAGGTCGGGTTTCTGGCCGTGATGATCGGAACCACGCTCTATGCGGTTTACCGGCGTATTCCTGGCGCAACAGCCTATCTTATCGGATGGACGCCCGTGATGATCGCGGGGACGGTTTTCATGGTCGCTGGGATACTGGGTCCGGGATATTCACCGTTCATTGGCAACATCCTTTATCTGGGCTTCGCGCTGACCAGCTTGACCCTAGCGATTGGGCTGACAGTCAGCATTCGTGCCCGTCGGCGCGCGGATGAAGCGTTGCGGCGGGCAATTATCGATACGGCGATGGACGGCGTTCTCACGACCGACGGCAACGGGGCTATTGTCGAATTCAATGCAGCGGCGGAAGAAATGTTCGGCTATCGCAAGGACGAAGTCGTCGGCCGGCAGGTGCTTGATCTGTTGGTCGCCCCGGCTGACCGTGACCGATTTGAGCAACAGCAGGCGCAGCGTTTCGAAGAAACCGGCGAATGGGAACTGGTCAACCGTCGGGTTGAACGGACCGCGCCGCGCAAGTCAGGCGAGGAATTCCCGATTGAGGTCGCGGTAACTCCCACCATGGTCGAGGGTCAGCGCTATTATACGGCGGTCGTGCGCGACCTGACGGAAGCCAAGGCAATCGAACAGGAACTGAGCCAGCAGCGCGACGCACTACATCAGAACGAAAAGATGAGTGCGCTTGGGTCGTTGCTTGCCGGCGTCGCGCATGAATTGAACAATCCGTTGTCGATCGTGGTGGGCCGGTCCGCGATGCTGATGGACGGATCAAAGGACCCCGAGACCCGGTCCCTGGCAGAGAAAATCGATCAGGCCGCGCAGAGATGTGCGCGTATCGTGCGGACCTTCCTGTCGATTGCGCGGGAACGCCCGCCGCAATATGACTGGGTCAGTCTGAATGACCTGACGGCTGCTGTCGTCGATTTGTTCGATCATCAGCTCAAGGCGCATGGCATTGCGACCGAGTTTCACTTGTCCCCGGACTTGCCGGAGACTCTTGCCGATCCCGACCAGATGACGCAGGTGCTGATGAACCTGGTGATGAACGCACAACAGGCGATGAGTGATACGCTGGGTGACCGCACGCTGACCATTCGCACAGACCTTGATAACGCCAATGGCAAGGTGCTGTTGCACGTCTGCGATACGGGCCCTGGCGTGCCCAATGACCTGAAATCCAGGATATTTGAGCCGTTCTTTACCTCAAAAGCGGTGGGGGCGGGCACTGGCCTGGGCCTGTCGGTCAGTGCGGGCATTGTTGAGGCACATCGCGGGTCGTTGGATGTTACCGACGCACCGGGCGGCGGTGCCTGTTTCACCCTGGCGTTGCCGGTCAGCATCCGGCCACGGACTGATATGCGGGCCGACCCGTTTGGCATGGCGGAGGCTTCGCCGGCGCGTATCCTGGTGGTGGATGATGAGGCTGAAATCCGCGCGCTTCATGCCGATGCGCTCCGGCAAATCGGGCATACGGTCGATGTGGCGGCCGATGGCGCGGACGCTTTGCTTCAACTGCGCAAAGCTGACTATCACCTGTTGATTTCCGATCTCACCATGCCGGGGCTCAGCGGCCAGCAGCTTTATCTGGAGTTGGTCTCCATCCGTCCGTCATGGGCCGAGCGGATCATCTTCATCACCGGCGATACGCTGAGCGCTGAAAACCAGAGTTTCATTCAAAACTACGACGTTACCGTGCTTGAGAAACCGGTGGTGCCCAGAGACCTGTGCCGCGCTGCCAGCAAACAGCTTGCCGCCAGGGCAGACGCTTAACCCAGCAGAGATTTAGCGCGGCAAGGGCTTGGCGCCATAAAGCGTGCGGGCGCAGCGTGCCAAAGGGTCACCGGGATGGGAGAGGCCAGGCGCCGGGGTCTGGGCCACGGTCCTTGCCGCTCTCCTTTGATGGATGGTTCGCGCCTGCCGAGACTGTGTCGGTCGGAATCGGTGCCACGCCTCAGTGACGGACACGGGCTGAACCGAAACCGCGGATCCGCATCCGGTTGGCATGGCCGGAGCGGCGAACGCGTTTGGAGCGCCGCTGCCAGGCGGTTGAGTCGATCGGGCGGGCTCTGCCGTGGGGATGGTGCCTGTCTTTTGTATCGTGGCTGGTAATAATCATGGTCTGTCTCCTTGGGGAAGGTTGTGGGCTTCAACACTGTGAAATCTACGCTGTTGCGGTATCAGAACGATTTCAGCGGAACGGGAATTTGGTTTCTTTTGTTTCTGCTATTTCTCAGAATGACGGCAGGTGGGCGCAATTAAGGCAAGTGTGGATCAGAACACGTGAGCGACGGATACGTCATATTGACGGTGGATGACGAACCTGAGGTTCGCTCGATGATCCGTGACTATTTGTCGTCGCAGGGTCTGACCGTGCTGGAGGCACCGGATGGTGATGCCATGCGCCAGGTGCTGGACGAGCATGACGTTGACATTGTGTTGCTTGATGTTGGGTTGCCCGGTGAAGACGGATTGAGTCTGGCCCGGCACCTTCGGGATCAGCGCGACGTCGGCATCATCATGCTGACGGCGTTCGATGATGAAGTTGACCGGGTGCTCGGGTTGGAACTCGGCGCGGATGACTATGTCGGCAAGCCGTTCCAACCTCGTGAATTGCTGGCGCGGATCAAGGCGCTTGGCCGTCGCTTGAACCGATCAACCGGTCCGGCTGAAGCCGCATCGGCATCGGTCGGGCCGGATCATGATGTGAAGTTTGGCCGGTTTGTCCTGCGGCTCGACGCGCGTCAGCTTGTCACGCTGGACGGTGAAGACGTGCCGTTAACCAGTATGGAATTTGATCTGATGAAGGCGTTTGTTACGCACCCTGATCGTGTGTTGAGCCGTGATCAGTTGCTCGACATGGCCCACAATCGGGATTGGGAACCTTTCGACCGAAGCATCGACATCCGCATCAACCGGTTGCGCAAGAAGATTGAAACCGAGCCATCGCGCCCGGCGTTGATCAAGACCATCCGCGGTGTGGGTTATTTGTTTTCGCCGGGTGGTTAGATCTGCAGCACCTGCTTGGCGATAACGTTTTTCTGAACCTCTGTTGAGCCGCCATAAATTGTCTGGGCCCGGTTGAAGAAATAGGCTGCGGTCGACGGCGCGCAGAAATCCGGAATGCCGGTATTCGAATTCCAGTCAGGCCGGGAGCGGTCGGCAATGAATTGAGCGCTGTAATAGCCGCCCAGTTCCAAGAACAGCTCGGTGATATTCTGTGCCTGTTCGGTGGCCATGATCTTCAGCACCGAGGACTCGTTGCCCGGGGCGTCCCCGGCAGATAGTGATGACAGGGCGCGCAGCGCCGTCATTTCCAGTGAGGCTAGTTGAACCTCGGCCTCGACGACCTTGCCCATGAACAATGGGTCTTCGGCCAGTGTCCCACCGCTGGCGTCAATGGTTCGCGCCAGGTTCCGCAGTCGTGCGATATCCATCTTCTTGCGCGCCACATGGGCATAGCTGGTGCGTTCATGGGTCAGCAAATATTTGGCATAGGTCCAGCCCATGCCTGCCTCGCCGATCCGGTTTTCAACCGGCACCCGCACATCTTCAAAGACCACTTGATTCAGATGATGGCCACCATCGATGGTAATGATCGGCTCGACGCGAATGCCCGGCGTCTGCATGTCCATGCATAGAAAGGTGATGCCTTCCTGGGGTTTGCCTGAGTCATCCGTGCGCACCAGGCAGAAGATCCAGTCCGCATAATGGGCTTGGCTGGTCCAGATCTTGGTGCCATTGACGATATAGTGGTCGCCCTCAAGCTCGGCCTTGGTCCGCAGCGAGGCCAGATCCGATCCGGCTTCAGGTTCCGAGTACCCCTGCGCCCAGAATACGTCGCTGGAGAGGATATCAGGCAGGAAGCGCTTTTTCTGCTCCTCCGACCCGAAAGTATAGATCACCGGTGCAACATAGAGCAGGCCCATGGGAACCACCGAGGGGGCACCGGCACGCTGCAGCTCCTCGTCAAAGATGTACTTTTGTGTAACCGTCCAGCCGGTGCCGCCATATTCAACGGGCCAGTTCACTGCCACCCAGCCCTGGTCGTTCAGGGCTTTTTCTGACCGGACATGATCGTCCTTTTGCAGCGTCTGTCCCCGTTGCAGCTTGTCGAGAATGTCTTTCGGGTAGCGGTTTTGAAAGAAGTCGCGCACCTCCAGGCGGAACGCTTCATCCTCAGGGCTGAAGGCGAGGTCCATTTAGAGCGCTCTTGTGCCAGCCAGGGTGGCGGTCAGGCCCTTTTGAACACCGTCCCAGGTTTTCGCGCCGATTTCCTGCACGAAGCGTTCCTGCGCCCGTTCCCAATGGGGCATGGCGGCGCGGATACGGTCGGCGCCTTCTTTGGTAACCTGAACAGATTTGCGCCGCCTGTCCGGCCCGGGAACCAGGTCGATCAGGCCTTCGCGCTCCAGCGGGCGCAGGCTTCTGGCAATGGTCGAACTGTCCATCACCAGTTCACGGGCCAGTTGCCCATAGGTTGGCTGTTCAAGCACGGCAATGGTCATCAGCATGACTAATTGCCCGGACCGAAGGCCGACCGGCTGCAATGCATCGTCGAAGTAACGGGACACCGCGCGCGAAGATTTCTTGAGGCTGGAGCTGGGACAAATGGCCGTCGCCTGCTCGCATTTTGCGAGTTCGTCTGCGTCTAGAACGTCAGCCGGTTTTGCCACGGTCTTGTCTCCCCGGGCATTTTCTTAGCCTCTCATGGCGCAACCGGCTAGGGATTTTTAGGCCGGGGTAGCGGGCCTACCAGTTTACACGCGCCTGCAGGCCCACCTGCCTGGGCTGACCATAATGATTAAAGGCGAAGCCGATCTGATCCAGGAAGGTCGTGCCGGTTACGCGGTAGGTCTTGTTGGTGACGTTCTTGGCAAACAGGCTGATCGTCACCGGTGTCTTTTGCATTTCGATGTCGAGGCGCAGGTCCAAGAGCCCGTAAGCCTTCTGCATCAGGCTTTCCGTATTGGCGACATCCATATAGGCCTTGCCACGGAAGTTGAACGCGCTGGTAAAGGTCCAGTCGCTCGACAGCCAGTCAACCGGCAGGGTGTAGATCATTGCCAGGCTGAAGGAGTAGTCGGGCGACTGTGGGAACCGCCGGTCAGAGAAATCCAGGCCGCCAAAGTCGAACGTGTTGTAGCGGGCGATCGACACACCCAGTGTTCCACGAAGCTGCAGATTGTCGGTGGGCAGGAAATCCAGTTCCAGCTCGCCGCCCCAGACATCGGCGCTGGCTGCGTTAGAGATAAAGGTACTGAGATTACCGGACTCGATCGTGAAGTCGGTACGCTGGATGTCTTTGTAGTCAGAATAGAAGATCGTCAGGTTGGCCCGCCCGCGACCATCCATGAAGGTGGATTTGATGCCGATCTCAAAATTCAGGATATTTTCCGGTCTGAACGGATCGAATGCGGCGACCGTACTGGCGCGCAGGTTAAAACCGCCGGATTTGAATCCGGTAGACACCTTGAAGAACGCTAGAACGTCTTCACTCAGTTGCGCGTTGATGCCGGCTTCCCAGGTTACTTTGGAGAAGGTTTCGCTGAACTCGCCCCGGCAGCCACCACTGCCCAACTCAACATTCAATGAGGGCGGCACCAGGCAACCGAAAAGCGCGTCGCGGCTATCGGCGATCAATTGGCGCTTTTCCCAGGTGTAGCGAAGCCCGCCGACAAACGAGAAGATGTCCGACAAACGGACAGTCGCATGCCCGAAAATACCAATACTCTCATTGATACCCTTGCCGGTGGTCTCGAACGGGTTGGTTGGGTTCAGGAACGACAGCGAGCGCGCGACATTGTCCGTACGGCCATCTTCATAGAAGTAAATCGCGCCCAGCATCCACTCGACAGTGGTGTCCGGCCCCCCGCCATAGATCTGCAGCTCGCTGGAAATCTGGTCTTGTTCGTCGGTCTGTACAGCCTCGCCGATATCGAACTGTGTGCCGTCAAAATCGAACGAGCTGAACTGATCCAGCGTGCGCCAGGCGGTGATGTTCTTGATCGTGACCGAATCAAGGTCGATCTCGGTGGTCAGCGAGACGCCATAGACGTCGGCTTTGATCTCTCCCGGCTCACCGGTCAATTGCAGAATGTTCTGCTGGTTGCGGCGCGGGTCACCGTCAAGCGCGGCCGCACCCCATTGTCCGCCGGTCAGGAACAGATTGATGGCGCAAGCAAATGCCGCCGACGGGATCGGACTGGCCAGATCGCATGCCGGGTCCAGGCCGCCGGGCACGATTTCTGAAACCTGCGACAACAGTTCACCGGCCCTGGCCTGCATCCCGTCATGTACCAGTAGGAAGGACACGCGGTCGCTTGCTTCTAGTGAAACGCTTGCCCGCCAGACCAGATTGTTCTCGTCCTGCAGGTCACGGTCGAGCAGTGTATTCTGACCGAACCCGCCCCGGTTGGTGGACTGGAAAACCAGCCGGACGGCCGCCTTGTCCGACAGGGGCGCATTCAGCATGCCAGCAAAGTCGTGGCGAATGGTGTTCTTCGATCCTGGTGCATTGGTATAGGTGCCCAATGTCACATCGATAAAGCCTTCGAAATCCTGACGGGGTTTGTTGGCGATGATACCAATGGCGCCGCCGGTTGTATTGCGGCCATAAAGGGTCCCTTGCGGTCCGTTCAGAACTTCGACCCGTTCGACATCGAGCAGGTTGAACAGGCCGCCGGCGCTGCGGGCGACGTAAACACCGTCGAGATAAAGACCGACCGCCGGATCTACCGTAATCAGCGTATCGTTCTGAATCTGCGACCGAAGGGTAATCCGCGATGTCCGTGTCGATACATTGTCCGGTGCGACATAGAGATTAGGCGCGATGGCATCCAGCTCATCCATATCCTGGACGCTGAGCCGCCCCAACAGGGCCTGCGGCAATACGGCTACGGTTCCTGGGACGCTTTGGGCTGCCTCCTCGCGCTTGCGGGCTGTCGTAACGACCACGTCCATAACAGCCGCGGACAAAGGCTCGGCGCCGGTGTCAGGCGTATTCTGTGCCAGAGGCGCCTCGGACAAGGCACTCCAACCCATCATTGTCATTGCAAGACCGGCAATTCGGATATTCAGCAAGCTAACAAACTCCATCGGCGCCCGATGGCTGTGGTTTACCCACAAGCCACACAAACGCTCAGCGCTGCTCCCGAAGCACCTTCAAGGCCGCATGCTACTCTTTTATGGATTCCGTGGGAAAGCGTTTTTGTTGTTACAAACCCGATACAATATATACGTTTCTTAGCCTTTTGTTGCTCAACCTTAAGCAGCGGGGCCATTGGATTTTATGGCGATTTCGCTGCGATAGGCCGCCAGTTCGGCTTTTACGACCGGAACCAGAATGTAAAGACCGATCAGATTGGGAAAGGCCATGACGAAAACCAGCGCGTCGGCGAAGTCCAAAATGGCGTCCAGTTGGACGCTGCAGCCCAGGATCACAAACACACAGAAAACCAGTTTGAACACGGCTTCCTTCCAGAATCCTTCGCCCAACAGATAGGTCCAGCCCTTTAACCCGTAATAGGACCAGCCGATCATGGTCGAAAAGGCGAATAAGATGGCTGCAACAGACAAAGGTTCGGGCGCCCAGGGGATAACGCTGGCATAGGCTGCTGAGGTCAGTTCGATGCCTGCCAGACCGGATGCCGCGATGTCAGGGGAATAGATCGTGGTGGTCAGCACCAGCGCTGTCAGCGTACACACGACCACTGTGTCGATAAAGGGCTCCAGCAGCGCGACATAGCCTTCGGTTACCGGATGATCGGTCCTCACTGCTGAATGGGCGATGGCCGCAGACCCCAACCCGGCTTCGTTGGAGAATACGGCGCGCTGGAAGCCCAGGATCATCGCGCCGATCCAGCCGCCGGCCATGCCTTCCATGGTAAAGGCGCCTTCGAGGATCATGGCGATGGCGCCGGGCAAGGCCTCTGCGCGGAGGACCAAAACGGCCAACGCCCCGGCGATGTAGAACAGGATCATGAAGGGCACCAGCCTGGCGGTCACCCGGGCAATGCTTTTGATGCCGCCGATGATGATCAATCCAACCAGCACGGCCATGACAAGGCCGAACAACCAGCCTTTGTCGTTAAAGAAGGTCACGCCGTTGCGGCTGGCCACCTCGCTAAATTGCGCAAAGGCCTGATTAGACTGGAACATGTTCCCAATGCCCAGGCAGCCAATCACGATGCTCGCAGCAAAGAACAGGCCCAGGGCACGGCCCAGCTTCGGCAGGCCGCGTTCAGCCAGCCCATATTGCAGGTAATACATCGGCCCGCCGGAAACGCTGCCGTCTTCATTGTGTTTGCGGTATTTGACGCCCAGCGTGCATTCGACAAATTTTGTCGCCATGCCCAAAAGGCCCGCGACCATCAGCCAGAACGCCGCGCCAGGGCCGCCTAGACTGATCGTGATGGCGACACCGGCAATGTTGCCGACGCCTACTGTCCCAGATACCGCCGTCGTCAGGGCGCGGAAATGGCTGACCTCGCCCGGGGCTTTATTGTCCGTCAGCCGGCCCGACACCAGGGCCAGGGCGTGCCGAAAGCCGGTGACGCCGATAAAGCCCGTATAGACCGTGAAAAATGCCGCGCCCAAAATCAGCCAGAGCACGATGATCGGCGCGTCCTGACCGAAAATCGGGATGGGATAGAACACCACGCTGCTGAGCGCGTCGGAGACGGGGCGGACAGCCTGGTCGATAATCTGATCGATGCTGTTTGCCATTCAGAACGGCTTTCCGGTCACCACGTGGTCCAACCAATTGCGCAACTCGATCAGGCGGGTGCGTGGATCAAGCACATCTTCATCCACACCGAGTGACCACGCCAGATCTGATCGTTCAGGAGTCACATTCAGGTCCTCGGCGGCGGAGATGAAGCGATCCGCATCGGTGTCGTCGGCGAATGTGCCCTGTGCAATCAATGAGGCGCGCCGCAGGTCTGCCAGCCGCGCCACTTCCTTCAGGTCATATTCGGGGTGGTATTGTACCGCCCAGAAACAGCCGCCCACGTGGTCCACGGCAAGGCTCTGAACCTCTGTAAAACTGTTGCCTGCCAGTACGGTCGCGCCCTGTGGCAGAGCCGTGACCATGTCAGCATGGACCGTAAAGGCGTCGAACGCGCGGGGCCGGCCGCTATGCAATGGGTGCTGCGCGCCCGCGTCATTCAGGGTGATTTTGCGCGAGATGCCGAACTCGCGTCCTTTCGGGTTTGGTCCGCACGCGCCACCGGCGGCAACCGCGGCCAATTGGGCGGCCCAGCAGCTGCCGAATTGCGGTGTGCCTCGATCAAACACGGCCCGGCACAGATTGATCTGATCATGCACCGTATCGTCCGGCTGATGGATGGTCAGGCTCGATCCGGTCCACAGCACGCCATCCCAACCGTCAAGATCGGGTACATTGGCTTCGCCAAAAAACAGAACATCAGTATCTGCATTCGGGCAAAGCGTTGTAAGCGCGCGGCGGTAAAGCTCGCCGGCCTTGGTCGCGCCCGCGCCGACAATCGCCGCCCGGCCCGCCGGGTCATAGGCGTCGATCACCAGCAGTCGGGGACCGGTCGTCATATCTTTAGAATGGTCGGTCGCCTGCGACCGTTACCCGATAGAGCAACCGCTCGAAACCCTGATAGTCATTGAGTGCATTGTGCATCACCAGGCGGTTATCCCAGAAGGCGACCGAGCCGGGCTGCCAGCGGAACCGGCATTGAAATTCACCGCGCGTTGCATGACGAAACAGATAGTCGAGCAGGCCGGCGCTTTCCTCCTTGCTCATATCCTTAAAGTGAAGCGTGAACATCGGATTGACGTAAAGCGCTTTGTGGCCACTTTCCGGGTGTGTGCGCACGACGGGGTGCTCAACCCTGTTGGTGATCGCGTCGGACCGGCGATAGGTAATTGCCGTGTCCCCATCATATTTGTCGACAGCGGTATCGGACGTATAAGCTTCGCTGGCGCTGTGCACGGCGACAAGGCCGTCGAGCAAGCGCTTCATGCCCGGCGACAAGCCGTCATAGGCGGCGGCCATATTGGTAAACAGCGTATCGCCGCCATGCGGCGGCACGATCTCCGCACGGACGATGGATCCCAGGCTGGGTTCTGACAGGAACGAGTTGTCCGAATGCCAGCCAACGCCAAAGCTGGCGCTCTCGCCGGCGGGTTTGTGCATGCGGATGATTTCGGGGTGGCTTTCCATGCCATTGACGATGGGGTGTTCTTCCAGCGCACCGAAGTGCCGCGCAAAAACCAGGTGCTGGTCATGAGTCAGGGGCTGGTCACGGAAGAACACGGCGCCGTAACTATGCAGCGCGTCACGGATTTCACTGAGGGCGGAGTCCGACAACGGATCGCGAAGGTCGATGCCCGACAATTCAGCACCCATTGCACCGGTCAGCGGGGCCACGGTCAGGATCGCGGATTCATCTGCAATTCTCTGGGTCGTACGCATGGCGCGCAGAATGGCGCGACGCACGTAACATTGCATCAAAAATCAGGCGTGTTTGCCTATCGCTTCGTGGCTCAAGTCCGTAAGATCGCGCGCAATTAAACAGACAAAACGGGAGCACATCAAAATGGCAGGAAGACTTGAAGGTAAGGTCGCGCTGATCACCGGCGCGGCCAGTGGTATTGGTGAAGGAACGGCAAAGCGCTTTGCTGAGGAAGGCGCGTCAATCGTCGTCGCCGATCTGCAGGCCGAGGCGGGTGCGGCGGTCGCAGCGTCCTTGGGCAATTCAGCCCGGTCGATCGCCTGTAATGTCACCAAGGAAGACGAGGTTGCCGCAGCTGTTGATCTGGCGGTCAGCGCGTTTGGGAAACTGGACATCATGGTCAACAATGCGGGCATTGTCGGTGCCGTGGGGCCCATTGCCGACACCACGGCGGAAGCCTGGCACAACACAATCGCCATCCTGCTGGACGGCGTCTTCTATGGCATGAAGCACGCCGCCCGCGTGATGCGGCCGCAAGGGTCGGGCAGTATTCTCTCGCTGTCATCGACTGCCGGTGTGATGGGCGGATTGGGGCCACATGCCTATACGGCGGCCAAACACGGGGTGGTTGGCCTGACCAAATCGGTTGGGTCCGAACTGTCGCGCTACGGCATTCGGGTGAATGCGGTATCGCCCGGCAACACGGTGACGGCGATGACGGCAGGCGTGATTACCGGCGATCCGGATGATACCGCGGGCGCGACCGAAACCATTGCCAGCGGCGCGCCATTGGGCATTGCCGGTGAACCGATCGATATCGCCAATGCGTTGCTTTATCTCGCCAGCGACGAGGCGCGCTACGTTACGGGCCATACGCTGGTTGTCGATTCAGGTCAGACCACCGGCACGCTCGAGCCGACGGATTTCCACTTTCAGGATGCCGACGTCATGCGTGAAGCGGGCAAGCGCGGCATTCAGGACTAAGTGCGGGTTTAAGCCGCTTCGACCGGCAGGCGCTGCGCCCGCCAGCGCAGCATGCCGCCGGCGAGGTTGGCCACCTTCTCAAACCCCTCCTGGGCCAGCAGTACAGTGGCTTGGGCTGACCGGGCACCGGACCGGCACACCATCACCACTGGTTTGCTGGCGTCCAATTCGTTGGCGTGTTCGGTCAGTTCGCCCAGTGGCACCAGGGTCGCGCCGTGGATGTGGCCAAGGATGCCGTGGAATTCGTCGTCCTCGCGCACATCGACAATCTGAACGTCATCCAGATGTTCCTCCAGCCAGTGCGGTTGCACCTCCCAGACCCCGGCATAGGTGTAGGTCAGCGGCGCCCAGTCCGGATCGGCGGCGGTCCCGTCCGGGTTTTCCGGTTCGCCCGACCGCATATTGGCGGGCACGGCGATATCGATCTGCTTGGGGTGGGGCAGGCCTAGATTCTCCATGTATCCGGCGAAATCGTCGACCCCGATATCTCCGCCCAATCGCG
Organism: Alphaproteobacteria bacterium; assembly: GCA_028284945.1. Classification (GTDB taxonomy): domain Bacteria; phylum Pseudomonadota; class Alphaproteobacteria; order SMXS01; family SMXS01; genus JANQQJ01. The sequence continues at coordinate 114,575 of JANQQJ010000024.1, read as the reverse complement.
GATTGTAGAGCCGTTCTTCGCCGACACTGGTGACCATCGAGCCTTTATAGTCATGGCCGGGATAAAGCAGGCACGCGTCCGGCAGGCTAAAAAGCCTGTCATGCACGGACTTGAACATGACTTTCGGGTCCCCCTGCTGGAAGTCTGTGCGGCCACATCCTCTGATCAGCAGACAGTCGCCGGTAAACGCCATTGTCTGGTCGTCCAGTACGAAGGAGCAGCACCCGTTGGTATGGCCCGGTGTGGCGCGTACCTCTAAATGGCGGTCGCCAAACGCGATCCTGTCACCATCCTCGAAATAGATGTCTGCGCCCTTTGCCCCACTGACAGCAGCAATGGCGATCTGGCTGCCCAGCTTTTGCTTTAGCAACCAGCCGCCTGTGACGTGGTCGGCATGAACGTGGGTCTCGACTGTGGTTTTGAGACTAAGGCCCAGCTCTTCAATCAGGGCGATCTCGCGGCGAACCTGTTCGAACACCGGGTCGATCAGAATCGCCTCGCGGCTTGCTGAATCACCCAGAAGGTATGAATAGGTCGATGACTGTGGATCGAAGAGTTGACGAAAAATGAGCATGGTGGGGGAATCCTGGCCGCCGGTATGAGAGCCTTATTTACGCATTGAAACTGTAGTTTACAACCGGTTCCCGCTGCCATGAATATGATCGCAATCACATTCGGGGAACTTGATGCAACTGTATGAACTTGTTTTGAACGATGGCCATGCCGTCAGCCCCTTTGTCTGGCGGGTGCGGATGGCCCTGGCCCACAAGGGGCTCCCTTACGACTCTGTACCTATTGGCTATGGCGATAAGGACAAACTGGCTTTCTCCGGGCAGGACCGGGTGCCGGTGCTGGTCGATGGCGATGACGTGGTTTCTGATTCGTGGCGGATTGCCTGCTACCTGGAAGACGCCTATCCGGACCGGCCCAGCCTGTTCGGTGGTGCCGGTGGCCGGGCGTCGGGCCTGTTCTTCAATCGATGGTGCGATACACAGCAACTGGGCAATCTCTTTCTCTTGTGCACGCCGGGCACGTTCGACCTGACGCCAGAGGCAGACCAGGCCTATTTCCGCGAAAGCCGGTTTGAATGGTCCGGCATGACCATCGAACAAATGCGCGAAGATCCGCCCAAGAAAATCGCCGCGCTGCATGGCGCGTTGGAGCCGGTCCGCCAGACCCTTCAGGAGCAGGCCTGGCTGGGCGGCGATCAGCCGGCCTTTCCCGACCACTGCCTGTTTGGCGGGTTCATGTGGGCCCGGACGACCAGCGATTTTCGCCTGCTGGACGCGGAAGACCCGGTCGAACAATGGCGCCAGCGGATGCTTGACCTGTTTGATGGCATGGCCCGCAAGGCACCGGCTGTCCAACAGGACTAGAATTTGAACGAGACTTCCGCTGCACAAGGTGCTGCGCTAGGCTCGACCATCAGGGGACAGGGGAGATTCAGAATGGCTGGCGATGCTGCCTGGCTGGCACAGGTGACGGAAGAGGCGCTTGAGCCCGAGCTGCCAATCATCGATCCGCATCATCATCTTTGGGACCGCAACGGCTCCCGCTACATGCTTGATGAGCTGCTTGAGGATACGGAACAAGGGCATAACGTTATTGCCACCGTTTTCGTAGAATGCGCGTCGATGTACCGGGCCGATGGTCCCGAGGCGATGAAGCCCGTCGGCGAAACCGAGTATGTCAATGGCATCGCCGCGCAAAGCGCCAGCGGCGGCTATGGCCCGATGCGCGCCTGCGCGGGCATTGTCAGCTATGCGGATCTGACGCTGGGCGAAGGCGCTGGCGACGTGCTCGACGCCCATATCGATGCGGCCCGTGACCGGTTCCGGGGCATTCGTCACGCAGCCGGCTGGGACAAGTCGGAAGACATCAAGAATTCGCATACAAATCCCACGGAAGGCCTGCTTCTCGATTCGACATTTCGCACCGGGTTCAGGGAACTGGAAAAACGAAGCCTGACTTTTGATTCATGGCTCTACCACCACCAGATTCCACAGCTGACAGATCTGGCGCGCGCCTTTCCAGGTGTGCCAATTATCTTCGATCATTTTGGCGGGCCTCTGGGCGTAGGGCCCTATGAAGGCAAGCGCGACGAAATTTTTGCCCAGTGGAAAGTCGATGTGGCGGAACTGGCGAAATGCGAAAACGTCTATGCCAAAATCGGCGGCATCAACATGGCGGTGAACGGCTTTGGCTGGCACAAGCGCGACAAGCCGCCCACCTCGCAGGAGATTGTCGATGCGACCCGCGACTGGTACCTGCACTCGATTGATTGCTTCGGTCCGGACCGGTGCATGTTCGAAAGCAATTTTCCGGTCGATAAGCTGTCGGTGTCCTATGGCGTGCTGTGGAATGCGTTCAAGAAGATGGCCGGGGAATTCTCGGACAGCGAAAAGGCCGATTTGTTTGCCGGCACCGCCGCCCGCGCCTACCGGCTCGATATTGAGATTTAGGAGAAAAGACCATGATTGTTGGGATTCACCATACGGCGATTTCGGTGCCGGACATGGACGCGGCCTTCGCGTTTTATTGCGACGTGCTTGGCTTTGAAAAACTCAGTGATGGCGGTTGGGAACCGGGCAACCCGGTAACGGATGCGATCGTCGGCTTACGGGATTCGGCGGCGCGGGGCGCCATGCTGAAAGGCCCCAATGCCTATATTGAGCTGTTTGAATATAAGCAGCCACAGGGCGCCAAAAAGGACCCGAACCATTCTGTCGCCGATCATGGCTACACCCATTTCTGCCTGCAGGTGACGGATATCAACGCCGAATATGAGCGCCTGATGGAAGGCGGCATGACTTTCCATTGCCCGCCGCAGGATATGGGCGCGACCTGGGCGACTTATGGCCGTGACCCGTTCGGCAATGTGATCGAGATTTATGAAATCCTCGATGACGAGACTCCGCAATTGCCGCCGAGGCCATAACCCATGAGCTGGGAGCCAGAGGTCGAGGAACTACGTCGCCGCGAGGCGCTGGCCAAAAAAATGGGCGGCGATGAAAAGGTCGCCAAGCAGAAAGGTCGGGGCAAGCTGACGGTGCGTGAACGTATCGACCGTCTGCTGGATGAGGAGTCGTTCACCGAGGTGGGCGCGCTGGCGGGCAAGGCCAGCTATGACGACGACGGCAATCTCGTCGATTTCATGGCGTGTAATTCGGTGGCCGGGCGCGGCAAGATCGATGGCCGGATGGTCATCATTCAGGGCGATGATTTTACGGTGCGCGGCGGGGCGGCCGACGCGTCGATCCGCGAAAAACAGATCGTCACGGAGCGCATGGCCAATGAACTCCGGCTGCCGTTGATCCGGCTGATCGATGGCACCGGCGGCGGCGGGTCGGTCAAAACGCTGGAGACGGCGGGCCGCACCTATCTGCCGGCCAATCCTGGTTGGGACCTGGTGGTGGCCAATATGGCGCAGGTCCCCGTCGTTGGCATGTGTCTGGGCCCGGTCGCCGGGCTTGGTGCAGCGCGCGCCGTCACTTCGCATTACTCGGTGATGGTGAAGGATCTCAGTCAGCTCTTCGTGGCCGGACCGCCGGTGGCGAAGCGCCTTGGTGAAGATGTCACAAAAGAAGAATTGGGCGGTTCCTGGATGCACACCCGCAATGGCGCGGTTGATGATGAGGTCAAGACCGAGGACGAAGCCTTCGAGCGGGTCCGTCAGTTCCTGTCCTACCTGCCGCCCAACGTGCATGAGCTGCCGCCACGCGGTGAGCAGCATGACGATCCGGATCGTGCCGAGGATTTCCTGATCGATATCGTCCCGCGTGATCGCCGCAAGGTCTATAAGATGCGCAAGATCATCGAGGCGGTGGTCGACAAGGGCTCGTTCTTCGAAATGGGCAAATTTTTCGGCCGGTCCTGCATCACGGGATTTGCCCGGTTTGACGGCTGGCCGGTCGCGCTCTTGGCGGGCGACCCCTATTACTATGGCGGCGGCTGGACCACGGATACATCGCTGAAGGTGAACCGGTTCTGCGAGCTGGCAGAGACCTTCCATCTGCCGGTGGTCAACCTGGTCGATAATCCTGGCTTTGCCGTGGGCGTTGAGTTCGAGAAGGCGGCCCATATCCGCCACGGATCGCGTGCACTGGCGACGGTCTATCAGGCGACCGTGCCCTGGTGTTCGGTGATCGTGCGAAAGGCATTTGGCGTGGCAGGCGCCGCGCACAGCAATGCCGAACGGCTGCGCTATCGCTATGCATGGCCGTCGGCGGATTGGGGGTCGCTGCCCATCGAAGGTGGGATTGAAGCCGCCTATACCGCCGAACTGGCTGCAGCCGATGACCCCGATACGATGCTGAAGGACATCGAAGAACGGCTGAACCGGGTCCGGTCGCCGTTTCGTGGAGCTGAGGCGTTTCTGATCGAAGACATCATCGATCCGCGTGAGACAAGGTCGGTGATCTGTGAATTTGCCAATCTGGCCGCGCCTCTGCGCCAGCCGGGCCCCGTCGCATTCCATGCAAGACCTTGAGCTAAAATGAGTTTCTTGAGTGATCCGGTGAAGCTCATCTTCCGAGACGAGTTTTTAATAAAATTTATTTCAAATTTTATTTGAACTTGATTCATCGTCTCCGAGTGCTTATAAACTAGGCATCGGTCCGAGCCGATGGTTTGTGGGCTGCTCGGGGTCAACGCGCCGAAAAGCCGAGAAATGGGGCGGTCTCTTCCTCCAAGGGGACCGCCCCTTTCATTTTCCCTCCTTCGTTATTGAATAGTTCAACCCCAAACAGGGGAGTGCTACCGTCCCGCTAGCGGTGCTGTTCGAGCGCCGGGGAGAGGGACATGGCTCAAAAAACCATTGTTGTCACCGGCGGCACGTCAGGCATGGGCGCGGCCACGGTCGACCAGTTGCTGGGTGCAGGCTGCTCGGTCCATATGCTCGATATCAAGGATGCGCCCGACAGCGCTGCGCAAGTCTACCGCTGCGATCTCAGTGAAAAACCAGCCATCGACGCGGTGATCGACCAGCTTCCCAGTGAGATCGATGGATTGATCAATGTTGCGGGCATTGCCGATGCGCAGGAGAAAGACAAGGTTGTCCGGGTCAATTTTCTGGCGCTGCGTCACCTGACGGAAGCATTAATGCCGCGGATTGCCGAGGGCGGATCGGTGGTGCATGTCGCATCAACCGCCGGGCTGGAGTGGCAGCGCCGCTTGGCACCGGTTTCGGCGCTACTCGACACGAAAGATTTTGACAGTGGTCTCGCCTGGTGCCGGTCAAACGAAGACCAGTGGGTCAGAGATCCCTATACATTCTCTAAACAATGTGCCGTGGCTTATACCTATCGCGCGGCGGGCTTGGGCCTTGACCGGGGTGTCCGGGTGAACTGCGTCAGTCCCGGTGGCGTGCGCACGCCTCTAACGCCGGAATTCCGGCGGCTCATGGGCGACGCACAATATGAATGGAGCATTGGGCGCGTTGGCCGTGACGCGGAGCCACAAGAAATCGCAGAGGTGATTTGTTATCTCGCCATCGGTTCCTGCGGCTGGCTGAATGGAGTCAATATTCCCGTCGATGGTGGCGCAACAGCGGGCGGCCTGGGTGGTTGGGTCGACGTGAGTGAGTCGCCGCTGGCCAAAGCGATTGCGGCACGCAAAGCCGCCAAGGCAGCAAAGGGCGGCTAGCCTATGGACTCGATGCTGCTTGATGCGTTCTACATCGTTGTTATCGCAGCGGCCGGGCTGATCGGTGGGTTCGCCCCTGCCAAGCTCTCAGGCGCAACAGGCCTGGGTGGTCTGGCGCTCGGCAACGCGTTCGCAGGCGGTGTATTCCTCGGTGCAGGATTGCTGCATCTGTTGCCCGACTCGCGGGAGAACTTTTCGCAGGCCTTGCCGGCGATCGATTTCCCGCTCGCGCTTCTGGGTGCAGGGATCGGCGTTGTCTTGATTCTGGGGTTTGACCAATTCAGCCGCGCCAGGAAACAAGCGGAAAACGAAGGGCAAAAAGGCCGCGCGCTGATCCTTTTCCTGGTTCTGTCGATTCACTCCGTAATCGCGGGCGCAGCACTTGGTATCGAATCAGCAGCCGGGGCGGGTCTGGCGATCTTTATCGCGATCATTGCGCATAAGAGTGCGGCTGGCTTTGCCTTGGGCATTGCGCTGGAAAATGAAGCGGGTGACGCAACCCGCCGCCGCCTGATCATCACGGCGTTTTCCCTGATGACGCCGATCGGCATTGTTCTGGGAATCGGGCTTGAGGCAATGTTCACCGGACCCGACCACTTCATCTGGGAAGCATGTTTCGATGCCCTAGCCGCCGGCACATTCCTCTATGTCGCAATGAGTGAAATCCTGCCGCAGACATTTGAACGCCGTCACAGTAGCGCAGTGAAGTTCGTGCTTGTGGCGGCAGGTGTCAGCCTGATGGCACTGATTGCGATCTGGGCTTAGGCAGAACAAAGCGATACGAATGGCCTGGTCTAAGTTGGGTTGGAGAGCGCTCTGAAATACACCTGCCCCATGCATCCCGAGGTCTTGGCCGACAGGCCCGGCGACTGCCCAATATGCGGCATGGCGCTTGAGGCTATGGATATCGGCATTGAGGCCGAACCCAACCAAGAATTGGTCGATATGACCAGGCGATTCTGGATCGGCCTAGTGCTGACTCTGCCGATCTTCTTGCTGGAGATGGGCAGCCATATTGCCCCCGGCTTCATCGACGGATTGATCGACCCGAAGTGGTCCATCTGGCTTCAGCTTGTTCTGGCCACGCCTGTTGTGCTTTGGGCCGGTGCGCCGTTCTTTGTTCGAGGCTGGCGGTCGCTTCGGACCATGAACCTGAACATGTTCACGCTGATCGCGATCGGCACTGGAGCGGCCTATGGGTATAGCCTGTTGGCCGTATTTGCCCCGGCAATATTTCCTGCTGACCTTCGGTTGTCAGATGGCCGCGTGCCGGTTTACTTCGAAGCCGCTGCCGTCATTACCGTCCTGGTATTGCTCGGCCAAGTGTTGGAGCTTCGTGCGCGGGAGCGGACAAGTGATGCGGTGCGGGGCCTGCTGGATTTGGCGCCCAAGACCGCGCGTCTCGTCAATGGAGACGGTGCTGAAAGAGAGGTTCCGCTAGAGGATGTCGCGGCGGGCGACAGGCTTCGGGTCGTGCCGGGTGAAAAAGTGCCGGTCGACGGTATCGTGGTCGATGGGGTCAGCAATATCGATGAGTCCATGGTCACAGGCGAGCCATTGCCCGTTGAAAAGCGCGCGGGTGACACCGTAACAGCGGGGACCTTGAATCAGTCTGGCAGTTTCATGATTGAGGCACGGCATGTTGGCTCTGAAACCCTATTGGCGCAAATCGTCGAAATGGTTTCGGCGGCACAGCGCTCCCGGGCACCGATTCAGCGGCTGGCCGATTCGGTTGCCCGTATTTTCGTGCCTGTGGTTCTCGTCATCGCGGTTTTGGCATTCGCCATATGGCTACTTTTCGGTCCGGCGCCCTCTTTCGATTATGGCCTGATCGCAGCGGTTTCAGTCCTTATTATTGCCTGCCCCTGTGCCCTGGGACTGGCGACCCCCATGTCGATCATGGTGGGGACGGGACGGGGCGCCCAGACGGGCGTCTTGATCCGCGATGCCGAGGCGCTCGAGACTTTGGAGAAAGTCGATACGCTCGTTGTCGACAAGACCGGTACGCTGACGGAGGGAAAGCCGGCGGTCCGCGCCGTCGAGACGGTCCCAGGTGTTACAGAAGACGAGGTGTTGACCCTCGCAGCCAGTCTGGAGCGGTACAGCGAACACCCGCTGGCGTCGGCCATTGTCAGCGAGGCGGAAAACAGATCGCTGGGTTTCATGGAGGTCAACGGCTTCGACTCCGTCGCCGGCCAGGGCGTAAAGGGCGTGGTCAGCGATCAGCCGATTGCGTTTGGCAATCTTGCGTTGATGGGCAGTCTGGGTGTCGATTGTCAATCGTTGGCGGAACGGACCGAGGCGCTTCAATCAACGGGCGCGACCGTCATGTTCCTGTCTTCCGGCGAAACGCTTCAGGGCATCGTCGCTGTGGCCGACCATGTCAAACAGACCACGCCGGCAGCGATCAAGGCACTCCAGGCGGAAGGCCTGGAGATCATCATGGCGACTGGTGACAATGCGCAAGCGGCTCAGCGTGTTGCCCAAGAACTCGGGCTGGACGGAATTCGTGCCGAGGTGATGCCGCAGGACAAAGCTGACGTGGTGCGGGCACTGCAGGCCGAAGGCAAGGTCGTGGCCATGGCCGGCGACGGGATCAATGATGCGCCGGCGCTGGCATTGGCCAATGTCGGGATCGCCATGGGAACCGGAACAGATGTCGCGATGGAAAGTGCCGGTGTGACGCTGGTGAAAGGCGACCTAACCGGTATCGTCCGTGCGCGGCAGCTTAGCCGAATGACCATGCGCAACATCCGCCAGAATCTGTTCTTCGCGTTCTTCTATAACGCAATCGGGGTTCCGGTTGCCGCCGGTATCCTATTTCCGATCACAGGTATGTTGTTGAGCCCGATGATTGCCGCCGCCGCCATGAGCCTGAGCTCTGTTTCGGTGATCGGTAATGCGCTACGGCTTCGCCGCATCGCCTTCGGTTGACGGGGGATTCTCTTCCGTTTTTTCACCCCCTTGAATAGTGTGAATCAACTCATGGCCCACCAGGTCGCATTCCGGCGGCTTTTCCTTGAAGGTGACTTTGTCGCTCGTATCAAAGGCCTGCGCGCCTTTTGAATCCACAGCACCATCCGATGCGTCACCGGTATGCACTTTGACGTCGCTGAAATCGTCACAGAAACTCTGTTCGATCTTAGTCATATCGGGCAAAGGCGTTTTTTCTGTCTTGTCGGCCTTGTCCGCCAAGGACAGGTCGGACGCTGCGACCGCCAATGACGCGCTGAACAAGAATGCGCCGAGGCCAGCAAGCAAGGCTTGTGGCTGACGCATGTCCCTATGCCTCCCAGACCGGAATTTGCCGGTCCAGTGACGCTTTCAGCGAATCGTCTGCGTCGACGCGTTTTGCCAGGGCATAGGCCACTTCATAGGCAGAGCAGGACGCGCCCACCTCAGCGGTTATTTTTTCGAAATTCTCCGGGCCCGCGTCGCAAATGCGGGCGCGCAAATCTGCATCGCTGGTCATAAAGCGCAGCATCCGTTCAGCGTTCTGTACCGACATCGTCTTCTCCCCTGATCAATAAGCTGACCAACAGCTTTATCGAAATTCGCAGCGGGTGCAAACATTCACTTTTGACTTTTACGAATTCTCCGATGACACTGATGTCAGATTAATAGGCGCACAGGCGCCTCCGTCAGGGGAGACATTCATGAGCATTATCCGCCACCCGATCTGGCAATACGCCTATTACGTCGAAGACATCGACGAGGCCTGTCAGAAGTGGAACAAAATGGTCGGTGCAGGGCCGTTCCATGTGGTCCGCCATCACATTGCCGAAAACTTCCGCTACAAGGGCGAACATATCGAAGCCGATGTGTCCTATGCATTCGGGCAGGCTGGCCCGGCGCATATCCAGTTTATTGCCCAGCACGACGAGACACCGTCAATCTATAAGGACATGTATCCGCGGCGGGGTGACTATGGCTTTCATCATGTCGGCCTGCTGATCTCTGACGTGGATGCCGAGGTCAAGCGCTTCAACCAGGCAGGCTATGAAACAGCGTGCACCCTATGGGGCGGTGACTATGTCGCCTATATGGACTGCGTTGAGGATCTCGGCTGCTATGTCGAATTGCACGGCGATGCGCCGATCATCCGTGATCTGTTCGATGGTTGGAAGCAGCAACACGAAGAGTGGGACGGTGTAACCGACCTGATCCGCGAAGCGGGGTAAGCCCCGCGCCACATAACCGGGAGGGGGGCCCTGGGCACGTGAGGAAAGTGCGGCAATGGATGACCTGGTTGGGGGCAGCCCTGGTCGGTGTAGTCCTTTTGTCCGCGTACCCTCAACCGGTTCTTGCCGCCCAGCCGGAGTGCGTCGAGGCCCCGCAACCCGTCGACAATGCGGCCACTAACGCGGCAAACAGCCGCATCAATGCGCTGAGGGCCCAGTGGGCTGCCGGCGTCTATCCGGGGCCCAATCCTTTTTCCGGTACGACGACAACAAACGGGAAAGCGCAAACGGCGGCAAAGGCCAAAGAGGCCGAGATCAATCTTTTTGTTGCTGATTTCGATAAGCATCCCGCCTCGACCGGCGTCACGGTGCGGACCGGCCAGTCGCTCAAAGACGAAATGGCGCGCATGGCCCGTGCAGGACATCACGACAGGGTGTCTGACTTGCAGCGCGCCTATGCGAACTGGGAACAGAATGTCGCTGAGACACTAGAGGCTAAGCAACAAGAAGCGCGCAATCTCTATGCAGTTGTGGAAGCGGTCCGTGCGCGATTTGACGAAGAAATCGCGGGCCTGGAGCAGCAGATCGCTGATCAGCGCGACCGGACCAGCCGAACTGTTGCCTGTGCAAGCCCGCGTGTACCGCCGAGGCCCCAGGCGCCCGTCGCCCAGCGGCCCCAGCCGGGGCCGGTTGATGACGGTGCGCCCCGCATCAAGTCATTGGATGAACAGATCAGCGACTGCTATGGCCATGCCGAGGCGGAGATAGATGTGTGCCTCGCCAACCTCGTTCTGCTGCATGAAGATCCCAGACCCTGCGGTTCATCGCCGACGGGCCAATGTGCCGTATTGGTCGGCGAGGTGATTATGGGAAACTGCGCAAACGCGCATCAGGGTCCCGACGTCCTGTTGTGCGAGACGTTGGCAGCAGAATGGATGAAGATGCCGGGCGTTTGCGAGGCGGCACAGGATCGTGAGGCTTGTATCCTCGCTGTGGCGGCCAAGACAATCGATCCCTATGCGATCATTGATTCCTTTCAGAGCCCGGCTGAACGCGACCGGCTTTTGTCGGTCCTGGCGACAACGACCGGCAGCCTTACAGTGATTGCACATATTGAAGACAATCGGGTTCATGATGGTGCGCTGATTCTTTCCGCCTACGCCGCGGCAACCCATAGAAACCAGCCGCTACAGGCCTCCTATTGTGATCGGCTGATGGGCGGTTATGGCGGCGAATATGGTGAGGAAGACGCAGACATTAACCGTACGGTCTGCGGTCAAGCTGTCCAGATTGTGAACACGCTCCTGGCGCAGGAAAGTCAATCCGAACAACCGCTCACGGAAGAGCGATTGGCGCTGGAGTATGAACGGCTCATTGAACGGCTAAGGGCCGGGGATGCACCGGCCGACGACCTGATGGATTGGATGAGAGCAGATTGACAAGGTTGGCTTATTTTGTGTCGGTTGTTTTGGCGGTGACTCTGTGGGTCGATCGTGCGGGGGCTGTCAGTATTGACCCGTCGGCATCGCCAGCCTGTCAGGCCGCGATAAGCGGCACGGTCCGTGAGCGCAACGAACTGACGCGTCAGTGGTTGTCCGGCGATCTCCGTGGCTACAATCGATGGTCGGGGGTAACAGAAACCGCCACGGCGCTGCGCGAAAAACTGGCGCGGGCACAGGCGAGGCTGTCTAAATTGGTGGCTGATGGCGAGAACACGGTCGCGTTTTCGGGATCGGTCAGTACATCAGCGACAGCGATCAGACAATCTATCGGTGCTGCGCGAGCAGCCGGTAATGGCGCACAGGTCGAGCGATTGCAGCGAAGCCTGACCATCTGGAAGACGTCGTACGACCGTCAAAAAAAGGAGGTTGAAGAAAACATTGCCAGGATCCTTGATGTGCTTGGCCTCATGGAACGGGATTATCAGATCAAGTTGGCCGCGCTGGATGCCGCCATCGCCGAAGCCGGGCAAGATATCTGCAATAGTCCTGCCCCTCGAGAACCGGAGGCGCCGCCGAACTGCGACATAGCGGGCCGGTATGAGCGCCTGGAGCGGGACATCGATGATCTCGCCGCAATCGGCACAAAACTCCGTGGCTATGTCGAACGCCCGCTGCCTGAGCAATATGAACCGGACATCCCGACCCTGTGTATTGCAGGCGATGAAGCGACCATAAGCTATAAGGGGTTTTGGCGGCAGGTCAGTGACCGAGCGCAGGAGGTCAATGACGCAATTTCTTTCGTGCAGTCTGGCGCTGATGTTTTCGGACTGGGTCTACCGACGACAGAGCTGACCAAACTCGAGAGCTTTGCCCAGACGATTGTTGGCATGGGACGAGATGAAATCCTCCGGCGCCGGGACCGTACGGTATCCTATGAGCAGGGGTTGGCAGAATACCAGGAGTTGAGATCGTTGCAGGAGGCGGCCCAATCTGCTGCAGAAACTCTGAGACAGCGGCAAATCTGCACTGTCCGGCAGGGGTTACCGGAATTCTATTCCAGGTATCGACAACTCATTCAGGAATCGAAATCGATCAGGCAGGATGCCGCTCGGTGTCAGCAGCCGCGTCAAGGCGTATCCACTGTCGCCCTGAAACAGATCTATGACTGGCATCACCGAGGGGCGCTGCGCGACCGGCTTGGACCGAACCAGGATACGGGCTGGACCTCACGCCGCGGCTGGCTGGACCAAGGTTACAGTGGCAACGGCATCCCGCCGGTCCTAACATCGGTGATCTGTGATTAGGGATAGAGGCCTACCGGTCCAGCCGTGAGGGATCGTCGGGGATGGTGCCTTTGAGCTCGAATGTGCCACCCGTAACGAACCGTTGGAACGCGTGGGCCAGATCGATCCTGTAGGCCTGGTCCAGCAACACGTCTTCTTCGCCATAGCGCTTTGCGTCATAGATCATGATGTCGCCGACATCGTCTGACTGCGCCTTACCGAACAGATCCGGTGCTGCATTCCGGCCCGGTTGCCACTGAAGAATTAGGTTCCCAAGCTGCAATTCCTCCTGATCGCGCAACACAGAGACCGGGACCGCCTTATCCTCGATCACGACGACGCGGTCTAGCGGATCAACACCGTCGGGCAGTCCGGCACCGCCGGGCGTCACCGGTGCATTGCCAAAGGCGAGCGGCCGCTTTGACTCTTCCGTTGCCAGCAAGACGGTGGCGCCATCATTCGGGTGTAGTTCCTTGAAGCGTTGAAAGGACATCACTTTGGAACCGACCTCGGCCAGCGTATCCTTCATTTCCTTTTGGTTAAGCGCGGTCCCGTCATATTGCTGCCACCAACGCTCGGAGGCCGAATCATAGAGAACGATATTGTCGTTGTTCAAAAAGCCGGTCAGATGGAATGTGGTCACAGCGCCATCCAGACGGCGGTCAAATACGACGGATGCAGAACATACGCGGCAATAGGTGACGGCGATGGGAACGCCCCCCAACTCGTCATTGATGACCTCATGGGTCGCGACAACCTGATGCGGATAGGCGCGTACTGCGCCATCGATCTCAACGACAATGACCGAGGCTCGGGGTTCGATGCCAAAGGCCAGATCGGCCGGAGCATGGCGCGGCATATCGACTGATGCGGGCTGATTGCGCGCACCAAAGGTCACAATGTCAGCTTTGTTGATGCCGGCGGATTCAAATGAGCTTGCCGGCCAGTCGGGTTCCAGTGACATGGCCTCGCCTGCAAACAGTTGCAGAATGGCGGCGAAGATAACGGCGGTAACCAGTTTCGGTACCAGGCCGGTGGCGGCTTTGCGGCGGATGATCATGGCGTTTTCCCCCTTGGGATTCGTGTCTCTGTTGAGATCGAAACTACGGGGAAGCGTCCGGCGTGTAGAATCACGCCCGATCATAGGGAGTTGACTGAGAAACACGCCCGGCTCACGGCTTCGCGAGCCTGGGAGCTACTATTGCTTGTAACGCGTCCCCGGCGGGGGCGGGTCATGCGGCGGTCCGGCAAAGCACTGCGCCATGCCCATCCAGCGATTTGCTGTCTTGCCTGTCACCTGCAAATCCGTGTCGGCGACATTCCGGGTCTGGGTGACCACCTGACAGAATGCGGTTGCGCCGCCTGCAATGACGTTGGTCTCGCTGGGCTCGTTCCATTCCCAGATATCGCCTGATGGCGCCGTGAGCCGCACATAGGGCACGTCATCCGGCACATCGAGACCCCGGTTTTTGAACGTCCAGCCAAAGGTGTTAATGCCGATCACGGCTACATTCTTGATCCGGTCAGTATCGGCCCGTTCATGACCTAAAACATCATAGACCGCCTGAGCGTGGGCCCAGGTTTCCATCAGCCGGGCAGTGATGCTGGAACGCACGCTCATATCCGGCCCGGCCCATTTCACCCTTTTCTTAGGGTCTGCGGCGGCAAACTGTTCAGCCGTTTGGTGATAGAGCTTGCGCCAATCGTCAATCAGCTCAAGGCCGCCCTTGCCTTCTGCCCACTCTAATTCGAAGGCTTGCCGTCCGCCCGGTTGCGCGAGTTTTTTCCGAGAATCAGCAAAGAATTCAACGAACGCCGCTTCATCCTGCAGCGACAGCAGCGCGGCATGGTTCCACAGGTGTAGATGCCGGATGACATCGTCGATGGTCCAGTCCTTGAACAGGGTTTTCTGCGAGAACTCGGCCGGTTTCAACGGTGCGACCAGGGTGTAAAGCGCATCGTTCTCATCAAGGAAATCCCACGCGGTCGAGAGCCCCTCGCGCGGCCGATCGTTGGATAGGGCATGGCCTCCGGCCACGGTTTGGCAAACGGAAACCATGCCTTACTCCTGGACCCTTCGGTTATTCAGCAGCCTGGGGCGGCATCAGAACGGCTTTGACTTCAAGGAATTCTTCGAAGCCCAGCTCGCCCCACTCACGACCATTGCCGGATTTCTTGTATCCGCCAAACGGGGCGTTGAAGTCCGGGCCCGCGCCATTGATATGCACGTTACCGCTGCGGATTTGCGCGGCGACCTCTTGGGCATGACCGACATCGCCGGACTGAACATAGCCGGACAGGCCGTACTCGGTGTCATTGGCGATCTCGATGGCCTGCTCTTCTGAATCATAGGGCAGAATCGACAAAACGGGTCCGAAGATTTCTTCGCGCGCGATCGTCATGTCATTGTTGACGTTGCCGAACACGGTCGGGCGCACATAAAAGCCCTTGTTGAAGCCTTCGGGGCGGCCCGGGCCACCGGCCACGAGCGTCGCGCCTTCTTCGATACCCTTTTCGATCAGCGCCTGGATCTTGTTGTATTGCACCTCGCTGGCGACCGGGCCCATGGGGCGGCCTTCAGAGAATGGGTCGCCAACCTGGACGCTTTCAGCGGCGGCCTTGGCGATCTGCAGCGCTTCGTCGTGCTTGGAATTGGGCACCAGCATGCGGGTCGGCGCGTTGCATGATTGGCCGCTATTGGTGAAGCACTGGACGACACCGGCGCCCACGGCTTGCTGAATGTCGGCGTCTTCCAGGATGATATTGGCGGACTTGCCACCCAGTTCCTGCGCGACACGCTTGACGGTGTCGGCAGCGGCCTTGGCCACTTCAACGCCGGCCCGCGTCGAGCCGGTGAACGACACCATATCGACATCCGGGTGGGATGAGATCGCGGCACCCACAGTCGGGCCGTCGCCATTGACCAGGTTGAAGACGCCGGCAGGCACGCCCGCCGCATCGAATACTTCAGCCAGAATGATCGCGTTGATCGGTGCGACTTCGCTGGGCTTCAGCACCATGGTGCAGCCCGCGGCCAGCGCCGGCGCGACCTTGCAGGCGATCTGATTGATCGGCCAGTTCCACGGCGTGATGAAACCGCAAACACCAACGGGCTCACGGCGCAGATAGTAGTTTCCTTTTTGCTCCTCGAACTCATAGTTCTTCAGGATTTCCATAGCGGTCGCAAAATGCGCCTGGCCCAGAGTGGCCTGGGCCGCTTTTGACAGCCACATCGGCGCGCCCATTTCTTTGGAGATGGCTTCGGCAATCTCGTCATTGCGTTTGCCATATTCGCCGAGAATGGCGCCGAACAGTTCGATGCGCTCTGCCTTGCTGGTGCGCGAGAAACTGTCAAAGGCTGCTTTGGCGGCTGCAACGGCGTTATCGACATCGGCAGCACCGCCCATGCTGATTGTCGCACATGGTTCTTCGGTGGCGGGGTTGATCACATCATGGGTGCTGGGTGTTGTTGGGTCGACCCATTCGCCATTGATATAGAATTTCAGATTATTGCTCATTATCTCGGCTCCTGACCTGCATTTGTGAAGTCGTCTTTTCTGGTTGATGCCTAATATTTAGCAGCAACCCCCCTTCGCCAAGGAGAATCTGCGCGGCAAACCGGCGCTATGCAGGAATGAGGGGGCTGTCGCGCCTGGGGATGACGTCGGCGCTCACGCACACCATCTAAGGCATCACAGAAGTTATCCCTTCAAATGGAGGTACCTCATGATCACGATCAGACGTGCAGAAGACCGTGGCCAAGCCAATCTGGGCTGGCTGGATAGCCGCCATACGTTTTCCTTCGGACATTACAATGATCCCGACCATATGGGCTTTGGCCCGCTGCGAGTGATCAATGAAGACCGGGTCGAGCCGGGCCGCGGGTTCGATACCCATGGGCATAGCAATATGGAGATCATCTCTTATGTGCTGGATGGGGAATTGGCCCACAAGGACAGCATCGGCACCGGCTCTGTGATCCGGCCAGGCGAAGTGCAGCGCATGACCGCCGGATCTGGTATCCGCCACAGTGAATACAACCACTCGGACACCGACAAAGTCCATTTCCTGCAGATTTGGATTCTACCGGAAACAGACGGATTGGAGCCCGGCTACGAGCAAAAGGCCTTTGAGGACATAGACGGCTTCGGCTTTCGCTTGGTCGCGTCCCGTAATGGCCGGGACGGGTCGGTCACGATTCATCAGGATGCTGCGCTTTATGTCGCCAAACCGTCGGAGGGCCAGTCTGTCACGCATCGGTTTCAGCAGAGCCGCATTGGTTGGCTGCAGGTCGCGCGCGGTGACGTGCGGATCAGTGACGAACGGCTGCAGGCCGGCGATGGAGCTTCGCTGGCGGACATCGGCGAGCTGACTGTGACGGCGCTCGAGGACTCAGAAGTCCTGCTGTTCGACATGATCGCATAGCCGCTAGGCGAAGCAGCCGCTTGATTGGGTGGGCCGCTGGCGTCACGTTGGTGGCCCTTTCCATTTGAGGCTTAGGATCCAAGCATGCCCGATTCCAGAACCGCGTTGGCGCTGCGGCATGTGCCTTTCGAGAATCTTGGAATCTTCGAGAACGTGCTGGCAGACGAAGGATTTGCGTTGCGTTATGAGGACGCGCCCATAGCCGACCTCAATGCGCTCGATCCCCTGGACGACGATCTCTGGGTCGTCCTTGGTGGGCCCATTGGTGCTTATCAGGAAGACGCTTATCCGTTCCTCGTACCAGAGCTGGAACTCATCAAGGCGCGGCTGGCGGCACAGATGCCTACAGTCGGCGTCTGCCTGGGGGCTCAACTGATTGCCCAGGCGCTGGGTGCCAAGGTCTATCCGGGTCGGGCAAAAGAGATCGGATGGGCACCCATCGCGCTGACGGATGAGGGCGTAGCCTCGCCTTTGGGCGCCTTGGGGAACGATCCGGTCGTGCTGCACTGGCATGGCGATACGTTTGATTTGCCGGGTGGTGCCGTGCGGCTGGCCTCGACGGATATCACACCTAACCAGGCCTTCGCCATCGGTGACTGGTGCCTGGGCCTGCAGTTCCATCTGGAAGCCGATCCGAAGGCCATCGAATATTGGCTGGTCGGGCATGCTAACGAGATTGCGGCCACTGCTGATGTGACCCCTGGTCAAATCCGTGCCGATACATTGAAATATGGCCCCGGTTTGATCGGTCCGGGCGGTGAGGTGCTAAGGCGCTGGCTGCGATCTTGCGCTTAACCCCGCCTTTGGGGCAGTCTTTTCCAGGGAAAGCGGTCCACACCGGGGAAAAGCGATGGATCATCCGGAAATTGTCACGAACCTGAAAGCCCGCATGCAGGCGGAGCTTGACCGCGCTGATGCTGGGTCGGGCCCGCCCAACGACTTTCCGTCGCTGCCGCCGCTCGCCCCCGGCCGCTACACGAGCCAAGAGTTCTTCGATCTGGAGATGGAACATCTGTGGGGCAAGGTCTGGCTCTATGCGGGCCACGTTGCCCAAATCCCCAACCAAGGCGACTATGTGCTGCTCGACATACCCTGGGCTACGATCTTCATGGTCCGCGGCAAGGACGATCAAATCCGCGCCTTCTATAATGTCTGCCAACACCGCGGTGCACCGTTGGTGCGTGAGGCGGAGGGCAATTTCAGCCTGTTGCGCTGTACCTATCACCAGTGGACGTACAACACCCAGGGCAAGCTGGTCTCGGTGATGTATGAGGACGACTTCGGCTCCGATTTTGACAAGTCGTGCCTCGGCCTGCCGGAAGTCCGCTGCGAAGTCTGGAACGGGCTGGTCTTTGTCAATGAAGACCCGGATGCCGCGCCGCTTACCGACTGGTTGGGCATGATGTCCGAGGAGTTCGATCCGTTTCAGATGGAAAAGCTGCGGCCCGCCGCGATCAAATCCTACGAGCTGACCTGCAACTGGAAGCTCACCATGGACGCCTTCCTTGAGGTCTATCACGTCAAGGGCATTCATCCGGAAACCGTCGGCCCGGCGCTCAATGAACGTGGCGCGGTGATGCGGCTTCTACCCAACGGGCACACCTGCATGACCTGTCCGACCGGCTACACGCAGGTGGAGGAAATGGCCCGCCGCGGCTATGAAGCCGATGACGGGGCGATGGAGCCTATCCCGCTCTCGCAGATCGCGGCCGAAGTGCATGTGTCGCACAACATCTTCCCCAATGTGATCACGCCGGTCAGCGCGACCTCGCGGCAGCTGCTGATGTTCTGGCCGATTGCCAAGGACCGCACGCGGGTTGACGTGGTCCATCTGGGGCTCGACTGGGGCGACGGCGAGCTGCCCGCCGGGTGGAAAACCCATCTCGACTTCTGGGACGTCGTTATGGGCGAGGATCTGCAATTCCTCGAATGGCAGCAAAAGGCGGTCGTCTCACCCGGCTTTAAGGGCTACCGGCTCGCCTATCCGGAGCGGCGCATCTATTACGCGCATGAGAGCATCGACCGGATGATCGGTCCGGAGAACATCCCTGACGAGCTGAAGGCTGAACCGGTGCTTGAAGACTGGTGCGAGCACCCTTGGCACCGGGCGGCCGACCCCTATGAGGCCAACCGCAAGGCAGCAGAGTAGGTCAGCCCTCTTCCTTAGGGAGAGGGTGGCGAGCATCTCAAAAAAACACGCTGTCATTGCGAGCAAAGCGAAGCAATCCAGATACTGTTTCCGCTGCGAGGGCCATTCTGGATTGCTTCGTCGCGCCGTCCGACGCTCCTCGCAATGACGAATCCGTATTTTTGCCTTCCAGCAGGATCAGCTCAAATCGAACGTCTGGCCCAGGGTCTCCTCGGTGAGCGCCCACAGCCGTTCGGCGGCGGCTTCATCGACCGCATAGGGCGCAACGCCCTCACCGCCAAAACCCGTATCGGCGACGTCGGCCAGATGACAGTCTTCTGCATAGCGGCCACCGACGCCTTCCAGCTCCGGTGAGGTGGCAACCCAGGTGCTGGTGGCGGCCCCGGCCGGAATAGTCTTGAACTGGAATTCAGCCCCTTCGCCACCCTGTTCCTCGATCTGGCTTAGCAGGGCCTGAATGTCTTCCGGCGCCAGATGGCGGCCCAGCTCGGTCTGGATGCCGCCCGGATGGACCGCATTGGCGGTGACGCCGCTGCCGGCCAGCCGGTTGTTTAGGCCCACGGAGAACAGCACATTGGCGGTCTTCGACTGGCCATAGGACACCCATTTGTCATAGTCGCGGTTGTTGAAATGCGGGTCGTCGAAATCGACATCGCTCATCCGGTGCCCGGCGGAACTGAGGTTAACCACGCGGGCGGGCGCGCCGGCTTTGAGCGCCGGGGCCAGCGAGCAGGTCAGCAGGAAGTGTCCGAAATGGTTGGTCGCGAACTGCATCTCCCAACCCTCTGCCGTCCGCTCCAGCGGGCAGGCCATGACGCCTGCATTATTGATCAGGATGTTGAGCGATTCGTAGCGCGACAGATATTCCGCCGCGGCGGCGCGCACGCTGCCGGGCACCGAAAGCTCCACTTCCAGCACATCGATATTCGGATTGCCGGTCGACTCCTTGATCTTGTCGGCAGCGGTTTGTGCCTTGGGCACATTGCGTGCGGCGATGGTGACGGCGGCGCCCTTGGAGGCGAGCGCCCGGGCAGTTTCTTCGCCGAGCCCGCCTGATGCACCGGTAACCAATGCACGCTTGCCGGTCAGGTCGATCCCTTCCAGCACTTCATCTGTCGTTGTGTCGTGTCCGAAACTCATGTCTTCCCCCTGTTCGAATCTCTTCGTCGGTAGTGATATAGACATGTGCTGATAAACACCAAGGGAAGTCGGCCATGCGCCGCGAGCCTGCCTCATCGGCGCTGTCGCGCTTTACCGTCATCGATCTGACCCGGGCCCGGGCGGGGCCGGTCTGCGCGCGCCAGTTGGGGGATTGGGGCGCCGATGTTATCAAGGTGGAGCTGCCCGCGGGTGGGGACGACGTGCCGCAGGATTTCGCCAGCCGTTATGATCCGGATTTTCAGAACCTGCACCGCAACAAGCGGTCGATGACGCTCAATCTGAAAGACCCGGACGGGCTCGACATTCTCTTGAAGATGGCCGCCCAGGCCGACGTGCTGGTTGAGAATTATCGGCCGGACGTGAAGGAGCGGCTGGGCTTTGGTTATGAGACGCTCAAGGCCATCAACCCACGGCTGGTGCTGACCAGCATTTCCGGCTTCGGGCAGACCGGCCCCTATGCGGACCGACCCGGGCTCGACCAGATTGCCCAAGGCATGGGCGGCATGATGTCGGTGACCGGCCTGCCAGGGCAGGGGCCGGTGCGCGCCGGCATCGCTGTCGCCGATATGGCAGGCGGGCTCTTAGGCGCGATCGGCACATTGACGGCGCTGCTGGAACGCGAGGTTTCGGGCGAGGGGCAATGGGTGCAGACGTCCTTGCTGGAGGCGCAGCTTTTTATGCTGGACTTCCAGGCCGCGCGCTATCTGATGCGCGGCGACGTGCCCGGCCAGGCGGGCAACGACCATCCGACCGCCGTCCCCATGGGCACCTACCGGACGGCCGACGGACACATCAACATTGCCGCGATGCCGATGGCCTGGAGCCGGTTCTGTGCGGCCATGGGGCTCAATGATCTGGCTGATGACCCGGCCTTCAGCACGCCCCAGGAACGGCTGAAGCGGCGCGCCGAGGTGACCCGGATCGTCGAAGACGTCACCACCACCCGCGACAGCGACCACTGGATCGCGCTGTTGAATGAGGCCGGGATTCCGTGTGGGCCGATCTACGGCATCGATGAGGCCTTCGCCGATGAACAGGTTCAGCACCTAGGCATCGCGGAGGCGGTCGAGTCGCCGTCGCTCGGCCCGATCAGCCTGCTGGCCCAGGCGATTAGCATGAACCGCACGCCCAGCCATATTGCCTCGGCGACACCGGAGCTCGGGGCCGATACGGATGATGTGCTCAGCAAGCTGGGTTTCAGCGCTGACGAGATTGCTGAGCTGCGCCGCCGCAATGTTCTTTAAGCCCCGCATCAGAAAGGGAGCCAAATGACCGACGATATTCTTTCCAGGAGCGAAGGACCGATCCGCTGGCTGATCTTCAACCGGCCGGACAAGCACAACGCCATGTCGCTCGAGATGACCCAGGCGGCACACGCGGTGATCGAGGACTTCGCTGCGAACAGTAGCGAGCGGGTGTTGATCGTCACCGGGTCAGGCGGTAAGGCGTTTGTCTCCGGCGCCGATATCTCCGAGTTCGATGCCAAGCGCGGCAATGCCGATGATGCGGCCCGCTACAGCGATATGACCAACCGCATGTTCTTTGCCCTGCGCGATGTGGAAAAGCCGACCATCGCCATGATCGACGGGATTTGTTTTGGCGGTGGCGTCGCGCTCGCTACTTGCTGCGATTTGCGGTTTTGTAGTGAACGGTCACGCTTTTCGGTGCCTGCGGCACGGTTGGGGGTGGGCTATAGCCCGGACTACGTGAAGTTCCTGACCGATATCATTGGCCCGTCCCGTACCAAGGAAATTCTCTTCACCGCCCGGCGTTACAGCGCCGCTGAAGCCTATGAGCTGGGGTTGGTGAACCGGGTCTATGGCGACAGTGATCTGGAACCAGAGGTGCGCGCCATCGCCGAAACCATCGCGCAGAATGCGCCGCTGACGATCCGCGCTGCCAAACTATCAGTGGCGGAGCTGGTCAAGCCCGACGGCGAGCGCGATATGTCAGGACCGCAATCCGCTGTCGCCGACTGCATGGACAGTGACGACTTCAAGAACGCCCGCCGCGCCTTCATGGCCAAGGAAAAACCAGTGTTTGAGGGGCGGTGATTTAGTTCCTAGACGGACTTGCTCATATTCCACTTTGTTCCAGTCCGAAGAGGTGGACTGGTATAAGGCATTCTAAAGTTCTCTTCAGATTCCTTGCTGCCAGCATTTTCGCTGACCATTACATCTGTTTCTAAAATCGCGGCAAGCTCAGGAAACCTGAACAGTTTCTCCAGCAATAGCTCTTTCTCTCGCTTGTAATTCACTGGATTCTCCTAAGTCCCAGGCGCGTGTGCGCAGCACTCTGGGCTCCTAATTTCTGAGTGTAATCGTTAAATAAGCCAAAATAGTGGCGAATTCCAGCGCTCATTTGTGGGTCTGCACCAAAATCCTCGATCTGTAATCCAATGTCGTCGCCCGCTAATTCCTTCATAGAAATACCGCGGCCATGTGAATGCCAATGCTCTGCATCTCCTAGTTTTTCTGCAATTTGACTGGCCCTATCTTCTTTGTACTGTTCAGATACTTTGACTCCGCGGCTCTTAGTCATCTTCCAGTTTCTGAATTTGTACTTGGGTAGCCAGTCTTTCAGAAGCGCTTCAGCGTGCTGTATTGATTGTTCGATGTGGAATAGCTTCGCGGGGTCGAACTTTTGTATCAGGAACGCTAGTTCAGCGCGGACGGAGGCCTCCTTACCAGTATCCACATTATTAATTTTGTCTACGAGATCTCTATATTTGGCTAGGTAGCCCATTCCTGGCACTGGATCGCCGCTATCAGTTTGAAATTGGGGGTCAATGGGTCCTAGTACGGAGTAATAGTCCATATATATTTCATCGCCTGATAGCGCTAATACTGTCCCGGCGGAGTAGGCAAAGCTTGGAATTACAAATTTAACTTCCGTATAGTGTCTTCTAAGTACTGCGACAATGCGCTCAACGACTTCAATGTAACCTCCAGGTGTTTCAAGAATGATCGCAATGTTATTTGTATTCGGATTTTCGTCCTGAAGCTCCTCAATTGCAGCGCGTACGACATCGTCTACGCCAGGTAACATTGGAGTAGACAATATCAACACATCGGCGTCGAAAATCTTGGATATACTTTCGTTTCCATTGCGAAGGGTTAATTCAATAATCTCATCTGCGGTTATCGGGTCCATTACGTTCCCCTTTTTGGACGCAAATGCGCCCTATTTTCAAAAATTGATTGCGATTGAGTCTGCAACTATAGGTCGAAGGTTTTCTCACTTTGGCTGCTTGCCCTGAGAAAGGAAGATTTTCAAGAGCATACCTCGTCTACAATATCTAATTGCAGTATGGCCCGGGTGCGGCCAATTGGCGAATCACGATTTCTGGTGGTAGTTCGATGGATAGCCATTAATCGGAGCAATCATTGCATCCCTGCGCCCGTTGACGCTACAATACCTTCACGCGTGACTTTAACGCGGATTCGGGGATCGGGAGAACTCAGATGAACAAGGAAGCTTCAGGCTGCCCATTCAGCTCGGCGGCGGAAATCGATTTCATGGACCCCAAGGTCCAGGAAAACTGGTTCGACGCCTATGACGTGATCCGCGAGGAATCGCCGGCCTATTTCATGGAACAGATCGGCATGTATGTGCTGACCCGCTATGACGACATCGAAGAGGTATTGCGTCAGCCGGAAAAGTTCACCACCGCTGCCGACGTCCAACAGAACGAGCCGCTGATCAAGCATGATGAGGCCCGCGCCATCTATGAAGAGAAGGGCTGGCGCCGTTACACGCCGCTGGGCGAGAACCTGCCGAAGCACAAGCACTACCGGGACCTGGTAGACCCGGCGCTGACCATGACCGAGGTTAAAAAGCAGGAGCCGTTCATCCGCAAGACGGTGAACGAGCTGATCGATCAATGGATCGATGACGGCCAGTGCGAGTTTATTAAAGACTTCTCCGACCCGCTGCCCATGCTGGTGATTGCCGAACTGCTCGGCTTCCCGCGCATGGACCTGCCCAAGCTGAAAGAGTGGTCCTTTGCCTGGGTCTGGCCGTTCTCCCGCGGTCTAAGCCTCGAAGACGAAAAATGGGCGGTCGAAAAGCATGTCGAACTGCAGCACTACATCTACGAGACGATGCAGGAGAAGAAAAAGAACCCGAAGGACGACATCATCACGCGGCTGACACAGATCGAAATCTTCGATGTTGAACTGGACAAGCATCGCCCGCTGAAGGATGAAGAGATTATCGGCGTTACCGATCATTTGCTGATCGGTGGCAATGAAACCACGACCTTCGCGCTCTCCAACGGGCTTTACCTGTTGTTCCAGTTTCCCGAGATTGCCCGTCAGCTCGAACAGGATCAGTCGCAGGTCCGCAGCTTTGTTGAAGAGGTGCTGCGCGTCGAAT
This sequence comes from Alphaproteobacteria bacterium, assembly GCA_028284945.1. Taxonomy (GTDB): domain Bacteria; phylum Pseudomonadota; class Alphaproteobacteria; order SMXS01; family SMXS01; genus JANQQJ01. Next base: position 89,914 of record JANQQJ010000024.1, on the reverse strand, counting down.
CGCCGACCCAGGGCATGTATCGCTACGTCACCGAAGACTCAGAAATCGGCGGCGTGAAAGTCCCGAAAGGGTCGACGCTGAGCATCCGCTTCGGCGCTGGCAACCGCGATCCGCGCCAATTCCCGGATCCCGGCGTGCCCAAACTCGACCGCAAGAATGCGGGCCGGCATTTCGCCTTCGCCATGGGCGAGCATCATTGCCCGGGTGCGTCGCTCAGCCGTTTCGAGCAGATGTGCGCCTGGGACATTCTGTTCTCGCGCCTGAAGAACATCCGGCCGGTTGACGATCAGCAGGAATACAGCCGGATGCACGGTATGTGGATGCGGGCGCTGAATGAAATTCCGATGGCGTTTGATAAGGTTTAACGACCGCACCGTTCGTCATTGCGAGGAGCCTCGCGACGAAGCAATCCACTGCCGTATTGTACGCTTCATGTAGATGGATTGCCGCGCCGCCCGTTGGCCGGCTCGCAATGACGGCGTTAGACAGAAGCCTTATCTAGTTGGCCGCCCCATAACCCCCGCCACCGGGTGTTTGCATGATCACCTGGTCCTCAGCGCCCATGGCGCGTTTTTTTGCTTCCAGGCTGGGTTCACCGTTGATCAGGAAGGCGCCTTGCGCGCCCGGTTCACCGCCGTCCAAGCCTTCCGGCTGGGTGTTCAACCGGCTGGGGATCGCGTTCAACAGCCACTCTTGGCCGGTGCGCATTTTAAACCCGATCTTCTGGCCATCGCCGCCGGCCTGTGCGCCTGCCCCCCCGGTGCCCGCAACCAGTTCCTTGCAGGTGAACTCGATGGGGATGGAGGCTTCCAGCACTTCAACCGGCACTGCCGCCACACCTGTTGGATAACAGGTGGCTGACAGGCCGGGCTTGGTTGCGCGGGCACCCATGCCACCGGAATAATTGAACATGGAACTGGTGAAAGGCTTGCCCGCTTCGTCACGGCCTTGGATCTGAATCGTCCAGACCGCGCCGGAGCCCTCGGCCAGAACCCGGTCGGGCACCACCTGAGCCAGGGCCTTTAGAATCGGGAATGGCACATACATGCCCACCACGTGGCGCGCGTTGCAGGGCGAGGGATATTGCGCATTGATGATGCATTCTTCCGGCGCTTCGACCTTGATCGGCGACAGGCTGCCGAAATTGTTCGGCAAGTCCGGGTTCAGCATGCTGCGAATGGCAAAGGTGGCATAGGCGTGGGTATAGGCCATCACCACATTGATGCCGTGGGGGCTGGGACCTGAACTGCCTTCGAAATCGATGGTGATATCGCCGGCATTGTTGTCGATGGTGACCGCGGTCTTCAAAGTGATCAGGTCACCGCCCGGCACGTCGAACGTGGTTTCACCGTGGAAGGTTCCGCCGGGCAGTTTGCGGATGTCGGCCCGTGTGGCGTCTTCAGAGCGGGAAATGATCTCATGCGATAGCTGCTGAATGTCATCAAGGCCATAGCGGTCGCACATGGCGTTGAGACGCTCACCGCCCATCTTACCGCTCGACACTTGCGCGGCCAGATCGCCGAAAATCGCGTCCGGCGTGCGCACATTGCGGCGGATGATCGCGTGTAGCGTCTCGTTGGGCTCGCCGCCCTCATAGAGCTTCATGACGGGAATCCAAAGGCCCTCTTCGTGGATATCCCGGGCGCCGGCGCCGATGCCATAGCCGCCAATGTCGGTATGGTGGATCGTTGAGCCCGCATAACCGATCAGCGTGTCGCCCCGGAAAATCGGGGTCAGGACTGTGATGTCAAAGAAGTGTCCAGCAGAGAGCCATGGATCATTGGTGATCAGCACGTCACCGGGGACCAGTTGTTCGGGCGGAACGACTTTGACCAGTTGAGCCGCTGCGGCGCCTAAAGAGTTGATGTGGCCCGGCGTACCGGTCACCGCTTGGGCAACCATGCGGGCGTCTGCATCAAACAGCGCCGTTGCCAGGTCGCCTGCTTCGCGGACGATGGGACTGAAGGCAATCCGCTGCAGCGCCTGCGCCTGTTCGCTGACGATGCTGATCAGGTTGCTCCACATGATTTCCAGTTCGATGCCGTCCATCTGTCTTCTCCTAGGCGTCGCGATTGGCGATCAGGCTGCCATCCTGATGCACGGTAAAGGTCCAGCCGGGCAGGATAAAGGCCGTGGTTTCGCGTTCTTCGACGATCACCGGGCCGGCCACTTCCTGTCCGACGGCCAGTGCCTTGCGGTCATAGACCGGCACGTCCGCGTTGGATTGTCCCAGATAGACCGGGCGGCTGCCCTTGGGGTTGGTTGGGTCGGAGGCCACATCGGCAACTGCCGTTCGGTTCGTATCACCGCCATGCGCCGTCACCCGCCAGGTAACCACTTCAACATCCATGTCGTCCAGCCGAACCCCATAGAGGGTTTCGTACCCGGCTTCGAATTTTGCCCGCAGATCATCGATGTTCTTCGCATCCCGCGGGTCGGCGTCCAGAGTAATGGTCACTTCGTTTTGCTGGCCGAAATAGCGGAGGTCGGCACCGAACCCAAAGGCGATGGAGTCTTTCGGTAGCCCGGCTTCAAGCAGCGCTGATTCGCCTTCCGACAGCATGTCATCGATCAGAACCGAGGTGCTGTCCCAATCCAGATCACCAAGGCGGCTAAGGCCACCGCGGGCCAGGTCAAGGCGGACCGGCGTCACCAGTGTGCCATAAGCGCTGAGAACGCTGGCCATCGGCGGATAGATCACCTGATTGCTGTCGAGTTGTTCGGCGACGTAGCAGGCATGAACCGGACCGGCACCACCGAATGCCAGTAGTGGCATGCCGCGATAGTTGACGCCGCGGTCGGTGGCATGCGCGCGCGCGGCCGCTGCCATGGACTCACCCACCACACTGAAAATGCCATAGGCGGCATCCTGCATGGATACGTCCAATGCCTCGGCCAGTGTATTGACCGCTTTTTCTGATGCCGACCGGTCGAGCTTCATGTCGCCGCCCAGGAAATTGTCCGGGTCAAGAATGCCCAACACCACATCGGCATCGGTGACACAGGGCTGCACGCCGCCACGGCCATAGCACGCCGGGCCGGGGTTGGAGCCGGCGCTGTCCGGGCCGACTTTCAAAAGGCCAAGCGCGTCGACCCGGGCGATGGAGCCGCCACCGGCGCCGATCTCGATCATGTCGATGGAGGGCACGGTAATCGGCATGCCGCTGCCGGGCTTGAAGCGATAGCGTCGGTCGACTTCGAAGTCGCCGACCACCAGGGGTTCACCATCCTGAATCAGGCAGGCCTTGGCCGTGGTGCCGCCCATGTCGAAGGAAATCAGATTATCCAGGCCATATTGCCGGGCAATGTATCCCGCCACCAAAGCACCGGCCGCAGGCCCGGATTCGATCATCCGCACAGGGTAGGTGCCGGCGACACGCGCGCCGACCACACCCCCATTTGACAGCATGATCAGTGGTTCACTGTCCAACCCCCCGTCCTGCATCCTGGCAATCAGCGCATCGAGATAGGGCTTGGCCAGCGGTACCGTATAGGCATTGAGCGCGGCCGTGCTGGCCCGCAGATATTCGCGCATCTGCGGCGCGACATCGCTGGACAGGGTGACGAAGATTTCCGGCGCGGCCTCGTTAAGCGCATCGCGCACCGCCCGTTCATTGGCCGGGTTGCGGTAACTGTTCAGCAGGCACACGGCGACCGAAGAAATGCCTTTGGCTTTCAACTCGCCAGCAATGGCGTGAACGGCTTTCGCGTCGACGCCTTTACCGACCGACCCATCGGCATAGGCGCGTTCATCCACGCCCCATGTCAGGTCCCGGGTGATCAGCGGCTCGGCATATTCGATCTGCGGGTCGAACATGTCGTAGCGATGCTCGTCGCGAATATAGAGTACGTCGCGGAACCCTTCGGTGACGATCATAGCCGTCGGCGGACCCTTACGCTCAATCAGCACATTGGTGACGACCGTGGTGGCATGGGTGACCACGTCACCCACTTGATCAAGCGTGATGCCAGCACGGCCGAGCACCAGATCTGTCGCGCGGAAAAAGCCCTCCAGCAGATCGTGATGGGTGGTCAGCGTCTTGTCGGTCCAGCCCTGATTGTCGCTAGAAATCAGAACCACATCGGTGAAGGTGCCGCCGATATCGACAGCCAGTGCATATTTCGTCACGACTCTTATTCCCGCATTTTCGGCATAGACCGCCGTCGATTTTTGTTTCGTTTGTCGAAACAGTATTTATACTAGCGATACGATAGGGGATCATATCAGGCACGTCAACGCGCTGGATTGGCTGGTTTTTGCACATAGGCGCACAAGCTCTGATAAGGTCATGAGGGGACCATGGAAGCGTGGCACTTCACAACTGAAGCCTTTGACGAGGATGCGCGCGGCGAAGCCTGGCGCGACGCGCTTGGCCGTGTTTGCCTGCCCCCGGCGACGGTGCCTGAAGGCAAGACCCTGCAAGGCAAGCTGCAGTGCATTGTCTCGCCCATGGGGATCGAATTCTCGGTCATTGAATCAGAGGCGCAGGAAATCTCTGGCAAATATCCGGATCAGGAAGCCGCGATCTGGCTGGCGCTGATGATTGAGGGTCAGGCGGTTCTGAGTGCTGAGGACAAACGGTTCGAGGTCGCGCCGGGTGATGTGATTTTTGGTCCGTCGCGCGAAGATGCAACGCTGACCTGCCTGACTGAATTCCGGATGCTGTTTGTGCGCGTGCCGCGCGTTGCCTTGAGCCCCCGACTGATCGCTCCACTGTCGTTGCAGATGGGTCATTTTTCCGGCCGGTCAGGCATCCGGCGCATCTTTGCTGATTTGCTCAGGTCTATTGCCCGCGTGCTGGGCGATATTGATGCCGAGGAACTGCGCGCCATTGAACTGGCGCTGACCGAGATGTTGATCACTAGCCTGGCGGATCAGAAAACCGTGTTTGGCCTTGGCGGTGCCGAAGGGGCGCGCACCGCGCATTTGCACCGCATCTGCCAGACGATTGAAACCATGCTCAGCGATCCGGATTTGACGCCGGCGAAGGTCGCCGAAGAGCACGGGGTCTCCCTGCGCTATATGCAAAAGCTGTTCACGGCCACCGGCAATACCTTCACCAACTATGTCCGGACGAGGCGGCTGGAACGGTGCCGCTCCGACCTGATCAGCCCGCTGCATGCGCAGTTATCGATATCGGAGATTTGCTTTCGCTGGGGCTTTAATGGCTCGGCGCATTTCAGCCGGACCTTTCGCAATCAGTACGGCACATCGCCGCGTGACTATCGCCGCACCGGTGGGCGCACTGACGCTAAGGCCAACACATGAGGTTCGTTGACTGCACACCTTTAGATGTCATTCCGGCGAAGGCCGGAATCCAGTTCAGCGGTTTTGCTGGACCCCGGCCTACGCCGGGGTGACGATTCTAGTTGTGCCTTGAACATTCGGACCACCCTACTCTGCGACGAACCAGGAGAATCAGATGCCGCAAAAAGCCAAACTCTACAATTGGGACACCTTGGAGAAAGAAGATGTCCGTCCGGGTGTGAGCCGTGCCGGGTTTCGCGGCGATGATGTATTGCTGGTGATGAACTGGCTGGAGCCGGGCATGGAAGTGAACCCGCACAGCCACCCGTTTGAACAGGTCGTTTATATCGTCCAGGGTCAGATGCGGTTTGTGGTTGGCGACGATGTCATCGAAGGCGGACCCGGCAGCCTGATCCGCATTCCCCCCAGCGTGGAACATTATGGTGAGCCCATCGGAGACGAGACGGTGCTCAACCTCGACGTCTTTTCGCCGATCCGGCAGGACTACAAACACCTGGTCGAGTATCAGGCGCCGGATCTGGAAGACTAGAGGTAGATCGCGAAATGGCGCGATTCGCAGAACACAATGCGCTGAAAGACCGGATTCGTGCGGGCGAGCCGGTCGTCGGCGTCTTCGTTAAGACCCCTGCCGTTCAGGCCGTCGAAATTGTCGCGGGTTCCGGCGTCGATTTTGTGGCGCTGGATGCTGAGCACGCGCCCTTTGACTTCTCAGCGGTCGACCGCTGCATCCTTGCCGGTCACGCGAGCGGCACGCCGGTCTTGGTCCGTGTGCCGTCGGCCGAATCGGAAATGATCCTTCAGGTGCTCGATCTGGGCGCGGCGGGGATTATCGTTCCGCACATTTGCAGCGCAGAAGACGCTGAACGCGCCGTTGCCGCCACGCGCTATCGCGGCGGACGTCGCGGCTTTTCGCCGTCTGGCCGGTCCGGCGGTTATGGCGTCATGCCAGCGGCAGACTATCGTGCAGCCAGCGATGATGCGGTCATCGTGATCGGCCAGATTGAAGACGCAGAAGCCGTGCCCCAGGTTGCTGAAATCACCACTATCGACTCCATCGACGCGCTTTTGATTGGCCGCGCCGACCTCTCCGTTTCCCTGGGCGTTGACGCTATTGCAGATCCTGCCGTCGGTGAGGCGGTTGAGACCATTTGCGCTGCAGCGTCGGCTGGTGGCAGGCCGTCGGGTATGTTTCTACCCAACGCACAGGATGTGCCTGCGTTTCGCCGTAAGGGCGTCAGTTTTTTCATCATCGGCACGGATCAATCTTTGCTTAAGGGCGCCGCGCGCACCATGACCGACGCATTCAAGTCGGCTTTGGACTAACGCCATGCCAGACAAGGACTCCATTCAGTCTGTTGTTACCGCGCTCGACATTATCGAGTTCATGTCGAGGTCCAATGGGCCTATTGGGGTCAGCGATCTGGCGCGCGGCATCGGCCGTACCAAACCCCGCATCTATCGCCATCTGCGCACACTGGTTGACCGGGGATATGTCTCGCAGGATCCGGAAACAGAGCGGTATCAGCTGACGCTCAGCCTGTTCCATATTGGTCAGGCGATCGCCGAACAGGTCAACTTTCTGGCCGAAGCCCGTCGTGAAATGCAGGTGCTCTATGAGCGGGTCGCCCAGACCGTCACTATTGGTCAGGTTGAGGCGACGGGGGTGCGTGTCCTGGATATTCTGCGGCACCGGTCGGAAATCGAAATCACCAGCCGCCCTGGTGCGATTTTCGATTTTCACTCGTCAGCGCAGGGCAAGGTCGCGCTGGCCTTTGGCGCGCCGGATCTTTGGCAAGTCGTCGAGGGCGGTGAACGGCGGCAATGGACGGACAACACGAATACCGACATCGATACGCTCCGTGCGGAAGTTGACCGGGTGCGTCACCAGGGCTGGGCTGTCGCGCCGGAGGAAGCACTGATCGGTATTAACGCTCTTTCCGCGCCCGTTTTCGACGGCACCGGCGCGCTGGCCGGCACGATCAATATTGTCGGGTCGGTTCAGTTTTTGACCCCGGATCCCGACACGGCTTTCATTGATGCGGTCACCGATGCAGCGCGCAATGTCTCGTCTCGCCTCGGTTATCGGGGCCGTTGACCCCACACAATGAAACGGGCGTGACCGGGCAAGAAGATAGCGAAGTTGGTCCGCACATTGGCAACCTTCCAAAGTTCTTTTGATCGCGGTGAGACCCATGAGTGATAGTCCAAAACGATGCTGGTTCGTTACCGGCATCAGCTCCGGCCTTGGCCGTGCGTTGGCTGAAGCAGCGCTGGCGCAGGGCGATATTGTCGTCGGCACGGCCCGCAAGGCCGAAGACATTGAGCGTTTTGAAGCGCTGGCCGCTGACCGTGCCTTCGGTCACATTCTTGATGTGACGGATGATGCGGCCATCACTCAGGTCGTCAGCGATGCGCTATCGCAAACCGGCGGCATTGATGTGCTGGTCAACAATGCCGGTTATGGTCTGGTAGGGGCCATTGAAGAGGCGAGCCTGGACGAAATTCGCCAGCAATTTGCTGTCAACGTGTTTGGCGCCATTGCCGTGACCCAGGCTGTGCTGCCATCCATGCGCAAGCGCCGCGCCGGGCATATTCTCAACATCAGTTCCGTCAGCGGGCTGGCCCCCTGGGCGGGCACCGGCGTCTATGGCGCCAGCAAATATGCCCTGGAAGGGTTCGGGCAAAATCTGGCCAAGGAGGTTGCCGAACTGGGGATTAAGGTCACGAATGTGGAGCCTGGGGCACTGCGGACAGATTTTGCCGGCCGGTCATTGGTCACGGCCGCGCGGCAAATTGAAGACTATGACGGTGCCGCCCGGGATGCTCTGCGCACGCTTGAGGATGCGACGTCCCGGGAGAACGGCGATCCGGCGAAAGCCGCACAGGCTATTCTCAAGATGGTCGAATCGGAAAATCCGCCGATGCACTTCTTGCTCGGCTCGGACGCACTTTACTATGCTGGTGACAAGCTGGGATCGATGCAGGCGGAAATCGCCAAATGGGCGCCCTACACCACCGGCATCGCCTTTGATGAGGACTAGATCATCTTTATCTGTTGAGTTGGAAGCAGATGGCGTTCCAGCTCAACAGATAAAGATGATCTAATCTATTGGTTTTGCTCTAGCTTTCGCTGTCGAGCGTCCGCAGGTCTTTCTTGACCACCTTGCCGTAATTGTTTTTCGGTAACGCTTCGACAAACCGATAATCTTTTGGCCGTTTGAAGCGGGCCATATGTTCGATGCAGTAAGTGTCCAATGCAGATGTGTCTGGTTCGGTCCCGTCCCGGGCCACCAGATAGGCGACGACGCTTTCTCCCCATTCCCGGTCCGGCCGGCCGATCACAGCGACTTCGGCAATGTCGGGGTGCTGAACCAGCACTTCTTCGACTTCGCGGGGGTAGATATTGGTGCCGCCGGAAATGATCAGGTCTTTTGAGCGGTCTTTTAGGGTCAAAAATCCGTCCTCATCGAACACGCCGAAATCGCCGGTATGCAGCCAGCCGCCGCGAAGCGTTTCGGCGGTGGCCGCCTCATTCTGCCAATAGCCATTCATGACCGTATCGCCGCGCACGAGGATTTCGCCAACCTCGCCGGGCGGCAAAGTGTTGTCGTCGGCATCGGTGACACGAACCTCGACCGCGCTTTGCGGAATCCCGACAGAGGCCAGACGATCCAGCCATCTGGGATGGGTTTTGTCAGCATGCATCGCCGCGCTCAGCGCGGTAATAGTCATAGGGCTTTCGCCCTGGCCATAGAGCTGGGCCAGCTTAGGGCCAAACCGGTCGAGACCGGCCAGGCAGTCCTCCACATACATGGGCCCGCCACCATAAATGATGGTCTTCAGGTTGCTGGTGTCGCGGTCTTGCGGATGCTCGATCAGGCGTTTCACCATGGTGGGGGCGGCAAAGAAGGCTGCGTCGTTCCAGCTTTCGATCAGGTCAAAAATTTCCGTTGGATCAAATCCACCGGACTCGGGAATGACATGACAGCTGCCCTGCATCACATGTGCCAGTCCGTAAAGACCGGACCCGTGGCTCATCGGCGCTGCGTGCAAAATGGTGTTCCAAGGGCTTTGCTGGTCGACGTCAGCGAAATAACACCATGACATGGCGAGCAGATTGCGGTGGCTCAACACGGCGCCTTTCGGCTGGCCTGTCGTGCCGCTGGTATAGAAAAGCCAGGCCGGGTCCGTCGGCGCCTGCGCGACAAGCGGCATCGGCTCTGTCCGCAATAGCCGGTCATAGTCCCGGCTGCCAACCTCGATCACGGTATGCAATGGATCGCTAGCAAGCGGGGCGATTGTGTCGATAAGGTCGGTGGTGGCAAAACAGGCACGAGCGGCGCTGTTCTTCAGGATGAACGCGAATTCCGTCTGGTGCAGTTTGGCGTTGATGGGCACCGCAACCAGCCCGGCATGCCAGCAGGCATAAAGCAGCTCGACATATTCCGGGCAATTTTTCAGGGCCAGCGCCACCCGGTCACCGGGCCGCAGCCCCAATTTGCTGCGCATGGCGCCAGCCAACCGCGCCGTCCGATCTGCTGTGGCGCCATAGGTTTGGATGGTCCGGCCACCGACCGCAACGGCGGGGCGCTCGGCAAATGCACCACCGGCTCGCATCATATGAGTCGCGATATTCACCTTTGCTCCTGCATCCTACTGATTTCTATCATAGGGGATGACGGCCAATTGACCGACCGTAGCAAACAGGTTAGCGTATCGCTAGACCAAATGACGTTTCATCAGACGAAACACCGATTGAGGAGGCATGCACCATGGCACAGTTAGAGTGGGGACGCATGCTTCTTGGCCAAATCATATGAGCGATGCGTCTCCAGGCTATTATCGCTGGATTCCCTTTGGCATTGTCAGCGCGCTTTTCCTTTTCATCACTGCCTCGACTTTTACGTCGCTGGGCGTGGTCTTTCCGTTCATGGTGGAGGAGCTTGGGCTCGATTACACGCAAGCAGGACTCGGCTTTACGATCCTGGCGTTAATGGTCGGTCTTGCAGGGCAGTTGCCCGCCTGGACGATTCGGAAAATCGGCATCAAGGGAACATTTCTCACCGGCGGCGCCGCGATGGGGTTGGGGTTCGGCCTGCTGGCGACAACCCAGGGGCTCTACCCTTATCTGATTGGTGCCGGACTGGCGGGTCTAGGCTATACGCAGCTGGCATCTGTTCCCGGCATTTATGTGATCAACCGCTGGGTGCCGGACCGGCAGTCCTTCGCCATCGGGGCCTATTTTACCATTGGCGGCCTGGGCGGCATTATCGGGCCGAGCATGGTGCCGGCCATCGTCGCACTGACAGAGTCCTGGCGATATCACTGGTGGGTGATGTGCGTATCCGTCGTCGTACTGTCCGTTGGTGCCGCGCTTCTGATTCGCAATATGCCCGCTGGCTATGATGACGAGGGGGGCACACCGCCCAAGGAAGAAAAACTATCTGCCCGCGTCTACCGGACGAAGGTTAGCTGGACCTTCCGGGATGCCGTCCGTACGCCGCAGTTCGCGATCATTAGCATTGCGATGACGGTAACGCTGTTTGCGGCGGTTACCATGAACTCATGGGCGGCAACGCATATGGGCAATATGGGCGTCTCTATCGCTTTCGCTGCCGGCGCGTTGAGCGCGCATCAGGCGGTCAACTCGCTGGCCCGGGCGCTTGGCGGCGCGTTGGCGACTAAGATCGATCCGAAGTGGCTGTTGGTTGCTGCCCTTGCAGCAGAAGTGGTTGGTATGATTGCGCTGGCTTATGCCGATGATCCCGTAACCATTGCGATATTTGCTATCGGTGAAGGGTTTGGCTACGGCATGTGCCTATTTGCAACAGCGGTCCTGCTGCTGAACTATTTCGGACCGGACAACAATCCCGAGCTCTTCGGCACGCTTCACCTTCTCACCAGCGTGGCGGCAGCCGGGCCGATCCTCGGTGGTTACTTTGGCGACACATTCGGCAGCTTTGGTGGACTGTTCCTGGTCTATGCAGGCGTCTTGTGCCTTGTCTTGATCGCGTCGATCTTGATGAAGCCGCCGGTGAAGGCGGACCAGAGCGAAAACGCAGGCGTTTAGCCGTTCTGAAACGCTTCGACCTCGTCCCATGTTGGCAGGTTCGTCCGCGCGCCCTCACGGGTGACCGACAAGGACGCAGCCGCAACGGCAATCTGCGAGGCCTGTTCAAACCCTAGCCCCTTGGCAAGCGATGCGGCTAGAAACCCGGTAAATGCGTCGCCGGCCCCGGTGGTGTCGACGGACTCTACAACCGGCGCGTCAATCGCTTTGGTCATATCACGCTGTGCAATAAAACATCCGCGGGCACCCAGCGTCAGTGCGACATGGTCGATACCCTTGGCCATCAGGGCACCGGCAATCTCTGCAGGCCCGCCAGTGGCATCGGTTGAGACACCGGTCAGGGCCAGCGCTTCCGGCTCATTGGGTGTGACAAAATCGACGCTGGCAAGACAGTCCAGCCCTTCAGGCCGGGCGGGCGCCGGATTTAGAATGACCTTCGTGTCATGCCGCTTTGCGATACGAACCGCAGCGTTAACGGGGTCATTGGGTATTTCAAGCTGCACCACCAGAATGCCGGCATCGCGGATGATGCTTTCTGACCGTTCGATCATCGCAGGGGTTACGCCATCATTAGCGCCCGGTGCGACGGCAATGGCATTGTCGCCATTTTCGTCGACCAGGATCGACGCCAGACCAGTGGAATGGTTGCCGGACCGGACGATGTGGTCGCAATTGACGCCGGCCGCTTCAATGCTGGCAATCGCATCGGCTCCGAACCCATCATCACCAACCATACCGATCATCGCGACATCGCCGCCCGCTGCTGCGGCCGCGACGGCTTGATTGGCGCCCTTACCGCCCTGCGCGATGACGAAATTGCCGGTTCCCACAACAGTCTCGTTCCGCGCAGCGATGTGGGGCACGCGGATGGTGAGGTCAGTATTGATGCTGCCGACCACGGCAATGCGCATGGCGGTCCACTCCTTCCCATGTTTCGCCATCTTGTACCACGCAGGTAAAAAGTTTAAACGTTTAAGTCTTTCTGCGGGCGCCGATTGGGCGCGACAACCCATCAAACACCAAGATGGGGCGGGGATATTTGGGAAGCGCCAACAAACACATGAAAAAGACGCAGCGCCGAAATCGACCAACACTTCAGGATATTGCGCGCGAGGCCGGGGTCTCTGCAGCCACGGTATCCTATGTTCTGAACGGTACTGGGTCTGTCAGCGCGGCGGTTCAAAAACGGGTGCGCGACACCGCAAAGGCTGTTGGTTACCGGGTCAATCATGTGGCGCGCGCGACCCGGACCGGCCAGACACTCAGCATCGGCCTGATCCTGCCTGATCTCAGCAACCCGTTTTTTCCTGAACTCGCGCAGGCGGTTCAGAGCGCGGCGCGTGAAGCAGGTTATGCGGTTTTTCTGGTTGATTCTGAAGGCACCGTGGAAACTGAGCGCGATAGTGCAGACGACCTCATCCGCCGGGGCGTTGAAGGGATCGTCTGGTGCCCGGCGACTGAACATGACAGCCTGGAAGAGTTTCGGGGCGATGTGCCCATCGTCGTGGTCGACCGGCCGTTGCCCAATTATGACACGATCTCATCGGATCACTATGCAGGCGGCGCGCTGGTTGCAGACCAAGTCTTGGCATTAGGCCATAGTCATATTGCGATTGTCGCGGGCCCCCAGTCATTATCGCGAGCACGCCAGCGCCGCCAGGGCTTTGTCGAGCGCATCGGCGACCGCGCTGTTATTGACTGGGAAGTTGAGAACCCGTTCACGATTACGCTTTCAGACGCGACACAGGCCAAGCTCCGTGACAACGCCGCAACGGTGATTGTCTGTGGGAACGACTTTATCGCGTTGGGCGTCATGCGGGCATTGCACGAATTGGGCCGCAATATTCCCGAGGACGTCTCGGTCATTGGCTTCGATGATATTTTGTGGGCACGGCATTCAATTCCCGGGCTGGCCACCGTGCGCCAGCCGCTCACGGCGCTGGGCAAGGAAGCGTCAGCGCTGTTGATCCGCCGGATCATGGGGGATGAGGCCCCGGTGGTGAATATGTCGCTTGCGACGGACGTGATCGTACGCGGATCGCTGCACGCTGCGAATTGACCGCTTGGCCCGCGATGCGTGATGCAGGAAAGACACACAAGCCAGCCAAGCATTACGACAGGGGCTTGGTCTGCTTGACAGCAAATACAGAACCCCGCAATATTCGTTAATCGATTAAGCGGCATCAGAACCGCAAGAAAAGTGCCCGGATAAGCTACAAATCCCAGAAAGGGATACCCGGTGTGGAGAAAAGTGCTGGAGAGACGTTGTCGCCAACCCGCTGACTTGGGGAGCGATGGCACGCTTTGGTATGGGGCCAACGGGACACTTCGTTTCCGGCCTCGCAATAGGATTAAGGGAGTTAAAGAATGACAACCGCCCCCGCTAAACGATTGGTTGCGCCTGCCATGGCAGCGCTGCTTTTTGGTGCAATGTCCTCACAGGCAATGGCCCAGGGTGACGAGGCCCCCGCATCAACAGATACGTCCAACACCGAGACTATTACGGTCATTGCCGACCCCGTCGGCCTTTTGGAAGACCAGGCGACTGATTCAATGTTTGGACTTGATCGCTCGGTATTAGAAACACCGCGGTCATTCAGCATTGTCACTGACACGACGATTGACCGTTACGGTATTGAAGATATCGACGACTTCATCACGACCACACCTGGTACATTTGGCGGCAGTTTCTTTGGTGTTCCTGGCGCGATCAGTGTTCGTGGGTCGATCGGCGACAATTATTTCCGTGGCTTCAAGCGTGCGGTTAACAATGGGTTCTTCCCAACACCGGTTGGCGCGACCTCTCATGTCGAGATCATTCGCGGTCCGGCGCCCGCGATTTATGGTGGTGGACGGATTGGCGGTTTTCTGAACTACTATCCCAAGACGGCGCGGTCTGCTGGCCTGACGGCTGACGACGGACCGACGGGCAGCGTGGAGCTGACCGGCGGCAGCTACAGCAAGAAGAACGCTTCTGTCGAGCTGCACCTACCTTTCCTGATGGCCGGCCGCGAAACTGCGGTTTCCGTCTATGCTGAAATAGACGACTCCAAGAGCTTCTATCGCAACAGACGACCAGAACATCAGTTGGTCCAGGCTTCTTTCAGCCACGACTTCTCGGAGAATTTCCGGGTCGAAATCGGCGGTCAGTACCATCACTCTGAGGGCTATTTTCAAACGCCTGGTTGGAACCGCGTTACCCAAGACCTGATCGATAATGGCACCTATATCACCGGCCGTGACACGGACCTTCAGGATCTCGATGGCAATGGCCGTTTGACGCCGAACGAAATCGACGCGGTCGTCGGCACCTTCTTTGGCACGTCAAACATTCGTACGTTGATTGACTTTGGGTTCTTCTTCCTGCCTGACGCTTATGTTCTGGATCAGGGTGTGGGGACCGCCCAGCTTGACCGCCGGACAGTGTTGCTGACGGAAGACAATGAACTACAGGATTCCGACACCTACGCGATCTATTTCGATGCGGAATACGAGTTCAGCGATGGGTCGATTTTCAGCCTGGAATTTTTCTATGACGATCTGGAGGCCAGAATCGGCCAGTCAACCGGATTTGCCGCTGAACATGATGTCAGCGTCTGGGAGATTCGCGGTGCCTATCAATTCAACATCAACGGTGGCAACGGCTTTGAAGTCGATGTCCATGCCCAAGTTGATCACCGTCACTATGACTCCGAACTGCGGGAGAACTTCCTGTCCGGCTATCTGGTGATCGATCGGCAGGACTTGGTAAATGGTGCCACAGGCAACGACATTCTGGACACGCCCTTTACTGACGAACCTGGCGGCATCGGCATCGGTTGGGACAGTAACTTTGACTCAAGCTTCGATCTTACGGGCGTTGCCTTGGTCACGGACTTCCAGTTCGGCGATTTGAGCCTGCTGCTGAATGGCCGCTACGATCATTATAGCGCCAAGTCGATCGATACGGGCGCAACCATCTTCAATCCTGCGCTGGCCAATACGCTCTTCAAAGCCAATCAGGATGCGTTCTCCTGGTCAGCGAGCCTGAGTTACAATATCAATGACTCGATTGTTCCGTATTTCACCTATGCGGACGCGTCGAGCCCGCTGCAAAACTCCAATGGTGGATTCCAGCCGGGACCAGTGAGCGCGGGTGAATTGCTTGCGGATTCAGAGCTGATCGAAGGTGGCATCAAGTTCTCGCTGTTGGATGGCACTCTGGTTGGTTCATTGGCCTACTATTGGCAGCAGCGGACGGTCCTTGATGCCGTCGGCAACCCCTTTACTGAAACCGGTGAAGGTTTTGAAGCTGAAATGCGCTGGGTTGTCACCGACAATTGGGGTGTTACTGGCGCGCTTACTCTTCAGGAATACAAGATCAGTGATCCAGGTCCGTGTTTCGGCAATGGCGGTGAGTTCGTCGTTATTCCGCCAACCCATCAGGATGTGCCGGGTCTGACGTCAGCAGAAGGTTATGGCGGTATTTTTGCAGCGCTTAATGCCAGCTGCTTGCCGGAACTCGCCGGTGGATACGACCGCAACGTTATTCCGGAAACAGTGGCCTCCCTGTTCGTCACCTATACCTCGGACGAGTTCGATTGGGGCCAGTTCGGCGCCACCTTCGGCGGTACCTATGTATCGAAGACCGGCGGTAAAATCCGTGACGCCATCGTGCTGCCGGACTACTTCAACTTCCGGCTTTCCGTCTTTGCTGAATTTGGCATGTTCAGCATCATCGCGACGATCGATAATCTGTTCGACGAGAAGTACTTCCAGCCGCTCCAGGGCGTCTATGAGGAAGTGGCGGTTATCCCGGGCCGTGGCCGGGAGTTCCGGATCACAGGCAAGGTCACTTTCTAGGCATTGGGCTTGGGCGCGTACCGCAAAACTGCGTGCGCGCCCGGCCAAGCCGCCTGGAATCAGACTGACCATGATGGCTGGAAGAGATATTATTGCCATTGCCGCCGGATGACCGGCCTGGAGAACTAAACTATGTCCGATGAAGAAGCCGTCCATTCAATAGGCCCGAAACGGCCGCGTTGGACTCATATGGCCTTGCACGTCAACGATATTGACGCGTCTATTGCCTGGTACACCAAGCACACGTTTTTTGAAGTCCTGGCAGAGAATGAAGACAAGTTTGGCCGGGGCGTTTGGCTCGGCGATCCCAATCAGGCTGAAGAGCCGTTTATCCTCGTTCTGGCACAATTTTTCGAAGGTAAGGACCCGTTCGCGCCCGCCAAGCACCCCACCCTGGCGCCCTTCGCGCATATTGGTATTGAGGTTACCTCGAAAGAAGAGGTCGACGAAATCGCTGCCAAGGGTAAGGAATCCGGGTGCCTCGCCCTGGGTCCCCAGCAGATGCCGAAGCATGTCGGCTATATCTGTTTCCTGAACGACCCTGACGGCAACACGATCGAGTTTTCCTACGATCAGGGCGTCTATGAAAAGGCTCGCGAAGTCTGGGGTGACGGCTCTTAGAGCAAGCTATTCCATCGCCGGCAGATTGCTGCGCTCAATGATCGCTTCGCCGGCTTGCTGCGCATCGGCATAGAGCTTCGCCTCATCCACCATCGTGCTGCGATAGTTTTCTACGACACGCTCGCCATCCACCCATACGCTATGGACGCTTCGGCCATCGGCGGCCCAGACCAGTTGGTTCATGGGGTTCAGAACCGGCGACCACTCCGGTCGGTCAGTGTCGTGGGCCACCAGGTCGGCTTTCTTGCCCACCTCCAGCGAACCGATCTGATCGGCCATGCCAAGCGCTTGCGCGGCGCGGCTGGTCAGCATCGACATGATCTCGGCTGATGAAAACAGGCTGACATCAACTTCGGCATCCCGGAACGCTGTTGAAAACAGCTGTCCGATCCGCAGCATGTCGGAATCATACCCATCAGACCCCAGCATAATCTTGACACCGGACCGCGCCATGCGTGGGAAATACCCCTTGGGGATAATGCCTTGGGATGCGCGCATCGCCGCCAGGGCGCAACAGATGGCGTTGGTACCGGTTTCGACCAGAATATCGAATTCGCTGTCATCAATCTGGGCCAGGTGGGTCAGCGATACATTGGGCCCCAGCACACCAATGTCGGCCAGATGCTCCAGCGGCCGGCGGTTGGTATTGCTCAAGAACCAGTCCGGGTCGGCAACGCGTGGGCTCATATGCGCAGAGATTCCCAGATTATGCTGATCAGCCAGTTCTTTCGCCGCCAGCCACACCTCGTCCGGGTTGGTGGAATGGCCAACCAGAATGGGCCAGGCTGCGATACGTTCGCCGTTGCTGGCAGGATATTGCGCAACCTCGTCTTCCATCAGCTTGATGGCATCAGCGATTTTCGCGGCTTGGTCTTCTGCGGGGTCAAACGCCCGGCCTTCGACCCAGATGCCGACACGGCCGCGCATGCCCATGCTGTTCAGGCCATCGACAACCTCATCGAGAAACCGGATGGTGCCTGCTTCGATGAAACAGGTCGTCCCGGTCCGCAGCATGGAAAGTGCTGCCATCTGCGCTGACAGATGTTCGTCGGCCGGGGTGTGTGCCATGTAGCGCGGCATGACCCAGCGCTGCAGCTTGTCATTGAATTCGCCGTCCAGATCGTCCGGCATATGGGCCTGTGTCAGCGGGTCGCCGGTGATGTGAATATGGGCATTCACCATCCCCGGCGTGATCACAAAACGGCTGCCATCCACGATATTGGCCGACACAAAGGCCGCGCACACGTCGGACACGGGGCCGACGCCAACAATGGTGTTGCCGTCAATGGCAAGCGCACCGTTCTTGATGACGGTGTGGTCGGCATCCATGGTGACGATCGTCGCACCGGTAATCAAAGTGTCCGCTGTTTGCTTCTCCACGCAGGCCTCTCCAGGGTTTGATGATCAGATGCGACAGGTAGCATGCCGCAAATGCACCGACTTTGCATGAAACGTTCAATTGCTTTGCGAAACGGTATTAGCCAGTGCATGGCGTTGTTAAGCATAGGGTTCGGGCTTAAAGAGGGGCCATGACTCATAAGATTACCGCCGTTGAGGCGCGCACCATCCGCGTGCCGTTGGATAATCCCACGTCCTTCGCGACCCGGGACGTTGTCGCCCGCGACTATGGGGTCGTCCGTGTGCGAACGTCTGATGGTCTGAAAGGCATAGGCTTTTGCTATGGCGGCAGCCGGGGCGGCTCGCTGGTCGCCCATGCTGTACGCGACCTTTTTGCCCCCATGCTTGTGGGTGAAGACCCGCATCGGACCGAAGGCCACTGGCAGGCGATGTATCAGGAAGCCTTGCTGCACGGGCGCACCGGCTCGGTGATGCGCGCGCTCAGCATTATTGACGTCGCGCTCTGGGATCGCAATGCACGCGCCGCCGGTTTGCCGCTCTGGAAGTATCTCGGCGCCTATGCTGATGACCGGGTGCCTGCCTATGCCAGCGGCGGCTACTATCTGGATGGCAAGTCGCCGGAGGATCTGGGTGCTGAGATGGCGTCCTATGTGGCTTTGGGCTTCAAGGCCGTCAAAATGAAGATCGGCCGGCTGGACCCGCAGGGCGAGGAAGACCGCATCGCGGCCGCCCGCGAAGCGATTGGCCCGGATGTATTGTTGATGCTGGACGCCAACAATGCCTGGTCCGATCTGCCGACGGCGCTGCGCTATATGGCGCGGTACGAACCGTATGATCCCTATTGGATCGAAGAGCCGTTTAGCCCCGACGACATCGATAATCATGCCGCCCTGGCCCAACGCACCATGGTACCGGTCGCGACGGGCGAGATTGAAGCCGGGCGCTGGCGCCACAAGGAACTGCTGGACAAACAGGGCGCGGCCATATTGCAGACCGATGCGGCCGTCTGTGGCGGAATCAGCGAATATCGCCGGATTTCGGCAACCGCTGCCAGTTATGGTGTGAATATGTGTCCGCACTGGTTCCATGATCTGCACGTTCATCTGGTGGCGGCTGACCCCAACGGGCAATTCGTTGAGTTCTTCCCTGACGATCAGGTGCTGAATTTCCGCAACCTGGTTGATACGCAACTCAAATATGAGGACGGTGACCTGCTGCTGCCGACCACGCCGGGGCTTGGCTTCAGCTTTGATCAATCCGCACTTGATAGATGGGCAATCGATGACTGGTCCTGAATCTTTCCAGGGGGTGCTGTCACCGGTTGTGACCCCCTTCAATGAAGACCTGACTCCCAATGGCAGGCGCCTTGCCGATCAGTGCCGCTGGATGCTCGGCCAGAATTGCGGCCTCGCCGTCTTCGGCACCAACAGCGAAGCCAATTCCTTGTCGGTGGATGAGAAAATCGAGCTGCTGGACGTGCTGGTCGATGCCGGCATCGATCCGCTGCGCATGATGCCGGGAACGGGCGCCTGTGCGCTGCCGGATGCGGTCCGGCTAACCGCCCATGCGGTGTCCAAGAGCTGCGGCGGCGTGCTGATGCTGCCGCCGTTCTATTACAAGAATGTCAGCGACGAAGGCCTGTTCCGTGCCTTCGCTGAGGTGATCGAGCGAGTGGGTGACACGAGGCTGAAGCTCTACCTCTATCACATTCCGCCCGTCGCTCAGGTGCCGATCACCCTTGGCCTGATCGAGCGGTTGCTGAAGGCCTATCCGGATACGGTTGCCGGCATCAAGGATAGCGGCGGCGACTTTGACAATACCGGCGCCATGATCGAGTCGTTTCCGGGTTTTGCCGTGTTCTCAGGCACCGAAACGCATTTGTTGATGAACCGCCGGGCTGGCGGCGCCGGGTGCATTTCGGCGACGGCAAATATCAACCCCGGCGCCATCGCGGCGCTTGATGCCAATTGGCAGGCGGATGATGCTGATGCGCAGCAAGAAGCGCTCAACGCCTTTCGCGACTATATGCAGACCTTCCCGATGATCCCGGCCCTCAAGCGCGCCGTGGCCCATTATGCAGGCCTTAAGGACTGGGCCCGGGTCCGGCCGCCGCTGGTGGAACTCACTGACGCGCAAAGCGACGCGCTGATCGCCGGGCTCGAAGAACGGGGCTTTGAGATGCCGGGGCTGGCCGCTGGATAGGCCGTTGGCGCAAACTCCTGTGCACGGCCATTCAAGAACGCTGAGGGCAACTGCCATAGCATTTGATCATAGACGCACGACTCAAACGATGGAAAAGAGACAGACATGAGAACCTCGCTTGTCCTCGACGATCAGTTTTTCGACGCGCTCAACAGTTCGGCGGTCGACACGCTTGAGGCAGAGACCCTGCCGCCGGAGTGTTACACCGACGACGATTTCTATGCGTTTGAGAAAGAGGCCGTTTTCAACCACGAATGGCTGTGCGTCGGCCGTGAAAACTGGGTCCCGAACCCAGGTGATTTCTTCAATACGTCGATCATCGATGAACCGATTTTGGTCGCGCGGGGCCAGGACGGGGTGATCCGCGCCATGTCGTCTGTGTGCCAGCACCGCGCCATGTTGGTCTCCGAAGGCCACGGCAATGCACGCGGCTTCGTTTGCCCTTATCACCACTGGAGTTACAGTCTTGACGGGTCGCTCGCGACGGCGCCCGCCATGAGCAAGACCTGTGACTTCGACAAGAGCGAGTATGGCCTGCCCAACTTCAAGGTCGAACTCTGGCTTGGTTTTATCTTCATTAACTTCGACGAAGACGCACCGCCTTTGGCGCCACGGCTGACGGCGGTTGAAGAAATTCTCCGCCCTTACGGCATGGAAGAGGCTGAAGGGCCGATGCCCGATCCTGGAACGCCTTTCCCGTGGAACTGGAAGGTGATGTTCGAAAACAATAATGACGGTTATCACGCCAACAAGCTGCATGGCGGGCCTTTGCACGATTTTGTGCCCAGCCATCTGGCGGCATTTCCGGAGTTGCCGGAAGACACCGCCGGCTATTACCGGACCAATGGCACGCTGCATCCCGATGCCAGTTTCAACGCCACACAAAAGGCGATTCTGCCTGTATTCCCCAATCTGACGGAGGAAGACCGCAACCGGATGGTCTTTGCCAACATGCCGCCAACCCTGTCGCTGGTGATGACCAGCGACCTGATCATCTATCTGATCGTGCGGGCCACGGGCCCGGAGACCCATGAAATGGACACCGGCGTCTTGTTCGCGCCGGGTGCTGACAAGGATGAGGGCTTTGGCCACAAGGTCGACATGATGATGGCGGCAGCCGTTCACATCATGGATCAGGACCAGCATGTTGACGAACTGGTACAGGTTGGCCTGCGGTCCCGTTTTGCCGTGCGCGGCAGATACTCATGGCAGGAGGGGGCCCAGCGCGAGTTCAACAACTGGCTGGTGCCGCGTTATCAGGAAACCTGGAAGAAGATGAAGGCCGCGTCTTAGGATATGAAAAAGCACAAGACGTCATTGCGAGAAGCCCCGAACTTGAGAGGGGCGACGCGGCAATCCACAATTATAACCGTGGCGGCGACGATGCCTGGATTGCTTCGCTACGCTCGCAATAACAGGACGTTTCGTAAGTGAGCCAGTCCGCCCGCATGCCGGTTGTCTTTCTCGGGCATGGCAGCCCGACAAATGCACTGGAAGATAACCAGGCGACACAAACCTGGGCCCGCATTGCGCAGTCAATGCCGCGGCCCAAAGCGGTTTTGATGATATCCGCGCATTGGCTAACGCGCGGGACGGCGGTCACCGCCATGGAGCGGCCCAAGACCATCCATGATTTTGGCCGGTCCTTGCCGGCACCACTGTTCGATTGTCAGTATCCGGCGCCGGGTGATCCGGCACTGGCAGCACGGGTTGCGGAGCTGTTATCGCCGATGCCGGTGGGCCTTGACCAGTCCTGGGGCCTTGACCATGGCGCTTGGTCCGTGCTCACAAAAATGTACCCCGAGGCTGATGTCCCGGTCGTTCAGCTCAGTCTCGATGCGAGCTTAAAGGTCGAAGATCATTACAAGATCGGCGAACAGTTGAAGCCCTTGCGTGACGAGGGTGTGTTGATCATCGGCAGCGGCAATGTCGTGCATAATCTTCGTGTCATGGATTGGGACCCGGCGGCACAGCCTTATGATTGGGCCACGTCGTTCAATGATTTTGTCCGGGAGGCCATCTCCGATAACGCGCCGGACCGCTTGTTCGATTATGCCTCGCGGGGTGAGGAAGCCGCGCTGGCCGTCGCTGATCCGGACCATTTCTGGCCGCTGTTTTATGTTTTAGGCGCGCGCGATCAAGCTGACCGGGTGGTCTTCGATCCCGACTTCATCCAATATAAGTCCCTCAGCATGATGAGCATTATGTTCGACGGCCGGGAGACGTCGACTTAAGCGATTAAGTTGGCGTGTCCGTCCTGCTCTTCAACGCAACCCTGCAGGGGGCTGTGCCTCCTGTGACATGCATTGAACAGGAGGCCCGATTGGCGCTGATCGTAAACAAGGGCGAAGAACGCCCGAATTCTATCCCCAGTACCATCCATACGTTGAACGCGACGCCGGAAACGGTGCATTGGGGCTATTTCGATCCCGATATCTCGCCGGTGTTAACCGTCAAAAGCGGTGATCTGATTCAGGCCGAAGCGATCACCCACCATGCCGGTGATGCGCCCGAACTGATGATGGATGAGGCGGTCACCAGGATCTTCAATGAGATCCCCGAAGAAGACCGCAACCCCGGCGTCCACATCATGACCGGGCCGATCTTTGTCGAGGACGCCAAACCCGGCGATATGCTCGAAGTGCGTTATCTGCAAATGACGCCGCGCTGCAATTACGGGTCCAACCTGGCGGCGAATTGGGGCCACCTCTATGAAGAGTTCGGAGAGAAAGAGCGGGTGACGATCTATCAGCTCGACCCCAACGCCAACACGGCCCAGGCGCTCTATGCCTATGATTTTCCGGGGAAATATATGACGCCGGGTACCGTGACCCATTGCGACAAGTGCGATCAGGAGCCGGCATTGCCAGGTGTGCGAGTGCCTGCCCGGCCGCATTTGGGGACCGCCGGCGTCGCCCCCGATGTTGCTGGCCGTACCAGCAGCATTCCGCCGGGGCTACATGGCGGCAATATCGACAATTGGCGTATCGGCGCCGGCGCGGTGATGTACTACCCGGTTGCCGTCGATGGCGCGCTGTTTTCCATCGGTGACCCGCATGTCAGCCAGGGGGATGGCGAACTTTCCGGTACCGCCATCGAAGCCTCGCTCGACGTGCTGTTCCAGATTGTCCTGCGTAAGGATTTCGAATTTCCGTCGCCGCTGCTCGAAACACCGAACTACTGGATTGTGCATGGCTTCAATGAGGATCTCAACCTCGCCATGAAGGGCGCGTCGCTCGATATGTTGGGCTTGTTGACCGATCACATCGATCTGTCACGCGACGATGCCTATTCGCTGATGAGCGTCGCGGCAGATTTCGGCGTCACCCAGGTGGTTGATGGAACACAGGGAATCCACGTCCGTATTCCCCGCGGCATTTTTCCGGAACGGGGCACCGTGAAAGACGTCGAGTAGTTGCCTGGCAATTGCGGCCTGCCCATAGTACCGATGTCTTGATGATGAGGCGTTGAATCCAGCGTCAATAAAAGCGGCCATGAACGACGACGATCTTTGGGTATTCGGTTATGGCTCCTTGATGTGGCGGCCGGGCTTTGAGTTTCTGGAAGCCCATCCGGCCCGGCTCTACGGCTATCACCGGGCCCTGTGCGTTGTCTCAAGGGATCATCGTGGCACGCCGGAGCGGCCCGGGCTGGTGGTGGGGCTGGACCAGGGCGGGTCGTGCCTGGGCCGCGCCTTTCGTGTTTCGCCTGAAAACCGCCGCGCGGTCATCGACTATCTTGATGATCGTGAATTGCCGACCAAGGCCTATCGGGCGGCAATGCGTCATGCGTACCTTCCGCACAGAAAGGTTGGGGCCCGGTGCTATATCGTCAACCGGGACGACCCGACCTATGCGGGCAAACTGACGCTTGATGATCAAGTGAGGCGTATTCAGGCGGCCGCCCCCGGCAAGTCAGGCATCAACCGGGACTATGTGGAGAACCTTGTCGCCCACCTGGACGAGCTCGGCATTGCCGACGGCCCGCTGCATGAGGTGTGGGAGAAGGTGCGGCGTTAGTTGTGATCGTCCGGCTTGCAGCGTTTGCAGGCGCGAAACCCGTCACGTTCAGCGTTTTGCCGGGTGCCATAGAAGATGACGTTTTCCCGGTTTGGCCGGGCAGCACAGGTCGGCTGGCAATAGATACCAGTCGTTTTCACCGCACAGAAGAAGTGGCCGACGGCTTCTGGGTCACGCTGCTGGCAGGCGGCCCACTTGGCGATATAAGTGTTGAATTGGTTAGTCTGAAAACTGGCCAAAGGAACTCCTTCACCGTCATTCAATTGAACGACAATCACCTATTGCTGCGGGTCAAACATTCCGATTCTTGCGCCTACTTCGATTTGGAAACGGTGAAGCATCAGATACGGAAATGCTCCTTACCGCCATGCCCGCGGAGGCGGGCATCCAGGCAATCAGCGAAACAGCTGAGGCGTTGGTCTGGATTCCCGCTTCTCGCCTAGGCGAAGCCGGTGCTTCGCTTTGGCGTAGCCTGGTCGCGGGAATGACAGTTAGAGCAACCTACCCACACTTCGAATAGCCGCAGGAGATGCAGGTGTCGCAACCTTCCTGGCGGATCAGGGTGGGCGCGCCGCATTTCGGGCAGGTCCGCATATTGGGCCGGTTGTCGTCATCACCGACGGCGAGCAGCTTTTGCTCAGCTTCGGGTGCCTCATCGCGCTGAACGAAGCCGGTATCGATCAGATGCTGTTCGATCACCTCGCCAATCGCCGCCAGGATCGAAGGCACATAATGCCCCTGCACCCAGTGCCCGCCGCGCGGATCGAACACGGCTTTCAATTCTTCCACCACAAAGGACACATCACCGCCACGGCGGAACACAGCGGAAATCATCCGGGTGAGCCCCAGGGTCCAGGCGTAGTGCTCCATGTTCTTCGAGTTGATGAAAATCTCGAACGGGCGCCGGCGGCCATCCTGAATCACATCGTTGAGGGTGATGTACATGGCGTGGTCGCTGTCCGGCCATTTGATCTTGTAGGTCTTGCCGGGCAACGCCTCTGGCCGGTCGAGCGGGCGTGTCATATAGACCACGCCGCTTTCAAATTCGTCGGCGGGCCGCTGTGTCGGCTCATTGAGCGGCAGGCGCGGCTCGTCCTTGTCTTCCTCAGCCGGTGCTTCCAGCACCGAGCCCGTCACGTCATTGGGCCGGTAGGTCGTGCAGCCTTTGCAGCCGGTTTCATAGGCCATCATGTAGACGTCCTTGAACGCCTCGAAGCTGATGTCTTCCGGGCAGTTGATGGTTTTCGAGATCGAGCTGTCGATATATTTCTGCACCGCCGCCTGCATGCGCACATGGTCTTCCGGCGTCAATGTTTGGGCGGTCACGAAATAGTCCGGCAGCGGCGAGTCCTCCCCGAACTGGCGTACATAAAGCCGGTGTGCATAATCACTCACCGTCTCTTCCTTGCGTGTGCCATCTGGCATCAGCACCTTGCGGGTATAGGTAAAGCTGAATACCGGCTCGAGCCCCGAGGACACATTGTCTGCAAAGAGCGAGATGGTTCCCGTCGGCGCGACCGACGTGAGCAGGGCATTGCGGATACCGTGTTCTGCAATGGCGGCCCGGACATCATCATCCAGTTCGACGATGGATTCGCCCGCGAGATACTTTTCCTTGTCATAGAGCGGGAAGGCGCCTTTTTCCGCTGCGAGGTCAGCCGAGGCCAGATAGGCCGCGCGCTGCAGCCGCGCCATCCAGGCTTGCGTCAGTTCCACCGCCTGTTTCGAGCCATAGCGCGCCCGGCACATGATCAGCGCGTCAGCCAGCCCGGTGACGCCCAGCCCGATCCGCCGTTTGGCCTGCGCCTCGTGCGCCTGTTGTTCGAGCGGGAAGCGCGAAACGTCGACCACATTATCCATCATCCGCACGGCGGTGCGGACAATCCCGTCCAGCGCCTCCAGATCGATGGTGGCGTCTTCGGTAAACGGATCCTTAACCAAACGTGCCAGATTGACCGAGCCCAGCAGGCACGCTCCGTAAGGCGGCAGCGGCTGCTCGCCGCAAGGGTTGGTCGCGCTGATGGTTTCACAGTAGTTGAGATTGTTGCGTGCATTGATCCGGTCGATGAAGATCACGCCCGGTTCGGCATAGGCATAGGTCGCGCGCATGATCTGGTCCCAAAGCTCGCGCGCGGAAACGGTTTTGAAAACCGTCCCCTCAAAGGTGAGGTCCCAGTCCTGGTCGGCATTGACCGCCTCGACAAAGGCATCTGTTACCAGCACCGACATGTTGAACATGCGCAAGCGGCCCGCGTCCTGCTTCGCCTCGATGAAGGCACCAATATCCGGGTGGTCACAGCGCATGGTGGCCATCATGGCCCCGCGGCGATAGCCGGCGCTCATGATCGTGCGGCACATGGAATCCCACACATCCATGAAGGTCAGCGGCCCTGATGCGTCGGCGCCGACACCCTTAACCGGCGCGCCCTTGGGCCGCAGGGTCGAAAAGTCATAGCCGATGCCGCCGCCTCGCTGCATGGTAAGCGCGGCCTCGCGCAGATGCTCGAAGATGCCGCCCATATCGTCAGGGATTGTGCCCATGACAAAGCAGTTGAACAGGGTGACGTCCCGGCCGGTGCCGGCGCCCGCAATGATGCGGCCGGCGGGCAGGAACTTGAAATCCTCCAGCGCGTCATAGAACCGGTCGGCCCACAGCGTGCGTTCACCCTCGACTTCCGGTTCCGCCAGAGCGCTGGCAACACGGCGCCAAGTGTCCTGCATCGACTTGTCGACAGGCGTGCCGTCCGGCTGTTTCAGCCGGTATTTCATGTCCCAGATCTGTTTCGAGATCGGTGCCGTTGCCGTCATGTCATTGCCGATTCGTGGAAAGCTGCGGCCAGCATCATACGCTCTTCGCCGTATACGAACAATGTCGATGTTCTTGTTATGTTTCCACAGATGCGCCGTTCAAACCCGCCTTAGAACACGCCGGAATCTGGACTAATCCCCGTTTTCCCCGGGATTAGCCACCGGCTTTTCCACAGCGCAGAACCCTGCCTTGGCAAGCAGCAAATTGGTGGCCCCTTCTATGTCGGTCTCGAGCCGCGTCATGAAATCCTTGCGGGGCAGGCCGGGGGCGATGGGTGGTAAATACTCGATTTGAATGGTGCCCGGGGTCTTCACAACGGTCCGCCGCGGCCAATAAAGGCCTGAGTCCACTGCGACCGGGACAACCGGTATTTTCAGGTGTCTGTACAACCCCGCCACACCCGGGTGATATGTGCCGACGTCTCCGGCGGCGGTTCTGGTGCCTTCAGGGAAAATCACGATGGGACGTCCGTCCGCAACGGCTGCTTCAGCGGTCCGCAGCATCTTGCGCATGGCCGAGGCTGACCCCTTCCGGTCAATCGCGATCATTTTTGCCCGCATCGCGTACCAGCCATAGAGGGGGATCGATATGAGTTCCTT
This sequence comes from Alphaproteobacteria bacterium, assembly GCA_028284945.1. Lineage (GTDB taxonomy): Bacteria > Pseudomonadota > Alphaproteobacteria > SMXS01 > SMXS01 > JANQQJ01. Next base: position 62,124 of record JANQQJ010000024.1, on the reverse strand, counting down.
CTTCAGCACGATGGCCGGGTGGTGGACGAGAAAGCTGAAGGCGATGGTTTCGAAAGACGACTGATGTTTGATGGCGAGGATCATGGGGCCATCGATCAGGTGCTCACGCCCGCGTTCTTCGAACTTTACGCCGACCATCCATCGCGCCATGGCAATGCTGCCTCGCGCCCAGATCGTCTGGGCCGTCATCGACCATTTTGCTGGGCCCGCCAGTATGGGCAGGCACCCGATCGACATCAGCGCCGTCCAGCCCCAGAAGGCCAGGTTAAAGGCAACTGACCGGAGCAGGATCAAGATGCGGTTCCCGCATTCAGCCGGTCCAACACATGCACCTTCAACAAGGCAACCAGATATTTATTGTACTCGCCGGCAATGAAACGGGCCGTGCCGGGATAGCGCCACCAGCTTTCCAATTTGACTGCGTCAGAAAAAACCGGATGCGGAACAAGCCTTAATTCCGGAGCGATGCGGCGGATTTCCAGCAGGCTTCGCGGCATGTGATAGCCGGCAGTGACAACCAGCAATGAGACATAGCCATGCTCGGCGGCCCAGTCGGCAATTTCACGGGCGTTGCCTTCGGTATCGAGCGCCTGGCGCCCCACATCGATACAGCAGGTGAATAGGTCCGGCGTGCCCGGCTGATCAAGGCCCAGGGATTCCTTCAGCAGCAGGTCATCGATCTCGGCATTGACGCCCGAGATCAAAAGCCGCCCATTTTTCCCATCGCCCAGCAGGTCCAGCGCTTCGGGCAACCGGTTCTGGCCCCCGGTCAGCACCACAATGCCGTCTGTGGGTGTGTTATCTGACGCCGGGCCACGGGGCAGCAGCTCAACATACCAAATCAACCCGCCAATCCAGATCACGGCGGCCATCCCGGCTATTTTCAGCAGGCGGCGCATCAGTTCATGTCACCCAGCGCGCGCTTGACCGTAAACCGCGCGGTCAACATGGTGATTAGCGCCGCGGGTAGGGGTAAAAGCAGCAGTGCATAAAACACATAGGTGGGTGGCAGCAGCGACGGCAGCATATCCGTCTGTATTATTTCGGAAGCGGTATAAGCTGCCAAAAACAAAGCACCAAGCCCAGCCAGCCCTAATAACGCGCCTTGAATGCCAACCAGCAGAAAGCGCCGTTGGAATGCACCGGCGATCTGGCGGTCTTCGGCGCCGATCAGATGAACGATAGCGACGGCGTCTCGCTGTGCTGCCAAACCCGCGCGCGTCGCAAATACGATGACCGTGATCGTGGCAAGCACGATCAGGCCGAGAATGACCGCGCTGACACCCTGAACCAGCCGCGCCAGCACCCGTAGATCGTCAAGCCAGCGGTCGTGGCCGTCGATCCGCGCAGAGGGCGCAACGGTGCGGATTTGGCGAGACAGGGGCACCAAATCGATCTGTGTGCCAGGCACCAGTGATACTTCGATCAGAACAGGTACAGGTAATGCGTCCGGCACGCTGCCTGACCCGAGCCACGGTTCCAACAGCCCCTCAATGTCTGAAACCGGCATTCGGCTGGCGTTCTCAACCCCTGGCCAGTCTTGCAGGACGGCAAGCGCAGCTTCGGCTTCCTGGTCTCGGACACCCTGATCCGGTCCAATGATCTGCACCGTCAGGCTGTTTTCAAGGCCGGCCTTCCAGCCGGATGTCAGGGCCTGAAGTCCAAGTCCCAGCACCAGCGCCAGACCAGAAAGAAATACCATGACGCCCACAACCCAAGGCAAAAGCCGGCCATGGATGGTTTCTTTAGGCAGAAAGTCGATGGATCGCGCCATAGCCAAATGCGCCTAGCCCGGCAGGCCTTCAAGCATCGCGGCTTCCGGCTGCGGTGCTGGGGTTTCATCATTTGTGGCGTCGTCTTCATCGGCCAAGGCATCGCCGGTTCCCGCCAGAGTCCCGTCTGCAAGATGCAGGCGCGGGGCGTCGATCCCGTGAACGAGTCGAAGATCGTGGGTTGCAACCACAACCGTCGTGCCGACCTTGTTCAATTCCAGAAACAGATGCACCAGGCGCCGGGACAGATCTTCGTCCAGGTTGCCGGTTGGCTCGTCGGCCAGCAGCAGGCGCGGGCGGTTGATCACCGCGCGTGCAATCGCCACTCGTTGCTTTTCGCCACCGGACAAGATTGGCGGCCGGGCCTGCATGCGATCTTTCAGGCCCACCCATGCCAGCAATTCTTCTACCTGTTCAGTAACTTGCGATTCCGGTGCCCCGGCAATTCGCAGCGGCAAGGCAACATTGTCAAACGCGCTCATATGATCGAGCAATCGATAGTCCTGAAACACGACCCCCACATTTCGGCGCAGCTCTGGCAGGGTTTTTCGGGGTGCGGTCACAACATCCGTACCCATCATCTGGATCAGCCCACGCGAAGGACGCACGGCCAGATACATCAGCCGCAGCAGTGACGTTTTGCCGGCGCCGCTCTTGCCGGTCAGGAAGTGAAAGGACCCCGGTTCGAGGGTGAAGGAAATGTCCTTCAGGACTTCTTCCCCCATGCCGTACCGCATTCCAACATTGTCAAAGCGGATCATGCGTGACACCCTACTGCATCGGCTACAAAAGTGTCCTATCAAAGTGGTCTTTGGCGAGGCTTTCTGATTAAGTGCACTATGGCGGTGTGTTCCGTCGTCATGCACGCAATTGTCAACAAACTAGTGGCGGATCGCTCTCTTTCTTCATGATCATTACCTGCCCCAACTGCTCAACCCGGTATCTGGTTGCCGAGGACAAGATCGGCGATCAGGGTCGCCGGGTACGCTGTGCGAAATGTGACCACATCTGGTTTCAGGACCCCACACCATCTGATGTTGCTGAACCGGACGTGCCCGGCGCGTCGCTGGATGGTTCGGTTGAGCGGCCTGCGCCGCCAACGCCTCCCCCGCCGCCGCCACCGCCACGGACTCCAGAGACAGAGGCGTTGCAGCGGTCCCAGATGCCCGTGCCGGCAACCCCGCAGGAGCCCGTCCAGCGCAATCCGTTCGGGTTCCTGGGTATTCCGGTCATTATCCTGATCCTGGGTGTCGGCGCGTTCCTGATGCGCGACGACATTATGCGGCTGGTGCGCGGTCAGCCAAGCACATCAACGGTTACCGAGGCGTCGACTGTTGCGGCTGAAGAGACCGGCGAGGCTGCTGAAACCTTACCCGTCGACCCGAATTTGCCACCGGTGGAAATCAAGGTGGAACGGTCACGGCTGGCGACCGAAGAGGGTATGCGCATTTTGACGATTTGGGGCACGGTTCGTAATCCGGCCGAGGTGGAACAGGCGATGCCCGAGCTAACATTTGACCTGTTGGACAAGAACAATCAGGTCATCGACCGCTGGACGTTCAATGTTCCCTTTGAGAGCCTGGCGGGCGGTGAATCCGAAGACTTTGTCGGCATGTTGCGCAACCCGCCCGAAGATTTGGCCACCCTCAGTCAAAAAGCCTTGGGACAGCCGGCTGCTGAACCCGATGCGGCTCCTTCGGATCCGGCGGCTGACAGCGAACTGCAGCCAGGCGATGCGCCGGCGGATCAGCTTTCATCACCGGATGCCCTGCTGGATGGCGCTGCTGAAGCGCCTGCAGCCCAATCGACTATCCCCGACGCGCCGTAACAATCCAGGCCGCCGCGCCGACCTTGACACCTTCCGCGCCGTGATGCGGCGCTAACGCTGACCGGACAGCCGCTGTCGCTTTGGCAATGGTGCCATCGTCGGCGCCCTCAAGCAGTGTCCCCGCCGGCCCCATTTCCAGGCCGAAATCGACAGCATCGTCCAGATCATGGGTAGCGCCCAAAATGATGTCCGGGGTGAACCCGTCGACGTTGATATCTGTAAACCCAGACTCACTCAGAACCTGACGGATGCGGTCCGGGTCGGCCAGGGAAAACGGGCCGGGGGCGTCGGCAGGCATCGGTTCTGGTGGGTCGACAAAGGGCAATACCGCTTGCATCTGCAGGCCCAGCCAGGGGTTCTTGTCAATCGGCTGCCAGCAGGCAAAGCCGATCCGGCCCTTGTCATGCAGGACCCGCGCGATGTTCGAGAAGGCGGTTACCGGGTTCTGGAAAAACATCACGCCGAAGCGCGAAAACGCAATATCGAAACTATCCCGGTGGAGCGGGCTGGTCTCGACATCGGCGTGTTCGAAGAACACATTGGTTGCCTCGGCATGGGCAGCGACGTCTTCTGCGCGGGCCAGCATGATTTCCGAGATATCGACCCCGACGGCTTCGCCGCGGCTGCCGACTTGACGTGCCAATTCGATGGTCGTTGCGCCACATCCACACCCGACATCAAGCGCGACCTCCCCCTGCTGTACCTCTAGTTTGGCCATCGCGGCATCGCCGAATGGGCCGATCATCACATCCAGGGCATGTTGATATTTGATGAATTTGCGGCCGCCATCGCCGTTCCAAAATTCGATCTGGTCTGAATTGGGACCCTCGGGGTCAACTTGTGTCATTCGTGGGGGCCTTTGCATTAATCAAGAGCGATATTGAGATCATTTTGATGCAAGCATGAGGGGGCAGCAAGTGAACATGGCCTTGCACCGGTCTGAAAGTTGCTCTCTTATAGCGGCGTCCCGAGCATTGGACACGTAGTGGGCTATCTGTTCAAAAACGGCTTAGCTGGTGGATAATATAACGGTAACGGAATGATATATGACTGATGCGTTTTCCATCTATCTGGTCCGCCATGGTGAAGCGACAGGCGGCTGGGATCAGGATATGGACCCGGGGTTGAGTGCGCTGGGGCAGGCACAAGCGCAAAAGGCTGCGGAAAAACTCGGGCCCCTTGGGCCCATGCCGGTTGTGACAAGCCCGATGCGCAGAACCCAGGAAACGGCTGCGGCATTCGCCAAATTGTGGGATATAGAACCTTCAATAGATCAACGGGTTAGTGAAGTTCCGTCGCCAACGGAAGATTTGGAGAAGCGGCGCGAATGGCTGATGCAGGTGATGCCTGGGCGGTGGTCCGATCCGGTCGCACAATTCGCCGGAGAGCACGATCTGACCCTTTGGCGCAAAGATCTTATGGAGGCCATCCGGTCGATCAATGAGCCGACGGTGATCACGTCACATTTTGTCGCCATCAACGTTATCATTGGCGAGATTCTGGGCGACGATACAGTCGTCTATTTCCGTCCTGATAACTGTTCCGTAACCGAAATTATATCAAGAAACGGGGTTATGGAGGTCGGGTCGCTGGGTGAAGAGGCAGAGACCGAGGTCGGCTAGAAGGCGTCGCTCTGGGGTGCCCCGTCGTTGATGTCATAGTAATCACCCTTGTCGCCGACAAAGGTGTGTTTGGCGATGCGGGTCCCCGTTGGGCCATCGAACAACCCCATGGCCACGGCCGTCCACTCATATCCGTCGATTTCAGGCTTCCAGAACAGTGTCGCCCCGCACTGCGAGCAGAATCCACGCCGCACGTTATCAGAGGATTGGTACCAGGTTACATGCTCGTCCCCCGTTACCGTCAGCTTGGAGCGGTGAACGTTGACGGCCGACAGGAAATGACCGCTTTGTTTCCGGCACTGGGTGCAATGGCAGGCTTCGGGCGCATGCTCGAATTCCCCTTCCACATGGATGGTCACCCCACCGCAAAGACAAGATCCTTTGAACATGAACACCCACCCCCTCTTCTCAGTCAGCAAGACCGTAGGGCGCAGCCGGGTGACGGTAAAGGCCTCTAATCCATCACGCATGACTGTTTCGCCGTTGCATTTGCTGCCCAGTCCTTGTTTCATGGCCGGGTCAGGGGAGACACCGGTGAGCATCACCATCGAACGGGTCGGTACGACCAAAGACATGCTGGGCGAGGGCCCGGTCTGGGACGAGCGTGAACAGGCGCTCTACTGGATTGACTCCATAGGACGAATTGTCCACCGCCTCGATCATCGGACCGGCGAGCTACGCCATTGGGGTGTTCCTGATGTCATCGGGTCTATGGCCTTACGCGAACAGGGCGGCGCTGTGGTCGCATTACGGACAGGGTTTCATCTTCTCGATTTTGAACGTGGCCGATGCGAGCCGCTTACCGATCCTGAGGCGGGCGAGCCGAGAACACGCTTTAACGACGGCAAAGTTGACCGTCAGGGGCGATTTGTCGCCGGAACGATGATCACCAGGCCACCGCGGGAACCGGCGATCGCACATCTTTACCGGCTCAACGCAGATCATTCTGTCGAAACACTGGATTCAGATATTGTTTTGTCCAATGGACCCTGTTTCAGTCCGGATGGCAAAACGCTGTACTTTTCCGACAGTATTGGTGCTGTGATTTATGCCTATGATTATGACACGGATGGCGGTCAAATCAGTGAACGCCGCGTTCATATCGATGTCGGCCGCGACCACGATGGCGCCGGTGACGGCGCGACCGTCGATTCTGACGGTAACCTATGGGTCGCGCTGGTCCGCAACCGTCAGGTCGGGAAATTCGATCCGGATGGAATTCTGATGGAAGCCTATTCCATGCCTGTCGCGTTGCCTTCAAGCGTCATGTTTGGCGGTCCGGACTTAAGCGAACTCTACGTGACCTCTATTTCCAACTCGCTTAATCGGGAGGCCGACGGCCCAATGGATGGCGCGCTTCTGAAAGTGACCGGTCTGGGCGTAAAGGGTATCGCAGAGCCTCGATTTAAAGGATGAATGCATGAGTGAAAACAAGGGATTGCCGGGCCTGCGCGGTGCTGAACATATCGGCATCACGGTGCCCGATTACGAACAGGCCCGAGAGTTCTTCGTCGACATATTGGGGTTCGAACCGTTCTATGCCCATGGGCCATTCAAGGATGACGAGGGCACCTGGATGAACGATATGCTGAACGTCCATCCGCGTGCCGAGATCGTCAAGGTGGGGCAGTTCCGTTGCGGTCACGGCCCCAATATCGAACTGTTTGAATATGCGGCACCCGACCAGCGCAAGCAGATGCCGAAGAACAGTGACTGGGGTGGGCATCACATCACGCTATATGTCGATGACATGGACGCAGCCATGGATCACTTGCGATCACATAATATCCGGTTGATGGCCGGCGGCGGTCCAGCCGTCGCCGAAGGGCCGGAAGCGGGCCTGCGATCCTGTTACTTCCTGACCCCGTGGGACATGCAGATGGAGCTGATCAGCTTTCCCAATGGCAAGGGTTATGAGAAGGAAACCGAGGCGCGGTTGTGGGACCCGCGTCACCCGGAACGGTAAGCCATTACGCAAGGAGAGAACATGACAGGACGCGTTGACGGAAAAGTATGTATCGTCACCGGTGGGGCCATGGGCCTGGGGGAGGCGGATTGCCGCCTGTTCGCCAAAGAAGGTGGCAAGGTGATCATCGCCGATATCGTCGATGACAAGGGACAGGCGCTCGCCAATGAAATCGGTGCGGAATATGTCCATTTGGACGTTACCCAGGAGGATGCCTGGATCGCCCTGATGGGCCATGTCAAATCCACCTATGGCAAGCTGAATGTGCTGGTGAACAATGCAGGTATTGCCGGTGGTGGCCACGTCGAAAACACGACTGAAGAGTTGTGGCGGCGGGTCAATGCAGTGAGCGCCGATGCCACCTTCTATGGCATGAAGCACGCCATTCCGCTGATGCGGGACTCCGGCGAGTTATGCTCGATTATAAACATGTCGTCGATCGCGGGGATCGCCGGTACGCCTTATGTGTTCGCCTATGCCGCGGCCAAAGGTGCCGTGCGGCTGATGTCGAAAGCCGCGGCCGTTCACTGCGCGCAGAACGGCGACAAGATCAGGGTCAATTCAGTCCATCCCGGTGCGATTGAAACGCCGATGACAACGGGAGTACATCCGCCAGAATCATCGGCGCCGGAACCGGACGAGATTAGCCAGCGGATTATGGAATACCGTATGGGCAGCCGGATGGGCGAGCCCAATGACATTGCCTATGGCGTGCTCTACCTGGCGTCGGATGAATCGAAATATACCAACGGTGCTGAACTGATTATCGACAATACGGTCACGGTGACAGAGGGCGTGGTCGCTTAGCCCCTTCCTTGTCATGCCCGCCAAGGTGTGGGTGAGAGGTGTTTTTGGGAAACAGAAGTAGCGAGAAAAAGTGGATAGGAGAACAGCATGACAGATCGGGTTGCAGGTAAAGTCTGCATTGTGACAGGCGGGGCGATGGGGCTGGGTGAGGCGGATAGCCGCCGGCTGGCGCAGGAAGGCGGCACGGTCATTGTCGCCGATATCGCCGATGATGAGGGCCAGAAGGTCGCCAGCGAAATCGGCGGTGAGTATTACCACCTCGACGTCACCAACGAAGAAGCGTGGGTGAACCTGATCGCCCACGTGAAGGAAAAATACGGCAAGCTGAACGTGCTGGTAAACAATGCCGGCATCGTCATTCCCGGTACGGTCGAAACTTGCTCGGAAGAAGACTGGCGCGCGGTTAACGCCGTCAGCACGGACGCAACCTTCTATGGCATGAAGCACGCTATTCCTCTGATGCGCGAGTCCGGCGAGGGCTGCTCTATCATCAACATGTCGTCGATTGCTGGCATTGCCGGTATCCCGTACGTCTTCTCCTATGCAGCAGCCAAAGGCGCGGTGCGGCTGATGTCGAAAGCAGCGGCGGTGCACTGCGCGCAAAATGGCGACAAGATTCGGGTGAACTCCATCCATCCCGGCGGCATTGTGACCCCCATGACGCAAAAGGTAGGGGCGCAAGTGGCTGCTGCTATGGAAGAGGACCCGCGTAATTCACAACCTGTGGCGGGAACGACACCGGGCGAGCCGGACGACATCGCCTGGATGGTGGTTTATCTGGCCTCTGATGAATCGAAATACACTAATGGCGCGGAACTGGTGATCGACAATACGGTGACGATTACCGAAGGTATTGTCCCCTGATAACGCCAATTGCGTTCGGGCCAACGAAGCCATAACTCTAATTTGGGGCTGGGGATAAGATAGGAGGTTGAAAATGACCCGCTTTGTTTCAGTATCTGCGGTCGCTTTTGGTTTGACTCTCGTACTTGGCGTGTTCACGGCTAAGGGCGCTCAAGCGGCTCAAGATCAGCTTGTCATCCAGATTGCACCCGAAGACATCGTCTATCTTCAATCGACCGGCTATAACCTGGTGATCGTGCAGCCCTTTACGGGAACGCCCAGCGCGATTGCCTGGGTGGCGATCAACCCGCAACAGCTCTACGAAACCAACCAGATCACCTGGGAACATGATGCGTATTCGGTCTATGCGGCAACAGTGGTGCCCCAGACCGGGGCCTTCATCATGCCGTCAGACAGCTCATCGCCATCCGCTGGTGGCAGCTACACTTATGATGGAAGCACGTTTTCGGTTACCGCCCAGACCAATGACCATGTCTTCAAGCTGACCAACGCATCGACCAAGGCCGGAACATTTGGGCTTTCGCTACCCTATAGCATCAACAAAAGGTCCGCGGGCATCGTGCCCATGCAAGCGTCGGTGATTTTTGGCCAGGGGGCGATCAGCATTACAGCCCCCAAGTCTCTGTTGATGTTTTTGACCACCGAAAGTGTCCGCAAGGGACAGGTTATGGGCCAGTTGCCGCCTGTGACGACCGCGGTGGACTACTCCACGTCGGGGACAAGGCATGTTGTGACCTTTAACCGGCAAACCGGTGGTTTTGATGTATCCAATTGAAACGTGCTACGCGGCTGGACCCGGCGCGGCACGCTGGGCGTCAATCTCAGCGCGGATTTGCCGTTGCCGCTCTTCTGTTATGGGATAGCCCCAGGCGACCACTGTCGCAGCCAGAAAAAACACGGACGGCGCCAGGGCAAATAGGATTTTGAGGCCCCATATGCCCTGTTCGGTATTGACGGCCCCCGGCGCCGCCTCGAACCCGACCATGGCCAGCAGCGCCAGACCTAGCGATCCGCCCAGCGCAAGCGACGCTTTCTGAACGAAGGACCATACCGAGAAAAAGAGTGCGGCACGGTCCTCGCCGCTTTCGAGTGTGTCAATGTCGATCACGTCGGCTTTCATGGAATTTGGCAGGGCCTGGAACGACCCGGCGGCGATGCCGGACAGGATCGTAATCGGCATCATGTACCAAAGATCGCCTGGCCCGAGCAGAAGATAGAACGGCGACGCGACAGAAATGAGAACAAGGCTCACTCCCCAGGACCGGTGTTTCCCGATCGTCCGTGACAGCCTGACCCAAAACGGCACCGCGAGCATATTGCAGAGGTAGAATGCGCCGAGGATGTAAACCCAGCGCTCTTCCTCACCAATAACGCTCCTGATATAGAACAGGTAAAGGTTGGTGGTCATCGCCAGGCCGAAGAAATTGAAGAAGAAGGCGAGCATCAATCGCTTCAGCGGACCATTGGCCCACATCAGCTTGGCCGCTTCCTTGAGAGGCAGGGTCGACGGCACATAATCCATACGTTCAGGCACCTTGAGCACCGCCGGGACGACGACAATGGGGATCAGCACGAGCGCAAGAACACCCAGCAGCCACAACACATTGCCGGTCCCGCCAAAGGCAAAAAAGGCCAGCGCGACGACCGGTACAAGCTGGCCCAGCAACTGCCCCGCCACGCCCATCATTGAGCGGAACCCAGTGACCACTGACCGCTCGTGATAGTCCGGCGTCAGTTCTGCGGCCCACGCGAAATAGGGGATCAAGAACATGGTCCAGCCGGTCCAGAATACGATCAGCCAGCCAAACAGATAAAACACACTGACCGGGGGCTCAGGCATGAAGAGCTTATAAATGCCGATCATCATCAACGGCACGGAGGCAAGAATCCATGGCCGCCTGCGTCCCCACCGGGAATGGGTCCGGTCACTCAACCGACCGATGATCGGGTCCGTAAACGCATCAAACATCCTGGTCGCAATCGGCAGGACGGCGAGCACCCAGAGACTCACGCCCAGGTCCTGTGCGTAGTAATTCGGAATCATCACGACGACCGGCAAGAGCATCATGTAGAGCGGCAACTCGGCGATGCCGTAGTAGAAGATGGTCGATTTCTTTAGAGGCTTGTGCGCTGTTGCCGTCAAAGCACTTCCCCCTTACTCCGCCGGAGCCTCTGCGAGTTGGCCGGATTTGCGGTTCTCCACTTCGGCCCTGAGTTCACGCTGCCGCGCCTCGGTGATCGGATAGTTCCAAGCAATGGCCGCTGCGGCGATAAAGAAAATGCTCGGCACGAAGGCAAAGATCATCTTGAGCGCGAAAAGCCCGTCAGGATCGTTTTCAGGACCCAGGGCAGGGACATAACCCGCCAGAGCCAGGCCCTGCAGCGTCAGATAGCCTGCAATTGTCTGCGCTAACTTTTGCGTAAAGGCCCAGGCGGAGAAGTAAAGCGCCGCCCGGTCCTCGCCGGTCATAACCGTATCGAGGTCAATAACATCGGCCTTCATCGAATTCGGCATGGCATCGAATGTGCCTGATGCGAACGCCAGCACAACGAGGATAGGAATGGCATAAAGCAAGTCCCCGGGCCCCAGCAGGGCATAAAGCGGGCCGACCACGGCCGAAATAATCAGCGCTGCCCCCCACGCGCGGTGTTTGCCCGTCCGCTTCGAGATCTTGACCCAGACCGGCACCGCCAGAACACCAATCAACGTGGTCATGGACAAAAGCCATATCCATGCCGAACCGGCCTGAAGGATCGAGGTGATATAGAAAATATAAAGTTGGAAGGTGATGGCGAAGGATGTGTAACCGACAAGAAACGCCAGGATCAGCCGTTTGAGTGGCCCGTTCCGCCACATCAGCTTGACGCCTTCCCAGATCGGCGTGGTCGTCGGGCTAATGTTTTTTCGTTCCGGAACCCGCCAGACCGCAAGTCCCACTGTAATAGGCAGGGCAATAATGATGACGGCACCGATCAGATTTACCGATGCGGTTGTGCCGCCCATATCGAACCCAAACAGGCCGACCAGCAATACAGCCCAGACCAGCAATGTGCCAATCAGTCCCGATGCGGCGCGCGACCCGGTGATCCGGGACCTTTCCTGATAATCCGGTGAAAGTTCGGCGCCCCAAGACCAGTAAGGGATGGTCAATAAGGTCCAACCGAACCGCATCACCATCGCCCAGGTGAAGAAGTACCAGCCGTCCACCGGGCCGGTCGGGATGTAGAGCTTATAGATTCCGAACATCATCATCGGGATGCCGATAACCATCCAGATGCGACGCCTGCCAAAGCGCGACCGTGTTTTGTCGCTGACTCGGCCGATCAGCGCATCGGTAAGCACGTCGAACAAAGAGACAACTAAAAGGATCTGTGAGTAAAGGCCCAGGTCAAGACCCAGTTCCCCGGAATAGAAGGGGGGAAGGATGATGGCGAAGGGTAGAAACCCCATCATCACCGGCATTTGCGGCAGGCTATAGAAAAAGATCGTCGACCGCTTTAGCGGCACGTGCCCAGAAGCCGCGTGATTTCCGTCTGACATATAATCTCCCCGTGACGCTGTAAATCTTGGCGTGGTTGTTCCGTCGATAGCAAGCGATATCGATGAAAATCGGGGGTTTGCAGCGAAGCGCCCTGATCGCGCATACTCTTGCCCGGGAAAAGGGGAGGATGAATGACCGAGCCGGTCTGGCTGGAGGTGGCGCTGAACGGTGGCTGGGGCAGGAAGCTGCAGCCGCTGATCCCGGTGTCGCCGGAAGAGATTATCGAACAGGGTGTCGCCTGCGCCGAGGCTGGCGCCGCCATAATTCATCTGCATGCTTACGATCCCGAAACAGAACGTTCCTGCGAGGATGCAGGCATCTATGCCCGGATTATTGAGGGCCTGAAGGCACGCACGGATGCGATCATCTATCCGACGCTGGCGCTGAATGGCGACGCAGAAAGCCGCTACGCACCGCTGCGCTGGCTGGGCGAACGCGGACTATTGGAATGGGCGGTCGTCGACCCCGGTACAGTCAATATCACGCACCGGGCGCAAATTGATTCGGACCGTAGCGGCTTCGTCTATGCCAATCCGGATGATCATATCCGATTGGGCCTGTCGCTCGCCTGCGCGCATGGCTGGCACCCATCCTATGCGATCTATGAGCCGGGTTTCCTGCGCGCCGGTGCGGGGTGGGCCGCTCGCTACGAGGGCCTGCCAACGCCAATCTATCGGTTGATGATGCCGGATCATTTTACCTTCGGCCTGCCCTTCAAGGATTGGGCGCTGGAGACCTATACGAAACTGCATGCGATGTGTGCACCCGGCACACCGCTGATGGTGGCCGCGTTCGGCAATGAGCCTGAGCCGATGATACCGGTCATTCTGGACGCTGGGTGCCACCTGCGGGTGGGGTTGGAGGATGCGCCTGCAGGGTCGGCGCGCGGCAATGTGGAATTGGTGCAGTCGGCGCGGCAGGTGATCGAACGGCAGGGCCGGATACTGGCCAGTCCGGCAGACGTTCGGAACGCCTTGGGACATCAGACAGTGTCCGTCTGAAACACAACGGAGGGGATTTTGGGAAAAGCTGAAATGAGTATTTCGCGGCGTAGGGTGCTGACCGGGGCCGCGGCGGGCACAGCTGCCGCAACCTTGGGAGCCATCACACTCTCGAGCAAACAAGCCCGTGCTGAGCGAACCTGGGACCACGACGCGGACATTGTTGTCGTGGGTGGCGGCGCTGCAGGCTACACCGCGGCGGTGATTGCGGCAGGTAATGGTGACAGCGTCATTGTCGTTGAAAAGGCGGATTCGCCTGGCGGCACATGCGCCAAATCAGGCGGGGTGTTCTGGATTCCCAATCATTTCGCTCTGAAGGCCAAAGGGATTGCCGATGAAAAAGATGACTGCTTGCGCTATCTCTGCCGCTACTCGTTTCCCGAAGCCTATACGCCAGACAGCCCGACCCTGGGGCTGACGCCTGATGCTTATGCTCTGTTGGAGGCGTTCTATGACAATGGCTCGGCTATGGTCGACCGGGTGCAGGCGCTTGGTGCACTAAAGGTTATGCATTGGGATATGTGGGATCTGGAACGGATGCCACCGGACTATTTCGACCATGCGCCGGAGAACAAGACCTCGATGGGCCGTCCGCTCGGACCGGCTCTACCAAATGGAAAGGCGGGCAATGGGCCGGAAATCATTGGCCAGATGGGCGACAAGCTGGCCAGCATGAGGGTGCCGGTGTTGCTGGAACATCCCGCCCAAAACCTGCTGATGAATGATGACGGCGAGTCCATCGGCCTTCAGGCCGACCACAATGGCAACGCCGTCAATATCCAGGCCAGAAAGGCGGTCATCTTCGCGACCGGGGGCTTTGCCAACAACCCGGACATGCTGGCCCGCTATCAACGCAATAAGGTCTATGGCGCCTGTGCGGCTGCGGTCGCGACCGGTGACATTATCCCGATCGCCAGTGCCGCAGGCGCCAAGCTGGGCAATATGACCGGGGCATGGCGCACGGAGGTCGTGCTGGAAGAAGCGCTGGAGACCCATGAGGTGGGGTCTGGCGCTTTTATGGCCGGTGGCGATTCCGTGTTGCAGGTCAACAAATATGGCCGGCGGGTGGTGAACGAAAAGCGCAACTACAATGACCGCACCGAAATCCACCACGTGTTTGATCCGTCGCGGGCGGAATACCCCAACCAGTTGATGTTCACGGTCTATGACCAGCGCACCGCAGAAGCCTTCGCGGGAAACTATCCGCTGCCATCAGAACCGACAAAAGCCCCCTATGTGCTGTCTGGCGATACGCTGGATGACCTTGCTGCTGCCATCAGCGCCCGGCTGTCGGAGCTACAGCCACAGATCGGCGACATTGAACTGGCCGATGATTTTGCAGCGGTGCTGGGCGACAGTATTGCGCGTTTCAATGATGCTGCGCTGTCCGGCGTCGACCCGGAATTTGGCCGCGGCGAACAGGAATATGACAGGGCGTGGACCTATCTGTTTGCGGCCCCCAAGGTCAGCGAGAAGTGGCCTGCCAACAACATGCCCAATATTACCATGCACCCGCTGAGCGACGAGGGCCCCTACTATGCGATCATTGTCGGTGCAGGTGTTCTGGATACGAATGGTGGCCCGGTGATCAACGCCAAAGCGCAGATTCTGGACAAGGACGACAAGCCAATCCCTGGTCTCTATGGCGCGGGGAATTGCATCGCCAGTCCCTCACGCGAAGCCTATTTTGGTGCCGGAGGCACGATCGGCCTTGCCATGACCTTCGGTTACATCGCGGCGAACAATGCTCACAACGAACCGGTGAAACAAACATGATCAAAGTCTTCGGCATGCTACACAAACGCAGCGACATCACGCAGGAACAGTTTCATGCCCATTGGGCCGGGCCCCATGCGGTGGAGGCATTGAAGCTGACCGCTGTTATGAAGCGTTATGTCCAAAACCATAAAGCGGCTGACCCTTTCCCGGGGTTCGAGGCGCCGTGTGACGGGTCTCCGGAGTGCTGGATGGATGATCTGGAAGCCGCGGGCCAGTTGAACGCCATCCCGGAATATCTGACCGGGGCTTACCCAGATGAACCCCGGTTCATGCGCGAACGGTCAGCCGGCGTCATGGTGAGCGAACAGGTCGAGGTTGAGGGGCCATCGGTTGGCAAGGATGACAAGCTGGTCAAGGTGCTGGCTTTTTATCGGCGTGATCCCGACCTGTCGCATCAGGCCTTTGTCGAACACTGGATGGCGCATGACCATCCCTTGATTACGGGAGGCGGGAACCTGTGCCGCTGGGTGCGCTCACCGGCGGCCCCTGAAGCCTATGTTGATACCGACCCGATGTATGACGGCGCCGAAGAGCTTTGGTGGGCGAACACGGACGACTACGCCAAGGATGCTGACGGCGGGTTGGCACCCAGCGATCTGGCCCATGTGCTCGATATGAAGGCCACCAAGGTGATGTTCGTCGACGAGAACCGGGTGCACTGGCCGGGGACGATTTAGACTGGGTTACTCGCCTGTTGGAGGCGGCACCATTGAGAACAGCGCGCCTTCTGCTTCAAGCGCATCGATTGCCTCACCGGACAAGCCCGCTTCTTCCAACACTTCTCTATTGTGCTCGCCCAGGGCAGGCGGGTCGCGGTAGATGTCGGCTGGGGTCGCCTCGAACTTGACCGGGTGGCGCATGGCGACATAACCGCCTTCATGCGGATGCTCGCGCCGTTGGAACAGGCCGACATCTTTCAGATGGGGCTCTTCCATGATGTTTTCAGGCGAGTTGATATGCGCGAAGGGCACGTCCATCTCGACGAAAATATCTGCCCAGTCCGCGCTGGTCTTGGCAGGCGTAATCGTCCGGAGCAGGTCGTAAAGTTCGTTGATCGAACTGCGCAGTGAATTCATATCAACGAAGCGCGGATCGTCGTCGGCAATTTCAAGCCCGCCCAGTTTCAGGATGCGCCGCCATTGCTCGACCTGATAGGGCATGATGCACAGATAACCGTCGGCTGTCGGATAGGGCCTGCGCTTGAAATTGATGATGTTGTGATAGCCATAATCGCCGGTCGGGGGGTCATAGACATGGCCATTCAAGTGCTCGATCATCAGGAAAGAGGCAAAGCTCTCCAGCATCGGCACTTCGACGAATTGTCCTTCGCCGGTCCGTTCCCGGTGGAACAACGCCGCCATGGTTGCATAGGCCGCATGGAGGCCCGACGTCTTGTCGGCAGCCAGCGTCGGCATGAATTCAGGATGGGCTTCCGGATCGATAAAGGCATTGAGACCCGCTGATCCACCTGCCGCCTGCACCAGGTCGTCATAGGCAGGCTGACCCGCATAGGGGCCTTCGCTGCCAAAGCCGACGGCATGGACATAGACAATATCGGGCTTGATCGCCTTCACGTCGTCATAGTCAAAACCCAGGCGCGCCACGCCGGCCCGCCTCACGTTGTGCAAGAACACATCAGCGGTCTTGATCAATTCACGAAAGGCCGCCTTGGCGCTGTCTTTCCTCAGATCCAGGCACAAGGACCGCTTGTTGCGGTTACAGGTCATGAAGATGGTGCCGAATCCCGGATGCGGCGAATTGCCTGCCCAGCGGGTCATGTCCGACTGTGGTGATTCAACCCGGATTACCTCGGCGCCCAGATCGCCCATGATCTGGCCTGCATAGGGTCCCAGCACGACCGTCGACATATCGATCACGCGAATGCCCGCGAGTGGCCCGCTTTTTTCTTTTTCCATGATTTCCCCTGACCTTTGCGCTGCCTGTTGCGGTTCAATATAGCCTGTGCCGGGCCGTGGGAAAGGCCATCACGAATCAATTGGGGCGAAACGCCTTACCGTGCCAAGATACAGTCCATGAGGGAGGACCTGAACCAGGCCATCGAGGACCTGCAGACATGCCGTGACATGCTGTCTGCAGCGCTGATCCTGAAACGGGTGGGGGACGTGATCGGCGTCCCGAGGGTTGCAGCCTCCGATGACTATTCCAACTCAAGTCTGATCCTGGGCGAAGATGGTGTCACCCTGGCCGAGGTCTTCGGCTGGTCGAAAGATTACATCGAGACCTGGCTGGACAAAAAATACACGCTGGCCAGCCCAATCGGGCATGCTTGCCGGTTTGCGACAAAGCCCTTTGTCTGGTACGCGCAGAAGATCTGGGACAAACGCCCGACCCTCGATAAGGCGCAGGCACGGGTGCTGGAGATGATGGCCGAACAGGGCACTTATGGCGGCATAACGGTGCCGGTGCACCGGCCCCTTGGGCGCGTCGGCTCCGTGGGCTGGACGACGGGCGATTCCACCACGGATCTCGAGGCGCTTGTTCATGACCACAGTCCCCAATTGATGCTGATCGGGCATTTCTTTCTGGACCTCGTGTTTCAGCTCCGTGACGAACAGCCAACCAGTTCTGACATCGCCAGTCTGACCGAACGGGAAATTGAATGCCTGACATGGGTGGCCTTGGGCAAGACTGATGCCGAGATTGCCGAAATGATCTTCCGGTCGCCTGCGACCGCGCGGTTCCACATTGAAAAAGCGGTGAAGAAATTGGGCGCCTCAAGCCGCAGCCAGGCAGCCGCCATGGCGTCGCAATTGGGCCTGATCGGCCCGGTGGTTTAGCACCTACATCTGGCGAATGGGATCGGTCACGCCGTCCCAATTATCGTGCAGGTCCTTCCACTGCTGGAAGATATCGCGGACGGGACCATCGTCTTCATAAATCTCGACGAAGCCGCCGATCGCCGGGCGCGCATCCATATAGGCGACCCGCGCAGCAGAAACCAACTCCATCACGGAAGGGTATCCCGCTGCCTCGAAGCGTGCCCGCTCGGCCTCCCAGTCCTTCACCAGCATGGCGACATGGTGGAACCCTTGTTCCCCTTGGGCGTACATGTCGCGGTAGACAGATGGGGTATCGCAATGCTGTTGAATGAGTTGGATATGCGCAGGCCCCGCCTGTCCGAACGCATAGCTCAGGTCTGCGTCACAGGGTTCACCGCGATAGGTCACGTTCTCCGACTGATGATGGGGTGAGATCAGGAACGGCCCGGCGTTGAAGAACTCAACCCAATGCCGCGCGGCCTTTTCTATGTCGTTTACGACATAACCATATTGCTGGATTGGGTACCGGATAAGGCCTTCTGCCATTTC
The DNA here is from genome assembly GCA_028284945.1 of Alphaproteobacteria bacterium. Taxonomy (GTDB): domain Bacteria; phylum Pseudomonadota; class Alphaproteobacteria; order SMXS01; family SMXS01; genus JANQQJ01. Next base: position 43,614 of record JANQQJ010000024.1, on the reverse strand, counting down.
TTTCATTTCAGCTGCTCCGCAAGTGACTGGAAGGCCGCGACGGTCCGTTCCTCAGAGTCATAGTCTGTCAGATAGTCCGCATAGGCGGAAGTTTTGACGATCACTACATCATGCGCCGGGTCAACATAGATGAACTGGTTGAAGACGCCGATGGCAATGAAGTCGCCGCGCGGGTTCTCTGGTATCCACCATTGATAACCATAGCCAAATCGTGAATCCGAAAGTGAGTTGTCGCCGGGCAACAAATGCGGCGCATCGGGCGTCACTGACGCCCTTATCCATTCGGCGGGTACAATCTGGTTGCCGTCCCATTGGCCTTTATTGAGATAGAGCAATCCAAATCGGCCAAAGTCGCGAAGAGTGGCATTGAGACCGCCCATGGCCATGGTCGAGCCCACGCCATCGAGAATCCATTTGGCGTCGGCTTCCATACCAAGCGGATGCCACAGCTTTTCTTCCATGTACGCCGCGACGGATTTGCCTGACACAGCCGTCAATAGCATGCCCAGCACGTGCGTGTCGGCACTGACATAGCGGTTTCTAGTGCCGGGTTCGATGCCGGGCTTGATCTTGGCCACCTCCGCATCAAGTGATCCACCGGCAACGGCCATGGCCATGCGCATCACGTCGGACTCAAAATCGGCATAGTCTTCCGTGAAATCGACGCCGGATGACATTTGCAGGATGTGCTTGATCGGCACCTCATCGTAACCGCTGTCTACAAGCTGTGGCAGATAATTGGTCACCGGGTCATTAATGCTCTCAATTAGACCCTCATTGAGGGCAATGCCTACAAGCGCGGAAACAAAGGACTTCGCAACAGACCATGAAATATGAAGATCTGTCTCCGTCTCACCCAGGTAGTAACTCTCATGGACGATAACCCCGCCCTTGATCACCAGCAGGCCGGTCGTGTCGGTTTGGTCGATGAACTCCGCTACGCTGTGAGCGTTGCCCTTATACACATATGTATCGGGTAGCGGCTGTGGGGCCCGCAGCAGCGTCGAAGGCTGGCCACCGGCACGGACAATCTCGGTACGATAAAGCCGATCCATCGCCCGGAAATTCTCGACGATGACATCGGGTGCCGATACCTCGGCAGGGGATTCGGGTAGAGAGTAGCTGTCCTCTGCTGCCGCCCAGCCGATAGAAAGCACGGCAAACAGAGCGAGCAGAACAGATGCCCTCACGCGACGCTTCGTCTTTATCTTGTTGGCCCTAATATGGCGGCAGTGAGGGCCTGGGAATGCCGCCGGTGATTGCCATTGCATCGATCTCGACCATGATCTCCGGCATGGCCAGCGCAGAAACCTCGACCATGGTCATCGCGGGCGGTGGTTTGCCGAACAGCTTGTTGTAGACCGGCATCAACTCATCGGTTTTGCTCATGTCGGTCACATAGATGGTCATCTTGATGATATTGCGCAGGTTGGACCCGGCTTCATTCAGGATCGCTTCGATATTGGCAAAGGCTTGTTCGGCCTGGGCCGCGATGTCGCCTTCGCCCACCGTCTTGCCATCATCTGTCATGGCGATTTGGCCCGACAGGACGATCAGATTGCCATAGCGATAGCCCTGGGCGATCCCGAACGCCTCATAGGGGTCCGGATAGTGAGTAATTTTGTGGGCGTCCATAGGTGTTACTCGGCCGCCTGTTTCATTTTTTCGGATTCAGCGAGGCGCAGCTTGGAATCGTTCGGATAGATCCAGTCTTCACCCAGCACCTGTTTTACAGCCAGGTGGTCCGGCACCTTGTTCAGTCCGATCACCCGGTCGATATTTTCGTGCGTGTGATAAATCCGCGATTCCTGATAGCAGAGCGGCACACCCTTAAAGGCTATGGAGTCCGCGGATTTCTGGATCCAGTCACCAAACTGGGTGTCTTCGGTGATGACCACATTGAAATAGTCGATCTGGTCTTTCCACTCTTGCGGCATCTCACCGTCGCCCCAGTCGGCGCCGATCCAGTACAGCTCATATTTGGTCTTGCGCAGCCCGTCCGGCCAGAAGAACAGCATGGGGAACAGGGTCTGTCCCATGGGCGACACAAGATTTGGGTCTACGTGGAAGGAATAGGTCGTCGTTCGCGGCAGCTCTCCGACCGACTCAATCTCCGGGATATGGTCTGGTTTCGGCGGCATGGCGGCCAGAACCGCCTCTGGCGTCGGGGCCACCATGCGGGAATGCCCGTGTGGATAGAGCGTGTTGACGTTCTTGCGGTAGTCCAGCCCCGCATCCACCGTATCCGGGTGAATCGACTTAACGTGATAGACCTCCATGTTGGCTTCCATGGCGATCTTCCAGTTGCACTCCAGATTCCAGGTGTAGTGGTGGACCAGCCGGGTGTTGGCGAAGTCGAAATCGTCCCACTGGCTGGCGACCGGTCCCAGGAATTCGCGCAGCGGAATGGCATCGTCATCAAGGGTGATGAAAATCAGTTTGCCGAACTGCTCGGTCCGCACCGGGAACAGGCCGCGGCAATCCATATCCAGGTCCACAAAATCGCGTTTGTCGCGCAGGTTGATCAGGTTGCCTTCAAAATCATAGGTCCAGCCATGGTACTTACAGGCCAGCCCGCCTTTGGCCTGGCCATAGGCTTCCTGAATCACCGGTGCGCCGCGGTGGCTGCAGGTGTTGTAGAAGGCGCGGGCCACATTGTCCTTGCCGCGCACGATCAGCATCGGCTCACCGGACATTTCCCAAAGTTTGTAGGAGCCGACCTCAGGGATCTCGTCCATATGGCCGGCCATCATCCAGACCTTGGTCCAGTACTCTTCTTTTTCCAGCTTGTAGAACTCTTCCGAGTTGTAACGCCCGGCCGGCATGTCGGGGAATTTTGGATAACCTTCGGGCGGCCCTTTGCGGCGGCCTTCATAGTCCATCAACTCGCGAAGTTCTGCGATTTCCTGAGCGTCCATTACCCGTTCTCCTTTTCCCCAACCGCGCCGCTGATTTCAGCGCGCGTGCTGATTTTACACAAATGCGTCCAGCCGCCAAGCGGTCCGGCGGCGGCTACTGACCCTTCACATAGGCTGCCAGACTGTCTGACATCCCCGCATAAGAGCCTTTCAGCCCCTCTGAAATAGCGGCCTCATCACCGCCTTCAAATTCTCCGACCCAGTTGGCCGCGCAGGTGCCATCGCCGTTGTCGACCAGCGTGACCTGTGCGCCATAGCTTTCCATGCCCAATGGCGCTCCATAGGCGACCTGATAGGCAAGCGTTTTGCTGTCATGATCCAGAACGGTCAGTTTCTCACCGAACTTGCCAATCCCCGGCATCTCCAGATGGCGAATCATGCCGATGCCGTCACCTTCGATCTCAGCCGTGCTGGATCCATCGCCGGCCCAATTCAGAAACCCACCGAAGTCGGCCAAGACCGTCCAGGCGGCATCTGCTGAAACGTCCAGCACCGTATCTACTTTGACGGTTGTCATTTGCTTCTCCCCGTTCCGGCCACAGATTAGGCTTTTTCGAGCCGAAGGGGCAGCTTTACGGGGCCGCGCAGCGCGAAACTGGGATGGTAGACAATTTCCGCCGGGTCGCAGGCCAGCTCAAATTTTGAAAAGTGTTTCAGCATGGCTTTGAACGACTGCTGCATCTCCGCCCGGGCGAGCTGTGAGCCCACACAGTGATGGGTCCCGGACCCAAACGCCATATGTGCACCGTTGTTCTTACGGTCCATGTCGAAGGCGCAGGCGCTTTCGAACTTGGTTTCATCCCGGTTGCCCGATGCGTAGCGAATCATCACGGTCGATCCCTTCGGGACCGCGACGCCGCCCAGTTCAGTGTCTTCGGTGACATACCGGAACAGGCCCTGCACAGGCGATTCATAGCGCAGCACCTCTTCGACAAATGGCTTCACCTGGTCCGGGTTGGCGCGCAGACGATTCTGCAGCTCCTGATCCTGCGCCATCAGCATGACGCCATTGGCGATACCATTGGTGGTGGTCTCGTTGCCGGCGACAAGGATCTGCTCGACGATCGACAGAACCTCCTTGTCGGTCAGGGGCCGCTCGCCGTCATAGGTCGCCTGGACCAGGTCGGTCATCATGTCGTCCTGCGGATCTTCGCGGCGCTCTTTCATGCGCGCGATCATGTAGTGCTGCATCTCGACAACGAGCTCGGCGGCCTCGACCAGTTTTTCATCCGGCACCGGCAGGCCCAGCCCGATCACCCAGGCGTCCGACCAGGCCTTGAACTTCTTGAACTCCGAACGCGGCACGCCGAGTTGATCGGCGATGACATACATCGGCACCGGGACCGCCAAATCGGCAACCGCCTCGCACTCGGCCTGGTCCTCGAACTTGGAAACCAGGTCTTCGACCACATCGTCGATATACTCTTCCATCTGCCGAATGCGGCCCGCGCGGAACGCGTCATTGACCAAGCTGCGATAGGCGGTGTGGCCCGGCGGGTCGTTGTTGACGATGGTCGGCATGAACCGGCCATAGCCCTCTTCCTTGATGATCCGCTCGGCCTCCTCGCACGTGACGCCAGCGCGCTGGCCGCCGGGCGCCAGGTTCGAAAAGACCTTGAAGTTCTTCATCACCTGCATCAGCAAATCGTAGCCGGTGACAATGAAGAAGCCGGTGTCCGGCATCTGGTAGACCGGCGCGTTCTCACGCAGCTCGGCGTAGTGGTCGAAAGGGCACTGCTGGATCGCGGGATCCATAAGGGTGCCTGTAATTTCCTTGTTCATCTGTCGCTCCCCGGCGAATCGCAATATTGAAACGCGTTTCAATTATCTACAACATGTTCCAATATTGGTCAACACATTCCCGAATAGCAGTGGTAAGGTGACACCATGAAGTACGAAAGTGAGACCATGATCGCCAGGCGGGCCCGGATCGTCGAAACCGCGCTCGACATGATGGCGCGCAACGATGGGGATTTCACCATGCGCGCGCTGGCGAAGGAGAGCGGTGTTGCCACAGGCACGCTCTACAATCTGTTTGGCGGACAGGACGGGCTGGTCGCCGAAGCCGTCTCGCAAGTGTTTGAGGAACGGGTGAACGGCATGACTGTCGAGCCCGAGAGCGACGATATCGCCGCCATCGTCGAGGCGCGCAATTTCGCTGCCTATAAAGAGATCATGCGCGTGCCGGCCTATGCAAAGACCATGTGCCGCATCTACTTCGCCTGCGAACCGGGCAGCCCCGTACGCCAGCAGCTGCACGATATCCCCACCGCCTTCTGGATCGAGCAGCTCGAGCGGCTGGATGCTGAAGACGCGCTGGAGAACTGGGTCGATATCGAGGCCCTTGCCGGAGAGATGACGTCCATGGCCTATGGCGTGGTCGCCCGCTGGGCCGCTGAAGATATCGACGATAACGGGTTGCGGATCGGCAATGTCCAGGTGGTGCTGGCTCTGCTGGCCGGGGCGCTGAAAGGCCGGCACCGCGACAGCGTTATCCGAAAACTCAAGACCCTGAACAAGAATGCCAAAGCGGCCAAGTCCAGCGCGGCGTGATCACGTGTCCGGCGCAATCTTTTTGCGGCCGCCCGTCTCGCTTTTCATCAACAGGCGTTTGAGCGTTCCGTAAAGTGGCGTTGCGGCCCGCCGTAACCAGGGCACAGCCTTCATTTTGGACCAAGCAAACCGGGCGAAACCGACAACACTGTAACGCAGCAGAATTGATCGACGCAGACATCGATCAAGCGCTTGAACCAGATCATGCCGGCTGCGTTCACGGGCCATATCGCGAATTTCGGCGATCAAGTCAGCATGGGCTCTGGAAGGGACATAGGTTTTTGCGATGTTGGCCAGGCTATAGTCAGTCCAGTCAAAACTTGTCGCACGGTCTTTTGCGCCCAAGAGATCGAGAGTCACCATTGTTCTGATGCATTTCGAGCAACGGCTACAGTTTGAATGATCGCGATTCGACCAGCACACGCGCAACTGGCTCAGCGCGTCCGATGATCGTGCAACCAGGGTTGTTTTTTCGATTCGCCCAAACGCCTGACCATGGTGAATAACGCGCGTCTGGGACGTGCTGTACAGTGGTTCAACCAAGGGGTGAGAGCCCCAGGGGAAGGTCGCACCCACGTCGAATGAGCCAGCGATCAGAAGATTTTCGAACCGCTTGGAAAGCAACAGCCCTGATGCCGCAATAACACCGCCCTGGGTCAGCCGACCGAGATAGCGCTTGTTGCATGACAGCGCGAGCGCGTTTGTCGCTATAGGAATAGATTCCAATCCAAACTGCTCGGCAGTTTTCTCAGATAGACCGCGAACAGCCGCAAAGGCGTCAGGATTATCGATCGATATGTCGAAACCCCACAGGGTCAGCAGGCAGGACGTTGGCTGAATCCCGGGATATTCCTGCTGTTCCAGTCCGTAGAGCAGGGTGAAGTACGAGTCGACACCGCCTGAAAAGAACTGTGCGGTTTCACGCCCAACCTGTTCAAGGCGCGCGGCAGGGGCTTGGATCTCAACGGGATGGACAAAACTGTACCAGGCCTGCCAGAGGCGTTGCAGCCCCCGCAAATTGTCGAGCAATACGGGATCAACCGGTACGTCCAGGACCAGATTTTCACGCCGGACAATGGCATCGGGTAGTAGCAAGACCGCCCAGGCATCGCCCTGATCGTTGATTGCCGGCGCATGTTCCGATGGAACGTCGAACCAGATCGTCTGGGTCTCGCCGTTATCGAATTGCGCGGTCCCGGCAACCCGTATGGCAGCGGGCAGCAGGGGTGACTCACTCCTTTCGACAGAAACGAGGCGCATCGGCAGATGATCTTTTTGGCGGTTACATTCAGGCCGAGTCGACTTTATCCCGAACAGCGTGCGCATAGAAATGGCGATGTCTATCGCCCCTCGACATGCTTGCCGGTGCCGCTTAGTGATAGAAACCTGAACTGGATTGAAGAGGGAAAGCCATGGCCTCAAGGCGCGATCAAATCACCATGACCGATGACGAGTTGTACGACTTCGTGCGGGCGGAAAAGACGCTGATTATCGTCTCGGTCGGCCCCGGCGGTTATCCGCACCCGATGCCGATGTTCTTCTATACCGATCCCGAAGGGCGTTTTCTGGTCTCCACCTATGGCGCCAGCCAGAAGGTGCTGAATTTCAAGCGTAATCCCAAAGCAGCGCTGCTGATCGAAGCCGGCGGAGAGTACGAAGAGTTGAAATCCGTGATGATGGAAGCCGAGGCCGAGATCATCGACGACAATGATTTCGTGGTGGAAACCATGAAGAACATTCGCCGCCAGCGCGATCCGGCAAAGGTAGATTTTCCGCCGGAAGAAATCGAACAGATCGGCTATGCCGCGCGTAAGCGGGTGATTATCCGCTTTACGCCGGTAAAAACCATCAGCTGGGATCACACTAAGCTGGGCGGCACGTATTAGGTCGCAATCGGGCGATCTTGGCGTTCCTAGCGGTTCAGAAGCTGCCGGCTCAGAAACCGCCGCAGAGGCATGACATAACCCTCGAGACCCGGGAATCGACTCAGCAACGACCAGATCCTTTTTGCGGGTTTCACAACGGCATAACGAAGCACAAAGGACCGTCGCAGGCTTTTTGTGATGGCCTTTGCCAGGTCATCGCGCCCTCTTGACCTTGCGGTATCACCTATTTCGCGAAAAAGGGCAGCATGTAGCGGCGATGGCAAATATACTTTTGCCAGTGCGCCAGGGCTGTAAGACGACCAGTCGAATGACGTGGCCTGATCCTTGACGCCCAATAGATCAAGTGTACCCATTGTCCGCAGGCACTTCTCGCAGCGGCTGCAATTTGTTGCTTCGCCCATTGCCCAACAGACACGCAGCCTGGAGAGTACTTGCGGGTCAGACGCAATGAACTCTGTCTTCTCGATCCGCTTGAAGGCCGCGCCTTGATGGATGACACGCAACTGGGAACTGCTGAGCAGAGGATCAGCGAGCGGATTAGACCCCTCTGGTTCGGGCGTCCCAAGGTCGAGAGAAGAGGCGAAAACAAGGTTCTGAAAACGGCCTGAGAGCAACTGGCCCGCCGCGACAAAGCAGGATCCATAGGTCAGCGAACCCCAGTAGAGTTTGCTGCTTTTAAGGCTTGTCATGTTCGAAGCGATAGGGACGCAGTCCATGCCGTAGAGACGGGCCGTGTCTTCGGCAAGCGTGCGCACGGACTCAAACGCGTCTGGATTGGATAGCGGCACATCGCATCCCCAAAGGGTCAACAGGCTGCTGGTTGGCTTGACCGATGGGAACTCAGGCCGCGCCGCGCCATAGTTTAGTGAGAAAAATGAGTCCACGCCGCCGGAAAAGAACTGCGCGGTTTCGGTTCCTTTGAGCGCAAATTTGCCTTTGGGCGCGATGATTTCGGTTGGGCGGATAAACCCGTACCAGCTCTGCCACAATCGATGCAGACCCCGAAGATTGTCGATCAGGACAGGGTCGACCTGCAGATCCATCTCAAGAGTCTCGCCACGGATGGCAGCTTCCGGCATCAGCAGGACGGCCCACGGGTCTCCCTGATCATTGATCGAAGTTTCCTGGTCAGACGGAAGATCAAACCAAATGGTCTCGGTCTCGCTCCCGTCGAAGCGGATGGTGCCGCTTACGCGCATAAAGCCTGCGAGCAACGGTGATGTATCCTTTTCCACCGCAACAAGCCGCATCAATATGGTCCCGGATTAACAGACTGGCGGTCGCCAGCTTTCATGCAAGGCCGCGGGTGCGTGTCTGCCAGAACACTTCGGCCAGCGCGGAGCCGAGTGAACTCAGGACGACCTGGTCGCAAAGGCCCAAAGATTGTCTGCGCCGGCTTTAGCGACCATCCGGCCCAGTTCACCCTGCCAATATGGCTCGCCGCCGAATTCATCGCGCCAGGTCCACAGCCGCCGCGTGAATTGATGCAGCGCATATTCGTGGGTGAAGCCGATGGCGCCATGCGCCTGATGGGCAATCTCTGCAGCGGACGAGGCCGCCTCGCCACAACGGGCCTTGGCGACCGCGATCTGCGCTTCGCCGCCACCGGCCTCAACCGCCGCAATCGCATTTTCGGCAGCGGCAGAGGCCGCTGCCGTCTGCCCGGCGAGTACAGCGAGCGACTGCTGCACGGCCTGAAACTTGGCGATTGGCCGGCCAAATTGCACCCGGTCCTTCACATATTGCGTTGTCATGTCGAGGATCGCCTCGAGCGCGCCTGCCATCTGTACCGACCGTGTCAGGGCACCGAGCCTCCAGAGGCGTTCGGGTGCGTCATCCAGGGCATGGACCTTAACGGCAGCCCCGTCAAAAATGACCGTATCACGCGGATCGCCGGAAACGGCGCTGCCGGGTTCTATTCTACAGTCCGCCGGGTCAACCAACGCGACCCCATCCGGCAGGGCAACCACCAGTCCCACCGCCTGTGCGGCCCAGGGCACTTTCGATGCCACGCCGTGCAGCGCGCCGCCGGGCACATCGAAGGGATCGCCCCGATGCACCGGCGCCACCGTCAGCGGACCCGCAGGCACGCTGGCGCCCGCCTGCGCCAACAGATGCCCGGCCAGAAAAGTTTCTGCCAGGGGCAGGGGTGCGGCATAGCGGCCAGCGACTTTTAACAGCGCCAACCCATCGCCGATGGTGCCTCCGGCGCCGCCCTGTTCTTCCGGGACGGCTGCGACGGCCAATCCGGCGTCTTCGACCGTCTGCCAAAGATCAGCAGGCCACTCGCCCCCCTCTGCGGCATCGATCAAGGTCTGATCGCATTTGTCGCGGAAGATGCGATCCGCCGTATCCAAGATCATGGTGCGGAGTTCATTCATGACAGCACCCTCACCGAAGTCCCAGGCCGCGGGCGATCATGCCGCGCAGAATCTCACGGGTACCGCCCTGAATGGTAAAGGATGGCGCGTAGAGCGTTGCCGTCGCCAGCGCCTCTTCATATTTCATGTTGTCGCCCGCGCCTGCATCAGGCGGATAGACCAGCCGGGCCACTTCAGGAATTTCCTTGCAGAAGTTGGTCGACAGATCCTTGACCAGTGCCGCCTCTGTTGCGGGCAGTTCGCCATCGGTCAGCTGCCCGGCGACGGTAAGCGCCATATTGCGCAGGGTCATCAGGTGGGACGTAAGCCTGCCAATCGCGCGGGCCTCTATCTCGTCCGGGTCGGGGCCGACGGCGCGCACCAGTTCGACAAGCATTTGAAACGTACTCAAGAACCGTTCAGGTCCGCTGCGCTCATATGCCAGTTCGCTCATCACCTGTTCCCAGCCATTGCCGACGGTGCCGACGACCATGTCGTCGGGCACGAAACAGTCAGTGAACATTTCCTGGTTGAAATGGTGATGCCCGGCCAGATTCTTGACCGGCTGGATATCGATGCCGTCAGATTTCAGGTCGATCAGCATCTGGCTCATACCGGCATGCCGGTCATCCGATGGTGGCTCGGTGCGCACCAACGCGATCATGTAATCCGACACATGGGCGTTGGAGGTCCACAGCTTGGTGCCGTTAACCAGCCAGCCACCGTCGACCTTCTTGGCAGTTGTGCGGATCGAGGCCAGGTCGGATCCGCTGTCGGGCTCGGACATACCGATGCAGAAGTAGCATTTGCCGGCGATGATCTCGGGCAGGAAGCGCTCGCGCTGTTCGGGCGTGCCATAGCGAATAAGTAAAGGGCCGCTCTGCCGGTCGGCGACCCAGTGGGCGCCGCAGGGAGCGCCTGCCGCCATTAATTCTTCCGTCACGACATAGCGATCAAGAAAGCTGAGGCCCCGGCCCCCGAACTCTTCCGGCCAGGTCATGCCGATGAAACCGGCTGCACCGAGGCGTTCAGAAAAGCCGAAATCATGTTTGGCCATCGCTTCTTGTGCCCGAGCAAAAGTGCCCCGGTCGTATTCATCTTTCAGAAAAGCCCGGATTTCATCCCGTATCGCTTCCTGTTCCGGTGCCAGCGCCCGTGGTTCAAATGTCAAAGAAAGATCGGTCATAAGGCTCCCTACCTCCAGCTCGCCTCGTTTATAGTAGAACCAAGCTGAAGGTCCACCAAGGGGGGAGAGTATGGAAGACCTGAATATCAGCGTGTTCGGCACGGCGCTGGGCGCGGCGTTCATTATGGTCGGCCTTGGCATCACCTATGCCTATCGGCGCATTCTACCCTATGGCAAAGATCCATCCGGTCAGGAACATCAGCCGCCCGAGATGATCATTGGCATCTTCATGAATTTCATGCGTGGGGCCTGGGCCTGCCTTGTGGTGGGCGTGGTGCTGATCATCGGTGCCAACGTGATGGGGCCCGGGCTGAGCGTGCCCACGGCCGGAATCGATGTTCCGATCAGCCTTTACTATGCCGCGGCGCTGGGCTTTCTGTTGGTCTTGTTGACATATAATGTGCTGCACTTCCGTGTAAAGGCCGCGATCTCGTCGGCTGAGGACGACAATGCCAAGGGCGATCAGATCGCCCGCGTCCATGCCAATTTCACCGAATATGTACCCACCGGGCTGGCGTTGCTGATCGCGCTGGAATGGTCCGGGGCGCCCGCGCTGATGGTTCATTTCGGCGGCGCCATATTCACGGTCGCGCGCTATCTGCATGCCTGGGGCTATACCACCAATCCCTATGCGAGCTTTGGCCGGATTGTAGGGATCCAATCAACCCTGCTCGCCCTGAGCTACATGGTCGTTGCGTCGACCTATTATCTGATCCTGACCTAAGGAGCCAACACCATGATCGATCTCTACTATTTCCCGACACCCAACACCTGGAAGGTCAGCATCATGCTCGAGGAGTGTGGGCTCGACTATAATGTCGTTCCGGTCAACATCCTGATCGGGCAGCAATTTGAACCCGAGTTCCTGGCCATAAGCCCGAACAACCGGGTGCCGGCCATGGTCGATCACGACGTCAAAGGGCCGGACGGCCAACCCTTGGCGTTGTTTGAGTCAGGGGCGATCCTGATCCACCTGGCTGAAAAGACCGGGCAGTTCTGGCCATCGGATCCATACAAGCGCGCCAAGGTTATGCAATGGGTGATGTGGCAGATGGGTGGCACCGGCCCGATGGGCGGACAGGCCAATCATTTCCGTGCCTATGCGCCTGAGAAAATCCAGTACGCCATCGACCGCTATACCAACGAGGTGTCGCGGCTCTGGAATCTTCTAGACTGGAAGCTGGAAGGGCAGGACTGGATCGCCAACAACGAATACTCGATCGCCGATATGGCTAACTGGGGCTGGATCACGCTGCACGAGCTGCAGGGCCAGGACCTTGACGCTATGCCAAACCTGAAGCGCTGGTTCGAGGCGATGGGCGAACGGCCCGCTGTCCAAAGGGCTTATGAAATCGGTAGGGATATCGCCGCCACACCGGGGCAGATTTCAGACGAAGCGAAGTCGCTGCTCTACGGTCAGACGCCCGGTCAGGCGCGCGAGATGCTGTCCAAGATCAGCAACGTCGACTAAGGCCTGATCTACTCGCTTAGGAAAGGCAGCAGGTCGGTCTGGTGGCCGATCACTTTCCAGACGCCGTCTTCCTTGCGCAGCACCAAACTGGCGCGCAGCTCGACGACCAGCGGATCGCCATCCGGGCCGACATTCTCGCCACGCTCCCTGTTCTTGACGATGGCGATCTCAGGCCCCGTAACGATGTGAATATCGCTGGGCTCGACCTTGCCGCCCAGCTTCTGGTCGGCCTGTCCCTGCCAGTCGGCCAGCACGTCGTCCCAGCCGACCCGGAAGCCACCCGTCGGGCCCATATAGGTCACGTCGTCCGCGTGCGACCAAACAGCCTTCATCGGTTCCAGATCGCCGGTGAACATGGCGTTCAGCGCGCCATAGAACCCATCGACGGCCTCTTGCGGGGTGGCTGGGCCGGCGTCAGCCTCCGCGCAGGCAGCGACCGGTGCCACGAGCAAAAGTGCAGCAAATGCAATTCCTGAGCTGTTGATCCGCATTTGCCCTACGCCTTTTTGAAGGTGATGGGCAGCTCTGTCAGCTGATGCAGGAATATACTCGGGTCGTGGGTGAATTCATTGAGCGGGCGGGCGAGCTGGATGTCTTCCATGCGGTCGAGAATGATCTCGAACGCCGAATAGATTTCCCGCCGGGCGAGCATGGCACCAGGACAGAAATGCGCGCCCATGCCAAAGGCGATTTGTGCCCCTGCGTTCTTGCGGCTGACGTCGAATTCTTCGCCATCGTCGAATTTTTCTTCATCCCGGTTGGCCGCGCCATAGGCCATGAAGATGATGCCGTCTTTCGGGATCGTTACATCACGCAGTTCGACATCCTGGGTGGCCTTGCGGAACAGCCCCAGCACCGGCGTCTCGTATCGCAAGGTTTCTTCGACGAAATTCTTCACCAGCGACCGGTCCGCGCGCAGTTTGGCCATTTGCTCCGGGTTCTTCAGCAGGTTCCACATGGCGTGCGCCAGGGCGCTTGTGGTGGTTTCGTTGCCGCCGGTAATGAGCTGGTTCATCATATTTTGCAGCTCATGCATGGAAAGCGGTTCTTCGCCCTCGAACCGGGTGTTTACCAGGGCCGACATGATGTCGTCCTTGGGGTTTTTGCGCCGATCTTCGAAAACCTTGTAGAAGAAGTGCTGGGCTTCGACCTCGGTATAGGCGCATTGGACGATTTCTTCGTCCGTTGCCATCAGGCCGCCTGGCGTCAGCATTGCATCCGACCAGGCTTTAAGGCTGAGATATTCGTCGCGTGGCAGACCCAGCTGATCGGCGATGACCTTGCAAGGCAACGGGATGCAGAAATCGTGTACGAATTCACACTCGCCATTGTCGATGAACGCGTCGATCAGTTCGTGGACCATTTCGTCCACATAGTCTTTCATGCCGTTCACACGGGTGGCTGTAAACGTACGGTCAATCAGTTTGCGCCAGCGGTCATGCGCGGGTGGGTCGGTCCGCTGCAGTGCCTGAACGTGAGACCAGCCATATTTCGCAAAGACCTCGGCATGTTTCTTTTGCGCCTCGGTCAACCCGGCCCGGTCGGTCGGCACCATGTTCGATGAAAACAGTTGCGGGTTGCGCTTGATGAAGCGGATGTCTTCATACTTCGTGACGTAGTACATGCCCGTCTGCGGGGCCTGGAACACCGGACATTCCGACCGCATGGTCTTGTAAAACGGATAGGGACAGGCCTGCGTCTGGCGGTCGAGGGGGTTGAATTCGGAAAGCGGAGCGCCGCTTGCTTCGGGCGCGCGTTCAAGCGTACTCATGGTCTCTATCCCCGTTCGATTGGTATCTAGGGATAGTTACATTGCGCCCATAGGCGTTTCAAGCTGAGTCAAGGCGCTTCAAGGACGCTAGTCTTGGGATGCAAACTCCGCGAACAGTTCTGCGCCTGTCTTGTCCTCGGTTTTGTTGGCGAATTCGTAATAGCCTGGCCGTTCGTCGATAAAGACCTGATGATCGAAGACCAGGCCATCCTCATCGGTGAACAATCCTGCCGCCATGATCAGCTGGCCGGAAGCCTTAACCCGGTAAAACAGGGCGCTGCCGCAGGTTTTACAGAAGCCACGATCTGCCCATTCGGACGAGCTGAATATGCCGACATGCTCTTCGCCAACGATGGAAACATCCGTACCGCAATCGATCGCAAGATAGGGACCGCCTGACCATTGGCGGCACATATTGCAGTGGCAGGCGCCCACACTGTTGCTCGCCTTGGTCGCGGTGATTTTGATGGCCCCGCAGAGGCAATGGCCTTTGCGTTCGCGTGTTTCTGACATATCCCGCTCCTGCTATTGATCCGCAGCGCAAAGTCTAACACGACTCCGTCATTGCGAGGAGCGCAGGGACGAAGCAATCCATAGTCTCGCTCTGGATTGCCGCGCTCGCTATGCTCGCTCGCAATGACGCCGAGGTTGCGTCTTATCGCGTCGTGAACTTGATCGGCAATTCCTTCATCTGGTGCAGAAAGACGCTGCGCTGATGGGTTTCGTCGGGCAGGGGGCGGGCGATTTCGATCTTGTCCAATCGGTCCAGCAGCGCCTCGAAAGTCGATAGAATTTCTTGCCGCGCCAGCATCGCACCGGGGCAGAAATGAGCGCCCATGCCGAAGGCGATATGCGCACCGGCATTCTTGCGGGTGACGTCGAAGTCTTCGCCGTCATCGAACTTGTCTTCGTCGCGGTTGGCCGCGGCATAGGTCAGCACCACCATGGAGCCTTCAGGGATCGGTGTGCCACTCACCTCGACATCCCGGGTGGTTTTCCGTGCAAGTCCCAGCACCGGCGTTTCGAAGCGCAGCGTCTCCTCAACGAAATTCTTCAGCCACGACTGGTCTTCGCGCAGACGCGCCATCTGATCCGGGAACTTGAGCAGGTTCCACATGGCGTGAGAGATCGCGCTTGTGGTGGTTTCGTTGCCGCCGGTCAGCAATTGGTTCATCAGGTTTTGCAGCTCATGCATGGTAAGCGGCGGTTCATCGCCCATATCGGTGTTCACCAGCGCCGACATGATGTCGTTCTGTGGTTGTTTCCGCCGATCTTCGAACACCTTGTAGAAGTGGTGTTGGGATTCAACGACAGAGTGAGCGTGTTCGGTCACCTTTTCCGGCGGGCAGGTCGGGCTGGCCGGTTCCAGCATGGCATCGGACCAGGCCTTCAGCTTCCAGAAGTCGGTGTCGCCGACCCCCAGCTGCCCGGCGATCACCTTGCAGGGCAGCGGGATTGCATATTGGCTGACGAACTCACACTCGCCGTCATCGATCCATTCGTCGATCAGTTCGTGCACCATGGCATCAATATGCGGTTTCAATTCCCGTACGCGGCTGGCGGTAAAGGTCCGGTCGATCAGCTGCCGCCAGCGATTGTGCTGCGGTGGGTCGGTACGCTGCAGAGTCTGGACGTTATCCCAGCCATATTTGGCCAGGATCGCGTCATGTTCCTTCATCAGCTCGATGCGGTCCTTGCCCCGCTCCTGCACCGTGATGTTGGACGTAAAGTCGGCCGGGTTCCGTTTGATCGCCCGGATATCCTCATACCGGGTGATCATATAGGTGCCGGTTTCCGGCATCCGGTAGACCGGGCATTCATTGCGCAAGCGCTGAAAGAACTCATAGGGGCAGGCGTGCACCTGCGGGTCCAACAGCGAATAATCTTCCAGCCTCTTTTCGGCTTCCTGCTCGTCCGGCTGTGTACTCATCGTTGCTCTCCCCCGTGCAAATTCTGCTGATACAGGGTAGCTCGACTTCGATGGTTTGGAAAACCTTGCTTGCTAATCCTTGGACAGGGCGTCGTCCCGTTCTGCTGCGGCGGCCGCTTCAGCATAGGGCCGGCGGGCAAACATGAGTGAGACAAGGCCCAGAAAACCGAAGATGGCCGTCACGGTAATCAGTGACCAGCGTACGCCGTCGGTGCCCGGGAAAACGACATCATTGAAGGCACCGGCAATCGGCGGCCCCAGGAACATGCCGAAGGACGACACGAGCATGTAGACGGCGGCGACCCGTGCCCGGATCGAGGCGGGCGCAATCACGGTAAGTGACGCATAGGCCATCGCGAACGGCGAATTCACGAAGATCAGCGCCGGCGCATAAAGGATGAACGCCCAGGTCGGCGACGGCATCAGTGGGATGGCCGCGACGACAAAGACCCCGATCAACGCGCCCAGCATGGGCACGACAATGTTCGCGTCATGGCGGCCCTTTTGCGCCAACCACTTTGCCACGTACGCGACAATGATCGGCCCCAGTGGTCCGGCAAACACGAAAATCCAGCCAAAGGTGATGGAGGCGTCCGCCGCGTCCAGACCGTGTACCCGGGTAAACAAGGGGATGGTCCAGAACACAAACGCGTAGCCAAGCAGGGCAAAGCACAAGAAACCCAGATGATGGGGAATCAGCGTCTTCCAGTATTGGCGGTAGAATCCGGACAACACGCCCGCCTCAGGCTTGTCCTTTGCGGTTTTGACGGCGCCCAGCGTCTGACGCCGAACCGGTTCACGAATGAGCAGAAACATTATCGCAATCAGAAAGCCCGGGATGCCCATATAGAAGAAGGTCAACTGCCAGGGTTTCAGTTCGCCCATGCCCGGCATCACCACCGGTGGAAGTCTCTCCGCCAGGTCGAAGACATAGCCGCCAATGATGAAGCCGATGCCCGAGCCGATGATCGGCCCGGCCTGCAGCACGCTGAGGGCAAGCGCGATCTTCTCGCGGGGAAAATAGTCGCCCACCAGCGAGTTCTGGACGGGCGTCAATGTCGCCTCACCCACACCGACGCCAATTCGGGCGAGGGTGATGATGGCGAAATTCCGCGTCAGGCCGGAGACCATGGTCATCGCCGACCAGAAGAAAATGCCGATGGCCAGAATATACTTGCGGCTTTTTCGGTCCGCGAGCCAGGCAATCGGGATGCCAGCGATCGCGTAGAACAGGGCAAAGATGCCGTAGAGCGAACTGATCTCGGTATCGCTGACGCCCAGATCCTCTTGCATCGGGCCGCTGACGATTGCCGGAATCTGCCGGTCGATGTAACCGATAAAGGCGGCCAGAATCAGCAGTGAAACAACGAACCAGGCATAGATCGGACTGGGGAAGGGCTCGGATTTCGCCGAGTCGGGCGATGAAGACAAAGACGTTCTCTCTAATTCAGAAACAAGTTTAACAGCTGACTAGGGGGTCGCCAGCATCATATCGGCGGCTTTTTCCGCGATCATAATGGCGGGTGCATTGGTGTTGCCGCCGATCAGTGTCGGCATGATGGACGCATCCACGACACGCAGTCCGGGCACGCCGTGGACCCGCAGCTCATCATCGACGACTGCCATCTCGTCATGGCCCATTTTGCAGGTGCCGACCGGGTGATAGAGCGTCTCGGCACTGCTGCGGATGGCGGCATCGATTTCATAATCCTCATCGACCTCGATCCCAGGCCAGGTTTCCTCGCCGCGAAAGGGTTCGAATGCAGATTGATTGACGATATTACGCACGATCTTTAGCCCATCGCGCAGCACTTCCAGGTCGCCGGGCGCCGACAGATAGTTCGGGTCGATTTTCGGGTGATCCTTTGGCAGCGGGGATGACAGGCTGACCGTTCCACGGCTTTCCGGCCGTAACTGACAGACATGAACCTGAAAGCCGTGTTCTTTCGGTGGTTCCAGGCCATGCGGGGCACTTGCGACATTCATCTGATGAAGCTGAATGTCGGGTCGTTCCAGCTCTGGCCGCGTCTTCAAAAACGCACCGCCCGGTGTCGGCGCGGCAGCGCCCCAGCCTGAGGATGCAAGCCGCCAGCGCAACAGGGTCAGCGCGTTGTTCGGGAACTTCGAGGCGCCATAGGCGGATATCGGCTGCAGCGACCGCCATCGCAGCAATACGTCCAGATGATCCTGAAGGTTTTCACCGACACCCGGCAGGTCCTTAATGATCGGTATGCCCAGATGCTGTAGCTGCGCGCCCGGCCCGATGCCGGAAAGAAGCAGCAGTTGCGGCGAGTTGATTGCCCCGCCGGAGAGCACGACCTCGCGGTCTGCGCTTGCTGTCTTTAATTCGACGCCCTGCCGGTATTCGACACCCGATGCTTTGCCCTCGGTGAATAACACGCGGGTCGTCAGCGCGTCGGTTTCGACGGTTAGATTTTCGCGATTCATCACCGGATGCAGGAATGCAACAGCAGCGCTTTGGCGCTTACCGTCCTTGATGGTGAAATCGTAGGTGTTGACGCCTTCCTGGTCAGCCCCGTTGAAATCATCGGCTTTCTTAAAGCCCGCCTGAACCGAGGCGTCGACAAACGCCTTGGTCATTGGGTGATCCATTACCTTGGAGGTGACATTCAGCTCGCCATCGGCGCCGTGAAAGTCATCTGATCCACGTTCACAGGTTTCGGATTTCTTGAAGTAGGGCAGGACATCTTCAAACGACCAGCCACGGCAGCCAAGCTGGCGCCAATGGTCATAATCCGAAGCATGGCCACGAATATAGACCATCCCGTTGATTGAGCTGGAGCCACCCAGCACCTTGCCACGCGGCCAGAACAGCTCGCGGCCGAACAGATGCTCCTGCGGCTCGGTCCAGAAGTACCAGTTGTGGTCTTCCTTCGGGACGAGCTGTGACAGGCCGGCAGGCATGTGAATAAAGGGCGATGAGTCTTTCTTGCCTGCTTCAAGCAGCAGAACCCGATTGTTCGGATTGGCAGAAAGCCGGTTGGCAAGCACACAGCCGGCCGATCCGGCCCCAACAATGATGAAATCATAATCCGCCATGGCGGGCCCCCTAGCTCGGCGCCTTAAACCGTCGGCGGCGGTGGAACAGCATATCCTTTCGGCTTTGCTGCATGCGGTGTTCTGGCTTGATATCGTCCAGCCCCCTTGAGGTCGGGGCTTCCAGCTTGTTCCAGTCGGTCATGCCGGCGCGGAACGCAATTTTCCAAACGCCATCACGTTTTTCCATCCGGTCCATGTAACGGCCGCCAACCCAGTAATCCATTTCCGTGTCGAAGGCATTGGGGCCCGCTTTCGGGTCGCTGCTCGCGCGCATGCGGTGATAGGCGGTAAAATAGGCCTCTGTGTAGGCGGTCTTGCCATCCTTCTCGATATCGATGAACAGGTTGCCAAGCTGATGGTGGGTGCGGTGATGGGTTGCCAGCACGCCCATCGCATAGGAGACGAAATCCGGATGCTCCCCCTTTTTTGCGCGCTTCTTGGGCGCGCTGGAAGGCCCTTCAAAACCATGCCGGTGATAAGAGTCCGGATGGAAGACGCTGCGCAACAGTTCTTCGTCGCGATGGTCGATGGCGCGGCAATAGGTCATCATCACATCCTTGCAGGCCTGTTTGTCCAGCAACTCCTGTAGATGCGGGTCATCGACCGTTGCAACGGTTCCGGCGTCGAGCATGCGTTTGATGGTCATGGGCTCTCCCGTTTTACGGTCGTCTTTTTTGGACGGTGCTTTATTCAGCGGCCTGGGCGATGGCGATACGGTCGCGTTGATAGACAGGGTCATCCTTGCCCCGCTGCCCCAAGATCTGCGCGCCCGGTGGGGCTTTGCGCCAGTCATTCAAGGTTGGCGCAATCCGCGTCCAGTCCGACACACAGGTGCGGTGCAGAATGCGCCATTCGCCGTCGCGGCGCTGATAGCGGTCGACATAGCGTCCGACCGCCAGGTGGTCATAGGTCTCGCCATCCAGGTCGTAGCGGTAATAGCCGGTCCAATGGACTTCGCCCCAGGCGTTGTCGCCATCCAGTTCGATCAGGATGTTGGAGTTATCATGATGCGTGGAAACCCAGTTCGACAGGAAGTCCATCACCCAGTCAAAATATTCGGGCGCGGTCCCTTTGAAGGTTCCATGGTCGTCGGTGCCGTCCGGCCAATACACCGTTTCTAATAACGCCCGGTCCATGCGATCGCAGGCGCGTGTGTAGATATAACTTAGTTCTGTGATGGCCTGCTTGTCGAGCAGCGCCTGAAGCTCGGCGTCAGTCGGCATGAATTGCTCCCCTGCTACGGCGTGCCCCGTTTTCCCTAAGGCCTTGCCGTTATGTCTTCCCAACGCCTCCGAGAATACAGGCCGTGCGCGCTTGTTCAAGAAAATGACAAAAAAGGGGCGCCGGCCTAGAACCGGCGCCCCAGATGGCTGCCCGCTTAAGCGGGCACCCCTCCCCTAATTAGAACTTGGCAATCGCCGTAATGCCGTACTGACGCGGCTGCGTCGGTGCGGCGAACGCAAACAGCGTCGCGACAGGCGTGCCGCCCAGCCGCTCGATGTCATTGTTCAGGTTCTTGCCCCAGATGGAAAAGCGATACTTGCCATCACCCGATTCCCAATTGATCTGGGCGTTCACCGTGGTCAACGGACGGCGCTGGAAGCCGACGTCGTTCGGCGTTGTCAGCACCATGCTGCTGGTGTGGGTGACGTTGGATCCGATGGTGATGAACCCGTTATTGCCGATCGCAAACTCATAGGTGAACCCGATGTTCACGTCCCATTTCGGGGCGCGCACAAGATCAAGGCCTGAGTTATCGGTGGCGACGCCATCGCCGTTGATGTCGGCGATAAAGTCACGGTACTGGATATCGAGCCAGCCGAGGATGCCGTAAACAGTCAGGCCCTCCACCGGAATAACGCTGATTTCGGCCTCAACGCCCCAGGACCGGGCACCGGCGGCGTTGTCGGTGAAGGTTTCCTGACCCGTTGACGTGTCGGCTTCACGGATCACCGAACGCTGCAGGTTGGCATAGCGGGCGTGGAAGATATTGACGTTCAACCGAAGGCGGTCATCCAGCCAATCGCTCTTCATGCCGATTTCATAATTGTCGACCCGCTCTTGGTTGAACGGCACCTGGAAGACCGACAGGCTACCGGCGTTGTTCACAAAACCACCGGATTTATAGGCGCGCTGCCAGAAAGCGAAGATCAACACATCGTCGTTCAGTTGATAGTCAAGACCGATACGGGGCGAGAACGCATCCCAGCTGTCTTCGATCGGTCCAAAGGATACTGATGGATCGAAATCGAAGAAATCGGTCGGATCGTCCCCGGCAAAGGGCGTACCATTACAATTTGCGGTCTGCGGGGTCTCGCCCGGCGGGCAGGCGGCGTCGTTGATCGCCATGCCGATCACATTGTACTTCTTCTCCCAGGAGTACCGGCCACCGAGGATAAGCGAGAGTTGATCGGTTATACGCCAGTCAATCTGAAGATAACCGGCCCATGTCCGGCGATCCTGGCCATTACGTCCCCACGAGGTCAGCGGATTGCTGCGGGAGAAGCCGCCACCACCAAACAGTGGGCTGTCGGCAAAGATCCAAAGGAATTGCTGAACCAGATACTGATCTTTCAGGAAGAAGATACCAGTCAGAATGTCGATGTCCTCGCCAATCGTTGTGTTAAAGCGAAGCTCGAACTGGGTCGACTTGAACTGCTGGACACGCGATGAACTGAAGATGTCATACGCATATCCATCGGTGTCGGAGGTCACGTCCTCATCCACATCGCGGTGGTTGAACATCAGGCTGATGGTGCCGATGCCGGTGTCATAGCTGCCGTCGACGGTAATGCCCCAGACGTCATGATTGGTCTGATCCGGCACAAGGCTGAAGTCGGACTCGAATGGGTCGCTGCCGTCGCCATCAATGCCGAATCTCGGATCGCCGAATGGATCCTTACACGGGAAACCAAAGGCCTGGTGCACCGCAGGGATGCCGCTGGGGCCGTTGCCCAGGGGCGGCGGAAAACTATTCGGTTCGTAACACTGGCTCCAATTCGTTGTACCGTCGCCGCGGTCACGCCAGATTTCACCAATAATGCTGACGTCCAGCCGGTCATTCGGCGTGAAACGGATGCTGGGCCGGAAATAGACGGACTTCTCGCCGTTGTGGCGGGTTCCCTTGATATTGTCGTCGACCCGAAGAACCAGGGAGTCCGGTACAAACGGTGTGTAGGATTCGACGACCAAGCCGGAGTTCTTAAAGAAGCCATCCAGCTTGTGATAGTTGGCCGCGATACGGATGGCGACCTTGCCCTCTACAACCGGCATATTACCGATAATGCCAAGGTTCAGCCGGCCGGCATTACCAATATCGAAGTGAAATTCGGCACCGAACTCGTCCAGGTCTGGGCGTTTGGTTTGCACTGTGATGGCGCCGGCAAAGGCGTTCCGGCCATAGATCGTTCCTTGTGGGCCACGCAGGGCCTGGATGGACTCAATATCGAAAAGGTCTAAAAGCGAGACCGCGTTTCGCGAGTAGTACGCGCCGTCGACGAAAACTGCGACCACGGGATCGGCAAAACTCTCAATACCCGCTGTACCGATGCCGCGCATATTGAAGGATGCAGCGGCCTGGAACAGGCCGACATGTTCAAGCTGAACATTCGGGATTGAGTGGTTGAAGTCTTCCAACGTGACAGCGAACTCACGCTCCAGCTTCGCGCCGGAGAACCCGGTCACCGCTGTCGAAATAGACTGAATGTCCGCAGCATTGCTTTGCTTGGTTTGAACGGTAATAGTCTCGAGCGACGACCGCCCGACGCGTTCTTGCTCGTCAGACGCAGCAGCGTCATCGCCTTGCGCGAAGGCTGCTCCCGACAACAAGGACATCCCCGCCACGCAGACGAGAGTTCTAAACGTATATTTCACCGAATTTCTCCCCATCGGTTACCCCAAACGGGCGTCTGCCCGCACTCTTCAAATATGCCGATTATTTGTTTTCCGGCCTTTACTTACGGGGATGATACACGGCGCATCCCTCCGCACCAACCGCAAAAAAAGTCACGTATGATTTTCTTTGCGCGAGTGTTGCATGAACGATACGCTCCCGGAATCGATAGCAATTTATTCAGATGGGGAAACCGACATGTCGGACGATGCGGCAAAAGCCTGGGACCATATTCAGATTTACACCGTGATGTCGCGCTATTGCCACGGCGTCGACCGCTGTGACCTGGACGTATTGAAGGGTGCGTTCTGGGACGATGGCACCTGCAATTACAGCGGTGCTGATGAAAACGCGATCACCTGGGCTGAAAACTGCGTCGCCGGGATCAGCACCATGGTGCGCACCCTGCATTCCATCGGCAATCACTGGATCGAGGTTGATGGCGACAAGGCGACGGGCGAGACCTACTGCACCGCGTATCACCTGATCGCCGACGAAAACGGCAATGAGAACGAAATGATTGTCGGTGGCCGCTACCTCGACCGGTTCGAAAAGCGCAATGGCGAATGGCGTATTAAGTCACGTTTTTATGTCATGGACTGGAATACGAATACACCATCCTCCGACCAGCGCAGCGACGGCCTGCTGGGCGGCCTGAACACCGGCGGGCGGATGCCCAACGACCCCTATTACCAGCAGTTCGGCTAGACCATGGAAGGGATCGACTGGTTTGCCTGGCGGATCATTATCGGCCTGGCCGGCATGTGGCATGGGATCGGCATCCTGATTGTCGGCGGGTTGCCCCGTCAGTTGAAAAAAGGTGAACAGCCGACGGCGCCCAAAGGTACGCCAGAGGCGTTTGGCCTGTTCTGGATGGACCAATATGCCTATATCGGCCTCACTCTAACGTTCGGGGGGCTGGCGCTTATCCTGGTCAGCCTTGTAACGGGCTGACGGCGATGGACTTCAACTTTCGGGAAATGCGGCGGCTTGACCGCTATAAACTGATGACGTCCACCATTGTGCCCCGGCCGATCGGCTTTGTGACCTCGCTGAGCAAAGACGGCATCGTCAACGCGGCGCCATTCAGCTTTTTCAATGGCATGGCATCGGAACCGCCGACACTGGTATTGGGCCTGGAAACCTATGCCGATATCGCACCTGTAAAGGACACCGGCGACAATATCCGCGACACGGGTGAGTTTGTCGTCGCGCTGGTCAGTGAAGATATCGGCGATCAGATGAACCTGTGCTCGACGTCTTTTCCGCCGGAAGTGAATGAACTGGAAGAGGCGGGGCTCACCGCGCTGCCCGCGGTGGATGTTGCCCCGCCATTGATCGCCGAAGCCCCGGTTAACTTCGAGTGCAAACGGACAACGGCGCTTGAAATGAGCGGCGGCAGCAAGATCATCGTCGGCGAGATTCTGCGCATGCACATCAAGGATGAGTTCGTCGATATGGAAAAACTCTATGTCGATACGCCGGCACTCAAGCTGATCGGGCGGATGCACGGCACCGGCTGGTATGCACGCACGTCTGACCTTTATGAACTGAAGCGGCCGAATTCGCCGGCCGCGCGCAAACTGATGGATGAACCGCCGGCTCTCGATGGCGAAAAGGAGACTTCGGAATGAGTGAGATTCCGATTACCGGACTTTATGCCGGGCTTATGGGCCTCTTGGCCGTCGCGCTGGCCAACCAGGTCTTATGGGCCAGGATTAACGCGAAAAAGCTGCCGGACTGGAAGCCCGACACCACCATGAGGGTTCAGGCCAACTTCGTTGAGAACGTGCCGTTGGCGCTGGTGCTGTTGTACCTGGTTGAGATCAGCGGTGTGCCCGGGGCCCTGGTTCACATCCTGGGCGCGGGTCTCGTACTTTGCCGCCTCGGTCACACATGGGGCTACAGCACCAACCCCGGCGCCACCTATGCGCGGCTGATTGGGGCTCAAGGCACCTTTGTTCTGGTGTCGATCATGGGCATGGCGCTGATCTATCTAGGCCTCGCCCCGCACCTCTAGCGTCTCGTGCTTTGGGCCTGTAATGGCGGGGTAGCGTCCCTTGTCCAGAAGCAGCAACGCGGCTGGCAGTAGAAGCAGATCGACGACCAGCGCCACCGCGGCAATAAGCGCGACGAAAATCCCCAGATTGGCATCAAGCGTTGAATCAGATAGCGCAAGCACCAGAAAACCAACGATCAAGACGATTGCTGATATCCAAAGCGCCGGCCCGACGGCCCTTACCGTATAGCGGACCGCATCAACGTCGCTTAATCCGCGCTCCCGTCGGCCGCGCAAATACTTGCTTAAAAAATGGACGGTGAAGTCGACGATCAGCCCCAATGCGGTGGCGGTCACAAAGGCGGCATACATGCCGAATTTTCCATTGATCAGGACCCAGACGCCGAAGCCGATCAGTGGCGGCAGCAAATTCGGGACCAGGCTGAACAGACCTAACCGCACGCTGCGCAGCGTGATCATCAATGATGCGGATATCGCCAAAATCGCAATCAGCGTGCCGATAGTCATCGCCTCGACGTTTCGCAGCGTCAGATAGGCAAACATGATCGTCACGCCGCTTCCAGTCGCATGCATCTCAGAGGGTGTGTTGGTTCTCAGCCACGCTTCGGCGCGGCGCTTCACCTCCTGCATGTCGCGGCTGGAAATATTGCCCATTGTGGCGCGTACCGCCGACGCTGATTTTCCGACATTGAGCAGATTGTTAAGGTCCGCGCCCTCAGGCAGCTGCATCTCATAAACAAGCAGATATTGCGCGATTTTGTCACGCCGGTCGGGGATGACATAGTGTTCTGCGGCACCACCCTGCATGGCCTGATTGATCCGTCTGACGACACTGCTCAGGTCAGAGACATGGACGATCTCAGGCTGCTGCGCCAGCCAGGACGAAAACTGTTCCAGGCGTCTTAGATAGTCTGGGCTGGCGATCCCGCCGTCTTCCCCGGCGCTGATGGAAAATGCGATGTCATAGACCCCGGGCATGTGCTGAAGCGCAAATTCAGCGTCCTGCCGATATTCGACATCAGGGGCCAGAAACTCAACGAACCGATCAGATGTCTTCGCCGTGGGAATGACGGCAGCGGAAGCGGCCGCCACAATCAGAACGCCCAAGATGGCTGTTTTGGGCCATGCCAGTGAGAACTCTACCAGCCTATTCACGACCCGATGCTCCACATTGTAGTCAGACCGTGTTGGCGCCCGAACAATGGCCATAAGGGCGGGTAGTAGAAAAATGGAGAGAATCCACGCCATGACGGCGCCCGTTGCGGCAATGGATCCAAGTTCGCGGTAAGGAGGTGCGTCTGAAAAATTCAGACTCAAAAACCCGATCGCCGTGGTCAGGCTGGTCAGGGTTACCGGGTGCAGGTTGATCCGCAAGGTTTCGACAAGCGCGTCGCGGCGGCTCCTACCGCGCGCAACCTCATCGTTCATTGTCACCATCATGTGGACCACATCGGCGACCGCGACCGTAAGGATGATGATCGGCACGGAGCCAGTCGCCGCGTTGAGCTCGATGCCCAGATAAAACCAGGCGCCCAATGTGCTGGCGACCGTCAGGCCCACCACCGCCATCGCGATAATGACGCTCCTGACCGATCGCAAAAAAACGAACAGAGCAACCGCGATAAAGACGAACATCAACGGAAACAGCTGCGTAAAGGTGCTTTCCGATGCATTAGACATCGCCTCGCTGAGCATGACGTGTCCGCCGACCGCCAGGTCCAGGTTCGGGTGTTGGTCTCGAAAATCAGCCGCCAGCGTCCGAACTGCCGGTGCGACTTCGACATGAACGTGATTCTGGCCGCGTGGCAACTCAACCGTTGCCACGATAGTGGCGGCCGTTAAATCTTCCGAGATTAGGCGCCCGAACAGATCATGTTCGGACCTGGCAACCTGTTCGATTTTGGCAACGTCATTGGGTGTGAACACCGTCGATGAATCGATCAGCGCATGAATATCGAGCGAGTCTTGGTCCGCGTCGATGTGATGGAAATTTGCCAGGGAATCCACGCGAACCACGTAGGGTAATTGCCAGGCTTGTTCCGTTAGCCCGGCCAGCGCGGCCAGATGATCAGGGGTGAACAGACTGTTACCGTCCTTTGGCCTGACAACAAAGGTGACAGTGTCTACAGACATATAGGTCCGTTCCAGCGCCTGATAGGCCATCAGGTCCGGGTTCTCTGACGAGAACATGACGCGGTAGTCGTCGGAGAAACTTCTATGCTGGAAACCAGACGCCAGTGCACCGGTGACAACAATTGCCACAGCAACAATTACCCATCTCCAGCGGAAGACCCATTCCGCATATGAGATATAAAACTGGTTCATGCGTCAGCCCACGACGCCAGAAAAGAACGGCCCCTAATGGAGACCGTAAGTCGTCTTTACCGGCCTTTCCAATTAGGTGGCCGCTTCTCGGCAAATGCCTTCGGCCCTTCAATAAAGTCTTCACTGTCCCGCATTGCCGCCATGCCGGGATATACGGTTTCAATGGCGGCCTGCAGACTGTCTTCGTTAAAGCCGGCATAAGCCGCGTCCTTGGTGGCGCGAACGGACAGTGGGGAGCATTCCAAGATTTGTGCAGCCCAACGCCGTGCCGCGTCCATCAATTCTGCCTGCGGGACGACTTCGTTGACAAAACCCAGTGCCATGCCCTCAGCAGCGGGAACACGCCGGCCCGTCAACATCATGCCCATGGCCTGCTTCAATGGTATCGACCGGGGCAGACGGTGAACGCCCCCCGCGGCGGCCAGCAGCCCGACCCGTGGTTCCGGCAAGGCAAAAATGGCGTTGTCAGACGCCAGGATAATGTCGCACGCCAGGGCGATTTCGAACCCGCCGCCCATGGCCACGCCATTGACGGCGGCAATCACCGGCTTGTTCAGATCAAAACGCGATGTGATGCCGCCGAACCCTTTCTTCGGGCGCCACATCTTGCCGCCCTCGGCCTGATACTTCAGGTCGTTCCCGGCAGAGAAGGCGCGGTCTCCCGCGCCGGTAATGATTGCGACCCAAAGGTCGTCATTTTCGGCGAAGCTATCGAACGCGTTTTCCAATTCGTCATTGGTCGGCGGGTGGCAGGCATTCATCACGTCGGGACGATTGATCGTAATGATGAAAAGGTTACCGTCAGTCTCGGTCTTAACGAATTCGTAGTCCGCCATATTTCCCCCGGCGCGTGCGTTAGTGAATGGCCCGATATGCCGCGATTTTCGCTTGCGGCGACGGGCTAAATGCCCATGCTTTGCGCAGCCTATAGCGCTGCTGGAGAGAAAGCAAATGAGCGAAGATAAAGCCAAACTGGCTATCGATGGAGCGGTTGCAACGCTGACCCTGAACGACCCTGATGCCTTGAATGCGGTGTCCATTCCGATGCTTGAGGCGATCGGTTCGGCGCTGGATCAAGTCGAGGACAAAGCCAATGGCGCCCGCTGCCTGATCCTGACGGGCGAAGGCCGTGGCTTCTGCGCCGGCGCCAATCTCGGTGGCGGCATCAGCAACATGGATGACGGCGACCGCGATGCAGGCGATGTGTTGGAGCGGTACTATCATCCGTTGCTGAAGCGCTTTCGCGATCTCGAAATGCCATTCATCACCGCCGTCAATGGTGTGGCTGCCGGCGTCGGCATGAGCTTTGCCATGATGGGCGACATGATCCTGGCGGCGCGGTCGAGTTACTTCCTGCAGGCCTTCCGCCGCATTGGCCTGGTGCCGGATGGCGGGTCGACTTATCTGCTGCCACGCCTTGTTGGCATGGCGCGTGCCAAAGAACTCTCGATCCTGGCTGAAAAACTGCCGGCTGAAAAAGCCATGGACTGGGGTATCGTCAACCGTGTCTGTGACGATGACGCCTTGATGGGTGAGGCCAATGCGCTGGCAACGGAATTGGCCAATGGTCCGACGGTCGCGCTGAAGCTGATCCGCAAACTCTATTGGGAAAGTCCGCTCAATACCTATGACGAACAGCTGGACCTTGAGCGTCAGAGCCAGAAAATCGCCGGTCAGACCGATGACTTCGCCGAAGGGGTAAAAGCCTTCTTCGACAAGCGCCCGGCTGAATTCAAAGGTCAGTAAGGCGCCATGGCAAACCGCGAGGGGCCGTTATCCGGCCTTGTCGTTATCGATCTGACACGGGTCCTTGCCGGACCCTACTGCACCATGGTGCTGTCCGATCTTGGGGCGCGGGTGATCAAGGTCGAGGTGCCGGAAAAAGGCGATGATGCGCGCCATATCGGCCCGTTCATCGGCGGCAAGTCGGCCTATTTCAGCTCGTTGAACCGGGATAAGGAAAGCATCGCCCTGGACCTGAAGGCCGCTGAGGGCCGGGAGATTTTCGACGCGCTATTGGCACGCGCCGATGTCCTGGTCGAAAACTACCGGCCGGGTGTCATGGAGAAGCTGGGTTATGACTGGGATAGTATCCATCAGCGCTGGCCAAAACTGATCTATGCCGCGGCGTCAGGTTTCGGCCAAACCGGCCCATACCGCAATCGCGCCGCTTATGACATGGTCGTCCAGGCCATGGGTGGGATTATGAGTGTTACCGGGCAGCCGGGCGCGCCGCCCACTCGGGTTGGCAGCTCAATCGGCGACATCACCGCCGGCCTGTTCACGGCAATCGGCGTTAACGCGGCGCTCTATCACCGGACCCAGACCAATTCAGGGATGTTCATTGACGTCTCAATGCTCGATAGCCAGCTGGCGATCCTAGAAAATGCTATTGTGCGCTATGCGGCGACCGGTACACCGCCAGGGCCGATTGGCGCCCGGCATCCGTCGATCACGCCCTTTGCCGCCTATCGCACCGCCGATGGTTATCTGGTTATTGCAGCCGGCAATGACAGCCTGTTCGCCAAACTCACAGAAGTCCTGGAGCGGCCGGAACTCCTAAACGATGAGCGGTTCACCACCAATGACCTGCGCACGCAGAACGTTGACGCGCTGTCGCTGGAACTGGAAGCCACCTTTGCCGGTAAATCCACGGCAGACTGGCTGAGCCTTTTGGAAGCCGCCGGCGTGCCCTGTGGCCCCATCAACAATGTCGAAGAGGCATTGAACGATCCGCAGCTTCGGGCGCGGAACATGGTCGTCACTATGGATGACCCGGACATGGGCACGCTCGAAGTCGCAGGAAACCCCATCAAACTATCGGCGTTCGGTGATCCATCTACAAGAGGGCCAGTCCCAGATCTGGACGGCGATCGTCAGGCTATTCTTGACTGGTTGGGTACGCCTTAGACCGGGCCAAAATCCCCTGATTTCCAGCCGATAGTTGTATTTGTATCGATCTTGCAGATATGCGACAGTCCCGACCGTCGGTATCGCAACGAAATAAAGGGAGTTATCCAATATGAGAGGGTTGTTAAAAACCGCCGTACCAGCGACAGCAATGCTGTTTTTCCTCGCGGCCTGTGATCAGGGGGGCGACGCGCCCGCGCCCGCAGAGCCGGATGCCCCGGCGGCTGAGGACGCCATGGCGCCTGAGACCATGGAAGAGGTCAAAGAGGACGCTGAAGATGCGATGGATGAAGCTGACTCCACCATGGATGACGCGATTGACTCCATGCAGGACGCTGCTGACGACATGCAGGATGCAGCCAACGATATGATGGATTCCGCTGAAGACGCCGCAGACGACATGTCTGACGCCGTCGACGGTATGTCAGACGCAGCTGATGATATGGGTGACGCTGCTGATGACGCAGCCGATAGCATGAACCCGTAAGTCTTTAAGGCTTTAAAGCTAAATCACGGATTAAGAGGCGTCCGCCGGTGAGCGGACGCCTCTTTTCTATATGCCAGGGCCGACCAAACGACCATGGAGAGAAGAATTGGAGCAGGCTAAATGATTGACGAGGCAAGCCAAAAGCCGACACTAACGCCCGCCATTGAGCCTGCAACCACTAGCCAATATCTGGATGCACCTTGGAACACGATGAAAAGCCTCGCACTTCATCGTTCCCGGAGTTCTGTCAGCTTATAGGCCATGATTTGATGCCGGACAAGGCCATTGCATCGGTCAAAAGGGCGTTGTGAGAGCCAACCCCATGGGCAATACTGATGGTTCCAGGGGACGTTTTACAAACAGGGGAACATATGTCTGATCAATATGTCGCAGACCGCATGGGCTGCATGGACGTTATGGCCAAATATGCCAAGGGCGTTGATAACCGGGACCTTGAACTCTACCGCCGCTGCTTTTCCGATGATGTGGTCGTCACAGGTTTTGGCGAGGAAACCTATACCGGCGGTGACGAATGGACCGCCTATGTGAAGGAGGCGCTGGAGGCGTTCGGGCCCACACAGCACATGATGGGGCCGCAACTTGTCGATTTTGACGATGATGGCGTGGCGCACTGCCGGACCGATGTGCAGGCACACCACTATATGGCGGACGCACCTGACACCACGCTCACCCTATGGGCGACCTATGAAAATGACATGAAAAAAATCGATGGGGAGTGGAAGATCATTCGTCATCATTTGGTCTCGCGCGGCACACGGATTCAAAAGGATCAGCCACCCGCATAAGGACCCGCGGCTAAGTTAGAAAAGCCCCCTCAACCGAGGGGGCTTTTTTATGTTTGAATTGAACGGGGATAGCGCCCCGGCAGATGAGTGTGAGAACTGGCATTTCTAAAATGTCTTTCCTGGACTCAGAACGTCGGGACATAAAAGTTGACCGGACTGGACAGTGAAGCTCTGGCTCAAAATTGTAATTGGTCTGATTGCCACCGGCGCTTTGGCCGCAGCGTTTGGCTATTGGTATTTGAGCACCAGAGATAGCAGAGAACCTTCGTTCGTGGCCTGGAACAAACATTGTGCCCGTTGCCATGGCGAGGCGTTGGCCGGCACAAATTTGGGGCCGGCCCTCGTCGATACAAAACTCAAACACGGCGATACGGTCGAGCAGATGGTGGCAGTTATTGCCAAGGGCCTGCCCGATACAACCATGACGGCCTGGGATCAAAAGCTATCGCCCGAACTGATTAAGGCGTTGGCCTTATTCATCAGCGAACGTCGCCAAAAGTTTCCGACCACGGCAGAATCCTACACCAATGATCCGGCGAGCGATCAACGCATCCCGTCGATGCACCATGATTTCCGGCTGGAACGCATCACCACCCTGGAAAGCAGGCCCTATTCCCTGGCCTATATGCCAAACGGCGAGATTCTGATCGCGGAGAAAACCAGGGGCCTGTCGATCGTTGACACTGAAGGCAAGCAAGGTGCGTTGATCAAGGGGACGCCGCAAGTATGGGGAACCCTGTTCAGCGTGCAAGGTACATGGGTCAATCTCGGTATTGTGCTCGATGTGGAGCTACACCCCCAATATGAAGACAACGGCTGGATATATCTTTCGCATACTGATCGCTGCTTATTATCATGTGGTTGGGTGGTGCCTGCGACAATGGTTCGGGTTGTTCGAGGGCGTATCAAAAATGGAAACTGGGTGGACCAGGAAGTTATCTGGTCGGTCCATAAAGACCACTACACGCCTGTGCCCGACGGCGTCGCGGCAGGGCGGCTGGCGTTTGATGGACGGGGATACCTGTTCATTTCCATCGGCGGGAAAAACACCTACGACAAGCTTCACCAGCTAGATACGCCTTTTGGAAAAATTCACCGCGTCCGCGACGATGGGAGCGTCCCTGAAAATAATCCGTTTTGGGTGGCTCCTGATGACCGCCCGGACGCCTCTACAATTCATACGGTCTGGAGTTATGGCCACCGCACAGGTCAAGGGTTGGATGCTCACCCGTATACCGGAGCCCTGTGGAACACGGAAATGGGCCCGCGCGGCGGCGATGAAATCAACAATATTCTGGCTGGTCAAAATTATGGATGGCCGCTTTACACTAACGGACTTGATTACAACGGACAGAAAGTTTCGATTGGCGAAGACCTGGGGCTAGACTTCCCGATTGAAGACACGGTTTTGCCCGTTGTCGACTTTACACCGGCCCCGGCGGTGTCAAATTTCACCTTTCACGATGGTGGCCAGTTTCCCCGTTGGCGAAACGACTTCCTTGTTGGAAGTCTCAAGGCAAGTACCCTGTATCGCCTGAGACTTGAAGACAACCAGCTCGTCGAGCAGGAAAAACTCATCACAGATTTCGGGCGCATTCGAGATGTGGAGATGGGCGGTGACGGCTATGTCTATATCGTTCTGGAACACAATGAGGATGGCTCTCTCTGGCGCCTTGTGCCTGATTAGATCGCGTATCAGTCGGATTTAAGGCCCAGTTCGATTATTGCCATGTGATCCCCAACCAGGCTGTGTTGCCGTATACATCTATTGCCCAGGTGAATTTTCCGCTGGCCGGTTATCCACGCATTTCTTCGGTGACGTGGTACAATTAGCAATGGGATTGTGATCGTCTGGATGAGGGATCAAGCTATGATCCGGACGGGTACAACCAGCTTCCCATCGGGGGCGTCATGTGTAGAAAAAGGATGGCTGCGTGGTGGAGAGTAGGTCAGGGTTAGGCTGACTGACAGATGTGAGCCGACAGGATTAGTCACTTGGGGAGGGTATTATGAATATTCGTCAAAAGTCATTTCTTGCCGTTATGGCTCTAGCCGCCACTTCGATCGCCCCTGCGATCACACTGGCGGAAACCAATGATCCAGGCCCCGGGATGGTCACCCGTGTAGACAAGGTCTCTGTCGATCAAATGGGCAAAGTGCCGATGTTGCAGGTTTTTGCGAACGGCAACGCATATGACACCGTCACCAACACCAACATGACTGTGATGTACAGTGCCGGGGTCACCTGTAAATCCCTCTGGGATGTGCACTATCTGGAGGCTGTCCTAGGGGAAGGGATAAGCTTCGCTGACGTCTATTCGAAGAAAGTCCAAAATCAGACATTTGGTCTGATGCAGGACACGATTGTGCCATGGGGTGTCGACAGCGGTGAAAAGGAAATCTATGTCACGGGCCGGTCCCTCAGCGGTCCGGTGCCTGCGCAGGTCAAGCAAGCCGCTATAAATGTCTGTAACGCAGAAGCGCAGAAGGTCGCCAATCAACAAAACATTTCCGTCGGCAAGGCGATGAGCGAGGCGCGCGCCGTCAATCTGCCAAAGTCAGGCTGGCTGGCCGAGAATTTTCGGCTGCAGGCCTGGACCACATGCAGCAAGCCTTCCATCACCAACGAAAGCTGGTTTTTTGTCTATGACGGTGCACCAACGATCCGGGCGCAATGTAACGCCAAGCCCTATTCCGAGGGGATCGGCAAAGACAATATGCCTAATCAGATGGGCAATGCGTTCATGATCACAGACGTGGCACTTAGCGCAAGCCAGACCAGTTACACCGGCAGCTGTCCGAAAAAAATCACCCTGTTCGGTGAAGTGACCGCCAACCAGGCGGGGTCGACGGAATATCAATGGAGCGTCGGCAATGCTGTAATGCCGGCCATCAAGATGGACTTCACCAAAGCCCAGACCCGGAAAATCAAGCGCGAACTGACGATCGAGGAAGACTATGACCGGACCTGGACGCTTCGAACCAAGGGGCCCGGCCAAAAAATGTCGAACGCGTTGCAGATCAACGTGAATTGTACCGCCGCGGCGAGCAGTGAACTAAAGCTCGCGCCCAGCGATCCCAAACCGCCCATCCCACCGCTGAAAGCCAGCCCCGTGCCCTCAGGCAAAAAGAGCGACCTGACGCCCGGTGAGACGATTACCATCGGCAATCAGACCGGGAACTGGGGCAGCACGCTGGCCGTCAGTGGTCAGAGCAGCACAGACAAACGAGGGAGTGCCTGTGGCTTCCGCATGGTGTATCCGGTCAAAAACATCGGTTCGGGCGATGCAGCGAACGCGTTCCAGAGCCGGTTGTTCACGGACAGCACGCTGCATACGGGCACGATCAACGAACTCGGTGCGGGCCAGTCGAGAAACGTCTCTGGCACCATATATCTGCCAAATGGCGATCACACCGTGCGTGTCTTTGTGGATCATTCGGACCAAGAGCCGGAATCGAATGAGCAAAACAATGAGAACCGAATTCTGGTTCAGGTCACGGACTGCGGTGAACAACGCTCCCGGTGATTTTGCCTTAGATCGTCATCCGTTGGTTTTTGAAGCAGACTTACCAGCTTAACTTGACCCGCCCCATTCCAACGAAGCTGGTTTTTTGAATGGGATTTTTGGTGTGCCGGTTCGAACAAAGATCGAACCTCTCTGTCACCGATTGGGTGACCATTTCCGAAGAGGGAATGGCGCGCCCGGGAAGATTCGAACTCCCGACCCCTAGATTCGTAGTCTAGTGCTCTATCCAGCTGAGCTACGGGCGCTTAGGCCAAGGCGCGGGAACCTATCCAATAGGGGTGGTGATTGCAAGCCCAGTCCCCGGTCGCGGGGCTTGTTCGCAGGCGGGCCACCTCGTAAGATCAATTGTGTCGCCAATAACTTCCTTGATTCTCATGAACCGCTTGCTACGCAGCAGCGTGATCGTCTTGGCCGTCCTGTCCCTCACGGGGTGCGCATTCCTGCGTGATGCCGTATGGCCGAGTCTGTCTGGCGAATCGCCGTCTGACGGGCCGCCTGCCGATCAATACAGTAGTGAGAATGCGGTGGACCCGGTCCAGGCTGCCGCCGAGCGCAACAAACGCGCCGCGGCGGCGCGGGTGACAATGGACGCGGTTGCGGAAGATCTGCGCGCGCTCGCCGCCCGCGTGCCGTTCCACAGCGACCTTTTCGATACGAGACGCCGCACGCTTGGTGATCAGGCCTCGAAGCTGTCCGAACTGGGTATCCTGCCTGGGGAGGATGCCGCGGAACGCTGGAACCGGCTGCAGACCGAACTGTCGCGCCTGGGCAGTGATCTTGACGGTTTGGGCGATGAACGCGCGGATGTCGCGGCGGATGCCGCAAGCGGTGCCGCGCTACTGGCTGATCTGAGAACCGTCGACCCAGCAGACCTCGAAGAGGCTGACAAAGAACGGCGGAACCTGCTGGTGAACGATCTGGAAGCGGTGTTGGCCGCCCTTGGCCAAATGGACCGCTCGATGGGTGAGGCCGAAGACCGCTGGAACCGTTTCCTGCAGGCGCATGATTCCCAGATCGCGGCGCTTCAGCCGCCACCGCTGGATGTGGAGGACGAACCCGACGATCCACGGCCTGCGGTTCGCCCCCAGGAACCTCAGGTCACGGCACCCGGCCCCGCGCCGCCACGCGAAAGCGGTGACCGGTTCAAAGGCCGGCAGCCGCTCGTCACGCTGAACTTTGCCGACCCGGAGCTGGAGTTTGAGCCGCAGTTGCGCAACCTCGTTGATCGGGTCCGGGCCCAATATCCGGATATCGCGTTTGATATTGAGACCATGAATGCCCCGCCGGGGCAGCTTGGGGCATTGGTTACGCTATTACGTGAACTGGGCGTGCCCGCGGACGTGTACAGCACGCCAGGCGATGAAGGCACTGATCCGCTGATCAGGCTCTATCCCCGATAGCCTGGGGCATCTCCCAACGTTTCCGCTTCATAGACGCCGCGTGCAATCGCACGCGCGACGCAATCAGCGGCCATGGCGCCAATCCGCGCGACCAGCATCGGTTCAAGCGCCGGGTCTCTTGAGCCTGGGTCATCGGTCCCGGTCGACAGGGCGAAGATCGTATCGCCGTCGAAAGGTGTATGCGCCGGACGGATTGCGCGGCTGAGGCCGTCTTGCGCCATGATGGCGACCCGCTGAAGCTGGGCTTTCGATAACGCGACATTGGTTGCGACGACGCCAATGGTCGTGTTCGTGCCGGAAATGCCGGGCTTGGGAAAGTCGAGCGGCAGGGGGCCGGCCAATGCAGCAGGTGGTGGCTGCCCACCATATTCGTTTTCACATTCCATGGCCCAGGCCCAGAAGGTCCGCGATCCGGGGATCACCACCTCGCCAAATGGATTGGCCGCAATCAACGCACCGACTTCGACCTCACCGTCGATCGCTGAAACGCTGCCCAGTCCGCCCTTCAGAGATCCCGCGGTCGCACCCATTCCGGCGCCTGCGTTGCCGAGGCTGAAGTCTCGAGTCGCTGCGTCGCAGGCGGACCGGCCTAGCCCGACATAGGGATTGATATCGCCCCAGTCCTTGTCGCCGCCGTTCACCAGGTCGAACAGGATCGCGCCGGGAACAACCGGTAGGGCCTTGGGTCCCAGGGGTAGGCCAACGCCGTCTTCGCTCAGCCATGCGGTTACCCCGTCGGCCGCGGCGAGCCCAAACACAGACCCGCCGCTTAGTACGAGGCCATGAAACGTTTCAACCAGGCATGTCGGGTCAAGCGCATCGGTGTCGCGGGTTCCCGGGCCCCCGCCGCGCACGTCCACAGCCATGGCGCACGGCCGATCCGGCAAAATGACGGTGGTGCCGCTGCGCAATTCTATATCTTCAGCATTACCGACCCGAATGCCGTCAATATCGGTGATGAGATTTCGTTCACCTGGCCTTATCATGCGCGCCAGCCTATCGCCCGAGCCCAACAGGAACAAAGGATAATCATGGGTTTTCGCCTTCTAGTCGTTTGTCTCGCCACCCTGCTGCCACTGGCTGCCCATGCCGATGGCGAGCCGCCGCGCAAGCACATGGTTGCCAGCGCCAATCCCCATGCCACCGACGCAGGGCTCGAAATCCTTCGCCGGGGTGGATCGGCTGTCGATGCGACCATTGCTGTTCAGCTTGTTCTGACACTGGTGGAGCCACAATCATCGGGCATCGGCGGCGGCGCGTTCCTGATGCTTCACGACGCCGAGACCGGGTCGGTGACTGCCTATGACGGGCGTGAGACGGCGCCCTCCGACATCGACCATACGCTTTTCCTGACGCACGAAGGCGCGCCCGAGGTCAAAGGCGATGTTATGCCCGGTGGCCGGTCCGTCGGCGTGCCGGGCGTGATCCGCATGCTCAAGCTGGCCCATGACAGCCATGGCAAACTGCCCTGGTCTGATCTGTTCGAGCCTGCCATCAGGCTGGCGACAGACGGTTTCCAGGTATCGCCGCGCCTCAACATGCTGTTGGGCCGCGACAAGCACCTGAAGAAGTTTGATACCTCGGCGGCACATTACTTTGCCGACGAAGGCGAGCCGCACCCGGTTGGCCATGTGCTGAAGAACCCCGAATTCGCCGAGACGCTCACCATCCTCGCCGAAAATCCGGAGGCGTTTTACCAAGGCCCGATTGCTGAAGATATCATTGCCGCTGTTCAAACCGCACCGGTGAACCCCGGCACCCTCAGCCTGGAAGACATGGCCGCTTATCAGCCCAAGGTGCGCGAGGCGGTTTGTGCGACCTACCGTGAGAAAAGGATCTGCGGCATGCCGCCGCCATCGTCCGGCGGTGTTGCGGTGATCCAGATTCTGAAGATTCTCGAAGGGCTGGATATGGCCGCGCAGACGCCCAATACAGCGGAATCGGCCAATCTGTTTGCTGAGGCCGCCCGGCTCGCTTACGCGGATAGGGCCAAGTGGCTGGCCGATAGCGATGTGGTCGACGTGCCGGTGATGGGCCTGACGTCCGATGCCTATCTGGAGGAACGCCGTGCCCTGGTTTCGCCGGGTCAAATCATGGCTGATGCGCCAGCAGGCATACCGCCCGGTGTCGAAGCGCGGTATACGCCGGCGGACCCCGCCGAAGTGCCGGCGACGACGCATTATTCCATCGTCGATCAATGGGGCAATGTGGTGGCGATGACCTCGAGCGTCGAGAATGCCTTCGGCAGCCGGCTGATGGTGCGTGGCTTCCTGCTCAACAATCAGCTGACCGACTTCACCTTTGCCCCGGAAGAAGATGGACTGCCCGTAGCCAACCGGCCGGGACCGGGCAAGCGGCCCTTAAGCTCCATGTCGCCGACACTGGTGTTTGACGAGCAGGGCCGTCCCATTATCACAGTCGGATCGCCCGGTGGCCCGCTGATCATCAGCTTTGTCGCCAAGACACTCATTGGACTGTTGGACTGGAACATGTCGATGCAGCAGGCGATTGAGCTGCCCAACTACATCTATTTCGGCAATAGCCTGATCATCGAGCGTGACACGGTGCTGTGGCAGGCGCAGCCAGCGCTTGAGGCGATGGGCTATGCGCTGCGCCCTGCGGGACTGACCAGCGGGCTGCATGGTATCGTTATCCATTACGATGATGAGGGCCGGTGGCTCGAAGGCGGCGCCGACCCGCGCCGTGAGGGTGTTGCTAAAGGCGATTAGGCCTTTTTCATGATTTCCTTGGCGAGGGCCGCCATTTCCTGACCGGCGCGGCTGGTGCGCGCGGCTTCGGTAATGCCCAGCCCCTGCATCAGGCTGGAGGCAAAAGCGACCCGGTTTCCCAATGTTGCCTTGGCAACGGGCAGCTTTTCCTTTTTCAACTGTGCCCGAAGTTCGTCAGCCGTCTTGGCCCGCGGCGGCACACGGTTGAGCACCAGTAAGAACCCGGTTTTTTCCCGGTCAACCAGGTCGAGGGTTTCGCGCATGGCCCAGACGTCCATCGGGCTCAGCTGCAGCGGCACCAGAACCATATCGGCTTCCCGGACGGCCTGGCGGGCGGCTGTTTCCGCATGAGGCGGTGTATCGATGACGACAAAGTCGTTGTTACGCCGCATCTGGGCGATCTGGGCGGGCGCTTTCCAGCCTTCACAGGTGGAAAAGTCGAACGCCGCTTCGTCGCCATGCTGATCAACACGCAGGCTGTGCCATGCGGTCAGGCTTTCCTGCGGGTCCACATCCACGAGCGCGACCGACTTGCCGGCACTCACCAGCGCCGTTGCCAGGTGTGCAGCTACACTTGTCTTGCCTGCGCCGCCTTTTTGCTGCGCCACAGCAATTACTTTTGAAGTCATTGGGGGTCTTTCCTGCCAAGCATTTGAGTGCCTAGCTTACTCAACGAATTATTGCGCTGCAACATTCTCTGGATAGGGGAAAGACAATCGAAAGAGTGTTCCGTTTTTACCCGTTTCGACCAGTTGCACGTCGCCGCCATGGGCGCGGGTCAGTTCCTGGACACTGACCAGCCCCAGTCCTGTCCCATCCTTCTGTGTGCTGCCGGCAAAGGGCTTGAACAAGTTGTCTCGGGCGAGTTTTGGAAGGCCCGGCCCGGTATCGGCAACATCAATCAGGCACATGCCGTTTTCACGCTTCGCGGCCACTCTGATTTCGCCTTCTGCATCGGCAATGGCCTGGTTTGCGTTGCGAACCAGATTCTGGATGGCCCGGAACACATGATCGGGGTC
Organism: Alphaproteobacteria bacterium; assembly: GCA_028284945.1. Lineage (GTDB taxonomy): Bacteria > Pseudomonadota > Alphaproteobacteria > SMXS01 > SMXS01 > JANQQJ01. Next base: position 3,364 of record JANQQJ010000024.1, on the reverse strand, counting down.
AGCCTCAATACTGATATCGGCGGGGACGCGGTTGCAGAACGCCGGCTCCGAATCAGACGACAGGCCGACAGAGGCGCCAATCTCGTCTACCAGCGGGGCCAAGTCGAACAGGATCGGACGAGGCTTGGGGTCTTCAGCTTTGCCGTATTTCAATGTCTGCGCGCATAATTCAATGGCCCGTCCGACGGCGCTGACCAGCATGGGCAAAGCCTTGCGGACCCGCGGGTCATCGCTTTTTGCCAGCCGGTCAGAAACCAGTTTGGCGCTGGTCAGCATATTGCGTAGATCATGGTTAATCTTGGCGACGGCTTCGCCCAGATTGGCCAGCCGGGTTTTTTGCGCCAGCGATTCACGGACCTGTTCCTGCATGGCCTGCAGCTCGCGTTCGACGGTGCCGATTTCGTCACTTCGGCTTGAGGGTTCGATAATCCGCCTGGGGTCTTCCGGTGCTTCGCTAAACCGCACCATATTCTCGGTTATCCGCTGCATAGGGCGGACGAATGACCGGAAAAGGGTCAGGTAGATCAGGCTGGCCGTGAATAGGGAAATGATCAGCGACAGCCACAGAATATTGCGGGCATAGTCGATCATCGCGGCATGCAGTGGCGCTTCTTCCAGAATGATCGCGACATATTCGCCGCCGCCGACCTGTGCCTCGCCTGTCACCTGAATGGTGTCCCGAGGCCCCTGGACCAACGTCATCAGCGCATCACGGATCAGGCTGATAGTGGTGGCGTTGCGCAGGTCATAGGTTGCATCCAGACCGGCGGGCATATTGTCGCTCAACATCAGGGACCGTGTCGCGGCCCGCTTCAGGATCACGGCCTTGACCATGGCATTGGCCAGCAGCTCTTCTTCCAATTCCGGGCTGATGTCGGAATCGGGGGTGGCTTCCAGCGACAGGCTGGCAAGCTGGGCCGCGGCCAGCCGCTCTTCAAACCAGCTGACGCGGAATTGCGCAATGGACGGAACGAAGATCAGCACTTCGGCCAGCATCACGAACAAAATTGTCAGCACGAGCAGCCGTGCCGACATGCTTGTGAACATTAATCTTCCCGCGTTACGCCTTCGACCTGCGCAGGCGCTTTAAGATAACAGGAATCAGGGCCAAAACAGCAAGCCCCAGGATCGGTAGAAGATATTGGGGCTCGAAGATCAGGCCCAGATCCGGGTCGCGTTCGTCGATAAATTCGCCCAATCCGGCTCCTAGTGCTGCATAGACGAAAGTGCCCGGCATTATCCCGAAGAATGTGGTGACCACAAAGGTACGCATCTTCACGCCCAGCAGGCCCGGTACGATATTGACGATGAAAAACGGAAAGGCGGGCACGAGGCGCAGGAACAGCATGTAGCTGACGGCGTCGTTTTGAAAACCTTCGCGCATTTTTTGCACGGCCCCGCCAGCCCGGTCGCGCAGCACGTCAGCGAACGCGGTCCGCGTTGCCAGATAAAGCGCTGTTGCCCCCAGCGTCGCACCGAAAACAACGGTGATGGCACCGGCCAACCAGCCGAATAGAAAGCCGCCCGTCAGGGTCAAAACAGCCCCGGTCGGCGGGACAACAGTGACCAGGGTGGCGTAGATCAGGGCATAGATCACCGACGCCAGCAGACCCCAGCGTTCAACCCAGTTAAGCAGCGCATCCTTGTTTTCCCGCAACGCGTCGAACGAGATATAGGCGTCCAGATCAAGCGCCAGGAAAATGGCAAGGGCGACCCCGATCACCAAGATCGGCAGAAGTTTGATAATGGAGAACTTTTTCGGCGGCGCGCCGGTCTGTGCCTGCTCGGTCATTGTGCTTCCCTATTTGGCATCGTTCAGCGACCAATCGTACTCGTAGCGTCTGATATCGGCGATTGCGTCCAGACGGGCCGCAAGGCCGGGGTCGGCGTGTTGTTTCAGATGGGCGATGATGCCCTGCTCGTTTCCGCCGAAGTCTGCATCATACCAATTATAGATGCGAGACGCGGTCAACTTCCCGCGATCACTGAACTGGGCGCCGCGCGGATGATTCACATAGTCGCGCGCGGCCTGCGCCATCATTGTCTCCAACGTCTCGGCGGTAAATGGCTTGGGCATCAGGTTGGGGCAGCCAATTGATGCGCAATTGACGGCATAGTGGATGCGGTTGTCCTGCCAGATCGGCCGCAAGATGCCGTGTTCGATATCATCGAGCGAGAGCGCGTGGCCTTCGACGGTCACGAGATCGCGTTTCCAGGGGCCGGGTGAGAAAAATCCACCGGAGAGGACCTTGCGAATCGACTTTACCGGATAGGCCTCGATAACGACTTTGACCGTCACTGCGTTATAGAGATTGATCCAATAGGCCATTTGCTCGTTCCGGTTCAGCGTCGAGACCGGCTGCGCCTCCAGCGACGCGACATATTGGTCGAGCCCTGCCTTGTCAGCGGGCGTTACCGCGCCATAGCGAACCCGATTCACGCCATCGGTGCCTTCAACCAGGTAGTTGTCGAGGAATACGCCCCACGGGCTGTGATCAATTGTGGCCTGGGACGATGGATCATGTTGTTGCCAACGCTGGTCTACGAGCTTGGCGCTGGGACCCTTGATGGCAGCCGCTTCCAAGGGCGTTAACGCAATAGCAATCAGGATGAAGGCGGAGCTTAGTCGCATAGTCGGTTCCTTTCCACGCAGGCGCTGGCCGTGTGAAAAGAGAACCTAACCCGTAAAATTCCCAAGTCAGCCCCGTCTCACCTGATCGTGACATCCGTTGATGATGGTCTATTGATGACGGTTTGAGGGGGGCCGATCATCGAATTGACTTCCCGTTGGCCACCCTCTATACAGCGGCCCTTCGATTTTCGAGCCGTCCAAGCACGGTTCGTTTAGTTATGGAGTGAACATGAAACGCACCTTCCAACCATCCAGGCTGGTCCGCAAGCGCCGTCACGGCTTTCGCTCCCGCATGGCGAGCGTTGGTGGGCGTCGGGTCCTGAAAACGCGCCGCGCCAAGGGCCGCAAGCGTTTGTCTGCTTAAGGCTGGCGGCTTAAGCCAGTTGCGCCGCCAGCGCAGGATACTGCGATGGCCAATCCCCAACAGATTGAAAAAGAACTGCCGCGCCTGAAGCGCCGCAGCGATTTTCTGCGTGTGGCGCGCACGGGCAGCAAATGGGTCACCAAAGGGCTGGTGATGCAGGCGGCGCCGCAGCGGGACTATCCGTCCGACAACAGCGCCCGCGTCGGTTTTACCGTCAGCAAGAAGGTCGGCAATGCCGTCAAACGCAACCGGGCGCGGCGTCGGCTGAAATCGGCTGCGCAACAGGTGATGCCGGCGCACGCGGCACCGGCTATTGATTATGTGCTGATTGGCAGGCATACAACGCTCAATCGTCCCTGGAAAATGCT
>JANQQJ010000003.1 GCA_028284945.1 Alphaproteobacteria bacterium | reverse complement strand
CTGATGCCGAACCCGTTCTACCAGTGCTATGCCGCAGCGGCGCTGTCGGCAGGTGCGGAACCACAATATGTTTCTGCAACAGCAGAAACCGGGTTCCTGCCGGATTTTGCCTCGCTCGACGACGACGTGCTGGCACGGACGGCGATGATTTATCTGTGCACGCCGGCAAACCCGCAAGGCGCCGTGGCTGATCAGCTTTACTTTGAGACCCTAATCGCGCTGTGCCGACGGCATGACATTACGCTCGTCGTCGATGAATGCTACGCAGAGATCTATATCGACGCACCGCCGCTGGGCGCACTCGAAGTCTGCCGGTTGATGGCCGAAATGGGACAAGGCGACCGGGCCGATCCCTATTCACACGTGTTGGCGTTTCATTCGCTTTCCAAACGCTCGAACGCACCGGGGCTGCGCTCAGGCTTTGTTGCCGGTGACCCGGTGCTGATTGCAGCCTATCGTGAACTCCGCGCCTATGGCGGGGCGCCATCGCCGCTGCCGGTCTATGCCGCCGCGGCTGCAGCCTGGGCTGACGAGGCGCATGTCGAAGAAAACCGGTCGCTCTATCGCCAGAAATTCGATGCGGCCGATCAAATTCTAAACGGACATTTCGGCGCCTATCGGCCCGGTGGCGGATTTTATCTATGGTTGGACGTAGGTGATGGCGAGGCGGCGGCAAAACAGCTCTGGACGGAAGCCGGGGTCCGGGTGCTGCCGGGGGCCTATTTGGCGCGCACAGATGAGCGGGGGTATAATCCCGGCGCTCAATATATTCGCGTCGCTCTGGTACAATCCCTTTCTGTCACGGAAGACGCGCTGACATCCCTGGTTAAAACCTTGGGGAACGGATAATGGCAGGGACTGCAGCAAGCTCCAGAGGCTCGTTTTTGCCCGAAGGACTTGTCGTCTTTCTACAAAGGCGGTCAGTCGAACTGGCTGGGCTGCTGGTGGTGGCCCTGGGCGTTGCCTTCGCCCTGGCCCTGTTCAGCTTCAGCCCTGACGACCCGAGCTGGAATACGACAGTAGATGCCGCGCCGCAGAACTGGCTGGGCGTGCCCGGCGCCTATGCCGCCGATATCGCCATCCAGATGCTGGGTTATGCCGCCTATGCCATTGCAACCGCCTTGATCGGCTGGGGCGCGCGCATCATGACCCACCAGCCTTTGCGCGGTTTTTGGGTTTATGCCGCATTGCTGCCGCTGGCATTGATTCTGACCGCAGCGGCGGCGACCGCATTCAGCCCAGCCAATCCAGGGCCGCTGGGTACAGGACTTGGCGGCTATCTGGGGCAGTTCATCTACCTTCAGGTGCAGCCGCTGGTCGCCAAGGCCGGTTTACCGGGATTTGTGCTGTTTCTTTTACTGACACTGATAGCCCTGGCATTACTGCTGCCGGCACTGGGCGTTCCGGCACATCATTGGCAGGCCCTGGGTCAGGCGTTGCTATGGCCGGTGCGCAGACAGCGCAGTTCAGATACTGACCAGGCAGATCCCGAACCAGACAGGCCTGCACCCAAAGCCCGGACAGCAAAAAAGCCCAAGGCCACGAAGAAACCGAAAGCGGCGACCAAGGAAAAGCGAAAGGCCCGTGTAACCCGCGAGCCGCCCAAACTGCGTGAAAGCAAACGCAGCCAGGCCGAAAAACAGCCGACCCTCGATCTGGAACCAGGCGCGGATTTCACCATTCCACCGCTGGCGCTGTTGGCCGAGCCGGAGCCGCCCAGCCCCGCTGATCAGATCAACGAAGACGCGTTGGAACAGAATGCCCGGCTGCTGGAATCCGCGCTGGATGACTTTGGCGTAAAGGGTGAGATTACACAGGTTCGGCCAGGGCCTGTCGTAACCCTCTATGAGCTGGAACCGGCACCGGGGACCAAATCTTCCCGCGTCATCGGTCTGGCCGATGATATTGCCCGCCAGATGAGTGCCATTAGCGCCCGCGTCGCCGTCGTGCCGGGCCGCAACGCCATCGGCATTGAGCTGCCAAACGCCAACCGGGAGACCGTGGCGCTGCGCGAATTGCTGTCGGACCGCGCCTATGACAAGAACAAGGCGGCGCTGCCGCTAACCCTGGGCAAAGATATTGGCGGGGCGCCGGTGATCGCCGATCTGTCGACCATGCCGCACCTGTTGATCGCGGGCACGACCGGGTCAGGTAAGTCCGTCGCGATCAATACGATGATCCTGTCGCTTCTCTACCGGTTAACGCCGGCGGATTGCCGGTTGATCATGATCGACCCCAAAATGCTGGAACTGTCGGTCTATGACGATATCCCACACCTTCTGACGCCCGTGGTGACCGACCCGCGCAAGGCCGTGGTCAGCCTGAAATGGGCGGTGCGGGAAATGGAAGACCGTTACAAGGCGATGTCGAAGCTGGGCGTCCGGAACCTGGGCGCTTACAACCAGCGGCTTGCCGAAGCCGAGAAAAAGGGCGAGCAGTTGATCCGGACGGTGCAAACCGGCTTCGACCCCGACACCGGCCAGCCCATCTATGAGGATCAGGAGCTCGACCTGACGCCGTTGCCGCTGATCGTCGTTATCGTCGATGAAATGGCCGACCTGATGATGGTCGCTGGCAAGGAGGTCGAAGGCTCGATCCAGCGGCTTGCGCAAATGGCGCGCGCGTCCGGCATCCATCTGATCATGGCAACGCAGCGTCCGTCGGTCGACGTAATCACCGGCACGATCAAAGCCAACTTCCCGACCCGGATCAGCTTCCAGGTCACATCGAAGATCGATAGCCGGACGATCCTGGGCGAGCAGGGGGCCGAACAGCTTCTCGGCAAGGGCGACATGCTCTATCTGGCCGGGGGTGGGAGATTAACCCGCGTTCATGGCCCCTTTGTCAGCGATGAAGAAGTGGAAGATGTCGTCAACTTCCTGAAGAAACAGGGTGCGCCGGACTATGTCACCTCTGTCACCGAGGAGCCCGAGGGCGGATTCGACACCATCCTTGATATGGCCAGCGGTGGTGGGTCTGACAGCGGGTCAGCAGAAGACAAGCTCTATGATCAGGCGGTTGCGCTGGTCGCGCGGGAAGGCAAGGCCTCGACCAGCTTTGTTCAGCGGCACCTTCAGATCGGCTACAACCGCGCCGCGCGGATCATTGAACGCATGGAAAAGGAAGGTGTGGTGAGCGCCGCCAACCATGTCGGCAAGCGCGAGGTGCTGGTCGGCGATCACAGCGCCTGATCGCCGCACGCCCTATATTCATCCCAGAGACAGGTTTACCGGTGTAGGGTTTCACCCATGATTCGCATCAAGATTATCATTTTGGGGCTGGCTGCCGCGCTGTTTCCCGCATTAGCAGGCGCGGACACCCCGCCTATGAGCGCAGTTTGGACCAGCCCGGACGGTCCTGCCACGACCAGCGAAGAAGCCGACCTGGCTCAGATCGAGGCCTATATGTCGGCGATTACCACGCTGCGGGCTCGGTTCCATCAAACAGCGCCCAACCGATATGTCTCGACAGGCACGCTATCGCTGGAAAAGCCGGGCAAGCTGCGCTTCGAGTATGAGCCACCATCACCCTTGCTGGTGGTGTCCAACGGCTCGGCGATCACGCTTGTCGATTATGACCTGAAACAGGTGACTCGCTGGCCGATCAACGACACGCCCCTGCGCCCGCTGGTGCGCGCGCAACTGGCCTTCGGCGAGGATGTCGAGATCGTCGACCTGGAACGCAGCGACAAATGGATCCGGGTCAGTGTTGTCGACCCGAAGAACCGGGACGAGGGCACCATGCGTCTGGTGTTTGAACGCGAGCCCTTCGAACTCAGCCAATGGGAAGTTGTCGATGGCCGTGGGCAGGTAACCATCGTGGCGCTCGACAACCTTGAAAAAAACGTCGAGCTTGAAGACAAGCTGTGGAAGTTCAAGGACCCCAGACCGGTCCGAAACAGGCGTTTGCCGGGTAAACGGTAACGCGTCAAACCAGCCGAAAATCCATCGAAAAGCACACCATTTTCAGCGAGTCGTTCCCGCTGGAGGCCGTGTTGCCTCAAAAAACCACAATATCTACCCTGCCGTGCATTCCGCGCAGGTGTCACAACGCCTTGAATACACGCCTTATTTCAAAATCACAGGAAAGTGACGCGAAAATAGGCAAAATCCCTGTTGAACTTTTGTGACAGACGGACCAAATACACCTCAACGGCGGCGTTGCGGTGTAGCTTCACAACCCCTCCCTTGGTGTTCTGCATCGGGCTGTCGTTGGTACCGGACCCCCTCCTGGTACCAAGGCGCGAAAGCGCGAAGCCCGGCCAGAATTTTCTCTGGCCGGGCTTCTTTATTCAGGCATGCCTGTTAATCTGCATAGTTCAATCTACCACCTCCCCGAAAGCGCACCGGCTTGGACGACGATCTCGACATTCTGGAAGAAGACCGTCAATCGGCCCTGCAGGCGATTGGCCGGCTTGAACAGGTGATCAATGGGCTGCCCTGGTTCAGCCGCTTGGGGCAACCGCTCCGAGCCGAAGAACGCGACGTCGCGCAGCGCTATCTCGATATGCTCGGCTTTCCGGACGCCGAAGCGATCCTGGCTGAGGATTGGACGGAAGCCGGGTTTGCCGCCGAAAATCCCGACTTCGACAGCGAAGGCTGGGAGGTCGAAGAGCAACTCCGGGCTGATCTGAGCCGGGAAGCGCTTACCTATTTCGACGAAGCATCGCTGACCGACGCTCTGGCCCGTATCGCCGATGCCGCCGGCCCCATCGTCCTGGATGCAGCTGCCCATGCCGCCTCGCTTTGGGCGGTTGAAGACGGCACGATTATCGATGCCGCTGCCGGGCAAGCCGTCCAGGCCTGTTACTGCGCTGGGCTTGTGCTTGCGGCGCAGGCGGTTGAAGATCACCCCTTCGCGCTCAAATTCCGGCTGCTCGAAATGGGCCGGTGGCCCATCGGGTTGAGCGGCCGGACATTCCACATCTTCTGAAGGTTTTTCCATGACCCTGCGGCTGACGACCTGGAACATCAACTCCGTGCGCCTGCGGATCGATCTTGTGACGCGGTTCCTGGAAAAGGTGCAGCCGGACGTCATCTGCCTGCAGGAAACCAAGGTTCCGGACCCGCTTTTTCCAGTAAAGGCCTTCAATAAGCTGGGTTATGAGCATCACGCCATCGCTGGGCAGAAAGGTTATCACGGGGTCGCCACCCTGTCGCGAATCCCGATGGAGAATGTCACGCGGCGCGACTGGTGCGGCAAGGAAGATGCGCGCCACGTCTATGCGACCTTGGAAGGCGGCATCACTGTCCACAATTTCTATGTGCCCGCCGGCGGCGATATTCCCGACCCGGCCGAGAACGAAAAGTTCGCCCACAAGATGGAGTTTCTGGACGACATGACCGGTTGGTTTGCCGGCAACTATAAACCGAAGGACAAAATGATCCTGGTCGGGGATTTGAATGTGGCGCCATCCGAATTCGACGTCTGGTCACACAAGCAACTGCTCAAGATCGTCTCGCACACGCCGATCGAGGTGGAAAAACTGACCGCGGTCCAGAACTCGATCGACTGGGTCGATGCCGTCCGCCATATGGTGCCGGAACCGGAAAAACTGTTCAGTTGGTGGAGTTACCGGTCGCGCGACTGGCGCGCGTCAAACCGTGGCCGGCGCCTCGATCACATCTGGGTAACGCCGCCGCTGCAGCCGCATATCAGCAAGATGCATATTCTGGACGAAGCCCGGGACTGGGAAAAACCCTCGGACCACGCGCCGATTACCGTCGATCTAGAGCTCTAGCAGCAATCCGTCGCGCGCAACCAACGTACCGGGGCGCGCCTGTTCGGCTTCTGATGCAACAGCGTCCATGAAGCCGTCATCATGGCCCGGATCGTGGTGGAAGATCGCAAAGGTCCCGACCCCGGCTTGATCAGCCAGGCGCATACCTTCCTGCCAGGTCGAGTGACCGAAGCCCCCATGACGGGCGAATTCCGCATCGGTATAGGTTGAATCATAGATGAAAAGATCAGCGCCCTCGATTAGGCCCAGTATGTTGCTGTCAGGTTCGCCAGGTACATGGCCCGTGTCCGTGACATAGCAGACCGACCGCCCGTCAAACTCCACCCGATAGCCCGTTGCCCCATCTGGATGATTGAGCGGTGTCGTCTCCAAGCTTATCTCATCGGTGAATTTCACCGTCTCACCCGCGACAAAATCGTGAAAGTCGATCTCCGCATGGAACGTCTCGAAGGTGATTGGGAACAGTGGCGGCTGCAGCATGTCAGACAAGGCCCGCTTGATCCCGCCACCGGCACCCAGATGCCCGGCCCAGATATGGCATTCAAACCCGGGCATGAATAATGGGCCCAGAAACGGCAGACCAATCACATGGTCATAGTGGCAGTGACTGAGAAAGATATCGACGCGTTCGGGCCCGCTGATTGTATCACCCAGCGGGCGAATCCCAGTCCCTGCATCGAGAATCAGCCGGCGGTCACCGCACCAGATTTCAACGCAGGATGAGTTGCCACCATATTTTGCCGTTGCCGGCCCGGAACAGGGAACAGACCCGCGAACGCCCCAGAATTTAACCTGCATGCCGTCTTTTGGGGCCATCGCGCCATGCGGGGATCCTGGTCAGACGACCAGGCGGTACCCACCACTTTCGGTTACCAACAGGGCGGCGTTGGCGGGGTCACGCTCAATCTTTTGACGCAGACGATAAATATGCGTTTCAAGCGTGTGGGTCGTCACACCGGCATTGTAGCCCCAGACCTCATCGAGCAGCGTATCGCGGCCGACCGGTGCACCGGCGCGGTAGAGATATTTCAGAATGTCCGTCTCCTTCTCCGTCAGCCGAACCTTCTGACCGTTCTGCTCGTCATCGATCAGCAGCTTGCGGCTGGGCTGGAACGTATAGGGACCAATCTTGAAGACCGCGTCTTCACTGGTTTCGAACTGGCGCAGCTGCGCCCGGACACGCGCCAGCAAGACCCCGAAATTAAAGGGCTTACCGACAAAATCATTGGCGCCTGATTCCAGACCCAGAATTGTGTCAGCATCTGAATCAGCAGCGGTCAACAGGATGACAGGCACCTTCACACCGCTCTTACGCATCAGCCTGCAGACCTCTCGCCCATCAATATCGGGCAGCCCAACATCAAGAAGCACAATGTCGTATTCGCCCTCGCGCGCCTTGGTCAGGCCTTCTGACCCGGTCTCGGCCTCATCGGTCTCAAACTCGTCTGTCAGACCCAGCTGGGCAGCAAGAGACGACCGCAAATCGTTGTCGTCATCGATCAAAAGGGCTTTCTTGTGCGAGGTCATTTCTACTCCGTCGGGCGGCTTATCTCTGTGAAGGCCATTGTTATACCGCTTCCAACAGCCGTATATAAGCGTGATGACCCATTCGTCGAGTGTGCCGTACGACATAGACAGCCGACAGAATCTGCTCCGCCGGGTCGATCTGGCGGGCCGGGCCCTGCGCCGTGGCCGCATGGCGATTATCCGCCAGGATGAACGGGTCTTCGTGGTACACGCCGCAGAAAACATTACCGGCGATGGTTTGACAAACTTGAAGCAACATGCGGCTGACTCCCCGATGGTGGCCATGACGGCACAGCGGGCCGCTGTGCTTCGCATTAGTCCAACCGGGGAAAAGACCGTATGCCTGAGCCTTGCAGAGCACTTCAATTCCCGGCTGATCCGGTCGCTGGCTGACCCGACACAAGACTTCAGCAATCCGGTACGGGGGCCGTTCATCCCCCTCACAGCAGATATACCAGCGGCGGCAGAGGCCGCGATCCAGCTGTGCAAGCATGCGCAACTCCTGCCCATGGCCGTCCTTACCGAAACCACTACGCCGTCCCGCGAGCTGCCCGAGGTCAGCGTGGATGACATTATGGCATTCGATGAGGTCGCTGCCGTGAGCTTGAGCCGGGTATCGTCGGCGCGGGTGCCACTTGATGGGGCGGAAGATTCCAGGCTGATCGCGTTCAGGCCAATGGATGGGGGCGTTGAACACCTGGCCATTGTCATCGGCGACCCGCCCCGCGATGAACCGGTGCTGGCGCGGTTACATTCGGAGTGCTTTACCGGCGACCTGTTGGGGTCTCTGAAATGCGATTGTGGCCAGCAACTGCGTGGTGCCATTGAAGAGATTGGCCAGGCCGGAGGTGGCGTGCTGCTCTATCTCGCCCAGGAAGGCCGTGGCATCGGCCTGATCAACAAGCTGCGGGCCTATCGGCTGCAGGACGACGGGTTCGATACGATCGAGGCCAATGAGCGGCTGGGGTTTGAACCGGACGAGCGGCTGTTCCTTTCTGCTGCGGAAATGCTGCGCAATCTGGGATTCGAGAAAGTCCGGCTGATGACCAACAACCCGGACAAGGTCGCATCGCTGCGCGAATTGGGAATAGACGTGGTTGAGCGTGTTCAGCACGAGTTCCCGTCCAACGCCCATAACGAGCTTTACCTAGCGACCAAAGCCAAACGCAGCGGTCACTATCTGACGGCGTCGTCAAAAACCGCCGAAGGAAAGTCCTAGACCTTGGAGATTCTGGTCGAACGCAGCGGCTGGCTCAGCTGGGAAGGCACAAGGGTAAAATGCGCACTGGGCCGGTCCGGTGTCTCTGACACCAAACGCGAAGGCGACGGCGCGACCCCGGTTGGCGCGTTTCCGCTAAGGCGGCTAATGTACCGCCCGGACAGATTAGAACGGCCAAAAACCGGGTTGCCGGTCGTCGAGATCATGAAGAACGACGCCTGGTGCGATGATCCGGACTATCCGCTTTACAACACCAAGGTAGTAACGCCCTATCCTGCCCGAACCGAGCCGCTCTGGCGGTCGGACGCGCTCTATGACCTGATTGTCGTGCTTGGCCACAATGACGATCCGGTCGTGCCCGGTGCAGGCAGCGCGATTTTTCTTCATGTTGCGACCGACGATTATGCACCGACAGAGGGCTGCGTCGCGGTGTCGCGTGACGACCTTTTGACCATCCTGGAAAACGTGTCCCGTTCGGACACGTTGCACATCACCTGAGCTGTCGGATCAGGTCAGGGTTCCGCGAGGGCCGAAAATCGCTGTTCCGACCCGAACATGGGTCGCCCCCATCTCAACGGCCAGTTCATAGTCTCCACTCATGCCCATGCTGAGGCCTTTCAGGCCGTTTCGCTGAGCCAGGGTGCGCAGAAAGGCGAAGTGAAGCGCGGCGGCTTCATCCGCCGGCGGGATGCACATCAATCCCTCGAGCGGCATGGCCAAGTCGTCCCGGCACAGTGTCACCAACGCCTCCACATCCGCAGGCAAAACGCCGCCCTTTTGCGGCTCTTCGCCGGTATTGACCTGAATAAAGCAGCGTGGCGACCGGCCCGACGCCTCGGCATGGCGGGCGATGGCGCGGGCCAGCTTCGGCCGGTCGACGGAATGAATCACATCGAACAGCGCGACCGCGTCCTTCACCTTATTGGATTGCAACCCGCCAATAAGGTGCAGCACCATATCCGGATGGGCTTCTTTCAGCGCCGGCCATTTCTGCTGGGCTTCCTGGACGCGGTTTTCGCCAAAATGGCGTTGGCCCGCGGCAATCGCCTGTTCGATCTTTTCAGCCGGGTGAGTCTTTGAGACCGCGATCAATGAAACATCGTCACCAGATAAACCGGCGTTATCCGCTGCGGCATCAATCTGCGTCCGGACTTCCGCGAGCCGTGCTCCAATGGGTTGCTGATTTTGCTCCAACATGGGCGGTGTTATAGTCGATCACTCGCAGGATCACATAGAGGCAACACTGATCACGACAATATCCGCCAGGCAGAGCATCAAGTCCCTGTGGCGCGGCGCCCAGCAGCTTCAGCAGGCATCCGGTGCCCGCAGTGACCTTCCACCGCTTTGGTTTTTGACTGATCAAGCCCGGGTTGCCGACCCACTCAGCATTGCCAGCCGCATGCCCGAGGGCGGGGGTGTGATCCTGCGCGACTACGACCATCCGGACCGAACCAAACTGGCAGAGGCGCTGGCGACAATTGCCGCCGAAAACGGTCTTACCTTTCTGGTTGGCCTGGATCCGCTTATGGCTTCGCAGGTTGGGGCCGCTGGTGTCCACCTACCGGAAACAGCGCTGAAACGAGCCGTTGGGATCAAGCGTAACTATCCGGACTTTCTGGTTACTGCTGCAGCCCATAACCTGCAGGCCTTGGGCGCTGCGGCGCAGATAGGAGCGGACGCTGCTTTTCTATCGCCCATATTCCCCACAAAAAGCCATCCCGGGGCGAAGACACTGGGGCCGGTCCGCGCATCAAGGATGGCGCAGCAGGCAGCGATACCTGTCTTCGCGCTGGGTGGCATTGATGACCGCACCCTGCAACGGCTCAAAGGGTCGGCATTTGCCGGTATCGGCGCAATCGGAGGCCTTGCGGGCCAATAATCCAGGGCCTTAGCCGCCTGAGGTAATTTCGCGGACCGCCGGGCGCGAGGTTGCCGAGAAGTGCTCGCCAACATAATCGACAATTTGCTGCACGCAGGTTTCGATATCGTTGACACCGGTATCGACCGTAAGCTGCGGGTTCACGGGCGGCTCATATGGCGCCGAGATGCCGGTGAAGTCCTTGATCTCGCCGGTACGAGCTTTCTTATAGAGGCCCTTTGGATCCCGTTGTTCGCAGATTTCCAGATCCGCATGAACATAAATTTCATGGAACCGGTCACCCGCCGCTTCACGCGCCCGGTCCCGGTCTGACCGGTAGGGTGAGATAAAGGCGGTGATGGCGATCATGCCTGAACGGCCAAACAGCGCGGCAACCTCGCCGACGCGGCGGATGTTCTCCGCCCTGTCTTCCGGGGAAAAACCAAGATTGGAATTCAGGCCGTGGCGCACATTGTCGCCATCGAGCACATAGGTCTGATATCCCTTGTTAAAGAGCCGCTTTTCCACCTCGATCGCCAGGGTCGACTTACCGGCCCCTGAGAACCCGGTAAACCAGAGCACACCGCCCTGGTGGCCGTTGCGCGCGGCGCGCAAGGTATCGGTCACCTCGTGCTCAACCCGGGTGACATTGGTCGAGGCCATGGTGATCAGATCACGTTGGTCGGCATATCCTTCCATGCTGATGATGCCGCCGCCTGCGATGTCGTAGCCATCGACCAGGACAAACCGGCCCGTGCGGGACAGGTCGTTAAATGAGTCCAGCGCCATCATCTTCTTGGTGCGCAACACGACTTCCGCGACCGCGTGCCGCTCCACCTTTTCAGACACCGTTTCACCCAAATCGCCCGTGTCGATGACGTGCTTGATCTCCTGCACTTCAACCGGAGCTTCGAAGGTGTTGATCTTCATCGTATAGCGGCTGCCAACCTTTAACGGCTGGTCGCTCAGCCAGAACAGCCGACCGACAAAGACATCGGTCTCAACGGGCGCCGCTGTTACATGGCTGGCAATCTCACCACGCTCCAGAAACAGTTGTTCATCGAGCCTAATTCCGACGCTTTGCCCGGCACCGGCTTCCACCGCGACCTCCGGCGTGTTCCAGCTTTCAATCGCTTTCACCCGAGCTCGTTTGTTGGACGGCGAGAACAGCAGTTCATCGCCAACCTTCAGCACACCTGATTCGATGCGTCCGGCAATAATGCGGCGCTCGTCGAATTTGTAGATGTCCTGCACCGGCATCCGCAACGGCAAGTCGCGCAGTTCTGTCACCGACCCGAACGCATCCAAGGCACCGACGATGGTGGGGCCATGATACCAGGGCATCGCCTCTGACCGGGTGGCGACATTGTCGCCCTCGCGCCCCGAGACCGGGATCATATAGGTCGCCTTGACGCCGATGGAGGCGAGATAGGCGGTATATTCACGCTCGATTTCGTAGAACCGCTCTTCGCTATAATCGACAAGATCCATCTTGTTGACCGCAACAGCCACCTGTTTGACGCCCAAGAGGTGCAGCAGATAGCCATGCCGGCGAGACTGTTCCTGCACGCCTTCATGCGCGTCGATCACCAGCACCGCAGCATCTGATGCCGCCGCACCCGTGATCATATTTTTGAGGAATTCCTTGTGGCCCGGCGCATCGATCAGCACGTAGTCGCGCTGCTTTGTCTTGAACCAGATCTGGCTGGTATCGATGGTAATGCCCTGGTCGCGCTCAGCTTGCAGGGCGTCCATCAAAAACGCCCACTCGAACGGCATGCCACGGGCATCACACATGGCCTTGATGGCTTCCAGCTTGCCATCGGGCAGTGACCCGGTGTCGTGGAAAAGGCGGCCGACCAGCGTCGACTTGCCATGGTCGACATGGCCGACCATGACGATTTTCAGCAGATCACGGGCACTGCGTGCAGCTTCGCTCATTACATATACCCCTCGGCCCGCAGACGCTCGAAAGCGTCTTCGGCCTCATGATCCATGGCCCGCCCGGCCCGTTCAGAGACCCTGGTGGTTTCCAGTTCCTCGATAATCTCTTCAAGCGTACTGGCATCGCTGTCGACGGGGAAGGTGATGTCCTGGTCACCCAAGGACCGGTAGCGTTTACCGTCTTTCGAAAAATAGAGATCGATCAGCGGAATGTTTTCCCGCAGCGAATAACGCCAGATATCGATTTCCGTCCAATGCAGCAACGGATGAATCCGGATGTGGGTTCCCGGCGGGAAATCGGTCTTGAACTGATCCCAGAACTCCGGCGGCTGATCCCGGAAGTCCCATTTGCCGCCTTCCCCACGGGGTGAGAAGACCCGTTCTTTTGCGCGCATCGCCTGTTCATCACGCCGGATGCCGGCAAAAAGGCCGGTAAAACCGTGTTCTTCGACGATCCACTTCAGACCCTCGGTCTTGCGGGCCGCCGACCGTGCCGCAGGGGGCAGGGACGGGTCGATATCTTCAACCGGCGGACACTCTCCGCGGATGAAGTTCAGGTTCCACTCTTTCGCATATCGGTCACGGAAGGCGTACATTTCAGGAAACTTCTTGCCGGTATCAACGTGAACGACCGGAAAAGGCACATGACCAAAGAAGGCCTTGCGGGCCAGCCAGATCATTACGTTGGAGTCTTTTCCCAGCGACCAGAGCATCGCAATGTTTTCGAGGCGGTTAAATGCCTCGCGGAAAATATAGATGCTTTGGGCTTCCAACTCATCGAGATTGGTCAACGGACTTCCTTACTGATCACTGCAGACGAACCGACCCCATCCGGTGCAAAACCAGCGGGTTACGGGGCATATCGACCCTATGCAGAAGACTGTCAAGTTATTTATGCTGAATGGAGGTGTATATTGATTAATTATACATCTTTTATTTGTAAATATGGGACAAAATGCCCAGGCGCCACGGATCGTGCAGCGACATTTAGAAGCCTAAACTGGTACCGAGATAGACGCTGCCGCCCTGGCCATGCAGACCGGTATCGAACAGCGTCTGATAGTCGAAGAAGCGCAACCGGCCGAGGATCTTGATCCCCGGGCGCAGGCTGTAGGACGCACCGATTTCCACGCTGTAAAGCCGGTCGAACTCGACCGCGCCCAACATGCTCAGCGGGCCGCCATCGCTGAAATAGCCGCCAACGGCGACACTGGTTGCCCAATTGCCGAAGTCATAACTCACGCCGAAGTCATAGCTTTCATAGCCAACAAAAGCCGGCCCCGTCCCGCGCAGGAACGAGGCTGCAACGGTGAAGCCGCGATAGCCGATATTAAGCCCGATGTTAAACACCTTGTCGGACCCGGCGATGCTGGCCGCATCAATGTAGGAAAAGCCGCCTGAATCAGGTGCTGACACCATCAGCATGCTGGATACCGAAATATCCAGGCCGCGGTCACTGGGGGCAACACCACGCTCAGACGAGGCAAAGCCGACCCGGATACCGGCGAACCTGGGGGTCATGGCCTGCGGATCGGACAAAAGCAGGGCGGCAAACGGCGCATCCAATGCCAAACTCGATGCGCGGCTAAGCAGAGCCACAGAATCGAGCCCGCGCTCGGTCATCACGCTATCGCCAAATGCCAGTGAAATGTCGGTCGCCAACGGCGCAAAACTGTCAAACCGGCCGAAATCAGCTTCGAGATAGAGCCGATCGTCGTCGCGCAGCTCAATCTGATCGGAATCATTCAGGTTAATCTCGACTCCGAGTCGCACACCGTCGTCCAGTCGTTCCAACGGCGTCAGCCGCACGGGACCGGACTTATCCTCAAGCATGAGCGGGTCGGCAAGGCGGATCGGTTCTGTTGCGATACCCGGCCATGGTTCATTTTGGGCCAGAGGTTCCGGCAAATCGGTCGTATCTATTAGCTCAATAGAATCAGAGGCATAGACAGACGTTCCGATGAACGCTGTTGCGAAAACCGCTGCCATGGTTCTATTCAGCCGACCCATTTCCCTACGCGTTCGCCGCCTTGGCGGCAGTCTGCGCTCCTCACTCTCAAGGCACCAGATCAGGTCTCAACGGCTCCCCAACCGCAAATCTGGCGCGTTATCAATTTACTTATCCACATTCATATAGACCCAGAGAGGCACAAAATTCAACTAAAGCGATGAATTTAGCGCACGATCCCTATCTATTAAGTTAAGCCACTTTATCCGTTAAACCGGTTGTTGTGAGGTCACGAGCGCCTGTATAAAGTCGCCTCTCAGCCAACAGCAAACCAGTGCAGAGGCCCTGCCCATGGCATTCGCCATCCCAAGAGTTTTGATCGTCTTAAGCGTTGCCGTCCTGACCGCGTGTGGCGGGGGGAGCAAAGAAATCTCCGACCGCTACCGTCCGGTCGATCTTGACCAGGCACCCGCGCTACGGGTCAATGGCTATCTTTGGCAAGCCGCACTGGAGACGCTGTCCTTCATGCCGTTCGAGTCAACCGACGCGACGGGCGGTGTGATTGTGACGGAATGGTACAGCCACCCCTCAGCACCGAATGAGCGGACCAAGGTGCGGGTGACCATTCTTGACGCCAAGCTGCGTGCGGATGCCCTGCGGGTTGCCGTTACCCGGCAGACACAAAACGCCGGAAACTGGATCGACGCGCCGGTTCAACAGACCACTGTTGCCGGACTGGAGGACGCCATTCTGGTGCGTGCCCGCCAGATCAGGATCGGTACGGTTATCGATAACGAATAACGTCACCGGCACGTGGCACCCGTTCAGAGGCGATGTTGAATGACCCGCTATAACCCCAAGGTTACCGAGCGGAAGTGGCAGGACTATTGGCAAAAGCAGGATTGCTTTGCTGCTGATGCGACATCCGATCGACCCAAATACTACGTCCTGGAAATGTTCCCCTATCCATCCGGGCGCGTCCATATGGGACACGTGCGCAATTATACGATGGGCGACGTAATCGCCCGCTACAAGCGGGCCAAGGGCTTCAACGTGCTGCATCCCATGGGGTGGGACGCGTTTGGCATGCCGGCGGAAAATGCGGCCATGGAACGCGGCGTTCATCCCGGATCGTGGACCCGGCAAAACATCGCCACTATGCGCGATCAGCTCAAAAGCCTGGGGCTGGCGATTGACTGGAGCCGGGAGTTTGCGACCTGCGACCCGTCTTACTACGCCCACGAACAGGCGCTGTTCCTGGCGTTTCTTGACGAAGGGCTGGTGGAACGCAAGGAATCCTTTGTCAATTGGGACCCGGTCGACATGACCGTGCTCGCCAATGAGCAGGTGATCGACGGCAAAGGCTGGCGGTCCGACGCGCCGGTGGAACGCCGCAAGCTGTCGCAGTGGTTCCTGAAAATCACCGACTTTGCCGAAGACCTGCTGGACGGCCTTGAGACGCTGGACCGGTGGCCGGACAAGGTTCGGACCATGCAGGCCAACTGGATCGGGCGGTCAGAGGGTGCGCGCGTTCAGTTTGATATTGAGGGCACTGATCAGGCGATTGAAGTCTACACCACACGCCCGGACACGCTGTTCGGCGCCAGCTTCTGTGCCATTGCAGCCGACCATCCGTTGGCAAGCCAGGTCGCCGGGAGCAATCCGGATGCCGCGGCCTTCATCGCAGACGTTCAACGCAGCGGGACGACAGAAGAAGAAATCGAAACCGCCGAGAAGCGAGGGTTCGATACCGGCCTTAAGGTTGTTCATCCGCTGGACGATGGTTGGACATTGCCGGTCTATATCGCGAACTTTGTGCTGATGGATTATGGTACCGGCGCCATCTTCGGCTGCCCGGCCCATGACGAACGCGATCTGGAATTCGCGCGGAAATATGGTCTACCGGTTCAGGCGGTCGTGATCCCCGACGGTGAGTCGGCTGACAGTTTTGCCGTTGATGATGTCGCCTATACCGGCGACGGCATATTGGGTAATTCACGGTTCCTGGACGGCTTGAATGTCGAGGATGCCAAAGCCCGCGTCATTGATGAGCTGGAAATGGCTGACAAAGGCACCCGGCAGGTCAACTATCGCCTGCGGGATTGGGGTGTCTCCCGGCAGCGTTATTGGGGCTGCCCGATTCCGGTAATTCATTGCGAGGACTGCGGCACGGTCCCCGTCCCGGTCGATCAGCTGCCGGTCGAGTTACCGGACGACGTCACCTTCGACAAGCCGGGCAACCCGCTGGATCATCACCCGACCTGGAAGCATGTCGATTGCCCGTCCTGCGGTAAGCCTGCAATCCGCGAAACTGACACGTTCGACACATTCATGGATTCCTCATGGTATTTCGCGCGCTTCTGCGGATTGAACCCTGACGCGCCGCTGGATACAGAGGCGGTCAACCACTGGATGCCAGTCGACCAATATATTGGCGGGGTCGAGCACGCGATTCTGCACCTGCTTTATTCGCGGTTCTTTACGCGCGCACTGGAGCGCTGTGGCCTGGTCGGAATGAAAGAACCATTTGAGGGCCTGTTCACCCAGGGCATGGTCAATCACGAGACTTATCAGGGTCCGGACGGGGCATGGCTGGCCCCGGAAGACATCGCGCGGACCGGCGGCATGATCACCACACATGATGGCGCAGACGTCACGGTAGGCCGTTCCGTGAAGATGTCGAAATCGAAGAAAAACACCGTCGACCCTACGGATATCATAGATAGTTACGGTGCCGATACGGCTCGCTGGTATATGCTGTCCGATAGCCCGCCCGAACGGGATCTGGATTGGAGCGAAAGCGGTATCGATGGCGCGTGGCGGCACACACAGCGTGTCTGGCGGTTGATCAGCGAAGCGCTAGACAGTCTGCCGGAGGCTGGCAGCGATATGCCGTCACAGATGGGCGACGCTGCCATCGCGCTAAGGCGGTCAATGCACAAGGCGATTCAAGGCGTTACAGACGGCATTGAAAACTTCCGGTTCAACACGGCGGTGGCCCAGCTTTACGAACTCACCAATGCGATTGCCGGTGCAAAAGGAGCCGGCCCGGATGACGCGTGGGCCAAACGCGAAGCCCTGGAAACACTGGTGCGCCTGTCGGAACCCATGCTGCCGCATCTGGCGGAAGAAGCCTGGGCTCTGCTGGGCCATGAAACGCCGCTGTTCGAGACAGCCTGGCTTGACGCGGACCCGTCGCTGGCGACCGATGATACCGTCACCATCGCCGTCCAGATCAACGGCAAGCTGCGCGCGACCATCGATATGGCGCGAGGCGCGGACAAAGCCGATATCGAAGCTGCCGCCTTTGAACAGGACAAGGTCAAACAGGCGACCGAGGGCAAGGATATCCGCAAGGTAATTGTCGTGCCCGATCGCATCGTGAATATCGTAGTGTAAGGGCATGACTCGCGGCGCTCTCAGTCTCGTTCTGCTTCTCGCTCTGTCGGCCTGCGGTTTCAAGCCGATGTACGGGCAGCGTGCCGAGGCGCCGGCTGTCACTCAGGAACTGGCCAGGGTCGACATCGCCCCGATGGAGGACCGGTTGGGACAACTGGTTCGAGGCGCCATTTCAGACCGCATCACGCCAACCGGTGCTCCCTCCAACCCTCTCTATTCATTGAAAGTTTCAGTGATCGAAGAGAGGGAAGACGTGGGCATCAGGGGTGATGCCTCAATCACCCGGGCCAATTATCGCCTGAGCGCACAGTTCGATCTGATCGACCTTGAAAGTGATGACGTGTTGATCACCGGCACAACCTGGTCGCAGACCGCGTTCGACGTTGTGCAGCAGGACTTTGCCACGGTAACAGCAGAGTTAGATGCCCAGCGGCGGCTTGCCGACGAGATTGCTGAAGAGATCACGACGCGCTTGGCCGTCTATTTCGACCGCGAGAAGTAGCCGCCGGAATTCCTGCGGGGCATAATGCCCCCGTCATGAAATACTCGCCCGCACAGCTCCAGAAATTCGTCCAACAGCCAGACGCAAAATTGCGCGCCGTGCTGATTTTCGGTTCTGATGAAGGGCTTGTCCGCGAACGCGCGAAGGCGGTCGCTGAAGCCATTGTCGAGGATCTGAACGACCCGTTCCGTACGGTCAGCCTGACCCAGCCTGAACTGCAGGATGACCCGGCGCGATTGGCCGATGAAGCCGCTGCCATGGCGATGACCGGCGGACAACGGCTGATCCAGGTGACCAGCGTGACCGACAGGCTAGGTAAACTATTCACGGAATTCCTGGCCGACCCGCCAGGCGACGGCTTCGTGCTGGTCACCGCCGGAGACCTGACCGCCAAAGGCAGCCTGCGCAAGGCGTTCGAAGGCGCGGATTGCGCGGCGGCTGTCGCCTGTGCATCGGACTCCGACGAAACACTCGATTCATTGATCGGCCAGGTGCTGGGGGCCGCAGAGCTCACCATCGATGATGATGCGCGGCTTTTCCTGCGCAACAATCTGGGCGGTGATAGGATGGTCAGCCGCCAGGAGCTTGAAAAACTAGCGATCTATAAACTTGGCGATGAGCCCAGGGTCACCTTGGACGATGTGCGCGTCTGTATCGGCGATTCTTCGGCGGAGGTGTTTGACGCTGCGGGCCGGGCCGCAACCGTCGGTGATATGGCCGGGTTGTTCCGGGCGCTCGACAAGGCCCGGGACGCCGGCGAAAGCCCCATTGGCATGCTGCGGCTTACCGTGCGCCGCCTGCAGAGGCTGCATCTGGTGGCCAGCCTCGCTGAACGCGGCACGCCACTGGACGCTGCCTTCAAGGCCCTCAAGCCGCCAGCCTGGCGGGCCGAACAATCCGAGTTACGGCAATTGCTCTCACGCTGGACACCTGGACGGCTGGCGGCGGCGCTGGAAATTCTTCTCGAAGCAGAAACCCAGTGCAAAACCACCGGTATGCCGGACCAGGCCATCGCGGCCAGAGCCATGCTGCGCCTGGCCGGTGCCGCCAGGGCAGGCGCCAAGCGTTAATTTTTGAGCCGGTCTGTGATCAGATCGAGCTGTTCTAACGTCTTGTATTTAATCGTCAGTTTGCCGCCACGGCCCGTACCGTCGATGGAGACCGGCAAGCCCAACCGGTCACTGAGTTGCTTTTCCAAAGCCACCGTGTCAGCGTCCTTCCGTCGGCTACCGCGCTTCTTTGCCGACGGACGGCCCTGGCGCAGCAACGCCTCGGTCTGGCGCACATTAAAACCCCGGCGGACGATCTCGCTGGCCAGCCACGCAGCATCATCGGCGCCAACCAGTGTGCGCGCATGGCCCATGCTCAACCGGCCATCATTGACCATTGCCTGGACTCGCTCCGGCAGGCTCAGAAGCCTCAACATATTGGCGATATGTGGGCGGCTTTTGCCCACCGCATCGGCGATGGCCTTTTGCCCATAGTCGAATTCATCGGACAGCCGCTGATAAGCCTGCGCTTCTTCGATCGCCGACAGATCCTGCCGCTGAACATTCTCCATGATGGCGACTTCAAGCGCCTCTTGATCAGAGAACGCCCGCTCGACGATAGGCACTTTGTGCAGCTTGGCCCGCTGAGCGGCGCGCCAGCGCCGCTCTCCCGCGACAATCTCATATTCACCGGGGTGCTCCTGCGAATCGCGTACCAGGATCGGCTGAATGATGCCGCGCTCGGCAATTGAATCGCTGAGTTCTTTGAGCGCGGCCTCATCGAAAACGACACGCGGCTGATAGCGATTGGGGTGCAGATGCTCAATCGGTACCTCGCGATTGGCCGCCACGACACTGTCAGCGGGCGGCGTATCTTCCATCAATGCGGACAGCCCTCGGCCCAGTCCGGATGCGCGTTTCTTTACCATCGGCTCCGTCCGACCTTACTTAAGTTATTGATATTAAACCATTTCAAGAGTTTTCTCACGTTTGAGAAGTTCTTTGGCGAGCTTGATATAGGCCTGGCTGCCGCGACACTTCATGTCATAGACCAACGCCGGAAGCCCATGGCTCGGCGCTTCCGACAGTCGCACATTCCGGGGAATAACGGTCTTGAACACCTTATCCCCCATGAAATCCCGGACGTCGTCTTCAACCGCGCTGGATAGCCTGTTGCGGCGGTCATACATGGTCAGAACCACACCCTCGATATCCAAATCCGGGTTGAAGCTGGCGCGAACCCGCTCGACCGTCCGCAACAGCATGCTGAGCCCTTCAAGAGCAAAGAACTCACACTGTAGCGGCACCAGAATCGTATCAGCCGCCACCAACGCATTCAGCGTCAAAAGCCCAAGCGATGGCGGACAATCGATCAAGATATAGTCAAAGTCCCCCCTGGCGGCCTGCAACCCCTCGCTCAGCCGGTGCGACCGGCCCTCCTCGGCCACCAGTTCGAGCTCGGCGCCTGCAAGATCAACCGTTGACGGCAAGACCGAAAGCCCCGGGATATTGGTTTGGCTGATACAGTCGCTGACACCCGCCTCGCCCAGCAGAACGTCATAGGCGGTCCGTTCGCGGCTTTGCCGGTCAATTCCCAGGCCCGTGCTGGCATTCCCTTGAGGGTCCAGATCGACCAGTAAAACCGTCCGTCGAATCGCCGCCAGCGCCGTTGCCAGGTTGATCGCGGTCGTCGTCTTGCCGACACCGCCTTTTTGGTTGGCAACCGCGATGGTCCGGCGGTGATCGTGCCCTGCCTTCTGAACGCTCTCAGACACGTCTAAGTCTCTGTATTCTTAGAATTTTCGCCGACGGATCGGTCACGCTGTCATACGCCTCAATCTGGAAATCCCAGTCCTTGCGCGCCGTCTCCAATTCCGCGTCCACACTCTGTCCTTTTAGGAAGATCGCCGTGCTGTGAGCATGCATCAACGGCGCGGCATAACCAAGCAGAACCACCAGCGGCGCACAGGCGCGAGCGGTCACAATATCGACTGGCTCCAACGCCAAATCTTCAAGCCGGCTGGTGATCAGTTGAACCGCAGTCTGCGTGACACGGGCGGCCTCCTGCAGGAAGACAACTTTACGGCTATCGCTGTCCACAAGTGTCCACTGTCCGACGCCCATGATCGCCAGAACCATGCCGGGAAACCCGGCCCCCGTGCCCATGTCGATACAGGAAGGGTTTTCGCAGTCCAGATCCTCTATCAACGAAGAAAGCTGGGCAGAATCCAGCATGTGGCGTTGCCAGAGGTCCGGAATCGTTGCCTTGGACACAAGATTGATCTGCCGCTGCCACTTTTCCAGCAGCGCGGCATAGGCTTCGAGTTTGGTCAGTGTTTCACGTGAAACATCGGTCGCCTGGGCAAAGGCCGCAGCGTCGAACAGCCCGCTCACGCTGTTTTTTGCTCCCGGCCCCCGCCGCGCTTCACATGTCCCAACAGGGCCGTCAGCGCCGCAGGTGTGACGCCAGCAATCCGTGCAGCAGCACCCAAGGTCGCCGGGCGCGCCTGCGTGAGTTTTTCCCTGATCTCGGCCGACAACCCGCCGACCGCGGCATAATCCAGGTCGATGGGCAGAATGAGGGCTTCGTCACGCCGGAAAGCCACAATGTCGGCCTCCTGCCGATCCATATAGCCGGCATAGCGGCCATCGATCTCGAGCTGTTCCCGGACATCGGCGCGAATCTCGCCGAGTTCGGGCCAAACGGCGCCCAACCGGTCCAGATCAATATCCGGGTGCCCAAGCAGATCGTGCGCGCTTCGGCGGCGTCCGTCTTGATTGATTTTCAACCCATAACGGCCCGCTTCGTTCGGGGTGATCTCCAGCGACCGTACCTGTGAACGCGCCTCGGCCAAGGCGGCCTTCTTTTTCGACCACACGCTGGCTCGAGCTGCATTCACCGCACCGATCTCGATACCCCGGTCGGTCAGCCGCTGATCCGCATTATCGGCGCGCAGCTGCAGCCGGTATTCGGCACGCGAGGTAAACATGCGATAGGGCTCGCGCGTTCCCCGGGTGACCAGGTCGTCAATCATGACACCGATATAGGCTTCAGCTCGATCCAGGATAAACGCGCCACTGTCGCCGGCGGACAAGCCAGCATTAAGGCCTGCCATCAACCCTTGAGCAGCCGCTTCTTCATATCCAGTCGTCCCGTTGATCTGTCCAGCAAAGTAAAGCCCTGATATCTTTCGGGTTTCAAGGGTCGGGCGAAGTTCCCTTGGATCGACGAAATCATATTCGATGGCATAGCCCGGCTGCAGAACAGAAGCGTTTTCAAGACCCGGAATTGTTTTCAACAGAGCCGCCTGGACTTCGGCGGGAAGCGAGGTCGATATCCCGTTGGGATAGACCGTATGGTCATCCAGCCCTTCCGGTTCCAGAAAGATCTGGTGCCGGGACTTGTCGGCAAAACGCACGACCTTGTCTTCAATCGACGGGCAATATCGCGGTCCCGATGAATCAATCTGGCCCGAATACATCGGCGCCCGGTGCAGATTATCCCGGATAAGATCATGCGTTGCCGGATTGGTATAAGTGATATGGCAATCGATCTGCGGCACCGCGATCTTGTCCGTCATGAACGAGAACGGCACCGGTGGATCATCAGCAGGCTGAACTTCAAGTCCGGACCACACAATGGTCCGTCCGTCCAAACGCGGTGGCGTCCCGGTCTTGAGCCGGCCGAGGGCAAAATCAATACTCAGCAGGGTTTGCGACAGCCCGGTTGACGGCGCCTCACCGATCCGGCCCCCCGCCCGCTGTTCCTCGCCCATATGGATCACACCGCGTAAAAATGTGCCGGTCGTCAGAATCACCCGGCCAGCGCGGATTTCGACACCACCCTCCGTGACAACCCCCGTAACGCGGCCCACCCGGTCACCGGTTTCCTCATGGCGCTCAATCAGCAAATCTTCCACAGCGCCTGCCTGAACGGTCAGGTTCGGGTAATTCAGCATGATCTGCTGCATCGCCTCGCGGTAGAGCTTGCGGTCAGACTGAGTCCGGGGGCCACGCACCGCCGGACCCTTACGCCTGTTCAGTAGACGGAATTGAATGCCCGATGCATCGGCGACCTGCCCCATCACGCCGTCCAGTGCATCGATTTCGCGCACCAGATGCCCCTTGCCCAGCCCACCAATGGCCGGGTTGCAGGACATTTGCCCGATGGTCTCGATCTTGTGAGTCAGTAACAGGGTCTTGGCGCCAAGGCGTGCAGACGCCGCCGCTGCCTCGCAGCCGGCGTGTCCTCCACCAATGACGATGACATCATACATGGCGCATTTGCCCGGTTTTCCGCCGTTCGGCGCGCACTCTATGCAGACCCGCAGATCAGAGCAAGAAGAGTCGATGATTGAGCAGATGTTTCACGTGAAACATTACTTACCGATGCAGAAGTCCGCGAACACCACATCAAGCACGTCTTCAACATCAACACGGCCTGTGATACGACCCAATGCGCGCGCGGCTAGCCGGACATCTTCGGTGATGAGTTCCGTGTCCAGACTGCCTGCTGCTGACGCCAGACCCCGCTCCAAGTGCTCAACAGCCTCGCCAAGCGATTGCCTGTGACGGGCACGCGTCAGGCTCGGCGTTTCTTTCAATGCCATGCGCTCGACCACGGTTTGCTCAAGCACATCGAGAAGTCTTTCCAGGCCCTCACCAGTTTTGACGGATATCGGTAACGCGTCCGACCCATCCACCTCCCACGAACCCAGATCGATCTTGTTGATGATGACCAGCGTGTTCTCATCGTCATCGCTCTGAGCCGGACCATGGGCAGCATCAAAAAGCTTGAGCCTTAAGTCAGCTTGTCGTCCGCGATCCCGCGCGCGGCGCACGCCTTCCTGCTCGACCCGGTCTTCTGTATCCCGCAATCCAGCGGTATCCACCAATGTTACAGGATAGCCGCCCAGGTCGAGGCGCACCTCAATCAGATCTCGCGTGGTCCCTGGAATATCAGAGACGATCGCCACATCACGCCTGGCCAAGGCATTGATAAGACTGGATTTACCGACATTCGGTTCACCAAGAACCACGATCTGAAAGCCTTCGCGCAGAGCCTCGCCACGGCGGTTGTCCGCCAGATGCTGCCGCATCTCAGCCATCAATTGTTCCAAAGGGCCCCGGATCTGTTCGGCCAGGCCACCGGGCAAGTCCTCGTCGGGAAAATCGATCTCGGCCTCCAGATAGGCCAAAGCGCGAATCAGGTCAGCGCGCCACCCTTCATAGACCGCGCCCAACGCCCCATCCATCTGCCGTAGCGCCTGAACCCTTTGCGCTTCGGTCTCGGCCGCAACCAGATCCGCCACACCCTCGGCTTCGGTCAGGTCGACCTTGCCATGCTCAAATGCCCGCCTCGTAAACTCCCCAGGGCCGGCCGGCGCCAGCCCCTCTATCTCGTTGAGCGTTTCAACCATGGCTGCGATTACCGCCGGCCCACCATGGAGATGAAGTTCAGCAACATCTTCACCGGTGAAGCTATTGGGTGCCGGAAACCAGAGCGTAAGGCCCCTGTCGATGGTGACGCCGGTACGCGGATTCGCAAATCCGCTCAGGACAGCGCGCCGCGGCTGCGGAACTGGCTTTCCTGTTAATATTTCAATAACTTGACCAGATTCAGGCCCGGATATTCTGACCACTGCCACACCGGCGCGGCCCTTTGCCGACGCCAGCGCATAGATCGTTGTCATGACTCGCCGAGGCGGGTTTGATCAGAACGCAACAGCAATCGTTCGACGCGCTCGCCCTTGGCCACATGCCGCGCCAGGATCTCATCCACGTCAGCCTCTGTCCGAATGTGATACCAGACACCTTCCGGATAGATCACCATGGTCGGACCCAGTTCGCACCGGTCCAAACAGCCGGATTGGTTGATACGCACCTTTTTCAGGCCCATCGCCTTGGCCTGCTTTTTCATATAGTCGCGTAACGCGCCTGAACCCTTCTCTTGGCAGCACCCGCGCGGATGCCCCTCACGGCGTTCATTGACGCAGCAAAACACATGTGTGTCATAGAACAGGTCGGTGTCGTTCATTGACCTTAACTATTTCTTTTTATTAGATGAATCAGTGTTGCCCGTGGCCATATTCCAGAACATGCGCTGCATTTCCTCAATGCCCGGAATGCCCGAGGGGAAGAATGTGTTCATCAACGCTTCGGGCGTCATGGATTGCATGGTCGCGGCAGCCTGTGTCTGCATCTCCTCCAGCATGGCATCCTGAAACGGTTTTACATCAGGCAGGCCCAAAAAGGTCCTCGCCTCTTCCGGTGTGCAGTCTATGTCGATGGTGATTTTCATCGCAGCCCTCATCTGGTTCCAGCGGACGGTAGGGCAAGCGCAGATGGCGTGCAATACTGCGCCGGACCCTGACCGGAGCTTCCATGACCGAAAACCTGCTTTCCCAAGAAACCAGCCCCTATCTTCTGCAGCATCAGGACAATCCCGTGCATTGGCGCGCTTGGGGGCCAGATGCGTTGGCCGAAGCGAAGGCTGCCAATAAACCCATCCTGCTGTCGGTGGGCTACGCGGCCTGCCATTGGTGTCACGTCATGGCGCATGAAAGCTTTGAGAATGACGCGATTGCCGCGGTGATGAACGACCTGTTTATCAACATCAAGGTCGACCGGGAGGAGCGGCCGGATATTGATACGATCTATCAGTCCGCACTGGCCCTGCTTGGTCACCAGGGGGGCTGGCCGCTCACCATGTTTCTGACGCCCGATGGCGAACCCTTCTGGGGCGGCACCTATTTCCCGTCAGAAGCGAAATGGGGCCGCCCAGGGTTTACCGAAGTGCTTAACCGGGTTGCAGAGATATTTCATAACGATACCGAAACTATAGAGAAGAACAGGTCTGCCCTGGTTGCCCGGCTGAGTGACATGGCGCGCAATGAGCGTGATGGCACGACGTTAAGACATGACTCGGTCGAACAGGTCGCTGAAAAACTGGTCCGTGGCGTCGACTATGAACTCGGCGGGCTGTCCGGCGCACCAAAATTCCCCAATCCACCCATCTTCCGGCTATTCTGGCGTGCCTGGCAGAAAACGGGGGAGCAGAACTACCGGCGCGCGCTCACCGTCATGCTGGACCGCATGTCGGAAGGCGGTATTTATGACCATCTGGGCGGCGGCTATGCCCGTTACTCGGTCGATGATCGCTGGCTCGCCCCGCATTTCGAGAAGATGCTTTATGACAACGCCCAGATCATCGAACTCCTGACCCTCGTCTGGCAAGAAGATCGTAACCCATTGTTTGAACGGCGACTTCGCGAAACCGTTGGGTGGCTGGAACGCGAAATGATCGCCGAAAACGGGGCCTTTGCCGCCACCTTGGATGCGGACAGCGAGGGTGAAGAAGGCAAATTCTATGTCTGGAGTGCGACCGAAATCGCTGACCTGTTGGGCGCTGAAACCGAGTTCTTTGCGCATGTCTACGACCTGTCGGTAGACGGCAACTGGGAAGGCAAAAACATCCTCAACCGGCTCAGTCTTGGGGAAACACCAGATGAGCTGACAGAAGAACGGCTAGAGCCGCTGCGCCAGCGACTTTTCCAAGCCCGCTCACACCGCGTCCGGCCCGGTTGGGACGACAAGGTGCTGGCCGACTGGAATGGCATGATGATCGCCGCCCTCGCCAATGCCGGTGCGGCGCTAGGCGAAGCGTCCTGGATCGATCTGGCTGAACAGGCGTTTGCCGCGACCGTTCGTGATCAGGCCTATGGCACCGACCACAGCCTGCTCCATCACAGTTTCCGGGGCGGCGTCGCAAAGCATGATGGTTTGCTGGATGACTACGCCAATATGGCCCGCGCTGCGCTTGTGCTCCACGAACTGACCGGCAAACCCTCCTATCTTGATCAAGCCGCAACATGGGCTGCTACCCTCAAAGCCCACTTCTGGGACAGTGGCAGTGGCGGCTATTTCCTGACCTCCGATGAAGCTGAAGCGCTCATCATCCGCACTAAAAACGCACTTGATAATGCGGTGCCGGCCGGCAATGGCATCATGATGGAAGTCCTTTCCCGGCTTTACCTCATCACCGGTGACGAGGCCTATCGTGAACGTGCTGAAGAACTGGCTATGAGCTTTTCGGCCGCCGCCTCACAACAGGCGCCGTCGCACAGCACCCTGATCTGCGGCATGGATTATCTGCTGAATGCAGACCAGATTGTCATCATCGGCAACCGCACAGACGAGGCCGTACAGGCCCTGTTGGGCGTGGTCTATACAACCTCCTTGCCCAACCGCTCACTGCAGGTCATCACGCCCAGCGAGTCCCTGGGCGCGCATCACCCGGCCCACGGCAAAGAACAGGTTGATGGCAAGGCCACCGCCTATGTTTGCCGCGGTACGACATGCTCGCTGCCGATGGCTGATCCGGAAGATCTGAAGCTACAGCTTACCGCAACGATCTGATCGGGATTAGCGGCGCTGGCTTATATCACGATCGGTTTAGGTGGCTTCACCTAAACCGATGAACGTGGTCTAGATTCAACAAGTTAGAGCGGGATCGGACGGAAAACCGGTATCCACTTTTCCTTATCTCGCTCTAGTGCTTCCGGATCATCAGATTGATCAGTTTTTTCAATACTTTAACGTTTTGCAATGACCGTTTTACCAACCTAATCGCATCTCATTGCGATTTGTGATAAAGAATAAAGAAGTTTATCTTTATTAAAGAAAGTGCGTCTTCATGTCTCTGAACATCAAGGATCCGGAAGCGGATAGACTGGCGCGTGAACTCGCTGAAAAGACAGGCGAATCCATTACCCAGGCCGTCAAAACCGCGCTCAAGGAACAGTTGAGGCGCGAGGGCGCAAAATCACCGGTCGGATTAAGCGAACAGCTGATGGACATCAGCCATCGAGCGTCTCGACTGCCGCGAAAGTCCGATCGAACGCCTGATCAGGTCATCGGGTATGATGACCGTGGACTCCCGACCTGATGGTCATCGACAGCTCTGCATTGGTTGCCATGCTGTTTGGCAAGCCCGACGCGCAACGCTTTGCCACCGCCATTGAAGCCGACAATGTGAGACTGATCGGTGCACCTACCATTCTCGAAACCTCAATCGTCATTGATGACGAACAGGACGAAAGCGGGCTTCGCGAGCTCGACCTTCTGGTCCACCGCGCCAACATAGAAATTATTGCGTTCAGTGAACCGCACTTCCGTATTGCTCTTCAGGCGTTCCAGCGGTTTGGAAAGGGCCGCCATCCAGCGAGACTAAATTATGGCGATTGCTTCAGCTATGCGCTCAGTAAGGCCACGGGAGAGCCGTTATTGTTCAAAGGAAATGACTTTGCGCTAACGGATATTGACCCGGTTTTGGTGGAATAGGGTAAGTGTTCCATGCCGCAATTGTCCCTGCACAGCCCGGTCGGAGACCTCACGGTCAGTGAGGAGAACGGCGCGATTGTTTCACTCGATTGGGGTTGGGGCGCAGACCAGTCCGAAACGCCGTTGCTGCTCGAAGCCAAACGCCAGCTCGACGCGTACTTCGATGGCGATTTGACCGAATTTGATCTGCCGCTGCGGCCTGGCGGGACCGCGTTCCAGAACCGTGTCGTCGGCGCCATGTGCGCCATTCCCTATGGCGAGACAGTGACCTATGGCGGGCTGGCGCATCAGCTGGGGTCCGTCGCCCGCGCGGTCGGCCAAGCCTGTGGCGCCAATCACATCCCCATCATCGTGCCCTGCCACCGGGTGCTCGCGGCAGACGACCGGTTGGGCGGATATTCGGGCGATGGTGGGCTTGAGACCAAGGTCGCGTTGCTTCGGCTGGAAGGGGTGCTCCTGTAGCAGGCTAACCCGGCTTGTGGGCGCGAATTCTCACCGTTAGAGTCCCTTCAAACCGCAGGAACACTTTTTAGGACGAGGAGAGATTGATGGGCGTGGAAATCGAGATTGAGGCCAGCGACGGTTCGGGTAATTTCATGGGCTATCTGGCCGAGTCTGGCGAGGGACGGCCGGGTGTCGTCGTGATTCAGGAGATCTTTGGCGTCAATGCCGGTGTCCGCGCCATTGCCGATGATCTGGCGTCAAAAGGCTTCAATGCGCTCGCCCCGGACCTGTTCTGGCGGCAGGAGCCCGGCATACAGCTCACCGATCAGACGGAAGAGGAATGGGCCCGGGCGTTCGAGCTGTTCAACGGATTCGATGGCGCCAAGGGTATTGAAGATATTGCCGCCACCATCGCCGTGCTGCGCGCTGCGGGATCGGCCAAGGTGGGCGCCGTCGGCTACTGCCTGGGCGGCATGCTCGCCTATCTGACCTCGGCCAACACCGACATTGATGCCTCCGTCGGCTATTACGGCGTGGCCATTGCAGATCAATTGGATGCCGCATCGGGCATTTCGACACCCTTGATGCTGCATATCGCCACCGAAGACAGCTTTGTCGACGAAGCAGCCCAAAAAGCTATGCATGCCGGGCTGGACGGCAACGACCTCGTCACCCTGCACGACTATCCGGGACGCGAACACGCCTTTGCCCGGGTGGGCGGCGAGCATTATGACCAGCGCGACGCCACCGTCGCCAATGAACGCACCCTAGAGTTTTTCAACCAGCATCTGGCCTGACTGGTACCTTCACCGTCACGCAGCGGTAACAAAGACCGTTGCACCGGAAGGCCAAGGCGGCTAGGACTTCGGTCCTTCACCGCCGCTGCCGCGGCACAATTCAGGCCGACTAAGGGTGTTAGACCACTGAGTGTCACCCCCTCACCGTACCGGACCTTTTCGCGCGCCGACTGGGCGGGGCGGCGCGACGATACGCCGTTGACCCTGTCAGAAGACGAGTTGGCCGCGCTGCGCGGTCTGAACGAACCCGTCTCGATGGACGAGGTGGTGGACATCTATCTGCCTCTGTCGCGGCTGCTCAACCTGCACTTTTCTGCCACTTTGGGCCTGTTCGAGGCACGCCAGGCCTTCCTGGGCGGCAGCGAAAGCAAGGTGCCCTACATTATCGGCATGGCCGGCAGTGTGGCCGTGGGCAAAAGCACCGTGGCGCGTATCATGCGGACCCTGCTGTCGCGTTGGCCTGAACATCCCAATGTCGATCTGGTGCCGACAGACGGATTTCTGTTGCCAAATGCGGTGCTTGAAGACCGTGGCCTGATGCAGCGCAAGGGCTTCCCCGAGAGCTATGAACGTGGCGCGCTGGTTGACTTCCTCTCGGAGGTCAAAGCCGGGACGAGAAACCTGACCGCGCCGGTCTATTCCCACCTGACCTATGACATCCGGCAGGGCGAGGGGCTGCATATCGACCAGCCCGACATTCTGATCATCGAAGGCCTGAACGTGCTTCAGCCCGCCACCAAGGGCGACGATGCACGGCCCTATGTGTCCGATTTCTTCGATTTTTCGATCTACATCGATGCCGACGAAACGGTCATCCGGCAATGGTATATTGACCGTTGGCTACGGCTGCAGCGGACGGCGTTTGAAGATGAACGGTCCTATTTCCACCGCTTTGCGGATTTAAGCGAGGAAGAAGCCATCGCCCGCGCCAGCGAGCTTTGGGACACCATTAACGGCATAAACTTGCGGGAAAACATATTGCCGACCCGTGAACGCGCCGACCTGGTTTTGAGGAAAGCAACCGACCATTCCACCGAATCGGTCGCGCTCAGGCGGATTTAGCAGCAATCGATTGTTGACAGAAGCAGATCAACCCGGGCTTCCACCGATGCCTCAGGCAGCACTTCAATTTCGTAGCCCATATTCAAATACGCCTCCTGCAATGAGGCGCCGAACTCGATTGTAGCCTCAAACGACATCGTCCGTTCTTCGTCGGTCGTGTAGATTGCCTCCCAGGCCGGGGCGAACAGAACTTTCGTTTCATATCGATGGCGCTCGCAAGCACGGCGGATGTTCGTACTATCAAGCCCGAAATGATCGGCATAGGTGATCAGGTCCGGCAGGCCCCGATCAAAGACAACCGGTTTATCGCTCTCTGCGTGGCGACGGTAATCCGCCAACGCACATTCCAACATCAGCTCAACGAACAAAGCCGGATCCTGGTCGGAGGTCCCACGGCCGCCGGTGGCACGCTGGTCAGCAATCACCCGGCGCGCGGGTTCATCAACGCAGGTGATCCCGCGAGCGCGCAACGCATGGATAACACTAGTTTTTCCGCTGCCAGGCGGACCGGTCAGAATAAACAGGGTCATGTCTCCAATTCCTCCGAAGACACCTAGATTTGTCATCCCCGTCAAGCCGCATAGCGGCGCGAGCGGGGAACCATATAGACACCGCCATCCTCATTCAGATGGATCCCCGTTTTCGCGGCCGAGAGGCCGCTCGTCGGGGATGACAAGTCAGAAATAAGCTGTCAGCAAAAGAACGTCGAGACTACGTATTCATACTGTCGAAGAAGTCGGCGTTGTTCTTCGAATCCTTTACCTTGCCGAGCAGGAACTCGATGGCATCAACGGTGCCCATCGGGTTGAGGATGCGGCGCAGTACCCACATCTTGGAAAGCGTGCCCTTATCCACGAGCAGCTCTTCTTTCCGGGTCCCGGATTTAAGGATATCGATCGCCGGGAACACGCGTTTGTCGGCCACCTTACGGTCGAGCACGATTTCCGAGTTACCGGTGCCTTTGAATTCTTCGAAGATGACTTCGTCCATCCGGCTGCCGGTATCGATCAGCGCAGTGGCGATAATGGTCAGTGACCCGCCTTCTTCGATGTTTCGCGCCGCGCCAAAGAAGCGCTTTGGCCGCTGCAGTGCATTGGCATCGACACCACCTGTCAGCACCTTACCGGAGGATGGCACCACCGTGTTATAGGCACGCGCCAGACGCGTGATGGAATCGAGCAGGATGACCACATCCTTCTTGTGCTCGACCAGGCGCTTGGCCTTTTCAATAACCATTTCAGCGACAGCCACATGGCGGGACGCCGGCTCATCAAAGGTCGAAGAAACGACCTCGCCCTTTACCGAACGGTCCATATCGGTCACTTCTTCCGGCCGTTCATCGATCAGCAGCACGATCAGATAGACTTCCGGATGGTTGGCCGTGATTGAATGCGCGATGTTCTGCAGCAGCACGGTTTTACCGGTGCGAGGGGGGGCAACCACCAGCGCACGCTGGCCCTTACCCTGCGGTGACACGATGTCGATCACCCGGGAACTGAAATCCTCCACCGTCGGATCGTCCTGATCCAACAGGATCCGCTCATCAGGATATAGTGGCGTCAGATTATCGAAGTGAACCTTGTGCCGAACTTTTTCCGGCTCTTCAAAATTGATCGTGGTGACCTTGAGCAGCGCAAAATAGCGTTCATTGTCCTTGGGCGCGCGAATCGGTCCGTCGACCGTGTCGCCGGTGCGCAGCCCAAACCGCCTGATCTGGCTGGGCGAAATGTAAATATCATCGGGTCCAGGGAGATAGTTCGCTTCCGGCGACCGCAGGAACCCGAAACCATCCTGCAGCACTTCCAGCACACCGCCGCCGGAAATTTCAGCGCCTTGCGCGGCCAACTGCTTGAGGATCGCAAACATCATATCCTGCTTGCGCATATTAGAGGCGTTTTCGACCTCCAGCTCCTCGGCATAGGACAGCAGGTCGGATGGAGTTTTGTCTTTTAATTCTTGGAGATTCATTGGTTTAGACGATTCTTGGATTGTGTGTCGAACGAGACGGAGCGTGCACGATTATTGAGTGCATTGACTCCACGCGGGCCCATCGGTTCGTTCGTTATTAGGGATTATTTTTAGTCGAGGGACCCCAGAAGATGGGGCGTGCCGGCATTGTTTCCGGCACTTGAGAGTCTCAAGATGGAGAGCGTGTTACGGTTTGTCCAGTGAATTCCTGATGAAAACGCTTGATAACCGCGGCTGTGTTGCCGTCTGGCCACGCCGGTTGACCCTATCCACGCGTGCCGATGACGACCAGAAACACGGTGATAATCATCAAGACCGTCGGAATCTCGTTCATAACCCGGTAATAGCGGGCAGATTTTTCCCGCTCATCATTGGCAAACCGCCGGACATGGCCCACCAGCACACCGTGAACGCCGCTCATCAACAGAACCATCAGCAGCTTGCCGTGCATCCAACCCTGGCTCATATAGCTCCAGTCCGACCGCCAAATCAGCAAAATGCCCAATATCCAGGCCGCGATCATGGCCGGGTTCAAAATTGCTTTCAGCAGGCGCCGTTCCATGACCTTAAAGGTTTCAGAAACCTCTGATCCGGGCTCGGTATCGGCATGATAAACGAACAGCCGTGGCAGATAGAGCATGCCAGCCATCCAGGCGATGACCGCGATGATGTGCAGCGCAAGGATCCAATTGCCGTATTCGACCAGCAGATCAAACATTGATGTTCCTATTCGCCTCGCAGCAGGGCCGACAGTTCATCCACGTGCTCGGGCGGTGTCTGCGGCACAATGCCATGTCCCAGATTGAAGATAAATGGACCGCCACCCAGCGCGTTCAAGATATCACGGGCCTGATTCAGCATCGCATCGCCACCGGCAACCAGCGTCAGCGGATCGAGATTGCCCTGAACCGCGGCAATCGGTTGCAGCGCTTCAGCCGACCAGGACGCAGACATCGCCGTATCAAGCCCACAGGCATTGACGCCTGTTTCCAGCAGGTATTCGCGCGACTTTGACCCACCGCCACGGGGAAAACCGATGATGGGGGTCTCTGGATGGCTTTCCCGCAACCGGTCGACGATGGCTTTCGTCGGGGCAATCGACCAGCGGGCAAATTGATCGTCGGAGAGTACACCGGCCCAGCTATCGAAGAGCTGAACCGCATCGGCCCCGGCATCGATCTGGCGGGACAGATAGGCCACCGTACTCTCTACCAGAATATCGATCAGGGCCTGGAAGCCGGCTTCATCCTGCAACGCCCAAAGCCTGGGGGCGGCGAATTCCTTCGATCCATGCCCCTCGACCATGTAGCAGGCGACCGTCCAGGGCGACCCCGCAAAACCGATCAGCGCGGTTTCGTCAGGCAGCGCTGATGAAAGCCGATCCACGGTTTCATAGACCGGGTCCAGACGGTCGTGAATCTTTTCAGGCGTCAGCTGGCTGAGAGCCGCGGTGTCGGTGATCGGCGCCAGCACCGGCCCCTCACCCTCACGATATTCCAGATGTTGCCCCAGCGCGTCCGGGATCAACAGAATATCAGCGAACAGAATAGCCGCATCCATGCCGTATCGCCTTATCGGCTGCAGCGTGACCTCGGTTGCTTTTTCCGGCGAGTAACATAGATCGAGAAAATTGCCGGCCTGTGCGCGGACCTCACGATACTCAGGCAGGTAGCGGCCCGCCTGGCGCATGAACCAAAAGGGGGGCCGGTCGACAGATTGTTTGTTGAGTGCTTTTAGAAGTCGTTTTTCGGTTCGCACGTTCTTCACACAGCGCCTTCTAATAAGAGTCTTTTTAAAGAAAAAGACAGTAGTGATAGTGAATCCCTGTGAGTTTCGGGGACATCGCTCTCTTACACATTTGTCCACAGACTGACCAGCATAACGGTACGGTCATCTGTAATCTCGCATTTCGGCAATCCGTCCTGTGAAACCCCATCTGATACCGGCCAATGAAATGTGGGGATAACGGGTATAGAAATTTCGCAGTCTTGCGCTGGCATGCTTTCCCCGTTTTCTGCAGGCTGTCAAAAAAGTTTCAGAGATATTGAACAACCCGGCTCGTTTGTTCACGGGACTCAGGTCCACATTCCTTCGGTTGAGATTCCATCGGGGTTGTGCACACATGGTCACAGCCATAGGGAAAACGCTTATGCAGCAGTTTCATTTGCATCTGGTATCGGACGCGACGGGCGAAACCCTGAACGCCATTGCGCGTGCCGTCTCGGTTCAGTTCGAAGGCTTCGATGCCATTGAGCATCTGCACGCCATGGTACGGACGCCCAAGCAAATGGAATTGGTTGTCGAAGCCGTTGGGCGCACGCCCGGCTTTGTCATGTTTACCCTGGTCAACCCGGACCTGCGTGACCAGCTGGAATCAGGGTGCACAGAAATGGGCATTCCGTTCATTCCGGTCATGGACCCGGTGGTGCAGGCCCTAGGCCGCTATCTGGGTGCGGAAAGTGCTGGCCTGCCCGGTCAGCAGCATCAGATGGATGCCGAATATTTCGGCCGTATCGAGGCGATGACCTATACCATGGCGCATGATGACGGGCTCAAGACCGATGATTTGCATCGCGCCGATATCATTCTTGTTGGCGTGTCACGAACATCGAAAACGCCAACATCGATCTACCTGGCCAATCGCGGGCTGAAGATTGCAAACGTGCCGATCGTGCCCGGCATTCCATTACCCGAAGAACTTGACGGCCTGAAAAAGCCGATGATCATCGGCTTGACCGTATCACCCGACAGGCTGGTGGGTATTCGCCGCACGCGGCTGCAGGCATTGGCTGAAACGCCGGACACAGATTATGTCGACCCGGAAGTGGTCGCCGAGGAAGTGGCCCATGCCCGGCGTTTGCTGTCAAAGAAGCGCTGGCCGGTGATTGATGTGACCCGGCGGTCCATCGAAGAAACCGCGGCGGCGATCTTCAATCTCTATCAGCGGCGCGAAGACGAAGCCGCGGCCGAATGACCACCGGGTTAATCCTGGCTTCGGCCAGCGTTGTGCGCGCCCGCTTGCTGGAGAATGCTGGTATCCCGTTCGAAATCTGTGCGTCCGGTGTGGACGAATCCTATATCAAGCAGCAACGGGCGGGCGAGAAAGCGCAAGAGATTGCCATGGCGCTTGCCGTTGCTAAGGCGATGGATGTGGCCCGCGAAAATGCTGATGCGTTGGTGATCGGTGCCGACCAAATCCTCGAATGCGAGGGGCAACTATTCGATAAGCCCTCGGATATGGCCGGGGCCAGGTCGCATCTTCAAAACCTGCAGGGAAAGACCCATCGGTTGCTGACCGCTGCGTCGGTGGTTCGCGAAGGTGAAACGATCTGGTCCCACCTTGAGACGCCGGCTCTGACCATGCGTCATCTGACGGAAGGTTTCATCGATGATTATCTCAGCGACGTGGGCTCTGCAGCACTGACCAGCGTTGGTGCTTATCAGCTCGAAGGGCGTGGTGCGCAGCTGTTTGATCGCATCGATGGTGATTTCTTTTCAATCCTGGGCTTGCCTTTGCTGCCGCTGTTGGCTTTCCTGCGGGACCAGTCTCTTTTGCCGGAATAGACCGCCTTGCCCGAACAGTCCGAATTCAAAATCGCAGGCGTGATCGGATGGCCGATTGCCCACTCAAGGTCACCGATGATTCATCGGTATTGGCTGGCGCAGCACGGTCTGGCCGGGACCTATATTCCCATGCCGGTGCGCCCTGACGATGTCGGCGATCTGATCCGGGCATTGCCGAAGCTTGGTATGGCCGGACTCAATGCGACCGTTCCGCACAAACATGCCGCGCTCGATGCGGCTGAGGTGGTTGATCACCTGGCGAAGCGGATCGGTGCGGCCAATACGCTGGTGGTTCGGGATGGCCAGGTCCATGCGACCAATACGGACGCCGAAGGCTTTGTCGAAAATATCCGGCACGCCCAACCGGATACCGATTTTTCCCGAGGTCCAGCCGTCGTGCTGGGGGCCGGCGGGGCAGCCCGGGCCGTACTCGTTGGCCTGTTGGACGCAGGTGTGCCTGAAATCATCCTGACCAATCGCAGCCATGATCGAGCCGAGACTTTGGCCACAGACCTGAGCGACGGACGCATGAAAGTTGCTGAATGGGAAATGCGGCATGATGTCCTGGCCGACGCCAGCCTGCTGGTCAATACCACCAGCCTGGGGATGACCGGGCATGCGCCCCTGGACCTCGATCTGGATAGGCTACCGACCAATGCTCTGGTTAACGACATTGTCTATGCGCCTTTGGAAACGGATCTGCTGGCCCAGGCCCGGACACGGGGCAATCCTGTGGTCGACGGGCTTGGCATGCTGCTTTATCAGGCGGTTGCCGGGTTTGAAGCGTGGTTCGGTGTTCGCCCGCAAGTATCAGACGAGTTGCGGCAAATGGTCATCAACGATCTGGAGGGATCATGATTCTTATTGGCCTGACCGGGTCCATCGGGATGGGGAAATCCGAAACCGCCAAGATGTTCAAACGCGAAGGCGTTCCTGTCTATGATGCCGATGCTGCCGTGCACAAGCTGATGGCGCCGGGCGGTGCTGCCGTCGCCAAGGTCGAAGCGGTGTTCCCCGGCGTGGTCAAGGATGGTGCGGTGGTCAGACCCGACCTCGGCAAGCGTGTCTTTGGTAAGCCCGAAGAGCTGCGCAAACTGGAACGGATCATCCATCCATTGGTTGGGCTGGCGCAGCGCCGCTTCCTGGAACAGGCCTGCCGCAGGGGCGAATCCATGGTGGTGCTCGATATTCCGTTGCTGTTCGAAACCGGCGGCAATCGCTATGTCGATGTGGCGGTTACGGTCTCGGCTCCTGCCTTTCTACAGCGCCAGCGTGTGCTGGCCCGGCCCGGCATGACGGATGAACGGCTGGAGCAAATCCGCGCGCAACAAACACCCGATGCGGAAAAACGCCGCCGCGCAGACTTTATCGTGCCCTCCGGCCTCGGAAAGGGATTCGCATTGAAGGCGGTGCGTGGCATCATCAAAGCCTTGCAAGGGCGCAAAGGCCATGTCTGGCCGGAACGCGTCAAACGGCGGCGGGCACGAAAATGACACGCGAGATCGTTCTCGATACAGAAACCACCGGGCTCGACCCGCTCAACGGGGACAGGGTGGTCGAGATTGGCTGCGTCGAACTGGTTAACCACATTCCCAGTGGCGAGACCTACCATGTCTATCTGAACCCGCAGCGGGATATGCCAACGGCTGCGTTCAACGTTCACGGATTATCGGAAGACTTTCTGGCCGATAAACCGCTGTTCGCCGATGTCGCAAGCGACTTTGCCGCCTTTGTCGGTGATGCAACCCTTGTTGCCCACAATGCGCCATTTGATATCGGGTTCTTGAATGCCGAACTGCAGCGGGCGGGCCAACCGAAAATCCCGGATACTCAGGTGACGGATACTCTAGCGATTGCTCGTAAGAAATATCCCGGTGCGCAGAATAGTCTCGATGCCCTGTGCCGCCGATTCGAGATCGATACCAGCGCACGGACATTGCACGGGGCGCTTCTCGATGCGGAGTTGCTGGCAGATGTCTATCTTGAGTTGGTCGGCGGGCGTCAGCCCGGTCTGACCCTGGCGGTTGAATCGCGGACCACGGTGGCGGTTACAAAAAGCGTTGCCCGTCCACCACGGCCACATGCGCCGTCAACGGAGGAGCTGGCCGCTCACGACGCCTTTATCCGCGAGCAGGTCTCAGATGCGATGTGGTTGGCGGATCCCGAAAGTTAATCCCTGTGCAGGGCGTTCTGCCTGATAGGACACGCAAAATCTGGTAGGATCCGCGCCAGGGCGGTTTTCGGATGGCGCAGTGAAGTTTACCAAACCTAAAAGACGTTTTGCCCAGGGCAAGCACGATGTTGTGGTGGACACACCTCCACCTGACCAGCGGAACAGGTTGGTATCCGGCGGGTTGGTCCCGCCACCGTTGGGTTCTATTGAGGGCGACGCCACGCCCGATCCGCTTCATGCTTTTTCGGCTGGCCTATCGGTCCTGACCTATGCCGACGTCTCTTACATTAAGACCGTTTTGGAGAAGGAAGGCGCGCTCCATATCGAGGCTTTCCATGAGAATTTGAAGCCGGAATTAAGCCACACTTTTGGGATCGGTTTTGTCCTCGATCGCCGGGCATGGATTGGGTTTTGCGGTTCCAACGATCGTGAAGACTGGGCGCAGAACTGTCTTGCCATGCCGGGCTACCATTTTGGATTCCAATCCATCTGGTCTGGCGTGGGCAACGAGGTTCTTGATTGGGCCGCGGGTGTTGCTGACGAGGTCGACAGCGTTGTTTTGACGGGTCATTCGCTGGGGGGCGGGATCGCCACGCTGGCCAGCTATGATCTGGCCCGGGAAAACGATGTCCCTGTAGAGGCGCTGATCACCTTTGCCGCGCCGCGGGTTGGGTCGCCGTTCTTTGCTTCCCGCTATAACGAACAATCATGCAATCTGGTCAATCAACCTCAGTTAACCCTTGGGGACGTAACGATCCGCTATGTTGCAAAGGGCGATCTCGTACCCCGGGTGCCGACAGCATTGATGTTCTTTAAACATGTCGGCAGCCCGCAGGATGTCGGATGGACCGACGACCAGCCGTTGGGAAGCAGCCAGACCGTATACACATCGGCCATCGCCCTCAATCCTTCGGAGCTGCCGCTGAAGTCGCGCCTTATGCTAGCGCTGACTGAAACTCTCGAATCTACGCCGGTGGTCCCG
This sequence comes from Alphaproteobacteria bacterium, assembly GCA_028284945.1. Classification (GTDB taxonomy): domain Bacteria; phylum Pseudomonadota; class Alphaproteobacteria; order SMXS01; family SMXS01; genus JANQQJ01. The sequence goes on along the minus strand of JANQQJ010000003.1, from coordinate 1,801 downwards.
ATGACGATGTTTCTCAGCGCGGCGCTGGGGACCAAGTCTTGGGGGAAAGATCGAGCGCTGGATCACGCAAAGACGAGATATGCGGGGTTTTTTGGTGAGGACTATGCGTTTCGAGATGCTCTCGTGGAGTTTCCCCAACCGGCGTCGAACAAAAAAACCAGTTGGCTAAACCGCATCGTCCTCGGGATTATCGGGTTTTTTCTGGCCCTGGTCCTCTTGGCGATCTTAGCGCTCGGGGTCTATGCCGTGATCTCAACCGGCGAAATGGTGCTCGTGATCCTGGCTATTTTTGTCGGCACTTTCTTTTTTAAGTTCAGCCGGACCGGGTCTGGCGGCTTTAGTTGATTGTTTGATCCGGGGCGGTCTGCTGCTGCCGGAACAATCCGGCGAAATCAATCGGGTCCAGCAATACTTGCGGGAACCCGCCCTCACGGATGGCATCGGCGAGAATGGCCCGGGCGAAGGGGAACATCAGCCGCGGACATTCGACCAGCAGCACCGGCTGCAATTGTTCGTCGGTCACGCCGCGAATACCCCACAGGGCCGCGTAGTCGATCTCGGCAATGAAGGCGACCTTGTCGCCGATCTTGGCTTCGGTCGCCAAGGACAGCACCACCTCATACCCGTCCTGGCCGATCTTCTGCGCATTGACGTTGACGTTCACATTGACGTTGGGCTTGTTCTGTTGAATTTCCTGCAGCACGGCAGGTGCGTTCGGGTTCTCGAACGACATGTCCTTAAGGTATTGGGCGATCAGGGCCAGCTGCACCTGAACTTCTTCACCAGCCTGGTTTTCGTCAGTCATTTGCGCATTCCGATCTTGTGGGGCCGCGGACCATACCGGCCCGGTCCAGACGCTTCAACCTGTTAGAAATTCGCTCAGGAGCCGTCGCGGGAACCGTCCGGCAGACGGGGTTCTCCCGGCCTTGGTTTGCGAACGACTTCATAGTCGCCGTCGATGGTGCCGTCGCCTGCGCGGGATTTACTACGCACGACGATCATTCTAGCCATCAGTGCCGCCCCGAGTCCCTGCCGGATAAAGGGGATTAGCAGCAATGCGCCGATGGTATCGGTAAAGAATCCGGGAATGATCAGCATGATCCCGGCAAAGAAAAGCGCGATGCCATGGATCGCCTCCTGGACCGGCATTTCGCCGCGGTCGATGCTTGTCTGTGCTCGCCGCATCACCGCAAGTCCTTGCGCGCGCACGAGAAATAGGCCGATCGCAGCGGTCAGAACGGTCAGCAACACTGTGGTTCCCGCCCCCACGGCGCCGCCGACAGAGATAAACAGGTAGATTTCGATCGCGGGAATCGAAATCAGGAAAATCAGGAATACCAACGGCATGCTTGTCCTTTCAGGTCCCGGGGCTTATCTATGACCGATGAAACGTGCGATGCATGCCCGGGGCCTCCCATAAGCTGGGGATGGTTCGGACAGGCGTCAATCGGTGAATTTGCTCTGAAGGGTTACCGGAAACATGGGTGGCGGCTTAGATATCATCATTCTGGCAATGGTCGCGGGCTTTATTGCCCTGCGCCTGGTCAGTGTGCTCGGCCGAAAAACCGGCAATGAAGGCCGGCATGAAAACCCGTATGGCAACCAAACAGGCGAGTCTGCTGCAGAGCGGCGCCCGGTTGAAGGGCCAGGCGCCGAATCGGCCCCCGTTCTGGACCAGCCGACTTCCGTGGCGCCCGACCGGTCGACCCCGCTGGGCCGCACCCTGTCACGCATCATGGTGGCAGACCGCAATTTTGACCCCGCCAATTTCGTCGGTGGCGCGAGTGCCGCCTATGAGATG
>JANQQJ010000021.1 GCA_028284945.1 Alphaproteobacteria bacterium | reverse complement strand
ACGAGCACTGGCTGGACGAATTCGTCTGGCCCGCCAGTGGCCGGGTCACCGGCGTTTATGGCAGCCGCCGGGTGCTGAACGGCAAACCACGCTGGCCGCATTTTGGGTTGGACTTGGCCGCGCCAGAGGGCACAGAGGTGCGCGCCCCGGCCGCCGGCACCGTATTGCTGGCCGATCCGGACTTTTACTATGAGGGTGGGATTGTGATCATCGATCACGGCTATGGGGTCTCCTCCACCCTGTTTCATTTGCTGAGCGTCGACGTCGACGTTGGCCAAACGGTCGCTCAGGGTGAGGCGATTGGCACCATGGGCGCGACAGGCCGTGCGACAGGGTCGCATGTCGATTGGCGGGTCAATTGGCATCAAATTCGGCTTGATCCGGCGCTTCTGGTCACCGGTGAACCGCCCGCGCCCTGAAGATGCACAAATGTTGCACTGCACCTTGTTTTTGCTTGAATTTTGAGCAATTCAGTCTCGTGATGCCTATGTCCACGGCATAAGGCGCATATCTGTCCCGCAGTGCAGCATTCATATTTTATTGGATATTCTCAGGCAGTGGCCTACATCTCCCTGAAATAAAAAGACTAATCGGAAGGCGTCACGTTCAACTGCGGGATTGGCATAACTCTTGTATACAAAATTGTGAGCGGGCAACGCTCGCAACCACAACAAACGCCGCAAGGCGAAGGAAGGGAAACACCATGAACAAGTTCAACGCATTTGCGCTGGCAGGGCTGACCGCGGGCGCGCTTGCCATCAGCACGCCGGCTTTTGCCGAAGAAGAGAGCGACTGGTCGTTCTCCGGCAATATCGGCATCACCAACGACTACGTCTTCCGTGGCTTCACGCAGACCAACGAAGATTTCGCCGTACAGGGTGGTCTCGATCTGGAACACTCCAGTGGCTTCTACGCCGGTGTCTGGGCATCCAACATCGAATTCCTCGATAATGACGGTACCAATTCAACGTCTATCGAGATTGATCTCTATGCCGGATTCGGCGGCGATCTGGGCAGCATCTTCACCTATGACATCAGCGCGATCTATTACGCCTATCCGGGTGACCCGGCCGGTTCGGACGCGGACTATTGGGAATTCGGCTTCACCCTGGGCGCCGATATTGCCTTTGCCAATGTTGGCATCGGCCTCTGGTACTCGCCGGACTTCTTCGGCGGCGCTGGCGATGCGATCTATGTACCGTTTACGCTCGAAGTCCCCATTCCGCTCGGCAATGGCCCGTTCGGCCTCTCATTCTCCGGCGAGGTTGGCTACAACGAACTGCTCGACAACGGCGCTACATGGGACGGCATCACCAGTAACTATGTGAACTGGAACTTGGGCTTCACCATCAGCATCGAAGACTGGTTCGATCTCGACCTGCGGTATCACGACACCGACTTCAACGACGCATTCTGCGCCAAGGTTTGCGACGAGCGCTTCACCTTTATGGTCAGCCGCTCGCTCTAATCGACTTCAACATCTCTCCCCACTGGGCCCGGCGGCAACACGCCTCCGGGCCTATTTTTTTGCCTGATTGGCTTTCGGAAACTTGGGTTCGAATTCAGTGAGCTTGTCGATCAGCTTGGTCTGGAGCGTCGGGTTGGCGACGATGACATTCTGGTTTTTGCCGCCTTTGCCATGGAACCGGTATGGCTCGCCGTCCCGGTTCGTACATCGGCCCCCGGCCTCCCGCAGCACCAGTTCAGCAGCCAGAATGTCCCAGTCATTCTGCGGCCGCAGATTGATGCAAGCATCGTAGTCACCGCGCGCCACCAGCGCGATGCGATACGCGATAGAGTTGACCATTGAGATATCGATGGGCGGCCACGGCGTGCGCCAGTGCTTGTCATCGAACATGGCGCGGTAGCTGATCATCCGACAACCCTCCAGCTCGGCATGATCGCTGACCTGAATGGGTTTGCCATTGCAGGTGGCGCCTTTGCCCAGTTGGGCTTCAAAAAACTCGTCTTTGGCCGGGTTGAAGACGGCCGCGAGGACCGCCTCACCATCGACCACCAGACCCGCACAGATGGTGAAATGCGGTTTACCGTCGATAAAAGCGCGGGTGCCGTCAATCGGATCGACAACCCAGATATTCGGGTGATCGGGCGCATGGGGTTCGCGCTCGGATTCCTCCGACAGCCAGCCATCGTCGCCATTCGCCTCAAGAAACCGTTCCCGCAGCAGCGCATCAACCGCCAGATCAGCTTCGGTCACCGGGTCGTCGGCCGCCTTGTCCCACGACTTCGCACCGTCGCGGAAATAGCCCATGGCGAGCGCACCGGCATCGAGCACAGCCTCACGCAGCAGGATCCGGCGATCTTCCAGATTATCGAGCGCCGGATCTGTATTGAGCCGACTAGCTGCCGGCAACGGTCATTCCGTCGATTCGCACGGTCGGCGCATTGGTTCCATAACGAAACTCAAGATCATCTGCCGGGACCAGCGCCTTGAACATGTCTTTCAGATTACCCGCCACGGTCAGCCCCGCGACCGGATAGGCGATCTCGCCTTTTTCGATCCAGAAGCCAGAGGCGCCGCGGCTGTAATCACCGGTGACCCCATTGATGCCCATGCCGATCAACTCGGTCACATAGAAGCCATCATCAATGTCAGCGATCAATTCGGCCGGACTGACAGCTCCGGCCTCGAGATGAAGATTTGTAGCGCTGGCCGATGGCGGGCCGCCGGTGCCGCGGGTTGCATGACCGGTGCTTTCAAGCCCCAACTGCCTGGCTGCTGCGCAGTCGAGCAGCCAGGTGGTCAGCAGCCCGTCCTCGATCAACCGGGTTTCACGTGTCGCCAATCCTTCGGCGTCGAAGGGCTTTGACCGTAATCCGCGGCGACGCAGCGGGTCATCAACAACCGAAACGCCGTCGGCAAAGACCGGCTGGTCCATGAAATCCTTCAAGAAACTCGTGCCCCGCGCCACCGAGGCGCCGTTGACGGCACCGGCCAGGTGCCCGATCAGCCCGCCGGACACCCGGGGGTCATAGACCACCGGAACCTTGCAGGACGGTTTGGTCTGGGGGTTCAGCCGCTTCACCGTGCGCTCAGCGGCTCCACGGCCAATATCAGCAGGCGCGTCCAGATCAGCGTAATGGCGCGTCGACGCATAATCATAATCGCGCTCCATCGCCGTGCCTTCGCCGGCCAGCACCGACGCCGAGATCCCGAAGCTGGTGGTTTCATAGCTACCGGCAAAACCGTGCGAGGTCGCAAGCGCAATGGCGCTGCGCCCGAAACTGGCGCTGGCGCCTTCTGAATTGGTAATCCCTTCAACCGCGCGGGCAGCATCCTCAGCTTCTTGGGCAGCCGCGATCAACTGTTCAGCCGAGGGTTCGAAATCATCCGCCAGTTCGAGGTCACGGGGCCAATTCTTGGCCAATTGGCTGGCATCCGCCAACCCGCAATAAGGGTCTTCCGGCGCATGACGCGCCATATCAACAGCGCGCTGCGCCAACTGTTCCAGCGCCGCCTCGCTGATATCGCTGGATGACACCATTGCCTGCTGCCGACCGATCAGTACCCGCAGCCCGATATCCTGGTCCTCTGACCGCTCCAAGTCTTCCAGTTCGCCCAGCCGCCAACTCACGCCCAGAGAGTCGGCGCCAACCAGGACCGCATCAGCAGCTTCCGCGCCAGCCTGGCGCGCGCGGTCAAGAACCAGTTCGAGGGTTGCGAGAGGATCGCCCCGTTCGCTCATGTCAATTCCTTCTGGTGGGCAGCGGCCTTTATATAGGCATGGCAACGGGTCTCCGGCAATGGCAACGGCTCCCGTACTTGTTACCTCGCGGTCACTTTTTTCTTTTGATCGTGCCGCAAGAGCGATTACTAACGGGTGCATGGCCACACGAGACGCAGAAGCAACCCGACAAAATATACTCGATGCCGTCGGCCGCGTTCTCGGCCGCGACGGCTTTTCGGGGCTTGGGATCAACGCCATCGCCAAGGAAGCAGGGATCGGCAAACCGCTGATCTATCGCTATTTCGGCGGATTGCCGCAATTGCTGGAAGAGTTCGGCAAGGATGCCGATTTCTGGCTTGGCCTTGATGATATCCTGGCCGAAGTCGAGCGCGAAACCGGCGGCAAAGAAGAACAGGACTATGGCGAACTGATCCGCATCGCGCTTTTGGGTTATGCGCGGGTATTGCGCAAACGCCCCATGGTCGTGGAAATCCTGGCATCTGAATTGACAGCCCCGCCCGATATCATCGCACCACTGGCCCGCGCCCGCCGCGAAACCGGCCGCCAGGCGCTGGAAGACTTCATGCACGGCGTTGAACCGCCAGAGGGCGTGGATGTCGATGCGATCTTTGGCATTTTCCTGGCCTCGCTGCACTATCTGATCCTGCGCGGCCGGGTCGACAGCGGCTTCTGGAGCGTCCCGATCAACGACGAAGAAGAGTGGGCGCGGTTCGAGACCGCCATCAGCATGATTCTCCGTCAGGTGTTTGCCAGGACCTGACACCGCTTCGCCGTCTTGCGCGACGCCCCATTCTGCCTATGGTGAGCGGCCATGAGCCCGCCAATCCTAGCTCTGAGAAACGCCGAGATCACCTTTGGTGGCGACCCGCTGTTCAGCGGCGTCGACCTGTCTCTGGCGCCGGGCGACAAGGCCTGTTTGGTCGGGCGCAATGGCAGCGGCAAATCGACACTCCTGAAAGCGCTGGCGGGTATTATCGAGCTCGACGACGGTGAACGCTTCACCCAGCCGGGCGTGACCGTTGCCTACCTGCCCCAGGATCCGCAACCGGACCCTGAAGAAACAGTGGCCGACTACATCGCCGGAGGGCTGGATGAGAAGCATCAGGACCAGCGGCAGTTCCGGGTACGCGACCTGCTGGGCACACTCAGGCTGGAAGCCGATGCAGCGATGGGGACGCTTTCCGGTGGGGGACAGCGGCGCTCGGCCTTGGGCCGTGCGTTTGTCAGTGACCCTGACGTGCTGTTGATGGACGAACCGACCAATCATCTCGATCTCGAGACGACCCTGTGGCTGGAACGGCACCTGGCGCGCATGCCGACCGCCCTGTTGCTGATCAGTCATGATCGGGCCTTCCTGAGAAATCTGAGCCAGAAGACTTTCTGGATGGACCGGGGACAGATGCGCAGCACCGCGCGCGGCTATGGCCAATTTGACGACTGGGCTGAAGAGGTCCTGCAGGCCGAAGAAATTGCGCGGCATAAGCTCGATCGCAAGATCGCGTCGGAAACCCAGTGGCTTCGAAAAGGGGTCACGGCTCGTCGCAAGCGCAATCAGGGACGGTTGCGCGAATTGGTCAAATTGCGCGAACGGCGCGCCAAACAAATCGGTCCCCGCGGCAAAATCGAGATCGAAATGGAAGATGGTCCGCCCGCAGGCCGACGGGTGATCGAGGCCCGCCAGATCACCAAAGCCTATGACGACAAGGTGATCGTGGACGGGTTGACCACCCGGATCATGCGCGGCGACCGGATCGGCATTGTTGGCCCCAATGGCGCGGGCAAGACCACCTTGATCCGGCTGCTGACCGGCGACCTGAAGCCGGACACAGGCAGCGTGAAACTGGGCACCAATCTGGAGATCGCCTATTTCGACCAGACCCGCGACCAGTTGAACCCCAAGCGCACGCTCTGGGAGACGATGACCGACAAGGAAATCGGTGGGGGTGGCGATTCGGTGCTGGTCAACGGCCGCACCCGGCATGTTGTCGCTTATCTGAAAGATTTTCTGTTCGACGATAAGCAGGCCAAGCAACCGGTCGGCGCCCTGTCTGGCGGTGAAAAGAACCGGCTGTTGCTGGCAAAGCTGTTCACCAAGCCGTCCAACTTGCTGGTGCTGGACGAGCCGACCAACGATCTGGATATGGATATGCTCGACGTGCTGGAAGACACGCTCGACCGCTATGAGGGCACGGTGCTGCTTGTCAGCCATGACCGGGATTTCCTGGACCGGCTGGTAACCAGCATCATCAGCTTCGACCCGGACGGCAAGGTGCGCGAATATGCCGGTGGCTATACCGACATGCTGCGCCAGCGCCGGGACGAGGCCAAACCCCAGCCCACCGGGGAAACAGAACCGGCCGCCACGACCAAGCAGCGCACCAGCACATCAGCGCCACGAATGACCTATAATGAAAAACGCGAGTTGGAATTGCTGCCGGATCAGATGGCTGCCCTGGAGCGTGATATCTCCAAGATCGAAGCGCAACTGGCGGATCCGTCCGGGTTAAACCATGACCCGGAAAAGATCGCCAGAATGGGTCAGCTGCTGGAGACCGCGGCCAACGCCCTATCGGCCAAGCAAGACCGGTGGCTGGAGCTGGAAATGAAACGTGAGAAACTGGAAGGCGCTGCATGAGCCCGCACCCGATGCCCGAAGGCGGCACGTTCGAGACCTTCATTGCCGATGACAGCGCGGCCCTGCGCTATGCGCTATGGCCCAAAGAGAACGCGCGCGGCACGATCATTCTGCAGGGTGGGTTCACCGAGTTCATTGAAAAGCACTTCGAAGCCACGCAATCCCTGCTCGACCGGGGATTTGCAGTCGCCGCCATGGATTGGCGCAGCCAGGGACTGTCACACCGCATGGCTGACAATCCGCACAAGGTGCATGCGGAGGATTTCGAGCGCTACCTGAGCGATTTTCACCAGTTTATCGAAACCGTCGTCAAAGCCCGGCTGTCCGGTCCCTATATGATCATGGCGCATTCCATGGGTGGCCATCTTACGGCGCGCTATCTGCATGACCATCCGGATCAGATCACCGGTACCGTGCTGTGCGCCCCGATGATCGATATTGGCTTCCATCCCGTTGTGAAAGCACTGGTTCGCGTTATCGCCAGCGTGGGCAATCTACTGGGGTTCTCCAAATCCTATGCGCCCGGCGCTGGCGATTATGGCGAGAAGCGCCGAAAGTTCGAGGGCAACAATCTGACATCCGACCCCGCACGGTTCAAAGATGCACATGACCATATCGACGCCAATCCAGGCCTTGCTGTCGGCGGGCCGACCATTGGCTGGCTGCGCGCCGCACTCAACTCCGTCGATGTGCTGGACCAGGATAACTACCTGGCGGGCATTACAACACCGATCTGCCTGATCCAGGCGGGGCGCGACACCATCGTGCTCAATAAGGCCCAGGACCGGTTCAGCGAAAAGGTCGCATCATGCGAATTGCACCACGTCGACGAGGCCAAACACGAAATCATGCGCGAACGCGATGAGCTCTTGGCGCAGTATTGGGAGATTGCCGGTCCGTTCTTAGACGGCCTGCCCTGACGATATTTGCAGGCTGTTCAATCTACTATCCCAAAGGCCGTTCGTGCTGAGGAGCGGACCGCGAAGCGGACCGCGTCTCGAAGGGCGGCTCGTCCACCCTTCGAGACGGCTGCAAGCAGCCTCCTCAGGGCGAACGGTTTTGGACTTTCAAATTTCAACCATTCAACAACGCCAGTGCCACTTCGTGCACGCGCTTGTCACCGGCGGCGAGAATACGGCCGGCCATTTCGGCGCGCTCGCCCTCCCAATTGGTGACGATGCCGCCCGCGCCTTCGACAAGCGGGATCAACGCCTGAATGTCATAGGGCGCCATCTTGGCCTCGATAATCAGATCGTTGAGGCCGTGCGCCAGCATGCCGTATTGATAGCAGTCGCCGCCGAAGCGGCGCATCTGCACCTGCGCCTCCACCCGGTGAAAGGCGGGCAAGTCATGATCGGGTTCGAACATGTCGGGCGTGGTGGAATAGAGCACGGCTTCTGACAGGCTGGCACAAGGCCTGGTTTTCAACGGCCGACCGTTCAGCCACGCGCCATCTGGTGTGCCAACAAAGCGCTCGCCGATCACCGGCTGATCCATGATACCGATCACCGCGCGGCCCCCATCATTGAGCGCGATCAGCGTGCCCCAGGTCGGGAAGCCGCCGATGAAGGACCGGGTGCCATCAATCGGGTCGACCACCCAGGTGAACTGGTCACCCCATTCTGCCCCATGTTCTTCGCCATAGATTTTGTGGCCAGGATAATCCGTTTCGATCAAGGCGCGGATCGCCAGTTCGGCTTCCTTGTCGGCCAGGGTTACCGGGTCATAGGAGCCATCGGGCCGCTTATCTTCTGTCTCGTTCTCAGCGCGGAAATAGGGCCGGATTACCTCACCGGCGGCGTCCGCCAGTCGGTGCGCAAACGCCAGCAAGTCGTCATAGGATTCCGATGCCACCATATTCCCCTTGCGCGCCGTTCGACCATGCCTAGGTTAGGCGCTTCTTGTAGCAGGTGACACCGTTTCCTTCGAAGTACTCTGTGATGCAGGCTTGCGACTTTTTGATCATCGGTGCCGGGATGGCCGGCGCGTCGGCAGGATACTTCCTGCGCGAGCACGGCTCCGTCGTTGTACTGGAGCGGGAAAGCCAGCCCGGCTATCACACCACCGGCCGGTCAGCGGCATTTTATGCCCGGTCTTACGGCAATGAGGCGGTGCGGCCGCTGATCCTGGCGTCTGGTGACTTTGAGCATCACCCGCCGGACGGCTTTGCCACCGCACCCATTCTGCACAAGCGCGGTGCGCTTTATGTCGCGCGTGAAGACCAGCAGGAATCACTCAAGGCATTTCATCAGCGTCTGGTGGCACTCACGCCCGATGTCGAACTGGTGTCACGCGACGCGGTCATGGAACAATGCTCGGTGTTGCGGCCTGATTATGTCGCAGGCGGGCTAGTCGACAATGGCTGCTATGACATCGATGTCGACGTGCTGCATCAGGGTTACTTGCGCGGTATTCGGGACGCGGGCGGCACCATTCAGATCGATACGGACGTCACCGCAGTCAGCCGCAGTGGCGCAAATTGGCATGTCGAAACCTCTGCAGGCAGCTATACCGCCGAGGTCATCATCAACGCAGCAGGCGCCTGGGCCGACCCGGTGGCGCAGATGGCCGGACTTGACCCGCTGGGGCTGCAGCCGTTGCGCCGCACGGTTATCATTTTGCCGCAGCCGCCGGTGTTCGACACGGACTGGCCGCTGGTGCTGGATGTGGATGACGAGTTCTATTTCAAGCCAGAAGCCGGCAAGATACTCGCCTCGCCCGGTGATGAAACACCAGTGCCGGCCAGCGACGCGCAGCCGGAGGAACTGGACATCGCGATCACCGTCGACCGCATCCAGACCGCAACAACCATTCCTGCACCCCGCATCGATTCGAGCTGGGCAGGTTTGCGCACCTTTGCACCCGACCGCACGCCGGTAGTGGGTTTCGACCCGTCAGCACCTGGTTTTTTCTGGTTCGCCGGGCAGGGCGGTTATGGCATCAAAACATCACCGGCGATGGGCCGCATGGCCGAAGACCTGATCCTGCATGGCCGCATGCCGGGCGAAATGGATGCCTATCCCGTCTCGGCGGCCACCTATGCCCCCGACCGCTTTCGATGAGAGATAAGATGCGCGCTGTCGTCTGTAGAGAACATGGTGACCTGGACGTCCTGAAACTGGAGGAGATCGAGACCCCCATACCCGGTCCGGGCGAGGTCCAAGTCCGGGTCCGGGCCTGTGGTATTAATTTCGCCGATAGCCTGATGGCAAAAGGCACCTATCAGGCAACGCCCGAGCTGCCCTTTGTCCCGGGGTCGGAGATCGCCGGTGAAATCACTGCCCTTGGCCAAGGCGTTACGGAATTTGCTGTCGGCGACAATGTCATGGGCCTGCCGGGGCAAGGTGGCTATGGCGAATATCTGGTCACCCAGGCCGACCGGGTGGCCAAACTGCCGGCGGGGCTGGGCCTTGAACAGGCCGCCAGCTTTGCCATCACCTATGGCACCAGCCACGTGTCGCTGGCCTATCGGGCCCGGTTGCAGCCCGGCGAGACACTCGTCGTGCATGGTGCTGCGGGGGGCACCGGTCTTTCTGCCGTCGAGGTCGGCGTGGCGATGGGCGCAAGGGTGATCGCCACGGCAGGCGGGCCAGAGAAACTGAAAATTCCCGAGGCCGCGGGGGCCACCCACCTGATCGATTACCGGGCCGAAGACATTCGCACACGGGTGAAAGAACTAACGGACGGCGAAGGCGCCGACGTGATTTTCGACCCGGTCGGCGGGGCTGTTTTCGACGCATCATTGCGGTGCATCGCGTTCGAAGGCCGGATTCTGATCATTGGGTTCGCCGGCGGCGATATTCAGCAGATCAAGGCGAATCATGTGATGGTGAAGAATGTCGATATCATCGGGGTCAACCGCCCGGCCTATGACAGTTTTCGCCCCGATCTGGTGCGCCAGAGCCATCAGACCCTGAT
>JANQQJ010000042.1 GCA_028284945.1 Alphaproteobacteria bacterium | reverse complement strand
CAGCCCGTCCTCCGCCAGATTGGCCCATCGGCGCGATCCTCCACCGTGATGCCAAGCGCGGCGAGCTCGTCACGGATTTGATCCGCTTTGGCGAAATCTCGGACGGATCGGGCGGCCAGCCGCGCATCGACCAATCGTTGGATTGTTGCCGTGTCACCGTCGTGTCCTGCGGGCTGTCCAAGCCAGGCGGATGGGTCCTGCTGCAACAGGCCCAGCAATCCACCGGCCTCACGCAAGGCTGCCTTGTAGGCTGCGCGTTCCGAGTCAATCGTCACCTGCCGCGCCGCCTTCGCAATCTGGAAGAGTTCAGCGATGGCGTCTGGAAAGTTCAGATCGTTCTCAAGGGCCGCATCGAACGTACCCAGAAGGCCTGGCGGGCAGGCAACATCAGGCGCATCGTCAAGATCGCGCAACGTGCCATAAAGGCGGTCCAGACCGCGCTTTGCCTGAGCAAGACCGTCTGCGCTCCAGTCGAGCGGCTGGCGATAGTGTGCGCTCAGGAGGGCAAAGCGAATGGCCTCACCCGGCGCCTCGTCAAGCAGATCACGGACGAGAAGCACATTGCCGAGCGACTTCGACATTTTTCGTCCCTCAACGGTAACGAAGCCGTTGTGGACCCAGTTTCGGCAGTAGAGCTGCCCGTCATGGGCGCAGGTGCCCTGGGCGATCTCGTTTTCATGGTGGGGAAAGATAAGGTCTTGGCCGCCGCCATGAATATCGATCGTCATGCCAAGCCCTTGCTCGATCATGGCGGAGCATTCGATATGCCAGCCGGGCCGCCCGCGGCCCCATGGACTTTCCCAGCCCGGCAAGTCTGGGGTCGAGGGCTTCCAGAGCACGAAATCCGCTGGGTCTCGCTTGAAGGGGGCGACTTCCACCCGCGCCCCAGCGATCATCTCATCGCGGTCGCGGCCGGACAGAGCACCATAAGCCGGAAACGAGGGTACGTGGAAAAGGACGTGACCGTCGACCGCATAGGCATGTCCCCGCGCAATCAATCCCTCCACCATGTTTATGATCTCCGGGATGTGGTCCGTGACACGTGGCTCAAGGTCTGGCGTCAGGACGCCGAGCGCGGCCATGTCGGCGTTGTAGGCCTCGATATAGCGTTCAGTGATGGCCGAGATTGGCTGGCTAGCTTCTTTCGCGGCCGCGTTGATCTTGTCGTCGACATCCGTGAAATTGCGCGCATAGACGACACGCCCAAACCGCCGCTTCAACAGACGGTAAAGAACATCGAACACGACTGCCGGGCGGGCATTGCCGATATGGGCATAGTTGTAAACGGTTGGCCCGCAGACATACATCGTCACCTGATCAGGGTTTGCCGGTACGAAAGGCTCTTTGGTTCGCGCCAACGTGTTGGTCAGGTAGAGCGTCACGGCTGCGCCTCTTCGTCGCGATTACGGCCCGGCAGCTCAACGTAGAATCCACCCCCATCGGCCTCCGGCAACGGATGAAAGCGCGCGATGAGTCCGCGCCTGCGCGCCTCAAGGAGCTGACGGCCTACGGGAAGAAAAAGAGTCTCCCCGCTGGTTGGGGTGGCCGGATCGATGCGAACCACCACGCTTTTCGAGTCGCCGAAGCGGGACTGTTCCAGCATTTGAGCGATCGCCGACTGCGCATGGTCTGGCGAGACGCCTTGTAAATCGAGCGTGTATTCGCCATCCGCTTGGTCGCCGACAAGCCCGCGAATGCTGCCAGGTTCAAACAGCGGCATGGCGGATTCTCTCCGTCTGACAACGACGCACCAGAAAAAACAAACAGGTCATGGCTTCACCTCGGACGTCGCGCCGCCGCTACTGCTCGGCGCGTCTGATAGGAACGCCGGCTGCTGGACTGTGTTTGCGTTAAACGCTTTTAAGGTTTCTCGTATGAATGTCTCATCGACATTGCGGGTGATGAACACGATCCGGGAGCGTCGGTCGTTACTCGGCCACTCCTCCAACATGACAGGGGGATGGAAAATGTGCTGAACGCCATGAACAACCACCGGCCCATCGAATTCAGCAACATTGATGATTCCCTTGACGCGCAAAAAGTCAGCGCCCCTGAGCACGAGCAGCGCTTCAAGCCAGAGTTCAAGCGCTTCGCCGTGGATCGGTTCATCGACCGTAAGGCAGACCGCCTTGATGTGCGCGCCGTGGCGATTGACGTCATGATGATGATCGTGGCCGTGATCGTGATCGTGGGGTTCTGTATAGGCTTCTGTCTTGAGCCAGTTTTGCACATCGAGACTTTTGGTCTCTGGATTGTAAAGACCAGCATCAAATAGCGGTGCCGGCTCGACAACACCATTCTCTGCGATGATCTGTGGAGCAGCAGGGTTTAAGGCCCGCAACCGGCCCTGCAATTCCTGCAGGGCATCTGGGTCGGCAAGGTCTGTCTTTGTAATCAGCAGCCGATCGGCCACTGCCGCCTGCTTGACCGACTCGAACTGGCGACTGAGGGTGTCACCGCCGTTGACAGCATCGACGGTCGTGATGACACCGTCCAGGCGATAACGACGCGCGATTGCCGGTTCAGTCATTAAGGTGTGAAGGATCGGTGCCGGATCGGCGAGTCCGGTTGTCTCTATCACCACGCGATCAAACCACAGTTCCCCACCGCGTGCGAACCGCCCCGGCGCCTCGCGCAAGGTCTTGACGAGGTCGCCCCGGATTGTGCAGCAAAGGCAGCCGCTCGCCATCTCAACCACGACTTCATCATTGCTGTGGGTCACGAGGTCATGATCGAGCCCGATCTCACCAAACTCGTTGATGAGTACCAAGGTCCGGCTAAGTGCTGGCTGGTGGATCAGGTGATTAAGAACGGTGGTTTTGCCGCTTCCCAGAAACCCTGTCAGCACCGAGATCGGTAGAAGCCGAGGCGATCCTTCAAGGGTCAACTTTCACCTCCCCCATGGCGGTGCCTGCCGCAATGCAATTGGAGCAGGTACCCTCTACCTCGATCACACGACGCGTTGGACGAAACTCTACGAGGCCAGCATTTTCGGTGATCAAAGACTCAAGTCGCGGGTCTTCCAATTCGATGGACGCGCTGCAGTTGCTGCAGATAAAGAACAAGCAATCGTGCGTGCGTTCCGGATGCGTGCAAGGGACATACGCGTTCCTGCTTTGAAGCTTCGAGACGAGCCCTTGCAACATCAAGAACTCAAGCGCTCGGTAGACGGTGGGCGGCCCGACGGGGCGTGCCTCCTTCGGCTTTAGGGCTTCAACCAACTCGTAGGCACCCATCGGGCGATCACTCTCCCAGAGCAACTCCAGAATCTGCCGCCGCCGCCTTGTAAGCCGTACCCCGCGTTCGCCACAAAGGGACGCCGCCAGTGCAATCCGTTCATCCGGCGAATGCTGCCCGCGACAATCAGGGTCGACGCAGGGCTGAGGCTGGACCGCCAAGCGCGTCATGACCATGTCCCGTGTTGCGAATTAATTTTGCAACGTTATAACGTTGCATTCAGTGAATACAACAGCCATTTGCCCCCGATCATCGGGGTCGGCTTCAGGAAAGGGTTAACATGGACAAAGCAGTGGTCGATAGCCGGCCGACAGACTCAATCTCCACCAATGACGGCCTCACCTACACAGGCCGGCGCCGGCGTCCCAGCCAGTCAGAGGCGGAAGCGGCCGTGCGCACGCTCATCGAGTGGGCGGGCGACGATCCCGACCGTGAGGGCCTCGTTGGCACGCCCGAGCGCGTGGTGCGCGCCTATGAGGAGTTCTTCGCCGGGTATAACGAGGATTTGGTCGCGCTGCTGTCGACGACGTTCGAAGAAACGGCCGACTACGACGAAATGATCGTCTTGCGTGATATCCGTCTCGAGTCGCACTGCGAGCATCACATGGTGCCAATTCTAGGGAAGGCTCATATCGGTTATCTGCCCGCCGGACGTGTAATTGGAATCTCCAAACTTGCCCGCCTTCTCGATGCGTTCGCTAAGCGATTGCAGATCCAGGAGAAGCTAACGTCGCAGATCGCGGATACCCTCCAGGAGGTGCTGAAGCCACGCGGTGTTGGCGTCGTCATCGAGGCGGCGCACCAGTGTATGACCACGCGGGGTGTGCACAAGCCGGGCGTCACCATGGTGACCAGTCACATGCTGGGCGCTTTTCGAGAGGATCCGACGACCCGCCGAGAGTTTCTCTCGATGATTGGTAAGCCCAGGAGTGCTTCGTTTGACGCCTAGGAAGCAAGGCTTGGCCGGAGCTCGCTGGCGGATTTTGGCCCTGAATCGCCAGATTTCCCTGCATTTTCCCTGATTATCAGGGAAATCAGGCGGAGACGGGTTCGCTCAAGACTGCGTCCACCTTCACCTTACTAACTCTAGTGCGGATACGTGGGTTTCTGCGGCATTGTCGGAGTAAACCAGATTGTTCCTGGCAGGGAGTGGCCCTAACGTCGGCCGATGAGCAATCCCTTTCGCTATTTCAAGACATCACCCGAGAACATCTGCCTTGCTGCTCGAACGACGTGAGAACTTCGAGACCTGCCGATCAACTGCACTGGCTGAATTGAGGCAACTTGCCGCTTGGGACATCTCCATCTTGGCATTTCGTGGGGCCGCCAAATTTAGTCTGATAATGCTCCTGAAAATGTCCGCTGATGACCCAAAGCAGACCTTTTCAACACCTAACGAACATCCAGTCGAAGCCAATCGAAGTTGCGTCCGAAAGTCAAAGGGCCACCAGTTCGCCCAACCTCGCTCCGCGCAATCGCCACATCGAAGCCATCAGATCCATTTTGGCACGATTAGACACGTGACCTAGTAAACCCGCGTTCCGTTGAATGGGGTGATGTTGGACTTGACGTGTGAGTGGCCCCAAGATTAACAGACACCTTGCCCGTAAGCGCGCCTGCCGCGCCAATACCAACGAGAAAGAGACAGACCATGGAATTTCCGCAGAGCGAAAGAAGCATAGAATTCAAAGCCAGAGTCGTAGATTTCATGGATAAGCACGTTTACCCGGTGAACAAGCATTATCAGGAAGTCGCCCACAGCGATCGTCGCAACGACCCTGAAGCATTAGCCTTTATCGACGACCTGCGAGCTCAGGCCAAGGAACAAGGTTTATGGAACCTGTTCTTTCCGCACCTGCGGGACGATGAACCTGGCACCGGACTGACGAATTTCGAGTTCGCGCCCATTGCCGAAGAGATGGCCAAGCTTCCCTGGGCGTCGCAGGTGTTCAACTGCAATGCCCCCGTCACAGGCAATATGGAGTTGCTCGGCGCGGCGGCCAATGAGGCGCAACGGGAAAAGTGGCTGCGGCCCCTGCTGGAAGGTGACTGTTATTCCTGTTTTGCCGCCACGGAACCGGAGGTTGCCTCTTCCGACGCCACCAATTACCAGACCAGTATCGTGCGGGATGGCGATGAGTACGTGGTGAATGGCCGCAAGTGGTTCATTTCCCTGTCCATGCATCCGAAGTGCCGCTTCATGATCCTGATGGGTAAGACCAACCCTGAAAACCCCAGCCGCCACAATCAGCACGGCGTCATCATTATTCCGTTGGATACCCCCGGCGTTCAGATCCTCCAGGATACAACGGTGATGAGCGAGTACCACATTGGCGGGCATCCCGAGATTCTGCTGGATAACGTGCGCGTGCCTGCTGAAAACCTGCTGGGTGAGCCGGGTGAAGGCTTCGCGATCATGCAGAAACGCATGGGGCCTGGCCGCATCCACTACGGCATGCGTTGCGTGGGTATGGCTGAGGTGGCCCTCGGCCTGTTGATGTCTCGGGCCAAGGAACGTGTTGCCTTTGGCAAGCACCTGTATGAACACGGCAGTGTGGCCAACGATATCGGCCGCTCTAGAATCGAGATCGACCAGGCCAGGCTCCTGTGCATGCACACAGCAAGGGCGCTGGATGAAAAGGGTCCTAAAGGCGCCCGCAAAGAAATCGCCATGCTGAAAATCGTCGGCACCGAACTGTTGCAGAATGTGTCCGAGCGTGCCCTGCGCGTCCACGGGGCTATGGGCGTATCCAACCAGACACCGCTGGCCAGCCTGCTTGGGCTGGGCATGCACCTGAGCATTGCGGATGGGCCCAGTGAAGTGCATTTGCCGGGCATCGCGAAAACGGAACTGCGCAACCACGACCCGGCTGATTTCGAAAGGTTCTACGATATTCCTGAGCGTTGAGGACGCGGCGTTTGGAAGACGCGCGGCGCACCAATTCGTGCATTCCCGGTAATACTTAATGCCTGCTTTTGGCTAGTAGCGGACTTGCCGGGACAGGCTCAAATTCGAGATACTTGAAGCGGTACGAAAAGCCAGAGACGCAGCGCGGAGACGAGAGAGCAAACCGGGTAAACCTCACTCCTTTCAGGAGGCGCTGTCAGATCAGATCGGAACTAATAAAGTTGAAGCCACCGGCAGGACCTTGTGTCCCACCGGTGGCTTCCGTTCTGCCTTGCCGTTGTTAGGAGGTTTCAGGGTCTGGCTCTATCACCTGTGATTGGAGCCTGACCCTAATTGGCAAAGCGGAACTGGATTTTTCCGACTGCCTGGCTGCCGGAGTAACCAAAGGACGCACCCAGGGTCCACCTGTCACTGGCCCTGACTGTGACGGTGCCACCAAAGCCGACTTCCCCTTCGACCACCGAGAAGCCGCCCGCGACGGCATAGCGCTCACCAGAAGCCAGATAGGCATCGGGAATGGACGTTACCGCTGCCAGGCTGTTGCGCAGATCCTTGATCTGGTCCTGGTGGCTGTAAAGTGTCGCACCAAAGTCATTGAGCCTCAGATCAATGTCATCGAGCCGCTGCATATTTGTAAGGATCGCCCGACTATTATTAGCAATGTCGGTGGTGTTGTACTGGATCGCTGTGCGGTTGTTGCCGATGGCTGCCAGATTGGCGGCAATGGCACCTCCATTGGCCGAGATGGCAATACCGTTGGCCGCTACACCGGTCTCCACCGTATCAACCCGGCTATGCACGGTGCCAATGGCGGCACTATTGTCAGCCACACCAGATGCATTGGTTGCGACATCCACTGCGTTACCAGCGACACCAGACGCATTCGCAGAAATGGCGGCCTGATTGGCGACAATGGCACCTTCATTGGCCGAGATGGCAACACTGTTGGTCGCTACACTGGTCTCGACTGTATCAACCCGGCTATTCACGGTGCCAATGGCAGCACTATTGTCGGCCACACCGGATGCATTAGCTGCGACATCCACTGCGTTACTAGCAACACCAGACGCATTCGCAGAAATGGCTGCCTGATTGGATGCAATAGCTGAGCTGTTGTTGGCAATCCCCGCTGTATTGGCATTGACAGAGGTCTGCAGTGCACCGCCGTCGGATGCCAGATTGCCGTCGGCATCGGTGGTAATCACGCCGGAAACAAGACCCTGCGCTGCCGTTGAAGCAGCAGAGCCAATGCCCGCTACGGTCAATGTCGCATTGGCATCACCGACAGCCACCTGATTGGTGCGCGTTGTCGTGACACCGCTGCCAATCGCCACGGCTCCATCCTGTGTGGCAGATGCACTCTCACCCAGTGCGATCGACGATTGGCCTGTTGCCATACTGCTATCGCCCAGTGCAGTGCCATCATTGGCAGCCGATGAAAGGGCACCCACCGCCACAGAACCGGTTGCCACGGCACCCAAGCCGATTGCCGTCGCACCATCACCTGTCGCCATGGCGCCATCACCCACAGCCGTTGACCCCGCGGCCGAAGCCACCGCGTCCGTTCCAACCGCTGTGCTGTCTGCGCCTGTGCCGTTCATCTCCGCGAGACCGGACAGATTGCTCTCCAGTCCATCAACACGTGTGGTCAGGCCGGTGACATCGCCCTGGAGCGCCGTAATATCCATCTGGTTGTCACTGACACTGTCCTGCAAATCAGCAATGTCGAGATCGTTCGATATCACCTGTGCTTCAACCACATCCAACTGCGCCTGTGTCACACCGCCAACGCCGACACCAGCAGCTGCTGCGGTCTCCAGGTCAACAATACGCGTATCAAGATCGCTGATATCGGCTGCATTATTGGCGGCGTTACCTTGCAGACTCGCTATGTCGGTTTGCAGATTGCCAATGTCGGTCATGTTGCTGGCGACATCACCCTGCAGTGCAGCGATACCCTGCCGGTTATCACCCACGTCATTTTGCATGTTGGCAATGGCCGTCTGATTGGATGCAATTGCGTTGGCATTTTGCATCACACCCGTTGCATTGTTGGCGATATCACCCTGCAGATTTGCCATGTTGGTTTGCAAATTGCCGATATTGGTTGTGTTGTCGGCGACATGGCCCTGCAGCGCAACGATTCCCTGCCGGTTATCCCCCACATCATTTTGCACGTTGGCAATGACCATCTGATTGGACGCAATTGCATTGGTGTTTTGCATCACACCCGTTGCATTGTTGGCGATATCACCCTGCAGACCCGCCATGTTGGTTTGCAAGTTGCCAATATCGGTCGTGTTGCCGGCGACATTGCTCTGAAGCGACGATATATCGCCGTCATTGCTCACCACCTGCGCTTCAACCGCATCCAGCTGCTGTTGCGTCACACCGCCGACGCCGACACCACCAGCTGCTGCCGACTCCAGATCAGCAACACGTGTATCGAGATCGCTGATATCGGCTACATTGTTGGCGACGCCACCCGCATTGGCGAGGATGCCGCCTGCATTGTTTACAACATCACCCTGAAGCGCAGCGATATCCAGCTGGTTATCACCCACAGCACTTTGCACATTGGCAATGTCCAGGCCGTTGGACGCAATGGCATTGGTGTTTTCCATTACACCCATTGCGTTGTTGGCGACGTCACCTTGCAGACTTGCCATGTTAGTTTGCAAATTGCCGATATCAGTAATGTTGCCGGCGACATGGCCCTGCAGCGACGATATATCGCCATCATTGCTCACCACCTGTGCTTCAACCGCATCCAACTGCATTTGCGTCACACCGCCAACGCCGCCGGATACTGAAGCGATCGCAGCATTCAGCTGAGCTAGATTGACAGCATCATTGTTTCCGGTCGCATCGGCGACATTGACAAGGCGGCGCTCTGAACCGACAGAACCAATCGAAACAACATCGGATTCTGCGGCAATCGAGCCCGCGCCCAGAGCGACTGAATTAGCGCCACTGACAACCGCGTTTCGACCAACGGCGACGCCGTTCAATTCAGATGTCTGCGCAAATTCCCCGATAGCCACTGAATTGTTGAGTGCTGTCTGCGACCGCGCGCCAATGGCAATCGAATTGGCAGCGCCGGTCAGCGCATCACGGCCGATGGTGATAGAATCGATACCCAACGCCTGTGCGCCATCCGTGTCACCGTCAATGCCATCGCCGCCAATGGCTATGGCGCCATCAGGCATCGCATCTGAATTGAAACCCAGCGCGATGCTGCTGGTGCCGGTAGCCCCGGCCCCTGAACCCAATGCAATAGCCTGATCGGCTGTTGATGTGGTATCGACCCCGAGCGCAATTGAACCCTCGCCGGTCGCATGTGCGCCAAAGGTGCCAACTCCATCAGTATTCGCGCCAATAGCAATAGCACCATCCCCTGCGGCATTGGATAAATAGCCCAAAGAAATACCAAACTGGCCATTTGCGGTGGCCGATCGCCCGATACCGATGGCATCGTTACCACTGGTATAGGTGCTGAAACCAATGGCGATACCACTTTCGGCACTTACTGTTGCCGAATTTGTTCCCAAAACGATGGAGTTGATGCCGCCAGCACTTGAATCCTGACCAATTGCTACTGCACCCGCACTATTTGCAGCAGCATCAGCACCCAGGGCTGTGGCACTCTCAAACGCCAGACTACTAAAGCCAATGGCGGTTGCATCTACGCCGAATGCTTCTGCAGCATCGCCAATGGCGGTTGAACTGACACCGCTGGCATCGGCGTTGGTGCCCAATTGTGTGCTGTTCAGGCCGCTGCCATTGGCTTCAAGCGCCGTATTGAGCTGCCCCAGATTAACCGCATCGGTCAGACTGATGGCGTCGGCCAAGTTAACGATACGCCGCTCATTGCCAACCGAACCGATGGAAACTGTATCAGCAACGTCCGCAATTGAACCGCTGCCCAGCGCCACGCTGCCAGTTGCGGAGACCACGGCGCTTGCGCCGATGGCTGTTCCGTCGCTGGTCGTTACATCTGTATTCGCACCCAGCGCGACGTTACCAACACCCGAAATGATCGCCTCACTGCCAATCCCGATGCTATCGACACCCGAGATGTTTGAATCGACACCAATCGCGATGGCGCCAGCAGACAAAGCCTGCGCGCCGAGTGGATTGGCGTCGAGGCCATCAGTGCCAATGGCTATCGAGCCAAGGGCGGTTGCATCTGAACTTACGCCGATTGCAACTGATCGGGCACCGGTGGCCGCGGCGCCCTGGCCCAGGCTGGTGGCCTGAAAGGCGGTTGCCTCGGCACCGCCGCCAATCGCCGTGGAGTCCTCAGCCGTTGCTTGCGCGGCCAGGCCCACGGCGGTTGCATTAAGATCGTTTGCTTGAGAGAGCATGCCAAGCGCTGTTGAATTATCGCCTGTTG
Source organism: Alphaproteobacteria bacterium (assembly GCA_028284945.1). GTDB lineage: Bacteria > Pseudomonadota > Alphaproteobacteria > SMXS01 > SMXS01 > JANQQJ01. The sequence goes on along the minus strand of JANQQJ010000042.1, from coordinate 82,458 downwards.
CATCAGCACTGTGGCCGATGGCTGTGCTCGATACGCCGCTCGCGTCAGAGAAGGCGCCAACGGCCGTGCTTACCGAGCCGCTGGCCTCTGAACTGTCGCCAACGGCCGTGCTGCCGTTACCACTGGCATCAGCATTATCACCGCACTGCACGGAGCTATTGCCGGAACCATCGACACACGCATCCTGGGCGTGTGCGGGCACCGTCAATGCCCAACCCACAACCAGCGCCAATGCGCCGGCAGCCAGCATGTTCGTTATCCAAATCGCTTTGGATTTGGTTGTTGTTCTTTCACTTTTAGAGACCTGTTTCATGGAAACCTCCTATCGAATTCCGAGAAGACCAATGACGCAGGTGGAGTATTGATGCTTGATGGACTCATGAATTTTTCATGGAGGAACCATGTTTTTTGCAGCTTTTTTTGAGTAATATTGGAGAGTAGTGGGAGTTTTTGGATCGGACATGATCTACCAATTTGAAGATTTTCTGTTAGATACACGTCGCCGCGAACTACGCCGCGCAGAAGAGGTCAGAGCAGTTGAACCGCAGGTGCTGGCACTGCTCGAGCTGCTCATCGCCAATAGCGACCGGATGGTATCCAAGGACGAAATTGTTGAGGAAATCTGGAATGGCCGCGTGGTGTCCGATGGCTCAATCAACAGCCGGATAAAATTGCTGCGCAAAGCAATTGATGATGATGGTAAACAGCAGCGGCTGATCAAGACCGTTCATGGGCAGGGCTTCCGCTTTGTCGGCGAATTGGCGCAAACATCCGACACAGCAAAAGGGCCGCAAGAAGAGAACCGTAGCGAGACACCACCTAGTGCCGCCACTGTATCGATGGCACAGGATTCCGCGCCGACTGTAGCAGTCCTGCCCTTTGACAGCATGTCCAGCGATCCTGAACAAGATCATCTGGCCGATGGCATGTGTGAAGATATTCTCACCATCCTCAGCAAGATACCGGGCCTGAATGTCATCGCGCGCAACAGCAGCTTTACCTACAAAGGTAAGGCGGTCGATATCCGTAAGGTTGGGCAAGAACTGGGCGCCAGTCATGTGCTGGAAGGCAGTGTCAGGCGCTCTGGCGACCGCCTGCGCGTGACCGGTCAGTTGATCGTTGCCGCCGATGGCACCCATTTGTGGGCTGAACGCTATGACCGGACGCTAGACGATATATTCGAGATTCAGGATGACATGACCCGTCATATCGTCAGCGCGCTTCAGATCACGCTGGTTGAAGGCCAAATGGCGGCATATTGGGCAGGCGGCACCAAGAGTTTTGAAGCCTGGCGCCACCAGGTTCGGGTCCTTCCGTTGATCCGGACACTGACGGCGGAAAATATTCTTAAAGCCCGTGCACTGTCCAGGCAGGCGGTTGCAATTGATCCGGGCTATTCGGAAGCTTGGATTTCAATCGCCGTATCCTTGCTTGGTGAATCGCTCGCAGGCTGGGGAACAGACTTCCAGACCAACTTACCTGATGTGATCGATGCCTATGAAAAAGCTCTGGAGAACAATGCAGAAAGCCCGCTCGCTATCGCTTGGTCAGGCGTTGCGGAAATTTATTCGGGTAATCACGACACGGGCTTGCACCGCATCGAAAAAGCAGTCGCACTCGCGCCGAATAGCCCGCAGATCGGATTCGGTCTGTTTTTCGCAAAAATATTCTGTGATGACTACGATGAGCCAATCTATCCCCAATTTATGTCGGTAGCGAACGGTACTCCCCATTTCCTGACTCTGTCAGCCGTTAATTGCCTCGTCATCGGCAAACCGCGAGAAGCGCTCGAATTCGCTCTGTGGAACATCAAGGCTGCACCAAATTATCTGTGGGCCCATGCCCTGGCAGCGGCAGCGCATGCTGCCATGGATGACCAGGCGGAGGCTGAAAACCAGGTTGCGCGCCTGCTCGCAGGCAATCCCGGCTATACTCTGTCGCATTTCGCCGGCACCCTGCCGTTCAGAACGCCGGCAAGGACCGACGCGCTGGTGCGTTTAGCAAAAAAAGCGGGATTATCCGAAGTGGGTCGCGCTGCTGAAACAGTAAGTTAGGAGCTGACCCCGCTTTCATCGGGACATTATCAGACTAAATTTGGCGGCCCACGAAATGCCAAGATGGAGCTGTCCCAAGCGGCAAGTTGCCTCCATTCAGCTAGTGCAGTTGATCGGCAGGTCTCGAAATTCTCACATCGTTCGAGCAGCAAGGCAGATGTTCTCGGGTGATGTCTTGAAATATCGGAAGAGGTTCCGCATCAGAAGACGCGACCAACCGTGCTCCATCGCCTTAAGCAGTTTTGCCCCGACAGTGGCTCTGACGTTGTTCTGCAATGTCGATCAGAGAGATTTTCGGACGGGCTGGAGGTCAGCGTAAGCTGGAGACCGGTTCTCCTGAGAAGCGGTGAAGGTCTCGCGGAGGTGATCTTGCGAGAACATCCCGGTTTGCCATGTCGCGATGTAGTCGAGCGCGTCAGAGATCGTGTGATCCCGTGCGTAATTGATCATGACTTTCGACCCTGCAACGGCAACCGGCGACTTTGTCGCAATGTCGCGGGCCGTTTCCAACGCAAATGCCACGACCTCGTCATGTGTATCAAACACCTCATTCACAAGACCAATCTCCTTGGCCCGCGCCGCGGGAAGACGCCGGCCGGTATAAGCCAGCTCCCGCACCCAGCCCTCGGGGATAAGCCGGCACAACCGCGGGAAAGTCCCTGCATCAGCTGTCATCCCGATGTTTATTTCCTGAATCACAAAAAACGCATCAGCTGTGGCATAGCGAATATCAGCGGCGGAACACATATCGACCGCACCGCCGATACATCCGCCTTGAATGGCAAAAATGATCGGAATTCGCGCGCTGTCGAGGCATCCGAAGCATCGCTGCACGTTGTGGATGAAGTGCCTGTCCGCCTCCATCATGGTCGCCCGGTCAACGCCATCTGCCGGCGCCACGCCAAGGCCGTGACCGGCAAATACCGACAAGTCCATACCTGCAGAAAAATGTTTCCCGGTCGAAGAAAAGACAATGCAACGGGCAAGCGCGCCGTCATTGATTTCCTCTACGATCCGCGGGACCTCGTTCCAAAAGTCACGGGTCATGGTGTTGAGCTCGTCCGGCCGGTTCAGCCTGATATGAGCGATTTTATCCTCGATCGAAACGTCAAAGCACTTGAGGTAGCTGAATGGCATGCATTATCTCCCTGATTTCAATCGGCTATGTTCCTAGCCAGGGCTAGGAGAACCTGGGTGGACGTTTGTCGAAAAGCGGATGTGCCTGCTCAAATGTCGCCGCTGCCTGCAGCACCTCAAGATCTTGGTACATTCGCCCGACAAGCTGCAGGCCGATCGGCAATCCATCAGACATGAACCCACAGGGGACACTTGCTGCTGGATTCTTGGTCATGTTGAAGGGGTAGGTGAATGGTGTCCAATCGACCAATTCATCTCCACTTTCATCAAACCCACGGATTTTCCCTACATCGAAAGGGGGAACAGCAACCGTCGGCGTTACCAGAAAGTCATAGTTTTCCATGAACTGGTTGAAAGTAGATCCGATGGCCTCCCGCGCATGGACGGCATCCAGATATGCCCGGAAGTCGAGCTCTCCAGCCTGAAGCACAACGTCCCGTAACGCCGGCTCGAGTTTGGTAAGCTGCTTTTCGGGTAACTCCCCCAGCAAGTAGGCCGCACCGCCCCAGAACAGCGTGATAAACGCTTCGCCCGGATGGGGGATAACCTCACCGACCTGCTCAACCTCTGCACCCAGCTCTTCTAGGAGCTCGACGCCTTTTCGGACGGCGTCTTCGATCTCTGTCCAAACGTGCTCTACGTATCCCAACCGGGGACTATAGGCGATGCGCTTGCCTGCAATACCCTCACGGAGCAGGCTCGTGTGATACTCGACCTCTTGATATGGAAGCCCATGCCAGTCGCGGGCATCAGGCCGGGTAAGAACATCCATGAACGCCGCGGAATCGGCCACCGTTTTGCTCATGGGGCCATAGTGGGCCAGCGAAAGCGTATGCGAGGGCGGATAGGCAGGAACGCGGCCAAAACTCGGCTTCAGACCGAAAATGCCGGTAAAAGAGGCCGGGATGCGAATGGAGCCACCGCCATCACTGCCGATCGAAAGCGGCCCCAATCCAGCAGCGATCGCCGCGCTGGATCCTCCACTTGACCCGCCTGGCGTCTTATCCAAGTTCCATGGATTTCGGGTTATGCCGGTCAACGGTGAATCTGTCGACGCTTTCCATCCGAATTCCGGTGTCGTCACCTTGCCCAGAAACACCATGCCCGCGGCGCGGGCGGCTGCGACCGGTGGCGAATCCTCGTCCCACGGACCATCGGGATCGACGGTCAATGACCCCCGCCGTGTTGGCCATCCTTTCGTGAGCACAAGATCCTTGATCGAGATCGGCACACCATCCAATGGAGAAAGAGGCTGCTTCTTGGACCATCTGTCAGCCGCCTCCCGCGCTTGCTGTCTTGTCGTTTCAGCATCGATCAGACAAAAGCAGTTCAGTGCGGGATTAACGGCCTCAATCCGAGCCAGCAGCGTATCGGCTACCTCGACCGGCGTGAACGCTGCCGACCTGAACCCGGCCGCCAAATCCAGCGCGCTCATGTTGTGAAACTCGTTTGTCATGCCATTACTTTCCCTAATTCCATACCGTTTTTGTTGCGATACCCATCACCCACTACTGGTCCACCGGCGCACCATCGTGACCCATACGCATACCGACATGTTTGGTCGCAATCGGCCGCCTGGTCTGTGCGTCTGTGACAAGCGCCACGCCGAGCCCGTCGCCAGAGGGCGGCGTTAGATACCCCTGCTCCACCCGCGGCGCCCAATCAGCGATATCCTCGCCCAGCAGCACATCGCCCGATACCAGCTTGTGATTATTGAGGCCGGTCGCAAACTCCTGAATCGCAAAGTTAGGAACCGACATGTCCAAGTGAGCACAAGCAGCCAGGCTTATTGGAGACAACGGACAGTGGGGCGCAATGTCGATTCCATTGGCTTCAGCCAGAGCCGCAATTTTCTTTGCACCGGTAATCCCGCCGCAGAGCCCTAAGCTGACACGCGCAAATCGAACCCCCTGCCGGGCCATTAGAACCTGGAAGTCATAGAGCGATGTGAAGCGCTCACCCGTTGCGACCGGAAGGTTGATCCTGTCCGCGACCCAGGCCATGGCATCCGGATTTTCGGGCCGGACCGGATCCTCGACCCACATCGGCGAGAACTCCTCGATGGAGCGGCAAAACGTCACGGCGTCAGCAGGAGAAAGCCGCCGGTGAAGCTCTATTAACAAGTCACAATCGTCGCCAACCGCCGATCTGAACAGATCAACATTGGCACGCGCGTTCCCGAGATTAGCGATCCGCGTCCGTGGTAGGGGCGTGTCATACTCTTCATCCAGAAACGGGTTCAAATGCCCGATCGCCGTGAAACCGTTTTCCTTGAGCCTGCGACACTTGGCTGCGACGGCATCTGCTGTCCTGTCATAGGCGTGGCCATATACCCGGATGCGATGGCGGACTGCCCCTCCAAGAAGTTCGTAAACGGGGGCTCCATGAAGCTTCCCCTTGAGGTCCCAAAGTGCAATATCAATCGCTGAGATGGCGCCATTGATTGCAGCGCCCTGGAAGTAGGCAAAGCGATGCATGACATTCCAGTGGTGTTCGATCTGCCGAGCGTCCTTGCCTTGCAGGTATTCACCAAACTTGTTGAGTGCCGCCTCACAAGCTTCGACATGTCCCCATGTGCAGGACTCGCCTATCCCGATCCGGCCGCACTTGGTCGTAATACGGGCATATAGGAATTGACCCAGATGCAGTGCTTCGACGGTCTCTATTTTCATCTGCACGTCTCCCTACACTCAGTCATGTCGAGAGGCTCTCAATCGCACGCTTCAGGATGGCGACCAGTTGATCCAGGTCATCATGTGAAATCACCAACGGCGGCGAGATCGCCAGTACATTACCATCCATCAGAGGCCGGATGATCAGGCCCTCCTCGCGGCATCTTTGTGCAACCCGGGAAACGGGCGATTGACGAGATGGGCCGCGTGATCCGATCCAATCTGCTGCCAGTTCGACACCCACCATGAGGCCGATACCCCGCACATCACCCACGGGCGTCAGTGGCAAGATTTCCTCTGTCAGTGCAGAGAGTAGGTGTGCTCCCTTGCGTGCAGCCTCGTCGGCAAGACCTTCGTCCAGCATAATATCAAGACTGGCATGGGCCGCGGCTGCAGCGAGGGGGTGGCCCGAATAGGTATAGCCGTGACCGAAAACGCCAAGCCCGCTGTCAGCATTCGACAAGGTGTTCCAAATCTCAGGCGACACAAAACTGGCCGACATCGGCACATAGCCGCTGGTCAAGCCTTTAGCGACCGACATCAAATCCGGCCGGATGTTAAATGTTTCAGCTGCGAACATCCGGCCTGTTCGGCCAAATCCAGTGATGACCTCGTCCAGGATGAGCAGAATATCGTACTTGGCCAGGAGCCGCTGGACACCTTCCCAATATCCCGGTGGTGGCACAAGAACACCGCCAGCCCCGGAAACCGGCTCAGCTAAAAAAGCTGCAATCGTATCCGGCCCTTCGTTGACGATAAGCGCCTCAAGCTCTTGTAGCAGACTGGCCGTATAATCGGTTTCCGACAGAGAAGCATTTCCTCGCCAGTAATAGCAGGCCGGGCTAATTCGCCGGTATTCGCCGATGGGAAGGTCGAAGGCGCTGTGAAGTGTCGGCAGCCCGGATGCCGCTGCCGTCGCCATGCTTGAGCCGTGATACGCACGCCGCCTGACAATCACCTTCCGCTTGTTCGGCCGGCCCAGCAAGGTGTTGTATAGCCGAACCAGCTTTAGGTTTGTGTCATTTGCATCCGATCCGGAATTGCCAAAAAGAATCCTTGACCCGGGAACCGGGGCGATTTCTGAAAGCCGTGCGGCAAGGCTTATCGAGACGTCAGAGCCCATCGAAGCAAAGGAATGATAATAGGATAGTTTTTGTGCCTGGGCGGAGATTGCTTCCACCATTTCAGGGCGCCCATAGCCGAGGTTCATACACCAAAGGCCGGCCATTCCATCGATGAACACCTTGCCCTCGGTGTCGACGATCCGAACCCCATCACCTGACGAGATCACATGCGGACCGGAGTCACGGTGCGCCGAAAGATCCGTGAACGGATGGAAATAGCTCTCGAGATCCATCGTTCGAAGCATGTTCAAACCGGTTTTGGTCGCAGCGGTGTTCATGCTGGCGGTTCCGCCTGCACACACTGCAACTTGTTGATCAGATAGCTATCAACAGCCTCAAGCCCACCCTCGACGCCGATTCCACTTTCCTTCCAGCCGCCAAGCGGAAGCTCGGGCAGATGTCCCGGCAGCATATTGATACCGACCAACCCGGCCTCAAGGCCATCAGCCAATCGTTTTTGCGTCGGTGGCGAACTTGAGAACCCATATGCGGCAAGCCCGTAAGTCAGGCCGTTCGCACGTGCCAAGACATCATCCAAGTCAGCGAATGAAGATATGGCGGCCACCGGGCCAAACGGCTCTTCCGTCATCACCTTCGCGTCATCCGGCACAGCGTCCAGGATTGTGGGCTGATAGAAAAAGCCATCACCCTCCGCTCGCTCACCACCGGCCGCCAAATCTGCACCAAGGTCACAGGCATCCTGCACCAAACCAGCAACAGCGTTTCGTCTCCGCAAACTTGCAAGAGGCCCCATCTGCGTGTCTTCGGCCAGGCCTGGGCCTACCCTCAGAGATTCGGCCTTGGCGGCCAAGGCATCCCGGAAATCATCTTTGATATCGTCATGTACGAAGATGCGGGACGGCGAAATGCAGGCCTGCCCTGCATTATGAAATTTCTTTTCGGCAACCAAAGAAGCGACGCCGTCGACATCGACGTCAGGCATTACAATGACCGGTGCGTGCCCACCTAGTTCCATCGTGATCGGTTTCATCTTCTTCGCGGCCTGCCCGGCCAGCAACTTGCCAACGGCGACCGACCCGGTGAACGTAACCTTGCGTATCTGGGGCATGGCGATCAGATACCGGGAAATCACAGCAGGCTCTCCAAAAACAAGGTTTAAGGTTTCAGCCGGCACGCCTGCATCAAGGCAGGCCTGCACCAGCAATGCAGGCGCCGTAGGTGTTTCCTCCGAGGGTTTCAATATGCAAGAACATCCCGCCGCCAGCGCGGCTGATAGTTTTTTGGCGATGAGCACGACGGGATAGTTCCAGGGGGTAAAAGCACAAATGGGACCGATCGGAACCTTTCGCGCTATCTGAACCGATCCATCCCGCGACGCGATTCCACGATCATAGATGCGGGGGGCCTCACCGCCGCCCCAGGTAAAGAAGTCTGCCGCCCGTTCCACCTCGGCGATGCTCTCGGCGAGCGGCTTGCCCTGTTCCCGCGTAATCGCTTCGGCGATCGCGGCCTGCCGTTCTCTTACAAGGTCCCCGATCCGCGCCAAGACCGCCGACCGCGTCCAGGCAGGTGTGCTTGACCAAATGTGGAACCCTTCGACCGATGTCGTAACGGCGTCCGCCAAATCTGCTTCCGACACAGCCGGATATGCGTCGGTCACCGCCCCCGTCGCTGGATCCGCTGTCTGCAGAACCGTCTCGCCCTGTCCGTCACGCCATGCCCCCGCGATAAACTGGGTCTTTTCCATCGGCTCACATTCTCATTGTCGTTTTGTTAACGTTATCATAAATTGTTCTTAGCTTTGTCAACCCGGGCCGTTAAGTTTCGACAAAAGGGCTTCGATGTCAGAAAACAAACCCACGACCTTGCGTGACATAGCCGAGCGCACCGGTGTTTCGGTGATGACGGTTCAACGCGTGATCGGTTCACCCCACCTCGTTGCGGAGAAAACGCGCAACCGCATCCTTAAAGTGATGCAGGACCTTGGCTACATCCCGAACCGCAACGCTTCGAGCCTGGTCAGCCAATCCACCGGATTTCTGGGCCTTGTTGTGTCTTCCGTGACAAGCCCGACATTTGCCGGGGAAATCGACGGCGTCGCCGAATTTGGACTTACGACAGGACGAGAACTTCTGTTAGCACAGACGAACTATGACCCGTCCAGGGAGTATGATGTTGTCCGCGCCATGCTGGGCCGGCGGCCGGACGGACTGATCCTGACCTTCAGCCCCTCGGAACGCCGCACGCGCCAACTCCTCAAAGGCGCGGCAATCCCGATCGTGGAAACCTGGGACGATCCAGCGCGCCCCGTCGATATGGTTTCTGGCTTTTCCAACCAAGATGCAGCCCGCAAGATCGCGAGACATTTTGCTCAAGCTGGTCGGAAACAGCCCGCGTTCTTCGCCCAGCTTATCGGCCGGGATGTTACGCGCTGGAGCGCGTTCGCCGACGAATGCGAAAAGCTGATGGGCATCGCTCCGCTGCATATTCCTGTCGGCAGCGGCGACAGCATAACCGAAGAACGGTTCAGTTCAGGGCCGTCTTTTTTTGATCAGGTTGCCGATTCGTCGATCAAACCTGATTGCGTATTTTGTGGGTCTGACTTAACTGCGGCGGCGATCATTTTTGAGGCCCAGCGGCGCGGCATCAATGTTCCTGGCGACCTGGCCGTATGTGGATTCGGGGACCTGGACTTTGCAGCGTCAACGGTTCCGTCGCTTACGACAATACGCGTTCCTGCCTACGAGATGGGCCGGCGTGCCGGCGAACTAATCCTGGCCAAACTAACAAGCCGGCCCGGCCCCAGACAGGTTCTCCTGGAAACAGAACTGATGGTTCGCGAATCTGCATAGCGGTCGGCTAGGCGGTTTTTTCTTGACCCGTAATGTTAACGATAACATAACCATCTAATACAAGCAGCGTTCAGGATACCGCGATGAACTTCGATCAAAGCCCCCGCCAACAGGAATGGCTCCGACGCGTTCGAGACTTCATGGATGACTTCGTGATTCCGGCTGTGCCCGACTACGAAGAAGAGATGAAGGCCGCCGGCGCAGACCGCTGGAAGGTCGTTCAGGTTGTTGAACAGCTGAAGCAAAAAGCACGGGCTCAGGGCCTGTGGAACATGTTTATGCCCCCGGCAGGACACGGAACAGATAGCGCGGGTTTTAATTTCGAGAGTCCGGGCCTGAGCAACCTGGAATATGCCCTAATCGCGGAAGAAACAGGCCGGGTTTTGTGGAGTCCGGAAGTGTTCAATTGTGCTGCGCCGGATACCGGGAATATGGAGGTCTTGCTGCGTTACGGCACGCCTGATCAGCAGGAAGCATGGTTAAGGCCGTTGATGAACGGCAAAATTCGCTCAGCGTTTCTGATGACTGAGCCACAGGTCGCCTCGTCAGACGCAACCAATATTGAAACCCGCATTGAACGGTCCGGCGATCACTACATCATCAATGGGCGCAAATGGTGGTCGTCAGGTATCGGCCATCCGAACTGCAAATTTGCGATTGTGATGGGGAAAAGCAATCCGGGTGCCCCGAAGCACCAGCAACAGTCCCAGATCATCGTCCCGATGGACACACCTGGTCTTCGAATCGTGCGGATGTTGAACGTATTCGGCTATGACGAAGCCCCCTACGGACATGGTGAGGTCGAACTGAAAGACGTCCGGGTGCCCGTGGAAAACCTTATCCTCGGTGAGGGCCGCGGCTTTGAAATTGCCCAAGGCAGGCTTGGCCCCGGACGCATACATCACTGCATGCGCACCGTAGGGGCAGCCGAAGCAGTACTCGAGAAACTGGTCAAGCGCCTGCTCACCCGAAAAGCATTCGGCAAGTATTTGTCCCAACAGTCCATTTGGGAACAACGCATCGCGGAAGCGCGCACCCAGATTGAGATGTCACGTCTTCTGTGTCTCAAAGCTGCCGACATGATGGACAAGGCTGGCAACAAAGTCGCGCGAAACGAGATCGCCATGATCAAAGTGGCCGCGCCTACCATGGCTTTGAAAATCATCGACGATGCGATTCAGGCCCATGGCGGAGCTGGCGTGTGTGACGATTTTGGTCTCGGTTTGACCTACGCATTTCAGCGGACGATGCGGATCGCCGACGGCCCGGACGAAGTTCACAACCGTTCCATAGCGCGCTGGGAATTCGGCAAATACCCGGCCCTGCTCGAAAAACAACGCCTCCGGGAAACCGAAGGCAGCATCATTCCCGGCCATCGCTAGCAACACTCTATCAGTAACGAGGTACCCCCATGAGAAAACTGAGATATTTGATCGCGGCAAGCATCGATGGATTCATCGCCCGGCACGATCACAGCTTTGATTTCCTGCTGATGGAGGGGCCCCACGCTCAGGACTTCTTCGAAACGCTCGGAGAGTTTGATGCCGTTCTTATGGGCCGCGCCACCTACGACATTGCCGCAAGTGCAGGAGAACCGAACCCTTATCCCGCATTTAAGACATTCGTTGTCTCGAAGACCCTGCAGGAGCCCCCCCACCCGAACGTAACCGTGCTTTGTGAAGGTTTGGAAGAAGCGGTAACTGAGCTGAAATCGTCAGCCGGTAAAGACATCTGGTTGTGCGGCGGCGGCAATCTGGCGGGTCAACTATTGTCCAGCGGGCTGATCGATGAGGTCGCGGTCAAAATCAATCCCGTGGCCCTGGGCGGCGGCCGCCCGCTGTTTGGCGACCTTGGCGGAGCCATCACTCTAATGCTCCGCGACACCAAAGCCTACAACAACGGCGTGCTTCTCGCGAACTATGACGTTCTCGCCCAGACATCGCTCAAGGCGGCCTAGGTTGTCCCCTCCCGAATCTCGTCCGACAACGCTCTACCAAAAGCTTTCCCACCAAAACACGGTTAAGCAGATCGACGCGGAGCATGTATTGCTCTACATCGACCTCCACATCCTCAACGAGTACACCTCTCCACAAGCGTTTTCGGGTATCAGATCTGCCGGACGGTCAGTTTTCTGCCCCGAGGCGGCCCTCGCCATTGTCGATCACGTTAACCCCACACGCGATACTGCTGTCGACGACATGCAAGACAAACAGGCTGCAGAGCAAATCCGCTATCTGACAAAAAACTGTGCAGAATTCGGGATTGAAATGTTCGGACTGGGCGATCCGCGGCGGGGTATTGAACATGTCGTCGCCCCCGAACAGGGATTCATCCAGCCCGGCATGGTTGTCGCCTGCGGCGACAGCCATACAACTACTTATGGCGCATTTGGAGCTCTCGGCTTTGGCATCGGAACATCCGATGTTGAACATGTGCTGTGCACGCAAACCGTTGTCTACAAGCTGCTCAAAAATATGAAAGTGGAGATCTCCGGCAAGCTGTCCGCCGGTGCCACTTCGAAGGACCTGATTATGGCGGTGATCGCAGAAGTGGGGGCCGCCGGTGCCGTTGGCCAAGCCATAGAGTTCGGTGGCGAGGCGATCAAGAACCTGTCCATGGCCGGCAGAATGACTTTATGCAATATGGCCATGGAGTGCGGTGCACGTGCTGCGCTGATCGCACCCGATCAAAAAACACTCGATTACCTAAAAGGTAGACCAAGAAGCCCTTCCCAAAAGACATTTCAGCGAGCATCCAACTATTGGCGTTCACTTGCGTCCGACGCCGGGGCGGAGTTCGATCGCGTGGTAATGATCGATGCGTCCGATGTTCCACCGCTGGTTACCTTTGGCACCAGCCCGGACCAATCCGTGGCGATTGACGCCCGCATCCCGGACCCGTCAAGCGCGCGGACGCAGAAGGAGCGTGACTCTTTGATAAGCGCCCTTGCCTACATGGATTTAACCCCTGGCACATTGATGACTGATATCCGCGTGGATCACGTTTTCATTGGATCCTGCACCAACAGCCGCCTGGAGGATCTGCGCGATGTCGCCCGCGTCGTGAACGGCCGGAGAGTGGCAGACGGCGTTCGCGCGCTGATCGTGCCCGGCTCGCAAGAGGTTAAACGCCGGGCTGAAGCAGAGGGTCTGGCAAAGACATTCACTGATGCGGGCTTTGAATGGCGTCACTCAGGATGCTCTATGTGCCTGGCAATGAATGACGATGTCCTGCCCCCCGGTGCGCGATGCGCTTCCAGCACCAACCGGAATTTTGAAGGACGCCAGGGACGAGGGGCCAGGACCCACCTTATGAGCCCTGCCATGGCTGCAGCCGCGGCAATCAACGGAAAGCTGACCGATATCCGCAGGTTGGGTGCGGTTCGATGATATCCCGGCCCCTCAAACCAATCTCAGGCGTCGCGGCACCGCTACCAGGGTCCAATATCGACACTGACGTTATCATGCCTAAGCAGTTCCTGAAGACGATCAATCGTGAGAATTTGGCAAACGGCGCTTTCCATGATCTCCGGTTCGATGAGGCCGGGAAACCGCGACCTGACTTTGTTTTGAACCAGTCAGGTTACGACCAAACAGTAATTTTGGTTACAGGCCCCAACTTTGGATGCGGTTCAAGCCGGGAGCATGCGGTGTGGGGCCTTATGCAGCTGGGTATCCGGGCAATCATTGGCTCCGGATATGGCGGCATCTTTTTTGACAACGCGATGAAGAATGGTTTGCTCTTGGTCACCCTTGATGAAGCTGATGTTGCAGTGTTGTTGAGAACAATCAGTAATCCAGCGACCGCACAGATCGATATCGACCTCGGGGCCCAAGAAATCATTGGCAGGGACGGATTTGCACGACGCTTCCAAATGAATCCTTATCAGAAGGACCTGCTCCAGAGCGGACAAGACCACATCGATCGGACACTCGATGCCCTCGGGGACATAAAGGCGTTTCAATTAGACCGGCTGACCCAATTTCCCTGGCTTACCTTCAATGCAGATGCAGGAACTGCCCCATCGCTCTGATTGCCTCCGTGGCCTCGGGCAGCGCCGGTGCCATTACCTGATGAACATGCGGCATATGCCGCCAGATCTCGAGTGTAACATCCACACCGGCGCCATGTGCTTTACGGGCAAAACGGATACTGTCATCCAGATATCCTTCGGTTTCGCCGGCCTGAAGCAACACTGGCGGAAAGCCGGCTAACTCTGCATAGAGTGGCGAGACCAACGGGTTTTTGGGATCCTCAGTACCGAAATAGAGAGAGAACTGTTTGCCCCCGCCGATGACTTCAGGCGGTGTGAGAGTGGAGCCCGACTGGGTTAGATCTGTAGCGGGTGACATGGCAATGACGGCGTCCGGCAGTCTATTTTCATCGCGCATGACCTTAAGCGTGGTCGCCAATGCGAGGCCGCCGCCGGCGGAATCACCGACGATGTAAGCTCTTGTGGTTTTTTTGTTGGCGGGAAGCTCGCCGCAAAGCACGTTGTAAGCTGCGGTTGCGTCATTCAGCGCAGCGGGAAATGGATGTTCTGGTGCCAACCGATAGTCGACCGCGAGAACCCGGCAGCCTGACGCCTTCGACAGTCTGGCAATAAAGCAACGATAGCTATCCACATCGCCGAGCGCATACCCGCCGCCGTGAAGATAGAGCATCAGACGTCGGGGATCAGCGCCTTCTGCGGTGATCCACTCGCCATAAAGATCGCCGATACGAATTGGACGCACGCTGGTTTCACCGTCCGGCATTTGAGACATCATCGGGAAACTGCGCCCGAGCAATCTGGCCAGTTTGGTATCCAACGGGTCGCGCAGGATAAGTTCCGGCGGGTCCAGGCGTATTCCTTCCTCGGAGAAATAGGTTGGGCCAATGCCTCGGCCAAGAACGTCGAGGTGCTCGTTGACCAGCGCGAGTTCGGCTGACGGCTGGTCGCCGCCACGGTAGATCAACCATGGTTCAATTTGATTTTCAGGCATCGCAGGATTGCTTTTTGATCGAGCAACTGTAGCTGAGAAAAATGGGATTAGAAGCCCGGAGGCCCCTAATCCCAGGAAGGATCGGCGCAACATGGGAAGAGAGGCGCCGACGACACAATTCTGCTCAGTATCGGAAACCAACGGTGACTCCATATGTACGCGGCGGCAGATACTGGGTCTCAACCGGACTTCCTAGAACAGCACCGCCGATCTGAATCTTTCCGGCGATCAATTCATTGGTTGCGTTCTCAATCCAGGCTGTTATCTCCCAGCGCTCATCGGCCGACTCAAATGTGATCCGGCCATTTATGATATGGTACCCATCTTGCGCCGACGGCTCGAGATTGAAGGGACGGAAGAACATTTTGCTTTTGTAGCTGTATTCGCCGCGCAGCCTGACATGTCCCCAATTGTTGATGGGGATGGAGTATTCGGCTGCCAGATTTACCGCCCATTCCGGCGTCGCGGTCATACGATTGCCGGCCAGATCAAATACCGCCCCGCCCCGCGCCGGATCCGGTGCCGAATATTCGTCAAACGTTGCATCCAGATAAGTCACCGTTGCGGTGAACTGCAGATTATCTGTCGGCTGAGCCTGCAGCTCGAATTCCACACCATCAATTGTGGCTTTGGCGGCATTTGTGATCAGTGGCAGGAAATTCTGAATCTGGAAGACCTGCAGGTTGGAATAATCCATACGGAATACCGAAATATTGGCAAGCAATCGGCGTTCGAACAGCGCGGACTTCAAACCGAATTCGTAGTTGATTGCTTTCTCCGGCTCGTAACCGACACCCTGGAAGCCGAACATGTTGAAGCCACCGGACTTGAAGCCTTTGCTGACGGTGACATAGGCGTTGATGTTTTCAGTGAAGTGATAGGTGATCGCGCCGCGCGGCGTCACCGAATTCCAGCTGTCCTTGAGTTCAGATTCCAGTGCGAGCGGCCCATCCAGCCCGAAGAGAAAAAACCGCTCTTCAACCCGTTTTTTGTCCCGGCCCCACCGGATTCCCGCCGTAAGGTCAAGCTTGTCCGTAACATGATAGGTCGCGTCGCCGAAAACGGCGACAGAGGTCGTGTCAATTACACCGTCCAGACCAGCCGCTGCAAAGGGCATAAGCGGGAACGGTATATCAACAAATGACTCGCCATCTTCACGGAAGAAGAACGCGCCGATGATCCAATCGAACTTCCCATCCGTGTTTGACAGGATATTGATTTCCTCGCTGAATTGCTGCTGGCTCTCGAACGCCGGATCAAATGCAGCACCATCCAGATCGGTCCCATCAATGTCGTAAACCAAGTTGGAATCGACTTCGCGATAGGCCGTCAGCGACGTGATGACGACCGGCCCGGTATCCCACGTCAACTTTGCCGAGACTCCCCAGATTTCTGCTTTGTAGTCTTTGCGGAAGTCATGATTAACCGCACGCCCCATGGCCAACACGCCGCCCGCAACTTCCTGCGGCAACGGCGTATCTGGATCAAATCTTGAATCAGGCGTAATGCCGCCGAAACCACCGACTCTGCGGTAATCAGAGATAAGGTCGATTGTGAAATTCTCACTGGCATCGATCTGAAAACTCAGCCGCGCCGTCGCCTCGTCGGCATCGTCATAGTGCTCGCCGTTGAAAATGTTAGGCGTATAGCCTTTGTGATCGTGGGTCTTGAACGCGAGCCTGGCTTTCACCTTGTCACCAATCAACGGCCCGCCAGCAGCGCCTTCGATCCTCAAAAGGTCATAGTTACCGGCGGTCACGCGTGCATAGGCCTCAAACTCATCGGTCGGCGCATTTGTTATGATGTTAATCGCACCGCCCGTGGCATTGCGCCCGTACAGTGTCCCCTGAGGTCCCCGCAGGACTTCGATCCGGTCGACATCCATAAAAACGCCGCTCTGGTACAGCCGCCTGCCCAGATAGACGCCATTAACGTGAACAGCAACGCCGGGGTCCGCGGAAATCGAACTGGTATCGTTACCGATACCGCGAATTGTAATCAGCGCCTTGTTGAAGAACTCGCCAACCTGGATCCCCGGGGCCAGGAACTGCAGGTCCCTGAGGTCCTGGACACCGGATTTTTCGAGCGTATCGCCACCATATGCGGAAACGGACATCGGTGTGTCCTGGACAGTCCCTTCACGCTTCTGCGCCGTCACAACAATGACTTCGGTCGCTAGCGTCTCACCCACAATCGATACAGCTAGTACTGCTAACACAAATAGATTGATAACCCGCCGAACAGCCTGCCCCATCCCCGTATTCTGATCCATCGTCCCTCACTCCTCACGGGCCGTTCCCAGCGGCACCATATTTTTTGAATGGACAATCTACGAAAGCACACCGATCCGGGCTGTTTGGACCTCTCATTGCCGGTATGTTTTCGTTCCTGTCTATTTATTTACTTATCAGTAAGTAGAATATCGGTCAACCATATTTGACGTCTGCTTTTGACACACTGAAGCAGGCGAATTGCTAATCCTGAACGGCGTCGACCGAAACATTGCGGAACATGATTATCTTTTTGATATCAAGGCCTTTACTGAAAGGGCCTCGGTTATTTCGGCCTAGGAGGCTGCTGATTTTCCGGCGAAAAAGAACAACGGAATGGAAAGCGCCGAAACGATGGTGAACCCCAAAAGAGTCCATGTGAAAGGATCGGCGACGCCGGCGGCAATCAGGTGGTCGATCGCTAGCCCACCCAAGGTCACACCCCCACCGACACCAACGACATTCATTAACAATATTGCGAAAGCCGTAACGGTGGCGCGAACCTCGGCTGGACTGAGTTCCTGGATCGCTGAGAACGCCGGTCCATAGAAGGCCCCAAGTTGAAAGAACGCCAGGAATAGGCCAACCCAGAACAACAAAACTTCGGGATCGGCGAACCGATAGGCGAAATTAAATGGAACGAGGACTATGAAAAGCCAAAACAGAAACCGCGCTCTGGATTGACCTGTTTTTCGGACCCAGATATCGACCGCAACACCACCAAAGAGGTTGCCCAGCACGCCTCCGCAAACGCCAATCCAGCCACTAAGAATCGCGATCTCCGACCGTTCGAACCCGCGTTCCTGAACCAGCCAGAGTTGGTCAAATGCGGCAGCGCCGACAACAAAGTGGAGGCACACCGCCGCCGCAATCGTGAACTGTAGCGGGCGTGAGCGGCCCAGGGTCGCGGCAAAAACACGAAACAGGTCCTTGAGGTTCACACCCGCACCGAAACCACCCGCGATACGGCGTTTCGGGCGGTCCTCCCGAACCAGAAGGATGAATGGAACCAGGAGCAACCCAATGGCACCAAGGCCATAGAAACAATTACGCCACCCGATTACCGGCCCAAGGAATCCGGCAAGAAGCAAGCTGAGGCCTGCACCGATTGGTACCCCCATGTAGTAGACACCAGCCGCAAACCCTAAATTCTTGGACTGAAAGCGGTCAGCCAGAAGCGACATCGCCGTGGGAGTCAGCGCAGACTCGCCTATGCCGATCAACATTCTTGGTACGGCCAGGCTTACAAATCCCCGCGCCGCCCCGGATGCTGCCGTCAAGGAACTCCAAAGCAACACCGCGCCCGCAATAAGGCGCGGACGATGCACAAGGTCTGCCGCCAACCCCATGAACAAACCAGCGACCGCGTAGAATACGACGAAGAACAGGCCGGTTATTAGCCCAAACTCTGTGTTGGTAAGGCCCAAGTCGGGGACGATGAAATTTGCAAAGCTGGAAATCAGCTGCCGATCGACAAAGTTCAAGACATTGAGGAGGGTCAGCAGGGCGAGCAGCGAGTATCCTCCCGGCGCGACAAGTTGGCCGCCTTTTCCCTCACTTGGATCGGGTTGATTGGTCATGCTTCACGGCTCTCGGTACCATTGCCAAAGCGGGGAGTACGGCGTTCCTGAAACGCCGCAACACCCTCCCTGAAGTCATCGGTAGCAAAAGCTCTACCCTGCAGTCGGGCTTCCAGCGCCAGCGCATCGCGGTAGGACCCATTGCTGGCTGCTGTGAGCTGCTGCTTAATCATGGCCATCGCCTCACCGGGGCCCGCTGCAAGCTGACCGGCAACCTGCCGTGCTGTCACCAGCAGCGCTCCGTCATCTACGACCTGAGATACCAGGCCGAAGGCCAGAGCCGTGTGAGCATCTACGGGCTCGCCCAAAAGCGCCATCATGCGAGCCCGCATCGGTCCTGCAAGGTGGTGCACCATGTAAGAAGTGCCCCCATCCAGCACCGCACCGATCCGCACAAAACTGAGGATCAGCCGAGCCGTCGTCGCAGCAATAACAAGGTCGCATGCCAGGGCAAGGCCGACGCCTGCGCCCGCGGCAACCCCATTCAGGGCACACACGACGGGCTTGGGGCTCTCCTTCAGACGGAGTAGTAGAGGATTGAAATGACTCTCTATGTGTTTGCTGATGCCCGGCCCAAAGTCAGTCAGAGCATTGCCTGCCAGATCAGCACCCGCGCAAAAACCACGCCCCGCGCCAGTGATGATCAGACACCGAACCTGCGGGTCTTTCAAAGCAGCGGCGATACCGCGATCAAGCTCGTCAATCATCCCCGACGCCATTGCATTCATGGCATCAGGATTGTTCAACGTGAACTCGGCTATGCCGCTTTCAACGTGGTTGAGAACATACTGCATTTTTAACTCTCAATCAGAGGCCGCCGGTGACCTCGATCAATTGTCCGCTGATGTAGTCAGATTCAGGCAAACAAAAGAGCAAGACCGCACCCGCCGCTTCTTCCGGCGTACCCCCTCTGCCAAAAGGAATGGCCGCCTTGGTCGCAGCAATGTCCTGAACCGGCACCCCTACCGGGATCGCATGGCCCTCGACCTCGATCAGCTTCTTCTCGTCTGTCGCCTCTGTCAGGCGGGTCTCAATCAAGCCGAAGGCAACCGTGTTGACGGCAACTTTGTAGCGACCCCACTCCTTCGACATTGCGCGGCTTAACCCAACCACAGCGGCCTTTGCCGAGGCATAATTGCTCTGACCGGCATTTCCCCGGGTACCGGCAACCGAAGATATATTCACCACTTTGCGTACAATTTCGCCGCCCGCCCGGGCCTCGTCCTTCGACTTGATCCGAATGGCTTCTGATGCCCTTTGCAAGATTTGCCAGGGGGCCTTGAGGTGGACATCGATCATTGCGTCGAACTGTTCCTCCGTCATTTTCTGAATGACGGCGTCCCAGGTGTAGCCAGCGTTGTTCACGATGATGTGCACGTCACCAAATGTGTCGAGCGCCGTGCCGACAAAACGGTCGGCAAACCCGCTGTCCGTAACACTTCCAGAACAAACTGCAGCCCTTCCGCCGCGCGTCTTGATTTCCCGCACAACGCTCTCAGCCGGCTCGGCATCAAGATCATTGACGACGACGCTGGCGCCTTCATCAGCAAGTTTGAGCGCCAGCGCCCGGCCGATCCCCCTACCCGCACCGGTTACCAGCGCGACGCGCCCTTCAAGTTTCTTCACTTTCAATTTTCCTTTCTGAGTTTCGTTATTCGACGGCAACAACAGCATCGCCAAGGAGCTTGACGTCTCCGTCGGCATTGACCGCCCAGAGATCCAACCGGACCCTCTGTTCGCCGCTTTCTTCAAAGCGTTCTTTGACTTTGCCGGAACAGGTGATCTGCTCTCCGACATGCGTGATCGCGACAAAACGCGCGCTGAAGGACCGGATATCTGCTTGCGGACACCAGCTTGTCAAAGCTTGGCCCAGGAAAGCCATGGACAGCATGCCATGCGCAAAGACGTCCTCCATGCCGGCTTGTCTGGCAAAATCCAGATCGATATGGATCGGGTTGTGATCGCCCGATCCGCCGGCGAATAACGCCAGCGTCGTTCGGCTGATAGGTTCGTTGGTCAGGGATGGAAGGCATGCCCCGGCCTCTGTCGGAATAGATGTCATGCGTCACCTCCCGCTGGGTTCCTGACAACTGTCGTATTGGACATCTCTACGACACGCGTCCCGTCTTGATTGGTCGCAACAAATTCCTGAACGACGAATTCCAGGGCACCACCCTTCTTGTCGTAAATGTCCGTTATCTCGCCCTCAATTGTGATGGTATCCCCGGCATAGATCGGGGCGTGGTAACGGAATGCCTGCTCACCATGAAGGATTCGCGAGAGATCGACCCCCAACAGGTCGAGAAACTCAAACGGGTTTGGATTCATCAGGTTAAGCGAAAACGCGAAGGTCGGCGGCGCCGGTAACGCGGCATGGCCCGCATCACGTGCCGCTATCTCATCCAGATATATGGGGTTCGTCTCACCGACCGCTTTGGCGAACAGCCTGAGTTGACCCTTTTCCACGTCGACAGTGTGTGGGGCCAGTTTGTATCCGATATGCTTGGTGTCGATCACAGTGCGAAAATCCTGCTAGTTCTGATAGAGCGTCACAACGCATGCGCCGCCCAGACCAAGATTGTGCTGCAAGCCGACAGTTGCGCCTTCCACCTGCCGGGCGCCTGCCTGTCCGCGTAGCTGCCAGACGAGTTCGGCACATTGCGCCAACCCGGTTGCACCCAACGGATGGCCCTTGGACAGCAACCCTCCGGATGGGTTAGTGACGACTTTGCCGCCATAGGTGTTGTCTTCATCGCAGATAAATTGCTCAGCCGTGCCTTCAGGCGTGAGCCCGAGAGCCTCATAGGCGATAAGTTCGTTGGCCGTGAAACAATCATGCAGCTCGACAACATCAACATCCTCCGGCCCGACGCCAGAGGCCTCAAACACAGCATCAGCCGCTGCCTTTGCCATATCGTAGCCAATGACCTTCATCATCGAACCCTCATCAAATGTACTTGGGAAATCCGTGCTCATTGCCTGCGCGCCGATCCGCACAGCGTTATCGAGGCCATGCTTTTGCGCAAAGGGCTCGCTGCAAACGACGGCAGCGGCTGCGCCACAGGTCGGGGGGCAACATTGGTAACGGGTCAATGGCCCATATATGGGCGGGGACGCCATAACCTCCTCCAGCGAAAGAGGATTGCGAAAAATCGCCAGCGGATTGTGTTCAGCATGGCGCCGGGCTTTGACCGAAATTTTTCCGAACGTTTCCGGGTGGACGCCATATCGCTCGGCGTATTCCTGCCCGGCACCGCCGAAGTATCGGGCCGCGATCGGTTGCTCTCCGGGACCGATCAGCTTATCCATCGCGGCGGTTTGCCGTGCCATGGGCGAAGGCCGATCCGCATACATGTCGCCCAAAGCACCGGGCACCATCTGCTCGAAACCGAGCGCCAATGCACAATCCGTCACGCCTGCGGCAACAGCCTGACGCGCAAGAAACAACGCGCTCGATCCGGTTGCGCAATTGTTGTTCACGTTGAAAATCGGTACGCCCGACAGCCCCAGGCCATAGACAGCCGCCTGCCCCGCTGTTGAGTCCGCATAGACATAGCCCGCATAAATCTGCCCGACGGTTCTGAAAGGAATTCCTGCGTCCTCAAGGGCCAGTCTGGCCGCCTTTTCACCCATCTGCGTATAGGCCTCACTGCGGCCAGGCTTGCTGAATTCAATCATGCCGACACCGGCAACGCGCACCCCTCGTTCCATTCACAACTCCTGAGATCTGAAGGCTAAACGCCCGAGAGTTTCAATCAATCTTGATTATTTACCGATCAGTCGGTAAATTGTTTAATACTGGTCGCGTCGCTAAAAGATCAAGTCTTTTTTTGGAGCCTTCCACATGACGGATGAGGACGTCGGTTTTCGAGCAACCAAACGAAAACGAAACTTCGAAGCCAAGAAAATGGTCATTCTGCGTGAGGCCGCGCAGCTGTTCGCAACCAACGGCGTTAACCAAACGTCGCTTGACGACATTGCCAACCGGCTGAATATCTCCAAGCCGGCGTTGTATTATTATGTAAAAAGCAAGGACGAGATCATTTCCGAGTGCCTAGCGCTGGCGCATGAAAATGATGTGGGAAAAATTGCTGAAATCGGGTCGCTCGATTGCCCAGGCCTCCAAAAGTTCACCGAGCTGGTAAAATATTATGGCCACAACGTCATAGATGATTTCGGCAAGTGTCTGGTGCTCGTGGACCTCAACGCGCTTAGCGAAGAAAGCCGGGAAAAGCATCGGGAATCCCAGCGTTTCCTGCTCGGCGCCTCGCGGCGTTTCCTCAGAGAAGGCATCAAAGACGGCTCTGTCAAACCGTGCAATGAAACGATCATCACCTTCACTGTCGTCGGGGCGCTGAACTCAATTGCACACTGGTTTCAGAAGGACGGCCCATCGACTATCTCGGAGGTCGTCGACCAGATCATCGACAGCTTTGTAGACGGCATCAAAGATTGAGCGGCATTGTCGTCTGTGGACGGCCCGTTGATGTGGTGTCTAGAACAACGCAAGCCGTTCCCTGACAAGAGTGGTTCCCTCCCTGTTTTACCGAAAGAATTACTATTCTTTTAAGCAGGGAATTCGCAGGCAGGAGGCATGTCAAAATCGCGCACTTTGAATTCTGTAAGTCCTGGTGCCGAGCAAGCTTACTTGTTGTCTTCGACGCCGTTTTGTGCGTTTGCCGATTTGGGTGCCGGGAAGCGGGTGGTCGGAAACTGGACGATACCCTTGTCGGTCAGTCCCTCAACCTCGCTTAGCCCGTAACCCAACCAATCCTCAAGCGCGTGATAATTGTGCTCGCCGCGCACAGCGGCGCGGCTTTTCGGTGTAATCCCGCTCGCGGCAGAAGAGAATTTATAGGGGGACTGCACCGTCCGGTGCGGCGCCCCGGTCCCGTCATCCTCGAGCTCGACGATAATGCCCCGCCCCGCAACACTCTGCTCGGAAAGGGCGTCCTCACCCACCTCCCGGATGCGGCCCCAGGCAAGGCCGGCTTGCTCCAACCGTTCCGACAGTGCATCGAAGGAGGAGTAGTTGCGCATATGATTTGCCAGTGCTTCCCGCCGCAGCCTGATCTTATCCTCAAGAGGCGCACCCGGCGGGGTGGGGTCCTCGATCCCATCAGCGGCCGCAAAAACTTTCCACAAATATTGCTGTGTACCCGCAATACCAATGGTCGCGCCTTCGGGTGCGTCCCACGGCTCCCAGAAACCGGCATGGGTCTCCTTCGTCCAGATACCGTCGAGGATGAAGTTGGCGAAGTCGTCTGTGCCCCAGACGGCGTCGATCATGCCCATATCGACATGTTGCCCTTTGCCTGTGGCCTCAACGAAGCGCAGCGCCGCAAGAAGCCCGATCAAACCGTGCAGCGAGCTCAACGTATCGGCAATCGACACGGACATGTCCGCCCAGGGCTGGCCGTTGATCTGCCCCTGCCGCGCCAACAGGCCGGTTTCGGCATGCATCATCGGCGCATAGGACGCGCGGTCGCGCTCGGGCCCTGACTGGCCAAAACCGGAAATCGACAGCATCACGAGCTTCGGATTGATTTGGCTGAGCGTCTTCCAGCCGATCCCCAAACGGTCCATCACACCGGGGCGGAAGTTTTCGACCACGATGTCGGCGACCGCAACGAGCTCATGAACCAGCGCGGCCGCGCCGTCAGCTTTCAGGTCCAGACAGAGGTTCTTTTTGCCGACATTCTGCTGCAGGAAGAAGCCTGAGATCTCGCCATTCTGAAGGCCGAAGTGTCGCGTGACGTCGCCTTCCGGGGCTTCGACCTTGAGCACCTCCGCGCCCAAGTCAGAGAGCATGCGGGTGGCATAGGGGCCGGCGAGGACGCGGGAAAAATCCAGGACCTTGAAGCCTTCAAGCGGGTACTTCATCATCAAGCCTCTACTTGATCCCGTCCTTGCCCTTGTTGAGGAAGGCGGCAACGGTTTCCTTGTGGAAATCCTCATGCATGGACAGCGCCTCATAGGCCATGCCGGAATCCATGATGTCGTGCATGAGCTTCTTGAGACCGATATTGGCGATGGATTTGGTCCAGCTGATCGCTTTGACAGCACCAGACGCGAGATGCTCGGCGATCTCGTTCACTTCATCATCGAGCTTGTCTGCGGAGACGACCCGGTTGATCAGCCCGACGTCTTTCGCCTCGGTTGCAGAAAGTCGGGTGCCGAGGAGGAGCATTTCCTTGGCCCGTGCATAACCGATCAGTTGCGGCCAGATCAGCGCGCCGCCGTCACCGGCGACGAGACCCGCCCGCACATGCGGATCGGCGATCCGCGCATCCTCGCCCGCAACAATGATGTCGCATAGCAGCGCAATAGTGGCACCCAGGCCAATCGCGTCGCCATTCATGCGGCAGATGATCGGTTTTTCCAGCTCCACCAGCGAATAGACGATGCGTTTGCCTTCGATATTGCTGGCGCTGTACTTCGAGCTCCGCGCGGAAGTGCGTTCCATCAGCGAGAAATCACCTCCAGCGCAGAACGCCTTGCCTGCGCCGGTCAGGATGACGACGTCTGCTTCTTCATCCAATCCGACGTCGTAGAACACCTGGCCCAGCTCATAATGCAGCCGCTCATTGACCGCATTGAGCTTTTCCGGCCGGTTGAGCGTCACCGTAAGAACGCGGCCATCCCGTTGGAATGTGATGTGTTCGTAGTGTGCGTAATCCATGGCGATCTTCTCTCTGCCGCTAGGCGGCCACAGGTTGACGGGCTGTTGGCGAGGATGCTGGTTCCTGCGCATCGAAGTGGCGAATAACAAAGATGTTCGCGACCGCCCAGAGGATGATGACCGCGCCCAAACCCAGCCACGCAAAGGACTGGAAGAACGGGTCGAGCGGATAGACGGCGATCCACCAGGCCGTCGCCATGCCGATAAAGGCGTACCACGTGACAGGCGACTGACCGATGCGCGAGCCGCGGCGCAACATCATGGGGATGACAAAGGGCAGACAGAACCAAATAGTCCAGCCGAAACTGAAGAACCAAAGCTCGTCGGCGAGAACGGTCTTCACGCCGTACCAGATGACACAGGCGCCCACCAAAGCCGTCAGCATCACGGCTACAAAGGCAGTCTGGGATAGCTTTGGCATCAGCTCCTGCCGGCCCCATTTGAGGAGCTGGTAGAAGAACACCCACTCCATGATGTTGGTGATGATAAGGCCGACAAAGAACAGCTGCATGAACCAGTGGTCATAAACGACGAACCACTTTTCCCATTGCAGCAGATAATGAAAATCGTGCGGCAGGAAGATCAGCGTGCCCGCCACCGGCATGGTGTACATCTTATACTTGAAGCCCAGCCGCATTGCCGTCCCGAAATAGATGAAGTTGCAGACCAGTGACAGCGCGCCCAGCGCCAGAATCCAGATCATGCGGTCATCGATCGCAGCAAGCGTTGTCGTCACATTGTAGATCGAAAGATCAGCGTCCATCGTCCGCTCCTCTCAGTCGTCCTGTTCGTCAAAGATGGCGCGCAGATTGGTCTTCATTTGGCGCAGCACCCGTGTCGCGGTCTCCAAGTCTGCCGCGCTGATGCCGTCGTGAATGCGCTCATTGGTCGGCAGCGCGAGGTCGGTCATGGCCTGCAGCGCGTCCCGGCCCTTGTCCGTCAGTTGAACAAGTTTCGCGCGCCCATCTTTGGGTGACGGTTCCCGCGATATGTAACCTGACGCCTCCAGCCGGGTCAGCAATTCCCCGACGGAGACCTTTTTCATGTCTAGCACGCGCCCCAATTCAACCTGCGACATCGAGCGATCCGAATGCCGGGCCAGATTGGCCAACACCCACCACTGCGACCGGGTGATGCCGTGTGGCCCCAGAATCTGGTCTATCAGCGTTTTGCGCATGCGCGAGACATCATGGATGTAAAACGCGATCCGATGCGGACTCCCCTGAATCACATCGACATCCGGCTGTGTTGTTGCTTCGTCCTTACGGGTCGTCGTGGGCATGGGGTTTCCGTATCTCCTCTAGGCGGTCCTGGCGGGCAGGCGGATGACGGCTTTGGCCGGTGTGGTCTTACCGACCCGCTCGTTCTCCAACCAGACATCAACGGCCACAAGATGCTGGCCGTCATCATCGACATATTTGTCGGTCACGACGCCTTTGGATGAGACCGTGTCGCCGTTCATGTTCATGCCGCGCATCTGGAACGAGAGCTTGCAGACCCAGCCTTCTAGACCAGCCCAATCGGTCAGCGCCCGGCCCAACATGCCCGCGGTCCAGCCTGTGTTGTAGAAGATGTCATCGTGGCCGCTGTCACGGGCGTAGTCGGGGTCGTGGTGAATGCGGCTCCAGTCCTGGGAGCCGTGCACCTGAAGCGCCATTGTCGTCCAGTCCAGCGGCATGGAAAAACCGGGGAGCGGGTCATCGACATCAACGTCGTCCCAATAGCGAACGGCTTTGTAATCCAGTTCAGCGCTCATGCCGCTTCACTCCCCTTGGCGAACTGTTCTTCATCGGCGGCGATCTGCTTGGGCGAGCGGTGGACCAGCGTCGTATTGCGCCAGAC
This sequence comes from Alphaproteobacteria bacterium, assembly GCA_028284945.1. Taxonomy (GTDB): domain Bacteria; phylum Pseudomonadota; class Alphaproteobacteria; order SMXS01; family SMXS01; genus JANQQJ01. Next base: position 55,299 of record JANQQJ010000042.1, on the reverse strand, counting down.
GGCGACGCGCGTGTCGTCCTGATTGATGAAAGACATTTCCGAGACGATCCAGACCGCCTTGTTGTCCAGCTTGATCGGTTTCATGAAGATGTCGGTGATCGCCTGCTCCGAGCGCAGACGATCGCCAATGCGGATCGGGGCGAAATACTCCCACTCGGTGCCCATATTGATGCCGCGGTCGCCGGGGGTCGGCACGCCCAGGGTAAAGAAGGGCCGCTTCGACTTCTTCTTTTCACCATCACTCTTGGGCTTCGGCGCCTTTGGCCAGGGGCCCTTGGAGGAGAAGTAGATCGGCAGCAATGACGGCGGCACGATCACCTCGCCATAAGGCCCCTCTTCTTTCGCAAACACTGGGTCTGTGAATAGCGGATTGCTGTCGCCCGTCATATGGCAGTGGCGGCGGATCGGGTCGTATTCGACCGGGAACCGCCCCTGATTGCGGGAGACGATCTTGCCGATCCATTCCTCGCGGATGGCGTCCAGATCAAAGTCGTCGGGATGCATGGTCACTTGGTTTTCCTTTCAACGCGCCAGCGCGAAACGGCCGTGGGCGACGGTGACGTCACGGCCACAGAATTCTTCACGCTCCATGGTGCTCATCACCTGTTCGTCGTCGGTATAGGCAATGCTGCGACGGCCATCGGGCAGGTCGACCACGGCGACGCCGCGGTGCGGCTCCTTGCGCTCATACATCACCGTGTAGCCGGCGATGGTTGCCGGCCCACCATAGTCGGGCACGACCTCTTTCGGGTTCGCTACGGCCTCGACCTGGGGCGTCACATCAATGAACTGATAGCCGTTGGGGTTCGGGTCCGCGCCCCACAGCGCAAATCCCTGCTTGGTCAGCACGCCGGAGACGGTGGTCACCATCCCCAGGCTGCCGGGCTTGCTTCTGATGTGTTCGGCCAGCTGCGCAGTCGTATGCAGCACGAAGCTGTTGAACGGCCCGCCGGCGAACGGCATCGCACCCGTAAAGCTCCAGTCAATGCCCTCGGGGATTCCGGCTTCTCGGGCATAGGCTTCGACCGCGACAGGAAAGCACGAATAGAGCTCCAGGAAATCGAGGTCTTCCGGCGTCTTGCTCGCCGCCTCGAAGGCTGCCCTGCCCGCCGCCTCGGCGCCCAAACACCTGTGCAGTTGATTGCGGGCCGTGAGGTTCACCATGTGGTTGGCTTCGGTGAAGACCTGCGGGAACACCCAGTTCTCCCGCGGAACGCCTAAGCGCTCGGCTTCGCCAGCAGAGCAGAACAGCAACGCCGATCCCTGGTCGATGTTCCACTGGGAATTGTGGAGCTTAGTATAGGGGAAGGCGAGCATGCTGTTCTTGCCGCTGTGCTCGCGGATGAAATCCGAATCGACATGCTGGCGACTCCACGCTTGCGGGTTGTTCGCGGCCACATCACTGAAGCGGCTGTAAAGCGACGCCAGATAGTCGCGGTGTTCGTCGACGCCGCGGCCACGCTCGTGGCGCAGCGCGCTGTCGATGATCGCGTAATAGCCGACCGGCATCTGCCCCAGCCCGGTGTTCTTCTCATAGTCGGGCAGCATTTCTTCGTGAGGCTTAAGCACGATGTCGGCAAGGTCGGTACTTTCCGTATCTTCGACCTTCACGCCCTCGATCCGCGCCCGCAGCAGGCGATGCCCCGCCTCGCCACCGACGACCAGTGCTTTGGTGATTTCACCTTGGGCAATCTGGGTACAGGCGTCGCTGATGATCGTCTGTTGGGACACCCCGGGCAGCGCACTGATCGAGGTCGCGTCCGGTGCGCCGATGGCGTCGCCGATCAGTTTGCCGGGATTGCGGTACCGCCACCGGCCAACCGGCACCAGGATGCGCTCCACGCCCGTGAGCGCCTCTGCGCTCCCGGCATCGGCACCCGCGGCCTTGGCGGCGTCGATCATCAGCGCGATTGGCTCCTTGGCCTTCAGAGGATCATCCTCGTGCTGCATCACGAGCCCGACGCCCACGAGAACCGGGGTATTGGGGTTGATGGCCGTCATGCCCCGGCTGCTCCGCGCTCCAGATACTTGTCGAGGGTTTGATGAAACTGACGGATGCGCGCTTCCTGGTAATTGCCCAAGGTCACACCGCGCTCTGTCGCCTTCAGCCCCTTCTGAATCCACGGCATGTTGGAAACATCCTGCTCGAACACCGGCGAGATCAGATTGAGCTCCGGTGCATCCGTAAACGGCTCGTCAGCGGCAAGCTCGCGGAACGGTGCGGGGTCCGGCCGGGGGCCATTGTCCGGCACCGGATGCAGCAGCATCACATCCATCCAGCACCAGTCGGGGTCGTTGCCTTTGGGCAGAAACCGGTAGACCAATGGAAGCGCCGGGGTCAGCCATGGGCAGAAATTAGGGAACAGGAAGTACTCGGTGGAATCCACAATCTCGGTGATGCTGAGGTGTGAAAGATCGGCGCCAAAACCGTCTTTCATCGCCTGCTTCAGCGCTGCTGAAAGCCTGCTTCGCGGGGTTTCGCCGGGTTCCAGCGGTGCGACTTCGGCACGTGCCTCCGTGCCTGCGCCGTACATCAGCATCTCGTTCAGCTCATCCTGGGAGGGCGGCGTTTCCATATGCGGGCTGGGCACGCCAGACGGGGTTAGCAAGCGGCTGATCTTGTCGCCCCACAGATCGTATTTGGTGTTCGAATCCCCGGTAAACGGAATGGCCTGGGGGTGCGTTTCGACCACATGATAGGCCTCCAGGAACGCCTCAAGCGCCACTTTCCAGTTGCAGTTCAGGGGTTTGCGCACATTGGCGGTCATGAACCGGTCTTTGTTCGGCCAGCGCTGGAAGTGGTCGGGCAGGATGCCGAGATAGTCCTCCAGGCTTTCGCAGTCCGGGTCCATGTTGATGAACACGAACCCATCCCAGGTCCCCACCTTCACTTCCGGCAGGCTGTAGGCCTCATCCTTCACATGCGGGAAATCCCAGCGGCAGGGGATTTCCTTCAGGGAGCCGCTGACATTCCACGTCCAGCCATGGAAGGGGCATCTGATCTGTTCCAGATGACCCTCGCTGCCGGTGGGCCGAAGCTGGGTGCCGCGATGCAAGCAGGCATTCTTGAACGCCTTGATCTCGTCTTCGCCGGACCGCATGACGATGAAGGAATAGTCGCCGATCTCATAAACGATATGGTCGCCGACCTCGGGGATCTGCTCCTCGCGGCAGGCCATCTGCCAGACCTTCTTCCACATGTGCTCGATTTCGAGATCGTGGAAGGCACGGCTCGTCCAGCGCTCGGCCGGAAGGACCTCATCGCCGAGAAATTCATAGGACTCGTCGGCGACAAAGGCCGGCGGATTGTCGCCGTCCGCTTCAAAGATTTCTGCGGCGCTGTCGCCGGCGCTGCGCGCCTCGCCCGGATTGAGCGTCATCTTGTTCATGGTCAGTCTCCCAGGTCGGCACCCAGATCGGGTGCCGGGATCGCCTGGCCGGGCAAGGCATCGGCCAGCTTGACGCGGGTCTCACCGTTGGCGCCGTTCAGGAAAAGGTCGATCACCTCGGCGGCCATGACGGCGGGCGGCATCGCCGCAGAAGAATCCAACCCGTCCGGGACGATAGCGGTGTCGACCATGCCCGGGCAGATCGCATTGATCGTCAAGTTCGTGTCGGCCCAGACCTCGCCCATGCTGCGGACCAGACCGATCATGGCGTGCTTTGACATGGCGTAGGCCGGGTCGAACGGGATCGCCAGGAAACCGGCGATCGATGCCGTGACCGTAATGACCCCGCCCTTTGCCTGCATCCTGGGCGCCAGGGCGCGAAGGCCATAGACGACGCCATCGACGTTGATGGCCATGATCCGGCGGTAGTTCGCCAGATCGACGGTGAGGATATTGCCCGGTTCCAGCGGCGCGGACGCAGGCGTCGTCATAACACCGGCATTCAGGTGGACATAGTCGGGCTCGCCAAGCTCCTCTGCAACGGATGCCCAGGCCTCCGGATCGGTCACATCCAGCTTTAGGAAACGACCGCCGACCTCGTTTGCCGTAGCCGATCCGTCTGTTTCGTTGACGTCCAGGATCGTGATATTTGCGCCTTGCTCAGCCGCGGCATGCGCCACCGCCCGGCCAATGCCCATGGCCCCGCCGGTGATGACAACGGATTTTCCCTCAAGTGTCTTTGCCATGTCCTTATCTCCCCTATTGAGCGGCCAGCATCGGCCCCATGGTTTCATCGACAAGTTTGGTGTCGAAATACTCACGGATGCCGCACACCCGCCCCTCGCGCAAGGTGAAGATGAAGACGTATTCGTTGTTGTAGGGCGCGCCGGTCACGAGCTCGGACGACCCCTTAGTCTCGCAGACGACCCGGTCGCCTTCCTCCGTCAAGCTGACGATATCGAAGGCAATGCCGTTCCTGGTGCTCGCCTTCAGGCCGGCGACGGCTTCCAAGGTTTCAGCGTGCCCGCGAGTCGTTGACAGCACGGAGGTGCCCTTGGCTTCGGCCACAATGTCTTCCGTGATGACCTCGTTCATCGCCGCCACATCCCCACGCGACAGCGCATCGATAAACGCCCTTACCGTTCTTTTTCCCTCGCTCTCGGACATCTCGCCCGTCTCCCGCTTGACTCAGTTAGGTATGGAACCTTACTATTAGATATGGTTCCTTACTAGTTCAAATTCGCCAATGCAGCAAAATTGTTTGAGAGCACGGCATCCGGGGCACCTCAAAGCTAACAGCAGGTCGCCCGCGAGGCACCCATCAGCAAGAAAGGCCAGACTGATGTCGAAGTGGATTCGAAAGCCGAATGTGTTCATCTCCCGCTTCAATGTTGACCCGGCACGCCGGGACGAGTTCCTGACGGCGCTGGAAGAACTGTGTACACATGCAGAGGAATGGTACGATGAAGGCTGTCACTTCGCGTTCCAGGGTTGGTCAAGAGACCCCAATCAATGGGTCGCGATCGCCTGTTGGAAATCTGAGGAATATCTGGACAGAATGCGCGCAACGGACTGGTTCATTGATACCCAGATGCGCATGCTGGATTGCTGCACTGAGTCCATGGTCATGGAGCAGATCAGCGGCATGGACCACGACCGAAGTGTTTTCGACCGGTATCCGGCCGGGACGTCACCCGTGCACACCAAATCCAAATCGCTTGATGTGATCTTTATCTAGGTCCAGTAGGTCGAGCGATCCGCGCACGAACGGCGGAACACCTTCCTGACAAGCCAACAGATCAAGATAGCGGGAGATGAACTCGGAGCCCAGGTCAACTCTGATTGCCTTCGGGTGGTCGGTCTCCCGGCAGACCTCCAACTCACAAAATCCGACTGCTTTCAAGTGGCAAAAGTCAGCTGCCTCCTGCGGCGCGTGCAACGCCCGACTCTAAATTAATCCCTGGATCCCCTTATCGGATCAGGTCACCCTATTTTGATTGTTAGAGCGGAGTTTTGATATGAGATGTCTTCTGATCGTGCTGGTCTTGTGGAGTGCCCCTGCCTGGGCGGTCTCGCCGGAGGCCCAAACGCTGCTTGACGCAGCCGCAGCTGATTGCGCGTCCTTCGAGAACGGCGTGTTTGATGTTGGTGATGCGGTGCATGCCGTTACCCTGCGCAGTCAGACCGGCAATCTTGCGGTCGAAGTGATTGATGAGAGTGGCTTTAAGTGCTCGAGCGCGGCTTCGTTGTATTGTGGGTCGGGCGGCTGCATGCTCAATGTCGTGGTGGAGGGGACCGTCACGTCCTGGCAGGCCACCGGCTGGCGGATTATCGACTGGGACTCCTATGACATCCTGTTGCTGGCCCGCGATGGCCTGTGGTGCGACGGGTCGGGGTGGGAGGTCTGTTACGAGGCCATTGCCTGGTCCAATGGCAAGCCGTTGTCTGTGGGCCCCATACCCAAGACGAACTAATCCGGTGCGGGAATAACATCCTAACATCGAAAGACGATGGCACTGCGCCCAGAAGGTAAGGATCGACTACAACGCCGAACAGCCGCATGCCAGCCTGACCGGTCTGACGCCAATGCAAGTGCTAAAGTTCAAGCGCGCTATAGTGTTTAGGACCGGCCTTCGGTGAATACCCTCGGATGCTCCTTTACCACTTTAAGGCGATGCCTGCCTGCCCATCGGCCGTGTTACGCCGGGCACCAAACCCGGCACTGCCGGTAAGATAGTCATCCCTGCATCCTGCTCCTTCAATATCCCGATGATCTGTTCTTCCGTGAACCGTTAATGCTTCATTCGTCCGTATCCTGATAGCGACGGATTCTACCAAAATATGAAGGAGATTCAGTGTCTCAGGTCACACTACTCAAAACTACCCGGAATACCAGGACCACGGGCCTCTTTCACAATTCGCGCCAACACGTGGTTTAGTGTCAACGGATCTTCGTCGAAGCCACCATGTGTCTTGCTCATGCTAACGGGCTGGGGTCCATAATTTCGGCCAGCTAGGTAGTATGCAATCTTGCGCGGTTTGCGATGATCGCGCCAAAACCTATCCATCCCAACGATGGGCATCTTTCTTTCGTTCTCAAATGCACGCGAAACTAAGTAAAGCAATGATTTGCGATAGATCTCTGCGACTGAGTCGTCCCGTTCAGCCTGATCCGTCAGATTGTAGATGGAGAACAACATGTCCGGTTTCATATCGCGCGCGACAGGGGCGAGTGTCTTGTTGAACAGGTTCCACGTGATCGCGGGAGCAAACAGATTCATCGTCGAGTCAGGTGTCAATATTCGAAATTGTTCTCGACGCGCACGCTCAAAAATGTGCGCCAGAAAGATCGCCCCAGCGCTATGGCCAACAAAATGAACCTTAAGCGGATGTTCCACTCGTGCTTGAGCTGCCTCGATAAGAATCCTTGTAGCTGTCCACGCCTCGCCAACCTTGCGGTCAAACGCAAGCGACGCGTCGCGTTTCATTTCGCTCCACACCGGGCGACCAACCGGCCGGCTCGCTTTTTCGAGAAGTTTATCTGTCAGGTCGAGGAGCCCGCCCGAGCGCTGTAATACAACGTCAAGTTTTGACCTTAGAATATCACCAATAATGTTTTTGAGCCCGGTACGCCACGCAAAGAAGATTGGGTAAATCCCATTCTGTTTCAACACACCGCTCATGCGCACAGCCCTCAGGACGGCGTCATCCAAGTCATTCAACCCGCCATGGGCATAGAAAAGAAGGTGGTTATATCTGTCGTCCGGCGCCGCTTGTTCATTAGACACCAGAAACTTCGCCGTTTCTTGGAAGGTTTTGAGGGAGTTGCGGTAACGTCCACTGGTTACGAGCCTGCCATCATCAACATGCATGAGGTGCCCTCGAGCAGCACCAGTTACACCGGAACTGACCTCTGTTGTCTGAGTTTCATTACTGACGTCACGAGTGTAAGCCCCCGGTTCCCAACCACCGACGAAGCCCGAAGGCAGGCCAGAAGGCACCTGAAGACGCAACACCCAGGTATCCATGACGTGTTGCCGCCAGTCCTGATAAGACCAGTGTGCCATACCGGAGAGCGCTTTGCCCCGCGCCGTCTTAAACCCACCCCATCTATGGCCCCAGGAATTCAAAACAATGAAACCCTCAGAGTCATATCCCACAATTGCGAACGCATGCCCGCCAAGCATTTCACTCGGAGTCATCGAATGCGGCATAACGATGCGCCCACCATTCTGCGCAACTGCCTCATTGGTCCATCCACTATGGATCTGAGCTGTACAGTAGAGCGACTTGCCCTCAACAAGTGCCGAATGACAATCGTTGAGCACATGCCGAAGGCGAAAGTAAGCACCCAATCCCACCCGTCGGGCATCTTTTGACTGCTCCGGTGTCAACAGCCAATCGATATCGCCCGGAAAATAAGGTGCAAGGTGCGACCCGCAGACGCCGTTGTGAAACAAGGCCTTAATCGCGCCACGGGCGCTAGACCCTTCCATGTCATCGTCGGGAAACTCATCATACGCCCGTGCCATCTCATATAGCATTCGGGCACTGACACGCGGAGGAACGTCGGCACCATCATCGAACCGGACAATATTCTGAATATCGACCACCGCCGCTAGCGCCTGCCCTGTACAACTACCCTCGCTGCCTTGATTGCGAACGACAAGCCCCATATCTGCAAGAGGCATCGGATCAACCCAAGTCGGTAACTCAACCAGCCCTGGCTCGAAGTAGAGGTCGCGAAAGTCGACGGGGTCAGGCCGCACGTTGAGAATATGTTCGTCAATGGTCGTCATATCTTGACCTATTCGGCTTGAAAAACGGTCGTGAGATCAAATACCCAATCCCTCCAGCGCGTCCCTGAACTTCGCTGCAACACGCTTGAACCCCTCGTCCTTTGGATGAAGCTCGTCATGCCAATCCGAAGCGACCACATCACGATTATCGACAAAGTGAACGCCTTCGCGGCCGGCAAGCTGCTCTAGCACTAGATTGATCCTGTCTATTAGAAGCTTAATGATTTCCGCCTGAAGCGGGCCGTCGGGGATTCCCTTTCTTCGCATAGGCTCCCCCAGCCAACCGTCAAGAGGAGGGATTTTGAAGCCCTGGTCGGGGAGTGGTCGTGCATAGTCGTATCCATGAACCACAACAGGCAGATCTGAAAAGCGACTGCGAACCCGTTCTATGATGCCGATGTATCCGGCCTCAATCTCCGCGAACATCTCAGAGACGTTGCTTTCATTCAAATGTGTCGCCGCACTGCCATGGGGGTCGTAGTCATTGAGCAAATCGACCAAAGGGTCGCCTACAATGTCATTTCCACCGCCTGAAAGAAGCAACGCCCGGATGGGGTGTCCTTGATCGCTAAGCGCCTCAAGATAATCCCAGTAGTCGCCGTCTTCGATCATCTCGCTGAGCTCATCACCTGCAGCGCTAAGGCACATGATGTTGTAGTCGGCGGATAAGTAGTCGATCACGTCTTTCAGCCAGAGCGGGTACTGGAACCAGGAATCTCCCTCCGCCAGCAAGATCGGGCGCTGGTCTCCACGCCTAAGGTTTTTTCGAAAACGACGGCGGCGTCGAGACGCATAAACATGATTAAGAAATCCCAGACCAAGATCGCCCTGCGACCGATAATATTGTGACTGCTGATCCCCGGATGAAATGAGCGCGTCATTTAGCTTTAGAATGGGCACCATGCCACGCGTGTCGCCTCGTTCAGCGACAAAATAGGGGAGCAGACTTTCCTCTGGGACATCTGGGTCCGAAAGCCTGCGCACGAGCTCCGCATAAGTAATTTTTCGGGCATCACTAGAGGTCTTTGAATTCATATGCGCCCCTCAAACAACGTATTCAATTACACCTGAATACTCGTTTAGCGAGAATAATCTGTCAACCAATAGCTGAATAACTACAACCACTCACCCGTTTTGTGCGAACGCAAGTGCGGCCTGGCGTGGCAGCTGACATCGATCAAATCGGCAGTCCACCGGACTGCCTGTCCCGCCCGGCTCTCACCCCTGTTGTGTGGATATTCCGTGCTCAGTTGACCATTCACGCCCTTCGACACGCGCTGTCCTGAGCAGCCGGAGGGCTCCTCGAAGGAGTACACCCGCCCCCCATAGGTGCAGTTGTGACCCCCCGCGCCCAAATCATGAGACACAAGGATCTCCGCCCGCCCACAATAGCGACGGCATTTCCTAGGGGTTACCAGCGCGCCAAGGTGGGGGCGGTTCGTCGGAAACGGCGACGCGCCGCGATCTGCATCACGTCAATTGATCGTTTGCTAAAACAGGGCACGCCCACACATGGCAACGCCTGGCCTGACAGCGCCATTCCCGTCGACTATTGATTGGCTCCGATGGAATTGAAGCTGCGGTTACCGATCGCCGTGCCGCCGACGGTGTTGCCGCTAACCGAGGTGCGGCTGCCGGTCGCACCGGTCGACCCTGTCACACCGATTTGCACATTCGAGATGGAGGCACTGATCGTCGCACCTGTTGCGGTCTGGGAGTTTATGACCGCGACCGACGGCACTTCATTGCCTGCCCCGGCCTCAACCATGACCATATTCGTCGCCGTGTTGCCGACCATAAAGGCGGAGACGACATTGTCGTTGACCTCCACACTGGAATTGTTAAGCGCGGCAGTATTGACAGTGGGGATTCCGGCCATCGTCACCAAAATACCGAGGTTCTCGATTGATGCAGTGGCCTCGGTGAAGTCGCCAGTGGTGCCCTCGCCAATCACCTGGCGGTTGGCCACAACCATATCAGCGTTCGCTACATTGAGCGTCGCGCCCACACTGGCGGTCAGCCCGGCACTGCCTTCAATGGAGCTGTCCGCAACGGCACTGATCGAGTTCGACGCAGAGTTAACCACTCCCGATGCCGCAATAATGTTGTTGTTGACCTCAAGGTCAGTATCAACGAAGTCACCGAACGTTCCTAACGCCGGACCTCCTACCGAGAGGGGACCCAATGCCGCATCAATCTCTGCAGTGACTTCGCCTCCCTGATAGGTCTGGAAGTTAGCGGCGGCAAACGTGGCATTGTCGACTGTAAGCGGACCTGTGCCCAATGTAGCTTCGCCGGCTTCTGTCGCGGTCGATGCGATCGATCCCGCTTCGGCAATCACAGCCGTCGTCGTGCTCTGTCCCTGGGCATAGGCCTGGATCAGATTATTCGAGACCGACACCGATGAACTCGTCGTTGCAGCCGCTGTAGCGTTAAGAATCGTTGCTGACAGTGACACCGTATCGACAGTCGCAATGTTGCTGGTGCCAAAGCTGGTCTGACGATTGGCGGCCTGCGCCGTTGCGTCGAGCGTTGCACCGGCGTCCAAAAGGACAGCAGAGGTGGATGAGAAGCCCAGCGCCTGGGCCCGCATGATGTTGTTGTCCACCGAAAGCGAGTCGTTCACGACCGCTGACGACGCGCTCAGTGTCATCACGGCATTGTCGATCGTCGAGGTCGATGACGCCCCGTTTGCAGTCTGTTCGTTGAGAGAGGCAAAATCCGCGACAAGAACGTCATCGGCATCAGAGGTCAACAAACCCCTGTCCAGACTGAGGCTGGGGTCAAGGTCATTGCGTGCGCCGCCGGTGCCATCCGCGCCGAGGATGGTGGCGCCCGCTTCCACACTCAAAACACTCGACTGGGAGCCAAGCGAGGAAACCGCCAATACCTGATTCTGGTCGATCGACCCACTCATGGCGCTTGTGTCGCTGACATCGGTCGCAGTGAGGCGAAGAGTAACGTCCGACTGGTCGGCCAGGACCGTCGCGCCATCGGCGACCTGACGCGACAGAATACCCGCATTGACCGCATCACCCGTTGCGCCAATCACGGCAGACGCATCATCCGATTCTGCGTTGAAGTACAGTTGGTTCGTCGCCTGCTGCAGTACGGCCTGTGATGACAGGACGTTTTCGTTCACCTGGATGGTCGAATCATTAACCACGCCAGCGGTTGCCTCGATGACTGTCGTCAGATCCGCAGCACTCGCTGAGACCGTGGCGCCCTCTCCGCTTTGGAAGTTGGTAAGGCCATAGAAGACGTCGTTCGTCAATTCCTGGTCAGTCTGGGGCGAAGGCGATCCGGTCAAAGACGGCAACCTGGTGACGGATAGCGTCGTTTGGTGACCAGTCAGCACATTGCCGGAGACCAGCATTGTATTGACCGCCCGGTTACCGACAAGATCAAGCACAACCGAATTGCCGTTCACCAATAGGGATGACGCCGTCAACGGTCCCGTCACTGATGCGCTTAGTGTCGCAGTCCCGTTCGGCGCCGCTGTCAACGTGCCGGCCAAAGCCTGCCAGTTGGCCAGTCCGGCTGACGCATTGCTGGTGGTGAAATCGAGATCAAGAGTGTTCGACGCATTATTGGCCCAGCCGGACAGCAGCAATTGATTGTTGCTGAGCGACAGCGACGATTCAGAAACCCCTGCCACATTGCCGGCAGAAAGCAGTGCATTCAACCCGGCACCGCTGAAATCAGCCTGTGGGCCGCCCGTTCCGGTGGCGTATTGCCGGTTCCCCAGAGAGAAACTCGTATACCGCATGTCGATCGCCGGGTCGGTTGCTGTACTCCGATCATAGAGCCGGGTGGATGGCACCGTATTCACGGTTGTTTCAAACACGGTCGATGACGCAGTCAGCGTGTTAACGGCGGTCTGATAACCGGCTTGTGACCGCCAGACATTGCCATCAACAGCAATGGTTGACTGAGAGACCAGACCGTTAACACCATCTAGGTTCACACCCACAGTGCCGGGATCGTCCAACAGACTGTAGCTGTCCGTCAGAAGTGTTTCCTGAGCGGACACCAGTGTCGCAACGGGGCCGCTGGACCCCACATTGGGCGCGATCGTGCCCCCGGTCAGGTCAATGGTGCCGACATCCAGATCAATGGTATTGGTTGCGTTATTGATCGACAGATCAGCCAGGATGCGGTTGTTGCTTGCACTGGCCACGCCGCCAATAAAGGCGCCGTCTGCAGCGTCGACATCAATTGTGACGCCACCGGCGCCGTCAGCGATGATGGCTTGAACCGTATTCGCGTCAAGATCTGACGTGCCACCACCGAATTGCACGTTAACGAGCGCAATTTCGCCCGCATTTTCGGCAGTCGCGCCGCCTTCGAATGTAACCGGCAAGTCAACATGTGTTGTGCTTGAACGCGCTGTATCGGTAAGCGCCAAGGTTTGCGCGGTGATATCAATTCGGTTGTCGACCGTGTTGACGTCAACAGCAGCGCTCACCGTGTTGCGGTCGGCCATAATTCTCGTATTCGTGATGTCGGCCGTGCCTTCCGAGCTCACGGTGATTTCGGCTGCATCTGCGGTGACCTCCACCGTCGCATCAACCGCTGACGCCACCTGGAGCGTGTTCACGATTGTTGAGGCATCCAGAGAATTCGCATCGATATCGACAAGCGTGCCGCCCTGGTTCACAAAGCCAAATGCCGATGCCGCATTGTCGCTTGCGCTGATATCGGAGTCAGCAATCCCCGTCGATGCAACAGACAGATCGACTAGGGTGCTACCCAGCACGCGTGAGTCAAAATCCAGCTCGGCTGCTTCCTGCGCCAGTGCGACGGTAAAGCCGCCTTGTGCATTAGCGGCCGTGCTGCTGGATGTCGCTACGGGTCCGGCCTGGCCATTGTCATCGACCTGATTGCCGTCGATTGTCATTGTCGCGAACCCGACATTGCCATAGCCGATAGACTGAGCAATGTTGTTATCGACTGTCAGACTCGTCTGCTCAAACGCGCCGGCATCGGCTGTTGCATCGATGAAGGGCGATGCGTCCACCCCGGTGATTGCGCTCAACGTGCCCGGATCATCCGTCGTAGGATCACCATCCCGGCCACCCAACACCTGGCCGACAGCGATCCCCGCCGTGGCACTGATGGTAGTGGCATCCAGCGATAGATTTGCGCCCGACACCAGATTGCCCAGCGCCTCTGCGCGGAACAGGTTTTCAGATACGCTTAGAGTGCTCGCCGTAATGTCCGGATCATCAGTGCCGAAGTCGGCATCGATTGCCGCTTGTGACAGGGCTGTGGTTGTGGCTTCACGCGACACCTGTTCTGCTGCGACAGTGAAATCTGCGTCGCCGAAAGCCTCAAAAGTCGATGTATCAACCCCGGCTTGAGAGGGGTTGCCACCGCCGCTAAAGGACCCGTCCGCATCAATCGAATTTGCCTGGATGTTCAGGCTTGCAGAGCCTTCGCTGCCGCGCGCACTAGCATTAAAGGTGTTGCTGTCCACAGTCACCGTGCTGTTGGTGATCTCGTCGGTTGCAGCGCCCTGCGCGACATCGACGGTCATCAGGAACTGAGCCCCGCCACCGGTGTCATCACCGATGGTGGCCGTCAAGTTGGATTCACCACTGTCGGCATTGTGGCTCTGGACCAGCCGGGCCGCTGCACCGGCCTCAACGGAGTTCTCTTCGGTAATGCTGACCGTAACATCAGCGTCATGGCCGCCAGCCGTAGCCGCGACGGCATTTTCATTGACCGACACTGTCGAGCCTGCACCCGCGACCCCAACGGCCCCCGTCTCCACCCGAAGTTCACTCGCATCGTCAACCAGAGCCGAGATATCGACATCACTGTCGGACTGCTCGCTGACGGCAAAAATGTCGGCGCGCACAATGGCAACCTCGTTGGCGGTATCCGGTTGTGTCGTGGCTGTCGAGCTTGGCCCTAGAACGTTGAGACCCGTCAGCGTTACGCCTGTATCAGCCGTGTTGCCCTGCGCATCAGCGGAAATCTCATTGCGGTCAACGTTCAATGTCGATCCGGAAAGGTCTTCAACCGGATTACCTGCTGTACCCGCCCGAATGACCGAGCTCGTCACTTCCGCGTTCAGGACCTCATCGCCGGTGTCCTGATTGGCTTGATAGGTGACGGCACCGACCGAGCCGGTTAACGAATTGGTGTTGCCCGCCGTCAGATTGACCTGGGTGTCGGCATCGTTGCCGGTGAACCCTGCAGTGATGGCATTGTCCGCAAGCGACAGAGTCGAATCGACGACGTCCACCACGTCATCAGCATCATCATCGTCAACCCGCAGCGTGATGGCGCTGCCGGTCACCCGGGAATAGGTCTCGTCCGTATCGCCGTCACCGTCATCCAGGGCATCATTCAGCTGGACCGTGGTCGCCAGGATCGAGGCCGACGCCGTAACACTGCCCGACCCGATTGAGACCTGACCCTGTTCGTCACTTGCATAGCCAAGCGTGATATCACTGCCGACCACCGGATCGGTTGGCGCATCCACACCCGGGATATCAATATCGATACCGATATAGTTGAGCGCCTCATTGCCTGTTACGTCGGTCGCGATCACATTCTGGTCGAGCGTAATCGTATTGCCTGTCGCGCCCGCGTCCAGATCGATGGTATTGCTGTGTGACACTGCCGACGCCTCAGCGACAAATGTCGTGCCGGCAACATTACCGCTACGAACCTCAGATAGACCGCCATTATCGTCCGGGCCCGTTCCGCTTAACGCACCAGGATCGAGCTCCGAGAACGCCTGATTGCCGATGGTGGTTGCCGTAAAGCTGTTTGAATCGACATTTTCCGTATTGCCGGTATCGTCGATGGTCGCGGTATTGAGGCCCAGGACACTCTGGATATCCGCCGTAATCGTACTACCCGAGTTCACGTTGTTGGACGAGGCAACTGCCTGAAGTGATCCAGCCTCGCTGACCAGGTCCAGCGTGGGACTCGTTAAATCAATCGTAATGTTCGCAACTGTCGGATCGGCCAGAGCCGATGTCGAAAACCCTGCGCCCAACGCAATCATACTGACCGTCGCCAGTTGACTAAATCTGCTCACTTAAAAGCCCCCACCTTTGCGGAGCCCGGTACTAAGACGCGGGCTTACTTACGTTACTCACGGCAGATGTCCGATCTGCCAGCGCAAGCCTGATCGCACTCAGGCCCGACACACGCCTAACGCGCCACGCCAAGGGGTTTCCATTATCCAAATGGAATAAATTCTCCAAATTCAACTTATTGAAATGCGAATTATATTATGTAATTTTTATCAATTACATAAATTGAATATTCTTCGTCGAATTTATTGGGATATACAAGCCATTAATACTTGAAATCTACAAGCCTTTCTGCGGATGGATATGCCCATTTCCGTACTCACAAAACGCTACGGAGATGGCAATGTCAGAAGAAGTTTTGCGCCATGCCGGACTCCAATCCTGATGCTGGCTGCCGCCGGCGACTAGCGCCTTGCATCAAGGTATTCCAAGGGTTTTCGATCTCTGAATTAGACGCGCCCCTGTCGGCCCTTTCTACCATCTCTGCGTCCCGCGACAGCGAAGTCACGTAGGTGAATCACGCAGCCGTCTTCAAAACGACGATAGTCTCCATGGAAGCCCCTATGGGGAGTTACCGCCCCTGCTACCAGCGGAACTTGGCGCCGGCGATGATGTCGAAGATATCGCCCTGACCCGAGCCGAAGTCTTCATAGCTGCCTTTGACATAGAAGCTACCGGTCCCCCAATCGACTTCCAGCCCGCCGCCAATGGCATAGGAGGTGCCGTCGAAGGTAGACGTCAATTCAAGGCCCGACACGTCGATCACATTGTCGCCCTCGAACTCATGCAGCACATCGAGCGTCAGGAACGGACGCACCGTGGTGCTATTGCCTGCGGAGAACGCGTGCTGGAGACGTACGCCCAACCGGCCCTTTAGCGAATTACCGTCCAGATGGGAGACGACGAGGCCACCGCTGTCTTCGAAACTATCGAAGTCGATATCGGCGAATATCAGCTGAACCTCGGGGATGACATCAAAGCCGGAATCGAAGCTGAACCGCTTGCCGCCTTCGATGGAGAACACAAGCGCCTCGCCATCCGTCGACGCGGTCGCGGCTTCCGCCGGGGCATCGAACTCGGCATCGAGCCAGTGATAGTTGAGGACAGCGTCCAGATAGAAGCCACCACCGGATTCCCATGTCGCATAGCCGCCGACATGGGCGGATTCAAAATCTGTCCGGCTGGCAACGCCGACAAGATCGTAATCCGCATCACCCAAGCCGCCGGACAGGCCGAAATGAACCCGGCCGCCATTACCGGCCTTGCGGATCATCTCGATCCCGAAGCTGACCTGATAGCCATCCATGTCGAAGGCGATGCCGGGTTCGGGGTTGGTATCCGGGGCAACATCGCCGTCCAGGTATTGGAACCGGGCCCAGACCCCGTAGCGGCCGTCCTGGTATTTCTTCAGCGCGCCCATGCGCTCATTCATCGTGCCGACCCCCTGGGTGAGAAACGCCTGTACCGCCGTGCCGAACATCGAATAGCCCTGTGGCGCATCGCGCAGCGACGGCGACAGGAAAGCGCCGTCCGACGTCTCAAGCACATAGTCGACGGCGCCTGCCGTATGGACTCCGCCGGCCAGCAAGAAGTGCCCCTGGGCATCGGCGGTATCAACCAGCAGGATTTCCTCATAGGCGCCCGACCCGGTGCCGATATCGTTGACCGTAATCGTCGTCAGGCCGCCGGTGTCACCTTCGATAGCAAGCAAGTCGGCCGCGGCGTTCGGTGTGTCGATGTCGAGCCAGAGCGCGCCCGGGCCGAACTCGGTGACCATGTCCGGGTCGCCTTCCATCTCGGCCGGGACGGTCTCGATATTGTAGTTGCCCGTGACCGTCAGGACGTCGCCGGCGCCGTCATCGAGGGTGCTGACCGCGCCCATATTTAAGACGTTGCCGTCGACAACGAACGTGCCCGCACCGCCGCCACTGGCTTCGAGCGTACCCAGCTCAGAAACGGCAATATCACCCGTAATGGCACTGAGCGCGCCAAGTTCAGGATCAACCGCACCGGCGCCCATATCGACGAGGCCCTCGACGATGTTTAGGTCCACGGTCGTCAGTGGATCGCCCAGCGTCAGTTGGGCACCGCCGACAATGTCGATGACCTCCCAGTTCAAAATGCCGCTGCCATTAGCCGCAACCACAATGCCATTGAGCGTAAGCGTATCGATGAAGCCGTCTTCGATGGACACGTCATCACCACCGTCGAGGACCTGCGTGCCGTCATAGGACTCAGCCGTAACCAACAGCGTATCGGAGCCGTCGCCGCCGAAGATGAGCGGAACTGAACCGCCCGACCAGACAAGCGTATCGTCACCAACGCCTGCGTCGATGCTGGTGGAAATGGTCCCTTCAATCAGGGAAATGCTGTCACCGCCTGCGCCGCCATCGACCAGGCCGACAGTCCCCGTCGTATTGATGGTAATGACGTCACCAGCGTCGGCCGCAGCACTGCCGTCCTGACCCGCGCCTGCGCCAAACACGCCGCCTACCACCGACGCATTGCCTGAAACAACGATGGTGTCGGATCCTCCCGCGCCCTCGATCGCATTCGAAACGATGGTGTTGCCTGTTACCTCGATCGTGTCATCTGATACGCAACCCAAAACATTATCGACCATGCCGGCGCCACCGAACGTCGTCGATCCACCGCAGACATTCACGTCCCCAAACGCCAGGTCGTTCACCGTAACCGTCGAATCCACAAATCCGACGACTTCCCAGTTGATCAAGCCGCCAGCATTGAATGTCGCCGTCACATTATCGAGGGTGACCGTGTCGACGAATCCATCCGCAGGCGAGGCGTCGTCGCCGCCGTCCAGGACGGTGATGCCGGAGAGATCGGCGCCGACGAACATTAAATCGTCGCTGCCGTCGCCGAGCCGGATTTCGCCAGTAACATCGCCGGAAATGATCGTCGTGGAATCACCCGCATCGTTAGTGATGGCGACGCCGGATGTGGCGCTGACATCGGCGTCGGCATTGACGTTGAGTTCGGTTGAGCCGCCCAGGCCCGTGGCAGTCGCAATGCCTGCGCCTGTTCCGCCGATCACGGTGCCATTGATGTCCACGGTGAGGCCGCCGGACCCCAGATGGGTGGCGTTGATCCCGTTCACCCCGCCCATCGATGTTGTGCCGGCATCTTGCGTCACGGACATGGACGCCGTCGTGTCATTGGCGCTGTTATAGGCGGTGATGGCGTCGCCCCCCTGAGCGATTACGTCACCGCCAACATTGATCTCCAGTCCGCCAGTGCCGTAGTTGATCGCTTCGATGCCGTCCCCGGCGCCGGTCACCGTGCCCGGACCGGTATTGATCGTCAGCGAAGTCGATCCCGCGTAATTGATCGCGTAGATACCATCATCAAAAGAGTCACCCGGATAGTCCAGCCCCTGGCCCGTCACATCGCCTGTCGTAGTGATCAGGGTCGCGCCCGCGCCATAGTTGTAAGCCGCAATGCCACGGTAGCCGCCCTGGACAGAACCGGGCCCGGTTTCAATGGACAAGCTACTGCCATTCGATTGCGCCCAGATGGCGGTATAGGCGGTACCGGTCACATCGCCCGAGGTGGTAATGGACAATGCACCCGCGCCGTCCTGACCGCCGAGGATACCATACGTTCCCTCTACTGGGCCCGGACCAGTGGTGATGTTTAGGTCGCCGCCGCGACTGTTCGCATCAATCCCATCACCGTAGCCACCATAAACAGCGCCGGTGGTCTCAATTGTGATAGCACCGGACCCGAAGATACCGCCGGCAGTAATCCCGCCATTGTAGCCCGAGATCGTTCCCGGCCCGGTCTTGATGGTGACATCTCCAGTGTTGTTATTGCCTGTAGAGAAAGAGATGCCTCTGGAACCGGTGCTGGTGACGTTCCCGGTCACGTTGACATAGGTGTCGCCGGAACCGCTGTTTGAAGCGTCTATCCCGAAGCTCTTGCCGTAGACGTTGTTGGCCGTGATCGAAAGATCGCTCGTACCCGAGAGGTTGAGTCCGGTGATGCCCCTGCCGTCTCCACTCTCGACGGTGCCTTCTGCGATGATCGTCAGCGAGTCGCCGCCGGTGTTGAAGCCGACAATGCCGTCGTCGAAGCCCTTCGTCGTCGTGTCGGCCGCTTGCGTAATCAGCACAGGCCCGGAAGCGTCATTGGTAATGAAGGCGAACACGCCAGCGCCGTACTGGCCCGTGACATCGCCGCCGATGTCGATGGTGAGCGCACCGGTGCCATAGTGGTCTACCTCGATGCCTGCATCCCGGCCGTAAACCGTGCCCGGCCCGGTCGTGACAGACATGCCCATGCCCAAGGCGGAATTCCGAACATAGATGCCGTCGTCGCCATAGCCGCTGACCGCGCCGGTGGCCGTGATGTTGGTCATCCCGGTTCCCTGGTTCAGGGCGAAGATTCCGTTCTGCTGCCCCTGGACATTATTGGCGGTGATGGACAGATC
Organism: Alphaproteobacteria bacterium; assembly: GCA_028284945.1. Lineage (GTDB taxonomy): Bacteria > Pseudomonadota > Alphaproteobacteria > SMXS01 > SMXS01 > JANQQJ01. Next base: position 35,606 of record JANQQJ010000042.1, on the reverse strand, counting down.
GGTGGTACCGATCTGGTTCACGGCTCTAATACCTTCGTAGGTTTTGCCGATGCTTGTGCCATAGGCTTCGATGGTCAGCGAGCCGCCATAATTGTTGGCATTGATGCCGTGGTCCATACCCATGGTCATCGTCTCGGCATCCTGGGTGATCAGCATGGAGCCGGAGACGTCGTTGGCGCTGTTATAGGCGTTGATGCCGTCGCCCCCCTGACCGGTCACATCACCGGAGACAGAGATGGTCAATCCGCCGGTACCATAATTGCGCGCATCAATGCCGTCGTCGCCACCCTTCACTTCGCCCGGGCCTGTCGTAACGGATATTGAGGTGCCGCTGCTTGTGTTTTGGACTGCGATCCCGTCACGGTCCTCACCGATGACATCGCCCACGGTTTCAACTTCCGTCTCGCCCGAACCCCTGTTCACGGCATTGATGCCCGACCCTTTGCCCTGGACCTTGCCGGTACCGGTGGTAACCGTGAGCGATGTAGTGCCCGTAGGCGCGTTGCCGACATAAATTCCGTCGTCATACTCGTAGTAGGCGTAGCCAACGCCCTGCCCGGTGATCGCACCCGTCGACGTCGTGACCGTCGTTGCGCCAGTTCCAACATTACGGGCGCGGATACCGAAGTACCCTCCGCTCACAGCCCCTTCACCGGTACTGATCGTCAGCCCATCTCCACGGGTATAGGCACTAACGCCCGTGAAGCCTTCGGAGGTGACAGTGCCCGTAACGTCGACGCTGGTTAGACCGGAGCCGCTGTTTTTCGCGAAAATTCCCTCAAGGTTGCCTTCAACATTGCCCGCTTTGACCGTCAGGTCATTTGTACCCAGGAAGTTTTCTGCCCATATGCCTTGTCTTGTTTGTCCGATGGTCGTGCCATAGGCCTCAATGGTCAGAGAACCGGCACGATTGTAGGCGTCTATGCCCCGACCCGCGCCCTCAGTTTTCGTTCCCGCAGCCTGGGTGATCAGCAAGGAGCCGGAGGTGCCGTTGGCACTGTTATAGGCGTCGATGCCCGATCCGGTATCGCCTGTCACATCGCCGCCGACTTCAATGGTCAACCCGCCGGTGCCCTGGTTATTGGCATCGATGCCGTCTTGCCTACCGGACACCGTACCTGGACCGGTAGCAATCGACATAGTCGTCCCACTTGAGGAATTCCTAACGAAGACACCGTCACGACCATCCCCATCGACCAGACCGGTCGTGGTAACACTCGTCGCACCGTCGCCGTCGTTCGTGGCGCTGATGCCATATAGGTCGCCCTCAACATTGTTCGCGACGATAGCGAGGTCCGACGTGCCACCATTGTTAAGAGCCGTAATCCCGTTTCCATATCGGCCGATGCTGGTGCCGTAGGCCTCAATGGTCATTGCCCCGCCGGCATTGGTCGCGGTGATGGCATCCTGGAAGCCCGTTATTGTCGATCCTGCGGCTTGCTGAAGCAACAGGGGTCCGGAACCTGCATTCGCGCTGTTGTTCGCCAAGATACCGGTAACATCCTGACCGGTAACGTCGCCACCGACACTGATGGTCAGGCCGCCAGTACCGTTGTTATCTGCGTCAATGCCGGTCATGAGACCGTAGACTGTCCCGGCTCCCGTCGTGACACTCATGCTTGTCCCGGACGCAGTGTTCTGCGTCTTGATGCCGGTGAACAAGGTCGATGCCCTGACGGTACCCGTAACATTTATGTCAGTGACGCCAGCGCCCTCGTTTTCTGCACGAATCCCGTAGGCGTAGCCGTATACATTATGCGCCCGGATGATCAGGTCCGTGGCATATGTCTCATTCGTGGCCCAGATCCCACTCACGTTTTCACCCGTCGTGCTTCCATAGGCTTCAATTGTCAGCGAACTGCTAAGGCCCCGCGCACGAATGCCGCCGTTCCGCCCTGAGGTGGACGTTTCCGCAGTTTGTTGGATCAGCGTCGAACTCGCCTGGTTATAGGTGTAGATCCCGTAGCCAAGTTTCCCCGTCACGTCACCGGAAACCGAAACCGCTAGCGGCCCTGAACCGTAGCTGCGCGCTGCAATACCGTCACTATAGCCATAGACGGCACCCGGACCGGTTGTCACCTCCATGCTCGATCCGGCATTGGTGTTTGAGACAAAGATTCCCGTGCTGTCTGGAGCGTATGTGGTGACCGCACCGGAAACCGTTACGCTGGTTGCCCCAGTGCCGTTGTTGTCAGCCCTGATGCCGAAACCATCGCTCGAAACATTGTTTGCCGTAATGGACAGATCAGTGGTGCCAACCGCGTTGATCGCATTGATGCCATCGCCCGTCTCGCCGACGGTGCTGCCTTCAGCCTCAATGGTCAACGAGCCGCCAAGGTTATACGCATAGATGCCGTAATCTTGACCGGTCGTGGTTGTCCCAGCCGCCTGTTGGATCAACATTGAACCGGACACATCGTTTGCGCTGTTATAGGCCTCAATGCCCGCAAAGCCGTTGCCGGTCACATCACCTGAAACGGAAACGTGGAGGCCACCACTGCCAAGATTGGTAGCAGCAATGCCGCTGTCCCCACCCATAATGGCCCCCGTGCCGGTCGTGACCGTGAGACTGGTGCCATATTCCGAATTGCGGGCGAAAATGCCGCTGCTGTCATTACCGGTGACGGTCGCACCGTCTGCAACGGCCACGGTCAGCGACCCCAGTCCAGAATTCCGGGCAGCGATGCCCAACGCCTTGCCGTAAACCGTCCCGCTGGCGACGGTGACGTTCATATCACCCGTGCCCAAAAGGCCCCCGGCGTCAATCCCGTGACGCGTGTAACCCTTGATGTCTCCTGTTGTCGCGACAGACGTTGTACCGGCACTGAAATTGTCGACATGCACGCCATAACTTTCGCCAGTCGCGGAATGCACGGTAACGGAAAGATCTGTCGTACCAGCATTGTTGACCGCTCGAATGCCGTCCACGGACTCGCCTATCGACGTACCATAGGCTTCGATGGTCAAAGAGCCGCCGAAATTGTCGGCATAGATGCCGTGAACCATGCCCATTGTGGTGGTGCCAACAGCCTGGGTGATCAGCATGGAGCCGGAGACGTCGTTGGCGCTGTTATAGGCATTGATGCCGTATCCGGTATCGCCTGTCACATCGCCACCGACTTCAATGGTCAGCCCGCCTGTCCCGTAGTTGCGCGCCTTTATGCCATTGTCGAAGCCGTAGACCGCTCCTGTTCCGGTGGTGATGGAGAGCGACGTGCCGTCGAGTTGCCGGGCGTAAATGCCCTGACCCGACAGACCATTGACCGCGCCCGACCCGGTCTCGATGGTGGTCGCTCCCGTGCCCCGGTTAACTGTCGTAATACCGTCGAAATAGCCGCGGATCTCGCCTGCGCCCGTCGTCACGGAAAGGCCGCCGCCAGTGGTGCCAGCCCGGATACCGTTGCCGTAATCGCCGATCACGCTGCCATAGGCCTGGATCGTCAGGGACTCCGGGCCTTCAAAGACCTGGATGCCGGTGTCCATGCCCATCACGGTCGTGCCGGCCGCCTGATGGACCATTGTTGAACTTGATGGGTCGGCAGAGGCGTTGAAGACCACAACAGCGTTGCTGTACCGGCTGGTGACGTCGCCGCCTATCGAGACATTCAAATCGCCGGTACCGTTGTTGCGCGCTTCGATGCCCGCCAACTGCCCCAGGATCGTGCCAGGCCCGGTCATCAGGGTAAGGGACGTCCCCTCATTGTTAAGCTCTAATCCCGTGCTGCCATCGCCCGTCACATCACCGGTCGTTGAGACCATCAGCGCGCCCGAACCTTGATTGTTGGCAATAATGCCTTCACCAGCGCCGTAGACCGCGCCCGGGCCTGTCGTGACAGACATGGACGTGGCAGCCGCCGTGTTCGTGACCTCGATCCCGATCCCGTTCGTGCTGGTGACCGCCCCTGTGGTCGTGACGCTGGTTTCGCCGGTGCCCAGGTTTTCCGCAGAAATGGCGCGCCGGGCCATCACGTCATGCGCAGTTATATGGAGATCTGTGGTACCGGTGTCGTTGGCAGCGCCGATGCCGACGTCGGCTACGGCCGTGACATAGCCATAGGAGGTGATAGTCGCTGCGCCGCCCTCGTTGCGGACATAAATGCCCGCACCCCCGCCCGAAACGGTGGTGCCGGCAGCTTGATAAACGGAGACCGATTTCGTCGGGTCGGCGGGCGTGTTCAGCGCGAAGATCCCTACAGAGTTGTTGCCATAGACACTGGCATAGGTGCTGACTGACAGATCGCCCGACCCCAGATTCCTCGCGTCAATACCGTTGGAACGACCGTTGACCTGTCCTGACTGAACCGTCACTGAGAGCGACGTGCCGCTAGCGGTATTGACCGCACTGATCCCATCGCCGCCATTGCCCGTGACGTTGACAATGCCCGTCGTCGTGATGCTGGTCGCGCCGGTGCCTAGGTTTTGCGCCTGAATCGCGTCGTTATACCCGCTGACATTATTGGCGGTTATGGACAAGTCGGTCGTGCCGATCTGGTTAATCGCGTTAATGCCGTTGCCGGTTTCGCCAATGCTGGTGCCATAGGCTTCAATCGTCAGCGAACCGCCGTAATTCTCGGCGTTGATGCCGTGGACCATGCCCATCGAGGTCGTGCCGACACCCTGCTCGATCAGCATGGAGCTCGAAACATCGTTGGCGCTGCTGAAGGCGTAGATCCCGCTTTCCGTGGCACCGGTGACGTCGCCGCTCACCGAGACCGTCAAGCCGCCTGTGCCATCGTTGCGGGCACGGAGTCCGTTGTTCTTACCATAAACGGTGGTGCCTGTTTCCGTGGTGACGCTAAGGCCGATGCCGAAGTTCCGTGCGTCAAGCCCGTTGGAGCCATAAGCGGCGACCGAACCGCCCGTTTCGACGGTAATACTGGCGGAACCGCCGCCGTAATTGCGGCCATCGATGCCATTGTCCAACTGGCCGGTCACTGCAGCCGAACTGACGATCGTCAGGTCGCCGCTGCCGAAATTCCGTACGTCGATACCGTCCCTGTAACCGGAGACGCTGCCCGGGCCAGCTGTCACCGTCAAGCTGGTGCCGGAGTAGGCACTGACACGAATGCCGTCATAGTTCGCGCCGTTCACCACCCCGGTCGTGGTGACCTCGGTCGCTCCCGTGCCGAGGTTTTCGGCACGGACACCATTGTCCTCGCCATCTGCCGCGTAAGCATTGATCGTGAGATCAGTGGTGCCAACGTCGTTAAACGCGTTAATGCCGTTGCCGGTCTCACCAATGCTGGTGCCATAGGCTTCGATCGTCAGTGAACCAGCGCCGTTCTGCGCATTGATGCCGTGGTCCATGCCCATCGAGGTCGTGCCGGCATCCTGCTCGATCAGCAGGGAGTCTTCTTCATCGTTGACACTGTTATAGGCGTTGATGCCACTGCCAGTATTACCTGTTACATCGCCGCCCACGCTGATCGTCAATCCCCCGGTGCCGAAATTTCGGGCTTCGATGCCATCTTCATCGCCGGATACGGCGCCCGCCCCGGTTGTGACCGAGAGCGACGTGCCAGCGTCAGTATTCTGGGCGCTGATTCCGTCTGCGCCCGCCCCGTCGACGATCCCGGTCGCCGTGACGCTCAGCGCACCACTGCCCAGGTGGACCGCCAGGATGCCATGTTCGCCACCGGACACATTGTGCGCCGTAATGTCGGACTCAGTTGACCCGACGCTATTGAAGGCGGCAATCCCGTCATCATATTTGCCGGTCACGTCGCCTAACGCTTCGATGGTCAGCGACCCGCTACCATCATTTTGCGCATCGATGCCGATGTCCCTGCCGTAAACGGTGCTTTCCATGCCGGTCGTCACGCTCAGGCTGGTGCCATTGTGGTTGATGGCGTCAATACCATCGTTCCCTTCACCCTTCACATAGCCGGTGGCATGGACAGACAGGGCGCCGCTGCCATAGTTCTCTGCAAAAATACCGTCGCCATCGCCGGTCGCGTTGTTGGCCGTGATGGACAGGTCGGTGGTGCCGGCATAGTTGACCGCGTTGATGCCGTTGATGGTCTTGCCGATGCTGGTGCCATAGGCTTCGATGGTTAGCGAACCGGCGCCATTCAACGCGTTGATGCCATGGTCCATACCCATGGTCATGGTGTCGGCATCCTGCTCGATCAGCATCGAATCCATGTCATCGTTGACGCTGTTATAGGCGTTGATGCCGTGCCCGGTATCGCCCGTTACATCGCCGGAGACAGAGATGGTCAGCCCACCCGTGCCATAGTTTCGAGCATTAATGCCGTGACGCTTTCCGTAAACGGTACTACCGACTTCAGTAGTGACGCTTAGGGTCGTGCTCTCCGAGATGTTCTGAGCGCGGATGCCATCGTCCTGAGCGCCGCTGACGGCGCCCGTCGCCGTAACGGATAATGACCCGGTACCGTTATTATAGGCGTTAATCCCATAGGTTGCCCCGGATGCGTTATTGGCGATAATCGTCACATCGGTCGCGCTCGCCCCGTTGAAAGCATCAATGCCCGCGCCATCCACATAGCCAACGCTGCTGCCATAGGCATGGATGGTCAGCGCGCCACCGCGGTTTTCTGCGCTGATACCGTCCCGGTTGCCCATCGTCGTTGTGTCGACCGCCTGTTGGATTAAAGAGCCGGATACACCGCTTACCCGGTTGTAGGCATTGACGCCGTCGGCCATGTCGCCAGTCACGTCGCCGCCAACACTGATGGTAAGCCCGCCAGTGCCTTTGTTCCGTGCATCAATGCCGTATTGATTGCCGCTGACAGAACCGCCGACTCCGGTCGTAACGGACATGCTGGTGGCAAGCGTCGTGTTGGTAACGAGAATACCGTCTTCTGCCGTGCCAGTGACGGTGCCGGTTGTCGTAACGTTGGTTTCACCAGTGCCAAAGTTTTCTACGACAATGGCGCGCCCGGCATGGACATCATGGGCGGTAACATCGAGATCGACCGTATCTGTCCCGCGGTTGCCCGCAGAGATTCCGGCGTCCGTACTAGCTGTGACATAGCCAAGCGAGTTGATGGTGGCGGACCCGCCATAGTTCACAAGGTAAATCCCCGCCAGCCCACCGGAGATCGTGGTGTTCGCCCCCTGATAGAGTGACACATCCTGGACGCCATCGTCCGGGCTGTTGAAGGCCTGAATACCGAAGACGCTGCCGGAAACGTCGCCATAGGTGCTGATCGACATCGGGCCGGCACCGAAATTGGTCGCCCCAATGCCATTGAAATAGCCGTCCACCTGGCCGGACTCGACCGTCACCGAAAGCGACGTACCGTTTGCGGAGTTGTTGACGGAGATCCCGTCGCCGCCATAGGCGTATGTGTTGACGATTCCGGTGGTGGTGACACTCGTGGTGCCAGTGCCTTGATTGACGGCCCTTATGCCGTTGTTGGCGCCCGTGGCATTGTTGGCCGTAATTAACAGATCAGTCGTGCCGACCTGGTTGACCGCGTTGATACCATTTTGGGTTTGGCCGATGCTGGTGCCATAGGCTTCGATCGTCAGCGAACCGCCGAAGTTATCGGCATCAATGCCGTCTTCGCCGCCCATTGTCGTCGTGTCCGCATCCTGCTGGATCAGCATGGAGCCGGAGACGTCATTGGCGCTGTTATAGGCGTTGATGCCGTCATAATCGGTGCCGGTTACGTCACCCGAGACGGAGATGGTTAGCCCTTCAGTGCCGTAATTGCGCGCCCGGATGCCGTATTCGCCGCCGGATACCGTGCTGCCCAGGCCAGTGGTCACAGAGAGGCTGGTGCCGGATGCCGTATTCGAGGTGCGTATGCCAGCATAGTCAGTCCCGTTGGCTGTGCCGCCATCGGTGACAACGATGTCGGTTGAACCCGTGCCGGCGTTACTGGCAGAGATGCCGTATTCGGTTCCGGCGGCGTGGTATGCGGTGATCGAAAGGTCGGTGCCGCCCGGCGCCAGATAACCCGTGATTCCGTTGGCACCGCTATTGCCGATCACCTCGCTGGTGCCATAGGCACGGATCGTGAGTGTTCCGCCAGCAGACGCAGCGACGATCCCATCGGAAGCGCCGCTGGCCGTCGCACCGGCGTCTTGCTCAATGAGGAGAAAACTCGTCGGCGCGGTGGATCTGTTATAGCCCTTGATGCCGTAGTCACTCTGGCCCGTGGTGTCGCCAGTCGCGGTGATCGTCAGCCCTTCGCTGCCGAAACTCTCCGCGTAGATCCCAGAATCCGAGCCATAGACCGTGCCGGAGGTGAAGATGTCGGTATAAGTCGTCGTTGCGCCGGTATGGACAAGGACGCCTGTGCCATTGTTCGCCGTGACGTCGCTTGAGGAGAATATGCTGGTGAAGCCGGTGCCCTGATTGTCAGCATTGATGCCGTTTTCGGCGCCGATGATCGTCGACTCGCTGAAATCGACAAAAATGATGTCGGTGTCGATCGGCGTATTGATCAGGGTAAAGGCGTCGCCCGCCGCCGTGTTGATGTCAAAGCCCGGCACGGCGGTGACCGACAGCTGGCCACCGCCAACCGCCGGTGTCAGCGCCTGGGTCGTGACCGTTGGAACACTACAGGACCAACTGCCCGACCCCGGGAACGTCTCGACACAATTGGCGTAGGCCGGCTGACCCGTGGCAAGCAGCGCGCCAGCGGCGACCATCGCTGCACCCAGCGCCCGGCCGGGCGATTTGGCCCGCAGGAAACTGCTGAAGGACAGTTCAGCCAGCGGTGCCAGCACGGGGCTGAGCACCGGCGCCAGCATCCCCTTGATCTGTGTGCCGATCATCGGCGCGTAGCTGGCAACATGGCCGGCCCATTTGGTCAGCCGCCCGCCGCGCAGCAACGTGTCACGGACAAAATCGATAAAGTAGTTTCCGGAGGTTTCAATATTGGTCACGGTGCTTGCTTCCGCTTCGCTGGGAATATCTGTCGCTGGCATGGTCAATTCGTATCTGTCGGCTGTCATGATGCGGGCGCCTGCTGGCCGGAAGGCTGCCCGCCATCCTGAGGGGCACGCACCGCCGGCATGCCCTCATAGGTAATCAGTTGCGCAGCCTCGTTCGATGTCGGCGTCACCGCCATCGGACAGGCTGCGCCGGGTATCACTTCTACGTCGTAGAGTTCACCGATGGTGCCGTCGATGCGGAACCAGTCGACGCAGGCGCCCGAACTCAGATCGATGATCTGGACGCCGCACCACGGCTCGGAATCGGCGTCCGCCAGGCGCCGGTCCAGGTCGAGCCCTTCGAACCGCTTGTAGCGAGGACGTGAGAGGCCGACGAACGCAAAATTGCCGTGGAAACTCAGGCCGCGCAGAAAGCCGGGGCAAAACACCCGGGGCTCGAAGGCGCCGGTGTCCAGGTTCACAGTCCCCAGCTCGCCCGTGCCGGAGTTGAGCAGCCATAGCATGCCATTATGAAGCCGCGGTGAGTGCGGCATGGACAAGCCGGTACAGACGATCTCGCCGGATTCGACATCGATGACGATGCCGCCATCGGCGCGCCGGTCGCGCCAGCCATCGATGGTGTCGGACCGGGACACAGCCGTCACATAGCGGGGCACGCCATTTTCCATCGCCAGCCCGTTCAGGTGGCAGCGGTCCTCGTCGACGATCTGAGAGATAAAGGGCGGTTTCCAGACCACCTCGAACGAATGCTTTGCCGACGGGCGGGCGAGGCAGTTAAACCGCGTATTGACGAAGATCGCCTGGCCGTCTGCATCGAGCCCGACATCATGCGCGTCGAGCTGACCGGTCAGATGCATCAGGCGAGGCACATAGCAGACATCGAACAGGTAATTGATCTTCTGGTCGGGCTGCAGCGTGTTCTCAAACCGCATGATCTGGTAGCCCGCGGTCATGGTCAGTACACCGCTGGGGTCGAGGCACAGTCCCATCGGCTTCGGCATCCCTGCCTGATGGATGTTAATACCGTTCTGGGCGTTGCGGCCGACGAAATAGAGCAGCCCGGACTGGTAGGATGTAAAAGCAATCGACAGGTTCAATGTCGCAAGACGGCTCGCCAGACCGCCCGACACCGAATAGTCGACTTTTTGGGCCTCGGCCTGTTTATGTTTCTGCTGTCCGCTCAAATTGATCCGGCCCCCACAAGCCGAGGAAATTATCACGTTTACAAATGGCCCCTCATAAACGGTGCGCCACACTAACAAGAGCCGCCCGAAAATCATAGGATTGTATCGGCCGTAGAACCCCAATGGGACGTTCAGGTCGTGACGCGCATCGGACACTTAGAACGCGGCGAGACGCCGGAAAGCCCGTTGGCGTCGGCAATCAGGTGCCAGAAGCTGGCATCGCTCCACAGGAATACCCAGGAAGGCCAAAAAGTTGCCTGTGACAAAGCCGCTTCAAAAGATGCGTTTCCTTTGCTGCGTAGTAGTATGCTGCCAAACTGCATCAGGGAAACAAGGTGAACGCATTTCTTCTTCTGTGCCGCTGTCTGTCCACCGGCGACGGCCAGGCTTCATCTATAGATCTTCAGGGGTATTTGGCGCAGACCGATACGGTGCGGCGGCTGATCGCGACCGCGGATCAGGAAATGCTTGCGCCTGCGCTTTGGCTGGCACTGCAGCGAAAGAACCTGACGGACAGCCTGCCGGATGCCGTCAGGGGGGCGCTGCAGCGGCGCTACCAGATGAACGCGATATTGAACGAGCGCATCCGCGCCGAAGCCGATCATGTTGCCGAGATCTGCCGCGGTGTGGGTGTTACCCCCGTTGCCCTGAAAGGCGGCGCGTTCCTGTATGAAGCCGGGCAAGATACGATCGGTGCGCGCGCCATGCGAGATCTCGACGTGCTTATCCCCGAGGCGTCCTTACAGGACGTCGCTGACGCGATGATGAAGGACGGGTATAGAATAAAAGATGGTGAGGACGAGGATTGGAACTATGCCTTTCCGGCCCTTGAGCGGTCCGGTGGCATTGTTGCAGTCGAACTGCACAGATATGTCGGGCAGCAGCGCAATCTATTGCGCCCGGAGGCGGTCTGGCCGGACGTAAGGCCGCTGGACGGTTCCGGCGGCACAGTTCAATCCCTCTCGCCCACACACCGGGTCTGGCACAACGTTTTTCATTCGCAGATACAGGACCGCGGGCACCTGTTTGCCTTCGTCTGGCTTCGGCAGCTCCTCGATCTGGCCGAAATCTGCGGACGTCATACTGACGACATCGACTGGGAAGTCCTTGAAGGCCTTTTCGCTTCAGCGGGCTTGGGCCATATTCTTCCGGCGCGGCTTTATCAGGCGCAAAAGCTTCTTGGCCTTGCTTGGCCCCTTGCCGTCCGGCCCGGCCTCCGTGCCAAAACGCATCATAGGCGATCGATCTTCATCGTGCGGTCACGCTGGGCGCTTTGGCTGTCGCGTCTCGCGGCGGGCATAACCGCGCCGCTGAAGAAATATCATCTCGATTTGCTCTATAACTGCGGTACGGACAGCTTTTGGCGCCTTTTGCGCTGGCGCATAAAGCATACATTCAGAGTGATTCAGAGTTATCGCGGCAGCGTGCTGCGGCGGGTCTGGGAGAGGCGTAAGTATGATGTTTAGAACGAACTCCTATCCAAGCTGGATCGGTTGAATGAAATGGGTGGGAACGCCAGAAGCCGGGCGGTCGACTTATTCAGTATCGAGGAGAGCCTGAACAGATACGACCAGCAATACCGCAAATTGCTGGGCATGTGAGCGTAAGAAGACTGGGCCCGTAATACAGGGGGTTCTTCGCTTACAGAGAGCGCTATGCTATTGCTGTTGCGAAGAAAACAATAAGGGGCTGCACGCGCATGGATCTTGAAACGGTAAGAGTTCGAGTTAACGAACCCCAAGTCACTGCAAAGGTCATGGATGGTGAGGCAATCATCATCGACCTCTCGACAGGTATCTATTATAGCCTGGGTGGTGTCGGCGGGCTTATCTGGAGTGGCATTGAGGCTGGCCACAACGGTGGCGGGATCGTTGATACCATCCTGGCTCGGCACGAGGTCTCCCGTGAAACGGCGCTCTCCGACTTCGGGACCCTCGTCGGTGAACTTCAAGCGGCCAACTTGGTGGTGCCGGCGGACGGCGACGCAGAAGCATCCCAGGCACCGGACGGCACCGCGTCGAAATCGCCCTACGAGCCCCCAAGCCTGCAACGCTATGAGGATATGGCTGAGTTGTTCGCGCTCGACCCGCCGCTGCCCGACACCTTAACCGCACGCTGACGCTCCGCCGCAAGCCTGTGTCTTCCCGTCCGCTCGTCAGCTGTATCATCCCGGTATTCAACGGCGCCCGGTTTCTGACCGAAGCCGTCGAAAGCATTGAGGCACAGAGCTATCGGCCAATCGAAATCATCGTTGTTGACGATGGTTCGACCGATTCAACGGATGAGGTCATCGCCGGTCTGGGCGAGCGTGTGCGGTCAGTCCGCCAGGAAAATCGGGGACCCGCTGCCGCCCGTAACCGTGGGATCGCAATAGCATCAGGGGCGTTCATCGCGCTTCTGGATGTTGACGACCTTTGGCTGCCAGAAAAGCTCGAGCTACAGATGGCACGCTTCGATGCAGATCCTGACATCAGCCTATGCACGACCCAGGCAGAACATTTCTGGGAGCTTGAAGTTGCCGAGGAAGCAGACGCGTTGCGCGACGAACTTGATGCGCCACGCGACACCGGGTGGTTAAACTCTGCCGTAGTCAAACGCGACCTGTTCGACCGGATTGGCATGCTGGACGAGGATCTTTTCCACCTTGATGCGCTGGACTTTTTGATGCGGGCTCAAGAGGCTGGCGCCAAGCTGGAGGTGTTGCCGCAACATTCGGTTCGCCGCCGCCTTCACGGATCCAATATGAGCCGCAATCGCGATGGAGAGGCGGAAGAGCGGATGCGCCTCATTCAGGCACGGCTGCAACGGGCGCGAAGCCCTCAGCCGAGTTAGGGCCTGGTTTGCTATGGCGAATTTGCCAACCGCGCAGGGTTTCATCGATGCGCTAAGAATCTTGCTGCCTGATGGTAGGGATACCCTGTTGTTGCGGTTCTGCCTGCTGGACCGCGATGCCGCGGCGGCTGCGTGGTCGTCTTGGACCCAGATGGTCGGCGACCCGCGACAGGCTTTAGAGGCCGACCAACGGGGCCTCAAGGGTCTGCTTCCTTTGATCAATGACAGCATCGCACGAAGTGGCGTGGATGTTCCGGATGGGTTGCGCACCTATTTGCGCGCCGCGGCTTTTCGAGAAGAGCTGCGCTGGGGCGCGATTGAGACGATCCTCGCCCGCCTCGTGAAGACCTTCGCGGATAAGGGCGTTCAATTTGTCCTTATCGGGGGTGCCGGGGTGGCAGTAACCGCATATCGCGAGCCAGCGCATAGGCATTGCCACGAACTGAGGCTCTATGTTGGTAAAACCACCTCGGGCGTGGCATCTGCATTGGCCGAAGCAGGCTTCAACCGCGCACATGTTCAGGACAGGAGCCCGACAACTGAGACCTTTGAGCACAGGGACGGGCTACCGCTTCGACTAATGCGCGACTTGGCCGATCACCCTTGCTACGCGAATGAAGGCAGCGATGTGGTGGCCCGGTCCATCCCGGTGGAGGTCGGCGGTGAAATCGTCCGCGTGGCGTCGCCGACCGATCAATTGGTGGCGATTCTCAGCCAGGCCAGCACGTCGAGACACCGGGCCAATTTACGGTGGGCTTGCGACGCCTGGCTGACCATCGCGGCCGCCCGCGTCATTGATTGGGATCGTTTCGTGACGCAGGTGGCTCATCGGCGTCTTTCGTTGGCGGCGGCCACGATGTGCAGCTATTTGCGCGCGGACCTTCACGCGGAGATCCCTGAGCCGGTGATCGCTGAACTCGAATCCGCCAGCCGGCGCACAGGACGGCTCGAGCGGGACGCTGCATTGGCTGGTGCGCTTCAGGGCCTGTCATCGACGCGATCATTCATGGGCTTGGCGGACTGGCAAACCAGGCTAGAGGCGGTGCGGTTTTTGCTGTTTCCGTCCCGGGCCTGTCTGGCTTGGACATACGGCGACAAAAGCGTCTGGAGGTGGCCCATCCGATATGTCCAACGCCCTCTACGCTACGCCATTTCGCGGCTCGCCCGCAGCGTTAAGTCGCTTCGCAGTCCGTAATCTCATGAACGGGCGAAACGGCGCTCTGCGGAAAGTCGAGGTCTAGCAGACCGGCCACGGTGGGAGCGATCCGCCTGGCGTCGATTGCTGCCGTTGATGACGTCCCCGGGCCGATATGGGGTCCGTAGGCAAACAGAATCCCGCCGTCGCGATGGGCACCCGTGCGCCGCTTTGGACCGGTTGCTTTAAGAGTGCCGAATTTTGGTGACGCTGCCGCGGACACGGGCCGCGTCATGTTCCAATAGACGAGTAGATCAGGCAGGCGGTCAATCATCGGCCCAGAATGGTAGTCCCGCGTTCTCAGCACACGGTCGACCAGTGGCAGGCCTGAATTGGCGTCTTTCAGTGCCGAAAAGTCGGCGATCAGCTGGTCTTCAAACTCGTGCCGGTCCTTAGGATCTACGCGCCCCCTATGCTCGCGCCCGACGAGATTCAACCTGAGCCCACTAATGTGTTCGGACAGGTCGACGGTCAGGCAGCGACGTCTCGACTCAAATGCCTCTTTGACCCGGGTTCGCACCCCGGTTTCCGATGGGGGTCCATCACCGGCCGGGCCTGGCGTTGCTTTGGGCGGTCCTGCCAGTGCCTTAATAAGGCGCCTTGCGCTGCGGACAAAGACGTTACCGGAGTGACCCAATCGCGCCAGGATTTCAGACAGCATCTGGAACGCGCCATAGTGGGGCCCCATGCCCAGCGGTGTAAATGCAATCGTGGTAGCGCCGGCGCCGGCACGCGCAATGATCTCACCGATCGCTTCGTCTACAGCCTGATAGATCCGTAGCAATGGATCACCGGTTACTTCGAGGACCTCAGGGTCGAAGGCCGGATGTTCCGGGTCGTGCAGGTTCCACCCATGATGACCTATGCAATGGCATTCCTTGAAGCCGGCGGCGAGCAAGTCCCAGTCTTCGCGGTCCAGGATCGACAGGATAAGATCGCGCTTCATCTCGATAGACTGCATCAGCCGGTCAAGCATCGTCTGATACCCTTGGGCATCTAGCGCCGGCTGGTTAAGGCCGCACATGCTCGGTGGCGCCGGGCCATATCTGTCCAATACCTCCTGGGCGAATTCAGCGGGAAAACTGACGGGTTGGCTGTGTTCGCGCCCATGTACCAGCCAGTCGCCAAGAAATACCCCGTTCAAGTCGTCGGGCCGGGGAGATTTGGGCATATCAAGAACAGCAACCCGCTTGCCGGCCTCGCTGAGCGCAACCCAGAACGGATCGGCCATCAGGTCGGCGTCGACGGGCAAAACCTTTTGGTATGTTCCCTGACGAAATTCCCTGTAGGAATAGCGCGCGTGATGGGCAGGCGAGACGCCAGTATGCACGGTCGCCCATGTTGGGGCATCGCCGAAGCCCATCGGTCCATCGACCGCACCGGCGAAACCGGTTGAGCGTAGACGCTGGATAGTTGGAAGTAGGCCTTGGTCGGCCCACGCGGTTAACAGCGGCGCAACGGCACCGTCAACGGCCAGAAGCAGCACGCGAGCGGTCACGGCAAGCCGGTGTGTAGAAGGTTGACACTCAAGTGACACCTCGGCGACCGTGGTCCCTTGAGTGGACGACCTTGGCGTTTCATGACCTTTTCGCACTTCCTGATCATTGGCGCGGAGCGCTGCGGAACAATATCGGTCTACAACTATTTGGGTCAGCATCCCCAGCGTTTTGTGATGCCACAAAAGGAAACCGGCTTTTTCGTCTGTGAAGGAACAGCACCCACAGTCCAATCCGGGCGGCTACAGTAACAATAAGCCGATGATCATTGGACTGAAGGACGGTCTCGCCCATTACAAGGGTGCATCACCGGAAACAGCATGGCGCAAGGTCTGCCCCAGCCATGTGAGCCAGGGGCTATTGTGGTGAGCGGGCCACGGCGGTTTTTTCAGCGTGCCACGAATGCGGCGTTAAAACGGTTGCCGCATTTTCAGCCGAGGCGCGGCGCGCACATTCCGCTCCCGCAGACACCAGAAGAGACGGTCCCCCTACTGGAACGGTTGCTCTACGAAAACATCACGCCCTATTGGTATCCGGCCGCCCTGGATCATGACTATGGCGGCTACATACTCGCGCGCGACCGCCTAGACCGGCCCACGGCTGAACGCCACGACCGCATGCTGATCATGCAGGCGCGGATGTTTTGGTACTTTTCACGCCTGGTAAGTGGCGGGTTCGCGGGCGCCGAGGCGCTGAACGCCGCGCGTCACGGATTCATCTATTTGCGCGACGTTATGCGTGACGAGGTCAATGGGGGATACTTCTGGAAAGTCGACGCTCCGACCGGGCGTGTGGTGATGCCCGAGAAGCACATCTGCGGCCAGGCCTATGTCCTCTTTGCTCTTTGCGAATACGCCAAGGCGGCGAAGTCCGACGAGGCTGCAGGCATGGCCCGGGACCTATTCGCATTGTTCGAGGAAAAGGCGCACGACCGGGAGCATGGTGGCTATCTGGAGTTCTTCGAGCCGGACTGGCGGCTATGCCAAAGACCGGAAATCGGGTTCCTGTCCAACATTGCACCGGGAGCAAAGCGGCACGCCACCCACATCCATCTCTTCGAAGCGTTCCTGGATTACTACGAGCTTACCGGTGACCCCCTTGTTCTGGACCGGATTCGAGAACTGATCGATGTTCTGACGGTTAAGGTCGTTCGGCCCGAGGGGCCAGCCTGTACCGATAACCACACACGGGACTGGACATCGATCGTCCGCGATCACAAGCACGCCATTGCCTATGGACACGATGTTGAGGCCGTCTGGATGGTGTCGGTGGGCTGCGACCGGCTTGGCCTGCCAAGAACACCATCGGTCGAAGCATCAATCGAAATCTTCGAGACGGCCTACCGGCATGCATGGGACGAGCGCCACGGTGGCTTCTTTACGTCCGGGCCGTTGACGGGGCCTGCCTACCGCCGGGACAAACAGTGGTGGGTGCAGGCCGAAGCGTTGATCTGCGCCCTTCACTTCTATCAGCGGACCGGGGAGGCGCGTTACGCGCAATGCTACCTCGGAACGCTCGATTGGATCGTCAATCGGCAGGCTGACTGGGAAGGCGGTGAGTGGCACAACCTTATCGCGCCCAATGGCCGGGTCATGAACAACAAGGCTGACGAAAAGAAGGCCGCCTACCACTCCGGGCGCGCGATCATGACCTGCCTGGAGATGCTCCGGGCACGAACCTGAAGGATGGTACTTCCTGCACATGATCCAGATCTAAGCACCTATCTGCCTCTGTTTAGCTGGCGCAGCTGATCGGAAGGCCTAAACCGGTTTGTCCCACCCCGCACCGTATAGTCGCCAGGTCGGTTCCCTGCTCATAAGGCAGATCTTAAACCTGTCGTGACGAGAGTGAACGGGTTTCACACTGAACCTTCTCGTCTTCCTTATTGACTATTATTGTAATAGTGTTTATTGACGGATACTATAATAGTGCGTCTGAAGAGACGACTGGGGAAGAAGCCGCCAAAATCGAGGCACCAATGTCTCTGCGGCAAAGACGGGAAGGGAAGCAGCCATGACCTTTTGGGGAATAAATTACACACGGGCATTTTGTCTTTTAGTAGCGGGCACAATCGTGGCCGGCGCCCCGCCGGCACAGGCGCAACCAGTCGACCCTGCGCCACAAGCCACCCAGAAAGAAGAGCGCCAGACCATTGTGGTAACCGCCCGTAAAACGGAAGAAAGCCTGCTCGAAACACCAGTCGCCGTATCAGTCGTCGGCGCTCAGTTTTTCGAGCGTACCGGGATCAACACGATTCAGGACCTGGTGCGTTTCGTTCCGGGTTTTGATCTGACACCGCTGAACACATCCCGCGCCACTGGGTCTAAAGTACGCGGCATTTCGACCTTCAGCTTCAGCGATGGCTTCGAATCGAGTGTGGCAACGGTGATAGATGGCGTTGTGATGGGCCGGGAGGCTCAAGGCCTGTTCGATCTGTTTGACGTTCAGAGCGTCGAAATCATCAAGGGGCCACAAGGCACCCTGTTTGGAAAAAACGCGTCAGCCGGTGTGGTGAACATTACGACCAAGCGGCCCGAGTTTGAATTCGGCGTCGGCGGTGACCTGACCTATGGCCGCTATGATGAGGTCAAGCTGCGCGGCAGCGTGACCGGGCCGGTTGTTGAAGACAAGGTCGCCATCAGATTGACCGGCACGATGCATCGGCACGACGGCATCTTGAACAATGCCCTTCCCGGTGAAGACGATCTCAATGACAAGGACACCTGGGCAGCGCGGGCAAAAATACTGTTCACGCCCTCGGAAAACTTCGAAGCAATTTTGTCAGCCGACATCCTGCGCGAAGAAAACCGCTGTTGTCTGCCGACATTCCGCAATGCTGGCCCACCTTCAATCGCCTTGCTATTTGCCCTGAATTCACCGGTTCTGCAGCTTGGTGATGCGCTGGACTCACTCGGTATCGTGCCCGGCGTCGGCAACCGACAGACAGCGGTCGCAGACGACAGAATCCTGCAGGAATCAGAAGCCGGCGGCGTCGCTCTGGAAATGAACTACGACATGGGGTGGGCCACGCTGACATCGATCACCAGTTGGCGAACCTGGAAAATCGACGAGTTCAATGAAGCAGACAGCCTGTCGCTGTCAAACGTCAACGACCGCAACGGGACCGAGTCGTCATCGGAGCAGTTCAGCCAGGAGCTTAGGCTTGCGGGCCGTTTCCTCGACCGTGTCGATTTCGTCGCAGGCCTCTACTACTTCCACCAGGACCTTGATGCAGACGGCACCGTGAATATCGAACTTTCGCTGCCATTTCCGCCATTCTTCAACGTCAGCACCAATGCTGCGCGAACGGTCAAGAACGACAGCTATGCGCTGTTCGGCGAGTTCACAATCGACGTTACGGAAGACTTGTCCTTGATTCTTGGCGGCCGTTTGACACGCGAAGAACTGAAGGCGACCTATGACCGCGTATCGACCCCGATCAACCCGCTGGCGCCCTTTGGCCCGTTCTTCGGCCCCAATGTCAGCGGGGCGCAATCGGTCAATGACACCAACTTCTCAGGCCGGGCCATTCTACGGTACTTCTGGGATGACCACCTGATGACCTATTTCTCGTTCTCGCGCGGCTATAAGGGCCCGGGCATCGACGTTGCAGAAAGTGTCGATGTCAATGCCATTGCTGTGCTGGGCGGTCTGCCGATCCTGCCACCGGAAATTCCGACATTGTTCGAACTTGGCTTCAAGGGACGGTTTTTCGACGACTCGCTGAGTATTAATGCGACCCTGTTCCATCAGCAGGTCAAGAACCTCCAGGCCATCGCGTCGGACGATATCGGCACCGTGACCAACCTGTCGATCGACCGGGTTCGGTCGCGCGGCATAGAGATGGACTTGGTCTATAATCCGGCCTTCATTGAGGGGCTGACCTTGACGGTTGGCGTCACATATCTGGATATTGAGATCAGAAGGTTCGCGGAACGCCAAGACCTCGAAGGTATACGCTTTCGCGACAATCCGAAATGGACATATTCGATCATCGGCGACTATGGCTTCCAGATCACAAATTCCGGCTACTCTGGCTTCTTCCGGGCTGAGTGGTACTGGCAGGACGACAAGAACACCAATCTCGACCGTCAGGAATTCGCCGAAGTCTCCTCATATGGCCTGCTGAACCTGCGGGTCGGCGTTGCTAGCCCGGACGAGAACTACGGGGCCACTTTCTCCGTCGAGAATGTATTCGACAAGGAATACGCCCACTTCATCCTTGGGACGTCCTATGCCGCTCTGGACGGCAATGCGACAAACGGTCAGTTTATCGGGATGCCCCGCAAGTGGAGCATCACACTCTGGGCCAACTTCTAGGGGCATAGAGGCTCCGTCCCGTCCCCCAGGCCCCGCCCCTGCGCTGGATTTCTAGCAGGGAGCCAACAATGCGGAGCGTTTGGCGGGCGGCGCGGATCAACTGAGGACACCTCACCCGATGCACAGCGACCCGTGAGCACCACTCAAAAACGATTGCCGAAACGCATTAAGATTGCCTTCGGCGTCGGCTCCATCGGCGAACTCGTCTATCTGGGGATGTTCAATACTTTTATCGGCATCTTCTATAATCAGGCCATCGGGCTTTCGAATTCGCTGATCGGCACCGCCGTCATGCTCGCCCTGCTCGGGGATGCGGTTTCCGACCCTATTGCCGGGCTGATCTCCGACCGGTGGCGGTCACGTTTCGGGCGCCGGCACCCCTTTCTGTTTCTGGCGCCGCTGCCGCTTGCTGTCGCCCTCTATTTCATCTTCAATCCACCTGACTCACTGACCGACACGGCCACGGTCGCGGAAAACTCAAATCAGCTGCTTCTCTTTGCCTGGCTGACCTTCTGGACGATCATCAGCCGCCTGTGCGCAACGCTCTATACCGTACCGCACTTGGCCCTCGGCGGTGAGCTGACCAAGGATCAGAACGAACGCTCCAGCGTTTTCAGCATCAATACCGTGATCGGCTATACCACCGGCGCGCTATTCGCGTTCACCGCGTGGGGCTACTTCCTGGCCGGCGAAACACTCAATGCCGAGGGCGTTTCGATTCCCCGCCACCTGGATCCCACCGCCTATGGGCCACTGGTGTTCACCGCTTGCGGCCTGGTTCTCTCTACGATTTGGCTGTGTGCTTTCGGTACGCTCAGCCAAGTCAAACATCTCAGTACAGCGCCAATTGATCGCGAGCGGCTGTCGGTCAGCCTGTTTTTCCGCGAGATCTGGGGCGCTTTAAAAAATCGCAATTATGCCGTTCTGTTGATTGGCTTCTTCTGTTTCATGATTTCAGTCGGTCTGTTCGAAACCTTCGGGGTTTTCGTGAATACCTATTTCTGGGAACTGAAGCCGGAGGACATCCGCTGGTTCGGATTGGCTGCAGCACCAGCTGCGCTGGCGGGGGCCCTGGCTGCGCCGGTTTTGATGCGGCGGTTCGACCGCCGGCCGGTTTTGCTAGGCGCCCTCATTACGGTTGGGGTGTTTGCCCAGATTGCCATCGACCTTCGGCTGCTTGGCTGGTTCCCTTCCAACGAGTCGCCGTTGCTTCTTCCACTTCTCGTCGCAGGCAGCAGCACCCTGTCGCTGGCGCTGGGCATTGCCGTGGTTGCCATCCTTTCAATGCTGGGGGATATCATCGACGAAAACGAGTTGGCAACGGGCCGGCGGCAGGAAGGCTTGTTCTATTCAGCCAGGGCCTTCTTTGCCAAGGCCGCCAATTCGTTCGGTCACTTGCTCGCGGGCGTTATGCTTGACGTCTTCGTCCATATGCCCTTCGAGGCAGTTCCCGGCCAGGTAGACGCCGACGTGATCGCCAGGTTGGGGATAGCAGGCGGGCCCGTGATGGGGGCTGCGTCGCTTATCGCGGTCTTCTTCTACGCCCGATACGATCTAAGCAGAGACAGGCACGCCGAAATAATCGCCGCAATTGCCAAGCGTCACGCCGAAGCCAAAAGCGCTGTAGTGCAGTCGCCGGGGTAAATACCCTGTCTCACATGCCCGTTGCGGTCGAATCAGCGGAATATGACGGCAAAAACCCTTGCAACACTGTCGCGCTCCCGGTACTATTGAACGAATCGTCAATAACGAAACGGGTGCAGTCATGACATATGCAGGGCACAGAAGAATCATCGATGTCGACAGTCACGTCATCGAGCTGGAAGACTTTCTGACCAACGCAGCCAGTGCTGAGGACAAGGCGAAAATTCCGTCTATGACCGCGCAGACAACACTGCCCGCACAGCAAGAGAACATTGATCGCGGCCGCGAGCTGTTTCACCGGCGCCAGTCTGATCCCGAGACCATGGCTAAATTCGAAGCCGCGCTTATGGACAACACCAAAAGCGGTTGGAGCCGCCTGGGCGCGTTCGACCCGGACGAACGGTCGCGGGCCCTTGATCTGTTCGGATTCGAGATGCAATTCGTGCTGCCCACGTTCGCCTTCCACCAGATTGCGCATACGGACGACGATGCGGTTCTAGAGGTCGGTGCGCGAACCCTCAACACGGCGATGGCTGAATTCTGCCGGCGCGATGATCGGATGAAGGCCATGGGTTACATCCCGCTCAGCCTGGGACCGGAGCGGTCTACGGCACTGATGCGCGAAGGGTTTGACGCCGGGTGCTACAGTTTCATCGTCGATACCAATGAAGCCGATGACAACGCCCGCTCATTCACCCATCCGGACTTTGATCCCGTCTGGGCCATGTTTTCAGAGGCAGACGTGCCGTTCGCCAATCACGTCGCAGCTGGCGGGCACTACCAGCCTGTATCGAAGAGTTTTTGGAACAACGGCCGGCAGTCCCTCGACCTCGGGGGCGACGCGCCGCCGGGTGAACTCGGCATCATGACAATTGGCAACACCGTGCAGTTGTTTCTGGGCGCAATGATTTTCGATGGTGTTTTCGACCGGCATCCCCGCCTCCGCGGAATCTCCATGGAACATGGCGCCATCTGGCTACCGTCTTGGCTGCGCACCATGGATTTCACCGCCGCCCTGATGAAACGTAAGCGGTCCTTTTCCGAGCTGCCATCCGAAACAGCAAAAGCCAGGATCAAGGTTTCGCCTTTTGCCGGCGAGCCGGTTGGCTGGATCGTCGATCAGGTAGGGCCGGAAATGCTGGTTTTCGCATCAGACTATCCACATCCCGAAGGGACCGGTGATCCGATCTCCAAGTTTGAGGACTCATTGTCGGCATGTGACCAGAGCGTTCTGGATGCCTTCTACTACGACAATATGGCGAAGTTTCTGCAGCCACACGGGTGACGGCTGAAAAGCCGGCAACGCGCCCGGAACGGCGATGCCCCTACAGACGACGGAGCGATGACAGAATGCAGGTCAAACTGGCGGTTCTCGGCACATCTTTGGTGCTTGCTCAGCTATTCGCGTTCACGGCCTTGAACAGCACCCATTCCTCGCCTGCGGTGCCGGGAATTGACGCCCCGGAACTTGCTGCGCTTGGTCCCTTCCCCGTCGGCGTCCGCCAGGTCACGATTGGGGATGATCAGCCGATCCCGGTCGAGGTCTGGTATCCTGCGGAATCAACGGAAGATGCCGAGGCTGCAACCTATGTCGTCACCTTCCCGGCCGTGCCGGGGCGAAGTGAACCGATCAGCTATCGGGTCCCGGGCATAGCTATCCGCGACGCAGCGCCCGTAGCCGAGACTTTCCCGGGCGTTGTGATCTCTCACGGCTTTATGGGGCATGAGTACCAGCTATCTTATCTTGCGGAGAACCTTGCCTCAAAAGGATACATTGTTGCCGCCGTTGATCATGAGGACGGCCCGCCATTGGACCCGGCAGCGCTGGCAAACGCCATCGCCAAGCGGCCGGGGCACCAGCGCGCTGTCTTCGACTGGCTAAAAGCCGGCGAAGGCGATATCGCCGTCGATCCCGACCAAATTGCCCTTATTGGTTACTCGTTGGGCGGGCTCGGTGGGGTGGTCAGCGCGGGCGCCGATATCAATACCGACGGCCTTCTGGCGTCCATGTTGCCCGAGGGCGGTTCAATTTTCGACGCTGATCCCCTGCCCATCGCCGCAGCGGTCCTGATAGCTCCATGGGGCGGGCAAGCTCAGTGGCAGGCCTGGACCGGCACCGAACTGTCGTCCATCACCGCACCGCTCCTCTTTATCGCGGGCAGCCACGATGACGTTTCGGGATACACCGATGGTGTGCGCAGTCTCTTTGACCGCACGACCGGCAGCGATCGCCTGATGCTGGTCTTCGACAATGCCCGCCATAATCTGGGTGGCAATCCGCCGCCGCCAGAAGCCGCAACCGCCTTCCAACTAACCGAGGCCTTCGCGGAACCGGTGTGGCGCAAAGACCGGATCATCGCGATAAATCAGCACTTCATTACTGCTTTTCTGGATTCCGAACTCAAGCAGGACCACGCAAAGCGCTCATATCTTGAGCTTCCCACGGTGCGGTCGAATGACGGCACTTGGGAGACACCCCCCGGTGTGCCGAATGATGGTTCTTATGCAGCCGGTTCCGGCACGACTGAAAACTATTGGCGAGGGTTTCAGCGGCGTTGGGCGCTCGGGCTCGAACTGCATAGGGCTGAAGCGAAACCGACCGACATTTCCGAACAAGAAACAAACTGACCTATAACTCAGGAAATCGATTATGACCCATATGGCAAATTCTGTCGGCTGGATGGACCGGGCAAAAGATGACCCCGAAGTCGTCAAACTTCGCGCGCACCTTGAAAAAAACAACGGCATCACCGGCCTCGAAATCCTTAAGCCGGATGA
Source organism: Alphaproteobacteria bacterium (assembly GCA_028284945.1). GTDB lineage: Bacteria > Pseudomonadota > Alphaproteobacteria > SMXS01 > SMXS01 > JANQQJ01. Next base: position 11,286 of record JANQQJ010000042.1, on the reverse strand, counting down.
CGTTGAGCACGCCGTCAAACGGTTCCATCGTGACGGATTTGTCGTGATCGGCGATGTGCTCAATAACGACCAGATCAGTATGCTGAGCGAGGGCTGCAACGCGGTCATCAACGAGATTTTGGCCATGGACGCGGACCGCCAGGGTAACCGGGGGTCGCACCGCTATTCGTTCGGTGGCTCCAGCATGACTCGCAGCCAACTGCACCGGCCTGAATGGCAGATGTTGCTCGATATACCGGTCGTTCACACGCTTCTCGAGGCGATTTTTGGGTCCCCCGACTACATATTGCGTGCGGCCAGCGGCGACTTCTGCCTGCCCGGTGCCGTGGACTACCAGCCCCTTCACGCCGATGTGCGCGACTGGGCCGATGACCGGTTCAGCAAGTTCAGCGCTTTCTATGACCCAAGCGGGCAAATCAGCATCCGTGACTTGCCGACACCCTATATCTGCATCAATTTCCTGCCTCAGGATGTGACGCGGCTGAACGGACCAACCCGTCAGATTCCGGGTACGCAAAAGTCCCGTGCGCGCATTCCCGGCCTAACCGAAGAGCCGGAGTGGATGCGGCTAAGCACCGTATGCCCCGCACCGGCTGGCAGCATCATGATCCGCGATACCCGAGCCTGGCATGGCGGCACACCCAATGTTTCAGACGCCATTCGCTCCATCCCTAATCTGGAACTTTATGCGCCATGGTTCAGGGAACCGATTGTGCCCGGCATTACTTATCAAGACTTCAAGAAACTGTCCGAGCGGGCACAGCGCTTGGTCCAGTTCAGCGTCGTCGACTCCAGTGAGGAACTGGATACCAGCACAACCATGCGCGCGCCCTGATTCCGTTCCGGTGGACCGCGTTCGATGAAATTTCGCCAACTTGGAAGATCAGCGCTTAAGGTGAGTGAACTGTGCCTGGGCACGATGAATTTCGGGCCACGGACATCCAAAAAAGAGTCCCATGACATCCTGACCGCTGCGGTCGATGGCGGCGTCAACTTTATCGACACGGCAAACCAGTATGGCGGCGAACTGGGTGTCGGTACGACAGAGCGGATCATCGGTGAATGGTTGGCCGAGGACACTTCACGGCGTGATCAACTGGTGCTGGCGACCAAAGTCCACGAGCCCATGTCTGACGATATTAACGACAGGGGCCTGTCGGCGCGTCATATTCAGATGGCGTGCGAGGCCAGCCTGAAACGGCTGGGTGTCGATCACATCGACCTTTATCAGATGCATCACATCGACCGCACCGCACCGATTGATGAAATCTGGCAAGCAATGGACTCGCTGATCAGCGCGGGAAAGATCACCTATGTCGGGTCGAGCAATTTTCCCGGATGGGCGATTGCCCAAACCAATGAACGGGCCAAAGCGCAACGCCGGCTGGGCCTGATATCCGAGCAAAGCCTGTACAACTTGCTTGAGCGCCGGGTGGAACTTGAAGTGCTGCCAGCCTGTCAGGAATATGGTGTCGGCCTGATTCCCTGGAGCCCGCTGGCCGGTGGCCTTCTGGCCGGGCCTCAAAAGGCAGCTGAGGGCCGCCGTCAAGCCGATAACATGAAAAGCATGCGGGCTGAGCGAGCAGACCAGATAGAAAAGTTCGAAGGCCTTTGCGATGAATTCGGGGAGGCCCCTGGGGCCGTCGCGCTGGCCTGGCTATTACACCAACCCGAAGTTAGCGCAACCATCATCGGGCCGGGAAGCCTGGCGCAACTCCGGTCAATCCTGCACGTGCCGTCTATAGAACTGGACACACAGGTGCTTGATCAACTCGATGCAATCTTTCCGCCCTGCGGCCCAGCGCCAGAGGCCTATGCGTGGTAATCTGCGTTATGGGCACAGACCGTCGACTGAATTTGTCCGAGGCCCGGCGATCACTTTGCTCGGTCAGCTTCCAACCCGGATATGGCGCCCAGCAACATGATCAATGTCGCTTCTTCAACCTCAAGCGGGTCGGCATTCTCCGCAACCATATATTTGGCGGCGGCGTCTGTGAGCCCCATCAAAATGTCCGTCGCCATCGTCGCGTCTTCCTGACTAAGCTCAAAATTGGCGTGGACGCGTGCAGCAAGGCGGTCGCGCGTTTCGCGCCGGGCCTGCCGCTCGTCTTCAGCCAGGATACTCATCGCTGCGGTCTCTTCCGAAAGCCGCTGGATCAGGGCGCCATTCGCCTGCACATGCGTCAGATAGGCACGGGTCGTATATCGAATCTGATCCTCAAAGTTCTTGGCCCGCATCAGTTCTCGCTGACCGCGGCGGCGCAGGTCCGCATAGGCCCTTTGCAACAGCTCGACAAATACCTCATTGCGATTGGCAAAGTAGTTGTAGACGAGCCCCTTGCTGACTCCGCTATCGCGCGCCAATTGCTCCATGGATACCGCCGAAATCCCTTGTTCCAGAACGGTTTTTGCCGCCGTGTCCAGGATTTCGTTCTTGCGCTCTTCCGGTAAAAGGCGGCGCCGTTTTTTTGGTTTGTCTGACGTCGTCGTGGCGCTCATGACCGGCGGGGTTCTCAGAGTTGGAGGAAATCGGTTGGCCGATGCATATTAGAAGACGCACCCTGCATACAGCAAGGCTAGAGCATAGCATATTGCTCTCCGGCTCCGAGACGAGCGATTGCAAATTATTGTTTTTACATGGCTTTCCCGAATGCGCCATAAGCTGGATGCCGCAACTCGAGGGGCTAGCCGATCATGCGTTCTGCGTCGCACCAGACCTGAGGGGGTGCGGGCTGTCAGAGCGCCCGACCAATGTTTCAGATTATCACCGTGACGCGTTGATCGCGGACGTCGCCGCCATTGCCGATGCGCTGGAATGGGAGCGTTTTCATCTCATAGGGCACGACTGGGGCGGGATCCTGGGCTGGTGGGCGGCAGAAGAACTTCAAGATCGTGTTCGGCGGCTTGCCACCCTGTCCGCGCCGCATCCTTCGCTTCTGGCCCGTGCGATTTTGGACGATCCGGTGCAGGCCAGTGCATCAGCTTACATCGATGCGTTATGCGTGCCGGGCGCAGCGGATCGGCTTGCTGAAGATCTTGAAGGACTGTTTGCTCGCACGATCGGCAAAGCGGGCCGCATCGCAAAAACCCACAAAGAAAACTATCTGGAAAGCTGGACTGGTCCAGGTGGATTGCAGCCGGCCATCAACTGGTATACCGCCAACGCAATCCGGTCGACGGGAGGTCCCCGAACAGCGTCACTGGCGAACGAAGAGCCGAAACTTACATGTCCGCTTTTGGTGATTCACGGCAGCGAGGATCAAGCATTTGTACCCGAGCTTTTCGAGGCCAGCGCGGCAGTCTCGCCACATGGTCAGCTGATCACACTCGACCAAGTCGATCATTGGCCAGGCATGGAACGGCCCTCGGCAGCAAACGCAATGCTGCGGCAATTCCTTATTGACTAATTGTATAATAAGAGGGCAGCATGGCTACGCTGCTAAGGAAACAGAATGATTGTGGGAATCCATCATACAGGCCTGGTTGTGCCGGATTTGTCGGCAGCGACTGCCTATTACGGTGCCGCATTCAACCTGCGCCCTGTCCTGCAGTATGAGACCTCCAGCAACAGAGAGGCGGATGCCCGCAAATTGTTCGGTGATATCGGCACGATCAAGGTCGCGATGCTGGCCGGCGAAAATGGCTTTCTCGAACTTTTTGAGTGCACGGATCAGGCGCCATCCCCATACCAAGAAAAGCCCGTCAATGAACAGGGCATCACCCATGTCTGCATACAGGTCGGAGACATGGACTCTATTTTTGAGCCTGCCGTAGCAGCAGGTGCCAGGCCCATCGCAGACCCGCTCGATCTCGGGACCGGCAATCTTTACTGCTATGCGCGCGACCCCTTCGGCAACATCACCGAACTGGAGGCCCTGCCCATTGCCGACAAAAGCTGGGCACCCTGGTTGGCCCATGTTTCGTTTTCCACCCCCGATATCGGGCCGATGGCCGACTTTTATGGGTGTTTGTTGGGCGCAGAGCCACGCGCCCGCATACAGCTCTCCAACAACCCTAAAGGTGACGCGCTAACGGGCCTAAGGGATGTCGCCGTCAAAGGCGCCTGGATTATGACAGGCTCATTCCAGATCGAACTCTGGTCCTATGAACACCCCAGAACAACGCCGCGAGAAACACCGGTTCCGCTGTCAGCGCCCGGTTGGCAACACATTGCTTTCGAAGTGGAAAACATTGAAGCGGAAGTCCACCGTCTGGAAACCGCCGGCCATAGCTTCATGACCGGCATAATGGGTAACGGCAATGCCCTCTATACCTATCTGCGTGACCCCGACGGCAACGCAGTGGAACTGATTAAGTTCAGCGGCGACGCATCCTCGTTCTCGCTTTCAGCGCGTCCAAATCATCAGCGGGTGGCTGACGTCGAAGCCCGGGTCAGAGGTTAGGGAATATCATGAAAAAAACAGCCGAAGCCGCAAGGCTGGAAGGCCGGTACGCGCTCATTTCGGGGGGCGCAGCGGGGATCGGGTTGGCTTGCGGCGGGCGCTGTTTGGCCGAAGGAGCAAGCATCGCTCTCATGGATCTGCCGACGGCCGACTGGTCCACGGCTGAAGACATGTCATCTGAGTTCCCTGGGCGCGTCATCCTTCTCGATGGCGACGTGACCCGCGCATCGGACTGGAACCAGGCCGTCTCGCGATGCCGATCGGATTTGGGAGGGCTGGATATATTGGTCAACAACGCTGGTATTTCCGGACCCCTGGGCAGCTTTTTCGACGTCTCGGAAGACCAATTCCAACAGGTGATGGACGTCAACGTAAAGGGCGTTCTTCTTGGCATGCAGCACGCAGGACAAGTGATGCGGGATCAGGGAGCGGGCTCCATCATCAATATATCCTCGGTCTCCGGACTCGGCGGTGGACGCAGTGTTATTGCCTATGCGGCCAGTAAATATGCGGTTGTCGGTATGACCAAAATTGCGTCGACCGAATTGTCGCCGCTGGGGGTGCGGGTCAACGCAGTCTGCCCCGCACCGACCGATACCCAAATGGTACGGCAACTCGAGGAAGCCATGTTCAATGGCAATTCAGACCGAGCCCAGCAGTTCATCGACAGTGTCATTCCAATGGGGCGCTATGGCGACCCGGATGAAATCGCTGCCGTCGTTGCGTTTCTCGCCAGCGACCAGGCCAGCTTCATGTCTGGCGTGGCCGTCCCGGTCGATGGCGGACTCGGTGCTCGTTAGACATCAAGGAGAATGAAATGGACCTGCAACTCGCCGGCAAAAGAGCCATTGTAACCGGAGGAAGCCGCGGTATCGGCAAGCAAATTGCGATGACCCTGGCACAAGAAGGCTGCCACATCGCCACCTGCGCGCGCGGTGACGATGCGCTTCAGACCGCCTTGTCGGAATTCAGGGCCAACAACGTCACCAGTTACGGTGAAGCCTTCGACATGCGTGAAGGCGAATTCGTTCGCAGCTGGTTCAGTAACGCCGTGGAGGCCCTGGGCGGACTGGACATTGTCGTCAGCAATGTCTCCACAAGACCAACTAAACAAGGCGATGAATTCTGGCAGGAAGGCTTTGAAACCGACTTCGCCCAGCACATCAAATTACAAGAGCTAAGCATGCCGGTCCTGCAGGAAAACGGAGGCGGCTCGATTGTCTTCATTGGCTCGATCGCCGCGAACTTTAACCGGGTTCCGCCGGGTGAAGAAGCCTATGGCGCCTTCAAGGCCGCGCTTGTCAGTCGAATGTCACAGCTTGCGCAGCGTCACGCGCATGAGGGCATCCGCTTTAATGCGGTTGCACCCGGGCCAATCTATTTTGAGGGCGGCTTCTGGGATATGGTCAAAAATCAAGCACCGGAAGCCTTCGAGCGGGCGAATAGCGTCTCGCCCATGGGGCGGATGGGAACGCCAAAAGAAGTCGCAGACGCAGCGGTGTTCCTGGCGTCTCCAGCGGCGTCCTATATTACCGGAACCAATCTTCGCATCGAAGGCGGCATTCTTAACACCGCCAATTTCTAGCCGCCCGTACGCCAGGCCGCGACCCCTGCGGCAGGCAACGTCTGGCCACCCAGAACGAATTCGCGCCCCTTATCGGCGGGTAAATCGACTTCAGCCGGGCCATAGTTGAATGCAAAAGTCAGGTCGCCTCGGCGGCGCAAGCGAATGTCGACGGGTAGTTCAACAGTTGTCAGACCGGCCTCGGTACAAAGTTTCATAAACATAGCCTGCAAAAGGTCAGCGTCTGGCCAGCAGCCTACATAGTGCAGATTTGCCGCTGAAACCAAGGCAGGTCTGCCATCATCAAAGGTGGCAAGTACCGGCAGGTCGCTTTCGATATGCTCCCGCCAGACCGTCGCCTGATAGAGATTGCCGTCAAGCAACACGTTTTCAGAAGTGCCGGTGCGCAGGCTTTCCACGCGCAGTACCCTCATCGGCATCAATCGCTGCAAGGGGCCTGGGGGCAGGCCCTCCGGAATCTGATACTCGACCGTCTTGCTGCCACAACGGGGACCGAAAACAACGGGCACATCCAGCTGCGAGACTCTCGTCACAAATTGATCGTCCAGAATTGGCAGGCAAGGAACAACCACCAGTCGATAGGGCGAGAGATCAGCCTTCGGTGAAACGATATCGATATCCAATCCCAATCGCCGAAGCGCGGAATACCATTCGAATACCAGTTGGAAATGCGCGAAACCGTTACCCTGAGGCTGAATGCCAATCACCCAGTCCGCTTCATAGCTGAAGACCAAAGCCACCGGCGCGGGTTCAACACCGGAAATGTCACCCAGCATAGCCACTTGCCGGGCGACCTGGCGCACCTCAGCGGCGGCCTGATCTTCTGTGCCGTCAGGTCGGTTCAAGCCGGCGTGCATTTGCTCCTGTGCGAACGGCGCCTGCCGCCAGCGAAAATAAGACACCAGTTCGGCACCATGGGCGAACGCTTCCCAGGTCCAGGCACGGACCATCCCATCAAGCGGCGCCGGATTGTTCGGGGCCCAGTTAACCGGACCCGGCTGCTGTTCCATCACCCACAATCGGCCACAACCGCGGTAAAGATCATGGTGAAAGCCGGCGAAATCGGGGTGTCCTTGACGCAGATAACGTTGCTTGGTGGCAGTGTCATCCCAACCCTGATCGAGGAAGCCAAGCGGATAGCTATCCCAACCGGCAATATCGAGATCATCTGAGACGGCATGATGATCGAAGCCAGCGTAGAACCCCATATAGTTATGCAGAACGTCGCGTCCGGGTGACAGTCGCCGCAAAATCTCGACCTGAATTTGATTGAACGAGACCACCTGGTCGGACGAAAACCGGCGGTAATCCAGACGGTGTGCCGGGTTGGCTTCGGTCACCGTTCCCGCAGGTGGATCAATCTCGTCGAATGACCGGTATTCCTGGCTCCAAAAGACCGTTCCCCACGCTTCATTGAGCCTTCCTACATCGCCATAGCGGTGTTCGAGCCATCGGCGGAACGCCGCAGCGGCATGCGCCGAATAGCTGACGACCGTATCATGGCAGCCATATTCGTTGTCGGTCTGCCACGCCGTAACCGCGTCATGCTCGCCGTAACGCTCTGCGACGGCTGTGACGATTCGCGCACATTCCCGGCGATAGGACAGGCTTGAGAAACAATAGTGCCGCCGCGATCCGAACCGGCGCGGATTCCGATGCTGATCGAGCGCAAGCATATCGGGTTGGCGATCAACCAGCCATTTTGGCGGCGTGGCTGTCGGAGTCCCCAAAACGATTTCCAGGCCGTGCCCTGCCAACGTCTCGATCGCCCGGTCCAACCACCCCCAATCGAATATTCCCAGCGCCGGCTCAATCCGGCTCCAGGCAAATTCGCCGATCCGCACCTTGGACAGCCCGATATCCGCCATCCGTGCGGCATCCTCTGCCCACATGTCTTCAGGCCAGTGTTCAGGGTAATAGCAGACGCCCAGTTTCATCCGCCTATCCCGCAAACGGGACTTCTGGAACGCCGCATACGCCCACATCCAAAGCGAACAAGCCGCCAGCTTGCGGTTGGTCCGCCTGCTCGGAAGCACTCAGGCCTTCAGAGGCGCTGGTTACAAAAAGCGTTGCCAAATCCGCGCCACCGAACATGCAGCTTGTCGGGCGCTGGACCGGCATGTCGACAATTCGGTCAATCGACCCGTCAGGCGCATAACGAACGATGCGCCACCCATCCCATTGGGCATTCCAAAGGTAGCCCTGCGCATCGATGCAAGACCCGTCCGGCCCAAATGCGGCGTCTGTCATTTCAGCAAAGATCCGTTGATTGGTGATCGCGCCTTTATCCGCGTCGAAGTCGAAGGCATAGATCGTTTTGGCAAGTGAATCAGCGGTATAGAACACGCCCTCTGGCCCCCATGCCAGCGTATTGGCGATATCGATGCCATCGAGCATGCGCACACACTCGTCGCCATCATATCGGTATAGAGCGCCCTGCCCGGGCTTGACGTTATTGTCCATGGTGCCGATCCAAAATCGGCCCTGTGGATCACACTTGCCGTCATTCGATCGATTGTCAGGCCGGTCGGGCTCAGGGTCGAGAAAGACATCAAGCGATCCCGAAGCCGGATCGTAATCAGCAAGGCCGTTTTCAGTTGCCAACAGAAAGCCGCCACTTTTCTTAGGCGTCAGCGCCGTTGCACGCATAGGCAATGCCCGGCGTTCATAATGTTCTGTCAGCGGATCATATCGCTGAAAGCACTTTCCGTTGATGTCTACCCAATAGAGCGCCTGATCCGACACACTCCATACCGGGCCCTCGCCCAGAACATTGGCGCAATCCACAACGCATCGCGGTTCCATTATCCCTCCCCCTCTTCTTGAAGCGATACAACGGCGCGTGTGATTGCCGATGCTTTCTGCGCGACGTCATCCGGCTGGTCGCCGGGTTGGTAGAGCGCGCCGCCCAGGCCGAATCCTGATGCTCCCGCCGTCCAATAATTCCGCAGGTTATCAGCCGCGACACCACCAACAGCAAGAAGTCTGGTTCCTGACGGAAGGACTGCGCGCAGCTGCCCCACGCCGGACGGTCCAGCGACGGTAGCAGGAAAGAGCTTCAGCGCATCAGCGCCGGCATCCAGGGCCGCGAACGCTTCGGTCGGCGTCAAAATCCCCGGAGCAGAGGCAAGGCCTGCAGCTCTTGTGGCCCGGATAACCAAGGGGTCCATATTGGGCGAAACGATGATCTCGCCTCCGGCGTCGGCGACCTGATGGACCTGCTCTTGCTTCAAAACGGTGCCAGCCCCAACCATCAGATCTTCACTCGACAGATTTGCCAGGGCGGCAATACTCTCCAGCGGTTGCGGCGAATTCAGCGGCACCTCGATGATGGAAATGCCACTAGCTACCAACGCGGCTGCAACACCGGTCACCTCATCGGGCCGGACGCCGCGCAAAATGGCGACGACAGGCATCAAATCAAGACAGTAATCCAACTTGTCATGCATCTGCCGTCCCCTTGGAGCGAAGGGACAGGTGCCTTGAAAACTCATGCAAACCGCGCTGCGCGCATTGTTCACCATTTACGGCCGTCGCAGCGATCCCCAGATGGTTACAAGCGCTCTGATAGGTGCGGGTCAGCGACGGATCGCCAATCAAGGTCACGTCCTTGTCCAATCCAAAAATACCGGCTGCCGCCATGAGCTCATGGGCAATTAACAGCCCGGACAAGTATGACGGCACATCATCCGATCCGATCTCACCGGTCAGTACTCTTGCCCGTGCGGAAAACAAATGATGGGGCAAACCACCTGGTGTTTTTGCAAATTGAATGCCGTTTAGAAACGCCGGAGCGCTTTCATCCACAGTCATCCCGTCGTCAAACCTCAAAATGCTGTGCGTCCCCAGCACTGCAAAAAGTTCGCCGGTCAAATAGGTGGCGAAGGAGGCAATGCCCGTCCCGTCAACCAACACCCATTTGGAATGGGTCCCCGGCAGGCAGAACAAACCTTGCCCGCCCGCGCCGCCAAGCAAAGATAGCGCGCCCGCAATCTGAGTTTCTTCGCCACGCATGACATCGGGACTGCCGGACGCCGCCATGGTTTTGATCCCCGGCACAATCCAGACATTGTGGCCTTCCAAAGCACCCACGTAATGCAACGCCGTGGTAAGGTCTTTTGAAGATACCGGGCAGGTCAGATAGGGCACGTCCACCCACCCGACGGTACTGCCGACCATTCCCGACATGAGGATCGGGATACCGGGATAGCCGGAGAGCCAGTCACGCAAACGATCTGTCAGAAATTGGGGAAACGCGTCCTTTGAGAGGCCCAGAACGCCATCAGCAGAGCGCGTCCTGTTCAGAAGATCGCCCCCCTCGGTCATAAGAAAAGCGCGAAAGCTGGAGGTACCCCAGTCAACACCGATCAACGCCGCATCGCTTGCCGGCATCAAACTCGCCCACCATCGATGACCAGACACTGTCCAGTGATAAAACGGCTGTCGCTTGACGCCAGAAAAAGGCAAAGCCGGGCAACATCGTCGGGTTCTATCCTGGCTTTGAGCGACTGTTGCGCCATAAGCTCCGATTCTGCGTCAGGTGTCAGCCAGAGCTTTTCCTGCCGCTCCGTAATCACCCAACCTGGAGCAACAGCGTTGACGCGGATATCTGCCGGACCGAGTTCGCGAGCCAGCGCTTTGGTCATCGAAATGATGGCGCCCTTCGCAGCAACATAGGCGGGATAACCCGCAAGACCGAGAAGCGCAGCGTTCGAAGCGAGATTGATGATGGTCCCACCGCCAAGCCGCTTCATGGATTTAGCCGCCGCCTGTGCGGCAAAAAACTGCGGCTTTAGATTGACCGCCATGAGATCATCCCATCCGCCGGGCGTCAGATCGTCCAAAGTATGCCGGTCATCACGCGCAGCATTGTTAACCAGAACATCAAATCCGCCCGCCCCGCGGCCCAGGCCGTCTATGACGCGCTGCAATGCCTTGGTGTCGCTGACATCGCACTGAGTAAAGCGTGTCCGGTCTTCGCCAAACCGGCCCTCCAACGCGCTTCCTGCGTGCTCGTCTATATCGGCAAAAGCAACAAACGCTCCCTGTTGAGCAAAGGCGTCTACGATGGCTGCACCGATGCCGGTTGCACCGCCTGTTACGAAAACAGACTTACCGCTGAGGCTGGGATAGCGCGCTCCCTGATCCGTCTGGCCCACCACGGTCAATGCGATTCTCGGGTCACGGCATCGCCGCTATTGCCGCACAGGAAGGAAAGATCGGCGCCCTTGTCGGCCTGCAGCACTGTATCGACGTAGAGCTTATAGTAGCCCCTGTCATATTCAGGTTCAGGGGCTT